>JAXHNH010000014.1:0-133271 GCA_034520725.1 Gracilimonas sp. | reverse complement strand
AGGAAGCCGTAGCATGATTTAAATGCATTGATAAGTTAACCTTCGGGACAAACTAACCGCTTTATTCACAAACAACAAGCAATAATAATTTCGATAGTGAATAAGTAATAAATCGCCTGTACTGAATATGGCATCAATAAAAAAACCACCCGCCTTAAAAAGGTGAGAGTGGTTGTACTTGCACAGCACGATTACCCAAAATGGTTCTCTTGACCATATAGTCAAGACGATCTCAAAGCCATTCCTTACAAAAAAGATGAAATAATTTTTCAGGGCTAAATATGCCTTTTAAATAGTATATAGGCCCATTTTATTGGTTTCTACAAAAAAGAGTAAATTTGAAGGGCTTAAAAAGACAGCGAAATTGTGCGTGGCTGAGAGTAAGATCGGCGATCATAGCAAAGGCAAACAAGGTGTTTGGGTATTCAGGGTTCGCTTCCATGGCTTTGTTCAAGTACTCCAGTGCTTCTTCTTTACGCCCTGACTCAAAGAGCTGAACGCCAATGTTATTGAGCGCACCATGATAATCGTCGGGTTTGACCTCTAACGCCTCATCGGATTTCTCCTTATCCGCATTGATGCGATCCACATCTATTGAGACTTCAATGGTTGAATCCTTGTGTTCCACTTTCGGCTCATAAGGGCCAAAGGTATAATACCGCTTCAGAATAAAGGTCGTTTCTAAGGATAATGTTCCGCTTCAGGGAATAGCTCAAAAAAAATGGCCAACAAATGTGGGTGATTACCATTCAGCAAATATAGATTAGGATTAACAACTCGTTAATAACCTATGTAAGATAATGGTTATTCGGAAGGAAATTTATAGCATTCTTGTCGCAATCCTTTCAATTTCATCTCGCTGCACCAAAGCACTGCCGCTTACCTTTTACTTCTGCTTTTTGAAACGTTAAGTTGAAATGAGTTTTTTCATCCGCAGTTTCATATTTATAATCTGCCTGCAACTGAGAAGAAAGCGTATCAATTAATTGCAGTCCTAAAGATTCTGTATTGACGCCATCCGGAAAATTCTTTGGGAGGCCGTTGCCGTTATCTGTAATTCTAAAACTGACTTTTTGATTGCTCTCTAAAATTGAGACGGCAAGATTACCCTGGTCACGTCCGGTAAAGGCATGTTTTAAGATATTGGTTACCACCTCATTTATAATCAAAGACAGGGGGATGGCCTGGTTAATATTGAGCTCGATGTTTTGGAGGTCAAATTTAGTAGTCAGGGATATTTTAGGTTGATAGGTTTGGGCAATTTCCGTAATCAGCTTCTCGATAATTTTATCAGCGGCCACACGGGAGAAACTATTTGAATTATATAGCAATTCATGGATGGAGGCCATGGTCTTTATTCGGCTCACGCTGTCGTTCAACTTTTGACTGAGCATTTCATCATCGGTGCCAAAGGCCTGTAGCTGCAATAATCCCGATACTACCGCTAAGTTATTTTTAACACGATGATGAATTTCCATGAGCAGCGTTTCTTTCTCTTTAAGAGAGTCTTGCAATGCCCTCTCATGCTGTTTTCGTTTTGTGATATCAGAAAAGGCGACAACAGCTCCCTTTATTTCCCCATCTTCGATCATTGGATTGGAAGTGTACTCTACGTCAAAAAAGGAGCCGTCGGCCCTCCAGAATACTTCATCCATGCCCCGACAACTTTCATGGTCGTTTTTGGAAATAAAAATAGGACATTCCGATTCAGGATAGTGTTCCCCATTCGCATATTTATGATGAATCAACTCATGCATATTCTTGCCTATACACTCCTCCGAACGGTAGCCCAGTATATTGGAGGCAGCCTCATTGATAAACGTGCATTTTCCCTCAGTATCAATACCGTAAATACCTTCTGCTGTAGATTCCAAAATCAACCGATTTTTTCGATTGATTTCCCTGAGCTGCTTTTCTCGTTCTTTCTGTTCTGTAATATTTTTAAAGTACACAGAGATGCCGTCCTCGGACGGATATGCGTTAATATCATACCATCGGTCTAATGGAGAATAGTAATCCTCAAAATGAACGGTAACTCCTTCATCCATTACCTTGCGATAATTAGTGAAAGAAGGAAGGTCAAGGGCGTCATCAAATACTGACCACAGGTTTTTATGTAAGACTTTTTTCTTTGGGGTATCAAGCAGTCGCTCAGCCGCACTGTTCCAATAGGTGACTATCCAATCGCTGTTAATAGCAAAAAAGCCATCGTCAATACTTTCGAGAATCGTTTCTTTTTCTGCATAGGCTTTTTCGATTTCCAGTTCATTCACTTTCCGATCGGTTACATCACGCATGGCTCCGATCATACGAATCGCAACTCCTTCCTCATTGCGGATCACATAGCCCCGGTCTTCAACGAACCTATAGCTACCATCGGCATGTAAATACCGATACTCTTCGAACCAGTTCCGTTTGCTACCGTCAATCACTTTTTTGATGCTTGTAAATACCCAATCTTTATCATCGGGGTGAATATGGTCAGTCCATGAAGAGCTATCATTAGATAGGTTATCGAGGTCGTATCCGAATAAGGTTTCAAATCCTTCTCCCCAAAAAATAGTATCCTTAACCAAATTCCAGTCCCATATTGCATCATAGGTGGCCTTTGTGACGAAGTGGTATCGCTCCAGGCTTTTTTTCAGTTCCTGATTGAGCTTTATGCGCTCCGTAATATCCCGAATTACCATGCTTGTGCGAGGCTCACCTTGTGGAGTCTTATAAACAGATGTTGTTAACTCAATCGGGATCTTTTTCCCGGATTTATGAATAAAGGTAAGTTCTCCTGAAAACTTTCCGGTTTCCTCCCGTCTTTTTAATGCCTTCTGGAGTTTTTGGTCGTTGTACACCAAACCATCTCGGCCCAAATTTAGGATCTTATCTTCCTCCATTCCAAGCATTTCGCACATGGCTTTATTAGCTCTATGTATGCTCCCGTCAGGACTCGTAATCATAATTCCATCCAGGCTGTTTTCCAGGAACATTTGAAGTTCTATTTGCTGGGCCTTAATTTTTAGTTCCTTACTCTTAAGGTCGGTAATATCCTGCGTACTACCATACAGCTTGATACATTGTCCATCCTTAAACACGGGCTCTCCAATAGATCTCACCCATCGGTGATTCCCTTCAGCTGTGATGATCTTTGATTCAATGACATACGATTCTCCATTTTCAATCGCATTCTCTACCGCAGCCTGGATTTTTTGCCTGTTTTCCCCTTCCTCATAAAATACAACAGCATCTTCAAGGGTTGGCTGATAATCGAGGGGAACCTCATGAAGGTGTTTTACATTATCTGACCAATAGAGTTTTTCATTCCAATAGTGTTTACTATTCTGAAGGTCAAGCTCCCAGTAGCCAATACCGGCCAGATGGTAAGCTTGTTCTTGGTGTTTTGGATTCATTCAATTCCTTTTAGAGAAGGCGTGGTCAAATTATTGGTCTCTATTATATATTATAAACACTTTAATATATAGATAACACTTTCTAATACAAATCTTGACGAGATTGCATCTAATGATTTTGGTGATATTCAACCTCTGACGTTGCCTCTTGAATAGATAACAATTTATATTTTTTATATCCGTCATTTGCAATTATGCCAAAGTACACGAACGATAATCAGGTCCACATTTAATTTACCATGTGCCAGACTCCGGCATTGTTAAATGCAGTACCCTGTTTAGAAAGCTCTTTCTTAAGTTTTGGAATTTCACTTTCTGGGCGAAGATCGGCAATGGTCATAGAAAGCATCTCATCCTTAGTATAACCATAGAGATTAAGACCAGCGTCAGCTCATCACGAGAGTATATTTGATTTCACGCTCAAAAATACTCTAACCAAAGTAAGTTAATGAATGTGGGTTATCGCATATAAGAGAAAAGACACTCAGTATTCTGTTACCCAAATGTTACCCAAATCTGAAAAAGCGTCTTTCAAAAATCGGGAATTCCAGGAAATAAAAAAGCCTATAAATCATTGTGATTCATAGGCTTATAGTAGTGGTACACCCGGGGGGATTCGAACCTCCAACCGCCTGATTCGTAGTCAGGTACTCTATCCAATTGAGCTACGGGTGCAATTATTTGAGAGCACTAAAGATAAGAAGTTATATACAGCAGGGCAATTTATTTTAGAAAGGTAATTCCAAACAGTAATAGAAGTGAAGTTGTGGGGTAAAAGAATGTTGATGGTGAGTTTTAAGCTAAATACTCTGATTCATTTCTTAACCAAAAAGATTATAATGTGTCCTCAAACATTAATTTATGGGAGTGTAGTATGAAAAGACTTTTACTATTTACAACAATGCTGTTTCTGTCGAGCTCGGTGCTGTTTGCGCAAGAGAGTGAGGATGAGCAGTCAGAAAATGAGGATAAGTTTGCAGAGCTTACTAAAGATGCGGAGCATCTGGAAGGTTTTATGGATCTTTACAGAACCGATGATAAACTCTACATGGCCGTTACTGAAGCCAGACCTTAATAAAGAGTTCCTGATGAATTTTGAAGTGGCTCAGGGTATCGGGTCTTCAGGGTTATATGGAGGAACCATGCTTAATATATTTGAGGGACTTCTGGTTAAATTGGAGAAACGTGAAGGAAAGATTTTTCTTGGTTCAGCTACCACACCGTTACAAAGCGGAAGAGGGTACTCCTGAAGCAAGAGCTGTTGAGCTGACCTATGGTAATTCCGTTTTGGAAACAGCAAAGGTAGAAGCGACCAATGATGATAACGTAATGTTATTGGATGTTTACAGCTGGTTTGTTGGGGATCTTTCCAATATTTCTCAAAGAGTACAATCTGCGGTGTCCACACAGCCTGGTCAGCCGGGCCGTGCTTCAATGGATAAGGAAAAAAGCTACATCAGATCGGCGAAGTCTTTTCCAATGAATACGAATGTGGTTGCGAGCCTTACCTTCAACAATGGAGAACGCGATGCTCCTCGCACCGTGGCAGACGGCCGGTTCATTCCGGTTTCCATACATTATACAATGGCTGCACTACCTGAAACACCTATGGAATCACGAATGGCAGACGACCGGGCCGGATATTTCATGACGGTTCATAAAGATTTTTCAAATGATGATGAGGAATTCTTTAAGCGTTATGTGAACAGATGGAGACTTGAATGTGACGGTGAGATCGGAGCTGATGGAATGTGTGATCCTGTGAAGCCAATCACATATTACATTGATCATACGGTACCCGTGCGATATCGCAAAGCCATGATGGAAGGTGTAACGGAGTGGAGTAACGCATTCGAGGCAGCCGGTTTTAGAAATGCTGTCCGTGCTGAAATGTTACCGGAGGATGCTGATGCAGAGGATATTCGTTTTGCAACTTTACGCTGGAACGTGTCTGACCAACCGGGATATGGTGCGATCGGTCCTTCTGTTGTTGATCCCCGTACCGGTGAGATCCTGGATGCCGATATTCTATTTGAAGCCAATATGCTGTTGGGTGATAAAAATGAATACCGCGAAATGGTGGAACCGCGATCAGCTATTGATGAGATTTTCAATGTATCTGAAGCTGAGATCAAAAGTATGAGTTTCGGCGAAACAAGTTCCTTCTTTGCTGAAATGTCGATGCAGCTGGATGTTGTAAAAAGTGTTCTGCTTGCCAAAGGCATGATGAAACCCGGAGCTCCGGTTCCAAAGGAATTTGTAGACCAGGCTTTGCGATGGGTAACGATGCACGAAGTTGGACATACGCTTGGGCTCCGTCATAATTTCCGATCTTCCGTAGACACTCCACTTGATAAATTACATAGTGAGGAATGGGCCGAGGAGAATGGAATATTCAGTTCAGCAATGGAGTATCCAACCGTTAACCTTTCAACAGAAGGGCAATCAGCTGATGGATATTATTATAACCCAAGTGTGGGTAGTTACGACCGTTGGGTGATCAGTTATGGTTACACCCCGGATTCTGATAAAGCCAAGGAAATTGCACGTCAGGCCGCACAGCCCGGGCATGCATATGGAACGGATGAAGATGCCCGCGGTGCAGGAGCTGTTGATCCACTTATCAATGTCTATGATCTGGGTGAGGATCCGCTAGCCTGGGGTAAAGGCCGGGCGCAATTGCTTCAGGGTCTGATTCCCGAAATTCCCGGGATCATTCTGGCAGACAACATGCCTTATTATGAGGCCACAGATCTGTTCAATACCTATTTCTTTCAGTATTCGAGAACGCTGGCTCCGGCTATTAAATATATTGGTGGACAGTATCAATACCGTGATCACGTAGGTGATCCTGATGGAAGAATGCCGTTTGTAGCTATCCCAAAAAGCAAACAGCAGGAAGCCCTGGATATGATCATTGATTATGCTCTTGACGCTGATGCCTTTGAGCTTCCGCAGGATGTTTTCCAGAAAATGGGAGCTAATCGGTGGAGTCATTGGGGAGTTTCCAATACCTATAATGGTCGAATCGATTATCCTTTACACACACAATTACTGGGAATTCAGTCTTCACTGCTCTCACAGTTACTGAATGGAACCCGATTGGAAAGAATCCGAGATACGGAAATGAAATTCGGTGAAGAAAATACGCTTACTATCCCTGAATTGATGGGTACTGTTACCAATGCGGTTTGGAGTGAAGTATGGTCGGCCCCGGGCAGTAATATTAACAGTAATCGCCGGGACCTACAGCGCGCATACCTTGATGAGATGACAGATATCGTAACTGATGCTCCTTCAAATATGCCGGCTGACGCCCGTTCGGTTGCACGCTATCAGTTAAATGACTTGAATGAGCGTATCAATCGACGCCTTTCACCACCTTACAATTTTGATGCATATACAGAAGCGCATTTACGTGAGGTTCAGGTACGAATTGAAAAAGCACTGGAAGCGGGTCTTAGTTTAGAAAACTAACATCGCAACTAGTTTTTGAAACCAATTACCGGCTCCGATGCACTGCATCGGAGCCTTTTTTATGGTATTTAAATAACCATCTTCAAACTCAAAAAGGCAGTCATCCTTCAGCCAAAGGCAGTCATGCCACTGAAGTGAAACGAAGCGCGAGCCGATCTAATCGACTGAGGTAAAACAACGCTCCCCCTGGCAAGTGCGTGGCCCGTCAGGGAATCCGCATCTCGTATTCACTCCGTGCGGATGACGGGTTGTGGTGGTGGGTGGATAAGGCGATCGCAAGTCTCCGTCCCGATTCCTGGACTTTGCGGGATGCGGTCGTTGGCATTAATAACTCAAAAAAGGCAGTCATCCCGGTCAAACCGTAGCGAATGCGGAGGTGCAGAACCGGGATCTCCCTGATTCGACTTGGGATGGTGACCAACGAGAACCCTGTTCTAATCTCTAAAAGTAAGTGTAAAGGTAGTGCCTTTATTAACTACGCTATCCACGGATATGTGCCCACCTAAATTTGTCATATGACTATACACCAGATACAGACCTATACCTTTGCTGTCTTCATGGTTATGGAAACTTTGGTAGAGCCCAAAAACTTTGTCTTGATTATTTTTACTGTCAAAGCCCTGCCCATTATCTGAAAAAATTAGTTTCTTTGCCCCGTCAACAACTTGCGTGTTTATGTTTATTTCCGGGTCCCGATCAGGATGGGCATATTTTATCGAATTGGTGATCAGATTCAGAAATATACTTTCCAGGTAACTTTGATTGAAGTTGACTGTTTTAAAGGCATCAAACTTCATAGTGAACCTAGCGTTTGCATCCTTAAGAAGTGAGGTAAGGGAATCGGTCACTTTATTAAAAATTTCTTCTAATTCCAGCTCTTCCAGCTGTACCTGAAGTATTTTGTCACTTTGTAGATCGTCTACATAATTATCGAGTGTCTTTTTCAGGCTATCTGTAGCTGTTTTAAGAAACCCGATGAATTCCAGTGTTTCTTCATCTTTGATATTTCCAGTATCCATCATGCTAAAAACAGCCAATAAATTGTTAACGGGAGACCGTAAGTCATGAGCTGTAGTATAATTAAGTTGCTTTAAACGCTGATTGATCTTTGTGACTTCAGAAAGCAATTGATTTCTTTCAGATTCATGCTTCTTGATGTGGGTAATATTTTTAGCAATCGCGTAAACTAAGTTTTGGTCATATACGGGCATTGAAGTCCAGGAGAGCCATATTGTTTTTCCATCTTTTGAAATGTATCTGTTTTCAAAATTCAGTAGTGGCTTACTATTCCGTATGTTTTTCCGGTGCTTCTCAGTCAGCTCTTTGTCATCCGGATGAATAAAAGAATTTATCGGTTTTTCAAGCAGCTCCTGCTTTGAATACCCTAATAGCTTACATAAAGCCGGGTTTATTTTTTTGAAGTAGCCATCAAAGCCAGCTATACAAAGTAGATCAGACGATAATTCAAAGAAGGGGGCAAGAGAATATGTTTTATTTACCTTTGCCATAATATCTTCAGTGTGCATAATGGCTGTATAATGTTAAGTAAATCTATTGGCAACTAATGTAGTTATAAAAAAACTAGTATTTACTGCGGGATTTTAAGATTGGCGATGGATAAGCTTGAGTATTTAAAGTGGAAAATACGATTTTCACAAATCTAGTTATAAATCTTTAGCCATTATACCCAACAGAAAGAACCGTAATATCGTCAGATTGATCTGCTTTGCCCATAAATTTCAGGACATCAACGATCAGGCTTCTTACTAATTTGTTTAAATCGTCATCGGCATGTTTGGCCAGGAAGGCTTCCAGGCGTGGTTCTTCATACATGTCACCATTTTCAGCAGTAGCTTCTGTTACGCCATCAGTAAACATCATGATCTTTTCACCCGGTTGTAAGGTAAATTCCCTGGTCTCGAATTCTATGGGCTCGATTTTGCCAAGCAGCAGACCGTTTGTGTTTTCGATCTCTTCGATGGCTCCGTTTTTTCGAATGATGTAGGGGAGATTATGCCCTCCATTGCAATACTGTTACTTGTTAACTATAAATCCTAAATAATTTGGAAACCCAATCCCAATTTCATTTCTAACAGCACTGTTAGAAACCGTAGCACCTTCATTAATAATTAATGTAGATCTTGTAGTATTTACAAAGTTCAGGTTATAAGAAGTCTTGAAATTTTTTGATTTCTTATCCTTTAAGAAATCAAATACCTTCTGCAATAGGTGTTTCCGATATAATTGAAATGATCATGTAATAGTCTCTATGCTAAAAAATAAATATATCTACGTAGTTTCATTGGTTGTAGCCTTGGGTGGTTTTCTTATGGGGTTCGATGCTTCCGTTATTTCAGGGGTTAACAGATTTATTGAGCTGGAGTTTGATCTCTCTAAAATTGAACTGGGCTGGGCCGTTGCTTCCCTGACGCTGAGTTCAACTATTGCCATGTTTATAGCAGGACCTTTAAGTGATAGAATCAGCCGAAAACACGTACTAAGTATTGCAGCAGTTTTGTATACCATTTCCGCTATCGGATCTGCTTTTGCTCCTTCCTTTATTTTATTAGTGATCGCTCGCATGATAGGGGGGTTGGGTGTGGGAGCTTCGCTCATCATTGCTCCAATGTATATTGCTGAAATGGCACCCGCTGAAAAAAGGGGAAGCCTGGTTTCATTGAACCAACTAAACATCGTATTGGGGATCTCGGTTGCCTTTTTTACCAATTATATGATCCTTCAACTCGGTAAGTCTGATCTGGGTTGGGTTCAAACACTACAGATAGATGCCAATAACTGGCGGTGGATGCTGGGGCTGGAAACCATACCGGCTATTTTATACTTCATTGGACTCTTTTTTGTGCCACGCAGCCCGAGATGGTTGATCATGAAGGGTCAGGATGAGGAAGCCCAGTTGATCTTGAACAAGGTAAATACGAAAGAAAAAGCACGGGAAGCGTTTGCAGCTGTAAAGGAAAGTTTTGAAGCAGAAAAGGATCAAGAGAAAAGGTCTTTTCTGGATCTGTTCAAACCGGCTTTGAAGTTAGTGTTATTAGTTGGCGTCGTGATCGGTATTCTGCAGCAGATCACGGGGATCAATGCGGTCTTCTTTTATGCCCCTATGATCTTTGAGCAATCGGGTATAGGAACTGATGCTTCCTTTGTTCAGGCTATTTTGGTTGGATTGACAAATCTGGTATTTACGGTGCTGGCCATACTCTTCATTGATAAAATTGGACGGAAGCCATTACTCATATTTGGATTGGCAGGGATAGCGATCTGTATGTTCGTGTTGTCATATGAGTTTGATAAAGCAACTTATACACTGCAATCTGATACTGTCATTGAACTTCCTGCAGCTATCAACCAGCAACAAATAAGTCCGATGGTAGGGGTAACTTACGATGACGACCTGACATTCAAAGAGGCTTTGGCAAATACATTGGGTGAAGATGTGGCCCAAAGTTACGAATCGCAACTGATCACTTTGGCCACGGATATCAATGCGACTCTAATTTTAATAGGGATCATAGGTTTCGTTGCGTCTTTTGCGGTTTCTCTTGGTCCTGTGATGTGGGTTTTGTTCTCTGAAATATTTCCAAACTACATACGAGGATTAGCTATTTCATTTGTCGGTTTGATCAATTCCGGAGTCAGTTTTGGTGTGCAGCTTGTGTTTCCCTGGGAATTGGCAAACTTCGGAAGTGCACTTACTTTTCTGATATACGGCGCATTTGCAGCAGCTGGTTTAGTGTTTGTTATCTGGATTGTACCTGAAACCAAAGGCAAGTCTCTTGAGGAGCTGGAAATCTATCTAGCCAGATAAACACTATATCTGTTCTAGATATATTTTACTGATTACTTTAAAGATACAATTGGAGTGACTGCATATCGGTAGAAAAAAGATAATGCTCGAATATGTTGCCTGGTATATGTTGTACCTGACGGCACAAGGGGTCGTGGTGGGTTTCATTAATTTTACCTACATATTGTCCCTAACGGGACATTGAAAAATCCGTGTTAATCCCTTAATCCGATTAATCAGTGATTCAAAGTATATAGGAAAAAAGTAGCAGTGCATATTACAGGTACTCCATTTCAAACTCTATAGCTTCAATGAGCTGATCAATGCGTGTGTCACTTTCATCAATAAACCGAATTGCAATTTTTGTTGTGGTTACCTTGTAAGCCAGTACATTCTGTATAAGTATCATATTCTCTTCTTTTGATAAATTTTCAAACAATTTCTCATCTAGAAAAGCCAGTGATGGGTTGAACTCGAGCGCACTATAATCGCTAACAAATTTATGTACAGTTGGACTAATTACGATCAGATCTCTATTAATTAACTTGGTCCATAATTCCATAAAAGTGTTTAACGTGTTGTTATTAATTACATCGCGATCTCTTTTTTGAACCTGATAATGCTGAATGATTTGATTCTTCAGGATCTGATTAGAGATCAAAGCAATATTTCCGGATGAGGTCAGATCCAGGAAAGTGGCCTCATAAGCACCATATGTTCTTCCAACTAGAAGTGTGCTGAGTAAAAACTTTACGTCGTTCCTTTGGTCTTTACTTACCTGAAACCGGTTGCTTATGTGCTCAATTAGTTTTTCTTCTGCAGATATGTGGGCCGTAATTGCAGTTCGTTGCGTACTATTTTCTTCTTTTTGCAACACCAGGTCATCGAGTATAAACTGCAGATAGACGGCTTCCTGCGATCTTAGTGCTTGGTTTTCATTCCAATTATTTACCTGAAGAGCAATTAAGATCCCGATGACTACCAGAAAGATCTCACCAACGGCATAAAGAATATACTTACGGATGTTATCTTGTTCGACGAACTGCTTACGGATCTGGCGGAAAAATCGGAGCATGCTTGAATAAGGTGTGAATAAACAGAGTGGTTATTACTAAAGAAAAGGATGCTCTTGGAAAGCTTAGAGAACAAGAACCACTTTTACACTAAATAGAAAAGCTTATCAACAAATACCCATCATTTGTCCCTAATTCTATTTGACCCGATTAAACTAACAGATTTTTTGTATTATCAAAATGAAAAGCAGGGCTGGAAGTGGATTTTAATTCAGTTTTTTAGTTTGTTCCCATTCAATTAAATCAAACAGGAATAGTATGAATTACAATGTTTCGGAAAAGTATAATTGTATCGTTATCGAACTGAAAGGTAATGTAATGGGGGGACCTGATGCTGAGATCTTCCGGGATGAACTTCATAAACTCATCGAACAAGGAAAAAAAGAAGTTGTTGTTGATCTGAGTAAAGTGAAGTTTATGAATTCGTCCGGTCTTGGAATCCTTATCGGTGGACTTACAACTATGAAGAACGCCGGCGGTGAGTTGGTGATATGCCAGGCAGATAAAAAGATCGAAAGTTTATTGATGGTAACCCAGCTTATTAAAGTTTTCAATCATTTTCGTACCCTTGATGAAGCCGTGGCTCATTTCGAGAAAAAATAAGTATATAAAAAAAGATCCTGCACTGAGTAAACATTGCGGGATCTTTATTTTTCTGAACCGCCTCAATATAAATGGCGGCGGTTTTTTATGCCGTTTTTTAAAAATAACCCACCACAAACTCGTCATTGCGAAGGCTGTTGTAAGCGGTAGCGAACACAGCCTGTGGCAATCTGCTGATTCGTAGCAACCGGAACGTCAACATCTCGTTGTTTACTATCCCAAATTGCATCAGGTAGATTGCCGCGTCGTTTAATTTCACAAACCTACGTTATACTTTATGATCTTCTCGCAATGACAGTTGTTATTATAATTGGCCTGAAGCCTGTTTTAATAACGGTACTGATCTGACTTATAAGGTCCGGTGATCGGAACGCCAATGTATTCAGCCTGATCTTCAGTCAGTGTTTCAAGTTCTACACCTATCTTGGATAAATGCAGACGGGCTACTTTCTCATCCAAAGATTTTGGTAGTACGTGAACGCCGGGCTCGAATTCCTCCGGGCGATTCCAAAGTGCGATCTGGGCCAGAGTCTGATTTGTGAAACTGTTACTCATTACAAAAGATGGATGTCCGGTTGCATTACCCAGGTTCATCAATCTTCCCTGTGAAAGAAGTACCACTTGTTTACCACTGTCATTCAGGGTAAAGATGTCAACTTGTGGCTTGATATTCTCTTCCTTTGCATTTTTCTTCAGCCATGCAACGTCGATCTCATTATCAAAGTGGCCAATATTTCCAACTATCGCTTTATCCTTCATTTTCTTGAAGTGGCGGTCTGTGATAATGTCTTTGTTACCGGTTGCGGTCACAAAAATGTCGCCTCTCTCAGCGGCCTCATCCATTTTTTTGACTTCAAAGCCATCCATAGCAGCCTGAAGGGCACAAATCGGATCGATCTCAGTTACGATAACACGGGCTCCGGCACCTTTAAGCGAAGCGGCAGTTCCTTTCCCCACATCTCCGTATCCACCCACAACGGCAACCTTACCGGCCATCATTACGTCGGTGGCGCGACGAATAGCATCCGCTGCAGATTCCTTACATCCATATTTATTGTCAAACTTGGACTTGGTAACGGAGTCATTCACGTTAATGGCAGGAAGTGTAAGAGTTCCTTTACGTTCACGTTCTATCAAACGAAGAACCCCGGTAGTGGTTTCTTCAGAAATTCCGTTGATACCATCAACCAATTCAGGATAGCGGTCGAGCACCATATTGGTGAGATCACCACCGTCATCAAGGATCATATTCAGAGGCTGACCATCAGGGAAGACCAGGGTCTGTTCAATAGCCCAGTCAAATTCTTCTTCAGTCATGCCTTTCCACGCATAAACAGGAACGCCGGCTTCTGCCATGGCAGCGGCTGCATGGTCCTGAGTGGAATAAATATTACATGACGACCAGGTTACATCCGCCCCCAACTCGATCAGCGTTTCGATCAAAACGGCTGTTTGAATAGTCATGTGAAGGCAACCGGCAATGCGTGCGCCTTTCAATGGTTGCTCTTCTCCGTATTCCTCACGCAGTGCCATCAAACCCGGCATTTCAGCTTCGGCAAGCTCAATTTCCTGCCGACCGTAATGGGCCTGCGAAATATCTTTAACTTTATAGGGTAGTTTCTCTTCTTTTACTTCAGGCATATTATTTATGATGTTTTGTGTTGTTCTATAATTTCTTTTGCGTCGTTGTAGTCGTTACCGGATAAACCCAGCTCAGATTTGATCAAATATCCCTCTGTATCAAAAAATACTTTGAATGGGATCCCAAGCGTGATCACCTCTGCTCCTACACTATTTTTATCAAGCAGATATTTAAAAGTGTAATCGTTATTGTTTTTAAAATTAGTGACATCTTCGTCAGAATCGGAATTATTCAAGTTTACAGCAAGCATTACAAAATCTTCGCTATACTCTCTTTGAAGAGAGTCCATAGCCGGAAACACCTGCAAACAGGGACTGCACCAGGTTTCCCAAAAATCGACCATGACAACCTTGCCGGCATAATCCTGAATGGAAACTTGATTTCCCTCAAGATCATAAAAGGTGGCATTCCAGATCACCTCATCAATTTTTGTATCCTGCTGGCTCAGGTCTCTGGGATTCTTTCGCGTATCACAGGCACTTATTAACCCGATCAGGATCATTCCGAGGATCAGTAATGGAAGTTTTTTCATAAAAATGTTAGTTGAATCGCTTTATTGGGTTTATAACCAAATAAAGATAAGGTTTAGTTTCGTGAATTAAGAACTAAAACCGCAAAGAGGTTGATTCAGGGAAATGAGAAATGAAGATCAATTTTTGATTTAATAATCATATCTTTGATGATATGAAGTACGATTTTACAATTGTGGGAGCCGGTATAGTCGGTCTCTCAACAGCATATAAACTCTCACTCAAATTTCCTGAATCGAAGATCCTTGTTCTTGAAAAAGAAGAAAGGGTGGCGGCTCATCAGACCGGTAAGAACTCCGGTGTTATTCACTCCGGTATCTATTACAAGCCCGGAAGCTATAAGGCCAAAAACTGTGTGGATGGCCGGCATCAGCTGGTAGAGTTTTGCAATAAGTATGATGTAGCTATCGATGTGTGTGGTAAAGTGATCGTTGCGACGGATGATTCTGAAGTGCCAAAGCTAAAAGAGATCTACGAACGTGGACTTCAAAATGAGATCGAGGGGATAGAGCTCATTGATGCTAACAGGTTGAAAGAACTCGAGCCCCATGTTAAGGGCGTTGCTGCGATTCATGTACCCTGTTCCGGAATTGTGGATTATGCAGGTGTTTGTCGGGTGTTGCAGAAGCTCCTTGAAGATGGCAACGGGGAAGTTCGGTTCAACAGTAAGGTGACAAAAATTCGTCAATCTGCTGATAAAGTGTTTATCGAAGCTGGAAATAAAGAAATTTCGTCCTCTTATCTGATTAACTGTGCCGGATTATATTCTGATCACGTGGCTAAGAATGCAGGGGTGAAATCTCCGGTCCAGATCGTGCCTTTTAAAGGCGAATACTATGAACTCAAGCCGGATGCCGAATATCTGGTCAACGATCTGATCTATCCTTTGCCAAATCCTGAATTTCCATTTCTTGGAGTTCATTTCACACGGATGGCTTTAGGCGGAATTGAATGCGGTCCCAATGCGGTCTTTGCTTTCAAGCGTGAGGGATATAATAAACTCTCTTTCGATCTTAGGGATACCATTGAAACACTGAACTTTCCGGGTTTCTGGAAAATGGCGAAGGAACACTGGCGGATGGGACTTGACGAGTACCGGCGGTCCTTTTCCAAAAAAGCATTTGTGAAAGGTCTTCAGAAATTGATTCCTGAAGTTCGGGAAGAACATCTTAAAGTCTCACCATCCGGAATTCGGGCGATGGCCCTTCAGCGAAACGGAGAGATCCTGGACGACTTTTATTTTGAAGTGGCCGACCGACAGATCCATGTGCTGAATGCACCCAGTCCTGCTGCTACTGCAGGTTTAGCCATAGGTGATGAAATCGTTAAAAAGGTAGAGGAAAATTTTGGTATGTAGAAATGAATTACGGCCTTAGAATAAAACTATTGCAAAGCTAACTCCTATAAGGTTTTGTTGAATTTTTGATTTAATATTTTTCAAATAAATAAGATTTTTTTGATACACCAGGATTCCCTCACCCGAAAACTTTACGCACAGGATGCATCCCTATATCAGGAAGTACCCCAAGGGGTTTCCTTTCCTAAAAACCTGGAAGACATTCAGGCTCTAGTAAGACAAGCCAAGCACGAAAAGTTTAGCATAACCGCCAGAAGTGCGGGTACGAGTCTTGCCGGGCAAACAACCGGAGGGGGAGTAATCATGGATGTATCCCGTTATATGACGGATATTCTGGATCTGGATCCTAAAACAAAAACAGCACATGTTCAGCCCGGAGTGATCCGTGACACACTGAACCGCGAAGCCGGCAAACATCAGCTGCTATTTGGTCCCGATACTGCCACGACCAATCGCTGCATGATCGGAGGAATGATCGGTAACAACTCATCCGGTTCATTTTCCATTAAGTATCAAACCACACGCGAGCATACTCTTGAGGTTGAGGCCGTTTTAAGTGATGGATCAACGGCCATTTTTAAGCCACTTACGTCAAAAGAACTGGAAGCTAAGAAGCAGCAACAAGATCTGGAAGGATATATTTACCGCTCGATGCTGCAGCTGTTGGAACAGAACCGTGAGCTGATCGAATCAAGCTATCCTCATAAGGATATCATCCGCAGAAATACCGGGTATGCACTTGATAAATTATTGGAGATGCAGCCTTTTGATCCTGATGGCAGAAAGTTTAATCTTTGTGAATTGTTATGCGGAAGTGAAGGGACTCTGGCACTAACGGCTTCGGCGAAATTGAATATGGTTTCTAAAGATAAGCATCAGCTTGTTGTGGTTCCTCAATTCAATTCGCTGGAAGATACTATGAAGGCTGCCGTTGAGATCGTTAATTTTGAGCCGGCGGCTGTTGAGCTTGTCGATCACATCATCATGGATGCGACCAAGGGAAATATCGAGCAGCGTAAGAATCGGTTCTTTTTGGAGGGTGAGCCACAATATATATTGATTACGCAATTTGAGGGTGATGATCCGAATGAACTTCAAAAGAAAGCAGCAGAACTGACTTCAGTACTCAGTAAGAAAAATCTTGGTTATGCATATCCGGTTATTTCGGACCCTGATAAAATGAAACGGGTCTGGAATCTTCGGAAAGCCGGACTAGGTCTGTTGATGGGATTGGGTAAGGATGGAAGATCCCCTTCATTTTGTGAGGATACAGCCGTTCAGAGTTCAGGACTTGCCTGAATACGTTAAGGAATTTCGGGCCATATTGAAAAAGCATGACACCAATTGTGTGTTCTATGCACATGCTTCGGTGGGTGAATTGCACCTGCGGCCTCAAATTGATATCAACACTGAGGCCGGCCTTAAGACCATGAAAGTAATGGCTGGGGAGATTGCGGATCTGGTTAAAAAGTACAATGGTTCGCTTTCCGGCGAGCATGGTGACGGTCGGGTTCGCGCACCTTACATCAGGAAGATATTAGGTGACGAAATGATACCTGTACTGAAGCAGGTTAAGGAGATCTGGGATCCGGAGTATATTTTTAATCCCGGCAAGATCGTAGATCCGAAGCCTATTGATGAGGATCTACGATTCTCATTGTCCTACAAAAAACCGGAACCTAATACGGTATTTTCCTGGCATAAAGAAGGGGACTTCGGCAGTGCGATGGAGTTGTGTAACGGAGCCGGGGTTTGCCGCAAGCTGGCTGAAAGTGGCGGGACCATGTGTCCCTCTTATATGGCCACTAAAGATGAAAAGGATTCAACCCGTGGCAGGGCGAACGTGTTCAGGCAGGTTTTTTCCGGTGATGATCCCAAGGGCTATGCATCAGAGGAATTGCGTGAAGCCCTGGACCTTTGCCTGAGCTGCAAAGCCTGCAAGAGCGAATGTCCCGCCAACGTGGATATGGCTAAAATGAAAGCCGAATTCATCAATGGATGGCATAAAGAAAATGGATCACAACTGAAGGAGCGATTCTTTGCAAGTGCAGGGAAGTTGTTTCCGATGGCTTCACTTACACCCGGCTTGTCGAATGCGGTTGCCGGTTCGGCTCTAGGCAAGTGGATCCTTGAAACTGTTTTTGATATAGACTCAAGGCGTGATCTGCCAAAATTTGCTCCCAGAAGCTTTCACTCGCTTTATAAAAAGCACCTGCAAAATGGAGCGTTGAAGTCGAGCGAAAAAGTAGTGCTGTTTGTGGATTTGTTTACCAATTACAACGACCCACAAATTGGAATGGATGCAGTGAGGGTTCTTGAGAAAATGGGATATGAGGTCATCATACCAAAAGCTATGGAAACAGGTAGGCCTCAGCTTTCCAAAGGTTTTTTAGAAGAGGCAAGGTCCATTGCGATAGACGTATTAACTGAATTTGAAATGTATGTTGATGCTGGAATCCCTGTAGTGGGTCTTGAACCTTCTGAAATATTAACTCTTAGGGATGAATTTTTAGAATTATGTGAAGAAGATCAGCTTCAAAAAGCCGCCAAACTTACGAAGTTATCATTCACATTTGAAGAGTTTGTAGCTGATAATAAAAACAGACTTCCAAAATCCGTTTCATCACAAAAAGTGATGCTGCACGGACACTGCCACACCAAAGCACTGGTGGGGAATGAGCCAACGGTGGAAGCGTTGCAAGCTGCGGGATATATTGTCGAAGTGCTGGAAACGGGATGTTGCGGTATGGCCGGAAGTTTTGGTTATGAAAAAGATCATTATGAGGTCTCGCAGGATATTGGAGAACTGGTGCTATTTCCGGCGCTCCGGGAGAATCAGGAAGAGGAGGTATGTGCTCCGGGATTCTCGTGTAGGCATCAGATCAAGGATGGTGTGGATAGGGAGGCAGTGCATCCGGCAACATTGATCGCACGGGCGATTTTATAAATGTTTTATTTCGGATTGTAGGGACGCAAGATTTCGCGTCTCTACAAATAACAATTGAAAAACATTTAATTTCTGAACGTATTCTTTTCGATCAATTCCCGTGCACTGTTTAGGGTAGATTCCGTGATCTGTGACCCGCTCATTAAACTGGCGATCTCGCGAATGTGTTCTTCATCGGAAAGGGGGATGATTCGGGTTACGGTTCTTTCACCTTCTTCAGCTTTAGCTACTTTGTAATGTTTGTGGGCCTGACTTGCAATTTGTGGCTGATGTGTGATCGCTACGATCTGACAATGTTCGGATAATTTCCGCATGGAGGCTCCAACTTTCTCAGAGATCTCACCACTGATACCTGTATCGATCTCATCAAAGATCATGACCGGCAGGCTTTGCTCTTTGGCGAGAATTGACTTCAATGCCAGCATTACGCGACTGATCTCACCACCGGATGCAATTTTTGCCAATGGTTTCGGTTCCTCGCCTTTGTTGGTTGAGATGAACATCCTGACATCATCACAGCCGGTTTCAGTACAGTCAATGGTCTTACCTTCCACTTCGATCCATCCGTTATCGGAGAGCAGCCAGTCAACCCGAACGTCTAATTTGGAGTGTGGAATACCTACTTTCGATAACTCCTGTTGAATCTGGACGGCCAGTTTTTTTCCGATCTTTTCCCGGGTTTTGTGAAGTGAAATGGCATGTTCTTTGAGAACCTCCGCTTGTGCAGATATGGCCCTTTTTAGCTTATCTATTTCCAGATCAAAATTATCAGCAATCGATAGCTCGCGTTTAATTTCATTCATATAGCTAATAAGTTCCGGCAGATCGCGCTGATATTTCTTTTGAAGCCGGTTCAGTTCTGATTGTCGCTGCCGAAGTTCTTCCAGTCGCTTCGGATTGAATTCGATGCTGTTTCGATATCGTTCAGCAAAGGCAATGGCTTCGTTAATACTGACTCGTGCGGCATTTATCTCTTCCAGATAATTATTGAATTCAGGCTCGATGCGGGCCAGGTCTTCCAGGTTTAATTTCAGGAAGTTTAACAACTGAATAATATTTCCGTCATCAGATGCTTCCATCTCTGAAATGGCACCTGCTTTTTGATCGAGTACTTCAGCATTATCAAGCAGGTTCATTTCTGAGTCCAATTGCTCCAGGTCAATTTCATCAAGACGGGCTTCCTGGAGTTCCTGCACCTGAAAGCGGTAAAGTTCGGTTTTTTCCTGAAGCTCGTTTTCTCGCTTCTTTAATACACGAAGTTCTTGTTGCAGCTCCGTCATCTTTTTGTACTCAGCCTGATATCCTTTCAGTATCGGCTCCACTTCCCCAAAACCATCGATCACCCCAAGGTGATTTTCTTCTTTGAGCAACAGTTGATGATCATGCTGTCCGTGGAGGTCCACTAAAAGATCTCCCGCTGCCTTTAATACGCTGATGTTTACCGGCGTGTCGTTGAGAAAAGCCCGGCTGCCTGTATTTCGGATCTCACGACGTAATATCAAATACTCACTGAACTCAACTTCATTGTCTTTCAAAAGCGATTTGAGCTCTTCATTATCATCTACCTTGATGGTTGCCTCTGCGATGGCTTTATCAGCTCCCCGGCGAATCACTTCTGTATCGGCTCGTTCACCCAAAATCATATTCAGAGCACCAATTATGATAGACTTCCCGGCACCCGTCTGACCGGTCAAAATATTCAACCCTTCCTCAAATCCCACCTCAAGCTCGTCTATAAGGGCAAAGTTTTTTATGTATAAATTCTTGATCATAGGTAATTCAAAATTCAAAATGTTAGAATGAAAAATTAACTTTAATGTTATTGCTAGTGTAGTCTTTTACTAATATGCTGAAAGTTAATATTGATGTTAGTTCAATATGAGTTCAGTAAGATACGATATCAATATCGAATAATTCAGTTAACATTCGCTTTTATTTAAGAGCCTTAGCCAATAGCGAGTTTCTCGAGCTTCCTTTGAAGAAATTGACATCTTTATAGAGCAAAATCTTTTTTCGATTGAAGCGGCCATTGCTTCCTCCACATTAGCACCTATACTTGTTGCCGGATCGTAAGCAATTGTTTTGACATTACATACTCTCGTTCGTTCTGCAAAGTTTCTTGTAAAAGCTATAATCATTAGTGCAAACTCAAAACTTTTATTCTGAATCACATTATCATTACTCATGTTAGCACCCATTTAAATTTTAAAATTAAACATTTTGAATTATATAGTTAGAGCTACTTCAAGCCAATTCCTTACAAAAAATCTTCTAAAGTAAAACAAAGCTTAAATCTGCTTACCTTTATGGTATGAAGAAACAAGCCGGAAAAGACAGACAGACTACGATCTACGAACATACCGTGCCCGAAGGGCAGAATTCGGACATCCGACTGGATGTATATATTACCTCATTTGTGGAAAATGCATCCCGCAGTAAAGTGCAGAAAGCTATCAAGAACGGCTATGTGACCGTGAACGGGGAAAAGGAAAAATCGTCCTACATCATGCAACCGGAGGATGAAATTTATATCGAGCTTCCACAGCCTCCACCCCCTGAAGCCAAGCCCGAAAATCTGGACCTGAATATTGTTTATGAAGATGATGACATCATCATAGTCAATAAAGAAGCCGGCATGGTGGTTCATCCTGCATATGGAAACTGGAGTGGCACAATGGTAAACGGGTTGATGTACCATGTGGATGAGCTGGCAGGAGAAGATGAAGATGAAAACCTGCGCCCCGGAATCGTACACCGCCTGGATAAAGATACGAGCGGATTACTGGTTGTAGCCAAAAGTGATGAGACATTGGCAAAACTAAGTGGGCTATTTCAGGAAAAAGATGTTGAAAGAACCTATTGGGCTATTGTTTGGGGAACTCCGGATCCTGAAGGAACTATTGAGGGAGATATTGGTCGCTCTAAAAAAGACCGTAAACTCATGACCGTTAAGCCTGAAGGTCAGGGTAAATCAGCAGTTACACATTACAAGGTGCTGGAATATTTTGACTATCTGAGTCTGGTTGAAGTCAAGCTGGAAACCGGGCGTACACATCAGATCAGGGTTCACTTTGCACACAAAGGTAATCACGTATTTGGAGATCCCACCTATGGCGGCACATCTGTTCGTTATGGGCCGAACACGGGATCAAGAAAATCCATGTTTCACAATCTTATCACGGGGTTGGGTCGGCAGGCTCTTCATGCTAAAACCCTGGGATTTGAACATCCGGCCACAGGAAAAATGGTGAATTTCGATTCCGAACTCCCGGATGACTTTCAGCATGTGCTTACCATGTTAAGAGAGAATTGTAAGGCAGAATATTAAAAGAGATTTATGATTATTTGTAAGGGATTGAGATATCGTAGCTTTACTATTAAAGAACTCAGGTTTCCGAACTCAGAACTTCAGGATGTTAAAGCTATTCTGAATTCAGAATCCTGAGTTCTGGTTACTCTTTAGGTAATCATTGTTCTCTGCTTTTTTTAATAACACTCTTTTATATACATTACATTAGACTATGGGATTACTGATATCTTATTTAATTCTGGCAATTGGAGTGTCATTCTTATGCTCCATTCTGGAGGCTGTTTTATTGTCCATATCTCCGTCTTTTGTGGCTGTGACTGAAAAGAAGGACCCCAAAATAGGTGAGCTTCTCAAGGAACTGAAAAAAGATATAGACCGCCCACTTTCTGCTATATTGACCCTCAATACAATAGCTCATACGGTTGGGGCTGCGGGTGTCGGGGCACAGGCGCAGATTGTTTTTGGAAACACTTATGTGAGCCTTACATCTGCACTTCTGACACTGGCTATTCTGGTATTTTCCGAGATCATTCCCAAAACACTCGGAGCTACCTATTGGAAAACCTTGGCGGGATTTGCGGCCCGAGCCACGAAGGTGCTTATATATATCACATATCCGTTTGTGCTACTATCACAATGGATAACTAAGTGGCTATCAAGTGAAGATAATCAACCTACGGTAAGCAGGGAAGAATTCAGTGCGATGGCTGAGCTGGGTTTTGAAGAAGGTATTTTTGAGGAAGGTGAATCCAATATCTTTAAAAACCTGATCCGATTTAGGTCACTCAGAGTTAAGGATATAATGACTCCAAGAATTGTGGTAGTGAAGTTTCAGGAGGACCAAACGATAGAGGAGATTCTTGAGCATAAAGGAGAACTTCGGGTCTCAAGGATGCCGGTATTTGATGAAAACGAAGAGGATATAACAGGATATATTCTTAAAAACGATCTCTACTTCAATCTTTCCGAAGGGAATGGGGATAAGGAACTTAAAGACATCAGACGAGAAGTATTGATCCTGCCGGAGACGATATCTTTGAAGACCCTGTTTGAACGATTGCTGGAGAAACAGGAACACATTGCCGTGGTTGTAGATGAATATGGTGGTTTTGCCGGAGTTGTGACCATGGAAGATGTGGTCGAAACTTTACTGGGAATGGAGATCGTGGATGAAATAGATGCCATTGAGGACATGCAGAAACTGGCCCGCCAGAAATGGAGAGAACGTGCCAAGCGACTGGGTATAGTCATACCTGATAAACTAAAGGAAGTAGGAACACCGGCTCAGAAAAAATCAGCCGAATAAAGCACTGTGTACTTTTTGAGCAGCCGGTAGTAATTCTTCGTTGTCCATTACAATATTGAATATACGTTTCTGTTTTGTGTAAGAAAGCATGTCAATTTTTAGATCGGATAGCGGCTCTAAAAGAAGATCCCGGAAGTTGTCTGCAGTCTGAACCGAACACCCGATCAAAGTTAAAAGTCCTTTGTTTTTCTCAATACTTACCGTGCCGATCTCAATGAATTCTTTTGAAAGCTGTTCAAGGATCTCATTGTCAGATATGGCAATAGTGACTGAGGCCTCGGTGGTGTTGACGGCATCTACGGGTAAACGATACTTTTCAAGAACACTGAATACCTTGGGTAAAAAGGAGAATCCCATCAACGTTTCATAGGCACTTACGGTTAAGAGACACATATCCTGTTTAAATGACAAAGCCAAAACGGGCAGTTCATGATTAGCCTCCCTTACGATCCGGGTACCGCGGTCTTCAGGTTTGAACATGTTCTTAACGTAGACCGGAATATTTCGCTCCTGTGCAGGCTTCAGTGTAGATGGGTGCAAGACCTTTGCTCCAAAGTAGGCCATTTCCGTTGCGTCAAAGTAACTGATCTCAGCCAATGGCTTGGCTTCCGGTATGAACCGTGGATCGCCCGTGTAAACTCCGCTTACATCTGTCCATATTTCAATGGTTTCAGCTCCAACAGCTCCACCTATCAGGCTTGCTGAATAATCGGAGCCTTCAAATCCCAGGGTTGTGATGGTTTTGTCCGGGGATTCTCCGTAGAAGCCTCCTATGATGGGCGTGAACCCACTTTCCAGCACTGTTTCCAGCGAGCCACAATGCTGATTGATCAGCATTTTATTTGGATTCGCCTTGCCATATTCGTTATCGGTCTTGATCAGTTTTCGTGCTTCGATATGCTGTGTCATCATATCGAGTGCCAGGCCACATTGGGCAAGAAGATAGGATGAGATCTGTTCACCCATGGCAGAAATTGCGTCTTTCATTTGGGGAGAAAGTTTTTCCTGGCGCGCAGTATAAGTCAGTAGTTTGTTGAGTTTACCGATCTTGGCATCCATGTTTTTAAGGCAACTATCTTTGATCAACCCGTTCTTAGGATGTGAATTTTCATCAAGGAAATTTTCAACGATCTCCTGATGACGTTTTTGAATGGAGTCTGAGATTACAAGAGCATCATCAAGTTTTCCTGAGGCTGCCAGTTGTGCGGCTTCCACCAGCTGTCGCGTTGTTCTTGCCGTAGCTGACACAATGACTACCGGCCATTCGTATCCCTTGATGATCTCTAATACTTTTTTCCATGTTTTGTGATCGGCCATGGAGGTGCCGCCAAATTTCAGAACGTTGATCTGCATAAATAGTCTTCTTGAAAATGAAGATGGAAAATAAGGGGATTCTCAACCTATTCCATGCGAAATCTTGGATTAAGTTCCAGGGTATTTTGCCACGAAATCTCTAATACACTAAATGAATGGAACACGGATGACACGGATCGGGCGGATGAACACGGGAATGTGTATTAGTACTCGTTACAAAGCTCCGGCTTAACTTGGTAACGCCGTCCAGAAAAATTTGGTTACAAATTTTAGACCTTTTTCTTTTTAGCTGATTGTAATGCTGCAGAAATTTCATTTTTAAAAGTACGTCTTGATTGCTTATAAATTGCAGTGCAAAATAAGGGTAACTGCGCATGCCCATGAATCCTCCTATGTAGTCGGTGTAAAAAGAATCACCGGGATTATGTTCCAGGTTTTCAATCATTGTCTGATATGTATGATTCTAACACCCTTTTATCACTGAGCTTTTCTGTAGCGAGTTAGGTGCCCAACCTCCGACAATCTAATTGCCTTACGCACTTTACGGGCGGAGGTTTTAGATTTTGATGAGCTTTGTTTTTACCAACATGTTGGTCCTAACGGACCACAAGTGATAAAGAACTCTTAGTACTCGTTACAAAGCACCGGCTTTGTAACGCCATCCCGGAAGCTCCAGCTTCCCCTGTAAATAAGGTATTACTTGAAAAGTATATAACAAAAGAATATGACTTGTATCATGGTTGGAAGTTTGATATGTTTTAACTTTTGTTGCATGTCCAAGTATAATTGCACAGATCTAAGTTTGTACGTTGAAGATCAGTCTCTCGGCTTCCTGTGCCTTTAATGATTGATATATTGTATTCACCTTTCTTGTTCTTTTGTGCCGACAAAAGAACCAAAAGCTCCCAGCTGCGAAAAAAGAGCTAAAACTGACTTCATTACGCTAAAAGAAATCAAAGCTCCTTCGCGATTGAGAATTGCTCCTTATTTGTTCAGCAGTATGATTTCTTTCTTTACGCTTCATTCCGTCATCTTCTAAACGCTCTTTTTTCTAAGGCCGATGGAAAACTGAACAAAGAACATTCAACTTTATACCAAGGAAGTTTCTGTGGCTATTGCTGGGAGATAGGAATACAACATTTCCGTGTTCATCCGCCTGATCCGTGTCATTCGCGTTCTATTCCATACCTTTCTAAGGCATATTTTTAAAATTCCATTTTTGTGTTTTAGAGATTTCGTGGCAACCAATAAGAGACTCATCCAAAGAAACGGTATCTTCATTTCATGACGAATAAAGATCTACAAGTTGCTATAATCGGTGGGGGAGCTGCCGGTTTCTTTGCTGCGATTTCAGCGAAAACCCATCATCCTGAAGCTAAAGTCACTATTTACGAGAAATCGGATAAACTGCTTTCTAAAGTTCGGATCTCAGGGGGTGGGCGCTGTAATGTTACTCATCATTGCTTCGATATTCGGGAATTGGTTAAAAACTATCCTCGTGGTAAGCGGCCGCTAAAAAAAGCTTTTGGGATATTTTCTCCAACTGATACCATTCAATGGTTTCAGCAGCGTGGCGTTGAACTTAAGACCGAATCAGACGGACGCATGTTCCCAACCACGGATGATTCTGAAACCATTATCAACTGCCTGATGCAGGAAACTCGTGAAGCTTGGTATCGGGATCAAAACCAAGTCTAATATCAAAAGTCTGAAGCTGTTGGAGGAAGGATACGAGCTTGGTTTCCACCGTGGTGGAAGAGTTTTGGCAGATAAGGTGATCGTGGCAACAGGTGGAAGTCCCCGTACAACCGGGTTTGACTGGCTAAGGGAACTGGGGCATGAGGTAGAGGGGCCGGTTCCTTCATTGTTCACATTTAACATGCCGGATGAGCCGATAAAGGAATTGATGGGGGTTGTGGCTGAACCGGTTTCAGTGAAGATCATGGGCTCCAAACTTCAGAGCAGTGGTCCGTTGCTTATAACACATTGGGGCATGAGTGGTCCGGCTATCTTGAAGTTATCTGCTTTTGGAGCAAGAGAGTTAAGTGATAAGGACTATCATTTTAAGGTATTGGTTAACTGGACCGGTGAACGGACCGAGCAGGAAGTTAGAGCGATCTTAAAAGCCGTGGTCGATGAAAATGGTATGAAAAAGATCACAAACGTGAATCCTTTTCAGTTGCCGGGTCGCTTGTGGGAATTCCTGATAAATAAGTTAGACTTGGGCGATGATATGATCTGGCAAAACATGGGGAAGAAAAATATAAACCGCTTAGTTCATCTTCTTACAAACGATGAGTATCAGGTTAAGGGAAAAACAACCTTTAAAGAGGAGTTTGTGACCTGTGGAGGGATAAGCCTCAATGATGTGGATATGAAAACCATGCGGAGCCGTAAGTCACCTGACTTATACTTTGCAGGAGAAGTGTTGGATATTGATGGCGTAACCGGTGGGTTCAACTTCCAGGCCGCCTGGACAACCGGTTTTATAGCCGGGATGCTTGGATAATTCAAAATTTTGAATTTAGCACTCGTTACAAAGCTCCGGCTTTGTAACGCTGTCCAGGAAGCTCCAGCTTCCAGAATTATTATTAATTCAGTACCTAAGATCGCGCTCCTTGTTCTTTTGTGCCGACAAAAGAACCAAAAGCTCCCGGCTGCGAAAAACGAGCTAAAGCTGACTCCATTCCACTAAAAGAAATCAATGCTCCTTCACGTTCAGAAATCGCTTCTTAATCTTACAGCGGTATGATTTCTTTCTTTACGCTTCATTTCGTCAACTTCTTAACGCTCTTTTTTCTAAGGCCGTTGGAACTCCGAACAAAGAATGTTCAATTTCCAGATTGCCTGGGCCACAAGGTTAATTGCCGGAAAATTAGATTAATTTGAGGAAATAAATTACCTTCATGTAGGTTATACTACAAAAAGGAGGAATTATGGGTGTGATGAGTATCAGGATCCCCGATGAAAAGAGAAAGAAACTAAAGGCGGTGGCTTCTTTAGAAGGTAAATCCATGAGCAGTTTAGTAAGCGAACTAATTGACGACTATGTAGATGAAGCTATGGAGCGACTTGGGGAAGAGCATGATTTAACAGAGATCATGAAGGTGAGCGAACCTTCTTTTTCGGAGTGGGATAATGAAGAGGACGAGGTTTATAATGACCTATGACCGCTGGGATATTGTCCTTTTACCTTTCCCATTTACTGATCTGAGTGCAACAAAGAAAAGACCGGCTTTGGTAATATCACCAAGAGAATATAATTCCGGGCCTGATGTGTTGGTGATGTTTGTTACGAGTAATTTAAAAGCAAAAGCCAAGATGGGAGATTATATTCTTGCAGAATGGGAAAAATCCGGACTGCCCAAGCCATCCATGACTCGCATGAAGTTTGCAACGATCGATAAGAATCTGATCATCAAGAAAATTGCGGCCTTGACGGAAAAAGATAAATCGGCATTTAAAAAGTAAGTTGCAGGCATTTTTAGGTGTTTAAGCGGTTTAAAAATTTAAAACTTCGAATTTAAATACCCATCATCCGAATAAATTGTCGGGTTCGCCTCTCTCAAATTATAGGCACTCCTCATTACTTCCCCATAAGCTCCGGCGCTGCGGATGGCAACCAGATCTCCGCGTTCAACTTCTGGGATAGAGATATCAGTACGGAAGGTATCAGAGCTTTCGCAGATCGGACCCACTACATCATAATTTTTATCACGTTTTGTACTGGTTAAGACATCGATCCGGTGAGCTGCCTGATACAAAGCAGGACGTATAAGTTCGGTCATGCCGGCATCTACAATGGCAAAATTCTTGGTTTCACCATATTTGGTGAATAGTACTTGGGTTATCAGGCTTCCACACTGTCCAACCACAGATCGGCCAAGTTCAAAGTGCAGTTGCTGATGATCCTTTAGTTTGATCTCATCCTCAAATAGCCCGAAAAAGCGTTCAAAATCCGGAATAGAGTTGTCGTTAGGGTGAGCATAATTGATTCCGAAACCACCGCCAACATTAATCACAGAAAGTTCAAATCCTTTGTCCTCTATATGATCATTTAGCATATTGGCCCGTTCACAGAGTTCCTTAAAGGGAGTAAAACTTTCGATCTGTGACCCAATGTGAAAGTGAATTCCGATCAGCTTCAGATTTTCAAACTCAGGAAGTTGATCCAAAACCTCATCCAGGTCGGAAGCGTTGATACCAAACTTATTTTCACTCAATCCGGTGGTAATGTACCGGTGGGTATCTGCTTCAACATTTGGGTTGAGCCGAAGGGCAATTCGGGCTGTTTTCTCTTGTTTGCCGGCAAGATCATTAATGACCTCAAGCTCTTGTATCGATTCACAGTTGAAGCAAAAAATATCATATTTCAATCCGAGTTCGATTTCTTCATCACTTTTACCCACACCTGCAAAAGCTATCTCATTAGCTGAAAATCCCGTATCAATGGCTCTTTGTACTTCCCCACCGCTTACGCAGTCAGCTCCAAGCCCTGCTTCTTTGATCAACTTCAGGATCTTAGGCTGATTGTTGGCTTTAAGGGCAAAATGCACTCGAAATCCTCTGGATATTCCATGTTCTTTGATCTGATCAAGTGTTTTATTCAAAACATCGAGATCATAATAATAGAAAGGTGTTTTTTGAGTCTTAAAGAAATCGGTTACTTCCGATGGAAACATTAATGGAATTGTTAAGAGTGAATGAGTGATTTTTGAAGATTTTAAAGATAATGAAATTTACTGCACGGTTTGATAGGATTTGTTGATGGTGGGTATTTCTTAGATTTGCCGGATGATTTCGGAATTTATTTGTGGATGCGTAAACTATTGCAAAGCCCAATTTTCGATAAACTACATCACTTGAAATAGCGACGGTGCGAAAATTCGTTATAAGGCCAGTTGGGGTTTTTACCAATATATTGCTCCTAACGGAGCAGGGAACTAGAGTTAAAAGCGGCGCCGTAGGTGCCAAATATTGGTAAAAAGAAAATATGTGAAAAACCTAAAAACCTTCGCCCGTTTATAGATGAAGGTATATAGTTTGTCGAAGGTTAGGCAAGATCTTGCCAAAGCAAAAAATCCCCAATCTTCAATCAAAAATCACTTTAGGGTTGACCTGATACCAAAAAGCCATTATCATTGTTGTGATTTGAACAATCGGCCTAATCCCATCTCGGTGGGAGCGGAGGACCCGGAAGTGGGGCGAATTTCGTAATTCGAAAAGAGCATCTATCAGCTCGAGCCCGTCAGCTAACTTCGCAGGCATTGATAGAAGATTGAGCATGCTATTCTCGTGTGATCGGTCTTCACATCCATAATTTTATATTCCGATAAGAACACATGAGATTAGATCAGAAAGATTTTCTGCTTTCTGCAAGCAATTATAATATCCAGAAGGCAATAGAAGAAAGCGTTGGCTTACAGGTCGGGGCAAATGCCATTGTATTCAATCCGCCTACAGCCACTGTAATCTAACGCTCATTCTTTGATGAATATAGAGATCACCGGGTACAATAAGATTCCATATATCTCTTAAATGGAATTTTAGTCCCAAAAAGAGGATTATTTAACTTAAAATAAATTAAACGGTATAGTCATATGGACGTTTTTAGCGCAGCGCCGCATCATGATGTTTTAGTATTAGTGGTACAGGTCGGGGTTTTATTATTGGTAGCCCGACTAATGGGTGAGATCGCACAGCGGTTGAATCAGCCTTCTGTGGTTGGGGAGATCCTTGCCGGTATTATTTTAGGTCCATCCTTGATAGCGGGATTATTTCCGGGAATAGGTGAGTGGATCGTCCCTCAGAATGTAACTCAGGGACATTTACTGGAGGTAGTCAGTCTCATTGGAGCCATGTTCCTTCTGTTAATAACCGGCCTGGAAACAGATATTAGGCTGATAAAACGGCATGCTAAAACAGCCATGGGGGTTTCAGGTGGGGGTATTATAGTAACCTTTGCAACCGGTTTTATTTTGGGTCAGAACCTGCCTGATTTCCTGCTTGCCGATTCCAATGAAAGGCTGGTGTTTTCCCTGTTTGTGGCTACTGCTATGTCTATTTCTGCGATTCCTGTGATTGCCAAAGTACTTATGGATCTCAACCTGATGCGGCGTGATATTGGCCAAACCATCATTGCGGCCGGGATGAGTGATGATACCATCGGATGGATACTGTTGTCAATAGTTGCAGGAATTGCCAGTGGGGAATCCGTGACTGCCGGTGGAGTTATACAGATCGTGGGTAGTGTGCTTGCCTTTATGCTGGTCAGTTTCACTCTTGGCCGATGGATGGTAAAAAAGCTGCTGAATTATGTGCAGGATCAGGTAAAAAGTACAGATCGCTTATTAACGCTTGTGGTTGTTTTGACCTTCTTATGGGGAGCGATCACGCAGGCATTGAATCTTGAAGCTGTGCTTGGTGCATTCGTGATGGGCATCCTATTTGGGATGATGCCACGCCTGCCGGATGAGGTGCATCATAAACTTGAAAGTATTGCTTTGGGCATTTTTGCACCGATCTTTTTTGCGGTAGCGGGATTGAAAGTAAACGTGATCAATCTGTTTGAACCGAAACTCCTGCTCATAACCGGTATAGTGATCCTCATCGCAACGCTTGGTAAGGTGGTTGGAACCTATTTTGGAGCACGTTTTATTGGTGGAAGAGATCACTGGACCTCTCTTAGTTTTGGAGCCGGATTGAACGCCAGGGGAGCCATGGAGATCATTATTGCTACGATTGGTCTGCGATTGGGAATCCTGTCTCAGGATATGTTTTCCATTATAGTTGTGATGGCAATGGCTACGTCACTTATGGCACCATCTGCACTGAAGTGGGTACTTAGCAAGGTAGAGATGGGAGAGGAAGAGGAAGAGCGCCTCAAAAAAGAGGAAATGGAAGCCGGAAGCGTGGTAGCGGGCATTCATCGTGTATTACTACCGGTTCGTAAAAGAGAGATCGATCCGGACAAAATGTTAACGCAGTCAATTGAATCACAGATACTTGCACGACTCGGTAAACAAAATGATCTGTCAGTTACCCTCATGACAGTAGCGCAAAAAGGTGAAAAGCAAAAATGTGAAACGTACTTGAATGAACTGGCTAAGCTTTTTGAAGGAATTGATGTCACCAAAAAAGTGGTGGAGAATGTTAATCCTGAAAAGGCCATCCTTCAGGAAGTTGGAAAAGATTATGACCTGTTAGTTCTTGGGGCTACCGAGAAGAAGCCGGGACGCAAGCATCTATTCAGTAAATTTATCGATTATACGGTTCGGGTAGCTCCATGTCCGGTAATGATCGTTCAACCTGAGCAGGAATCTGATAGCTGGAATCCAAAAAGAATCCTGGTTCCTACAAATGGAACGGAAGCCTCAAACAATGCGGCTGAACTGGCATTCTCTCTCGCCAAAAACAGTGAGCACTGTGAAGTTATTGGAATGAAGGTGTTGGAAGATGAACGAAGCTCAAATCGTCCTTATCGTATTGATTCACAAATGGTGAGTCAGAGAGAAGTAGCGGAAGACATCGTAAGTAAACTCAAGGAAAAAGGGGAGGCTTACAAGGTTAAAACTGAGGGTATTGTGGAACAGGGTGAGGAGGTGGAAGAGGTGGTGATCAATTTTATCGAAAGGAATGATATAGATCTGATGATCCTGGGGACTAACATACGTCCCGGCTCACACCGATTGTACCTCGGTCCAAGAGTTGAAAATATGCTCGAGGAATCGAAATGTGCTGTAGTTGTATTCAATACCTAATATAATGAGCATGATCAGATCAATTTTGAATAGATAGCGCCTTATTCTTCTTCAAGCTTCTCCTGTGTAGTTTTTTCAGGTTTTCTTTGAGTTGCCACATCGGGATCTGTCATAGATATCAAGATATTTCCGGGTTGTGGAACCGGTGGATTATCCGTTGTAAAAGGTTCTATAGATTCGTCATTTGTAACCAGAAATAAAGGAATGGCTTCATCCCCGTGTGTTTCTTTGAAATTCTGAAAGGTAAATGCCTCAGTAAGTTGAGTAGATTTAATTTTTTTACCGTCTTTGTAAGTCCGTGTCAGAGCGTCAAAAGTTGCATTTTTTTGGAAGAGAATACGACCGGTTTGAATGATTCCATCCTCGTTGTCATCTGATTTCTTTTTAACGCTTGGCGATAGTTGATATACTCTTGAACGGCCAAATAGCTCAGAGAAGCGTATGGCAGTTAGGGCGTTAATCTCATCATTTGGAGTAACTGAAATTAGTTTACCTACACCATCCAGATTCAGATGATCGAGAGCGTACTCAGATAAGACGTTTCCATAATAGGTATCAAGTTCGTTAGATTTGGCATTGCTGATATTTTGCCAGTTAGAATCTGCAATGAGAACTTTAACACCATGTTTGTCTATCTCTTTAGCGAGGTCAATAGCCCAGTTATGAGCGCCAATAATTAAAAATCCTGTTGGTACGGGTTTAGCAACCCCCAATTTCCTGGCTACCCAAGGTGCTGTCAATCCATAAATTGCTACTGTGCTGATAATGGTAATAAACACAATAGAGATAAGTTGTGTTGCCTCGGGAAAACCATTTTGCATAAGAGATATGGCAAATATGGAAGATATTGAAGCGGCAACGACTCCTCTTGGTGCCATCCAGCATAGAAATAGTTTTTCCCTCCAGCTAAGGGGTGAAAAGATAGTTGATAGGTAGACTGCTGCCGGTCTTATCACAATGATCAAAATGGAGAGAAATGCCAGCATGTTCAGATTCAGGTTGCCCAACAGATTGGACAGCTCAATTCTTGCTGCAAGTAGTATGAAAAGAGTTGAAAGCAGTAATAGCCTGATGTTTTCCTTAAACTCGATAATATGATGGATTTTGGCTGCTTTCTGATTAGCTAACACAACACCCATTAAAGTGGTAGCCCACAGTCCTGATTCATGCTGAAAAATATCAGAAATCGTAAAGATGAGAATTACGATCATCAAGCTTACCGGATTTTGAAGGAAATCTGGCAGAAGATGTTTCTTTAGCAAGCCATAGAGAACACCTGCCCCTGCCAGACCTAAAACAGAACCAAACAGAATGGTTTTAAAAATACTCATAAAAGCCAGACTGGTTGCTTCAGAAAATCCGCTGGTCAGGATCACTTCGTATACCAGAACGGCGATCATTGCCCCAATTGGGTCAATAACGATACCTTCCCATTTCAATATGGATCCTACCTGACCTGAGGGCCTTACCTGTCTTAAAAGGGGGACAATAACTGTAGGTCCAGTCACAATTAGAATGGCGCCCAATAAAACTGCGAGTTCCCAGCCAAACCCAAAAAACATATATGCTGTTACAGAAGTTAAAACCCAGGTGAGTAAAGCCCCGATGCTAACCAGGTTTCCTATGGCGCCGCCAACATTTTTTAGTTCTGAGAACTTAAGGCTTAAGCCACCCTCAAATAAAATTATGGCTACTGAAACATTGATGAAGGGAGTTAACAGATTGCCCATTAACTCATCAGGTTTAACTAAACCTAATATGGGACCAGCCAGTAGTCCGGATAGCAACAAAAGTAATATGGCCGGTAGTTTAAATTTCCAACCTACCCATTGAGCCCCAACACCGAAAAAAATTACACTGGTTATTCCAATTAAAATACTTTCTGTCATAAGGAGTAGTCAGGTAGTAATATAAAACGGCTAATTGTATGTAGGTATGATTTCAAAAGCTGAAGATAAATAAAGTATATCACAAGTTGTTAACTGTTCCTCAATAACATTAATAACTATTGATGATTGAGGTTTTGACCATAAGATTATGGATTTTAACTTGGGTTGTGTTATTATTGATGTAAAATGAGATGTAAAGCAATGGATAAAAGTGCACTAAAAATATTAGTTAAAGAGTTGATATGGCTAACCGCCATTATAGGGATCTCTGCACTTTTAGAATACGCTATAATTGAGGCATTTGATCTACATCCGGTGTTAAGTATAAAGCTACAAGGGTTAATCGGATTAATTATAATTGGTTACGGTATAAGAATGGCTGCCAGGTTATGGAAGGCCTTTCATTCTTCTGAAGATTTAAATACAGAAGAAACCGAATCATATGACTGAAATAATAGTTGGCGTTTTAAATTGCCACAGTTTCCAATCTGCAATATTTTTTAAACTTTAGATTCTATTTAATCAAAATATGAAGCATAAAAAATTAGCGAAAGAATTAGGTCTTTCGGATGTATATGCGATAGCAACCGGTGCTATGTTCAGTTCCGGATTTTTCCTTTTACCCGGTTTGGCAGCAGCTGAAACCGGTCCATCTGTAGTTTTAGCCTACCTTGTTTCGGGTATAATTGTATTACCCACTATGTTTAGTGTGGCAGAATTAGCAACCGCCTTGCCACGTTCAGGTGGGACCTATTATATTATTGACCGAAGTTTAGGTCCCATGCTGGGAACCATTGGCGGTTTCGGTTCATGGTTGGCATTGGTACTCAAAAGTGCGTTTGCACTCATCGGTATGGGGGCCTATATAGCAATATTCTATGAAGTAAATGTTCTGTATGTAGCAATATTTCTGACCATTGTATTCGGAATATTAAATATTGTGGGGGCTAAGGAAACGACCTGGCTTCAAAAGGTGCTGGTTGCAGCTCTAGTGACCATCATGTTCTTCTACATAGTTCAGGGTGTTTTTGAAGTCTTTTCTATGAATTTCGGGGAGATCACTGAAAACCAATTTAAGCCCTTTTTTACAGACGGAGTGTTTGGCTTTTTTGCTACTGTTGGTATGGTGTTCGTTTCTTATGCCGGGCTGACCAAGGTGGCTAGTATTGCTGAGGAAGTGAAAAACCCGGATCGAAATATACCACTTGGGATGTTTCTGGCCATTGGTACAGCAGTTTTTGTTTATGTGGTTGGTGTTTATATAATGGTGGCTTTACTTGAGCCCAATGCCTTCCGTGAAGACCTGACTCCTGTAGCAACAGCCGGTGAGGTATTCCTAGATTGGCTGCCTGAGCCCGGTGGGTTGATATTAGTGGTAATTGCGGCTGTTGCAGCATTTGCCTCAACAGGTAATGCAGGGATTATGTCAGCTTCGAGATACCCTATGGCAATGGCTCGTGATAAACTGGTCAATAAACATTTTGCCACTGTCGGTAAATTGGGTACTCCTCATTGGTCGGTATTGGGAACGGTTGGACTGATGTTATTTTTCTTACTGGCTTTTAATGTTGCTGAAGTTGCAAAATTAGCCAGTGCTTTCCAGTTATTATTGTTTGCTCTGCTTAACCTTTCGGTCATTGTTATGCGAGAGAGTAGGATCGAAGAGTATGACCCGGGCTTTAAGTCTCCCTGGTATCCATGGATACAAATTGCAGGTATCATACTTTCAATTATACTGATCTTTGAGATGGGAATTCTTTCAATACTCTTCACAGTGGCGGTAACCGTTGCCTCAATTATTTGGTATAAATATTATGCAGAAGATAAAGTTGAGCGTCAAGGGGCTATCTTTCACGTACACGCTCGTTTAGGTGAAAATAAAGACCAGGGGCTTGAACATGAAATGCGTGGAATCCTTCGGGAGAAAGGACTCAGGCAAGAAGATCCATATGAGGAGCTTGTTGCAAGAGCTGATGTGTTGGATTTCTCTCCAGATACAGACTACGACACGATCTTCAGTAAAGCAGCTGAGAGTCTGGCTGAGAAATTGAATGTTACTACAGACGAACTCCGAAAACTCTTTTTTAGCTCAGCAGATAATTCTGCGATTCAGATAGCTGAAGGTGTGGTTCTTAATCATGCAAGGCTGAAGAAAGATGTATCACCTGAAATGGTGTTGGTACGGATACGCGAAGGCTACAGCAAGAAAAAGCTCAGCAAGGATAGTGATAAGGATCAGAAACTGCATAGCATCATATTCTTTGTCAGTTCCGAAGCAAATACCGGACAACATCTAAGGATACTGGCTCATATTGCAGAGATGGTAGGTTCCAAAAACTTCTTACAAAGATGGTGCAAAGCCGACAATGATGAGGAACTTAGAGAGATCATGCTACGGGATGAGCGTTTTATTAAGATTACTCTTAATTCTGATGACAACACTCAGCAATATATCGGCAAGATGATCAAAGAGATTTCATTCCCGGGACAAAGTTTGATCACCATTATCCGGCGGGGAGGTGAGATCAAGATCCCTCATGGAATTACAGTTCTTCAGGAAGGCGATGAGCTTTCCATTATCGGTGAAGTGGAAGATATTAATGAATTAAAAGGTATGTTGTAATAATAGGGAGTGGGTATTTGATCGAGGTAGGTTTTGGACTTTGGTTTAGTCCAAAGCGTTATCACGGTGAATCATTTGATTGATAAAGTTCTTTTAGATCATGAAATGAGATTTCTAATAGTTTCATGTCCCTAAAGAGGCTTGGGATTGTAACCTCTAAAAATTCCTGTTTCTTTAAACTCTGAACTTTTTGAAAAGCATTATCAGCAACAAAGTATCCAACTCCTCGCTTGTTGAATAAGATCTCACGGTCCTGTAATTCATGAAAAGCCCGTAGGGCTGTGTTTGGGTTTACCTCCATTAAAACAGCAACCTCACGCACAGACGGCAGATTATCACCTTCCATCCACTTTCTATTCAAGATCTGTTTGTAGAAATACTCTTCAATTTGTTTGTATAGAGGTATGTCTTTAGAAAAGTCCATTACGTTAGCTGCTGTTTCTTAAGCCTTAGATAAGAAAGCCAAATGAAGAAAGTTGAGGCAACTAAAGTAATTATACATGTTGATATAATGCGTGAAGTCGATGAGGTAAACAGCGTAGTTGGTATTCTGAAAAACCAGCCTTTAGGGTATATGGTATTTGATATTACCAATGCTAACAATCCAAACAATATCACCACACCTAGCATTGCCACAACGGTACTCAAAAAATTGTTGCTCCTGAAATGAGCTGCACCCAACAAAAAAATAGATTGTATAATTGTATAAGTCCATATTTCATTAAACACTTTGATATTGAAAAACCAGGTGGGATCAAGACCTATTAACAAACTGAGTATGTACAAAACTGATATTCCAACCAGTGAATATGCTACAAATGAGATCAACCACGCTGATATCAATTTTTCAAACATAGTAGCCGGTAAAGTGTAAAACTGTGGAGCCGTACTGTTGGAATTCAATTCATAAAACATGGTGCTTGTTAAGGCATATCCCGTAAGCTTAAAGATCATAAAAGCAAACAAAATGATAGAAGTAGCAGATCTTGCAGTTACACCATCATAGTAGCTAATAGCAGCTGATATAAGAACAATTAAGCTAATCATTGCAGCCAGACCGATTAAGATCATACTTCTTTTAATGGCTATATACCTGCGACACAAGTGGCCTATTCTGTTCGTTGAAATGTTATCTGAAGTTGTATTCATGATTTAACCCCATTAAAATGCTCACTGATCTCATCCGTTTTTGAAATGATGCCATTGAATAAAAGTTCAAGATCGAGCTCCAGAGATCTGTTATCACTAGGGGGCAGAATTGCGTGAATTTCTCCAAGAGTCTCTTCCCCGTAAAGATATGGCGTTGATGAATCACTGTTAATTTTTTGAAAAGATAACCGTTTTTCTATTTCCTGAACCGAATGATCAAAAACTATAGATCCATTTTTCAACACAATTAGATGATCGATCATGGATCCCAGATCCCGAACCTGATGGGTTGATATTAGAACACATTTTTCTTCTAAATTCAAAGAAGCGATTATCCGGCGGAATTGACTTTTTGATGGGATATCAAGTCCGTTTGTGGGTTCATCAAAAATCAGCAGTTTTGTATTGGTAGCAATGGCAAATGCGATCAGAAATTTTTTCCTTTGACCAAATGATAGCTGCAGTAGGTTTTGTAAAAGATCTACTTCAAACTCTTTAAGGATGGTTAACATAAGATCCTCATCAAACCTGGGATAAAAGGGCCGGTGGGTTTCTACATATTTGTTGCCGGTAATTTTTGGCAAATCAAATTGTTCCGGGACTATATACATCTCCCTTAAGGTTTGAACCGCCCTCTTTTTAGTATCCTGTGCATGTAAATAACAAGCACCTGATTTTGGGAATATCATCCCGGTTATAATATTTAGAAGCGTTGTTTTTCCTGCTCCATTCAAACCGAAAAGACCGTAGATGTTTCCTGAAGGTAGCTCAAGATCCAATTCCTTTATTAAAGGTTTAGATCTTTTATAGGAGAAGGATAGATCTTTTATTGAAATCATAAGGCAATAGTTTGGTTACTGTATTAGTATAGTAATACAGTAACTCAATTCAAAATATCAAAATGTTGAGTTGAACGCAGGTGGTAGTGAACTAACCTCATCACTCATTCCAAACATCCCGCTAAGAACGCTTCACCGTATCCTCGACCCTAATAGTTGTGGCCTCGGTCTGTTGCAAGCGTCCCGCTTGTGACAATACAAATGCTACTAACCAAGCTTCGCAAGGATCTCATCAAAAGTAAGCGAATCTTCTTCACTCTCTTTCATATTTCGGAGTGTAAACTTGCCCTCATTCAGCTCATTATCACCTATGATAATAGTGTAGTGGGCATTCTCACGATTGGCATCTTTCATCTGAGCTTTCATGGAGCGGCTCATATAATCCATGGTTGCCGATATGCCGGCTTCCCGTAATTTTGGTAAGTGAGTAATAGCAAATGACCTGGCTGCATCTCCCAGTGTAACGAAGTAAACATCCACAGACTTTTCCTCAGCCAGTTCGATGCTCAACTCTTCGCAGGCGATCAAAAGGCGTTCCATTCCGGCGGCAAAGCCAACGGCTGGGGTAGGCTGACCTCCAATTTCTTCAACCAGAAGATCATAACGACCGCCACCGGCAAGGGCATCCTGTGAACCGAGATCGGGGGATGTCAGCTCAAAAGCCGTTCGTGTGTAGTAATCCATTCCACGAACCAGGTATGGGTCGATGGTGTAAGTGATCCCTAGATCATCGAGATAAGTTGTAACTTTTTCAAAATGCTCAGCGGTTTCTTCGTTGAGGTAATCCTGAATGACCGGCGCATTCTTAATGAACTCCTGATCTTCGGGTTCCTTGGAATCGAGAATTCGCATTGGGTTCTTGTCGAATCGGTTCTGTGATACCTCACTCAATTTAGAGAGATTGGGTTTCAAATGATCCCGCAGAGCTTCTTTATAAGCTTCACGGCTTTCAGGATCACCAACAGAGTTCAATTTCAGTTCAAAATTCTTAATACCGATACGCTCGTAGATCCTCATCATAAATGCAATGGTTTCCACATCTGCAACAGGATCATCACTCCCAATGACCTCAACCCCAAACTGGTGGAACTGACGCTGTCGGCCTTTTTGAGGTTTTTCGGCGCGAAACATTGGTCCGATGTAATATAGTTTTTGTGAACCGCCACGCTGATCAAGGTGATGCTCAACATAGGACCGAACTACCGGTGCGGTTAATTCAGGTCGCAACACATAATGACTGTCACCTTTCTCAAACGCAAAGATCTCTTTAGACACGATATCCGTAAGCTGACCGATTCCACGAACGATCAGCTCCGTTTGCTCCATGATAGGTGTACGTATTTCTTCGTAATTGAACTTAGTCGCTTCCTCGTGGATGATATTTTCCAGTGCTCTCCATTTTGGAGATTCATCAGGAAGTATATCTACCATTCCAACGTGAGAAGTGTACTTGGGTTTTGCCATGCGTGATGTGGGTTGAAGTGAAATCTATTCTAAATATCGCCCTAAGATAAGGGGAGCAGGGGAGAATGTCTCAGAGGATTTTGGATTTGATATCCTTCCAGATCTTGTTCACTTCTTCAGATAACGTTAGAGCTCAGAACCCCAAAACTGTAAACAAGAGTGATGGCAACAGACCTGATGAAGATGTCCATGATAAATGTTATCAGAACTGTCCTGTTTGCACACTAACCCTAAAGTACTAAGGGAGCTCAACCCGAGCAGAAGCAAAATCTTTGCGGAAAATGGCTGCATCTGAAATTTGAACCATACATAAACACCTTTGATAAGGTTGTATAAAAACAATGAGGCAGCGGTTGCGATAGCGGCTCCTGTGATACCATAAATTGGTATAAGCCAGTAGTTTAAGGTGATTGAAAAAAATGATCAGGATGATCATGGAAATCAGATCAAACCGATAGTACTTGGAGTTTAGAATAATGGCTCCGTTGATGCCTGCTGTCATATCGATCAGTTTGGATAGGCCAATGATAATGATCACCGGTGAGGCAGAAGCGTAAGCTTCAGGTAGGATTTCGTTAAGGTTATGAAGGTTCGCCACAGCGCCGATGAACATCGGCAGCCCGGGTACCATTTGATTGATGGAAGAACTTTTTGTAAATCCGTTCGATCTCATCATAATTTTTTATCCTTCAGATGCTTGGCTACCACTGAAGGAGCGATCTTTCCAAGAGATCTCTGAGGGACTATGATCACACTGCCAATATAAAAAGCAATGGCATACACTCCGGTTTACCGTCAGTCCGGCTAAAGACCCCAGCATGATGATATCGATGTTGTTAACTACTAGGGTAGTCATTCCACCTAAAACAGCAAATAGGCCATAGTTGGCCATTCGTTTTACAAGGGTTGTTTTCAGATAGGCAAAATTAGGTTTCAGGAACAGTTCGCCCTTCATAAAAAGAAAAAGCAGCAACAGGAGAGGCTGAATAATATATGAGCATGCAAAGCCAACCATGAAATGTCCGAAGGTGATCCAATCATACCAAAACAAAACCAGTAGCACGATGGTGATAAGTCGCAGAATGATTTCACTTATGACCGATCCGGGTACAGAATGCAAGCGGGCGCGGACGTAACTGTTGATCACTTCAAAGTAGAGCAGACCAAATACAATAGGAATCAGGAGGAGATAATAATCTTCAAAAAAAGTGGTTGAGGCATAATCGTCGGAAATCGGCGGGTAGTCGAGAAACAGGAATATGATCCCAAGAAATAGTAGGAAGCCTGTGATCGGAACGACAAGGACGGAGGGAATTCTTGTGATCGTTATTTTTATCCTCAAAATATCGGAAGGAGCGGATCGCTGTGTTGTTCATGCCCAGGTGAGCAAACTGAGTGAACACAAAAGAAACAGACAGCAGCAGACGGGTAAGGCCATATTGATTAGGTTCAAGAAAATTGGGAAAAAGATAAATGGTAGAAATAAAACCTAATACAATACCAACGTAGGTAATGAAGGTAACAAAATCTTGCTGTTTTATGACTTAATGATATTATTTTTAGGTTAAATTTTCTTGTAACACCTAATCAGGCTTTAGCATGATGGTGTTAAAGCACTAAAACTTTTGATCGATAAAAATGCACATGTTTTAGAGTCTAATCCAATTATAAATATGTTACTTTAATGAAGGAAACATAAAAAGTAAATGTCCCAACTTATGAACTTAGATAAGTTTGCAAGAACTCTGCTGCCCAAAAGTATCTATCAAAAACTATATCTGTTAAGACATCTTCAAAAATTAAGTACCCGGAAAGGGGCTTATTTGGTTGAAACCATTACATCGGATTCGATAAAAATTTAGAACCTGTGAATAAAGATGGAGCCCGAGATTGAGTGGATGAAGTTGTCATTTCTGAATTTTTTGAACCGCGGTTAAATCGTTCAATGAAAGTATTTGAGTACGGTTCAGGGTCTCTACCTTTATTTGTCAAATAAAGTGTATTCGTATATCAATCGAATTTGATGAATCCTGGTTCGGGGAGGTGAGTACGGACCTGAAAGAATATGATAATTGTGAGGTAGTTCCAGGCCTGATCCTGAACAATACAACACAGCTATCAATGAATATGCCGATGAATTATTCGATATCATTATTGTGGATGGTCGGGACAGAGAAGAGTGCGTTAAACATATAATCCCCTACCTCGGTGACGGTGACGTTGTAATATTGGATGATGAAAAGAGAAATTTGACGATGTTTTTGAATTTTTCAAAAGAAAGGATTCAGCGAATTGAGTTTTAGCGGTTTAAAAGCGGAGGGATGATCGTTTTTGAAAAAACGACTGTATTTTACAGAAATAATAACGTTTTAGGTATTTAATACCGTTTCTACTGAATGAGTATTTCAGATCCAGCATATTTCCAGATCTCATATTCCATGGAACGAGGCTCAAATGGGATAAAACCGTTACCGGGGTAATTTGTCAGTTCACCAAAGTAAACATTACTCTCTGCTGACATAGAGATCAACCCCTTATAAAGTTAAAGTCACTTGATAATAATTCTGAAATATGAGTAGCTTCTTCTAACAACTCCAAGGAGTCTTGCCGTTCTACCACCTGAATAGGAAGGATAAAGCAATTTAAGCTTCAATTCTATTAAAGTTACGGTCGTATAAGTTTCTGCGGCACGAGGCTCATCCATCTGTCGTCCGATATTCCTCCTGACAATGACTCGCGTAACGTCGCCGTGAAAACAAAAAAACTTCCAGTCTTTGGGAATTTGGTCATTTTTATTCGTTATGAGCTTTTCTGCAATAATTTCCCGGCTCAACCCCTTGTAAACCCACTCATGACCTACTTCGTAGTAATCAGTATTTTGCCATTCCTTTGTTAGTCCTACTATATTTTCATGGGATTCTGTGGACTTGTCAGAGAATGACATTGAAGCACGTCCCACAACCATGATTGGCTTTTAAAACAAACCTGATCAGGAAGTGCGTCCCAATCTTCTTGTGTCAGGGTATGGTAGCTACCCAACAACGGTATAAGATGTTCTTTTCCAACTTTATTTATACGCGTACTCACGAACCTTAATTCGGTCTGCAGCCATCTTTCAGAGCTTTTCGCTCTGGCTCGTGCAATTTGATGTATTGGATCTTTTCAGTGAAGAGAACTCGGATCTTGAAAATCACCCCATTTATCCATGACCAGCCAATATCGGATCTTGGCATACCAATAGTCGTTAACAAAGTGGATAAATACTCCCCAAAACAGTTTTGATATAAGAAAGTGGAAGGTCTTCTTCACTGATCAATATCGAATGACAGCCAATGACACGAATTGCCCGAACCTGGACAGATAACCCTTAAGGATCCAGTACCTGAAATTCTTAGCAGGATGATGCCCTTTGATGGGGTGAACGCCAGAAGGTAAACAATAAATAACCCCAGGCTGACCAATGTCTGGAAGATCTCGTTTATAAAATGCTTACCTTTTATTCTTTATAGACCCATGAACCTGAGTGGCAATACTGCCTGACCCATACCTTCAGGCCTGTTTACGTATGTATTCTTTGGTTTGCTCGTTCTTCACCAATTCTGTGGTATAAGGCTGCACTCAGGCAGATAGCAATATCGGTTCACCCGAGGACCTTTATTCTGCTAAAGAGGTCCTGTTCTTCATTGGCGGTGAGTTTTTTGCCTTTACGGCCGAGTTCAGTATTGAAATTTACCGGCCTTTAAGAAGAGTTCTTTTCTGAACCCCATATTCCCACCAAACGGATACTTATTGGGAAGGTAGGTTTTGACTTGATTCCCAAGATTGTGATGACCGAAAGAGAAAGTAAAAAATGAGAAACCCATTTTGGTTTACTCCCGTCAAACTGAACGTGAATCTTTCCACCGGCTGCTTTGTAGTCAGGGAAATTCTGAAAGAAGTTTAGCCAAGTGCTTACATATATTTCAGTTGCAATAATATCATCATCTATAAAAACAATATTATCGGCTTCTGATTGCGGTACATTCTGATTTCTGGCATGAGAAAGCCCTTGTTGTTTTTCCCGGCAATAGCTGACAGACGTACGAGGTGAAGTATAGGTGCCCACATATTTTTGGACGACATCATTGGTTTCATCCTCGGAATTATTATCAACGACTAAAATTTCAATGGTGCCATCAACAAAGTTTTGCTGAAACAGGAATGAAGGGTATCATCAAGGTATACAGCCCGGTTATAAGTGCAGATAATAAAAGTTATATTAGGAGCTCGATCCATGCTGTGTTATGATGAATTATGGCATTGAAAATACATTCTTTAAAGTGAAACATGCTACCAACAAAATGACAGGGATATTATATGGGTGAGCTACCATTGGTGTCGGTGATCGTGACCACTCATAATCGAAGGGTACTCCTGAAAAGAGCACTGAAATCGGTCAAAGCTCAAGCCTACCAAAATCTTGAATTGATAGTCATAGATGATGGCTCAGTGGAATCCGTAGAGGATGTTGTGAGTGAATTTAAAGGTTTTGGGAGCGTCAAATTCTATAGAAATGAGACTGCAAAGGGTGCATGTGCAGCAAGGAATAAAGGAATTGAGCTGGCATCCGGAAAATTTGTAGCGGGTTTAGACGACGATGATGAAATGATGCCGAACCGGATAGAAATATTACTGGATGCTTATGACGACAGGTTTTCATTTGTGACATCTGATGTTTTACACGTCTACCAGAACAGGGAACTCGTTTGGAAAAAAGATGAGATCATCCCGCTTGAAAGGCTACTTTACTCAAATCAGGTTGGTAATCAGGGGTTGATCAAAAGGGATCGAATGATTGAGGTGGGTGGATTTGATGAATCCCTTAAGGCAGCCCAGGACTATGATCTCTGGGTGAGACTCAGTGAGAAGTATGGACCGATCCGAAACGTTCAGGAGCCGCTTCAAAAGGTTTATATAGTGCATGGTGGTGAACAGATCACAAAACCGAAAAATCAGCTCGAAGGATACCTTCAGTTCTACAAAAAGCATAAAAGCCGCATGAACAGTGATCAGCGAAAATATCAGCTCTATAACATTCGCAAGGCAACAGGAAAAGCGGAAAGCTTTATAAATCTTTTTGGGTGGGTGCCGAAAAAATTTCTTTGGAAAGAATTGAAGGTTTTAATCCTAAGCAAGTTCCTTTAGCTGTTCTTATTTTTTAAAAATTCTGAAGCCAATAAAACCTGCAAGAAGGATCTGGAAGCTAAGAGAGATCCATGCTAAAGTAGTTCCAAGAGTATATGTCTGCGGTTCAAACCTCAACTCGATCTGATGCTCTCCTGCCGGTATCTTCAACCCGCGTAAAAAATAATTGGTCTTATAGATCGGTATTTCCTCTACCGTTCAACGTGGCCTTCCAGCCTGCCGGGTAGTAAACCTCACTTAGAACTAGAAATCCGGTTCAGAGTCGTGAAACACTCATAGCGTGATCTCAGGCCCGGTGTAGTTCGTTACATTTACTGATGAAATTGAGTCAGCTGAGGTTGTTATCTGATCATTTGTTTCCACAACGGCCGTTTCAGAAAGGTCGATCTGTTGTGGCTGTATATAGTCAAAAGCCTGACGTGGTGAGTTAACCGTGATAATTGAATCCACAAAAAAGGCCTTTGGTAGCACATTCTGATTCTCATAAACTACTCCGCGTTCTCCTTCAAACACCGGTTCAAAACCTTGTAATGGTAACCCACTGGTATAGGTTAGGTATTTCACATTAAAGAGATCCAGCAACTGAGGATTGAAGCTGTTGCTTTGAACATCCAGCGGTCCACCGTTGTACATCACATCCTGAATGATACTCAGTTTAGCACCCGTATAACCACCAATTTGTGGATAGAAATAGGAAGGGATCGCATTGCTGTAAGGATTATCAAGCAGTGGGAAAGTCCGGTACGGATAGCTTGTATCCTTTGAATTATTCTCAACAATGTAGTTTGTAAGATCTGTCCTTTGAGATTCGAGTAATCGCTCAGTGTTTCTATTACTATTAACTATCACATCTTCAGGAATATACCGTTTATCAACGCTGATCAGGTCGTAAGCTGCAATGAGAATAAAACCAAACAGAGCAACTGAGAGTGGGACTTTTTTCGGTAAAGGTTAGGTAGAATAGGCCGGCTCCCAATACAAAAATAATGGAAAGCCGTAAGAGATCACCTTTCGCTTTTTCTTCTCTCTGGGGCACCATTTGTGCATTTACGTACTGCTCAGCTCTCTGCTGAACCTGTGGATTGTTTGGACTAACCTGATTTTGCTGAGCTATTTGATTTGCTATGTTAGCCACTTCACCGGTTCGTTTAAAATCGGATGAATTAAGTTGCACAAACACGAGTACGATCACAGCAGCACTAACCCCGATTGGGAGGTATAGATCTTTAATCTGTGAACTCTTATCGTTGATGAATTTGATCAACCAATCCAGGCCATAAACAGCTACAACAGTATAGCAGAATGCAGTTAGAGTAAGCCAGGTTTCGGGGGCTCGGAATTTGTCGAACAGAGGGATATAGTCAAAAGCGAATTCATTCAAGAGCCTGAAATTACCGCCCCAGGAGAACATCATTCCCAAGGTTCCGGCTGCAAAGAATACAAACATCATTTTTGAACGTTGACGCAGGAGTGCCAGAAGAATAAAGGGAAGGGCCAAAGCACCAAGATAGTGTGGCCCTGAGGTGAATGATTTAGGTCCCCAATAATCAGGGGAGGCTCCTCCAAAATAGTTTGGCACAAGCAGGGTCCAGGTTTCTTTAATACCCTGTGACCACGCAAAGGCGTATCCTTCACTTAATCCGGTTGAGTTGCTTAAGCGCCGAACCACCTCTCAGGCTATAATTCGAATATTCCTGTAAGGGTAAAAACGTTTCGGCATGTCCCATCAGTGCAACTATACCGGATAGGGTTAGAAGTCCCGTGGTTTTAGCCCACTCAACGATCTCACCTTTTTTGTAGGAACTCCATGTATCAAAGATCCAGAGGAAACCGAGAAGGTAAATGAAATAGTAGGTGATTTGCGGGTGATTTGCCCGGAGATTCAGAACTAATGCAACAGTGAACAACAGTAGACCGGGAAGTCGGTTTTCCTTGTTTCGGGTAAGAAGCCAGTAACCGGCTATCACCCAGGGAATAAAAGTTAGAGTGATGAATTTGGTGTTGTGTCCCGCGGCAATGATAATGGGAATATAGGTAGTCAACCCAAACATCAAACTGCCAAAAGTGGCAGAAATTGGCCGGAATTTCATCAGCACAAGCAGAAAGTACATGCCACTGAAGAGGACCCAGAACTGGAATGCAGGGAAAATTCCGTCAAAAAGCTTTCTCAGGTCGTCAATGTGTGGCGTTTGTTTAGCCAATGAGACCACATAGGATGGCATTCCTCCAAACATGTTATTGACCCAAAGAGGTTCCTTTTCATACACTTCACGGTATTCAAAAACTGATTCTGTTGCAGCTCTCCATTGGGTCGTATCATGCCGCTGAAATTCCTTTCCGCCAATAGTAGTGGCTGTGAATAAAAAGAATGGAATGATGAATAAGATGAACAGCGCAATGAGGTGCTGTTTTGTATCAGAGAGGCTGGTAAAGAAATCCTGAGTGGTGACGTTCTTTTGATCAGTCATATAATAATTTTGGAACGGAGATTATTCGATCACTTTTGGTACACGGAAGTAATCGCTGTCGGCATCAGGGGCATTTTTAAGCGCATCTTCGTGAGATATAGGTTCTTTGGCCTCATCTTTACGGAGCCGGCTTTCCAAGTCTATCACATGCTCGAGTGGCTCAACATTCTCAGTATCCACTTCATTTAAAAGATCCATATAACCCAGGATCTTATTCATATCGTCGGCAAAGGACTTCACTTCTTCATTGTTAAGCTGAAGTCGTGCTAAGTTGGCGATGTATTGAACTTCTTTCTCAGTAACTGACATATTATATAGATAGAGATTTATTTTGACTGCCTGAATTTAAGAAACATTAGGTGAAAGATTAATCCTATTTGAAAAATTCCTGATCCGTTACAGATGGGCAGAATTATGAGTAAATAAATAAGGTTCAAAAACTTGGCATGTTGGTAATATTATTTTCATTTTAAGAAACTAAATATTTGCTATGATCAAAGAAAAAGTAACTATAAAAAATTCTGCAGGACTTCATGCACGTCCTTCTGCGCAGTTAGTAAAACTAGCCAGTAAATATAAGTCGGATTTCTATATCCATAGTTATGGGTATAGGGTAAACGGAAAAAGCATTTTAGGTGTCATGACTCTTGCTGCAGAGAGTGGGGCTGAGTTAGAGCTTGAACTGAGGGCCCTGATGAAAATGAAGCTCTAAAAGCCATTAAAGAGGCAATTGATAATAAATTCGGGATGGATGAGGAATGAGTATTTCCTTAGATGAGAATACTGAGAATATTATTAAAGGCAGAAGTGCCGCCGCGGGTATTTCAATAGGGGCGGCTGTGGTCGTTAAAACCGGTTCAAAAAAAATAAGTCCTACTGCGATCTCTGAAGATGAGATCGAATCCCAAAAAAAAGAATTCTGCAAAGCCAGAGAATTACTTATTCAGGAACTGCGAAAAATGACAGGAGGGCTTCAGGATAAAAGCACGGCCGAGATCATTGAGGCCCAGCAGCAGATTATTGAAGATCCGGAGATCGAGAATTCTGTATTTGATATTATTGAGAAAATAATCTAAGCGTTGATTTTGCTGTCTATGAGACTTTTAGCTATTTCATTGAGCAGCTTAAGGAAAGTGGATCTGAATTATTCAGACAGCGCATTATTGATCTGGAAAACATCAGAGATCGATATGTTTCAAAAGTTTGCGATCATGAAACGGAAGTCGTGATCCCGATGGTGCCATTTTGATCGCAAGTAAGATCAGCCCGACGGAACTGGTGAGTTTTTATGAGCAGGGGGCTTCCGGACTATTTTGGAAAAAGGTGGTATAACCTCTCATGCAGTGATTATTGCAAAATCACTTGGAATTCCCTGTTTGATCAATGCAGAGAAAGTCACCAAAAAAATCAACTCAGGAGATCCGATTATCCTGGATGCTAATGAAGGGACTATAGTTCTAAATCCTTCTGATAAAATTTTGAAGGAATATGCCGTAAAGTTAGAAGGAACTAAGGTCTCTGTTAAAGCAGATAATGATATTGGGTTTGAGACAAAAGACGGATACCCTTTTCAGCTGATGGCCAATGTGGAGTTTGAAGTGAAGCTTCCGCGTGTATTAGAAAATAACGCTCAGGGTATTGGGTTGCTGAAGAACCGAGAGTCTTCTTTTTGGCAAAAAGCTGAGAAAAGAAATTGAGGAGCAGGAAAGCGTTTTACACGACCATGCTCGAAAATGTAAACGGACCTGTGACTATTCGATTGTTCGATATTGGTGGGGATAAAAACGCCCGGCGCCCCTATAAAGAGGCCAATCCGTTTTTGGGATGGAGAGGAATTCGACTTCTTCTGGATGAGAAAAAATTACTCAGATCACAGTTGAAAGCCATACTTACCATTGCCGGTAAATTTCCGGGAAGGGTGAAACTCCTGATTCCTATGATCTCTGTGGTAAACGAGATCGATCTGATCCGTGATGAGATCGAAAAAATGCAGGGTGGTTTACTTTCTTCAGGAATTCCGATCGATGAAAATCTGCCGATCGGTATCATGGTTGAAGTGCCAAGTGTGGCTTTATCTTCATTTCATTTTGCCAAAAAAGTGGATTTTCTAAGTATTGGATCTAATGACCTGACCCAGTATACATTAGCAGTTGATCGTGGAAATGAGAAGATCCATAACCTGTTTCAGCATTATCATCCTTCGGTTTTAAAATTGATCAGAATGACAGTTAAAGGGGCCAAAAAAGCTGGGGTGAATGTTAGTGTTTGTGGTGAGCTTGCAGGAGATGAGATAGGAGCTGCTTGCTTGATGGGTTTTGGAATCAACGAATTAAGTATGGTTCCGAATTCTTTGCCCGGTATCTATGATCTGCTAAGCAGTAGAAATAGAAAAGATTTTGCTGAGCTTGCTAATAAAGCCGTTGATCTGTCATCCTCTGAAGAACTTGAAGAGCTCTTCAAAGAATGGAAAGATCGAACTGCTTAAATGTATTTGTTGCTTACTGAGTTTGGGCAATACCAATAACTCCGCACGCAAGACGACTACCGGCTGCTCCCGTAGGTTGGGTGGTAAGATCATCTTCACCGGCGTGAATAATGATTCCTCGCCCAATGATCTGCTCTAGGGATATGGTCTCATCAACATAGTTGACCGTTGCAACACCTTCTTCATTTGCTTCAATGTTACCCATGTCACCCATATGGCGGTCCATATCGCTCGGTGCCCCATGTTCGTTATCTGATGGATTGAAATGACCTCCGGCGCTGGTTCCATCAGCTGCCCGGCAATCACCAAATTCGTGAATGTGGAATCCATGGTTCCCTGATTCCAGACCTGAAAATTCACCTTCAACAAGAACTCCTTCTCCTTCTTCCATAAACGTAACAGAGCCGGCAACACCGCTTTCACCAACAGGCATTACGGTTGCAACAAGTTCTTCATGTTCAAAATTTGTGTTTGTGACTTCCTCTTCTACCGTTTGGGTACATCCAATGGTAATTAAAAGTAAAGCAGTTAAAAGACTAGTAAGCTTCATAAGTATATTTGGGTTTTGTGGTTGATTTCAGTTTAAAAACAGTAAATTACTGAGCTTCATTCACTTAATATAGTTTCGCGTAAACGAATGAATTCCTTTAGTTCGTTTTTGAGATAGCTGTATAGATCAGGATCTTTCTTCTTCAGCTTTCTCTTTGGTGAACCGGTGAATAGATCTTTAGCCTGAACAAACAGAGGGGCCGTCAGAATACTCAGCAAGAGATATCCAAGAACGAATGGCCACCCAAGTCCTGACAAACCAAGTATGATCGAAATGATTATGTAGAATGCAGGAAATGTAATTAAGGATAGTAGAAACTTGATGGAAGCATCAAATGCACGATCCTTGATGGCATTGTCGACCATGTACCGGACAGGTTGATATGGGATCATATTATTGATCAGTGAAAAAGATATAATGGGGACAGTAAAGCTTTTTTTAAACCAAAGTCTTTTTTTGAAACAATGTCCTGAAGTTCTGATACCCGCCTTGTCGGCTTTATCATTTAGATCTTTTGCCTTTTCAATGATTTCCTCATTTAAATGGGGTTTGGTTTGGGCAATACGTGCATTAGCAATGTCAGGATCGATGGTTTTATGTTCATCAGGTTCAAGGTCATCCCAAAGGATCTTTTGAACCTGATACTCATTCAGGTTATCCACATGGAAAAACGAGTTCTTTCATGGCATCAGAGACATCGCGCTTCATAGATCTCAATCCCTTTTCGTTCATCCTCTAGATAGGTCTCACGATATTTTTTGATGGAATAGCCTTGCCATAGTTCACCTGTACTGTATTTCCGGCTTTGCGATGCCTTGTATAGTTAACGCCAACAGGTACGATCTGCAGATCAAGATGCCAGTTGTATTTTTCCTCTGCGTCGAATGCGATACGAGTGAAACCTTTACTTAATGGCCGAATTCTTCGTTTGAGGTTGTGATTCGCTTCGGCAAAGATCAGAATTGTGTCCTTATTTTTCAGATATGAGATACACTTATCAAAGATTTCATTATTCTTTTGAATGGAGCTAAAGCCATCCCTAACCCTGTAAACGGGCATCATATTGATGGACCACAGAAATTTTCCTACAATATCCGGTTTGAATGCCTGAGCCCGTGTGAGAAAATAGATCACGGGCCAGATAGTTACTGCCACGTGAAAGCGCATCCATGAATGAATTCTGATGATTGGGTATAAAAAGGATAGGCTTGTCTTTTGGCAGGTTTTCCTTGCCAACCGCCTTGATGTCTTTCATAAAAGAATTTGAGTCCGGTGCCGACTACCGTATGTCGCCAAAACCGATACCAGAGATAGTTTTTTCTACGCATTGCTGAAAACGCGGTGTAAGGTTGATTTTCCAATTGACCAATACCATCCGATACATAATCCGGCAACTATGTGCCAGATTCCCCACCAGGCTGCGACCAAAGCCATGCCGCCAAGGCCATCAAAGAAGTTGAAGATCAGTAATAAGCCTAATCCTGAATTCTGAATACCTGTTTCGATGGCAATAGATTTCCGGTCTTTACGGGAAGATGTGAAGATAACTCCAAGTGAGTATCCGCTGGTTAGAGCCACAGCATTGTGGACTGAAGACCAACAATACGACAAAGATGTATATAGCTGATGAAATTTTCAAAGTTCATGCTGAATGCCACGATCACAAATCCTGCAAAAAAGATGATCCCAAAATTTTTGATGTAGGGGGAGATGGTTTGTGAAAGTTTGCTCTTTGAAAGTGCCTGAGGACTCATTCCGAGCACGATAGCAGGTATTCCGAGGATGAGCATGATGATCCTGAATACTTCAGAAGATCGATGGTGGATTCTGCAGTCAAGATCGCGTTTGTTGGTCCATACATACTCGCCCAGAAGGCGAAATTAAAGGGGGTCATAAATATGGATAGTAAGGTGGCAAAGGCTGTCATGCTAACCGACAAGAGCTGCGTTCCCACGAGCCAGAAGTGAAAAAAAGTTGGAGATATTTCCACCGGGGACAAGCCGCTACCATCATCATACCCAAGGCAAAACTGGGGTGAGGCTCCATAATGACCACCATTAAATAAGTTAGCGCAGGGAGCATGAAAAACTGCGAGGCTAATCCGATCAGTGTACTCTTGGGGTTTTTGGCGACTTTTTTAAAGTCATCGACCGTAAGTTCCAAAGCTACACCAAACATGATAATAGCCAGCGAGACATTCATGATATGAAGTCCGCCACTATCAAGGTTCAGTTGTAGCGTATCGATCGATTCGCCCATAATGAGGTATAATTGCTGTGAATGATATTTTAAAATGAGTGCTCAAGGATACAAAATCTTTTAGATAACGAATACCGGATTATGGGAAGTATTGATAATTAAAATGTTTCGTTGTTTTAGTATTACGGTGTTACAGTGATTGTCCTCAACACTGTAACACCGTAACACCTTAGCACTAAAACACTGTGCCTATCTGTGGTATATAACCTTATGTCATTATTTTTAAATGAAATTTGAACTCGAACCACATCATTATTACCATGAGCAACATCAATCCATTTCACCTGGCATTTCCTGTAAAAGACCTAGACGAAGCCTACAAGTTTTACCATGATCTGTTAGGTTGTGAAACCGGACGAAGCTCAGATAGCTGGATCGACTTCAATATGTGGGGACATCAGGTGGTGGCTCATTTAAGTCCTGAGGAAGCCAAGGGATCTGCTATGAACGCCGTGGATGGAAAAGGTGTGCCCGTTAGGCACTTCGGTGTTATCCTCGAAATGGATGAATGGAAAGCGTTGGCTGAAAAGCTGGAAAAGGAAAGGGATCGAATTTGTAATAGAGCCATATATCCGTTTTAAAGGTGAGCCGGGTGAACAAGCCACCATGTTCTTCCTGGATCCAAGTGGAAATGCACTGGAGTTCAAGGCTTTTGGAGATAAAAGTCAGATCTTTGCCAAATAGCAGATTACTTGGTTCTTACGCAAAGCGTAGGAACCAGAGTTTATATAAGAGATGCAGATATGCAAGATAAGATCGGGCTCTTCTTTCAACTAAGCGAGTAAAAAGTTAATGAAGGCAACTGCAGAATTCAAATTCTCTGCTTCAACCCAACTTGACTTGTTCCGCACGCTCTGCGTCGGAGCAATGCCGGGTGCTAATTGGGCTTTTCAACCCAACTTCAGGATTGAATACTTACTCGGACTCTATCAACTCCCAATTCAGTTCATTCTCAACAAAGGTCATAAAGGTTAGCAAACTTTGTGCCTGCCAGAATTCTTTAATTCCACGTTCGGGATCCTGATAAGAAAATGTTCGGGTGGTATCTCCGTCAAAAACTTCAAAAGTATAAACACGCCGAGGTAAGTTACCCGAATCAGGAATCCAGCCATTCACTTCATGCTGAGGTGGTATCTGATAGATGTTCAGAAAGTCCACGAACTTATCGAAATCATTCCAACTGCTATCCTGAGCAGATTCCAGATGCTGACTCAAAACCTCTTCGTCGTTCTCATTCAGTGAGTAGGTTTTCAGCTGTCCGGACCACTCCGAATCTTCCTTAAAGAAATCAAAATAGATCACCTCATTGATGCTAATACTGATCGATTCTTCAGTTTTCGGATCCTGCCCCCCCTGTTTCGATGGCTCCATAACCCCCATCCTATGAAGAACACCCAAAGCCGGTTAAAATTAATACCACCAGAAAATTGTAATAAGATATTTCATAATCATTTTCCTGCTCACTGCTCACTGCTCACTGCTCACTGCTCACTGCTCACTGCTCACTGCTCACTGCCAAGCTCCGCCTCAATAACCTCAAGTCGCTGCTGATTTTCCTCCCACTGTGAGTATCGGTCTGTAAGGTCGGCTTTGAGTTGATCATATTCTAATGAAAATTTCTTCACTTTGTCGGCATCGTCATAGAAATCAGGTTCAGCCATTGCTTCCTCAATTTCGCCTATGCGATTTTCGATCTTCTCGATCTCTTTTTCGACCGACTGTATCTTATCACGAACCGGCTTTGTCCGGCGGTTTCTCTCATTTCTCCGTTCAGCCTCAATACGCCGCTGTTCTTTGCGGGAAAGTTGTGAACTTTCATTCTTCTTTTTGCTGAGCCGATTCCTGAAGCGGCTTCTGATTCAGCTTCCTCTTTTTTTCTGTCGAGATAGTAGGATACATTTCCGAGATAGGTCTTGATGTAACCCGGCTGTACTTCCAGCACTTTGTTTACGATGGGATCAAGGAAAGCCCAACTCGTGCGAGTACGATCGACAGCAAGTCCCTTCATACTGTTGAATGGCCTGCTGCAGGATGTTCTTGCTGCTCATATCCAGGTGGTTCGTCGGCTCATCAAAGATCAGGCAGATTGGCGGGTGATAAGCAGCATCTTTGGCCAGTGCCAGCCGGCTTTTCTCACCGCCCGAAAGTACTTTAACCTTTTAAAGACATCATCTCCCTGAAAATAGGAAACAGCCCAGAATGGTTCGCAAGTTTACCTTCTTTTGCCCCTGAACCGGCATCATGCATGGTTTCAAGGGCATCTCTGCTTCGGGTCAAGTTCATCTGGCCTGATGCTGCGCGAAATAATTTACGGTCACGTTATGGCCTACAATGCGTTCCCCACCCTGAAAGGGTTCGTTCCCGGCCAAAATGCGGATCAATGTAGACTTACCGGCACCATTAGGACCAACCACCGCGATCTTATCTCCGCGTTCAATTTCGTAATCAATGCCCGATCAAAGACCTCGTGCATCATCGTAGCTTTTGTGCAGATTCTGCCAGCTTCATCACTACCTGACCGCTGCGCTCAGGTTCCGGAAATCGGAATGAGACCTTGCTCTGTTCATCCTCGCAAGTCTCGATCTGCTCCGATTTTTTCCAGCTGCTTGATCCGGCTCTGAACCTGCCGTGCTTTTTGGTGGCATTTGTAGCGGAAACGGTCGATGATATATCCTGAGTCTTCTTATCTGCTTTTCCTGATTTTTTTTGGCATTCAGGAGTAGCTCCCGTTCCTCTTCCCACTTTTTCTCATAAAAGGAATAGTTACCGGCATAGTCGGAAATGTCTCCGCTTCTCAGAGCTAATGTCCGTGTGGTAATGGTGTCAAGGAATGCCTTATCGTGTGAGACAACCACCACGGCTCCCTCATAATTATTCAGGAAATTTTCCATCCATTGAAGGGATTCAATATCAAGGTGGTTGGTCGGCTCATCCAAAAGGAGGTAAGTGGGGCGGCGAAGTAAGAAGTTTGGCGAGCGCAATCCTGCATCAGCCACGCCGCCGCTGAATTCGGAGGTATTTCTGTGGAAGTCTTCTTCCGCGAAACCAAGTCCCATAAGAACCTTTTCCACCTGTGATCGCAATTCATACAAACCGGATGATTCAAGCTCGGTTTGTAGCAGACCGTATCTTTCCATGAGCTTTTCATATTCATCACTCTGATGGTCAACCTGCGATAGTTTTTCCTGAATACCTTTTACTTTCATTTCGAGGTCAAATAGCTCAGAAAAGGCAGTTTCCACTTCTTCAAGAACGGTAAGCGTAAAATCCGGGTCAACACCATCCTGCGGCAGATATCCCAGCGTTTCATCGTTAGCCAATGCGATGGAGCCATCATCAGCTTCCTGTATCTCCATGATGATCTTAAGCAGGGTAGACTTTCCGGCGCCGTTTGGCCCAACCAATCCAATCCGTTCACCGGGATTGATGAAAGTGCTGACGCCGTCCAATAGTTTACGGTCGCCCAAATGAAGCGTTATATTTTCGAGTGCTAACAAAGTCTGATGAATATCTGATTGAAAAGTAAGGCCTGAAAATATGGATTAATTGGTGCGGTATGAAATTAATCCTGTGGCTTTTGTGTAGATCAGCTTGAATTCTGTTTCAGAAGCATTGGCAACCTTAAGATCCCTGCCTTCACGGGGATGACAGAGCAGTGGATGGTTTGCTGTTATGTAGTTTACAGCGATCTCTCAGTCACCAGTGGTCATTCCCGCGTAGGCGGGAATCTAAAAGCTCACCAGGGCCATCAAAATTTATTCACGAATTCAGCATAGCTCGTTCTGAACGCCTCGTTCGAAATGCCTGCCCGGACATCCGGTCAAAATAGAAAGCTATATTATGACCGATCAATTCATTCAAAATTCAATTCAGAAAACCGTAATTTGGCAAGAAATTCAAATCAATCGATCTCATGCCAAAAAAAAACATCAACATTACCGTAGAATTAGACGATAAGAATGTAGCCAATAATATTGCCTTCAAAGCTGATGATATGCCCAATGTGGATGCTGTGGACTGCCGAGCCATGCTTCTTTCCTTTTGGGATGCTCAAACATAAAGACACACTAAAACTAGATCTCGTGGACACGCGACATGACCGATGGACGAGATGAAAATCTTCTTCCATCAAACACTTGTTACCATGGCAAACACTCTTGAAAATTCCATAGACGACGAACGTATTGCCGGCGATATGCGAGACTTTTGTGCCTACTTTGCAGAGAAGATGGAGATCAAGGAATAGAATATCGAACACAGAACATTCAACATTGAATGTAGATGTGACGTATCACGGCACGCTGAGCCGTTAATGTCTATATGGCTAGACGTTTTTTTGTGAAGGTGAGAGATCATCATCCCAATGTTAGATAATTTTACCTGTATAAAATCGATCCGTAACTCACCCCGCTTTCCTGTTCGGCTTCATCCCAGATATCGTAGGTCAAAATCTCACCTTTTAGATCGGGCATTGTTTTTAGGAAAGAGAGAAGCGGTGGGTACCCGCAAATGCGATAGGGATCATATTTTTCACTCATCAGTTCGAGTAACTTCTTGTGTGACCCGGAGGCTCCATGATCCATGAATTTATCATCGAAAGTCCGAACTTCCTCGAATAGATTTTTGGCCGGTTGTTGATCACCGAATTTCTTACCAACATGGGCCAGGTCACCACTGATCAGGAAAAAAGTATCCTCATCATCTCCGAAAAAGTCCTGCAACAATTTGCTGAAATTTTCCACTTGTTGACCCTGAAATCCATCGGCTTTATAAAAAAGTTCATCAAGGCCGCCAACCAGGATCGGTATCATAGTGAAATCGTGTTTCCAAAGGTGGTTGATAAAAAGGAGATGCTGTTCAATACTATGTTCGATCCGGTGTGCCCGATCCTGAAAAGTCACACCGTAGTTTTTCTCATCATCCCTAAGTCTGTCTGCGATCATTTCAATGGCTTCATGATCTGCTTTCACTGTTCCATTTACCATTTCGAAATTTTTGTTTGAGATCACGAACGGACTTTCTTCATAAATATCCGGATGCATGCCTGAGTAGTGAGAAGTGGCTAGCATCACCACGCGTTTTGGCGTCAGATTTCTGATGGCTGAAAAGGCTTTGGTATAGCTGTTCATTCCAACCCGAATATCGATGTGTGGGGCATACAAAGCCTTTGCGGTTTGAACCGGATCCGAAGTTGGGAGTTTTTCAAAAGCTTCATCCAAGAAAGTGGGTCATTTCTTCGGGATTGTCCGGATATGCCAATCCGGCTGTGATGGACCGATGGATTTCGGCTCGTTCATAATCCAGCTCGGTTTTTTGGGAGTGTTGCCTGAAGTAGGCAGAATGAAGCAGGGCATTTCCATCAAGAAACTGAACATATTCAAGGATCTGCTCTTTGGTGACGCCATTGCCGGTAAATTCCATGATGTCGTCCACACTGCGCTGACCATCAAATAGTGAAAAAATATTACGCGCTGATTGGGGGACCGCAAAATCATCCGGCGCATACCCATATTGATCCTGAAAGTACAAATAGGTTTCACCGTCCTGCTTGATCGGAATGATCTGCAGATCAAACCGCAAAGGCGGAATGGGATGAGTGTAGGAGGCGAAGATTGTATCTGATTTATCAGTCACGCGAAAAATAGATTGTAAGGAATTGATTTGAAGTTGCTCTAACTGTTTGAACCAATCAAGATATATATCGTAAGGGCGAATCGCATTCGCCCGGTGTAATAAATGATCAGAAAAATGAATTCCTACAAACGTAATCGAAAATCAACTCGTCTGCAATGTTATGATTACAAACAGCCTGGTTACTATTTTGTGACAATCTGTTCACATAAAAAACAGCATGTTTTTGGTGTAATATTTAACGGACATATGATTTTAAACCATTATGGCGAAATTGCTAAAAGAAATTGGATGAGTACGGAGAATATCCGACCAAATATCAAATTGGGTAGTTTTGTGATAATGCCCAATCATATGCATGCCATATTTCAAATTTTAGAAGATGTAAATACCGCAGGGGTGTATTGCAATACACCCCTACCTCGAAAATTTAAATCTCCATCAAATTCTGTAGGGGCAATAGTACGTGGTTATAAATCAACGGTAACAAAACAGATCAACCAATTTCGAAAAACACCTCGTCATCCAATATGGCAAAGAAACTACCACGAGCACATTATTCGAGATCAGGAATCCCTAAATAAAATCACAGAATACATTGAAATGAATCCGTGTTTGTGGAATGAAGACAGGTATTTGCAGATAAAACTATTTTCGCAGGTTTATAACAAAGGGCGAATGCGATTCGCCCCTACAATAATCGGGTTAATTGTCTGCTCTCATCTTTTGGCATTTACAATTAATGCCGTAATTTTCGCATAGGGGATGATCCGGGGCTTCGGAAATTCGGGCTTTGCATGGGCCTCGTCCGTGAAATATCATCAGATGTGAGAGATCGGTCCAGCTTTCGCGTGGGAACAGTGCCATCAGGTCTTTTTCAATTTTATTGGTGTTCTTCTTTTCTTTTGTGAGGCCAAATCTATTTGAAAACCGCTTTACATGGGTATCCACAACCACACCGACATTTATGCCGAAGGCATTTCCCAAAACCACATTAGCGGTTTTCCGGGCGGCACCGCGAAGCTTCAGCAGGTCTTTCATGTTCTTCGGAACTTCACCATCGAATTCCTCAACAAGGATTGTAGAAGTTTCTTTAAGCGACTTCGCCTTATTTCGGTAAAATCCGGTGGATCTAACCAATTCCTCCAGTTCTTCCAATGGAGCATCTTTCATCAATTCAGGTGTAGGATAGGTCTCAAAAAGGGCAGGTGTGGTTTTGTTAACCCGGACATCCGTGCACTGTGCACTTAAAATGGTGGCGATCAATAATTCAAAGGGATTTCGATGGTTCAGCTCACAATGCGCATTGGGATAGTGTTTGTAAAGCTCATTCAGGATTTCCATTGCCCGTTCTTTTTGGGCCTTGGTTTTTTTGGGAAGCTTCGGAAGTTTGTTCTTCTCTTTTGGCATTTCAGTGATCAGTTAGAAGTAAACAGTTAACAGTGCGCTTGAAGGTATGATTTTGTAGGTAGATACGCATATACGATTAATGTTCAATTTTAAATGCAAAATGCCCCACCATTCATGTAACATTTAAAATTACCTCACTTAAAATTAATAAGAAGTTGAGGCAGATTAACCTGAGCCTACACTGAATATTCAATATTCATTTCCGTATCTTTGGCGCTCAACGAATTATTGTAACTGTAAAATCACTCACATGTCGAATTTGGACAATCTGGATAAAATTGTATCGCTGGCGAAAGCGCGGGGCTTCATCTTTCAATCATCAGAAATTTATGGCGGACTCAGTGCCGTCTACGATTACGGACCCCTCGGTGTAGAACTCAAACGAAATATCCGTGATGCCTGGTGGAAAGAGATGACCCGCCGCCACGATAATATTGTTGGTATAGATGCCGCCATCTTCATGCACCCGAAAGTATGGGAAGCCAGTGGTCACGTGGGTGGATTCAATGACCCGATGATCGATGACAAGCAGTCCAAAAAACGCTATCGGGCTGATATGATCATCGAGCAGCATATTGAAAAGCTGCGTAAAGATGAGAAGCATGAAGAAGCCAATGCCATTCAGGAAAAACTGGATTCCTGCGGTTCCCGGAAAAGCATGACCGAAGACCTGTATGAGATCATCATGGAAAATGAGATCCGTGCACCGGAATCGGGAGCTTTTGACTGGACCGAAGTACGGCAGTTCAACCTGATGTTCAAAACTCAGTTTGGGTCTACTTCTACCGAAGAAGACGGAGTGTATTTGCGACCTGAAACCGCCCAGGGAATTTTTGTGAATTACAAGAATGTACTTGATACGGCACGTGTAACCATTCCTTTTGGTATAGCCCAAACCGGTAAGGCTTTTAGAAATGAAGTGGTTGCCAGACAGTTCGTTTTCCGCATGCGTGAGTTCGAACAAATGGAAATGCAATATTTCGTGAAACCCGGAACCGATGAGGATGAGTACGAAAAATGGCTGGAAAAACGCCTTGAGTGGCATAAAATGATGGGGATCCGTGAGGAAAACCTGAGAACGGCTCCGCATCCGGAAGACAAACTGGCTCACTATGCACGAGCTGCGGCCGATATTCAGTATAAATATCCTATTGGCTGGCAGGAAGTGGAAGGTATCCACAATCGCACAGATTTTGACCTGGCTCAGCACGCTGAATTCTCTGGCAAGAAACTGGATTACTACGATCAGAAAAATCAGGAGCGTTTTGTTCCATATGTGATCGAAACTTCAGTGGGACTCGACCGCCTTACTCTTATGGTACTTTGTGATGCCTACCGTGAGGAAGAAGTGGATGGTGATACGCGCACCGTTCTGAAAATGAATCCGAAACTGGCACCCGTTCAGGTTGGTATTTTTCCGCTTATCAAGAAAGATAAACTGCAGGATCTGGCACATAAAATCGAGGAAGACCTTCGTGAGGAATTCGCAGTGATGTATGATGAATCCGGATCCATCGGAAAACGCTATCGTAGATTGGATGAAGCCGGTACACCATTTTGCGTAACTGTAGATTTTGACGGTGTTGAATCAGAAGGAGAGGATACAGTGACCATTCGTTACCGTGATGATATGAGTCAGGATCGTGTGCCGGTTTCAAGACTGGCAGAAGTGATCCGAGACGGAATGAAAGACTGGAAACCGGAATAAAATCTGGATCTATTGAATTATCTAAGGGCAGGCTAAAAGGTCTGCCCTTTTTAGAGTTTAAAATCAACTGTAACCAGCCATAGAAAACGAACATCATCCTGGCCGTTCAGCCCGAATTTTGTGTCTTCTAAAGCAGAGATAACGGCTTCATCACAACCGTGACCAATACCCTCTATCACTTCGAAATTAGATGCCTTGCCGGTTTCATCAATGAAAAACTGAACGGTCACTTGGCCTTGGATACCGTTTTCTATAGCTTTTTCGGGATATGTGATCTTCCTTCTTAGGGCTCTGTTGCCACCCTCTGGTTCAGGAAAGGAAGAGATGACAGCAAAAGTCTTTTCAGATGAATCATTCGAAGCCTTTTTCCCATCCAAATTCTCTGAGGCGGAATTAACCGGCGGGTATGGTGAAGATCCCTGATACTCTATCATAACCTTAGGTCCACTGCATGAGATGACTAAAATTGCCAAAAGAACAGGAAGTAAGTAGGTTGGCTTAATAAATTTCAAGAGGCTAAGCTTCTTTAAGTTTGGTTGATTTGTAGAAATGTGGCGACTCACTTCTTAATATAGAACATGACTGATATGAAAATGTAACTACCTATGGTAATTACATTTCTGCTTCTCTGAGTACCCATTCTTCAGGAAATCTCATCTAGTAATTCCTTGGCTCTCTCCAGATTCCACTCCTGTATCTCATTATTGGGGGTTACTTGCACCACTTCCCTAACGTCTGTATTGCTTTTTGCTTCTGACCGGACCGATCATAGTGCCGGGCAAGATCAAGCTTAAAACGAATGACCTTCTCAGGCCTAAGTTCTATGGCTTTTTTGATGTACTCTTCTGCTTTTGCATTGGAGGCGCCTTTAGGCAGTCCTTTGGAAAAAACTCCGGCAGCAAATTCCTGTGCAGAACCCACATTGGCGATCTCGCTGTGCCAAACTCCTGAACAAAAGCCAGGCCGGGCGTAATCAGGAAGTATTTTTACCGCCTTATCGACGTGCTTTTTTATGATGTGCGATTTTTCGATGCGTGTATTATTGTCAGATATATCAGAAATACGGCCCTGAGCTATGGCATATACAAAATGCGTGTAACCCATGTCAGGATAGAGATTTAAGGTTTTCTCTGCATACTCCAACGACTTCTTATAATAGTCTTTCTTTTCGGTTTCAGAATCCATGCGGAATCCAATTCGGGCATAGAGCAGTGAAGTATGCCACAAAGCTTCAAATATTTGGGTTCTTCATTGAGAACTTTGAGGTAGGTTTCCAAGGCTTCTTTTTTCTTTGGCATCCTCAAATCAGGTGGCCGCCTTACTCGCCAGCGAATCAACGGTAAGCAGTACCCTGAGCTTTTACTAAGCCGTGGAGTGATCATTAAGAGCAAAAGTGATCCAGGAATGATCTTTTATTAAATATATAGTGGTACATGAATGTGTTCGTAAATTAGTTTCAGTTTTGTAAGAACTTGTAGAGGTCATATGAGATAAATAACTAACGTATTGAAGGGGTAAATTGTTCATTTGATGTAAAGGAAAAAATGAGGATAGAGGGTACTACATCACACCAGTAACCAATTCCCAAAATCATTGAAAATCGGAAACAGCGTGTAATTGCATAAACCGACAAAGGTTCATTATTGTCTTTTTGACCATTTCACTTATTTTAGGATTGAAGTCATTCACTAATAAATGATCAAAGAAATCGGGTATCAATTGAGATCGGTAAATTTAATTATCAAGGCAATCCTTTTTTTAGCATTATCGTGTTTTATCTACTCATGTGATGGAACACTTGAGCCTGTAGACTATGACACCGGTGTTTACTCCATTTATGGAGCATTGGATCTGAATAAAACAACGAATATCGTCAGAGTCCGGGATCTCAACGTGCCATTTACAGCAGAGGCTACTCAGGAAATAGATGCTCAAGTATTATTTGAGAATATCGATTCAGGTATGCAGCAGCTTCTGGATTATGAACTGCTAAATGAATCCGGGATAACTCATCATAATTATTTAGTTACACAACTCATTGAACCCAATACTAACTACCAGATAACGGTCACCCGTTCTGATGGCGAAAATATCGCGGTACATACACTTACTCCAACCAAGCCCGACCCGGTAGCGCAGCCGCTTAATAAACTGTGTTACACACCGGTCGAAATTACCTTTGATCCGGTTTATGAAAGCACCATTGAGTTTTATATTGAGTTTCAGGCAAAGGATTATTTCAGAACAAGGGGTAGGGGCAGTATGTGATTCGCAGGAATTCAGATTCTGACCCACGAGCCCAATTTGAATTTCTTCCGGTCGACCTGACCAAGATGGTTCCCGGTTCTTTAAGCAGGCTCAGATGTTCGGATCTGTTGCTCCCCTATTTTGAGTTCTATTTTACTCATTATGGTGAAGGATTCTATGAATATATAAATACATCATCATTTGATGCTTTTGAAAGTACCCAGCGATTTGGTTCATATTATCGTGATACTCTGATCGTTCCTGTGGATACTTCCAGGGTGTGTCCGCCAGATTGTATAAGATAAAAGCAATGATCCCAAAGATAGAGACATATCGTTCTGTGTTTTCCGGTATAAGGCTTAATGCATTATACTTTTGTACCCTTGTGTTCCTTTCTTCTGTTTGTTCAATTCAAGTTTCGGCACAAGATGCTCTCATCCGTACCGTAGTGATCTCGACAGAAGACGGCAGCCCCATGGTAGGAGCCAATGTTCTGATCTACACCGTAGATGATGAAAGTGAACTTCTCTACAACTGTGTGTCCAATCCAACCGGCTTTTGCGAGATCCGTGGCATTACACCGGAAACGGAATTTGAACTTCGCATTTCCTATGTCGGATTTTCGGCTCACGCAGAACGATTTGTTTTGGAACCGGGTGAAAGACGGACGATACGCGTAGAACTCGAAACAGAAGTTGGGGCTTTGCAGGATGAAGCCGTTGTGACCGGAGACCGTGTGGTTACAACGGGAGGGGCAGGTGTTCAAAGGGTTAGTTCTGATGACATCGCACGAATTCCAACGCCCGGTGTGGATGGGGACCTGGTTTCATTTCTGCAAACCGAACCTGGGATCGTCACCACAGGGGATCGTGGCGGAGATCTTTTCATCAGAGGTGGAACGCCGGATCAAAATCTTGTTTTGGTGGATAATTTGCCTGTAGTAAAACCCTTTCATGTTTCAAATTTGTTCTCTGCCTTTTCAGAGGAAGTCATTCAAAACGCGGATATTTATGCTGGTGGTTACGGGGCTGAGTTTTCGAATGCAATGTCGGCTGTGATCGATATTAGTCTGAGACCGGGAAATTTGCGAAAGTATGCCGGAAGTGGGGCTGTAAGTCCTTACATGGTAAGTTTTCATGCTGAAGGCCCGATCGTAAGAGACAGGCAGTCATTTTTGGTGATGGGCCGGGAGCTGACAGATTGAAAGTATAGCGCCTTCCCTAATTGATGAAGAAGTACCGCTTAATTTTGGTGATTTTATAGCACGCTACACGCTTCAGTTTGATAACATGAGCTGTAATGTTACAGGGCTGTATACAAAAGATAGCGGGGAGATCATCCCAACAAGACAGATCCGCAGCGAATGGAGCAATACTGTATTCGGAACGAGATGCTTGGCCTATGATACCGGTTTGAAGTACCCCATAGAACTTTGGGCGGGTTACTCCGGATATAAAAATTCGGAGCGATCAAATATTGAACAGGAACGCTATTCAAGTTTAAATCAGATCTATTTGAACGCCGGTTTGAGAGAACAGATCGGTGATGTTTCTATCAACTATGGTTTTGGAGTGAATTTCAGGTTTTATGATGTGATGCTGAGTGAAAAGTTTGCGGATATTCGATCGATAAACCGGGTCATTCCAATTATGAGTTTATATGTATCAGGGAGTTGGGAGGTTAGCGAAAAATTTGAAGTCCAACCGGGATTGGCAACTCGAGTTTTCTGTGTTGATCATGCAGTCGATCAGGAGCCCCGCCTCAGAATGGCATGGAAACCTGATGGGACTGAGCAGCAGGAACTCAGCATTGCGGCAGGTAAGTATGTGCAAATGTTTTCCGGTATAAGTGATCAAAGGGATATTGGGGCTGTGTTTACGGTGCTTCAGCCCATAAAGCTGGCAGATAAGATTCCCTACTCATATCACGGGATTTTGAGCTATGAGCAAAGATTGGGCAACTCGGTAAGTCTAACTGTTGAAGGTTACGCCAGAACATATGAAAATATCCCGGTTTCCAAATGGACACCTGAAGCAAGAATTCGTATTGAAACGGCTAATGCCAAAGGGTTGGCATATGGATTTGATGGGCGATTTCAGGTCCAAAGTGGAAAATCTCTTCAGTTCTGTCAGGATATGGCTCCGTCGACGATAAGCTATAGAAGCGACCTCAGGAGAGACCTCGAATGGGCCATCGATGGAACCGCTCTCTTGAGTTTTCACCGGCCATGATTTAACATGCGCCGTCAAATTGACGAATGCGGTACTCGGGTATGAGTTTTTTGGTTTTGAAACAAACGTAAGATGGGAGCTTGGCAGCGGTAAACCATATACACAGATATTTGGATACGATTTTGCGGTGAGTGTGCCAAGGGAAGATCCAGCAGTTGATCCCGGTACAGCGCCGAACATTCCTTTGCTCAGCCGTCCAGTTCGGTGAGCGACTACCCTATTACCACCGTTTCGGGTCTTGACGTTCAGAAGAGGCTTCAGGATCAGCGATGTTTGGGGACTGCAAACTGAAGCGGGCGTTATAAACACATACGACCGGAACAATGTATATAATTTCGACATCAACACACTTCAGCGAGTGGATCAGACGCCGTTCTTTCCATATCTGTCTGTGAAGAGTCAGCCGCTTGTAAATCGTATTCAAATATGAAGAGGTGGGGCGCAGTTTGTAATGTATTTTAAAGAATAGGTTATTAGTGGAAATAATAGTTCTGTTTTTTCGGAGATTCTGTTTATATTTAAAGCCTTTTTCGGATAAGAAATTGAACGCATAAAATATCCAAATTCATGAAACGCACGTATCAACCAAGTAATAAGAAGCGTAAGAACAAGCATGGTTTCCGCGAACGTATGTCCAGCAAGAATGGTCGCAGAACCATTGCAAGCAGACGCAAGAAGGGACGTCACAAGCTGACAGTAAGTGATGAGAGAAAAGGAGCCAAGTAGGGCCACATATTCTCCTGATAACAGATTTACTCTGCCTAAATCTCAAATTCTAAGTGGCAGGCGAAATTTTGAGGAACTCTTTAACGGTTCCTCATTCATCTCCAACCCGGCGGTGAGCATTCGTTATTCAGTCACACCCGGCACCGATAACCAATACTATGTCGGATTTATAGCCCCAAAAAAGATCGGTAATGCGGTAAAGCGAAACAGAGCAAAACGTTTTATGAGAGAAGCTTACCGACTTAATCAACACATCATTACAGAATTGCCTCAGTTAGCTGACATAAAACTTAAGTTCGCTTTTCTGGCTCGTCGCGCTGACCTCACCTTTGAGACTGTTCAAAAAGATGTAGTTTCCGGAATGGAAAAACTACGTGAACAGATCTTGTCAACCCACTCAACTTTCTAAACCCTATACCTTTGGATAAGAATACAGTAACCGGATTTGTTTTAATATTTTTACTCATGTTGGGGTGGTTTTATTTTACCATGCCTTCTGAGGAAGAGTTAGCACAACAAAGAAGAGATCGAGCTATTCAGGACAGTCTGGCTCTGGTTGAGCAAAACATGCAGGATAGCCTTGGTGGGGCTGATGATGTTCAGGATCAAGAGACTCAAACACGTCCGGAACCGTCAATAAGTGAAGATGTTGACGAACCGGCACAGGTTCAGGGTTTATTTGCAACCGGTCAGGTTTCTGAAGAAACTGAAATACAGGTCAAAACACCTTTATATACAGCCACCTTTACTAACAGGGGAGCAGGACCGAATTCTTTTCTGTTGAATGAGTATGACACCTGGGATGGTCGTCCGGTTCAACTGATAGCTGACACCACACAGTCTGCCTATAATATTGGATTTCTCTCAACCGAAAACTACAATGTTGAGACTCAAAATCTTTTATTTGAACAGGTTACGCAGGGCAATTCCATCAACATTGGACAAGGTGAGCAGCGAGAGATCCGGTATGAAATGGATCTTGGTGAAGGCCGGAAGGTGGTACTCACATATCTGCTAAATGGAAATAATTATGAAGTGGATGTGGATGTTCAGTTCATCGGGTTAACAGATTACGTTATTGGCCGAAGCATTGATTTTGGCTGGACGTCACCTCTGAGATTTACTGAAAAAGATCATACTCAGGATGCCTTGGCAACTTCGGCTTACACCTATGCCGGTGGAGAGTTAGAGCAATTTAAGCTGGATGAACCCGGACGGGAAGAAACTACGATCAATGGTAATATTGACTGGGTTGCTACTAAAACGAAATTCTTTACCCAGCTTATTAAGCCACTGACACCAACTGATGCTGCTGTTATGACGGCAGAAGTGACCGGAGAAGCTGATAATCAGAATACAGAGCACCGATATACGTCATCCATTCGCTCTGATCTCGATCAGGACGGCAATGCCTCGTACCGGTTGTATGTCGGACCCATGAAGTACCGTGAGATCGTAAAAGTTGATGAGCATGCCTACGATATGGTCGATGTGGGATGGAGTTGGCTGAGATGGTTCTCTGATCCGTTTGTACGCTGGCTGGTTATTCCGTTTTTTGAATTTATGTCAGGATTCACCTCCAATTTTGGAGTGATCATCATTGTTTTTGCTTCGCTCGTTAAGCTCGTGCTCTCACCTCTTACCTACAAGAGTTACAAGAGTATGGGTGCCATGAGTGAGCTGCAGCCTCAGATGAAGGAGATACAGGAGAAATACAAAGACAATCCACAGAAGCAGCAAAAAGCTACGATGGATCTGTATCGCAAGAATAAGGTGAATCCGCTTGGCGGGTGTTTACCTAACCTGCTACAGTTCCCGATCCTGATCACGCTTTGGAGATATTTTCAGAATTCCATCCTCATTCGTCAGGAGGAATTCCTGTGGGCAGCTGACCTTTCGGCACCCGATTACATTCTGAGTTTGCCTTTCAGTATTCCATTTTTGGGTGAGCAGATAGCCGGTTTTGTATTGCTTATGACGGCGGCCATGATGGTTCAAAGTAAACTTACCGGTGGTATGAGTGGCGGTGCCGGCGGAACCAGCCCAATGGCCGGTCAGATGAAAATGTTGCAGTATATATTCCCGGTTATGCTGTTGTTTATCTTTAATAACTTTGCAGCCGGACTGAGTTTGTATTACCTGATTTTCAACGTGTTATCTATTATTCAGCAGGTTCTGATCAAAAGAAAACTGCACGGTGATAAGGAAGGAGAAGTAGCTGAAGCCTGATTTTTGGCAGGGAATAAGCAGTTAAGGTAATACGGTTTTGAAACTATTTTACTTACCTGCTTATTCGCTTACTATCGGATCTCTTACTACAATACATTCCAAAAAGTGATATTCTTAAGTCAGTACATCACTCCAAAACACGTATAGTCATTGCTCAGTAAAGCGCTTGGTAAATATCCTCAATACCGTTTCAAGAAGGATGAGAAACGCCTTTGGAATCCTATTGAGAAAAAAACATTTGCTGATCTTCCTGAAGAAAGAGTTCGTTTAGCCTTGGTGGAGTATCTTACCGGAGATCTTGGGTTTTCACCCTCTCGTATTTCATTTGAAAGTCCTGTAAAGTTACAGGCTGACAAAACCCAATCAAGAACGGATCTTATTTACTACAACAAGGACTTTAAGCCTGAATTGCTGATCGAATGCAAGGCACCAAGTGTAAAACTCACAGAGAAAGCGTCCATTCAGATCGCGCGTTATAATGAAAAAGTTAACGCACGCTATTTATTGATAAGTAACGGATTGGTGGATCACTGGTTCAAACATGGTACAGATGGTGTGAAATCATTGGCATGGCTTCCAGACAAGTATGAACAAAAAGAACTTATAACCAGAAATACTGAATACTGGGAGTTAAGAGGATTCATAGGAAAGCAAACAGATCAGAATACAAAAGACGTGCTTACGAATTTCAATGAGCAATTATTCAGTGACCCGGTTCAGCCCATTAAATACCTGGATTTTGATGGTTTTCCTGACGCATATGCTCTGAATCATTTCTACAAGATCTTTGGGATCGATAAACAAACAAAATTGGGCATCAGTTGTGCTGCCAATTCTATAGAAAGTACCAGGTTTAATATTATCCTTAATGTAAAGGGTTTGAACAGTGCTTTTGCCACAGCGGACGTTAATATGATGGAGTTTGCAGATGGAATGGTTCATTCAGGGAAAGGGGAGAACAAGATCGATCTGAATGATATTATTAACCTGAAGGATGATACTATTTTGAAAGAGCGAGCCGTCGATCTAAGTAAACTGTTGATCAGCTATTCCTAGGCTGGTAGTCGATATTAGTCGGCTATTTCGTTATTCTATAAGAGTATGTAAGACCACCATAATTTAATAGGAAGACAATCGTATGATGCATCAGAATCACCGTAAAAAACTATTTTCTTTATTTGATGACGGACAAAATGGAGCCGTATTTATTCAGGGTTCAGAGATACTATATAGGGATGAGACCGATTACGAATATCCGTTTCGTCAGGAATCGAATTTCTGGTATCTGACAGGTGTGAATGAACCGGAATGCGCATTGATCCTGGATCTGAAGACGGAAGAATATCACCTGTTTGTACCCGACCGGGATGCACAATATGCGGTGTGGCACGGGTATGTGAAATCACAGGAAGCCTGGATGGAACAGTATAATCCGGATCATATACATTTCACCAATGAGATTCTCACGGTGATGAATAAGATCAAACCGGACAAGGTGTACTGCCTGAATGAAATTGATGCCGAACTGATCGAAGATCTGGACCGTGGTTTTGATGCCGATATTGAAACTTTACAAGATGCTCTGACATACTGCCGTGTGATAAAAACCGATGAAGAAATTGAGTACATGCGCAAGTCGGCAGCGGTCAACAACCTCGCCCACACTCAGGTGATGAAAGCGATCAAACCCGGAATGTACGAGTACGAATTGAAGGCTTTGTTCACAAAGATACAATACGAAAATGGCCTGCAGCAGGATGCTTACAACGGAATATTTGCAGGTGGAAAGAACAGCGCAATCCTTCATTATGTTGAGAATAGCAGTAAGATCAAAGATGGCGAGCTTTTCCTTTTGGATGCCGGACATGAATATGAAGGATACGCTTCTGATATTACCCGGACTTATCCTGCAAATGGTAAATTCACGAGCCTGCAGGCAGGAGTCTATGATGCAGTTTTGAATGCCCTGAACTCATCCATTGATCAGATCAAAACGGGAGTGAAGATGGAAGACCTGCATCTGCATGCTGCCCGAACGATTTTGGAAGGATTAAAGGAAACCGGAATTGTTAAAGGCTCTGTTGATGATATGATGGAGAACGACATTTTTGCTCTGTTCTTCCCGCATGGATTGGGTCACTTCCTCGGCCTTGATACACATGATGTGGGCGGATATCCAAAAGGAGTGGAGCGTATAGATCGACCCGGAATCAAATTCTTACGCGTTCGCAGAGACCTTCAGCCAGGAATGGTGGTAACCATTGAACCGGGTGCCTATTTCGTGCCTGCTCTGATTATTCCGGCTTTGGAAGATGACACTCAGTCACAGTTCTTGAATGCCGAAAAGCTGACCAAGATGTACGAGTTTGGCGGTATCAGAATTGAGGATAACCTTGTGGTTACTGAAGATGGATGCGAGAACCTAACAGATGTTCCCAAAGAGAGATCTGAGATCGAGAAACTTATTAACTAGTTGACGTGTTAATGGTTATTTGTAAAAATGCATTCAAACAAATCAAAAATTCATGGTATAGCTACCTTTGAAGACTTACTGGTTTGGCAGGTTTCCAGGAATTTTAGGAAGAGTATATCAGATCTTTGTAAGAATCTACCCAAAGAAGAAACATATAAGCTGAAAGATCAGATGTTTCAGATATAACGAATGAAATCATAAGGGCGATCAAACTTGTAAACGGATATACTAATTATCTTGTAAAATCTAAAAGTAACTATGTGAAGGAACCTGAAGTCGATTATATCACTTACGAATTAACAAATAACGATTAACGAATAGTAGCCGTTGGCAAGAAAAAAGTTTGAAATACCGGAGATGTATCAATCGCCCATCATTCGAAAGGTGAAGGAGGCGACGAAGATCATCGATCCCATGAAGAAAGATCTGGAGCCGACCGTGCTCGATTTTGGTCCTGTTCAGTTTTTGATCCCACGCTTCTTTGGTTTTTGTTATGGAGTTGAAAACGCCATTGATATAGCATATCGAACGGTGGCGGAAAATCAGGACAAGAATATCTACCTGCTGAGTGAAATGATCCATAATCCTACGGTCAATGAGGATCTGCAGAAGAAAGGGGTCAAGTTTCTTTTTGATACGGATGGAACCGAACGTATTCCTATCTCCTCCCTGAATTCAGAGGATATCGTGATCGTGCCTGCATTCGGAACCACTCTGGATATTCAGGCTCAGTTAAAGAAAGTTGGAATCGATCCCTATCAATACAACACTACCTGTCCCTTTGTAGAAAAAGTATGGAAACGCGGTAAACAGCTGGGTAAAAAAGATTACAGTTTGGTTGTGCACGGGAAGCATCAGCACGAGGAGACAAGAGCTACATTTTCTCACAGTGCAGACCATTCTGCGGTAGTTGTGGTCCTGAATCCTGAGGAGGCTCATATTCTGGCGGATATCATGAGGGAAGAGAGGTCTGTTTCAGATTTTGAGAAATATTTCGGTCACAAATCCACTGAAGGTTTTGATCCTCTGGTCGATATGGAGCGGTTCGGAGTAATTAATCAGACTACCATGCTGGCAACAGAAACTCAGGAGGTGATGGAGATTTTGCGCGATGCGGCTATCAAACGATTTGGTGAGGCAAACATACTCGATCACTTTGCTGACACCTCAGATACCCTCTGTTACGCCACCAACGAGAATCAATCAGCCACACTCGCCCTTGCGGAGACCGATGCCGATCTGTCGATCGTGGTGGGTGGATATAACTCATCCAACACCATGCATCTGGTAGAGATCCTGGAACATAAATTTCCAACCTATCATGTGCGGGATAAAGGGGAGCTTTCTAAAGAAAAAGTTCTGCATTTCGATCAATGGGACAAGAAAATGAAACAGACCAAAAACTGGCTTTCGGCAAAAGATGAACCAATAAAAATTGCACTGACTTCCGGCGCTTCCTGCCCTGATATTCTGGTGGATGAAGTATTATTACAGGTCCTGGAATACTTTAAGGGAATCAAAGAGCTGGATGAAGTCATCGCGCCGTTTGAGGAAAAGCTGGAACAGGAAGAAGCTTAATATTTTAAAACCGTTAATCGTTATTCGTAAATCGGAGCACCGTTAACGAACCAACGAATAACCAATAACGAAAAAATGTGGATACAAAAAGAAATTCAGCTCTCACCTAAACCACGGGGATATCATATAATTACTAATGAGATATCGAAGCAGGTCCCTGAGATTAATGAGATAGAAACAGGACTCGCACATATATTTATAAAGCACACAAGTGCAGCTCTCACCATCAATGAAAATGCGGATCCTTCAGTTAGGCGGGATTTTGAATCGCATTTCAACAGAGTGGTTCCTGAAGATACGTCTCTCTATGAGCATACGCTCGAAGGTACAGATGATATGACCTCCCACATCAAAAGTTCGTTGCTTGGATCTTCCGTTTCAATTCCAATCACCAATGGTCGGTTCAATCTCGGAACCTGGCAAGGGGTTTATTTGTGTGAACATCGGAACCGCGGAGGTTCGAGAAGATTGGTAATCACCTTAAATGGTGAGTGAATTTTATATCCCTTTTCGGATTCTCAATAACCGGTCCAACGGACTTAGGTTATCAGCAAGGGGGAGATGGTCATGATGTTTATTGGAGTACTTAACTTCTTCGGTAGAGAAAAATGCATCCTGGTCTATTTCTTTAACGATATCGAATACTTTGTTGAGTTTCTTTCTTTTTAGGACTGTGAAGATGATTTTTACGTCGTTAAAGCCACCTTTGGCATCTACACTTGTTACAGCCACTCCGGCTTCTTTAAGGGCCTCAATAATATCAAATGACTTTTGCAGTGTGATAATCCTAACAAGGACGGTACCGACTTTTAATTTGTCTTCAATATAAAGCCCCATAAATGTCCCGGCTGAAAATCCTGCAGCATAGGCTATATAGTTCACCCAGTGATCCAGGTTTGTGAGTAGTTGTGCTACTACAATGACCCAGATCAATACCTCAAAAAAACCAAGCAGGGCAGACTCCCATTTATAGCCGCGCGAAACCATGGTAATCCTGAGTGTACCAAGAGATACATCAGCTATTCGGGAAATAAATATGATAACAGGCAGTGCAAACGCAGAAAACTCAGGCATGGTTGATAGCTTTGATTGAGGCCGCAATAATAAGAATAATTTAAATCACAGCGAACAGGATTCGAAATATTTATTAGTGCCTGAATCATGCTTTGTTCCATTATAGGAAAGATGAACATGCTGTAAATAATTCTTGATAGTGGAGGGTAATAAGCCTTATCTTTAAAGCCTTGGGCAAGTCCTATACAGCCAGCTCCCTTTGAACTCCGTCAGGGCAGGAATGCAGCAGCGGTAATTTGGTCGTAGCGGCGTGATGTAGGTCGCTTGCCCATTTTTATTTTTGGAAGTTTTATCCAATAAAAAACCCTGCACATAATAAATGTGCAGGGTTTTTTAATTTTAGGCAGTATCAATGAATTTACATGGTCTCAATAGGAATCGGCACTCGTGTAGTTCCCCAGTGCAGGTTTAAATGAGCTTTAGTGTCAGATAGCTCATTAAAGTAGATCTCGAACCATTCAAGATTAGAACCTTCAGCAGGTTCTGCAGTTATACGAATGACATCCTCTGCTTTATCATATTGTGTTCCCCAGGAAAGTTTTTTATTAAGTATAATAGTCCATTCTTTCATCCCCGGAATGGTATATAAAGAATAAGTTCCGGCTTCAACTTTTTCTCCTCCGAACATGACATCGTCAGAAAATGTGATTGCCGTAGATTCATTCGCACCCGTTCTCCAAATGCTACCAATAGGAGCCAATGGTGTTTCCTCGCCAAAATAAGCACGGTCTTTAAGAGCTGGCCGACCGTAGGTTACTGTGACTTCTGTTGTTCCTATTGTTTGACTTATGGAAGCATTTGGGCTGGCCCTGTTGCTGTCATTTCCACGATCTTGAGCCATGGTCGTTTCAGCTATGAAAAAGAACGCCAAAACCGGTAGAAAAAGAAGTTGAATTAGTTTTTTCATTGTACCGAGATTTAATTGTTTGTGATGAATAGTGATTTATCAATGCCCGGTATTATTTTGAGGGCATTTTTATAATACATTTTTTGTAACACTTCTTCCGGCAGATCCAATCCATACATCTTCCAAAAAGCGTGACGTCTGCGGAAATAATCGAAATACTCATCATCACTCTCCAAAACTCTGAAGTAAGTGTGATATTCTTTTGGTCGGTAAGTGTCTTTCCCAAATAAAACGCGATCCTGATATTTGATGAAAAATTCCTTTGCAAACCGTGGCTGTCTGCCAAGTTCGGCAATGATGGCAGCGATCTCTGTATAAACATTCGGGAATTCATCCAGGTGCTTACCCAACCGGGCAAGGTCATTTGCCATCCATCCAAAATGCGCATTGATAAAGGTGGTTTCTGGATGCTTTCGGAATACGTTCCACTGTTCCTGCATTACCACTTCCCAGCTTGGGTAGCGGGTGGAATCTCCCCGATGCCGATCAGGGAAGTTCTTCATTTCAAGCCAGCGTTCGTTTGTATTATCGATCGGTTCCCAGAACTCTGCCGGTTCTCCGGTGTGAATAAGAACGGGAATGCCCAGTTCTCCGGCTTTAGCCCAAACGGGATCGATGCGGGGATCATCGGTATGAACACGGTTGCCTTCTGAATCCAATACGGTCAGCCCAAGATTCTTGAAGATCTTAACGCCGCGGGCGCCGTTGTCATAATCTTCCTGAAGTTGTGCCACGGCTCGCTCGGTCCAGCCCGGTTCATCCATGCCATCAAAATCAATATTGGCAAAGACGACAAAACGACCGGGGGCTTGCTCTCTGGCAGCATCCACCATCTCTTTGAGTGTTTCTCCGGAACGGCCACTTAGGTTCACTAAAACCTTCATATTCAGGCTGTCCATTTCACGGGCAGTTTGTTTTAGGTCCATGGAGCCCATTCTCCAAAGGTGACTGTGAACGTCGATGAATGGATATTTGGCTGAGGTGACTTTCTCTCCGGGGATAACCAGTGTGGATTCAGGCTGATATTCCTCGAAGGTCATCGTGGTGTCGGCTTCCTGCGCGTTAACCACAGGGTTCATAAGAATGAAGGTTAGCCCAAAAATTATTAATAGATGTTTCATACTCTGTTTTATGCAATGAAATTGTAAAATAGGTTATGCAAATGTACACAGGACTACTGAAATTAAAAAAAGCTCTGTGATTTTGAATCACAGAGCTTTATTGGTTTAATGGTCTATTGTTAAAACTTCGGATTCTCTTTCAGCAGGTAATCAAATTCCTTCTTAAACTTAGCCACCTTAGGGGCGATTACAATGGAGCAGTACCCGGCATTGGAATTGTTCTCAAAGTAGTTTTGGTGATAGTTTTCGGCTACAAAGTAGTTTTCAAGCGGCTGAATCTCCGTGACGATGGGATCTTCCCAAAGATCAGATTCATCGGTTTTCTTAAGCGATTTCTCTGCGATCTCTTTTTGCTCTTCGTTGTGATAAAAGATCACCGAGCGATATTGAGTTCCCACATCATTACCCTGTCGGTTCAGAGTGGTTGGATTGTGCGTGTGCCATAGTACTTCAAGCAGTTCCTCATAGGAAATAACATCCGGGTCGAAATGTATGCGGGCTACTTCAGCATGACCGGTTCGTCCAGAGGTAACTTCATCTATAGGATGGATTTTCAACATCCCCTCCCGAATAGCCGGATTCAACAAGTTCTACACCTTCGACAATTTCATAAATAGCTTCAACGCACCAGAAACATCCGGCGCCAAAAGTTGCTTTCTCTAATTTTTTATCCATGTTTTGGGCAAATAATAGGTTTGTACTGAGACTTAAAATAAGTCCTGTGATTAATAATATTTTATTCATGATCTACTAGCTGTGGTTTGCAAGTGAATTACATAACGGAGTGATCTTGCTCGTATTTCAACAAAAATTCCCTTTACTTTCGTTTCTGTATCGTCAAGATACCTTACTTAACACAAGTTTACGTTAATTTAGTGCCTACATGAAATTGAACTCGCTTACTTTCATTATTGCTGCTTTATTAATGATATCTTGCTCAACCACTTCGAGACAACAAGTTGAAAGTATGGATTTTGAGAAAATATTTACCTCACCTGATGAATTACTAATTTTTAAATTTTACTTTGAAGTCCGGGATTCCAGGTTATTCCATGTCATATAATGAGAATATAGTGACCATGCCATTGTGGTTCGCAAAGACCGTAATTCTAATGACTGGTACCTGGGCGGCATCACCGATGAAAAAGCTCGTCAGTTTGAGGTGAGTCTCGAATTTTTGGATCCTGGTAAAACCTACGAAGGTCACATCTGGGCCGTTGGGGAAGAGGCTGATTGGGTTACAAATCCATATCCTTTAGAAAAATCAGTTGAAGAAGTAACAGCTGATGATACGCTGGAATTGAAATTTGTACCCGGTGGTGGCGTTGCTGTTGGGTTTGCAGAAGTGGACTAATTAGCATTTTTAATTTCCCTATGCCCGTAGAGACGCGATGCATCGCGTCTCTACGGGCATAGGGAAATAATTACGATTTGAAATATTGGTTGGGGGAGATTATAATCTTGAAATAAAACAAGAGAATCGGGTTATATATGTCAAAATTTCGGGATAAATACAGAATCAAATCAAACCGGTGGGAATATTGGGATTACAAAAACCCGGGAGCGTATTTCATTACTATTTGTACCAAGAATAAAGAATGCTTTTTCGGTGAGATAGTGAATGGAGAAATGCTGTTAAATCAGATAGGATCAATTGCTGAATCTGAATGGAAGAAGACCAAAATTATTCGAAAGGATATGAATATCACATTAGGTGAATTTGTGATAATGCCTGATCATATACACGGGATTATCATTATTGGGAACAACGAATATAACACAACAGAAATGGCAGCCCACCCCGGTAGAGACGCGATGCATCGCGTCTCTACCGGTGGTTATCTAATAATGATTCACAAAAAAGGTTTGGTCCACAAAGAAAAAACCTGGCATCCATTATGCGTGGATATAAATCGGCTGTAACAATACGGGCCCGCAAGATAAATACAGGTTTCGGCTGGCAAGCAAATTACCATGATCGGGTGATCAGAAATTATCAGGAATATGAACGTCAATAGCTGAGTATATCTTAGATAATGTCCGGAGATGGGAAGTGGATGTGAAATAGTATTCGGAATTTTCTTATCTATATAGGATGAAAAACCTAACCTAAGACAGTGCATATAATGAAAAAAGCCATATTGTTATTATTGATCATTCCAATCCTTTCCGAAACTATCCTGGCACAGGAAGCCCCAACAACACGTGAAATGAATCTTATAAACTGGCTGGAGTTTGAGGAATTTGTACCGGAAAAGATAGAAACGGTATTATTGCCCACAGGAACATTGGAACCCCATGGGGTTATCCCCAACGGTTCCGATAATCTGGCTCCGGAAGCCATGGCAAGGGAACTGGCGGGCGATCTGAATGCAATGGTAGCACCGACGCTGAATTATGGAATGACAGGGACACTGGCAGCTTATCCCGGCGCTTTTGCTATGAGTGAAAAGGTGTATCGTGCCTTTGTAGGAGAGATCCTGGAAGGGTTACATAAAAATGAATTCAAGAATATTATCATACTCAATGGTCACGGCGGTGGGCAGACGGCCGTTCTTCAGGATCTGGCTGCAGAATTATCAAATAAACTGCAGGTTCGGATCATGGTTATCAATTGGTGGAGCCTGGCTTCTGAAGATACGTTTGCTGTGTTTGGAGAAAATGGAGGTCATGCCGGAAACAATGAGTCGGCCTACATGCAGGCTGTAACACCCGATCATATACATCCGGAGTGGTATTCCGGAGAAGAAATGGCGACTCCTTATCCGAGTGGCAGTTCCTGGTCAGCGTATCCGTTTCCCTCATCCATAGGTTTATATGAACCGGGGCAGGGTTACCCAACATTTGACCAGACTCAGGCCGACGAGTACTTTGAAAGAGTAAATACTCGTGTTGGCAACCTGATAAAGGAAGTTATTGAGAAGTGGGATATGGCCGGGTTATTTCGGGAGTGAAAAGTAGTTGTTAAGTTTAATGCTATTTCTGTAGGCTGAGTAATATTCTGAATATCGAAATCAATAAAGGCAATAAGGGTATCAACTGTGACTTTATTGATTTTATCTGAATACACAAATATGGCGGTTATTATTATAGAATTATAGATTCCCCTTATAAACGATCCCACTTCTGGCATCAGAAACGTAGATGGTGTTATCATCCGGATGGATAGCAAAGTTCAGTATTTGCATATCGGCATGGGGCATTTTGTAGAAAGCTGTTATTTGACCATCCGAATTTACCTTTGTAAGATGTTGAGGTGAATTCCGGGCTTTACTACTGAGCAAATATATGTTGGAATCCACCACTTTGGCTGAGTATAAATAGGTTAAAAAGGGTAGAAAATTTGGGGATTGATTGGCAGCTTCAGCTATGTCAGCTTTTAACTGCTCATTGTCAGGCAGTGCAAGTTGTTCCTCCCAGACCAGTTCGCCACCCGATGTGTATTTTCTCAACTCACTGTAAGAATTCAGAAAAGCATATAGGTGATCTTCACCTAAAGTCAGTATCACGTTATTTTTAAAATAATCAGGAATTCGGCCGTTTGTGATGGCATTCCGGCTGGCTTTTATATCCATATCTTCAACCATAGAGACCTTGGCTTCCCCAAATAGATGGGAAGTATCGGCATCTGCATTTCCCCATTTAATGAGCTTATCGTTCTCGCCATTTGCTCCGGTGAAAAACTCGCGGTCATCTGACAATGCTATGGCGCCTCCCATCGCTTTACTTTCATATCCATAGCTGTCCACAAAATTTCCTTTCAGGTCAAATTCCAGAACTTTGAACTGATTCGCATCAACCACATTTAGCAACCCTGAGGCTACAGTTAGGTTGCCTGGGTATATAAACTCCGCCGGCCCTCGACCTTCTTTACCAAATTGAGCCACTGAATCACCACTCGGGGTAACAATAGTGATCTTTTTGATCTGCCCATCAGCTACGGCAATATTACCATTTGGTAGAATAGCGATTGACCCCGGTCGAGAAATACCGTGGTCTTCAAAATCCATAAATTGATATAAAGTGTCTATGGTTACGAGTTCTGGTTCTGAATTTTCCGGCCTTTCGGTTTCTCCGCATCCTAAAATTAAAAATGTAAAAGCAATTACCGGGAGAAGTTTTTTGAAGAGATCCATGATCAATTTGTTATCAATTACTAATTAAATAGTAATTACTGTTTTTGATCAATAATGTCAAGAAGAAGTCATTAAGTCTGCATCCAAACCCGTAGCAACGCGATGCATCGCGTTGCTACGGGTTTGGGTAGATTGAAAATTTAAAGATGGGATTCTGATATCGAAGATAAATACCAAATAAAATAAAAGCCTGTTTCTTGAAATAAGAAACAGGCTTTGAAGTGCTCACGAGAGGAATCGAACCTCCACGGCCGTTAGGCCATACGCCCCTCAAGCGCACGCGTCTACCAGTTCCGCCACGTGAGCATTGGTAATACTTGAAGGGCGACAAAGATAGCACTTTTGCCTTTCAAAATTCAATGCTTTCCCTGAAAAACATGGGGCTTTTTAGAGATTCATTCGCTCCGACGCAGAGCGTCAGGAACGAGATGAGTGTGGTTATCTAAATTTCACAAGCGAGATGCTTGCGTCAGTAATTAAAGTTGAGGCTAAACAGGCTTCCAAGAGAGACCCTTGCAATATTCCTGTATTGGTTTACTGAGACTGTATTCTTAAAACTTCGACATTCAATGTTCAATGCCTGCTGCCACCGCAGGTTCGATATTCTATTCTTCTTCTGCTTCTTCTAGCTGGCGCTTGGCGTAGTCATTATCAGGATCGATCTTAAGGGCTTGTTCGTAATAAGTACGAGCTTTATCAGTTTGACCGCCTTTATGGATCATATCGCCCATGAGGATCCAGTTTTCAGCATCCTTAGGATCTTCTTTAATTCGGTTGATCAGATATGGGATAGCTTCCTGACCGCGGTCGGTCATCAGCATCAGCATTACTTTGTTGCGATGAGCGGCAGAGGTATCAGCCATTTCAATCGCTTTATCAAAATCTTCTTCGGCTCCCTCCAGCTTCTCCAGCTGCATTCTTACATTACCGCGCAGGTTATAGTAGGGGGCATTGTCATCATCGATCCCGATCGCCTTTTCAATCGCCTCGATGCTTTTGTCGTACTGATTCAGTTGCTGCATGACCAAAGCTTCGAGGTAGAAGGCCTCATGTGATTCAGGATGTTCTTTCTGCAGCTCTCTTGCTACATCCAGAGCGTAGTCAATGTCTTTTTCTCTTAGTAATTCAAAACCTTTATTCAGCTTCTCTTCGAAATTCATGGAGTTAGTTTAATTGTCTTTATTAGAAAGATCTTCGTATTCAGCTTCTTCTATCTCATCAAAGCTTTTTTTTCTTTTGTTTGAACGTCCGCTAAACGGATCAAAACTCTTGTTTTTCTTATTGGAAGGTAAGAACAATCTGTTGATATATCTTATCAGGAAGAAGAATATTATGATAAAAACTAAAAACTTAAGCATTTCACTCAGGGTGAGATGTGGATATGGGTGTTTGTTGTAATGGGTTTCTCGAATATCTGCTCTTCAATGTAATCCAAGTGCTCACTATTATTTACAAAATCGATCTCAGAAGCATTCAATACGATCAGGGGTGCCCTGTTGTAATGATGAAAGAAATGATTGTAAGCATCGTTCAATTCCTTCAGATATTCCGGAGTGATGTTCCGCTCATAATCTCTGCCGCGACTCTCAATGTTTTCCATCAGTCGATCTACCGAAGACTGTATGTAAATGATCAGATCAGGTTGAGCCGCTATTCCGGTCATAATGCTGAAAATATTATCATACAAAGCCATCTCATCCGGATCCAGATTCAGCCGTGCAAAAATACGATCCTTGTCAAAGATATAATCCGAGATCGTGAATTGATGGAACAGATCCTGACTCATCATGTTTTGCTGCTGCTTGAAACGGCTCGCTAAAAAGGCAAGCTGAGTTTGAAAGGCATAGCGTTCACGGTCTTCATAGAACTTTGGGAGAAAAGGATTGTCCTCGAATTCCTCAAGGACCAATCTTGCATTTCTGCGCTCAGCCAGCAGAGAGGCAAGGGAAGTTTTCCCGGCTCCAATTACACCTTCGATCGCAATAAAATCATATGAGTTGGGCATCAGCTACCAATTCAGGGTTGTTTTAACAATGTCGAGTTTTGGTGCTTGTTTGATCAGTTCATCCACGTGTTGTGCAGACACGGGATCCTGCCAATCGGGTATAACGTCCTTAAGAGGTAAAAGAACAAACAAACGGCTCTTATATTCTTGATGGGGAATGATAAGGGTATCTGTTTCAATGACCAAGTCATCAAAGGCAATTATATCAAGGTCTAACGTTCGGGCAGTCCATTTGGGATAGCGGGAAGGCCGCCCCTGCTTTTTTTCCTGCTCCTTAAGTTTATCAAAAAGCTTGTTTGGTTTCAGGTCTGTTTCAATAACGGCCACGGCATTCAGGAAATCATTTTCAGAAGGGCCAACCGGTTCTGATCGGTAGATGGGAGATTTTTTAACCTCAGAACTGCTCAGGCTTTTAAGAAACTCGAGGGCAGTTTTAAGCTGTTTGTGAGGATCGTTGAGATTTGAACCCAGCGCAATAACTACCTGGGCCACGACATCCTCACTTCGGTGCGATCGATAGGTGCCTCGATAGGGGGTTTTAATTTTCGAACTGTGACTTCGATCATATCACTTTTGGAAAGATATGCCTTAAAGAGTGCTTCACCGATCCGGTAACAAAGTGTTTCTATCAGGTCGACGGATTGGCCCTCCATGATCTCAGCAGTGATCTGCTGAACTTCAGTGTAGTTGATGGCGTCTTTAAGGTTATCGGATCTGCCGGCCTTGGAAAGATCTGTGTGAAAAGTCACATCTACTACAAAATTATTTCCCTCTTTCTTTTCGAAATCCTGAACACCGTGGTATCCAAGAAACTTTAATCCGTTTACGGAGAGGGTATCCATCACGATCAGAGGCTGGCTACTTCAATTCGCTGATGCAGTTCTTCAACCATACGCTTGTGCTTTGCACTGGTTGAGATGCGTTCTTCAACCGTTGAAATGGCATGGATCACGGTAGAGTGATCACGCCCTCCAAAGTGCAGACCGATAGTTTTTAAGCTCGACTTAGTGAATTTCTTAGAGAGATACATAGCGATCTGTCGGGCTTCCACAATTTCCTGCTTCCGTGTTTTTTCCCGCACCTTATTAGTATCGATACCGAAATAATCACACACGTAATTCTGGATCTGTTCTATAGAGATCTGAGTGTTGGAATCCTTCACCATATCCTTAAGCACGCGTTTGGCCATAGGGAGATCGATATCATCAATATTCTGCAAAGAGGCATGAGCCAATAGCTTGATAATGGCACCTTCCAGATCTCTTACATTAGACTTGAAATTATGTGCAATGAACTCAGTGATCTGTGGATCGATCTCAATGCCGTTGTCACTTGCTTTACGCTCAAGTATGGCATATCGGGTTTCGTATTCCGGCATTTTAAGGTCAGCACTCAATCCCCATCCAAAACGGGAGATGAGTCGCTCTTCAATATCGGGTACATCTTTTGGGGCACGGTCACTGCTGAGAATGATCTGTTTGCCATCCTGATGGAGGGCATTGAAGATATGAAAGAATTCTTCCTGGGTCTTTTCCTTGCCACTGAAGAACTGAATGTCATCTACCATTAATACATCAATATTGCGGTAGAACATGGAGAACTCGCTGGCGCGGTTGTTTCGGATAGCGTGTACAAATTCGTTGGTGAATGCTTCGGAGGATATATAAAGAACAGACTTCTCATCACCGAACTTCTCTTTGATCTTATTACCGATACTTTGAACAAGGTGAGTTTTACCAAGACCGGTTGGGCCGTATACGAAAAATGGGTTGAATGAATTGCTGCCGGGATTATCGGCGATGGCCATAGCAGCAGATCTTGCCAGGCGATTACAATCGCCCTCAATAAATCGATCGAACACATAATTGTTATTCAGGTTCGAATCGATCTTGGTCTTTTTGATGCCCGGAATCACAAAAGGATTTTCAATCCGGTCGGGCTGGTACTCCGGATATCCGTTTGATTCTTGTGGCTGAACCGGACCCATTGGTCGTTGTGGCATTCTGACCGATCGGTTATTCTCAAACTGATCAGATTTTTCCATGACAATAGAATACTCCAGTTTACCTTCCGATCCCAACACTTTTGCCAGTGTAGAACGGAGCATATTGTAGTAGTGTTCTTCCAGCCATTCGTACCAAAATTGACTGGGTACCTGAATTGTAAGAGTGCTGTCTTTTAAAGACACAGGTTTAATAGGTTCAAACCAGGATTTATACTTCTGATAGCTGATGTTGTCCTTTATAATATCAAGGCAGTCATCCCATGCCTTTTCAACCGATAACTCGTGCAATTTTCTAATTCCCCCTAACGGTATTAGCTTAAATAAGTTTGATCCAATCCTAGCCAGTTATCCACAAGAAAAGATATTTACCCGGCTTCGTTCGGTTTTGAAAATGGTAATTTATTGGGCACTTGTCAAACCTGTATTTGATCAATTTTGAAAAGTTATCCACATTGTTATAAATACCATAAGTCATTGGTGTGCAGTAGTTAATACGAAACTATAAAAAATTCCTAAAAAAGGCTTGACACCCCGTAACATTGCCGTAACACTGAATTAACCTTTTTGAAAAACGGGAAAAAGAATTTAAAAATACTTTTCCACAAGTTTTCCACATTTACATAATTAGGAGAGGCGGTAAATTCTTGTACAAAAAATCAAGCCTTTTTTGCTATAAAAAATCTCTTTTTTTCGTCCAGGTCTTTAAGGATCTCAGAGGTCCAAATTGAAGGTTCGAAAAGCTTTGATACCTCAGTACCTAACTGATGGTGTAATTCAAAATAAGCTGTTCCTTTTTCTTTCAAAGAGGAGCGACAAACTGACTCAAGTGCACTATACATTTCTTCGGTGGATTCACAAAATAGAGCGAGCTCGGGTTCGAATTCCAGAACCTCTTTGTCCAGGTTATTTTTTTCGTCAGGTTCAATGTAAGGTGGGTTACTTACGATGACATCAAAAAACTGAGATTGAATTTGAGTTGGGTCAAAAAGATCGTCCCTGAAAAATGTTACTTCAACCTCATTATATTCAGCATTGGCTTGGGCAATTTCCAGAGCTTTATCTGATATGTCAGTGGCATAAACATTCCATTCCGGTTTTTCTTTTTTGATAGATACAGGAATGCAGCCCGAGCCGGTGCCGATATCAAGAATGGTCAGTTTCTCTTTTCCGTTATTTTTTCTGAGGATGAGATCTACAAGCTGTTCGGTCTCCTGCCTTGGAATCAGAACCCCGGGCTCAACCTTAATTTTAACATTCAGGAAATCCGTTTCACCGGTTATGTATTGTAAGGGCTCATGCAGCGATCTTCTTTTGACCAATGGCCGTAAAATATCTAGTTCTTCAGTGGAAAGGGGCCGGTCGTACATTAAGTATAGATCTAGCCGTTTAACGTTCAATACGTCAGCTAACAGCCACTCTATACTATAGCGAGGGGACCTGACTTCTTTTTCCTCAAAAAAATCAGTGGCCCACTCAAGCATGCTAAGAACCGTCCATAAGGAGGGTGTTTTAGCCATAAATTACTCTTCTTCAGTCTCAGCCGGTGGCTGTTCTTCCTGAAGGGTTAATCCGTGACGTTTTGAGAAATCAAGAATGAAATCGATAACATTCGTTTCTACAGTTTGTTCTTCAGAAAGTGAACTTCCTCTAAATCCCATTCGACCGCCGGTTTTCTTGAGAACGATCTTATTGTGCTTACCTTTACTTTCTACGATACAGGTCAGAGTAACACTGGAATTGATCTGCTTTTCGTATTCTTCATAAACCGCTACATAAATGGTCTCAGAAGTCCCTTCAGGAGAATATTCATAGAGAAATTTAGGTGGTTGATCTTTAAACAATTTGGATGACATTCTGCGAAGCGTTGCAGTTGGTCCAAATACGAAATATGTTGTATGTGAATTCATGCTTTGTAGCTTGAATTAATTATTTTATGGATGTGTTTATTACTAAAAATTTGTGGTGAAAATAACATGATATTGTATTAACGCAATAAGAAAATGAAGAAAATTTCGTTATCGCATCACTTAATGGGCTCTAAACTATCTTAAACCCAACTTTTTCCGATGAAAAAAATAATAACAATCTTAGTTTTTGCTGCATTTTTACTTACAAATAATGCTTTTGCACAGTTTGGTGAACCTGAAGTGAGTAAAGTAGACGCCCCAAAAAATTTATATGATGAAGGTTTTAGAACCGGATTTGGTTTCAATTTAGCACTCACTGATTTTGGGTTTGGAGCGGGGGGGCAATTTCGGTTTGGCTTAAGACCTTATACTGAAGCATTGGTCTCACTGAAGATCTCGGGACTTAAAGACCCAACCGAGCAAACTTTTACCGATTTTCTTGGATACAGAACGACGCCTGAAAAGTATCAGAGAGTCATTTCAGTTCCACTTTATATTGGCGTTAAACAACGTTTCTTTCCTGAAAAGATAGCTGACAATTTCAGATTATTTAGTTCGATCAGTGCAGGGCCTGCTTTTGCTTTTTCTTATAGCTACTTCAATGATGTAAATGAAAATGGTTTCAGGGAAAATGAGGGTCGTATTTATGGTTTTACTGAGCGAACTAATGATATTTTTACCGGTTGGGGTAACTCAGAGACGCATTGGGGTATGGGCGGCGAGTTTACCGTAGGTATTGATTTTGGGGATAACTTCTCAAACCTATCTACAGTGCAGTTTGGTTATACCATGAATTACTTTCCAAATGGCATTCAGGTCTTGCAGCCTTGTAAAGCTGACCTGTCACGAATTGGAGAGGCTCCGGTCAATCCTTGTGGTGTAGGTCCCAATTATACGGAAGTCTTTTTTGTGGATCAGAACGGAGATGTTTTTTCAGATCAGGCGCCACTGGAGCAGGCCAACGACCCAAGAAAATATTTCGGATCGGCTCAGATCAGCTTCATCTTTGGCTGGATGTGGTAGTAATTCTATTTGCCTGATCTAAGTTGGCTAAACCATTTATCAGGTTTTGAAAGATCATCGATGATAAGTTCAGGGTTATGTTTGGCAAGCTCTTCACGCCCATACTTACCCGTTGTTACTGATATACATTTCATTCCGGCATGTTTTGCACATAAGATGTCTCTTGGGGTGTCACCAATAACTACAAACCGTGAAGGGTCAGGTTCAATTCCCATTTGTTTTCTGACCTGATCGATCGCGATCAGCGGTAGTTTATTTCTGTCTCTTTCATTTTCACCAAAAGCACCGATCGTAAAATCATATTGGATCTGTCCTGCGTTCAGCTTCAGTTTTGCTGCCTCAGGATAATTACCCGTTAATAGTCCTCTGACGTAATCACTAGTTGTGAAATAATTGATGGCGTCATCAACGTAATCATGTCGCTTTACGAGATTTTTATTCAATCTTTTCTCGAGCTCGCGCAGATAGGATGTTTTGAAAGTATGATATAGGGCTTGGTCATAATCGTGATTCACCAAAAATGAAGTGAAAATATCATGATCGGTTCGCCCGGAAAAAGCATCGCCTTCCATCTCCGGATAGTGAATATCGTGTTCATCCAGAAGTTCTCTCAGCATTGCTCTGTTAAAACCACGATCAACAGTCAGCATGGTTCCATCTATGTCAAATAAAATGACCCAGGGGTGTCTCATTTGTGAATAGTTTATTTACAGTTAATATTATCTTCACTTTAAGTTACGAATATTGGACTGAAATGGCTTTAAGTACATGTTAAATAACAGTACCTTTAAGAATTAAGAATTTCACTCAACAAATCGGAGAATAAATAATGAGTTTTATAGAAGACATTCATGCAAGACAAGTGATAGACTCTCGGGGTAATCCAACCGTAGAAGTTGATGTAACACTTGAAACCGGAACCGTTGGTCGTGCAGCAGTACCATCAGGCGCTTCAACAGGAGAGCACGAGGCGGTTGAACTCCGGGATGGAGACAAGGATTATTATATGGGTAAAAGTGTTATGAAAGCGGTTGAGAATGTAAACACTCTGATCGCTGAAGAATTACTCGGGCTATCGACTTTTAATCAGGTGTATCTGGATGACCTCCTGCTTGAGCTGGATGGAACACCAAACAAAGCCAAACTAGGTGCGAATGCTATTTTGGGTGTATCAATGGCAGTTGCCAAAGCTGCGGCGATAGAATTGGATATGCCACTTTGGAGATACATTGGAGGCGTGAATGCCAAGGTTATGCCACTCCCAATGATGAATATCATTAACGGTGGGTCCCATGCAGATAACAGTGTGGATATGCAGGAATTTATGATCATGCCGGCAGGAGCTGAGAGTTTTAGTCAGACTCTGCAGATGGGTTCAGAGATATTCCACAACCTCAAGAAAGTTTTAAGTGATAAAGGTTATAGTACGGCTGTAGGTGATGAAGGTGGTTTTGCGCCAAATCTGAAATCTAATGAAGAGGCGATCGAGGTGATCCTGAAAGGCTATTGAAAAAGCCGGTTATACTCCTGAAGATGATGTGTTGATCGCACTTGATCCGGCTGCATCTGAATTTTATAACACGGAGACCGGACTGTATGAATTCAAATGGAGTGACGGCTCTGAAAAAGACACCGATGCCATGGTTGAATACTGGAGTGACTGGGTAGACAAGTATCCTATCATTTCCATTGAAGATGGATTGGCAGAGAACGACTGGGATGCCTGGAAAAAACTTACCGATGCCGTTGGAGATAAAGTTCAGCTGGTTGGTGATGACTTGTTCGTAACCAATACAGAACGATTGGCAACCGGTATTGAAAGAGGTATTGCAAATTCAATTCTGATCAAAGTAAATCAGATCGGTACGATAACTGAAACACTGGACGCCATCGAGATGGCACACAAGAATGGATATACCGCAGTGATCTCCCACCGTTCAGGTGAAACCGAAGATGTGACTATTGCTGACCTTGCAGTTGCAACAAATGCCGGTCAGATCAAAACGGGATCGATGAGTAGAACAGATCGTATTGCTAAATACAATCAGTTACTCAGAATTGAAGAGCAGCTTGGAGATACAGCTCTCTTCCTTGGTAGAGATACCTTTGGCCTGTGATAAACTCTATGTATAAATGACTTAAAAGCCACTGCTAACACAGTGGCTTTTTTTATACCACCTGGTTTTGATATCAGTTTAGGATTAGGAACCGACACAAAGAGTATACTTTTAACCGCTAATGTTAAGAGAATAAAAAGTTTTATTAGAATTCATAATAATCTGTAAGGAATTGAGTTATAGTTGCTCTTACATAAAACATAGTAGCTTTATAAAGAGCCGGCATTTGGATAGATGGCCGGCTCTTTTTTTATTTTATACCCTGTTAAAAACAGATAGAATGCGTACCATATAGTGTATGCGAAACACTCACACAGAGCTTCTAAATTTCAGAAATCACCTGGAGACCAAGATTGAATGGGCTCCACATCTTAATGTGATCACTGGTGCAAACGGTTCAGGAAAAACCAGTTTGATCGATGCTATTCATTACCTGTGCATGTCACGAAGTTTTGTATCCAATACAGATATGTATGTAGTCAATCAAAATGAGAGCTACTTTATGATCAAAGGGCATTTTGAAGGGCAGATCCGATCTGAATTTGATGTATCCTGTTCATATTCGAGGGGAGATGGAAAGAAGATATTTGTGAATGATTCGCCCCTCGAGAGATTATCTGATCTGATAGGGATGGTGCCGGTAGTGACTCTTACTCCGGATGATAAAAAACTGACGTTGGAAGGGCCTGCAGAAAGAAGAAGTTATATTGATTCATTTATCAGTCAGCTTTCTCCGGCATATTTAAGGGATCTTATTGAATATCGCAGGGTTCGTAAGCAACGTAATACGTTACTTCAGGAATACCGTGGGACCTGCATCGGTTTTGGAGTCTTACCTTGAGCCCTGGAATGTGCAGCTTGTGGAAACAGGTTCTCGAATAGTATCTAAACGGTATGAAGTACTTGAAAATTTGAAGGAATATCTGGTAAAGGATTATGCTATGATCTCAGGTATGGACCTTACGACAGATCTGGAATATCAGACCTTCTGCACTCCGGGACCTGATCCTAAAGAAATCGAGAAAGCATACTACGAGGAACTGGAGAAAGTTCAGGCAAAGGAAATTGAACGGGAGATAACAACCGTTGGTCCGCACCGGGATGAGATTGTATTTTATTTGGATGATTTTGAACTAAGAAGGTTTGGCTCTCAGGGACAGCACCGGCTTATTTACTCTTTCACTGAAATTAGCCCAGCTGCATTATTATTCCGATGAACTGGATGACCTTCCGATCCTGATGCTCGATGATGTGTTCGGCGATCTGGACCTCAATAAAACCGAAATATTGTTGACAGCACTTCAGCAACATAAAGGTCAAATATTCATAACTTCAGCAAATCCGGTTCCTTTTAAAGATTATGTATCTTTCGATGGGGAAAACAATCGGTTTTATAAAGTAGAAAATGGTAAAGTTGAAGAGGTGGAAGCATGAGATTTGATACACCCAAATCACTGAGTTCAGTACTGGAAGATTTTTTAGAAAAATTTCCTCAGAAAAGAAAACTGAAACAGGGAATGATACTATCTGCTTTCGAGGAAGTAGTGGGTACGCGAGTGGCATCGGAAGTTGAGGACCTGCACTTTGAGGGGAACAAACTTGCTATGAAAGTTAAACACCCGGCCTGGAGACACGAAATTCATTCAAACCGCTTTAGCATTGCAAAAAGATTGAACGCTAAGGTAAAAGGAGATATCGTTTCTGATATCATTGTGCGTAGTTAGTTGATTAAACTTAAACCTGCATCTATATTGCTGTATGGCAGAATTTTTCAATCATCCACTTATTAATCGAATAAAGGATTTCTTCAAGTTCGGGACTAAACCCGGAGCTGATGAAGAGGAAGTAACCTTCATGCGCCGTGAAAAAGTGATAGTATTTATTGGGGCATATATCATGGCGGTGGCTCTTGTGGTTTATAGTTAATTTAAGCAGCAGTTACAGTATCAATGTTAATCTTCCTATTGAACCCGGCAATTTGCCAGAAGATATGGCGCTGACAGAGGAACTGCCTGAGTTTGTCCAGGCTGGAATTTCCGGAGATGGTTGGCAGTTACTTTCGCTTTATAATGATCCTCCAACCGTTGTGATAAACATCGAAAGTGAAGAAGTCAATCTGTTTGATCAGGTTCGTCAGCGTCTGAGTTATTTGCAGGGTGTGGATATAGCTAAAGTTCAGCCATTGATGATTCAGATGGAATTGGAATCCAAGGTCTCCAAGAAGGTTCCTGTGGTATTGAATACCAATATTGATTTTCAGAACAGATTTGGTATGATAGGAGAACCGGCTATTAGTCCGGATAGTATAACGATTACCGGCGCTGCTTCCCGTGTAGCGGATATTCAGGAATGGGTAGTTAAGGATACGCTCAGGTTAAATAATGTTCGTAATGATATCTCACGTACAATTACACTGCAGGGAAGAGACAGGAGTGATAGATCTGTCGGATACTATGATCTTGTATGAGGCTGATATATCTGAATTTACTGAAGGGGAAGCGACGGTTTACATTAACACCAGAGGATTACCAAGAGGGCAAAATGTGACCTACAATCCTGCCTCTGTTTCCATTACTTATGATGTGCCGATCGAACAGTTTGCAGAGGTGGCAGAACTTCAGCCATATGAAGCCTATGTTACCTACTCGGAAATACTGGAAGATTCAACAGGCTATGTAACTCCAGATATTGACCTTATCGAACCTGGATATGAACTCCGTATACGCAACTTTAAACCTAAGGCGGTCGCTTATTTTACCGTGATCAACTGATCGTTTAGAAATTTAGAACCAGCCCGATAGATGGGAGTACTTCAGCATTGTCTGGACGGTATTCACACTAATACAAGACTTCCTTGGGGTAATGATCTCCACCGGTTTCATCTCTGTCCAATCCATAGCGTGGTTCAGAAGGACTGGTTTGCGCAAGCACATTCTGCACTTCCAGATAGATATCAAGGCTGAGGTTCTGGAAGTTGAATTTCTTATCTACGCGAATATCCAGCTGGCTTAATGGATCGAGCCGAACGGAACCAAGTTGTTCGAATTCTCTAAAAACAGCGGGATAATTTTGCAGGGTCTTTTGCTGGTCGACCGGTGCATAAGGAGCTTTACCCAGATACCGATAGCGACTACTAACCTCCCAGTTGTTACCAAATTTATAGCCACCAAGTAGTGAGATCAGCTTTCCATTATCCCAAACAGCCGGTTTGTAATCGTTATTAAAAAGATTAGTGAATTCACTTTTATAGAACGTGAATGCGGCAACACCATAGAATTTACCGGTGAATTTTTGCTGATACAGCAATTCTACCCCGTAGGTTCTTCCCTCACCAGAACTGACGATCGGTTCACTACCGAAAACTTCAAAATCACCTCCTTTATTAGCAAGTGAAACACTGTCTGTAGTTGAGATCGGATAATCGGTGTAGTGTTTGAAGAAGGCCTCGGCTGAAATTCTTGCCCGGTCGTTTATCAGGTACTCCAGTCCGGCTACAGCGTGATCGCTTCGTATATAATCAGATGAGCTGTTAGGAAAATTGTCGTTGTTATCCTGAAACCCAAGGGTAGTATAAGGCAGGATCTTGTAATATGTTCCAAGGGATGTATTCACTGTCCACTTTTCATTTTTTGTAATCTTGTATGAAAATGATGCTCTGGGACTGAGAGTACGATAGAGTTGATCACCTGACTCCGAAAAACTATCACCGTCCGCCCTCAGCCCAAAAGAAACACCGATCCGGTTTTCATTAAAATTAGCAGACGATTGAACAAATAAACCATATCGGAAAAAATTGAGATCGGTAGAAAATAAACGGTTGTTGATCAGATCTTCAGTGGAGTTAGTGTAATTGGCATTTATAAGGTTCATCCCACCGGAAAGAGTCCAGTTGCCCATGAACGTTGTGGCTTGATATCTAAGATGGGTTTCAGTTTCGCGGGAGTCATTCTTGAGATAGAGCCCGGTTTCGTTGACATTATCTTCATACCTATAAAAATTATTGCCCAGCGTATTATTACTGATCACCGTTTCCATGAATCCACTATTGTCCGAAAATTGTCTTTTCCAGCCGATACCAATCGTATTGCTATTCTGACGAATGACAGGAATCTGATTTTGAATAGCTTCCTGCTCGGCATCAAACTCATCCAGATCATTGATGGATAAGTCATCAATGGAGCCGACTCCGGTGAGATAGATCCGATTATTTTGATCGATCCGGTGGTTCACTTTGTACTGATAATCCCAGTAATCAGGCAGGAAGGGAAGTCCGATCGCCTGAAACAGCAACTGTAGATAAGAGCGCCGAACCGATGCTATATAGGTTGTATTTGATTCGGTTTCGTTCCCCTTAAAAAGAGGTCCCTCGACGGTTAAAGCTGCCTCACTCGAACCCACTCTCAGGTTGCCGCTAAAATCACGGTTGTTCCCGTTTCTCTGATCGAATTGAAGAATACCTGATAACACATTTTCATACTCGGCACCAAATGAACTGGCAGTAAGTGAAACCCCCTCAAAAAATGAGACGTTCAACAAACCAACCGGACCGCCGGCGCTTCCTTGAGTTGAAAAGTGATTGATATTAGGAATCGGGATGCCATCCAGGAAGTAAACATTCTCGTTAGGCGCTCCTCCGCGAATGATCACATCATTACGGAAACCACCCACGGAACCGGATACTCCCGGCAAGGATTGAACCACTTTTGCAATGTCGTTATTTCCACCGGGATAAGCTGCAATCTCTTGCCGACTGAATTTCTGAATCGAGAGAGGGGTCACTTCTTCTTTTTGAAACGGATTGGGAGTTACTGTTACCTCATCCAGTTCTCTAACGTCTTCTTCTAATTGAAAATTAACATCAATATTGCCTTCAGATCTGATAACAACGTTGAATTTGGTTTGGGTGATAAAACCTATATATGATGCTTTTACATTATAGGTTTTAGGAGGGATATTTCGGATAGTGAACTGACCATTCTCATTAGTCGCATCTCCGAGTTCGGTTCCTTCTAAAATGATTGTAGCCCCAATCAACGGTTCTCCGGTTTTAGCGTCAGTTACAGTGCCTGACAGATTCCCGGTTGATTGGGCAAAGCTACTAAAGCCACAGCAAATAAATAAAAACAGTAGTAGTGGAATCCGAAGTTGCATTAAATGAGGAATTGTTTGATCAGTTGGGTCACCTAACATTTTGAATGGTAAAAGTCGTTCCGGCGGAGATAGTTGCATTACTTTAATTATCTTTTTTGATCCGGAACGCAAAAATATCGAGCATAGTTTTCTGTGACTGAATATCTTACGTATATGAAAGCCAAAAAATTACATACCGTATTCGTATTAGGTGCAACGCTCCTCTTCGGGGTGTTTACGCTATTACATGAGTATGACTGGTTGCTTCCTCCTTCACCGGTCGAAACAGTTGCTTCTACCTCGCAAGTTCCACTTCCTGATGTGATAGAAGAACATGGTAGTGAAGATGAGATCGAGCATGATGATTCTGATCCGATTTTTATAGCTCCTATTCAAAAAGACAATGGATCATACATGATCTATGAGGACCTTTTTGTTCCTCATGTTTCTACACCCCCACCAGACAGGGTCTAAGCCCATCCGTTTTATTTAGCTATTCACTATTGCAGATCAAGATCCAAGGGAAAAGTGCATTTGCCAAATCTCTGTATTTGACTGTAAACAAAGGAAAGTGGCTTAAATAACCTTTGGTATAGCTATGCTAATTCAATTTTAAAATCCTTAGATCATGTATAAAATGAAAAGTTTAAATCTATTATCTGTATTAGTATTGGGTTCATTCTTAATTACAGCTTGCACCTCAAAAGAAAGTGAAATGCAAACAAATACCGTTCAATTAACTTCGGCAGTTATGACGGATGAAGTTCAGGATGAGAAAACTCCTCAGCAGATCATTCAGGAAATGAAGGATGGTAATGACCGGTTTACCAAAAACAGTCTGACTCCGAGAGACTATCAGGCTCAGGTAAAGGCTACTGCAGGTGGTCAGTATCCTGATGCTATTGTCTTGTCGTGTGTAGACAGCCGTGTCCCAGTGGAACAAGTTTTCGACAAAGGTGTTGGAGACATATTTGTTGCGAGAGTAGCAGGAAACTTTGTGAACGAAGACATTCTTGGGAGTGCAGAGTTTGCAACTGCAGTAGCCGGCTCAAAAGTGGTTGTCATAATGGGCCATGAATCGTGTGGTGCAGTAAAAGCAGCCATTGATGGTGTTGAAATGGGCAACATTACCGCCATGCTAGACAAGATCGAACCCGCTATTGAAATGACTGAGAACTATAGTGGTGAGCAGTCTGCTTCAAATAATAACTACGTAACAGAAGTAGTTAACAATAACGTACGCAATACCATCGCTGAAATGCGTAAAAATAGCCCGATCATTGCCGAGTTGGAGCGTAATGGTGATGTTGTTATTGCCGGTGCCTTTTATGACCTGGATACAGGTAAAGTGACATTTTTAGATTAATAAACAAGGCTAAGATAAGAAAGAGGGAGCTTGAGGCTCCCTCTTTTATTATTAATTAATGCTGTGAATGTCAGATCCGGATCACTTATTGTCAGCTAATTCAAGGTAAAAGCGCTCAACTTTATCTCCTACTCGTATTTTAAAATAGCCCTCTTCAAGTATAGGATTTCCATCAAAATCAGGATAGGTAAGATCATCATTTGGATTAATTCTTAAGCTCACCTTCTGAGACTCACCGGGCTGCAGTTCTACACGCTCAAAGTGTATGAGTTCTTTAACAGGCCGCGATATCCTACCCACTTCATCAGATATAAACCACAACACTGCTTCGGTACCGGTGCGCTCTCCTATGTTTGTGATCGTAATCTCAGCTTCTATTAATTCATTCTCATCTATTGTAGTTTTATTTACGGAGAGCTCACCGTAGGAATAATTCGTGTAACTCAAGCCATGCCCAAATTCCCATTCAGCGATGGTCTCGTCATCCTGCTCTATGGTATTCGCAACTTCAGAGTCAAAGTGATATGATGCACTTGGTTTGTGATTGTAAGGCACGAAATAACCAACATATTGAGGGTAAGAGAAGGGCAGTTTACCGCTTGGGTTTACCTCACCACTGATGACACCTGCAATGGCTTCTGCTCCTTCAAAACCGGGGAGACCTGCCCAGATAATGGCATCAGTTTCCTCAACTATTTCAGATACCACTCTTGGTCGTCCTTCGACTAACACAAGTACAGAAGGTTTACCTGTTTCATTAACTGCTTTGATCAGATCAAGCTGATCTTTGGGAAGTTCCAGATCAGTGATATTTCCTACAAACTCGGTATAGGGTTCTTCACCTGCTGCAATGATAATGGCATCAGCACTATTGGCAGCCTTTTCAAAATCAGATCGTAATTTTGTCTCCGATTCACCCATGGAATTCAAACCGGTTACTTTTGCTGATGGGAGTTGATGCTGAATTGCTTCCGTAATGGTTTGCATGCTTTCAGGATATTGTTCTTCTGAACCACCCTGCCATGCCAGTGTCCATCCACCTGACAGATTTCTCTTACTGTTAGCTGATGGGCCCACGACAAGAATGTTTTTTACACCTTTAGACAACGGCAAGATGTTATCCTGATTCTTCAAAAGAACTATGGACTCCTGAGCCGAACGGAGGGCGATGGCTTTATGAGAGGCACTTCCAATATTTTCAATTCCTTTGCCTGAAGGGTAGGGATGTTCAAATAACCCTAATTCGAATTTCAGTTTTAAGATTCGGCGTACAGATTCATCGATCCGTTCTTCAGTGATTTTTCCATTCTGTACAAGCTTGATCAGGCTATCATTAAAATTCAGGGAGTCAGGCGTCATGCTCATATCCACACCGGCTTCAATAGCCTGAAATGTTGCTTCGTCATAATCACGAGCCGTTCTGTGGTAGTTGTAAAGTTTTTCAATATCAGCCCAGTCAGTAAGTATGACTCCGTCGAAACCCATTTCTTCACGTAAAAGATCTGTCAGAAGTTCTTTTGATGCATGAACCGGAATACCATTGATCTCACCACTATTGAGCATAATAGTTTTCATACCGGCATCCAATGCAGCCTGAAATGATGGCCGGTGGAATTCATGAATGGTCTGCATGGAAAGATCTACCGGTGTACGGTCCCAACCGGATCTTGGTACTGAATATCCGAGAAAATGTTTGCCTGTGGCAGTAATTTGGTAAGGAAATTGGTCATGCTTTGCCTGTAATCCATCTACATAGGCTTCTCCCAATCTGGAAGCGAGATAAGGATCCTCTCCATAAGTCTCATAAACACGTGGCCAATACGGATTCTGACCAAGATCGAGAACGGGAGCAAAATTCCATACGTGCCCCAAGGGGCCTGCTTCGAGAGCTGTGATCCTTCCATTTTGCAGGGCATTATCAGGATTAAAAGTAGCACCAATGTTGATATTGTGAGGAAATATCGTGCTGCCGGTTAGGTAGCTCGCTCCATGCATATGGTCGATACCATAAATGATGGGAATACCTAACCGGGTCTCTTCAACAGCAATACGCTGCAACTCAGTGATGTACTCAAGCCATTGCTGTGCCGATACAGCTTCACCATTAAGAAATGACCCTATATGATGATCCTGAAGCAATGTTCGGGCTTTTACAGGATCAAGGCTGACATCACTTTGATCTCCCTTATTATTGACCATGGTAATATCAAGCTGAGTCATCTGCCCAACTTTTTCCTCCAGGGTCATTCGCGAAATAAGATCATTTACGCGTTCATCTAAAGAAATGGCTGGGTTCAGGTAGGGCTGAGCAGACAAGGTTTTATTGGTGCTTAAAATAATGGTTAAACCTAGTATGAGGGTTGTTTTTAAGATCTTATCGATGAGATCTGAGGCTGGGTTTTGTGAAAAATTAGATTGCATAGATGTATGTAGTTCTGATATTTATGTTTTTGAAAAATCTCAGAACACCGGAACGCAGAGAAGCTAAGTTAAGATATCCGAACTATCAAGATGTGAACAAAAGTATGAGTTATACAGTGTTCTGTATTTTTGGTAGCTCGTAATAATTTGGTACCATTTAGGTATTGATTTAGAAAAAAGATTCATCAAAAGAACACACAGGATTAGCATCTTCTTCAAGATATATGATTGAAGAAAAGCCTTCATCTCCTACTTAAATGAGTAAATCGAAGAACTTACAGGGTGAGGACGCGTTAGATCAACTTTGGCAAAAGTTGCGCTCAGGGGATAGGAATGCCTTAGGTAGCCTTTTTTCCACAACCTTTGAATCGCTTTATAAATATGGATACAGGATCATCCCAAACTCTGAAAAAGTACGTGATGCTATTCAGGAGGTCTTCTTTCAACTTTGGAAATATCGCAAGAACCTTAGCAAGCCGGGGTCAGTGAGGGCCTATTTGTTTGTCTCATTGAGGCGTGAACTGCTGAATAGGAAAAAAGCGGCTATACGAAGGGAAGAGATAGACAAGAAGTATTATGAGGAAGAGTTTGATCCTATGTTGAGTTATGCAAAGTGGGATGAGATCCTGAATCTACAGGAAAAAGAAAGCAAGGATCTTAAAAACGCCATTAAAAAATTGACACCCAGGCAGCGTGAGATTATTTATTTGAAATATTTTGAGGGGTTATCAACCGATGAGATTTCAAAGATACTGGAGATCCGCGCACAAAGTATCTATAATTTTTTGTCTGAAGCTGTAAAAATGCTTCGTTCTTTTCTGGATAAATAATTCTAATAGTATCTTTAACCCACTGTAGCGCATATTGTAAGGAGCATGTAAACTCTTCTTAAAAATTTCTTAATAAAAATAGAGTAGGTTTCCATTCGGCACTTCTCTATTAGGTCACAAACCGAGAGTAACCCAATTAATTAAGAAATTTATATATGCCTAGTAAGCTCTCAGAATTATTACTTGATGAATCTTTTGTTCGTTTTCTTACAGGGAAAGCAACATCAGAGGAGTTTGCAAAATGGACTGCATGGTCTGAGCAAAATGAAGATCATGCCGGTCTTCTTGAAAAAGGGAAGGAGCTATTAAATGAAGGTTCACAATCACTTCCTTTGCCGAATTCCGAGGTGGAATTAGAGCGCTTGATGTGGAGAATCGATTCTCAAAAAAGATACCGATCCTACAAAGAGGTTCGAAAACGCTCGAGAACGGCCGTTTGGTCAGCAATCGCAGTTGCAGCAAGTATTTTATTGGTGGTTGGTTTTTTTACCCGACACACATTACTACAGAACAACGGAACAGATAAAAGTCGGGTCTCATCGGTAACCTATCGAACTTTCAATACAGATACGGGTCAAAAAACTTCGGTTCAGTATTCTGATGGTTCAAAAATTGTGATAAATGCCAATTCAGAACTACGCCTCCCCGATAAATCCGTTAACACGGACACCATGCAAGTTTGGCTGGAAGGAGAGGCTTTATTCAGCATTACGAACAACCCTGATTCAAAACGAGCATTTATTGTTCATACACCTGATGGCGATGTGTCGGTATTGGGGACTGTTTTCTCCGTGAATACGACTAAATCAAGAAGTCAGGTTGTTTTGAGTGAAGGCCAGGTTCGGGTTGATGTATCTGAACCTGTAAATCAACAGGTAATGAATTACATCATGAATCCTGGAGAATTGGTGGAATTTTCAAATAAAATGGACAAGATCGAGGTCAGAAAAGTCAACACTCAGGTTTATACATCTTGGGCCAGTGATACTTTGATTCTTGACAATACTCCACTTTACGAACTCATTGACAGGATAGAATTTACCTACGATGTCAGTGTTAAAGTTGAGGACGATGACCTGCTCAGTGAACGGTTAACGGGAAGGTTGGAGAACTTAAACATAGATTTTCTTTTGACAGGACTTGCTCAGGTATTGGATGTAGAAATCACAAAACACGAGCAAACAGTCTTCATCAGAAAAAAAGAAGATGACTCTGTAACTAAGGGATCATAGAAATGAAAGATATAACATTAAACAGTAATGATATGAAAGCTAAAAGAATCACCCTGTTAGTTTTACTATTTGCATTCTGCAGCATGGGTACAACTTGGGCAGCACAAAAAGCACAATTTGCTTACAACAAAAGTGCAGGTTATGCAGAAAATTCTGCAGAACAGGTCTCCCTTAAAAAAAGTTTAAAGAGTTTGGAAAGCGCTTACAACGTTGTCTTTTTCTACAAAACAAACTTGGTAGAGGGAAAAAGCCATTCTAAGGTAGATTTGGAGGGAAGTTTATCAGATAAACTTCAGATACTACTGACACCACACAATCTAGAATCCAGGTATCTGGGTGATCGTGTTTATGTTATATCAGGTGCCGATCCTTTAACACCAGTCACTGCTGTGGCTGATACGGTTAGAGGACGTGTAACCGAAGCTCAAACCGGTGAAACGCTTCCTGGAGTTAATATTTTAATTAAAGGCACTTCAAGAGGAACGGCAACAGATTTGAACGGTAGTTTTGTTCTGACCGCCGAAACACAGGATACTTTGGTATTCTCTTACCTCGGTTTTAACACAAGGGAAGTTCCGGTTGACGGAAGAAGTGTTATAAATGTAGCGCTGAATCCTTCAGTGTTGCAATCTGATGAGCTGATCGTTGTTGGTTATGGTACCAAGCGAAGAAGCGAGATCACTGGGTCTGTTTCTTCTATTAGTTCAGAAAGCATTAATGATACTCCTGTTCTCCGTGTTGAACAAGCTTTACAGGGCAGAACGGCTGGTGTATTTGTGGCAAATCAATCCGGGCAGCCGGGTGAAGCTCCAACCATCAGAATTCGTGGAGCGGGAACCACCGGGAGCGCAGATCCTCTGTTTGTAGTGGATGGTATGCCGGTTAGTGGTATCGATTATCTGAACCCGGGTTCAATTGAATCTATGCAGGTGCTTAAAGATGCGGCCTCAGCGGCTATTTATGGAGCACGTGCTGCCAACGGTGTGGTTTTGATCACTACGAAATCAGGCCAACCTGATGTAACTAATGTTACTTACGAAGGATATGCAGGTATCCAAAATGCATGGAGAAAAATCAATATGCTGGATGCGCGTCAGTATATGGTTATGATGAATGAAGGGGCTTCCTATGCAGGTGTCAGCATGCCTTTCCCAATTGATCCTCAAGTTTCAGGTGGAACTGACTGGCAAGATGCTGTCTTTAATGACAATGCTCCAATGACGAGTCATCAGATCACTATTTCTGGTGGAAACGATCGTACGCAGTATTCAGCCGGAGTATCCATTTTTGCACAAGAAGGTATTGTCGGAGGAGAAAAATCTCAGTTTGGCCGAAACACTTTCAACCTGAAACTGGACAGTAAGGTAAGCGAGATATTCAGGTTTGGTAATAGTCTGAACTATAGCCGAATAGACCGAAATGCAGTACTCAGTAATAGTGAGTGGGGTTCTCCATTAAGTAATGCCCTGAATATGGATCCTTTGACTCCGATCTATGAAACAGATCCAAATGACCTTCAGAGCTATCCTAGTAATGCTGTCCAAAATGATGGTCAGTACTATGGTATCTCAAACTATGTGACTCAGGAGATCGTCAATCCACTTGCCCGACTGGCTGTAACACATGGTGAAACTCAGGTAGATAAATTGGTTAATAACCTACATGCTGAGTTAGAGATCATGCCAAATCTTGTTGTCAGAAGTAGCTTTGGTATTGATGCAGCGTTTGTTAAAGGCGACAATTATGTACCAACATTTTACCTGAATTCTGCGCAAACAAACAGTGAATCTCTGGTAAGTAAATCTGAAAGTCGCTGGTTTACCTGGAACTCAGAGAATACTGTGAGTTACGAGAACACTTTTAGCAACCACAATATTTCATTACTTGGCGGTATTTCTGCTCAAAAAGTTCATTTTGAAGATCTGTTTGGCTCAAAATCAAACTTATTGATGTCTGATCCTTCCAATGCATGGCTTAATGTAGCTTCAAATGAAGAGTCAATGCGTACGGCCGGGGGAGCTTATAACGAGAAGCTACTGTCTTACTTTGGCCGCACAAGTTATAATTTTGACGAGACATATCTGATAACAGGTATTGTTAGGGTTGATGGTTCTTCAAAATTTGGTTCCAACAACAGATATGCTGTATTCCCATCTGTATCTCTCGGTTGGGTGATGAGTAATGAACCATTCATGGATGGCATGGATGATATCAATCTCTTGAAGTTAAGAGCTTCGTGGGGACAAAACGGTAATCAGAACATAGGTAACTTTGCGTATACATCGACCATTGCTACCGGTTATGGATACAGTTTTGGTTCCAATGAAACATTTACTACCGGTGCGATCCCATCCAGTGTGCCGAACCCAAATCTTAAATGGGAAACATCTGAGCAACTTAACTTTGGTGTTGATGTAGGCTTCTGGCAAGACAGATTGATTCTGGCTGCAGATTATTATCAGAAAGAAACCAAAGGGTTGCTGGTAAGAGCACCTATACCGGGTCACGTTGGTAACAACGCACCAATTGTTAACGGTGGTAGTGTTCAAAACGAGGGATTTGAATTTAGCGTAGACTACCGTGATTACACTAACGAGTTTAATTATAATGTGGGCCTTAACTTTGCTTTCAATAGCAACGAAGTTACTCACATCGGTAATGCAGAAGGTGTGATCATTGGTACCGGTTTCGCTACATACGGTATTGTTACCCGTGCCGAAGAAGGATTCCCAATTGGTTACTTCTGGGGATATGAGACTAACGGCATTTTCCAGACACAACAGGAAGTTGATAATTATGGGATTCAACCGAATGCTGCACCGGGTGATGTGATATTCAGAGACCTGAATGGAAACGGAGAAATTGATGACGGTGACCGTACACAAGATTGGTAACCCAACTCCTGATCTGACCTTTGGTGCCAACTTTGGGGCGAACTACAAGCAGTTCGATATGTCACTGTTCTTACAGGGAACAGTAGGTAACGATATCTTTAACGCTACCCGTCGCCATGACCTGACCATGTCTAACATGCCGGCGTCATACCTTGAAAGATGGACCGGCCCGGGTACGTCAAACGAACTGCCACGGTTTACCTGGAATGATGCAAATGGTAACTGGTCTAAGATCTCAGATCTGTATGTGGAAGACGGTTCTTACCTGAGAGTTAAGAATCTTCAAGTTGGTTATAACCTATCACAAGGAATTCTCGATAGGGTAAGCGTGGCCAATGCTCGGGTTTATTTGTCAGCTGACAATCTGTTCACCTTCACAGGATATAGCGGATTTGATCCGGAAATAGGGTCTGCCTCACCACTTAGCGTTGGTGTGGATCGTGGTGTGTATCCACAAGCTCGTAGTTACCGAATCGGCATAAACATTACATTTTAACGGATATTTATACCCTTAAACATTCATGATCATGAAATACTTAAAGACTTTATCAGCGTTCTTGGTTTTAGCTTCCACTGTTTTCATTAGCAGTTGCGATAGCTTCTTAAATGAAGAACCCCTCGACCAAAGAGTTGAATCAAATTTTTACCAAACAGAACAAGATGCACAGGAAGCATTGGTAGCCATTTATGATGTTCTTCAATGGAATACCGTAGTTGGCTTTCACGTGCCGGAAATGCTAAGTGATATTGCTTCTGATGATGCCTTTGCCGGTGGAGCCAGTCGTAACGATGCTCCAAATATCATCGAAGTTGACAAGCATAATATCCGTACTACTAACGGTGAGATACATGGGTTATGGCAGAAATACTATACCGGTATTTACCGAGCTAATAAATACTTAAAAGAAATAGAAGATCTCGAAGCTGAGCAGGCATTCATAGATCGCACTATTGCAGAAGCAAAATTTTTAAGAGCCTATTTCTATTTTGATCTCGTACGTTTTTTCCAAAATGTACCACTCATAACAGAACCTCTTGATAATCCGGATGAATATAATCAACCACAGGCAGATCCTTCTGACGTATTTTCTCAGATAGCTCAGGATCTAACTGAAGCTGTTCCATATCTTCCTGTAACGATTCAGGCAAACGAACAAGGCAGAGTGAGCAAGTGGGCAGGTCAGGCTTTACTGGCTAAAGTTTACCTCTACTACTCAGATGTATATGGTGGAGATCTTCCGGCTGGAAATCAGACCATCGACAGAACATTTGCAATCACAATGATCGATAGCGTGATCAATCAAAGCGGCCATGATTTATTGCCAAATTATGAAGATAACTTTAAGCCTGACTTTGAATTTAGTAACGAATCTGTATTTGAGATCGCATATTCAGATTCAAGACCATGGTGGGACTGGGGTTTCATTCAAGGTGGTGAAGGTAACATGGCTCCTCAAATGCAAGGCCCTCGTGTGGAAGAACCAGGAAATGAGGATTATCAAAGGGGATGGAGCTTTACTCCTGTAACTAATGAATTGGTTGATTCTTTTGACCCAAATGATCCAAGACTTGATGCCACAATACTTTTTGAAAGTGAGTTTAATGCAGGCTTGACAATTGGCTATCAGCACACCGGTAAATTTACCCAAAAATACACTACCCATAAATTTTATGAGCCGTCAGATGGGCAGTTGGAACTAAACTGGGGTAATAACTACCGGGTTATTCGCTTCTCAGATGTTTTATTGATGGGAGCAGAGCTTCACTTGGAAAATAGCAACCCTACAACTGCAGAAAATTATTTAAACCGTGTACGCTTGCGTGTTGGATTACCGACTGTACCTGCAACATTGGAAAATATTAAAAATGAGCGTAGAGTGGAGCTGGCTCTTGAAGGCCATCGTTACTGGGATCTTCAGAGATATGGTCAACAGGAAGCCGAGCAAAATATATCTCTTCAAGGAGAAGTAAAACCCGGGTATCAGGGTGATGCCCCTGACTTCGAAGTAGCCTATGAAACAGCTAAACAAGGCTTTTTCCCAATACCTCAAACTGAAATCGATATTTCAAATGGTGTGCTGCAACAGAATGCGGGTTATAATTGATCCGGATCTGATTAACTAAAGAATATTTATAACCGAACCAATATCATTATGAAAACACTAACTAAAACACAATGGATAGTACCGGTACTGCTGCTGTTTGGATTGGTAGCATGTGAACCACAGATGTCGTCTGATCCTTCTCTAGATCCCGCGCCAACTTCGGAAGCCGTAACATTCGAGATGGAACCTGATGCAGAAAACGCAAATGTGATTCATTTTACCAACACTTCTGAAAGCTTTAGGGCGGTTTGGAATCTTGGGAACGGACAAACTAAAGAGGGTGACGAAGTAATTGGAGAATATCCACTAGAAGGTGAGTACACCGTAATGCTTACTATATTTACCGCCATCAGGACAAGCAATGAATACTGATATCGGTTACCATTGCTGAAACTAATCCTGCACTGCTAGATGATCCAAATCTCAAATTATCTAACAGGTGGAATTGATAATACCGGCGGTAAGACATGGGTTATTGATAGTACTCAGGCCGGTCATATGGGTGTTGGACCAACAACAAGTTTCTTCCCTGAATGGTGGGCGGCTGCACCCGGAGCAAAAGGAGGGTCAGGTCTGTATAATGACAGATATACGTTTACGTTAGCTGACTTTACATTTGACATGAATCCTAATGGGGAAGTATTTCTGCAAGGTGGATACGGTGATGAGTTTCAAAATGCTACTACCCCACCTGATGGAGATGATCTGTGGGCCCCTTACCCAGCGCAAACTGGTGAATCATTCAATTTAGTAGAAGAAGATAATGGAGACCTATTTCTAACCATTTCAGATCCGGCATTTATTGGGTTTTATGCTGGAACCCGTACCTATCAGATTCTGGAACTAACTGAAAATACTATGTGGATCAGGTTTGAAGATCCAAATGGTGATGCTTGGTATCATCGACTAATTCAGGAGGGATATACACATCCTGTAGTGGAAGAACCCGAGTTGCCTTATACTTCAGAAGAATTAATGGATAATTTTGATGAAGAGGGAAATATCATTTGGACTGCTGATGAAGTTGCTGAGTTCAACGAGAATTATGATAATCCAGCTCCGGTTCCAGTAAATACGTCTGCTAAAGTCGCGAAGTATGTCAAAAACTTAACTCAATTTGATAATGTGTACACAGACTTAGAGTACAATATCAATTTGAATGAGAGAAGCATTGTACGAATGAAGGTTTATATGCCATCATACAACGATTACGAAACAGTTGATCCCGGAGCACAAGTATGGGCGCCAACTGATTATCTCGCAAAGCAGGTTGAAGTAAAATTACACGATACCAAGAATCCTGCCCCTTGGGAAAATCAAGCTACTATTATTCAGCAGGTAGCTGAAACTGATACCTGGGTAGAATTGGAATTCGATTTCAGTGGCTGGAGTGACTCTGATATTTATGATAAGATCATAATTCAGATCGGTGGAGAAGGCCATAGTCGGCCAGGTATTTTCTTCATTGATGATGTTCAATTCACCGCAGCACAATAGTATTAGTAAATAGTATTTAGGAAGGAAGTGAAAGCTTCCTTCCTTTTTTTATCCTAAAAATTTAACTGATGTTCAATAGCACGATTTATAACCAGCCAGTCTTACTCACTGTTAACCTTTCGTTTAATGTTACATTCTGTTGTTCAACGGATAATAGCTGTTGATAGCTTTGATTACAATGACACCGACGGTACCAGATACCCTACGAAGCAGGAGACCTGATCTGGTCAGACGAATTTTCCGGTAATGGGGCCCCGGATCCAGATAACTGGACCTATGATATTGGTCATGGTGACTGGGGTTGGGGTAATAATGAAGAGCAATACTACACCGACGAATCTAAGAATGTACGTGTTCAAGATGGCAATCTGATAATTAGTGCATTGAAGGAGAGTGGAGACTGGACCTCAGCACGTATTAAAACACAGGGACTAAAAGAATTTAAATACGTTACGGTGAAAGTGAGAGCAAAATTGCCTGAAGGCATAGGTACATGGCCGGCTATTTGGATGTTGGGCTCTGATATCAATACTGCTGGATGGCCTGCTGCAGGGGAGATCGATATCATGGAACATGTGGGAAAAGACCCGGGTGTTGTTCATGGTTCATTACACACTCCTTCAAGCTATGGAAACACCCAGAACTCAGATCAAATTACTGTCCCGAATTTCAGTTCCGAGTTTCACGTATATGAGTTAGTATGGACCCCGGAGAGCATGACTTTTAAGGTTGATGAAGAGGTGTTCTATATTTATAACCCTGGTTCAAAAACAGCAGAAACCTGGCCGTTCAATAATGATTTTTTCATAATTCTGAATGTAGCCATGGGTGGTAACTGGGGGAGTGATTCACAGTACGAAACAGGCGATAACAGAAATGGTATAGATCCGGATCTAACTGAAGCAAACATGATCGTCGATTATGTAAGAGTATACAAGAATTAAAAAAAAGGGGGTTATCCCGGAATGGTTATATATAGATTAACCAAACAAACCTTGAACACTTCCACCGTCATGACTGATGGTCTGCCCCGTAACATAACCGGAATGTGGTGATAGTAACCAGGCTGCCAGTGAGGCAAATTCTTCAGCCTTCCCCATTCGCCCAACCGGAATATTCTCTTCCATATTTTCTTTGGCTTCCTCAAAGCTGATATTTAATGATCCCCTGTTCTTTTCAATGACTCGTTCAATAGCAGGAGTTTCGTGTGAGCCGGGAGCTAAAACATTGGCCGTTACTCCTGATTTTGCAACTTCCGTTGCAAGAGTTTTTACGAATCCTACCACACCAGCCCTAAAACTGTTACTCAATGTGAGAGACGGCAAAGGTTGCTTAACAGACTGACTTTCAATGAAAACCATTCTGCCATATTCTTTTTCTTTAAAGTACGGAGCCAGCCTCAAAGCCAGGTCGATCTTCCAGCGCATTACCAGTTTCCAGGAAGAATCCCAGTCATCCATGGTGGTTTCTAAGGGAGTGCCTGTTGGTGGTCCGCCGGCATTGAAAACTATTCCATGAGTCTCCTTAGCTTTTACAGACTTCTCGATCTTATCAAGCGTTTCACTGTAAATTAAACTGCCTTCAATGATGTCGGTTTGTTCTTCGTAATGATCGAATTTATCTCGAAGCATGTCACCACGGCGAGCTACTAAAACAACGCTAGCTCCTTCCTGTAAAAGCTGTCGGGCAATGGCTTCTCCGAAACCGCTTGAAGCTCCACACACTACAAATCGTTGGTCAGAAATTTTAAGATCCATAAGTTGAGTAATTAGATTCTGGATTTATTAACTAAACAAAGGGCCGAATTTAACGTTCATTATACTTTTCTGTACAGCTTTAAAATATTGGAGGAAATAGAGTTAATAAACTTTTAATTTGCAGGCAAACGATCAGCACGCATATTAAAATATAGATTAGAATGAAAAAGGTCACAATTGTAGTGATAGCTACGCTTGTGTCTCTGTGTTTTAACATTACACAGGCACAAAATGTCACTGATAATTTTAGAATTGATGGAGTCATGTTTCTCTCATTCGAGCATGACATCACAGGTGATTCCTTTCATAACCAATTTACTATAAAAAGGGGCTACGTAAACTTCAGGCACAGGCTTGCGGAGGGATTAAATGCTCGCTTAACGCAAGATGTGACCATCGATAGGGAAGGTGACGGATTAGGTGATATAGAACTCCGCCTGAAGTACGCCTATGTAGAATATGATATTCGAAATATTGGATTTTTCAATGAACCGGTAATATCGGCTGGTGTGACAAGAAGACCCTGGATCAGTTTTGAGCAAGAGGTAAATGATTACAGATCTCAGAGAAGCATGTTCCTGGATCAGAATAATTTTTTACCCTCAGCCGATTACGGTATCGTATTTGAGACCGGTCTTGGAGAGCCTCTGAATGATTCAGGGCTGTCATCAAACGACAGCAGATACGGTAGTTTTTCAATTGGTGTTTACAATGGTGGGGGATATTCATCCTTGGAAGAGAATAATAATAAAGTTATTGAAGGGAGGTTGAGTTTACGTCCTGCTGCAGAATTACTGCCCGGTTTTCAGTTAACCGGATTTGGAGCTATTGGTAAAGGTAATTCAGTCTCGAATCCGGATTTTAATATATACGGCGCAGCTGTCTCTTATGAGTCTCTTAGATTCAATGCAGTGGCTCAAGGTTTCGAGTCAACGGATGATATAAGGTTTGAGGGGATCGTATCACCATACCCTCCATACGATTTTCAGGGATGGAGTGTGTTTGGGGAATTACAGCCTGTCAAGAAGATCCCAGTCTTCCTGACGGGGCGAACTGAGCAAATGGTTGATAAAGATCGTCAGCGTTGGATCGTTATGGAGAGTGTGGTGGGCCTTGCGTACGTTTTCAAAGATAGATCCAAGATCATGCTTGATTTCAGTCATAGAGAGTCCAGAGCTGTATTCGATCCGGTCGATTTTAGCCGAATTGAACTGATCGGTGAGATCCGATTTTAGGACTGTAAATGAAGGGATGCTTATCAACAATTATACGGCAACGCTCGCAGGACCTGGCGGACGCTACGAGGTTGCTGCCAAATCAAACAAGTGAGTAGTACCTTCGAGCGTCCGTCAGGTCCTCGCAGCGTTCGGTCCAAGGTTTAGAAAAGTATATCTATTGTCTCAACTACCAAACTTCCCCAACAACCAGGTATCCCGTATAGACAAAAAATATCAGCAGCAATAACGCCGCTTCCCATCTGTCTAGTTTTTTCTTTTGGCCTGTAAACATCCCCACAAAAAGCAGAATTGTTCCACCGGCCAGTAAATACATTTCAGAGTTAAACGACGGGTTATATTGAATGGGTTTTACAAGTGAGCTTACACCAAGAATCAGGAATATGTTAAAAATGTTTGAGCCAATAATGTTACCAACGGCTATGTCGGTATTCTTTTTGAAGGCAGCAACTACGGAAGTGGCAAGCTCCGGAAGAGAAGTTCCGGCGGCAATGATCGTCAACCCGATTATTTTTTCACTGACACCAAGTATGTCAGCAATTTCGATGGCATTCTCAACCACCAGATTTCCTCCTAATACCAATCCGGCCAAACCAATTACAATAAAACTCCAGATCTTGAACTGTGATAAGTGAACTTGGTTTTCGACCGGTGTAGCAGTGTCAGTTGATAGTTGTTTGTACACGTAGAATAGAAAACCTGCGAACAGGATCAATAATATCAAACCATCTGATCTGCTCAGTAAAGAGGAATTGGAAGACCATAGATCATTTGTGAGGAAGAAAAGTAAAATAATCGCTAACAGGGATATGGGAATTTCTTTCCACACTGTGCTTGACTGAACAATAAGCGGAGTGATAAGTCCGGTAATACCCAGAATTACTAACAGGTTAAAGTTGTTACTCCCAATCACATTGGCAAAAACGATCTCGTGATGTCCTTCAATAGCCCCCATTACATTGACAACAAGTTCAGGGGCGGAGGTTCCAAAAGCGACGATGGTTAGACCTATGGCAAGATCAGAAATGTTGAATTTTTTGGCGAGTGAAGAGGCCCCATTGACTAAAAGGTCAGCTCCTTTGATCAAAAGGATAAGACCAAATATGAGCCAAAGTAAAAGTACAGTCATTGTTTAAAGCGTTTAGAGTAGGATGTAATACAATAATTAATTTAATAATACGTAATCCGCTGAATAACCCGTATATTCAAGGCTTGCTGTTTTTCGGTAAATATGGATAAAGAATGAGTGTGCAAGGTTTAAAACCTATCAAATTATTTATTCTCAGTCATTAAAGAACGAACCGGTCGGCAATTTCATTTTAAAATAATAGACTTTATACAATTACATGTCACAAGATTTAAGAAATATTGCCATCATTGCCCACGTAGATCATGGCAAGACCACGCTCGTAGATCAAATTCTAAAACAGAGCGGAACCTTCAGAGAGAACCAACAGGTAGAAGAGAGAGTAATGGATTCCGGCGATCTTGAGAAAGAACGCGGTATCACCATTAGTTCTAAAAACACAGCCGTTAAATGGAAAGGAACTAAGATAAATATCGTTGATACACCTGGTCACGCCGACTTTGGCGGAGAAGTGGAACGTATCCTTAAAATGGTGAACGGTGTGATTCTGCTTGTTGATGCTGCAGAAGGTCCGCTTCCCCAAACCAAATTCGTACTTCGTAAATCACTGAGCCTGGGATATCGCCCCATAGTCGTGATTAACAAAATTGACCGTAAGGATGCACGTCCTGATGCGGTATTGGATGAGATTTTTGATCTGTTTGTGATGCTGGATGCCACAAACGAGCAGCTCGATTTCCCGGTACTATATGCAGTTGCCGTTGAAGGGATCGCTAAAACAAATCTTGAAGATGAGAGTGATAACCTTGAACCTCTTCTGGATAAAATTGTAGAACATGTTCCTGCTCCTGAGCAGAAAACAGAAGAGAAATTCAAAATGCTGGTCAGCAGCATCGACTGGAATGATTATGTTGGTCGTATTGCAGTAGGCCGAATTGAGCAAGGCACCATCAAGATTGGACAAGAAGTAGCCTTGATGAACGGGAAAGGTGAAGTGAAAGAAAAAGCCCGCGCTACTAAATTATATACGTTTAACGGACTACAACGTGAGCCTGTTGAAACAGCCGTAGCCGGAGATATCATCGCACTCGCGGGATATGAGGAAGTAAATGTTGGTGATACGCTGACCGATACTGCTGACATGAAGCCACTTGAATACGTAGACATGGATAAGCCGACCATCGCAATGTATTTCCGGGTGAACAACTCACCTTTTGCCGGGAAAGAGGGAGATTATGTGACTTCCAATCAGCTGAAAGATCGGCTGACGAAAGAAGTCCGTACTAATGTAGCCATGCGGGTTGAAGCGACAGAAAGTCCTGATATTTATAAAGTATCCGGCCGAGGTGAATTACAGATGGCTATTTTAATTGAAACCATGCGCCGTGAAGGGTTTGAGTTTTCAGTATCCCGACCGGAAGTACTTTTCAAAGAGGTTGATGGCGATGTGCACGAGCCGGTTGAGGAAGTGATTGTAGACGTTCTAACCGACTATAGCAATAGAGTAATCGATAATCTTCAAAAGAGAAAAGGGATTATGACATCCATGAGTCAGGAAGGAGAAAACAACCGAATTGAGTTTCGTGTTCCTTCCCGTGGATTGATCGGATTCCGTGGTGAAATGCTTACCGAAACTCGCGGAACCGGAATTATGCACCAGCAGTTTGATGGCTATGAGCCTTATGCAGGTGAAATTCCCGGAAGAACGCGCGGAGCTTTGATCGCATTAGAGCAAGGTGATGTGACCGGTTATGCTCTTGAAGGGGTTCAAGACAGAGGTGAATTTTTTGTTGAGCCGGGAGATCCGGTTTACATGGGTCAAGTTGTTGGTGTTAACAAACGCAGTGATGACATGGTGGTAAATGTGGTGAAGAAGAAAAACCTGACCAACCACCGTGCTACTCAAACTTCAGATGCGGTTAAGATTAGTCAGGCCAGAAAATTAAGCCTTGAGCAATGCATTGAGTTCATTGACACTGACGAACTGCTGGAAGTAACTCCCAAAGCATTACGCATCCGAAAAACTTTTCTTGATCATAACAATCGTAAGAGAGAAGAGAAGAAAAAGGCAGGGGTTTAACATTATTTGGTAATGTTATATGAGAAATTTTAAATACTGACTTGATAAAGGACTATTCACCATCTTAAGGATTATGGGTCTTCGTCCTGATCTTAGTAATGGTTGCCGTTTAAATTCGCTCTGTCTTTCCTTTATATACTTTTACCCAAATCCAATTGGCTTTTTAGGCTAATTAGTGATTCATTAAGAAATAAAAAATTTCTTACATGAAGCGGAAAGACTTTTTAAAGATAGCGGGTATCGGAACGGCGGGTGTTACCTTTCTTCCATTTATAAATAGTAACACACTGGCTGCCGGTTTACTTGATTCGGAGAAAAAACGACTGGCTGAAATGGCTTTAACAGCAGCTAAAAATGCCGGAGCTTCCTATGCTGATATTCGTATTGGGCGGTATCTGAATCAATTTATTAATAGCCGCGAACAGAATATTTCAGGCATTACCAACACCGAATCATTTGGTTTCGGAATCCGGGTGATAGCCAACGGCACTTGGGGATTTGCTTCCTCTAATCAGGTGACTGAAAGTGAGATCAGGCGGGTGGCCAATCAGGCGGTACTCATTGCAAAGGCTAATGGCCGGTTGCAAACCGAACCGGTAGAACTTGCTCCGGTACCCGGCTATGGTGATGTAAGCTGGGAAACACCTATTGAGACCAATCCCTTCGAAATATCAATGGAAGAAAAGGTCGATCTGCTCATGAATATTAACGCCGAGGCCGAAAAAGCCGGCGCTGATTTTTGTTCCTCCAATCTATTTTTTGTGAATGAGCAAAAGTACTTCGCTTCCACAGAAGGCACCTTTGCAGATCAGAACGTATTTCGGTGCTGGCCTACTTTCACGGTAACAAGTATTAACCGGGATGCGGGCGGATTCGAAACCCGAAACTCCCTGGCTCAACCCATTGGAATGGGATTTGAATACGTAAAAAATTTCGGCTTAGTGGAAGAAGCTCGTGAAGCGGCTGAACAAGCTCAGGAAAAACATACCGCCAAAAGTGTGGAGCCCGGTAAATATGATCTGGTTCTGGATCCCTCCCATCTGTTTTTGACCATCCACGAATCAGTAGGTCACCCACTGGAATTAGATCGGGTTCTTGGCTACGAAGCCAACTACGCAGGAACGAGTTTCGCTACCCTCGATAAGTGGCGCTCCGGTGATTTTGAGTATGGAAACGAGATCGTGAATTTCTTTGCCGACAAAAATCAAAAAGATGCCCTTGCCACGGTTGGGTATGATGATGACGGTGTGAAAACCAAAGAATGGGATCTGGTGAAAGATGGTATCCTTGTGAACTATCAGGCTACTCGGGATCAGGTTCATATTATCGATCAAAATGAATCACATGGTTGCTGCTATGCCGACAGCTGGTCTTCGGTTCCTTTTCAGCGAATGCCGAATGTATCATTAAGGCCGGGCAGTGAGGATAAGTCGGTTCAGGATATCATTTCCAACACCGAAGATGGAATTTATATAAAAGGCCGGGGATCTTATTCCATTGACCAACAGCGCTATAATTTCCAGTTTGGCGGTCAGCTTTATTATGAAATTAAGAATGGAGAGATCACTCAGATGCTGCGTGATGTTGCCTATCAATCAAATACACAGGAGTTCTGGAATACCTGTGCTGAACTGGGTGGTCCTTCAACATACGAACTCGGAGGAACCTTCTTTGATGGCAAAGGCCAGCCCTCTCAGGTAAGTGCCGTAAGTCACGGTTGCCCGACCACCAGATTTGCAGGCGTGAATGTGATCAACACCGGCCGAAGAATTTAGAACAAAAATACTAAACCAAAACGGAGTTATTCCTTGAAGAGAAAAGACTTTTTAAAAATCGCAGGAATAGGGATGGGCGGAATGATAATTCCACTCATAGGAACCAGGGTGGAAGCATTTTCTTCCTTAACCGGAATGTCGGTCTCAGATAAAAAAGAATTAGCAGATACTGCACTAAATGCCGCTAAAATGGCCGGTGCAAGTTATGCGGACATCAGGATCGGCAGATACCTGAATCAGTTTATCATTACGCGTGAACAGCAGGTCCAAAACGCAGTTAATACCGAATCTTTCGGTGTTGGTGTTCGAGTGATCGCAAATGGCACCTGGGGATTCGCCGCTACCAACAATGTGACCAAAGAAGGAATTGCCGAGGCTGCAAGACAGGCGGTAATGATCGCCAAGGCCAACACTTCCATACAGTCTGATCCGGTACAATTAGCTCCGGTAGATTCTCACGGGAAGTTTCATGGAAGACTCCGATCAAGAAAAATGCCTTTGAAGTGCCGATCTCAGAGAAAGTAGATTACCTGCTTGAAGTGAATAATGCAGCGATGCAGAATGGTGCTTCGTTTGTAGGCAGTAACATGTTCCTTGTGAATGAGCAAAAATACTTTGCCTCTACCGAAGGTTCTTACATCGATCAGGATGTGCACCGGATCTGGCCAACCTTCAATGTTAGCTTAGTGGATCGCGATTCAGGAACGTTCGAATCCATTCAAAGCCTGAGCTCGCCAATGGGTATGGGTTATGAATATTTAGATGGTAATGAATCTGAGAAAGCGACAGGAGTGGTAACCCGCTACGGGCATTCATATGATATGATCGAGGATGCCGCTCAGTTGGCGAAAGCCGGAACGGAAAAGCTTTCGGCTAAATCTGTAGAGCCCGGACAGTATGACCTGGTTCTTGATCCGTCTCACCTCTGGTTGACCATTCACGAAAATGTAGGCCACCCGCTGGAATTGGATCGTGTTTTAGGCTACGAAGCCAATTACGCCGGTACTAGTTTTGCCACGCTTGATAAATGGGAGTCCGGTGATTTTGAGTATGGTAATGACTCTGTAAATCTCTTCGCTGATAAAACACAGGTTGGTTCATTGGGCCACGTCGGCTATGATGACGAAGGAGTGAAGACCAAAAAATGGGATCTCGTGAAAGATGGTATTCTGGTGAATTATCAGGCCATTCGGGATCAGGCTCATATCATTAACGAAGACGAATCGCATGGTTGCTGCTATGCTGACAGCTGGAACAGCGTTCAATTTCAGCGTATGCCTAACGTATCATTAGCCCCGGGCAAAGATCAGTTATCTGTTGATGAAATGATCAAAGATGTAGAGAACGGTATTTATGTAGTTGGAGATGGTTCGTACTCCATCGACCAGCAGCGTTACAACTTCCAGTTTGGCGGACAGCTGTTCTACGAGATCAAAAACGGAGAAATAACAGGAATGCTTCGTGATGTGGCGTACCAGTCAAATACGCAGGAGTTCTGGAATTCTTGCTCCGCTATTTGTGATGAAAGTGATTACCGTCTAGGTGGTTCTTTCTTCGACGGAAAAGGCCAGCCAGGCCAGTCAAGTGCAGTTTCCCATGGAAGCTCCACCACGCGTTTTGACGGTATCAATGTGATCAATACCGCCCGACGAATCTAAAGGAAATAAAAAAATAAACGATAAGAACTGAATCATTATGGCCATTTTAACACGAGACGAAGCACGTGACATTATGCAAAAGGTGATCAACCTTTCAAAGGCTGATCATTGTGAAGTGAACCTGCAGGGCAGTATAGGCAGGGTAACATTCGTTATGCGCGAAATACCGTAACCACCAGCGGGGAAGAGCAAAATACTTCCTTATCAGTAGAATCCGCTTTTGGGAAGAAGACAGGAACAGCATCCATCAATGAATTTGATGATGAATCGCTGGAAAAAGTTATTCGTCGTTCAGAAGAACTTGCACAACTTGCCCCTGAAAATCCTGAGTATATGGAGCCGCTCGGACCCCAGGATACAAAGAGTCAAAGACCTATTTTGATTCTACAGGAAACATAACTCCGGATTACCAGGGCCCGGGCCGCAGAGAACAGCATCAAACCAAGTATAGATAATGGCTTGGTGTCAGCGGGTTTTCTGGAAGACGAAGCAGGCTTCAGTGCGATCATGAATAGCAATGGCTTGTTTGCCTACAATCAGGATACGGAAGTGGAATTTTCAGTAACGGTGAGAACCCGTGATGGCAGAGGTTCCGGATGGGTTTCCCGTGATTATAACGACGTTGAATCTGCTCGACACAGCTACTGCATCTGATATAGCCATTCAAAAATCAAAAACCTCCGCAGAAGCGGTAGCTCTTGAACCCGGGAAATATACCGTCATTCTTGAGCCGGATGCTTCTGTAGGCCTCCTTGGAAATATGTTTTCAGAATGGATGCCCGGCAAGCTGATGAGGGACGTAGCTTCCTTTCCAAGCAGGGCGGAGGCACACGGGTAGGCGAGAAGATGTTCGATGAGCGTGTAACGGTTTACTACCGATCCATTTCATCCAACCGTACCTACTGCCCCATTTACAGGTTCAGGTCAGCCGGTGGAAAAAACTACTGTGGGTTGAAAATGGAGAGGTTAGAAATCTGTCCTATTCAAGATTTTGGGCTAAGGAAAAAGGTGTTGAACCACTTCCCGGTCCTGTAAATGCAATTATGGAAGGAGGAAACAAATCTACAGCTGAGTTGGTGGCCTCCACGGAACAGGGAATTCTTGGTTACCAGAACCTGGTACATCCGGATGGTAGATCCTCAATCGCTGCTGCTTACCGGATTTAACCCGAGACGGAACCTTCTATATTGAAGATGGCAAGATCAAACATGCCGTTAAGAACTTCCGGTTCAATGAAAGCCCGGTGATCATGCTGAATAACATTGAAGAACTAGGCAAGCCGGTTCGTTGCAGCGGTAATATGATCCCGCCGATGAAGATCCGCGACTTCACCTTCAGCAGTTTGTCGGATGCGGTCTAAGATCTGAAATAAAATCAAATACCAAAGCCACCTGTAAAGCTACAGGTGGCTTTTTTTGTTTTACTCCCACTTTCCCTATAATCGGTTGTTAATAAATTGATTTAAACTAAGGCTCCAAGCCCGTCTGACCGTTTGATTGATTGTTAATTAAATCGCAATTCGGTCTTTCGGTCCATCGGTTAATCGCATTTCTGGTTCATAAAGATTTGCAAAAGACCGATAGACCGAATTAACGATGGGACGAATTTGTGTAATTACAAGCCTTAGCCATCCATCAGGCCCGCAATCGGTCAGATGGAGTTCGAATCAAAAATAATTGGGAGTAACCTCGACAGCGTCCGTAGGTCCTGCAAGCGTTACGGGCGAACGCTGCAAGGATCTATGGATGCTCGCAGGTTCTTTCGTACAAACAGTTAATACAAATAAAACAGAAATTGGTTTTCAAATATGGCGCTTTTTCAGCATTCGGTACTGAATAAATATTTATCGGGGATTGATGAAAAACAGGTTGATGAAGCCTGGGAAGCTTTTATCGCACACTTTCATAATAGCGAAGTACAGAAAAACATCCGCAAGGCAAAAGAGGAATCCTATCAGGAAGGATTTTTGGATGACTTGTTCGTGAAGGTGCTGGGATATACCAAAAGTCCCGCTCCGAATTATAACCTGGTGGTGGAGCAAAAAAATCTAAACGATTCCAAAAAGGCAGATGGAGCTTTATTAGACGGTGAGAAAATCCGCGGGGTGATTGAGCTGAAAGGCACCGAAACCACCGATCTTTCCAAAGTGGAATCGCAAGCGTTTGGGTATAAGAACAAGCAGCCGGATGCCCTCTACGTCATTATCTCCAACTTCGAGAAGCTGCGGTTTTATATTGATAATGCGGTGGACTTCATCGAGTTCAATCTCTTTCAGCTCACCAAAAAAGAATTCAAGGTGCTGTGGCTGTGTCTCGGCTTTCCCAATTTTGCCAAGGGACTGCCGAAGAAGATCAAAGACGCCTCGCTGACCGAAGAGGAGAACGTCACCAAAAAGCTGTACAAGGATTATTCCGCCTTCAAGCACGATATTTTCGAAAGCATCAAAAAGCACAATCCCGAGCACGACCCGCTGCTGCTGTTCAAGAAAACGCAGAAACTGCTGGACCGTTTCCTGTTCATTCTTTTGCCGAAGACCGCCTGCTGCTTCCGCCCAATTCCATCCGCGAGATCGTCAGAGCAGTGGATGGACCTGCGGGATAAATACGACGCCTACGTTCCGCTGTACGACCGCTTCAAAAAATACTTCCGCTACATGAACGAAGGGCACAAAGGCGAACACCACGAGATCTTTGCTTACAACGGCGGACTGTTTGCCGAAGACGAAGTGCTGGACAATCTCACCATTGACGATGATCTGCTCTACAAACACGCCAAGCAGCTCGGCAGAGTTACGATTTTGAATAGCGAAGTGGACGTCAAACATCCTCGGGCATATTTTTGAACATTCGCTGAACGAGATCGAGGAGATCAACGCCGAGCTGAAGGGCGAGGAAGTCGAATACCTCGCAAAACCCGCCGCAAAAAAGACGGCGTTTTTTATACGCCCAAATACATCACCAAGTATATTGTTGAGCACACGGTCGGGAAGCTCTGCGAGGAAGAAGAAAGCCGAGCTGGATATCGTCGATGAGCGATTCATTCGAATCAGAGGAAGAGACCCAAGAAGGGATCAACTGATCTTGAAAACATACCGGGAGTGGCTGTTGAGCCTGACCATTTGCGATCCGGCCTGTGGTAGCGGGGCTTTTCTGAATCAGGCGCTGGAATTCCTGATCGCGGAACACAAATACATTGATGAGTTACAGGCCAAATACCATGGGGAATCGCTGGTGCTGTCGGATATTGAAAACCAGATTCTGGAGCATAACCTTTTCGGGGTGGATATAAACGAGGAGTCGGTGGAGATTGCCAAGCTGAGCCTGTGGCTGCGCACCGCCCAAAAAGGACGAAAACTCACCTCGCTGAACCACAACATCAAATGCGGCAACTCGCTGATCGACGATCCCGAGGTGGCCGGCGACCAAGGCCTTTGACTGGGAGACTGAATTTCCAACCGTATTATTCAAAAAGAAAGCAGGCTTTCCATGTGACATGGGTGACGCATAACGCAAGAACCTCCCGGCGCATGAAGCAATTCGGAGTGAAGAAGACGCCGTTCTTGATGAACGATGAACAGGAAGCATTTAATCACCCGTGAAATTGCCCGGATTGCGGAGGAAGATGAACTACGTGAATGGCTACCAACATTTGTGAAGATCGCGTACGCGTGTTGCTGGTGTGCGAACCGGATGATTCGCCTGAACATTGTGCGCAAATTAGAAGGCCGTTAGCGATCGCAGAAGCTGAAAGAGGCGTCGGGGATTCCTAAAGAAGACCTTCAATTCCGGTTATGGGCGCAGAAAATCCGTTAACCGAAATCCCATTACCGACCGGGCACCGACTGGCCAACGTTCAGCAATACATTTTCCATAACCGGAGAAAGCACGATCTGCCGCCGCTTGATGGAGACGAGTTAGATTTGATGGATTCATCGTGGGAAGGAAAATTAGAATCAGACTACGAGCCGGAGGACGAAAAATCCTCAAAAGATGCTCAAGAAAAAGACAATGAAACCCAAGACAAAGACCGAGACAAGGGGTTGCAACCCCTTTGTCTCAGGTGGGGGAAGTCACTACTCGGAAGTGATTAATGACATGGTGTTTGGCCGAAGAAGAAGCTTTTCGCCCGGTAATACACCGCGAGCTTTTGATGTGGTGATAAGGGAATCCGCCTTATGTTCAGTCACATTCTTTAGATCAAGGTACAAAGGATTTTATCTATGATACATTTGAGACTGCTGAATACCAGATAAATACATATGGAATTTTTACTGAGAAAGCTCTTGACTTAATTAAAGATGAGCGCGATTACTGGAATCATTATTCGCAAATTTTGGCCGTCCACTAAATATGATTCAAAACTCAGGAAATTAGTTTTTCAAGCAAAATCAGGCTGGAGGAAGTAGTTAATCTCTTTGAAAGTTTTTGAAGATTGCTACTGCTACCATACCTGTATCCTAATTGGGAAAGAGATAGATGCTGAAGTTTTTCCAAAAGAAAACACAAAGTGAAAAGCATAGACCCAAGTATGTAAATCGGATTAAGAGAGGCTGCTTTCAGTTCGTTCAAATGGAATGGCACTTTGATGAAGAGACAGGCCTTCAATAGGGAAGACGAGGAAAGTGAAGTACGGTTTCATCCAGCTTCTCCGAATTAAATGGAGAGACGCTGAAGGATTTCTTCAATTTTTAAAGAAGGGATGCAACCTTACGAAAAGGGAAAGGAACTGTTCCAGAGCGGACCAGAGAGATGATGAATGATGGAATTTATCATTCAGATTCTAAAATTGATGATTCTTATTTACCATTGCTCAAAAGCGCGAAACGTTCAACGCTATATGATGAAAGGAACGAGTGGATTTATTAAATATGGAACTGGCTGCTGCAAGGAGTAAAGAATTATTTGAAGGGCGAGAGGATGCTATTAAATAGAATACTTTCTGACGAAAAAAATTCGATGGGTTGATAGCTGAGAGGATGAAATAATTAATAATGAGTCACATCTTTAATCTTCTTCCGAAAAGAGAATAATGTTAATCCAAAAGTATTTCTTCCGCTAATTGTTTTAGTAAGCTGTATGCGCGACTTTTAGCAAACTTGAAAATATAGATTTACAGTAGAGCAGCCTATCCGAAAATCAATGTAAATACACGGAGAATTTCCGGTTCCGTCAATTAGAATGAAGAAAGCTCTGTCAGAATTACGATTTCAGTTCCAGATACTATGCAGAAGTTGCATACTGAACTGTATGAACACACTGTACAATTTTCGAGTCTGATCACTTTCCAAGTTCGACATTGAAGAATTGAGTAGAAAACTAGCGAGAGAAATGGCACGAGCTCACCGGCAAGCAATTTCTGAAAGAGCTGAAAGAAAAAAGTAGAACTCCCCCTCGACAAAGAAGCCGAATGGCTCGACTACTTCACCCAACAAAAAATCCGAAGCCGAGGAGCTAAAAACTCAAATCGCTCAAACCGATGCCGAGATTGATGCGATGGTGTATGAGTTGTATGGGGTTGGGGGGAGGAGGGAGTGAGGGTTGTGGAGAATGCCGGAAATTAGGAATTATGGATTAAGGAGTTTTGAAAAGGTTCTCTTAACTATTGAAAACTTTTTGAAATTTTTTTGTAAGGAATTGCTCTTAATGATTTTTTAGATTAGGTCGATCCTATTAAAACAAATATTTTTACATATATTCTTAAGAGCAACGGGAAATGAGTAACCAAGAACTACAGATATTGATAGAATAAAACCACTTGATGATTTACCTGTTGATGAAGATGAATCCAGATCTCAGTCACATCAGAATGTAGCAAAAGCACTGGTACACCTTATTTCAAAAAAACGAGGGAGGACATGCAATTGGACTAGAAGGGTCTTGGGGAGTGGAAAATCTTCAGTGAATTCAGTACTGCAGAGAAATCTTTTGAAGAGGATTAAAGCAAGATGAGTATCTATTTTTTACCTTTGATGCTTGGGCGCATAGTGGAGATCCAGTAAGGCGTAGCTTCTAAGTACTATTAGATAAATTTTTTAATTGATAAAAAGGTTATCGAAGAAAGAAAAAAATTGGGAAAAAACTCTTACTAAATATAAATCCAAAACCAGAGAAGAAACTAAATATTCGAAGCCAGAGTTTACCCGATTTGGCTACATGACGTCCCTTTTACGGTCTCTTTGTATCCCTTCTTAGTAGTTATGACACAGTGGATTATGGATATATTCCAGATTGATAACATCATGATATGTATACTAAATGTTTCGAATTGTTTTTGCCAATACTTCTGATTCTCGTCGGAGAATTCATCCAACGGGTAAAGGGGGAGCCAGACTCCAGGAGCTTCTGATGCCAAGTTTTAGACTCCAAAATTATGAAATTCATACAGATCAATTCATAAAAGAAAATGATGCTACGACAATTGAGTTCGATGAGTATTTTGATGATTCAATGAAGAATATAGAAAGGAAAGAGAAAAACTTATTGTGGTTGCTACTCGATAATTGCACGAGTAGTGTCCGGGGATATAAAGTCATTGTGGGGGACAATGAGGAAACTTTTTCAGCTTCAGAACATCGGGGAGAACGTTATGAGTTATTAAAGAATGTTTTTTTTATTTAATTGTACCATATGATCGTCCATATATTTCTCATGTTTTTTCTTGGCAGGTCAGTAAAAAAGTTACAGAAAAACCTATCAAACTGGATTATTCTACGAATCGATCAATAAATGGATTTATTGATGAAGCATTTTAAATATAACTTTCAAGTTTCAGCTCCCATTTTAACAGAATGGAAATCCTGATATTTATGAAAAATTGGATAGGGCATTTGATGAACAACTTGATATCAAACGATAAGTATGATTTATATGGATTGTTCGAATTTACAGTTACAAACAGTTACTCCGAGAAGATAAAAAATACATTAATGAGTTAGTGGTTCAAGTAACGGAATAGGGTAATGAAATTCCTATAAAATATTTGGGCTTATATGCATTGCATAAAGATGATATTTCTATTCTTTCATCGAAATTTTTCGGAGTATGATTTAATTGATAAAAAAGATCAATTAATTATTTAGAGGGAGAAGATTGGTTAAAATATTTAGTAGCTGCTTATCATAAAGTAAATCCGAATGATGCTTTACAAATTGTAGTGGGAAGACATATTCAATGAAGCATTAGTTAATGAGAGTTTTACTGAAATAGAAAATTATCAAAAATTTGATTGGTTCCTGAATCTGCATTAAATTCAGTGATGAGAAAATAAATGCGAAGATTATGGGCTTCAGGAGAGCCAATCACTTACTCTCTAGTTTCAAAAAACAATTCCAAAAATTCGTAATAGAAAACACTCAAATTGCTGATAATATTTGGAATAATTTAGCAAAACACACCGAAATTTCTCAGTCAAATAAAAACCAAGCAAAAGAATTTGCGGAAGGGTTTTCTGCTATCATCAGATAAAGCACCTAAATCACAAATTAACAAGGTAGCAAAAATAAAGTTCTTGGTAACCTCTCATTCCAACTATTGAGAATGATGGTGATTTGAATATCTATGCAAAAGATTACAGTGAATATATTTTCTTAACATCCCATTCACTGTAATAAACGCGTCGGAAGTAAACAAGCTATAAAATTACTCCGAAAAGTAAAGTTTCCAAATCATGCAAAATTTAATGTTTTATTTGCAGCAAAAGCTGAGTTCAAAAGTGGGAATAAATTTAGAAAATTTTGATGTTCCCATTAGTCCTGATGGCTTCGATAAGGAACTAAAAATACTTGTTACTTCTGAAAATATATAAACAAGGAGTTAATTCCTGCAATGGAAAGAATTGTTAGGGATTCGGATTAAGAAATCAACTGGAAAAGGAATAAGCCAAGATATTCTTAATAGAATCAATAATAATAAACCGACGTTACAGATCGTAGTAGAAATAGAAGCTTCGAGTTTGACTTTATCTATCCTTGATTCCAGTTCAAAAGGTGAAGCAGGTGAAAAGCTAGATCAATTAAATAAAGTGGTGTTTTGTTACGCATTAATTGAAAGGTTTAAAGATAATTCAATTGCGACCTCTTTAAATTATTCTCTCACTTACTTAGATATTTTCGATCAATTGATAAGATTTCTGCAACTGCAAACGTACCAGTGTATCGGTAACAACAATCCTAGTTTGGACCTATTGAAACAAATTTGTACTAATCGCTAGAATACACAATGAAATTGTCGATGATATATGGCCCTTTATGGGTGTAAGTTTACTGCTTATTCGCAAGATATTATTGACTGGGGCCATTCCCGATGAGACATCCTTTATACCTTGAATTGAAAAAGTTGCTTTAAAATTGATTGAGAATGAATGCATTGAAGGAAGTAATGTTTTAGAATTGCTGAAGAATTTAGCGCCTATTCAGTTCATTTTTGATAATGAAAAAGAAAAAGAATTTTCTTCCGTTATTAAGAATCGACGACAATTTGATGTTAATTCTGTTTTCAAATTGGAAAATATTTCTACTAAGTCACTCAGAATTTAATTGATTATAGTACTGAGCTTGGAAGTAATCTGGTTGAGAAAAAATAAAAGATGATTTAAAAGAGGCTTAGATACTGAAGATTGGTTACTCATTTTGGAAGGAGAAGAGCATTCAGTTGGAGCTAATGCTATTATTGATAGAGAAAAGAAAATGGCTCTTTCTTTATCGGAAGACTTTAACCAAGCCCTTTTAAGTATTTCGGGAAAAATTTTAGACGAAGACTTTACACTACAGAAGTTTCAAAATAGATGGAGATTGTTACCTAAAAAAGTTGTAGCTTCAAACACAAGAGCTACTTTTTATGAAAGACTTTTTGAAAATTTAATTATTAGATGGCGAGATAAGGGTGTTTTTCGACTGACTAAATTTATTTGATGACAGAATTCTTGAAAACAGCTAATGTTGAAAAAAGAAGCCCAACAATTTATGAGAAAATGTTGTTAGCGGATTGGTGAATAGCGGTGAAAAACACAAAGATAAGTCTGGATAGAAGGAGATATTAGCGAACTTGTTTCGGAATGCTCTATAAAGTCTGGGAAGAAAACTCAGGAATATTTACGTTGAAATTATCGAGGGAAAAAATAAAGAAAAGCCAGAAGTAAAAGAGAAAACTCTAAAATATCGCCAGCGGACTGGGAATTGATGATTTGAATTGGAAGGATGGAGAATGAGGCTGATAATTCAGAAGATAAAGAAGAATGATTAAGACTCTGTTGACCTTGAATTGGGGGCAGTTTTCTATTTTGTTCTCGTCACAGTGCTCTGATCCGTGATGCCCAATCGAGGCTCCGCCTCAAACTAAACCTGTAAAGGCACGGTTGCCCAACCTCCGAAAATCAATTTCCCACGGGCACCATCCGGGTGGAGGTTTTTTCTTTGTGGGAATTGCTAACCCCCGACAAAGACCGCATTCGCTTTACTTTGTCGGGGGCTATTAACATATGATCCCTCCGGGATCGGCTCTATAATAATCCGTGTAATCCGTTGATCCGGTTAATCCGTGTTTCAACAGAATGAGTGGAAAATCCTGCTCATCCCAAAATCCTTCAAATCCCGGTTCAGAAAGGAAAGAGTAAGAAGAGAAACCAAATCGTCCATCGAAAATCGGTCCATCGGTTCATCGAAAATCAATTCAACCTGCGATCATCCGCAAGATCCGTGTCATCTGCGTTCCATTCCTTTTGCCGGATTCCAACACCGAAGCCTTAGCCATCCATCAGACGGGTAATCCGTGAGATAGAGTTTGGGCAAAACAACGTTAAAAAATATTACAAAGATGCAGTTGAGTGCCTGAAAGAATAACTTTCCCTTCCAATTTCGTATAATCAGGTATGGCAGATCAGCGAAGCTCAAATGTCGATTTCTTCTTTACCCGTATTCAGTACGAGTCAGGAAATTGGTACGTGGACGAGCGCATGCCGGCTAATCTTTTGAATTCCCTGGTGGAATACACCACGCTTTCCATCGATCAGGAGGAAAAGGTGATCCCGCTTTCGAGCAATAAGATCCTGAGTTCTCCCTTTTGCTACATGACCGGCCACCGGCTGGTGGAGTTTTCAAATAAGGAACGCGAGAATTTCGAGAAATTGGTGTATAACGGAAGCTTCATCTTTGTGGACGATTGCAACCATGACATTGACGGGCTTTTTGCCAAATCTTTTGAGGCTCAAATGGCTGAGATCTTCGGCCCGGATGCCTTGAAAAAGATTCCAAATGATCATCCCATCTATTCCTCTTTTTTTGAATTTGAGGACGGTCCGCCCACCACCAGCTTTGAGCTGAACGGCTGGGGTGATGACCTGGTGCACGATTATCTGAAAGCCATTGAAATTGACGGAGAGATCCGAGTGCTCTACAGCAACAAGGATTACGGCTGTGAATGGGATTACGATTATCGAAATAAACGCTGGCTGGCCCGCGATAACACTAAATTTGGCGTCAACATCGTGATGTACGCCATGAACAAAAATATGTACCGTACGTGATTACCGAAAAAGAAAACGTAACAGAACTTATATCCAAGCTTCAGAACCTGAAACAGGAAATTGGCAAAGTGATCGTTGGGCAGGAAAAAGTGCTCGATGAATTGCTGATCACTTTTTGTGCCGGTGGACATGCTCTTCTTGAAGGAGTTCCCGGCCTTGCAAAAACCCTGATGATCCGCTCCCTCGCTGAGGCTATTGATGCCGATTTCAACCGCATTCAATTCACCCCAGACCTTATGCCTACGGATATCATTGGGACCGAAATTCTTGAAGAAGATCACGGCACCGGAAAGCGGTATTTCAAATTCGAGAAGGGACCGATCTTCACCAACATTTTATTGGCAGATGAGATCAACCGGACTCCTCCAAAAACGCAGTCTGCTTTATTGGAAGCAATGCAGGAATTCAGGGTAACCGCAAGTGGTAAAACTCTGGAATTGGATCTTCCGTTTTTTGTACTTGCCACTCAAAATCCAATTGAACAATCCGGAACCTATCCTTTGCCGGAAGCGCAGTTAGACCGCTTTTTGATGTTTCTGAAAGTGGACTATCCAACCGAGCAGGAGGAATTTGACGTATTGAAATTAACCACAGGTGAAGCAGGTGAAACCATACGAGCCGGTGATGTCGGCCGGAGAGATCATGGAGGTTCAAAAACTGGTTCGTCAGGTTGTGATCAGTGATGACCTGATCACCTATGTAAACAGCATCGTCAGAAGTACGCGTCCGGATCAAACCAAAAGCGAAACCGTGAAAAAGAATGTGGATTGGGGAGCCGGTCCGCGGGCAGGTCAGGCGATGATATTGACGGCTAAAGCACGGGCATTATTAAACGATCGGTATTCCGTGACCTTAGATGATCTGGCTTTTGTTGCTCCCGCTGTTTTACGGCATCGGATGCTGCTAAATTTCAAAGCAGAAACGGAAGGAATTTCAACAGACAAGGTAACCGAACAGCTGCTGAAAGAAATTCAGCCTCCGCAAAGCACGGTATAACCCATCATGGAAAGAGAACCCGAAGAACTGGATTTATTACGTTCCGGGGTTGATCTCGGCCTGCTTGCCAAACACATTGTGGATGGCTCCATGATAGGCATGCATAAAGGAACCCGGCGTGGAATCGGGAGTGAGTTCAGTCAGTATAGAAGTTACCAGCCGGGAGAATGATATCCGTCAGGTAGACTGGAAGATGTTTGCCCGCAGCGACCGTTATTATATCAAGGAATCGGAGACGGAATCTTCGGTAACCGTCCGGTTTTTTCTGGATATGTCCGCTTCCATGAAATATGAGGAAAATGGGATCACACGCTTTCAGTATGCTTCACTGGTTACGGGTGCTTTGGGGACTATCGCCAGTCAGCAGGGGGATGCCATCGCGCTTCATCTCGTTAATAATCACGAGCACCGAAGCTTAACGGGAAAAAGAGGGAAATCACATTCAAACCGATTTATTCATCTTCTTGAAAATGCAGATTGCCGGGGACACTGGCCGGAATCAACCGATTGGCTTACCGATAATCTGAACACCCATTCCCGTGAACTCTGGATCGTTTGTTCGGATCTTCTGGATGGGAGAAACGCTGGGAGACTTTCATTCAGCTGAGCAAAAGTGTGGGGCATGAAATTCAGTTTCTGCAAATTTTAGGGCATGATGAACTGCATCTTGAGCTGGAGGAAACGGTCACGGTACAAGATCCGGAAAGCAGCTCGACAAAAAACATTCGTACCAGTGCGGTGAGGAAAGAATATCTGGAAAACCTGAATACCTACCTGGAAGAATTAAAGTCAGGACTGCTCAGTCCCCGCACTAACTCTTTACCTGATGGAAATGGACCAATCAGTTCGGGATGCCTTATTTGAATTTCTCAAACTGAAGGGAGCAGTTATGATTTTCGGAACTCCCATCTGGCTGTGGCTTGGACTGGCTATTCTAATTCCATTTTTTGATCCATCTGTGGAATAAAAGATCCGGCGGCCGCGTTTACTCGGTACGTTTCGGTTCCTCCCGAAGAATCCTTTGCCTCCGCAAAAAGGATAGAATTGCATGAATTCCCCTGATGCTGATACGCATGTTACTGGTGATTTTGGTCGTTCTTTTGTTAATCGGGTTATTTTGGGAAGAAGAGGCTGAACAAGTAGAGCATATCTTTCTTGAAGAAAATCCGGGAATTGAACTACCGCAAACGGAAGCGGAAGATGAGAATTTGATCTATAGGGTGTCATCAGAAGAAGTTGACCGAAAGGGGTGGTGGAATATTCTGGCGCAGATCGAATATGAATATCGACCCGAAAGACTTACGGTCAGTGGTGAGTTTTCAGAAAAAAGATTCAAGGGAACCCGCCCCAAGCTGAATATGGATATAAACTGGCAAGCCGTGGATTTACTTCAAATTCAGAAAAAAACACTGGCGGCCTGCAAGTAAATGAGGAGGTGTACCGAAGATTGATGCACCGAAAAACTGAGGCAGGAGTTGAGGTCTTTTTAGAAGACAGCCCTCTTTCGACAAGTGAAGATGAAGACATAAAGATCATAGAAATTTCCACGGCTATTAATAAATTCCGGAATCAGGAAGAAATAAAATTGGTTTGAGATACTCAGCTGAGAGGTGGGGCATTGAGTGGGAAGAGCAACCTTTAGTGGAAGCAACTCGTTTGGTGGCGGGGGATGAAAGTATTTCACTTGTACAAAATATAGATCAGAATGGAGAGAAGGGCCGGGTTGGAACGACTCAATTATTTGGGATTCCATTTTCAGTTTCGGAGATGAGTATTGTTGAATCCTTCGAGCAAGTGATCGTGAATAGCAGCGTACAAGATCATCCATTTATTTACAAGGATGAAGAAGGAAATTTAGTGATCAACGGCAGGGTTGAAAAAGAGCTGGAGAGCTGGATATTTGCGGGAATAGGACATCAACTTATTAAAGAAGCATTAGGTTCGGGAATATCTGTCACCTGCAATCATGATGTCGTCAGCGAAATATTGAGCGCAAAACTTCCGAAGAAAATATCCTTTAATCCTGAAACGTCAACGATCAGCCGGAGTTGTGGCTTATTGGGTTACTCGCGATCTGCTGGCTGACAGAACGGTGGATGGCACCGGGGAGGGGAATGTGATATGAAAAACATGATCGAACAACTTCAGAGCGCAGCTTCATCGAAAACGCTTGCTTTCAGGATTACTCCGCATCGCATCAGTTAGCATTCTGGTACCGTGTTTTTGCGTATGTGTTTTTTGGATCGAACAATGAGCACCGTTCGTAATCGCCGGCGCTTTCTTTTGTGGGCAGTATTGGTATGGCCGTTTTACTGGGAAGATCCAAAAAGCCTTCAATAGGTGAAGTCGCTCGATTCCTCGATAGAGACGTATCCCTTTCATGGAGGAATCGGCCTCTTTGCTGACAAAGGATTCATCCGCAGGCCCGCTGGAAAAATGGCGGTCTGAAAAGATAGCGGAACGGCTTAAAGAAAGATTTTCAGAAATTGAATTACCCGGCGATCAGCTGAAAAAGGCATCACAAATGGCAAGGTTTTTGGCTGGCTGATTTCGCTGATACTTGTTCGTTGCCAAACCGGTATTGAATCAAAGCTCGTATGGAGTTGAAGAATCCAGGGGTTCTTGGGGGAACACAGCCAAAAGAAGACGCGATGCAGTCCTCTTCGGTCAATCCCAAAATGGAAAGGCGTCAAAGATCTCAACAGCAAATCCGCCTGCTTATACAAAGTTGAGAGAGCGGCAAAGCGGTTTTGAAAACATTTCAGTTCCTGAACAGTCAACTGTAGACCGGAAAGAACGAACGAACGAAAACACCGAAGAAGTACGATATTGCCTTTTCAAATGGTGAATTTAAGTCGATGAGTTTGAAGGATGGGACAATGTTTAGCCACTATAACGGCAGATGAAAACAGGATCTATCAAATTCAGTTATCGAATACCGATACTACGGTAAGTTCTGCCTTCAGAATGTCTGGAAGTAGTTCCCGATCAGCCGCCCGGATTTGTGATCCTGAAGCCCGTTGAAAGAAAGATTTCATCACCACAACACAGAACTTCCAGATATGAAAGCTGTAAATTCGGGGATTATTATCGGATATCCGAAACACAGATCAGGGCAACGCTGGCTCGCGGCTTCCGGGAGAAGATGTGCGGTTCCGAGAGCAGACGTTTTTGTTTACCGATCTTAGTGGACTTGGATCAAAGAAGCTGAGGAGCCGCGAATCACCTCAATGCCGATTCACTGGAAATGGAACCGGGCGATGAATCGTCATTTTTATCATCGGCCCAGGGACATGAACCTGAGCCTCAGCTCGCTCTGCTCCGAGACCTATTTTTTCATTATTTATGCTGATTCCGGGGGAGGCTTACAACCATCAGAAGTCGCAGGCTTCGGTCTAGATCTGCTTCCGGAAATATTTAGAAGTCAGCGACAGATCATCATAGATACAGAACAGTTGCTGGAAGATGAGCCAAATATCCCCCGCGAGGAATTCAACCGGCGTTCAGAGAGATATCCGGACAAGATCAGAATTTGCTGCGAAGAAGCGCTATGGAGAATATCTCGGTCAGGGGAGATGAATGACGGGGCAGGGCGGAAGTGCTGTAGCCGAGGATCATGCTGGCGAAGACCATCTGGAAGCCGAAGCCGGGGATGACCACGCACATGAGGAAGAGCATCAATGAATCGGGACGTGCGAGATGCTGAGAGTTGAGGCGTCAACGCATTATACCGGAAGAATTTTTCCATGATCACGGGGCGGCAGAGATGAATACCTTGTTTGGTGAAAGTCCGAGAGCCCATGCTCAAGGAAGCATTGGACAACATGTGGAATGCGGAATGCTATCCTGAGAACCCGCGCCCTGCTGAGGCACTTCCTGACCCCAGCACGGCAGCTCTCGAATCGTTGAAAGCCGTGCAGCAGGCAAACCGAGAATACGCCCGAAAAGCCGGCTATTAATCTTCCTCCAATTCCGGAGGACGAAAAAGGGCTGACAGGTACGGACGATGATTTTGCAAATCCTGATGGAACCCGACAAACGGATCGGCCCGACAATCCGCTCCAGAGGAACTCTGGCTGTTGGTGCGAGATCAAGCGTTAACCGGAAGTGAATTTGTCATTGATGCAAGGGAATTGACTGCTGGGGCCGGGGTCTCACCGAAGCAAACCGATTATTTTTCTGCAACCGTATTCGAACTATTGAAAATGAGGGTCGCAGATCCGGAAGAAATCAGGACACGATCTATTCAGTTGATCAACCGGATAAACCGCAATATTCAGCTCTGACCCACGCCTAAAACCATTCCTTCAATCCGTAACGTCCCACCTCCGAAATGATCGACAGCTTTTTGGTTCCGATGCTTATTGCGCTGATCACCGGACTTGCCGTTTGGTTCGACTTCAGAGCCTATCAAAACAAATTGCGGACATTGTTGATTCTTTTATCAGGATTGTTGCTGCTGGGATTAGCTACGGGGCCAAAATGGTGGCCGTCTGATCTGGGAAAATATGCTTTGATCACAGATGGTTTTGATTCAGAAAACTTCAGCCCAAATAAATATGATGCAGTCTATTCCCTGAGGAAGGAAGACAAATACACATCAGGAAAAAATGGCTGAGTTCAGTTTCCATGCTGCCGGATCATGTTTCTGAGTGGAGTCTTATAGAGATTTTTGGTTTTGGAGTGAATGAAAATCTTCCCCATAATTATCAATTTGAAAATAA
>JAXHNH010000013.1:0-129768 GCA_034520725.1 Gracilimonas sp. | reverse complement strand
CCACGTCCCCGTTGTGAATGCCGCTCAGGACCTCCCGATTCGCCTTTACTTGGTTTTTGCAGAGTCTTAAAATATTATAAAACGAATTAGTGGGAATCAGCAAATCCGCTAAATCATATGTTAATTGACATGTCTTATTGGAGGTAGTATGTCTGAGTTTATAAAACCAATTGCAGAATGGGCAGCGGCAATTATGGAGGGACTTGGTATCTTCATTATTGTCGCGTTTGCGATCTATGCCCTGATCTTATGGGCGATTCTTCTGCTGAAGCAGGAAAAACCTGAACCGATATTTCGTCAGGTCCGTCAGTGCCTCGGCCCATGGTATTTTGCTTGGCTTGGAGTTCCTTGTTGCAGCAGACATCATTCATACCGTCGCCGTCGAATTGACATTCAAAACGGTTGGTATCTTAGCCATTATTGTACTCATACGTACGTTTTTGAGCTTTGCGTTAGATGTTGAACTAACTGGCCGCTGGTCCTGGCAAAAAAAGGAGTAAGTCCGTAAACCTCCTTGTTCTCGTCACAGTGCTCTGCTTCGTGATGCCAGATAGAGGCTCCTCCTCAAGCTAATGGCGCGCAAGCAAACAGCGATCATCCGTCTGATCCGTGTCATCCGCGTTCCATTTGGCCTCAATTATTTTATTGGGACCGGGAGGTCCCAAATAGCGTTCCCAACGGGGACAGCCTGTGTGAAAAGTAAGTATATATTTTAGGTCACATATTGCTTTATATACTATTGTTTATTATTGTTATAAAACGTTATTAATCGTTGTTCTATGGATTATATTCAAGGCGCTGATCGCTACCAAACCCATCTGTTTCCTGCCAGCCTCGAGGAGTATGTGAGCTCCGATAATCCGGTCCGCTTTATAGATGCATATGTGGAATCGTTGGATGTGCTGAAGTTGGGATTTACCCATGCCCGGCTGGCGGCGACCGGACGTCCACCCTACCGCCCGCAGGATCTTCTTAAATTATATATCTATGGGTATTTGCACCGCATCCGCAGCAGTCGGGGCCTGGAACGGGAAACCCATCGGAACATTGAACTGCTTTGGCTATTGGGAAAGCTGCAACCGGATTTTAAAACCATTGCCGATTTCCGTAAAAATAACACCGAGGCCCTCAAAGGCACCTGCGCGGAGTTTATCCTGGTATGCAAACGCATGGACCTGTTTGGCGGGGAATTGGTAGCCATTGATGGGAGCAAGTTTGAGGCGGTGAACCATTCTTCTGCCAGCTATACCCGCAAGGGGCTACAGCAAGCTCTTGCGGCGACCGGCCAGCAACTGCAGCAGTGGTTGGAGCAGCTGGATCAGGCCGACCATGATGATCCTTCCGGGCCATCCGGGCAGGATCTTAGCCAGAAAATAGCCCAACTGGAAACCTATCGGGGCAAACTCGAAGAGCTTGACCGGCGGATAGAGGATTCCAGGGAACCCGGGGGCTCCCTTACCGACCCAGACAGCCGGAAAATGCGTACCGGCCATGGGGGCAGTGATGTAAGCTATAATGTGCAAATAGCGGTTGACAGTACCCATAAATTGATTGTAGCTCACCGGGTGAGTAGTGAGGCTACCGACCTGCACCAGCTGCTGCCGATGGCGCGTCAGGTCAAAGCGACCTTAGGAATAGATACTCTGGAGGTTGTGGCCGATAAAGGCTATTACAATACCGAGCAGATTGCCGGCTGCCAGGCGGAGCACATCAGGTGCTATGTTCCTGCTCCACAGGGTAATGGAGGGCAAAGCAAGGATTTGTTTTGCAAAAAGGACTTTACCTATCTGCCCACCCATGATGGCTACCGGTGTCCGGCGGGAGAGTTCTTGCCTTACAAATCAACGGTAAATAAGCAAGGGAAGCGCACCCGAATCTATGAAACCTCGGCTTGCCAGAGGTGCCCGTTGCGAGGGCAGTGTACCACGGCCAAAAAAGGCAATCGCCGGATGTACCGGTGGATTCATGAGGGGATCATCGAGGGGCATAAAGAACGGTCCAGGCAGAACCCGGAGAAGATAAAACTGCGAGGACAGCTGGCAGAACATCCCTTTGGTACCCTCAAACGAGCGATGGGAGCTGGCTACTTTTTAACCAAGGGGCTGGAGAATGTATCGGGGGAAATGAGCCTGAGCATACTGGCCTACAATATGAAGCGAGTATTGAATATAATGGGTATTGCGAAACTCATGGAGGCGGTAAAGACCATGGAAAAATCAGTCCGTTCTTTTTTGATCCCATTTTATCAAAAATACAGACAAAACTATCTGATTCCTTACTTTAATGTCTCGGTCGGCTTAAAATCTCTTTGATGAGGTTTTTACACAGGCTGGGATGTTGTACGACAATCGGATTTATCTAGATAAGTCATTTCTCTTGCGAATGCCCAAATCCTTACCGATTTGATATGGATTTACTGTTGAATCAGTGGTACTCATTAGATTCCAGTTTCAGGAATAATGACTGTCTCAAAGTAGATCCAATGCCACTGATTCACCGTTCTTGCGATGGACGATTTGTCCCTGACCTAAGGATGCCATTTTGAAGATCAGTGCTTCCGCCGTACATTTTGTTACACAATCAGCGTATCTGCCCTATCCGTTAAAAAAGGGCTCTTACACCCACTAACTGCTATAAACGCACTATCCCATATCCAATATGACAAGCACATTTTTGATGTCCAAAGGTCCTTTTCTCGCCATTTTAATCGGTTTAGCCGGTCTTTCGTGCAGCTCAGATACCTCGGGACAGTTGGATCAAGAAAATGCACTGACTCCGCCTCATGAAGAACTGTATACGGTTGCTGAGCGGCAGGACATTATTGCGGCTGCTCAAGCCATCATCGAGGCTGACCCCACCGCGGCCCTGGTTTCGGTAGACTCGCTGGGTCGCCCCCGGATCCGAAGTGTGGACACCTCCAAACCCGACAGCAGCATGATCATTTGGATCGCCACCCGGCCGGACACCCGTAAGGTGGACCAAATTCGTGGCAATCCCAACGTAGCCATATACTACAACGATGATGAGGCCATAAGCTATGTCAGTATCATGGGCACGGCTCTGCTTCATGAGGACATTGAGACCATTATGGCGAACAATCCATTCAGTGAGGAATGGACGAGCCGGTTTTTCCCTGATTATCCTGAAGATATGCTACTCATCGAGATACGGCCCACCTGGATGGAAGTTATGGGGCAAGGAATTGCTGCTTCTGAGGATACCTGGCGACCTCAGGCCGTCACGTTTTAATCTCGTTCCGGTGCTCCCAGCCTGTGTAAAAGCCCCATTGAGGCTCCGCCTCACCCTGCATTTGCAAAGTAATATATGTATCACATCATAGTATAAGACGCATTAACAAAAAAATATCATCCCAATGAACACCTGGTTTGTATACATCATACGATGCACCGATGGCAGCCTGTATACCGGATGTACCAATCATGTCATACGGCGGTGGCATCAGCACAGTCAAGGAACCGGAGCCCGTTACCTGCGGGCTCACCCACCGAAAATGGTGGTGTATGTGGAAGAAGCCACCGATCAGTCCGCCGCCTGCAAGCGGGAATATGAGATCAAGCAGTTTTCAAAGCCGGAGAAGGAAACACTGATCGATGCAGGTGATTTAATACGCCTTATCCTATACGGTCACTGCTAAGGAAGCTGGAGCTTCCGGGACTGCGTTGCTAAGCCTGAGCTTAGCAACGAGTAAAGATATCAAAATTGGTTTTATCCAGGTAAGTCATTTCGCGGCGAATGCCCGAAATCTAATGGGTTGATTTAGATTCAACCATTGAAATAATGGTGGCTATTGGATTCCCGTCTTCACGGGAGTGACCTAAGTCTGGAATAGATTTGAATCACCGATTCACTGAACGACCGATCTGCGATGGACGATCTGTATGTATTCTTAGTTCGGTCCTCTCTCCTCAGACTTCGGTCCACGGTCCCCCGTCCCCGGTCTTCCCTCATCATCAGTCCTAAAATGCTCAAAAAGCTCCGGAATAACGGTCAGTGGATAGCTTGAATTGGCGTTAATGAGTATGCAGATCCCAATTCCCTCCTCAGGAGCAAAAGCGATCTCACTGCGGTATCCATTTACATAGCCCCCATGGTACACGATCTTTTGAGAATGATTATCAAGCACCCTCCAGCCCATTCCATAATGTGACTTATTCACTCCATCCCAGTATCGGCTAAACCGTCGGTTATTGATGGTCGCTAAGGGGCGAATAGATCGTATTCAGGGTTTCTTTGGATATCACTTCAGGATAATGGCCGGTTAACAGCAGCAGCCATTTCCCCATATCTGAGGCAGACGCATTGATACCACCTGAAGAAACCGCGTTATAATATTTCCGGGAAATGGGAATGGGAACACGTCCCCTGGGCCGGGAATGGTACACATGAGGTGAGGCTTTATTTGCGGCATATCTTATGCTGTCAAAACTTGCCGAGGAATGATCCATGGCTAAGGGTTTGAAGAGCTTTTCATACAGCAGCGCATTAAAGTTGGTATCAGCCTGCACTTCCAACACTTTTTCTATCACCGAATACGCGGCATTCTGATAGGCAATTTGCTCGCCTTCCTTTGCAATCAGAGGTACCTGTTCCAACCGGGGTATAATGCGGTCTAATGACAGCCCGTCTTCCACCAAATTCGTATAGGCATGCCGTGGTAATCCTGAGGTATGAGATAATAAATGCCTGACCTGAACCCGATCCGATTGATCCGGATCATGCAGCTGAAAATCACTCAGATAACGGGAAACAGGCTTATCCCAGCTGACAACCCCCTCCTCTACAAACACGCCCGTCAGAACCGAGGCAAAGCCCTTTGAGACACTTCCCAGCCTGAATACCGTATGTTCATTTACAGGTTCAGGTTTGCCATTTTCTCTCACCCCAAATCCCTTTTGAAACACCACCCGTCCATCTTTTACGATCACAACCGCTGCTCCGGGAATACTCTTTTCGTTCATTCCCTTTTCAAAATCACGCTCAAAGTCAGTCAGGTAATCGGCCAAGGATTTATCCATCTCCCATTCGGTTTCTTCTTCAGCCGCCGGAGCTTGCTGAGGCTCCGATTTGAGATCTGTGCAGGCCTGATAAAAAACCAAGGCTACGATCAGTAAAAGGAAAGCGGATAATAAACGGTTCACGGAAAGTCACTTCACAGCAAAAGGCTGTCGTTCAGATTATGGTTAATAACTTGGCAAGCATACTAAAAAACTGACTTCAATATAACATGCTTTAGCGCCTAAATCATTTTCTTGTTTCGGGGTTTTTACACAGGCTGTCCGCTCCGGAATACACCATTGAGGCTCCGCCTACACGCCTTCGCAGATCGGTCAATCAACAGTCGATCATTCGCAGATCAACGTACATCATGCATCGTCTCTTGCCTATTTTACCAAAACGTGATACTATAGTGATACTATGAAAACAGAATTAGTTACTACACTTAAGCGTCAGGCAACCAGACTTCTCAAAGAATTACACGAGAAAAAAGAACCTGTATTAATTACTGAGCACGGAAAACCTTCGGCTTATCTCGTTGATGTCGATCATTTTGAACAGATCCAAAAAAAGTTATCTCTTCTGGAAGGAGTAGCCCGTGGTGAAAAAGCTATTCTTGAAGGCCGTATTGTACCCCATGCCGAGGCTAAAAAACGCATGGCAAGATGGCTCGAATAATATGGACTGAACCAGCTCTGAACGAAATAGATGAAATAGCCGATTACATATCTTTAGATATCCCCAAAGCTGCAAAAAACCTGGTCCGCACCGCATTTGAGAAGATCGAACAATTAGATTCTCATCCTCAAAGTGGCAAAGTTGTTGAAGAATTTGATGGTTCGATATATAGAGAAATTGTTTTGCCTCCTTGCCGAATATTCTATCGATTTGAGAATAAATTCGTTTATATCATTCATGTGATCAGAGATGAACAATTATTACACTTTGATATCCTTAAATCAAGGTAGTTAACCTCGGTATTATATCCCTTCGCAGATCGGTCCATCACTGATCGATCATTCGCAGATCAACCTATATTAAACTCGTTGCCAACCACCCGGTTGGGAATCCCGGCAGCACCTCCCGGTCCGAGTTTCAGAATGCATCCAATCACGAATGACCGGACGTCCGATCGGCGATGGACGATTTGATAATATTTCACCCCTATCTCCTTTACCAAACCATTTTTCGGCATTTAAAACCAATGAAAGCATAAATTTTAACCTAAAAATAATACTCCGATGACATTGGTTTAAAGTCTGAGGGATACTTTTGTGATTCAGTATTTTAATTAACAAAGTCGTAACGATGAAAAATTTTGCAATGTTATTTGTTATCTCATTGATAGCAATAACCGGCTGCGGTGTAAACGAAGCAGAACAATTAGACATCTTAGAGCAAACAGGTCTTCTTGGAGAATGGAGACTTGATTCACGCAGCGTTAATGGAATCTCAGATATGTCCATTCAATCCGACTACATTGGATTCAAAACAGATGACGAACCAGATGACCTTAAAGGAGAATTCAGAAGTTATGGGGTTGGTTATGAAACGAATGGACTGTTTCAATTAAACGACTCTGACAATACCATTCAGTTTGTATATAATGACAAACAAAGATCATATGAATTTCAAATTTCAGATGATCGATTAACATTTACCTACCCGGAAGACGATAGTGAAATTATTGAGTACTGGAGAAAACTTTGATTTTAGAATTACAAACTTTGAAGTCACACCCCACACACCTTCAACCCTTCTTATCTAAACACATATCATGAAAGTAATTTTTATAACCTTATCTCTGATTACCACGATCATCATGACTACCTGTGGAGAAGATTGTGTATCTGTTGAAAATTTTGGGGAAGAGAATATTACCGACATCATGTCAATAGCACCGCTTCAAACCTCCTATCAACAGGGAGCAAAGATAACAATTGCCATCAACCTACCTGCTTCCAATAACTATTTTAGTGAGCCAGTAAATTTATTCGATGAAACCAGTGATGAATCGGCGCTAGTTGTTTTAGACGATGATGATTTATTTGTTGAAAATTCACTCACATTCATCAAAGGGAGTCAGGGACAATATTCAAACTGGTTTTTTCTACCTTATAACTCCCAAAACGGAATGTATGAACTGGAAATTCAGATCACTCTTGATAGACTTGGCACCTATTCACAACCAAAATATGGACGAATTTATCTTGGGCCTTCAGACCCAACAGCTTGTGCTGCTTATCTACTCAATGTTCAATTCATGAATATAGATGGTAAATTTATTGAGTTTACAGTCACAGAATAAAGTTCTGCCTGCCCTTCGTATCTAAACCAACTTCAGCGAAGCCGTGAGGCGTACACATCGCAGATCGGTCCATCACTGATCGATCATTCGCAGATCAACTATCTTAACCTTATAAAACGGCAAATAGAGTCCATTTTCTCATTCCAGTGCTCCGCTCCGCAATGCCGGATACACGCTCCACCTCCAGCTAATTACACACATGCTATCCATTCTATTAACCTCGATCACGATATGCACCAGCTCGATATATCGGGCTTGGTATGAATACATCTATTCTCTATCTATATTGGTAACCATTTTCTACTATCAGAAAACATCCAAATATCACCGTAATGCAAGCATACAACAAAACCTATGAGGTAAAATGGGCGGATATGGATCCCAACCGCCATATGCGACATTCCGTGTATAACGACTATGCCGCCCAAACACGGGTTGCAATGTTCTCCGATTTCAACCTCTCCATTACCGAGATCGGCCGCCTGGGTTTCGGACCCGTCTTGTTCCGGGAAGAGACCATATTCCATAAAGAAATAGATCTACTTGAGATCATCACGGTGACCTGTGCATTGACTACAATGCGCCGGGATGGCTCCCGCTGGAGCTTTTTGCATGAGATTTTCAAGGAAGGCGAAGACGGCATAAAAGCAGCCCAAATCACCGTTGATGGTGCCTGGCTGAATCTGAACAGCCGAAAACTAGGCTCCATCCCGGAGTTACAGGAGGTTATGAACCGGTTCCCGAAAACCGAAAACTTCGAATGGATGCCCGATAAAACGTAATCGACCTGCTAATTTATGGTGAGATTCCCTCACCATCGATCATTGTCCCCATAGGTTTTATCTGTCCCCGCCCAATGGAAAAAGCATTCAGATGTAGCTTAAAACATTTTATATAGCGTGGTGACTATGATCCCTTTACTTCGCTGAGACGGTACAGACAATAATAGATTTTCTTCTTTTACCTTCAGATTAAACGGTGGAGCCAACAGATCCACCCCACTTTTCTTTTTCAACCTGATTCCCTGTCCTGAAATGATATCCACGTTAGGTTTGAAATCACCCTCCGGGATATGCTCAGTCACAATGACATACCGATAATTTTTCAATTTAGGCACTATACTTTCTATCTCAGCATTCGATAGATGTTGCAATACGTGTCTTAGCAAAGCGCAGTCGCCGGATAGCAACTCATCCTTGGCAATATCCATGCAATTGAATTCTAAGTGGTCTGCTTTGAATTTTCTTTTATTACGTTCTATGAGATCTCCAACAATATCGACCCCAACAAACTTTTCGGTATGCTTAACCAATGCTTTGCCAACGTTGAAATCCCCGCACCCCAGATCACAAACCACCGGAGGCTTTTCAAAGGACATTAAAAAGGAGCTTACCACCTCGATATATGGATCTATTATTTCAGGGTGATGGGATCCTGTTCCTGAATAAAAATCAGATTCACTTCCACCCCAAAGCTTCATTTCATAGATCTGTTCCATAGCCTCTTTGGTTGGCCAGGATTTCTTCACATTTTTCGTTCTATTCTTTTTCTCAATCATGTACACTGTTGTGGTCTTTGCAAAACATAATTTACAGGTAATCATACATGTTACAAATATACACTGACCAAAAAACACCCCAACAACTTCGCAGATCGATCTATCGCTGATCGATCATTCGCAAATCAACCAGCCTCCCTAAACCTAAGGAGCAGGATTGTTCCAAGATATCATCTCAGGTTAAAATATTTTCAATATTTCTATCCCTAACATGAAAGTTGATAGCCCTTATGCAAGTCAGAGACTTGCTTAATGTAATCACTTAAGTCTTGCTCGATAAATTGAAAGCTCATTAAAACATTTTTGTCTCGCTCAAGACTTAAGAGATCCATGGGGATCTCTTTTTCCTAAAAATCCCCATTGTCCACATTTTTCAGAAATTCTACCAGTCCACTGATGTATGTTTTTTGATCATCATACTGAGACAAGTGGCTTCCATCGGTGCAATGCAGGTATCGACCATTTTGAACCTCTCCGGCCATCCACTCCATGTGTTTGGGATCCATGGTGTCATGAGTTCCCCCAATGGTCAGCGTCGGAACATTAATATCGGGCAGGTCTTTCGAGCGATCCCAGTCTTTCAAAGTTGCCTTGCCGGTTATTCCAAACTCACTGGGTCCCTGCATATATACGTATACCTCGGGATTCAGGTGAGCGAAGGTACGGGTTATGGAATTTGGCCATTTATCCAACGGCATCCTCAGAACGTGATCCACATAATGATGCTGCATAAGTAATTCTTCATAACGCGGATTCTCGAAGTCTTCTTTTTCTTCGATCTTAAGAATTTCCTCAAAAACCTCCGGTGGCATCTGGGGACCTAATACCTCTTTAGCATATTTGTTATAGGCTTTCACATCCGACATCATATTAGAAATGATCAGGCCTTTCAATTTATCCTGATGCTTGAATGCATATTCCAAAGCCAAAATACCTCCCCATGACTGTCCCAGTAAATAGAAATTGTTCTTATTCAAATCCAGAGCTTTTCTTACCTGCTCCACTTCATCTACAAAGCGATCAATGGTCCACAGTTCTTCCCCACTCGGCTGGTCACTATAGAAAGAACCAAGCTGATCATAATAAATATATTCAATTCCCTCATGAGGCAGGTAGCCATCAAAACACTCATACAGTTCGTGAGTGGCTCCCGGTCCGCCATGCAATAAAAGCACTTTGATCCTGGGGTTGTTCCCCACTCGTTTTGTCCAAACCTTGAATTCTCCTTTTGGAGTTGATATCGGGATCATGTTAATGCCACCTGTAAACTGATCTGAGGAGCCTGAATAATCTAAATAATCGTTTTTCTCTGCCATGGGTTTCAATCCGGTTATTGATGTTTACACTTTTTAGTGCTCCTATATATACAACCGATTCCATAAAAGAAAGTATTTAAACCTATTTCTACCCAAGTAAGCTGTTGTTAAGGATAAAGAGAGTACACATCATACTTTTTTAAAACTTCTGCAGTCGCTATGTTGGCTACATGAAAAACACACTGCCCGAAATTCAAACCCGTGAATACCGCATCCACCGAATCATCATTCGCGTGATGTTATTGTTATTAACGGTGGAATGGTTTCTGCTCTTGCTTGACCAAAGCTGGCTTTCACTATTTCTGGTTACGCTGATCATTATCACGGTCTTCTCTCCTATTCTATTCCGCAACAAACTTAGCATGGAGATACCTGCAGAATTGCATCTGACCGCAGTTATCTTTGTCTTTGCCTCGTTTTATCTCGGTGAGGTGCAAGACTTCTATTACCGCGTTTGGTGGTGGGATATGGCACTACATACTTCCGCGGGTTTGCTGATGGGAATCCTCGGTTTCATCCTGGTTTATGTGCTTAATGAAAGTAACAACATACACGTGAACCTGACACCGGGTTTTACTGCTTTCTTTGCCTTCACCTTTGCCCTTGCTATAGGCTCTGTCTGGGAGATCTTTGAATTTGGTATGGATCAGCTCTTCGGCATGAATATGCAGAAAGAGATGATGGGTGATCCTTCAGGCCTAACCGACACCATGTGGGATATCATCGTAAATGCCATTGGCGCCTTCCTCATCACCTTTGCCGGTTACGGTTATCTACACAGCGGCAAAAGCTATTTCGTTAAAGACTGGATCAAGTCATTTATTGATAAGAATCCAAACATGTTCAAAGAGAAAGAGTAGTGCTATTCTCCTCTCAACTTGAATAGACTCCAGGCGGTAACACCAATTATGGCGGCTGTTCCACCTAAAATAAGAGCAAGGTTTATATCTCTCTGAATACGTTCAGCTCGTGAAAGATAATCAGAACCGACTCCCTTCTTATGTATCAGTTTCTCTATCTCTTCTATCTTGGCTTCCAGTTCTTTTTGGGTTTTATTCTTAAGACTCATAATACTCCTTATTTATGATTTCCTTCACTTTATAGCTATAACATATCACAGATTTGTGTAGTTCATTTGAAGTCCCGACAGTTTTTGAAGTTCATTTTCCCCGGTTCGCCAAAAATATTCTGTAAACAAGCTTAAACGATACGTTCATTTACAAATAAGCATTTCAATTCGCTCTTAATGATGCTATATTCCCAACCCCGAATTTGAACCTCAAAAAAGACAAGATGAGCGTATTAGTTGGAAATGATACCCGCCTGATCGTACAAGGAATTACCGGTAGTGAAGGTAGCTTTCATGCGGAACAAATGATCGAGTATGGCACCAATGTGGTTGGTGGTGTAACTCCCGGAAAAGGTGGACAAACCCATTTAGACCGACCTGTTTTTAACACTGTTGCTGATGCCGTCAAAGAGGCTGATGCCAACACTTCCATTATTTTTGTACCCCCTGCCTTTGCGGGTGATGCCATCACCGAGGCGGCTTTTGCAGGCATTGAAGTGATCATCTGTATCACCGAAGGCATTCCGGTCAAAGATATGATCGTGGCCAAGCAAATTGTGAAAAGTCATGGTGCCACACTGATCGGACCAAATTGCCCGGGTGTTATTACTCCAGGCGAAGCCAAAGTTGGAATTATGCCAGGAAGTATTTTTATGCCTGGTAAGGTAGGATTAATATCCCGTTCCGGAACGCTCACTTATGAAGCTGTTGATCAGCTTACCAAAGAAGGATTGGGACAAAGTACAGCCATTGGTATTGGCGGTGACCCGGTTATTGGAACCAATCACCTCGATGCCGTTAAGTTGTTGAATGATGATCCTGACACCGAAGCTATCGTATTGATCGGTGAGATCGGCGGTACTGCTGAAGAAGAAGCCGGCGAATGGATCAAAGACAATTGCAAAAAGCCGGTTGTGGCCTTTATTGCAGGTTCAACAGCGCCTCCCGGCCGACGAATGGGTCACGCAGGTGCTATCATCTCCGGCGGTAAAGGAACCGCTCAGGAGAAAAAGAAATCTCTTGCTGCTGCAGGTATTACTGTGGTAGACAGCCCTGCTGAAATAGGCGTCACACTGAAGAAAATGCTGGAAACTGCATAAATTCTTTAATTCTTTAGTTTGCTTAGGAAACTAAAAAGCCTCTTCCCTTTCGGGTTGAGGCTTTTTTATGCTATGTAGCCTTAAACCATTATTGGCCTAATTATCATCTCATAAGTCATCGCTCGATAAACATATCACCATATTTGAATTATATAAGCTCGCTAAAAACTTAAGAGATCAGTATTAACTATTGGAATGAATATTGATGGATCTTATCAGATCGTAGTGCCATCAGGAATCGTGGTTTTCTTCTTAACGATGATAATGCCATCTCTTACATAGTGATATTTGTGGTCGCCATCCTCGAGATGCTCCGCGCCAACGATCCGCACATCATTTCCGATCCTTACATTACGATCAATGATGCAGTTACTGAGATAGCAACGGTGTCCAATTCCCATAGCGGGCTTGTCGGAACCGGCATTGTCAATATCCTCCCTCGCCTGAAATATATCATTACCCATAACAATGGAATTTTCGATGGATGTTCCTTTTCCAATTCGGGATCGGATCCCAATCACAGACCGCTCAATTCGGCTCGCCTCAATGATACATCCTTCAGAGATCAACGCATGTTCCAGAGTCGTACCTGTTAGTTTTGATGGTGGCAGTAAACGGGGGCGGGTATAAATGAAATTTTCGTTGTCATACAAGTTAAATTCAGGTATAGTATCTGTCAATGAGAGGTTGGCATCATAAAATGATTTGATAGTTCCAATGTCGGTCCAATAGCCTCCGAATTCATAACTACAAACTTTCTGCTCTCCGTGAACACATTTTGGAATAAGCTCCTTGCCAAAATCGATGGCATCCGGGTTATCATCAAACAGTTTGTTCAACACTTTTCTGTTGAAGATATAGATACCCATGGATGCCAGATAATCCTTACCCTGAGATCTGTATTGTTCCGGTACTTCCGATTTCCAGGTATCCAGCTCATCAGTGGAAGGTTTTTCTACAAAATCTTCAATCACGCCTTCCTTATTGGTTTTCATGATCCCAAAGCCAGTGGCATCATCTGCATTTACCGGGATGGTGGCCACGGTTAGGTCAGCGTTGTTTTCCTGATGGCGCTCTATCATTTTGCGGTAATCCATCTGATAGAGCTGATCGCCGGAAAGGATCAGTACATAGTCATGCTCATGATTGGCCATGTGATGCAACGATTGCCGTACGGCATCAGCAGTTCCCTGAAACCAGCCCGTGTTATCAGGTGTTTGCTCAGCCGCCAGAATATCAACAAAACCACTGCTGAACACATCAAAGTTATAGGTGTTCTTGATGTGTCTGTTCAGCGAAGCGGAGTTGAATTGCGTCAACACGTAGATCCGCCGAATATTAGAATTCAGGCAATTCGAGATCGGGATATCCACCAATCGATATTTACCCCCAACCGGAACTGCAGGTTTTGAACGATGATCCGTTAACGGGAACAAGCGTGTACCTCTTCCCCCTCCAAGAATGACTGATACAACTGATGATCTTTTCATAATACCCTGTTTAATCCTTTAATAGTGATTTATACATTTCTTCATATTCCCGTGCCGAACGCTTCCAGGAAAAATCCAGCTTCATTATTCTACTCAAGACTTCTGAATATTTCTGAGAATCTTTGTAAAGATCCACTGCCCGACTAATAGCTTTGGAGGCAGCTTCCAGACTGAAATCCTCAAAAATAATCCCATATCCATCTTCTTCTGAAATATCCCTTACTGTATCCTTTAACCCCCCAACGGATCTTACGATTGGCACCGTTCCATAACGCATGGCAAACATTTGATTTAACCCACACGGCTCAACCCGGGAAGGCATAATAATGAAATCAGAACCGGCATAGATCTGATGTGCTAACTTCTCATTATACTCGAGCGTTGCATCAAAATAGCCCATGTGATTACCTTCCATCTGCGTGAAGATCTGATGCAGCTGAGGATCTCCGGTTCCCAGTAAAATAAAATTCACTTCCTGATCTGAATACATAACCTGCCTGAAGAGATCCGGTAAAAGATCTGCTCCCTTTTCGCGAACTAAACGACCAATAAAAGCTATAGTTGGATGATCCGGATTCAGTTCGAAATGCTCACATATATACTTCTTATTGAGGCTTTTACCCTTCTTGCGATTTCGATAGCTGAAATTATGTTCAACCAGTTCATCTGTTGAAGGATCCCAGACTTCCGTATCAATTCCATTGACGATGCCGGTAGATTTTCCCCGCTCGTACTCAAACAACATTTCAAGTCCGTTACTATTTTCAGTAAGCTCGGTCATGTAATTTTTCGAGACGGTTGTGATCTTCCACGCGCACTTTAAACCGGTAGCCAGTGAATTCAGCCTGCCATCCCACTCAAGCAAACCAAGTTCATCAATATTGAATGCAGGTAGCAATTGATACATATCCAGATCGTGCACCCCATGGTACTCAGCATTATGTACGGTGATGACTGTTGGCGTATCGCTCATATCCCGATAGCGATTACATTGCGAGGTCATAAATGGAATCAGACCCGTATGATGATCGTGGCAATGAATCAGATCAGGATCTTCTTTGCGTACTTGCAGCCACTCCAGCGAAGCGATCTGAAAGCTTACAAATCGTTCAAGTTCATCCCAATACCCATGACCCGACCAAGGATCAATATAAATACCGGGACGGTCAAATCTGCCCGGAATGTCGATCACATAAAATGGAAACCCGAGTTTGTCGTCTTCAAGCTTTTGCACTGAATAGGAAACCTCATCCGAAGCCATCATAAAGGAGCCTTCATGTACGGTTTCAAAACTTTGCCGCCCTATCCAGGGGTTGTGATATTTAGGAATAACAACCTCGCAGTGATGGCCTATCTGATTCAGATATTTTGGAAGTGAGCCAACAACATCTGCGAGTCCGCCGGCTTTGGCAGCGGGATAACATTCTGCACTCAGATGAACAATGTGCATTTTAGTGTAACCTTTAAACTGATTATTCGTTTACTTGTTTGTTATGAGAAATAAGCAATCTTTAGGCATCTTCCAAAATAAATAAGGGGTTATTGGGCTAAATTTTATGATTTAATAACAACCATTATAAAAATTGATGCGAAATTTTGATTCTGCATCTTCCATCATTTTGTTTATCATCTGCACCATTAAACTTCTATCAACAACAGTATCAAACCATGGCTATAATAAACGTGAACGGTATCAGTAAATCGTTTGGTAAAACTCGGGCGGTAAATGACGTCAGTTTCGAGGTTCAAAAGGGGCGAATATTTGGACTACTTGGTCCAAACGGGGCCGGTAAGACCACTACGATCCGGATGATCAATTACATTCTCACCCCAGACACAGGCTCGATCGAGATCAATGGGATCGAAGCCAGCCCTGAAACACAAAAGATGATTGGCTACATGCCCGAGGAACGGGGTCTGTATAAGAAAATGAAGGTGATGGATCAGCTGATGTATCTGACTCAGCTGAAAGGCATGAACGGACAGAATGCTAAAGAAGCCATTAACTACTGGCTCGACCGTTTTGGTGCCACAGAGTGGAAAAAGAAAGAGGTCAGTGAGCTTTCCAAGGGCATGTCGCAAAAGATTCAATTCATAGCCACCATTGCTCACGATCCGGATATCTACATTTTTGATGAACCCTTCAGTGGATTGGACCCCATCAACAGTGAGACACTAAAAGAGATCATCATTGAGTTGCGTGACAATGGCAAGACCATTTTGTTCTCCACCCACCGCATGGAGCAGGTGGAACAGATGTGTGATGACATTTGCCTTTTCAACAATGGAAAAGCGGTACTGACAGGTAAGCTGAGGGAGATCAAGGGTTCTTTTGGTGAAAACACCATCAATCTGGAATTTGATGGTGACGGCTCTTTCCTCGATAAACTTAAGGATGTGCGCATAAATAACCGCTCAACAAATTTTGCTGAGATCCGCGTGCTGAACGATCAGAACATGCAGGACATTCTGAAATTGGCTATGGATCATTCTGAGATCCATAAATTTGAACGCATTCAGCCATCGCTGACCGACATATTCATTTCCACAGTGGGAGAAGACAACATTAAAAAAGAGGAGATCAAATAAGATGAGTTTACATAAGATCTGGCTTGTACTAAAAAGAGAATATCTGACCCGGGTAAAAAGTAAGTCCTTCATCATCATTACGGCACTTACGCCTCTCGCCTTTGTGGCCTTCATGGGAATCATCGTGTATATCAGTATTTCGGAAACAGAAGTTGAAAAACGCATTGGGATACTCGATGAGACCAACGTTCTGGTTGAAAGATTGGTAGAACTGAATGAGACACGTTACTTCGACGTGAGCGATCAATCAGTTGAAAACCTCCGAAGTAAGGTCAAGGCAGGTGATCTGGACGGATACATCATATTATCTGATTCTGTGATCGAACACTCCAAATCACCTACCCTGGTGCACGGCGGAAGTGGAGGACTCAGCTTTCTGTCAGCAGTACGGTCAGACCTCAGGGAAGCTGTTCGGGAAGAGCGATTGACCCGGCAGAATGTATCCGAAGAAATTCGGGATATCTTTGAAACCCGAACCGGCTTGGAAGCCGTAAAACTTACGGAAGAAGGTGAATCTGAAGACAACACCGTTTTCGCCTCCGCACTTGGGTTTGTACTTGGTCTCCTCATTTTCTTTGGGATCTTTTTCTACGGAGCCTTGCTAATGCGCAGCGTGATCGAGGAAAAGACCAACCGGGTACTGGAAGTTATCGCCTCTTCGGTGAAACCTATTGAACTCATGTTTGGTAAATTATTTGGTGTCTTGTCAATAGCTCTCACTCAGTTTGGTATCTGGATTTTGTTTTACACCGGCCTCTCTATTGCAGCAGCTCCGGTTGCAGCCATGATCGTGGATGCACAGATGGACTCCCTTCCTACGTGAGGCCGCAAGTGAGGCTTTTGATCCCGCCATGCTCGACAATTTAGTTATAGAACCGGCTATTTTTATATATTTCCTGCTATTCTTTTTTCTCGGATTCCTGATCTACAGTGCCATGTTTGCTGCCATTGGCGCAGCTGTTGATAACGAGCAGGATACACAGCAGTTTATGCCTATTGTTGGTATGCCGATCTTTATTGCGTATTTCTTAAATACAAAAGTGATGCAGGCACCGGACTCATCACTCTCAACCTTTGTGTCTATTTTTCCACTCACATCCCCTATCAACATGATCTCAAGAATTGCTTCGACTTCAGTTCCGGCCTGGCAAATCGTGGTATCCATTCTGCTTATGATCCTGACCTTTCTGGGGATCATGTGGCTGGCTGCCCGTATCTATCGTGTGGGAATATTGATGTATGGCAAAAAGCCAAGTTTTAAAGATCTGGCTAAATGGATCAAACAAAGCTAGATTTGGGATACGGTTTAGGGTATTTGGGGATAAGAAGGTAGTCTTATCCCCTTTTTTATGTTCTTTTTTAAAGTGAGAAATTAAAAAACCACCGGCCTTTCCCCTTCTTATTTGAAAAAACTATGAAATTATTTTGACAAAATATTTAAATACTCTGCTTATACAGCGCTTTTTATGGCTGTTTTAGTGGTGGGATGCGACAATGATAATAATACAAACTTAGGTCCTGATATAGATGCTCCAACAGTATTATCTACGAGTCCTGAAAATAACGATACAGATGTTGTACGAAACGTAGCAGTCACCGTTACTTTCAGTGAAGCTATGGACCCTACAACAATAAATGATAACACATTCACTTTAGAACAAGGGTCAACTACCGTACCGGGAACTGTAAGTTATACAGGAACGACGGCAACATATACTTCCACAAACACTCTTGCAGCCAGGTGAAGTTTATCCGCAAACATTACCACAGGTGCAGAAAGTGCACAGGGTGTTGCTTTGGAGTCAAATACTGAGTGGAGTTTCACAACTGTGAGTTCTGATGAACCTTTAGCAACAGTAGATCTTGGAACTGCAGCCAACTATGTTATTCTAGCCAAAACAGCTATTACTAACGTCCCTACATCTGCAATAACTGGTGATCTGGGATTAAGTCCCGCAGCTACTTCTTTTATCACAGGTTTTGCATTAACCAATGATAACGGTTTTGCTACATCCGACCAGGTAACCGGAAAATTATATGCAGCTGACATGACCGACCCAACTCCTTCTAATCTAACTACAGCCGTTGACAACATGATCACAGCCTATACCGATGCTGAAGGTCGTGTAACCCCCGATTTCCTTGAATTATATGACGGAAATATTGGTGGAAGAACACTTTCTCCAGGCCTTTATAAATGGACAAATACGGTAACCGTACCAACAAGTATTACCTTATCCGGTGGTGCTGAGGATGTATGGATCTTTCAAATAGCTGAGAACTTAAACTTAAGCTCAGACGTAGAGATTATACTGAGTGATGGCGCACAAGCCGCAAACGTTTTTTGGGTGGTTGCCGGTGAAGTTACAATTGGAACAACTGCCAAATTTGAAGGCATCATCTTATCTATGACGGGTATTACCATGAATACTGGTGCTACTCTGAATGGCCGTATGCTAGCTCAAACTGCCGTTGCATTGGATGGAAACACAGTGGTTCAGCCTCAATAAATAATTCTGAAACTTCGTTAAAGAAGTAAGTGCACATTCTATGTAACACTTAAAGCAGTTCCGGTCAGAATCGGAACTGCTTTTTTTATGAAAGTAGGTTTTTTAAGGTATTCGGGTTGCCTGCCAGGACACTGCTTTCCATTTCCCATCTCTCTTAAGAAAAGTACCGGTATTATAATATTCCGTTCTCTCACCTGAAGTTGAATTAACAGCTACTAATTTAAATGCAACGACTGCAGCATTTCCATATAAATTGACCTGTATCTCTTCTCCATGATACTTTACTTCCGGGGCTCGGGACCGTAATCCGCTGGATCGGTCATATCAAGCTCATTAACCTGCGGAAATTTCACTGTGCGGTTACCGGCAGACCCGGTGTAGATCAGATCTTCAGCCCAAAATCGGTCATGGATCTCGGGATCGTTGTAGGAAGCACCTTCAAGAAATTCATTCAGCAGATCAGTGAGGGCGTTCTCATCATTGGCAGGTTGCGCATAAAGTGTTAGACTTAATGAAAATAAAAAGAGCGTTAAGATAGATGTTTTCATTTTTCAGCATTTTGTGACTGTGAATTTTGATTATAAGGAGACCAAACCACAGCTAAAAGCACATCCACCCTTTTGTGCTAATTCTGTAACTCTATGATCTTCCTTATTACCCTGGGATCAAGCTCTTCATTAAGCATCGATGATAGCAACTCATTTTTCTGGCTGCTTTCCAGGAATTTAACTGCATCAAGTGCCTTGTAGCGTATTCTTGCATCCCTGTCTTCTTTCAAAACGTTCAGCGTTTCATTCCAGTAATCTGAGCTTGTGTTGTTATCGATAAGCAGCTGAAGAGCTTCTTTTCTTACTGAATCAAATTACCCAATGCATATCGGTCTGTGACCTGCAGGGCTGAACCGGTGGTATCATCGGCTATTACAGTTTTTAAGGTTTTAAGTGCTTTCATGTCATCCTCACCGCTACTCTGGAATCGTTCAGCCAGACTGATTAAATCAGTCAGCGGAGCGATCTGTACATATGACCTCAATCCTGTGTTGAAAACAGTATCCACATCGGTCCTTATCAGTTTGTTCCTCACTGTATAGGCAGCCGATTCATTGCCTTCGTAATTGGCCAATGCTTTCAAACCTGACAGCTGTGTAGCCACATTTTCAGAATTAACGTAACCAATGAATGTTTCTTCCGTTCCGGTGGCATCTTTAGTAATGGATGACAAAGTCTCCAGCATTGCGGCTCTTACATCCTCATTCTGCTCCTGTCCCATTACGTCTCTTAATGCCAGCTGCAGGTCCGGATTATCACTAAAAGCCTGTAGCGCCTTTGCAGCCTGAGCGCGGTTTTCAGGGTCTTTATCCCTCAACTGACTGATCCAGAACATAAAGGGTTTGGTTTCATTCAGAACCAGATCAGGATGTTCAGGTGTCCGAATTGTCATGTAGTCAATGCCTGAGTTCAGATTTACACCCACGGTATCTTCAGATCCTGTAAAGGTAAACTCTGTTTTTGTGGTGTCCGTAAAACTGTAGGCCGTTGCCTCAATAGAGACCAGAGTTTCTATAGGAATTCCTTCTGCTTCAAAAACAAGCATTAGACTACCGTTAAGCTCATCATAAACGTAATCAACGTTATAGATCAAATCGTTGTCAGATACAATCTTTTCTTCTCTCTCAGTTACTTCAGGTTGTGGCAATGCTGCCCAGTAATAGCCGGTTTTATCATACCAGATATCAGCATAATCTTCCCATCCGGTCACTCCTTCAAGCTGCCGTAACATATCAGCAAAAGATCCCTCTATCACTTCTTTCATATATTGTTCATTGATGTAATTCACCCCTGATTCCCAGATGTTCCAACGGTGTATAGACTGCAGATCATCCTCATTTTTAAGCTGCTCAGTATTATTGGAGCCGGCCAAAAGTACTTTGATGAATTCATACCTGTTGTCAGTGGTATTCAAATAGCGGTGGTAATTACCGAACCATTGTTCAGCTATTCCTCGTCTCAATTGTGTAGCCAACGAACCCAGATTTTGATATAAATAGATAACACCAGCCCCCGAGTGTACCTCTTCCCAGTGATGATCCGGAAGTACGACTATATTCAGGGAACGGTAAGGAAATTCAAGCGACACCTTTTGTTCATAGTTTTTAAACGCAGAAACAGCTATGTCCAGCAATCCTTCCCTTACTTCCGGAAGCAAAGCATTTTCATTGGCATACAGATTTACCTGTTTAACCCCTGCTCTTGCACTGATGGTTTCATAATTACCTAATGAAAAGGTAAGGCCGGTGACAGGAATCTTTTCTCCGGAATCCCATTGAACCGTTTTTTGATCTACAGAAGAAAGTTCATCCGTAACTTTGGTGCCATGAGAAACAAGCTCAAGTTCTGTAGGAATAGTATATGTAGCATTCAATAGGAATGTCACCTCGGGATGATCAGGAAGAGGGATCCAATAGCGTCGGCTTTTTGGGGTTCAGCGAGCTCCATACATTGCCATACACATCCTTATTCATACCATATCGGGAATTAGTGGTCCAATTAATGGTAAGCTCTGCACCGTCACCTGTTGTTAAGGTATCAGCTAATGCAATGATCAATGAATCTGAAGATACGGCAAAATCAGCTTGGTCACCGTTTATAAGAATACTTTCGATCTGAGTTTCTGCCGTATTGAAAACGATCCTCGCCAGTTTCGGATCTTTTGAGATCACCATATAGGTTCCTTTACCCACCAGTAATGGCTGTTGAGGATCAACACTCATCTCCAGATCAATCTTGTCTATGGTAAATGGCAGGTCCGGATAAGCCGAATATTGCCAAACCGCACCCTCATTTTGCGCAAAAAGCTGACTGGATAAAGCAAACAGAAATAGTATGAAAGCAATTGATTTCTTCATTCTGAAAAGTGTTCTCCAAAGATTTTTTTTAATTCCGGATATAAAAACTGATTGGTGGAGTATCCATTACCTGAATGTATGGTTTGTTCTCCTTTAACATCACTGAAAATTCCACCGGCTTCTTTAACTACCGGAAGTAACGCGGCGGCATCCCAAATATTCAGTTCGGGATCATACATCAGATCTGCACGACCTGTGGCCACCATCATGTGACCATAGGCATCACCCCATGTTCTGTGAAGCTTAGTTCGGTCCAAAAGTTCCTGAAATAGCTCTTGCTGCCCCATTTGCCTGAACCGATCGATCTCGGTCACCAGGAATGTGGCTTCACTTCGAGTTTTTCGGTCTCGCTGACCCTGCAAGGTTCTCCATTAAAAGTGACGCCTCCAAGTCCTATACCGGCAGCACAAAGTTCATCCAGTGCCGGGGCGTAAATTATGCCTACCTGAGGTTCATTATCAATCAAAACTCCAATTAGCGTGGTATAAAACGGAACCCCATGGATAAACGACTTGGTCCCATCAATGGGATCCAACACCCATGTAATGTTACTGCCTTCGTTGGTTTTGCCAAACTCTTCTCCAACAATACCATGATCGGGATATCGTTTCAATATTTCCTTCCGTATAACTTGTTCAGTTTCACGATCAGCAACCGTAACCGGCGTATCATCTTCTTTTGAAATAATGTTTATATCTTTCTTAAAGTATTTAAGGGTATGTTCCCCTCCAATACGGGCAATTTCAATGGCTGTATCCAGTAATTCTTTTGTCATTAAGTTCGTATGATTCATCTAAATATTTAAACTAGATCTGTTAATTTCATCTCCTGCTAAAACTATGAGTATGATAAAATGCTGTCAACAATTGTTGATCGTGACTTTTATGCGCTGCTGCCGCTTACTTCATTAGCTCAAAACGGTAAAGTTCAGCTCAGTGACCAGAGTAAGTTAAGCATTAAAGGAAAATCAAATGTAAATGAATTTTCCATGCCAGGCTGAACACTGAACTTCAAAAATGATTCGCTCAGATTATGCCTATCACTGTCAGTGAGAGATACCGTTACACGTAAACGGTGTAGCACTGATTCGTTGGAGATCGATCAATTTGATTGCGGTAAACGAGCTATCAATCGGGATTTTAAAAGTACATTGAAGTACAAGGAATATCCTTTCATTGAGATCATACTGAATGAACTCGTGGTATCAGATTCTACCACTCTTATTCCCCAGGAAGCGAGAGTAACCATTAGAATTGCGGGACAGGAAAGGCAGTACACGGTTCCCTTAAATACATTTTCGAGCAGTGAGGAAAGTTTTACGGTTGGTGGTAACAAAATACTCAGAATGACTGATTTTGGGCTTGAGCCTCCATCCCCTATGTTCGGGCTCATTAAGGTAGAGGATGAACTAGATATTCAGTTCGATCTTGTGATCGTCCGAAGATCCCTTTGGTACCTGATTAAATTTTCTATTCAATGAATCTCCAGCTTCCGCCAAGATGCTCATCTTCGGTTACTAAAGCATAAATTTACTAGCCTGGTAATAAGTTCTGATCTCCCTGCAGATAGCCTTCAACCTTGTATCCTCTAAACGCTCTATAGACTTCAAATTCTTTTATAAGTTGAATCGGATTAACGTTGTCATTCTGAATAGTTCCTACTTTATAAATAATCGAATTAAATGGACCTGAATCTCCTAATTCTTCAGCTGCAGTGGCCCACAAATTGCTGTCATTATCAATATGTAAGTCCTGAAATGATCCCTGTTTTACTTGCATCGTTGTCCAGGTTCCGGGTGCATTCACGCTAACATCCGTTCTTACCTCCATTAGTCCACGCCAGGCTATAATTAGTCAGGTCCGCCTCTGCCCAGCGTATCAATCCGCTTGAGTAAGCTTGGGAACCACCTCTTTCACCAAAAAAGATCCTCACCTTATCATTATTTGTTGACTGACAGGCCAGGCCTTCCACCTCATCACCGGTTTCATCATCCGGTCCCTTTGCATCAAATTCCGGAAAGTCTAATACTCCCATAATTTCTGCAATGTATGAGGTATCCTGTTTATTTATCTGCAGGTGAAATATTCGGCCATATTTACCATCCCACTTACCGGATTCAGAAATTAAAAACTCGTTTTCAGTGCTTGGAATTTTACAAGCGGCTTCTAGATCACTTCCCTTTCCATCATTATTTCGCCAATCTGAAACTACCAATGGTTCTAACTTATAGCTTTCATCTTCTTTTACTCTAAGAATGCTCAAGACGTGCACCTTCTTCAAAACTTTTAAGGTCAAATACCGCTAAGTATAATGAATCAGTCATCTGTATCCAGTCCGTACTAATTCCATTTTAAAACTTTATGAGTATCTGTTGCTACTATCTCTGTCCATAGAACAACCTATAGATGAAACCAATAAAAAAAGCTATTAGCAGAGTGTACTTCATATTTTAACGCGTTAATTCTTTAATCATGTTATTTCAGAAATGTGCCTATAATTTTATAGAATTAATGATACAGCATAAACTCTTACCAATTCTACAATCAAATACAACTGCAGTCCATGACCCTTTAGGTAGAGACACGATACTTCGTGTCTCTACCTAAAGTACAAAAAAAAGCCGAACAGCCGGATCTGAGATCCTGAACTATTCGGCTTTAGCGAATACCGAAAAAAGGGCGAGCCTTTCACAGCGCACCCTTTTCCTATGAGGTCGGTATATTAGAAGCTTACTACAGCCTCTAACATGATTCCGCTAAATTGGCTCCAGCGTTTACAGACCTATATCCGGCAAAACCGTCGTCCATCTGACATGACTGGCTACAGCATATTCAATCTTAGTATAGTACGATTTCTCAGCTTATAAGAACCAACCACCATCGTATATTGAATCGGTAAGTAATTCTGCACCTATTGTGTGATCGAGCGCGTTCAATTAAGTTAGATCGATGTTACCATGAGCTCTGCGATGGACCGTCAAATCGGTAGCAAAGCTCCCATTATGACCGCGACAAGCAGTGTAGTGATAGTTTTATTTAGTAGTTTCATGACCTTATAGGTTTGGTTAATCGTTGGTTAGTTAAAAGAGTTTGTTACTGAATGAATTTTGCGTCAAAGATCACGTCAACTTCTTCGCCTGCTCTGATGGCTCCAAACATTGCTCGTGGGGGATCGACGTCATAATCCTTCATGTTTATATTTTGAGTACCTTTGAATAGTACTGAGCCGTCCGGAAGGATCTCGTATGAAACATCCATTTGAACAGATTTTGTAACTCCGGAGATTGTAAGATCACCTGTTGCAGTAAGTGAGCTGTCATTTATTGAAGAGACTTCTGAAAGTGCAAACATAATGTTTGGATGCTTTTTCTTATTAAGGGCATCGTATGTTTTACTATCCATACCGCCTTTACCACTTTTAATTCCATCTACCACAACGTTGAATTGCAGGTCTGAAATGGAAATGAGTGAGTCATCTTCAATTTTGATCATAGCATTACCTGAGAACTGCTCAGCTTCTGATTGCCAGTCGTGAACGTTAGACGTTCCGTCTATGACAACTTTACTGTTTTCAATATCTACGTTGTAGCTTTGTGCGGAAACAAAGATACTACTCAACGCAAACATTAGTGTGATTAGAATTCTTAACATGTTGACCTCATTGGATTGTTTTGAACTATTATTCGTTAATTGAATTCGCTATCAATATCTCCTCTCTAAATGAAGACATGATGAAGAAGATTTTATATCTTTTTATTCTCGCAAACTATTAGATAATAAAAACTTATATCAATGGAATTTCAACTCTAATGTGAAGAATAAATGAAGTTGTTATGACAAGCTTTGTCCATAGAGTATGGTCTGCATCATAATATTCCCTCATAAGTTATTTTAACCCGTAATTAGTTCTTAGTGTTATTTCTAAGAAATCCGAAACCTCATATTCAGAAGGTCATTCAATCGGTAAACCTTCCATTTGCATGATCTTCAGGGCATTTGTTGTAGGACAAGGCCCTTTTTTGATCTTGTATTCAAAGCTCATTTTACCATTTTCTATGGTTTCTGCAAAATGCCAATTGCTTAGGCCTAAGATCTCATTTTCAAGCGAAGCAAGTTCCAGGTCATGAGTTGAAACCATCCCTACTCCGTTCTTACCGGCCACATTCTTCAAAAAGGCCGTACTTCCCTGAAACCGTTCTCTGTTATTTGTACCTTTAAATATCTCATCCACAAAAAAGAATAACGGAATGGAATGATCCCCATCCAATTCATCCAATAATCTTTTTAATCTTCTAACCTCGGCATAGAAATGTGATAGTCCGCCCTCAAGAGAATCCTTCACATTGATACTGGTAAACACCCTGAACTCTCTGGTTGAGAAAAAGGATGCGTTGACCGGAGCTCCCGCAAAGGCCAGAACCATATTCACACCAACAGTTCGCAAAAAGGTACTTTTCCCTGCCATATTTGAACCGGTGATCAAAAACAGATCATTTCCCTTTTTCACACTAAAATCATTTGTAACTCTTTCTGAATAATGGATCAAAGGGTGACCAAGATCTTTGGCTTCAAATAAAGCATCATCGGACGGATCAAAAACAGGAAAGCAATAACCGGGATTCAAATATCCAAAGTTTGCCATTGAATTGAGGGCTTCCAGTTCATAAAAATCATTCAGCCATTCTGATAGTTTTGGCTCCAATTCTTTCTTGAGAGCTTCCATCTTCATGGAAAAATACAAATCCCACGGAATCACCATGTTAACCAAAGGCCAAAGCACCTGATTGGTCTGCAGTGAGGCAGCTCCGGCTAATCTTGAGGCTTTTTTTAAATAGTATGATGGAGATTCCTCTTCATTCTGAAAATTGGATAAGAAATCTGCCAGCTTTGAACCTCTTGAAAACTGATACTGCTCTATATATAACAGGATCTTTCCAAACCGATCCATTTGCTTGTCGATCTGATAACCTGCATCAAACAACCCTGCGATCTTGTGACTGTTGAAATTATAATATCCCAGGTAGGTCAAAAACGTGATCAGTACCCAGGGTGCGGTTAACCCTGAGATAGCTGTGATTAGTAACACAATGTTGGTTATTGACAACAGACCCAGTATAGCCAAACTCAGCCCAAATTTAACCTCACGAGGCACACGCATCCACTTCAATAACTTATCCAGGCTCCAATCCTTGTCAGATTCCTCTTTCCGTGATATAAAGGCTTGAACCTGTAGCCGGTCTCTAAAGCTGTTTAACGGAATAAGTTCCTTAACTAACTGATGTCTTCTCTTCGCTTCTTCTACATAGGGACCTCATTAAGCAGCCAGTCGGCCATTCCGCTCCGAACTGCCTTCATATATTGAAGTATCCATCAAGTGATGGATAGAAAATTCACCGGTAATGTGTAGATCATTTGAATAGGCATGATTACTCAAGTCTCTGCTGAAGGTATAATTAGGCAGCTTCTGCCACTGAAGATCCATACGGCCGAGCTGTTGGTTCTTGACCTCTTTTAAAAAAGACAGCTGATCCCGATGATCGGTGATCTTTTTGTGTCGGGATATGAGGTAAATGAATCCGCCTAAAAGGGCTAAAAGGGAACTGAAGAATATACCATCACTCCCGGTTTGGGCAATTGCATACAGAGCTAAGACTGATACAACGAAATACGCCCCTCTTATATATGAAAATTTGGTGCTTGCATCGTCAAGATCACTGATCAGGCGTTCAAGTTTCTCGATTTGTTGGTGGAACTGTTCTCTTAGTTCCCTTTTTGGTGAGTTGCTCATGTATGAATAACATTTATGTGTCAGTCATAAAGAATAGGCATAAAAGAACTTAGTTAACAGCCCAATCCCTGTCTCATTGTATTGACTATAATATTAAAGAATACAAATACCATAGATCTTATAAATCTACTTTAATGATCCCCGGAGTTTCAGTAATTTAACATTGTCTAATCTAGTAAAACTCCTCATGAAAAAGTCTTCTGTTCTCATTCTTTTACTTTCCATCTTCTTGTTAGGTTGTGATTCAGATACTGAACAGGAACCACAGAATCCTTTCAAATCGGTAACAGGAACCGTAGATCTTTACGAAGATTTTGATTCTGAGTTTGTGGTCCCCAGAAACGTGGAAGTATGGCTACCTCCCAATTATTCGGAAGAGGATTCGTCCTATCAGGTACTTTACATGCATGATGGACAGAATGTTTTCAACCCTTTAACCTCCTACAATGGCAACGACTGGATGGTGGATGAGGTGCTGACCAATTTGATCTCAGAGAATAAAGTTCAAAAAACTATTGTGGTGGCATCATGGAATTCCGGCGAAACCCGCTTTGCAGAGTATATGCCAAACAAGCCTGAGAATACCCCAAGTATGGGTTACGACGAGGTAATTTCGGACGAGTACCTGAAATTTATGGTACAGGAACTGAAGCCTTTTATTGATGATAATTATCGTACTAAACCGGAGGCAGAGTTTACGTCGATCATGGGTTCTAGCATGGGTGGCTTGATATCTCTTTACGCCATTATGGAATACCCGAATATATTTGGAGCTGCAGCCTGCCTTTCAACCCACTGGCCGGTTGCAGACAATGGTGATAATGACTTTCTGAGTTACATCCCATCTGCATTACCGAATCCCGAAACACATAAGATCTATTTCGATCTTGGAACTCTTGGCCTGGATGGAGAATATGATGTATATCAGGATCAGGTAAATGAGATGATGAAAACACGGGGTTACACTAAAGGCAAAAATTGGGTTACCAAAAAATTTGAAGGACATGACCATAAAGAACAATATTGGGCCATACGGGTTAACCAACCTCTGATGTTTATTCTGAATTAGCAGACTCCAGTTCAACGACCGTTGCTCCCCACCCACTACGGTCACTGGCCAGACTGTATGAAATAACGTGAGGATTTCGATCCAGTAAGCTATGAACTGTTCTCCTGAGAACTCCTTTACCCTTTCCATGAATGATCCTGATCGAAGTGATATCCTTTTTCAGACATTCTTCAATATAATCCGGAATAAGATCGCCCAGATCCTGAGGCTTAAATAGATGAAGATCCAATTCACCATCAATCGGTAATTCAACAGACTCAAATTCAGACATCAATATCCACTGCTCACTGTTAATTGTTTACTGATCAGTGATCACTGAAAATAGTCAATTACTCGTCTTTCAGTCACCACTTTCTTAATAAACGAAACCACTTTCTGATGATCCGCATGCTCGGCATAGGCGTTAAGGTCCTCCTGATTGTCGCAGACCACCGTAAGCACTATGTCACAGACAGCATCATTGTTATCTTCCAAAACGTTGATTCCAACTTCCACTGATCTCAATTCTGTTATTTTGGATGGTAGACCCTCCAGTAATTTTTTCATGGTTTCGGCATTCTCAGCCTTGGTCTTTCCCTCAGCCACATCCTTCAGTTTCCACATTACAACATGTTTGATCATATCCTTAATCCTTAGTTAATCATTAAAGTAAATATCTATTGAACTTCTCAGAATTCCCAATTTGGATTACTTCGATATTCACTATTCTTCTGATCAATATTCGATATTCGAAAGCATTTCACACACTGTCAATTAACGCTTGGAACCCTTAACTTTATGCTTCTGTTTTACAGGCGAAAGAACATGGTTGTTCTACAAACAAATTTAATCAGAAATAGTGAAAACATTGGATATAGATAAGATCACTGCCGAGGAAATCGGTGAAGACCACATAAGTACTTCAGTTCAAACTCCACTCCGAGAAAATGCTTTTGAAATGAGTGACTCAGAAAAAATCGAAGTCATTCAGAAACATTTTGCTGAGATCATGAAAGCTCTGGGATTGGATCTTGATGATGATAGTCTCAAAGGCACACCCTATCGCGTAGCAAAGATGTACGTAGAGGAGATCTTTAAGGGACTTAATCCCAAGAATAAACCTATAGCCCGCCAGTTCAGTAACAGTTACGATTATAATGGCATGCTGATCGAGAAGAATATTCAGGTAACCTCTTTTTGTGAGCACCACTTTCTTCCATTTATCGGCAAGGCTCACGTAGCGTACATTCCAGCAGGTAAGAAGGTCATCGGATTGTCTAAGATCAACAGAATCGTTGACTATTACTCTCGCCGACCTCAGGTTCAGGAACGATTGACACTACAGATCGCAGATGAATTGCAGTCAGCTCTTGAGACCGATGATGTGGCTGTGTTTATAGACAGTAAGCATCTGTGCGTATCAACCCGTGGCATTAAAGACCACAGCAGTACAACAATTACTGCTGAATATCGTGGTGCCTTCGAGAATGAAGTTACCCAGCAAAAATTTATCGACTACATCAGAACCAACACGCAGATAGACTAATACTGTGGCTGAAAAAGCAAACAAACTTCAGGTTTATAACACCTTATCACGAAAAAAAGAACCGTTTGAACCGCTGAATCCACCACACGTGGGCATGTATGTCTGCGGACCGACAGTTTATGGTGATGCCCATCTTGGTCATGCCAAAAGCTATGTTTCTTTTGATGTGATCCTGCGTTATCTCCGATATCTTGAATACAAGGTTCGGTATGTTCAGAATATCACTGATGTAGGTCACCTGGTAGATGATGCCGAAGAAGGTGAAGATAAACTCAGCAAGCAGGCCCGCATCGAAAAGGTGCAACCGATGGAGATAGCAGAGAAATACACCTATACCTATTTCCGGGATATGGATGCACTCAATGTTCTGCGTCCCGATATTGCTCCCCGTGCCACCGGACATATTCCAGAGCAGATCGCCATGGTTAAGAAATTAATTGAAAATGGCCATGCCTACGAAGTAAATGGCAACGTTTATTTTGATGTGTCCTCCGATCCCGAATACGGAAAACTAAGTGGACGTAAAACCGAAGACGCTGAATCAGGTATCCGCATTGATACTGCTTCTGACAAACAAAGCCCTGAGGATTTTGCCCTTTGGAAAAAAGCAGATGATAGTCACATCATGAAATGGGATTCGCCCTGGGGTGTTGGTTATCCCGGTTGGCATATCGAATGTTCAACCATGAGTACCAAATACTTAGGTGAGAGCTTTGATATCCACGGTGGTGGACTGGAAAATCAGTTTCCACACCATGAATGTGAGATCGCCCAGGCAGAATGTGCCAACGACAAAGAATTTGTGAAATATTGGCTGCACAACAACATGGTGACCCTTGAAGGCCAAAAAATGGGCAAATCGCTGGGTAACGCGATCAACCTGCACGAATTTTTTACGGGCGACCATAAAATGCTTACCAGAGCATGGCCTCCGGAAGTGATCCGGTTCTTCCTGCTTCAATCCCACTATCGCAGCACTACCGATTTTTCTGAGGATGCCTTAAGTGGAGCAGAAACAGGATTGAAAAATCTGCACTCTATGATCAATACGATCGAAAGTGCTGAAGCAGGTACCGGAGATGCATATGACCTTGTAGAATTGAAAAATTCCGTTGAAGGTGTGATGAATGATGATTTCAATTCAGCTCAGGCTATTGCCATATTATTTGAGCAGCTGAAGGAAATTAGAAAGCAGATCACTGAGAAGAAGACCCCATCAAACATAGAAGAGATCAAACAATTTCTTCATGATTTTGTGGACGGAGTATTAGGGATATGGCCACAGGAAGGTGGCGGAAATGAGGAGCTAACAAAAGGTATGATCGAATTATTGATCGAGATCCGTAAGGATGCCCGTAGCAACAAGAATTTTGAGCTTTCGGATAAGATCCGTGATGACTTAAAAGAGCTGGGTGTTCAACTTATGGATGGAAAAGAAGGCACGACCTTCGAAATTGAGTAATGAAATGGCTGAAACTCATATTCAGCAAGCTGATCATCGGCTTGGTCCGGTTTTATCAGTTAGCCATTTCACCATGGCTGGGTAAAAGCTGTCGGTACTCTCCCACCTGTTCACACTACATGATAGAGGCGGTGAATGAATGGGGACCGCTGAAAGGCTTTTGGCTCGGCATCAAGCGGATCGGAACCTGTCACCCCTGGGGTGGCGAAGGGTATGATCCGGTACCGAGGAGAACATCCGACAAAGAACATTCAACACCGAATATTGAACAGGATTCTTCGTCTGACGGCTCCAAGTCTGTCTAACGAATTGGTAGATTTAACAACTTTCTAAATTCGCAACAACGCAGAGCGGCCGAAGCGAGCCGTATCACAACACAAAAATTAGTAGAATTATAACAAATAAGTCATCCTGAACCGCCAACCGGCGGTGAAGGATCTTCACAGGTAACAACTTGAAGGTTCTTCGCTTTCGCATCAAGAATGACTGACACCTAATTACCAATCATGTACGAATATAGCATTCAAAAAACGTAATACCGTAGAACAAGTAGAAGAAGGAAATGATCTGGCTCCAAAGTTTCAGGAAAACGGACTTATCCCGGTTGTAACCACCGATTATGAATCAGGAGAACTGTTGATGCATGGCTACATGAATGAAGAGGCCCTGAAAAAGACCATTGAGATCGGTGAAGCCGTATATTACAGTCGCAGCAGAGAGACTCTATGGCATAAAGGCGCTACCAGTGGACTCGTTCAAACTGTTAAAGAAATGCGCATTGATGACGATCAGGATTGCGTATGGCTTCGGGTTGAAGTTCAGGGCAATGGTGCCAGTTGTCACGTAGGCTATCGCTCATGCTTCTTTAGAAGTGTACCAACCGGAGAAGAATTCGAGAAAAAAGATGGTGAACTGAACTTCGAAGAAGAGGAAAAAGTCTTTGACCCCAAAGAAGTTTATGGAGATGCACCAAATCCAACGAAACTGTAGTATAAGATTTCAGGTGGTAGAAACTATCACCTAATTACCTACCTAATTTATTAATCGAAGGGGCAATTCATGAATTGCCCCTTCGGTTTTTTACTTTTGCATTGTTAGCAGAATGTCAGATTTCAAGGGCTATTCAACAGGCCCATAACCAAATGAAATGCCTTCCAATTCATTTGACTTCTTGTCAATGAGTACTTTCACAGTATTGAAAGAATATTCTTCTTTTGCTAAGAATTCAATGGAAATTACTATTTCAATGGCTGGTGTGTTATTCCCATCTAAAACACTATAGGTTTCGTGAAGATTAACGATAGCTTCGCTAGGCCCATGAGCTACAGATCCTGCATATTCGTGCTTTTTAAGTAATTCATAGCCGACTTTTTTATAGTACTCTTCTTCAGTATCTAAACTACAACCAACTATAACTATGGTGATAAATAGTATTATTACATTCCGTAAAAACATTCTTATTTCTATGCTCATAAATACGAATATAGAAAAAGCCCAAAACCATTGCTGATCTTGGGCTTACATTCTGGCCGCTCCAACGCATAGCGTCAGGAGCGAGTATTTGCTAAGTAAAATTACGGAAACTGGTTCCGCTTGGTCTGCGCCTGCCTTTATAGACAGACAGGTTGGAACCGATTAATTATGAGTAAACTTTAGGACTCTTTTTCTTTTTAATAAGTCCGCCTTTGGCTTTTTTGTTGCCACCGGAACTTCTCTTTCCTTTGTTGCTTGATCTTCCGTTACTTGAAGAAGATGAAGACCCATTTTTATCCGGCTTTGCCAGTTCTACACTGATATCACGGCCTTCAAACTGTGAGCCATTCATGGCATCAAACAATTTTGAGTCAAATCCTTCTTCCACTTCAAAGAATGAGAAATTGGTTTGAATATCGATTTTACCAAAGTCAGGCTTTTTGCCATTCATTTGCTCATTCACAACACCCATTAGTCGCGCAGGATTTAATCCATCACGCTGACCAACATTCAGGAAATAGCGTGTAAAGCCTTCTTCAGCCTCACGATTATTGCTGCGTCCACCTGAGTTACGACTTCCTTTACTGGAAGAATTACGCTTGTTGTTCTTTTTGTTCGATCTTCCGGCAGTGGCGTTTATATCACCTGCCTGCTCATAATATTCAAGGATCTGATTGAATTCCATGGATACAAAATGCTGAATGAGTTCCTGCCATCCCAGGTCAGAAAGTCTCTCATACACTTCCGGTAAATATTTATCAATCTGCTTTTGGTTGACTTCAGTAGTTCTGAGTTTCTCAACCATATCCATCATTCTAACACCACAAACTTCTTCACCTTTCGGTACATCTTGTTTGATAAAATCCTTTCCGGACATTTTTTCAAGGGCTCTGATCTTATTCATTTCACGGGTGTGAATGATAGAAACAGCGATTCCACTGTTACCTGCACGACCGGTACGTCCACTTCTGTGAATATAAACTTCCAGGTCATCCGGCAGGTTGTAGTTAATAACATGCGTCAGGCTGTCTACATCCAATCCACGGGCAGCAACATCAGTTGCTACTAGCAGCTGAAGTTCACCTGAACGGAATCGGTTCATTACTTCATCCCGCTGATTCTGAGAAAGATCTCCATTCAGCAGATCGGCATTATAACCTTCTTTGGATAGTTTAGATGCAATATCAGCTGTCTCGCGGCGAGTTCTGCAAAAGATGATCCCGTAAATATCCGGATTCACATCCGCAATGCGCTTGAGGGCATCGTAACGGTCTTTGGCGTTAACCATATAAAAATGATGCTCCACATTCAGCGCGCCAGAATTACGTGCATTCACCTGAATTTCTTCAGGATCGTTCATGTATTTATGCGCCATTTTAGAAATTTGTTTAGGCATGGTAGCCGAAAACAACAGCGTCTGTTTTTCCTTTGGAGTATCATGAAGAATGGCATCCAGGTCTTCCTGAAATCCCATATTCAGCATTTCATCAGCTTCATCGAGGATCAATGACCGGACGTTTGTCACATCCAGTTTACCTCTTCTAATAAGATCCAGCATACGGCCTGGCGTACCGATTACAACCTGGGTCCCTCTGTTCAGTGCGCGAATTTGAGTAGATATATTTGCTCCCCCATATACCGCAACTGTACTAATTCCCTTCAGATATTTGGCAAAAGACTTAAGATCTTTTTCAATCTGTATGGCCAGTTCACGGGTCGGTGAAAGCACCAGAACCTGAACATTGTTTGAGTTGGCATCCACTTGTTGCAATACAGGCATTCCAAAAGCTCCGGTTTTACCCGTTCCTGTTTGGGCCAAAGCCACAAGATCTCTTTGTGAAGCCAGAATGGTAGGAATAGCTCTTTCCTGTACTTCAGTTGGGGTTTGAAAGCCTAGATCTTCTACGGCTTTACATATTTCGGGCGACAGGCCCAGTTCTTTGAACGTTGACATATAGTATTTATTAGTCGTTTTTATCCCGTTCAGAATTTGGTGCTGTACTGCTTCTTGTCCGGAAAATTAGGGGTGAGCTATGGACAAGAGGCAAGCGCGACTGCTTGATTTACAAAGGCCAGCAAGGTTCTATAAACCTGAAAAGTATAGGATTCCAGTCTTATCACGAACTCACAATTTTCAATAAGCCTTAAATATACGTATAAAAACTTTCTGTTATGAGAAACGAGTAAAATTAAATTCTAAATGTATTTATCCCCACGAACTACTTTTACCGGATGAGCGTAAACGATAACCGCATGGTTCCTAAATAACGTGAAATCGAGATAAGAAATAGTAGGAATGGGCAAGGAAGACGGAGCAATAGTCATTCCCGTGCAGGCGGAAATCTAATACGTGCCACAAATTAAACCGTTAAATCCTATTCAACCTATTAGATTTCGGGCATTCGCCGCGAAATGACTCCACATCTTTATAAAAGACCAATTCCTATCTCGAATTGACGGTAAATAGTATATGATCTTATCACGTTAAGATTTCGTTAATCGGAGCATTCACAGTGAATTCAATGAAATTTTGGGCGGCCGGACTAAGTCTTTTACCCTTTGGATAAACTATTTTCCAAACATTTTCATAAGGAAGGTCTTTCACCTCAACAATGGATATTTTTCCTATGCCCTCCTCCAGAGTCAGGCTATATTTTGATATAAGTGAAATCCCGATACCGGCCATTATTGCTTGTTTTACTGCTTCGTTTGTCCCCAGTTCCATTATTATATTTGGTGATATATCGTACTTATCAAACAAATGCTGCATGACCATACGTGTTCCTGATCCCGGTTCACGGATCAGAAAATCGTATTCTTCCAGGGCCTTGAAATCTATATTTTTTTCTTTTGCCAGCGGGTGATCGGGAGCAGAAGCGATCATCAGTTGGTTGCTCAAAAAATCTACTGATTCAAGATCCAGTTCGTCCGGTAGTACAGAAAACACTGCAAGATCACATAAATTATTACGAAGCATGTCCTTTACTTCGTTGCGATCGGTAACTTTCAGTGAGATCTTAATGTTCTCATACTTATCCCTATAGGCTCCAAGTATATAGGGCATGAAATATTTTGCTGTTGAAACCACAGCTATATTCAGCGATCCCTTCAGCATGCCCTTCATTTCAGACAGTGTCATATCGAGATTGTCTAATTCCTTCCTGATATTCTTTTGAGCCTGATATAATTCTTTACCTGCCCCTGTCAGGAATAACTCTTTTCCAATGACTTCAAATAGGTTGATCTCGAAATGATCCTGTAAGTTTTTTCACCTGAATAGAAACAGCCGGCTGTGTCATGTATAATTTTTCAGCAGCCTTTGTCATGCTTTTTTGTTTGGCGACCTCTGCAAATACATCCAGTTGATGTAGTGTAAATGACATATATATTAGTTTATGTATAACATTAAAAGTGTTAATTATTATTTATGTTAAGGAGGATTTAACTTTTTGGCAACCAAAAACCCAAAAAAATAGATCATGCAAAACCCCAAAACGATCACGGTTGCTTACGGAGATGGCATTGGTCCGGAAATCATGGATGCAACGCTTAAAATTCTTGATGCAGCCGGTGCGAACCTTAACTATGACTTTATTGAAGTTGGAAAAAAGGTCTATGAAAAAGGTATCAGATCAGGCATTGAAGATTCATCATGGGATACAGTCCTGAATAATAAGATCTTATTAAAGGCCCCAATCACTACACCCCAGGGCGGTGGTGTCAAAAGCCTGAATGTGACACTCAGAAAGACATTGGGATTGTTTGCCAACATACGCCCTTGCAAAGCCTATCACCCATATGTACAAACCAAAGCATCCTCATATGGATGTCACAATAATCAGGGAGAATGAAGAAGACACCTACGGAGGCATCGAGCATCGTCAAACATTTGAAGTGTATCAGTGCCTTAAACTCATTACCCTGCCGGGTACAGAACGCATCATACGTTACGCCTTTGAATATGCCCGGTCTCAAGATCGTAAAAAGGTCACCTGTTTCACTAAAGATAATATCATGAAGCTCACCGACGGGCTTTTCCATGAGACCTTTAAAACCATCGCTTCTGAATATCCTGAAATAGAGGCTGAAAATCTGATCGTTGATATAGGAACAGCCAGGATCGCTGATACTCCTGAAAATTTTGATGTCGTTGTAATGCCTAATCTATACGGGGATATAGTTTCTGATGTAGCTGCTCAAATCTCAGGTTCTGTAGGAATGGTGGGATCGGCCAATATTGGGGTTGGGTGCGCTATGTTTGAAGCTATACATGGCTCTGCCCCGGATATTGCCGGTCAAAATATTGCAAACCCTTCTGCCCTTATACAGGCCGCTACTATGATGCTTCGGCATATTGGTGAAAACCAACCGGCTCAGATGATCCAAAATGCCTGGCTTAAAACTCTCGAAGACGGCATACATACCGCTGATATGTACAGTGACCTAAGTTCAAAGAAAGTAACCACCTCAGAGTTTACTCAGGCAGTGATAGATCGGCTGGGGCAAATACCGTCCAAGTTGGACTCTGTAAATTATGAAGGACAGAAAAAGATCGAAGTGCCGGAACTAAAACTCAGCCGAACAGAATTACGGCCTTCTTTAAAGCAGAAAGCGGGAGCTGCTTGGCGTCGATGTATTTGTTTATTGGGAACCGGAGAACGCCAACTTATTGGCTGAACGATTGCAGGAAGCAACTGGTAATAAACTTGAACTCACTATGATCACTAACCGGGGCACTAAAGTGTGGCCAAATGGCCATCCGGAAACCTTTTGTACAGATCATTGGCGGTGTCGCTTCAAATCCGCTAATGGGCGCACTAATCAAATGGAGATCATTGAATTACTACAAAATCTGACCAGGTACACTATTGATACCATTAAAACTGAAAATCTTTACACTTTTGACACTGAACCTGCCTTCTCTCTTGGTCAGGGTGAGTAGATCCATTTAATCTTAATTATGTCTACTTCCAAGGCCGTATTTTTGATCAAAATGCGGCTTTTTTTTCTTCATAATATGTTGACGTAATAAATTACAGAGTACATATTTATTCTTTATCTTGAACGGAAATTTCTAAATACAAATTTCTGTAATGGTAAAAGAATTCTTTTCAGACGCTAAACCCATAGCTGATCTAAGACAAATCATTGAAACCGAATTACCCAATGGAGATCTAAATAGCTCTAATACTCTTTGGGCAACCTCTGTTTGCAGTGATGAGGTTAATCAAAGCTTACATCAATTAGATGACTATTTCAGGGCGTTTGGCCCTTTTATTTTGGGTGGCATATCCGGGATTCCATTTGCGGGTAAAACAGGTTTCAAAGCATTTGCAAGCCATATCCCGGATAAAGGTGGTGCTGTTATTATCTACGGCCCACATATAGGTATAACAAAGGATGGGTTAGTCGGTAAAGTGAATCGAGAAGGACAGGATCATCCCTCCTCTTGCTGTGGATCCCTTGTTGCCGGTCTTAATAGCGTTAAAAGCGGCAATTTATTGAATATCTCGCACGATGATTATCAGCAAGGGCAGGTAAATAAAATTATCACTGAGAATTTTGGAGACATAAAGAGTACAGATAATAATATCATAGCTACGACTGAAGTTGCCTTTAATCAAATTAAAAGAGAGTTAACCGATATCGTTGGAGGAAGTTTGGAAAGTCTGGATGGTAAACCCCTGCTTATGATCGGGGGAATTATAATAAATACTGACTGGGATCAGGAAGATCAGTTCGATCTTCGTGATATATCCTGGTTCAATAAATAACATACTTATATTTTTATCTTATGAAACGATCTCTAACCCCTTTTATACTTTCAATTACCCTGCTCTACTTTATGGGATGTGGAAGTCCTGAAAACCAAAATTCACTAAAACTGAATACAGTACAGGATTCGACTGACATTGCCTACACCATCACTGGACTCGATGGACCTGAAGCGGTTCGATATGACCCGGATCAAAAAGTCTACTTCATATCCAATTTTACCGGCGGAGGGAATGACCAGGACTCCACAGGTTTCATCACAAAAGCAGATGCTGAGGGAAATGTTTTGGAACTGAAGTTCATGACCGGAACAGATGAAGCCCCACTTCATGCCCCACGGGGTATGTATATTCTAGATGAAACATTATGGGTAGCTGATGTATTAGGTGTTCACGGTTATGACAAGGCAACCGGTGAACAAACTGATTTTATTGATTTTTCTCAATTAGAGATTGGCTTTCTGAACGATATCTCAGCAGATATCAACAATAGACTTTATGTAACCGATACCGGAACTTCCGTCGTTTATCGGGTAGAAAATGGAGTTCCATCCATATTTTTAAGTGAGCTGCCAAGTGCCCCAAACGGGATCACCTTAGATCCTAATAATGGAAAATTCCTTCTGGCTCCCTGGGGTGGTGATCAGGTCTTTTATACCTTCGATACCTTGGGTGAGATAGAAGAATTTGCGACTCTCGAAGGCGGTAATTTTGACGGGATTGAATTCGTCGGCACAAACTTGCTTTCAGCAAGTCAGCAGGATTCATCTATTCGTGTATACAGGCCTATGCACGAAATGATACTGATCCACACCACAGGAAGACCCGCTGATATTGGTATCAATACCGATCTGAATCATGTAGCCGTTCCCTACATAGCCTTAGATAAAGTTGAGATCTGGGAGTTAAAATAACGTAACAAATGTCTGAATCTGTATCCCAGAAACCAAAAAACGAGTTTGAACGCCTGCAGAATCTTGCAGAGCTAGATGTTGATTACTCCTCTATCAATGAGAAAATTGATGACCTCACCAAACTTGCTGCTCACGTTACAGGAACCCCCATTTCGCTGGTAAATTTACTGGAAGCGAATACCCAATGGACGATCTCTAATTATGGCTTCGACTTACATCAAATGCCTCGGGAAGATACGGTGTGTCAGTATGTGATCCAGGACACCGGTCCACTTGAAGTAGAAAACTTGACTGATGATGACCGGTTCAAAAACAAAAGTTATGTAGTTGAATCACCGCATATTCAATATTATTACGGGATCCCCCTTTCAAATAGTAAAGGAAATCGTATTGGCGCATTATGCGTGATGGATACCAAACCAAAGGATCTGACTGAAACGCAAAAAGACCTCCTTAAGATCATCGCTGCTCAGGTCATGGACTGCATTCAGAATCACCATAAAATGAAGGTGATGCAGGAAGTCATCGACAATCTTAAGTTGGTTCAACAAAAAGTGACTCATGATATTCGTGGGCCCATTGGAGGAATTATTGGTATAGCCGAGATCATGGAATCTGAGTTGAAGGATCCTGATTTTGATGAATACCGTCACTTTCTTGAACTGATAAAGAACGGAGGCCAATCAGTTCTGGAAATGGCTGACGACATTCTATCGAACGACTTCAGGATTAGCGAGAATGTTGAAGAGTATCATTTTCGAACCAATTTAAAAGAGCTTCAATCGAAATTACGTGCATTATATAGGCCACAGGCGTTATCCAAATCCATTGAGCTGAATATCACGATTTTAGGAGAAGAGGATGAACGCTATTTTCCAAAGCATAAACTCATGCAGATCTTTGGAAACCTCATCACCAATGCTATAAAATTCACTCAGAATAACGGCAAAATAGATATTGAACTTGCACTCGTTGAGACCGATCAATCTTTTCTCAAATTCAAAATTACTGATAACGGTCAGGGTATGAATGCAGAAAGGGTCAATGCCATCTTATCAGGAAATCCCGGTTCTACCGCAGGTACCAGAGATGAACGTGGTTTTGGATATGGGTTCCAGCTGGCCCGCCACCTCATAGAATCTCTGAATGGAGACATGTTCATTGAATCTGAAACGAGAAAGGGTACTTCAGTAACCGTTCATATCCCTATCTTGCTTAATTAAGTTCAAAACCAACTCAACCGGAAATTCCCTTTTTACCTATTAGTCCCTGCGCTTTTTCTTCTTCGTTTCTTGGTATTGCTCTTAGGCTTACCGCCATGGCTTGTCTTTCTTTTCTCGCTTTTATGTTTCCTGGACGGTCGTTGTTTTTGTTTTTCCGGAGCAGCTGGGTTATGATCCGTTAACGGATATTGATGATCATCTATCACAGGAATATTTTTACCTATCAGTTTTTCAATATCTTTTAGAAAGGCTTTTTCCTGAGCATCACAAAAAGACAGCGCTGTGCCATCTAAACCGGCCCTTCCGGTTCGTCCAATCCTATGCACATAGGTTTCCGGAATGTTGGGTATTTCATAATTGATTACATACTGTAACTCATCCACATCGATGCCTCTGGCAGCAATGTCGGTGGCAACCAGAACCCTTGTTACCTGATCTTTGAAGTTACCAAGTGCCCGCTGCCGGGCCGTCTGAGATTTGTTGCCATGGATTGCCTCTGCCTGAATATTTTGGCTATTCAGCAATTTCACCACTTTATTGGCTCCGTGCTTGGTCCGTGTAAAAACCAATGCCGACTTTGAACCTGCTTCTTGTAACACATCCACCAGCAGATTTTTTTTATTTCCTTTGTCCACATAGTAGATTCCTTGCTCAATCACATCTACAGTGGAAGATTCAGGCGTAACCTCTACTTTAACAGGATCGTTTAAAATTGATTTTGAGAGCTTAACAATCTCTGAAGGCATGGTGGCTGAGAAAAACAGCGTTTGGCGCTTATTGGGAAGAGCTTTTAATAATTTCTTTACATCATGAATGAAACCCATATCCAGCATGCGGTCAGCTTCATCCAATACAAATATTTCAATATCTGAAAGGGAAATAAATCCCTGATTCATCAAGTCCAACAGTCGTCCCGGTGTGGCTGTCAGAATATCTACGCCTCGCTTCAGCTTCTTCACCTGCCCTTTTTGATTTACTCCACCAAATACAACAGCGGTATCTAAATTCGTATACCGGCCATAGCTTTTAAAGCTTTCATCTATCTGGATGGCCAATTCCCGGGTTGGTGTAACAATTAAGCTCCGGATCTTCCGATTTTGACCTCTGGATTTACTTTTACTTAATAATTGTAGAATTGGAATGGCAAAAGCGGCCGTTTTTCCGGTTCCGGTTTGAGCACAACCCAGCACATCGGTGCCTTTAAGGGCAATGGGAATTGCTTGAGATTGAATAGGTGTGGGGTGAGTGTATCCTTCTTCTTCTAAAGATTTAAGGATAGGCGTATTTAGATTCAGAGATTTAAAAGACATATAGGGTATTAAATGAAAAAGCCCGGATCTATGCCGGGCTAAGAAAATTGAACTTTAATATACGCAATTAATGGCTGAGGTATTTCAAGATGTAGGTGTAATACTTAATGCTACAAATGTAACAACAACATACTTCCCATTCCCACTTTAGTATAAACCATAAAGTGAATCTCTTTCAGTCAGAATCCGGGCCATTTCTGTTCATTCATCTACCTTCCTTCAGGATCTGCTCGATCACCTTCATATTAGCAACTGCATCTTTTAAGGGAGTTGGAGCCGGGCCATCTTCAATGATCGCTTCTGAAAATGCATCGCCCTGAAGGGTATAATGATTCGCCTGAACTTTCTTTTCTTCGATCACTTTCTCATCCTTGATCAAGGATACCGCCACCTCCTTTTCCAATGGATTGAAAGGGATTTCAAATCGGATGACTCCTTCACTTCCGTAAATGATCATATTCTGAATACGGTTGGACTGAGTGGAACAGTAGATAGAAGCAGTTCCTTTGGGGAACATTAATAAAGCTGATACATGGCGGTCAACACCAAATTTGGGATCTATCTCCACGGAACTCAATATCTTTTCAGGTTCGGCTTCAAAAATATACCTGGCGGATGATATACAATAACTGCCAACATCCAGCAAACCGCCCCCGCCCATCTCCGGATCATTACGAAAGTCGTCGGGATCTGTATTGAAATAGCTAAAAGCCGATTGAATCGAAGTGACCTCCCCTATCATACCAACACTTATCCAGGATTTCACAATATCCCATTGCGGATGGAACCGGTACATAAAAGCTTCCATCACTTTGATCTCTGGATGTTTTTCTGAAAAAGTCAGCAATTTTTCAGCCTCAGCAACATTAAGTGATATTGGCTTCTCGCACAGCACGTGCTTTCCGGCTTTCATAGCCTTTATTGTCCAAGGTACATGCTGATCATTTGGCAGGGGATTATAGATAGCTTCTACTTCCTCATCAGCCAATAGCTCATCATAAGAACCATAGGCCTTTGGTAACCCAAGTTTTCCTGCAGCTTCCTTTGCCCTGGAAAGATCTCTGGAGGCAATAGCCACCACCTCTGTTAATTCTCCATTCTGCATGGCGGGAATCACATGCTGAACACCGATATTGGCTGTACTTAGAACGCCCCATTTAATTTTATCTGGCATAGTTGCTTTATGGTTTATTGATTTGCTGTTTAAAATAACTGAAGTCAGGGTGTAATAACAACAAATACAGAATTTTTAGCACTTCCAATACGTTTAATTGACAGCTTCACAAAATATTCACATTAGCGACCGATCTTTGAAGCGAATAAAAGACAAGCGTATCTGAAATAGAGGTCGGAGTCGCTTTAACCCCAAATAACTAATTCATCACTATGAGATATTTACTATCATTTTTAATGATCATTACACTTGCACTATCAACAACTGTAATGGCACAAGATGTGGTCGAGATCACCATCGAAGGTAACGACCGAATGCAATTCGATCTTAGCGAGATCAAGGTTGAGGAAGGCCAAACCGTAAAATTAACCCTCAAGCACGTGGGTAAACTGCCTAAAGCGGCTATGGGTCATAACTGGGTTCTGCTAAAACAAGGAACCAACATTCAGGAATTTGGAGCTGCCGCTTCTAAAGCTGCCGGTAACGATTATATCCCTGAAGGAACCGACAAAGTTATTGTTAACACCAAAATGCTTGGTGGCGGAGAGGAAACAACGATCGAGTTTACTGCACCTGCAAAAGGATCATATGATTTCATCTGTAGCTTCCCCGGTCACTATGCTATGATGAATGGCAAATTTATTGTTGAATAGGAGAGTAGTTAGTTGCACATCTAAACTACTTATTTATACCCATAACCCCGGATTTTTGACCATCTCCGGGGTTTTTTATTTTCAGGATATTTTTGATACAGCTTCTTTTACTGGCGTGTCACCTTGTAACAGATCGAGACTCTTATTGATAGTATTTTTAGCATTCAAAAGGTTTACGATCACTGATGCCACATCATCGCGGGTAATGCTACGGTCTTTCAGGTCTTCTATTCGTTTACTTAACTCGACCATTCCTGTTCCCTTCTCGTTTGTTAAACGACCCGGCATCAATACAGTGTAATCCAAACCAGAATTTCTCAGATATTCATCTGCACTGGATTTTGCCTCATAGTAATGCTGCATAGAATCTGTCCACATATGTGGATCTCTGTTTGCCATCAGAGCGCTCACCATAACAAACCTGGTTACCCCTGCATTACCAGCTTCATCAACGGCCTTTTTAGCTCCTTCCTCATCAATCACTTTTGTCTGCGATTTTGGGGTGTTTGCACCTGAACCTGCAGTAAAAACGACTCCGTCAATATCTTTAAATGCATGACTGATATCCTCTTCCAGATCAGCTAAAACTGTCAGTATTCCATCCTTCTCAAATTTCTCAACCTGCTCCTCCTTTCGGACCATCGCTACAGGTGTATGCTCGCTTTCTATTAATTGATGTGCCAGCCGGGTTCCGATTTGTCCGTTCGCTCCTATTATCAGAATCTTCATATGTGATATTTATTTTATCTTGTTTTGTTTGATTTATTAAAAAGGTTCTAAGGGTCACATCGTTTCAACTGTTTGGTTAGGCCGGTTCACATAAATTTATCAGGATTAGAAAGATTATTTATACCTTATTGAACCGAATAGCCATCTCAATTTTTATCAAAATTTAAGTAGACATGAAAAAAGCACTCATTGCAACCGGAGGCGGGGATTGCCCGGGTCTGAATGCCGTCATCAGAGCCATAGTAAAGCGGGCGGAAGTTGCCGGAAATTGGGAAATACATGGAAGTATTGAAGCTTTTAACGGGGCCTTGAAAGATCCAAAGGAGATCATGAAACTGACTGAAGACAATGTGGGAGGAATCCATGCAAAAGGTGGCACCATTCTGCAAACCACTAACAAAGGTGGGCCTTTCAACTGGCCGGTTCAAAATGAAGACGGTAGCTGGGAGGCAGTGGACCGTTCTGATGACCTTGTTAATTTCCTTAATGATGAAGGCTATGATGCGGTGATAAATATTGGCGGTGACGGCTCGCAAAGAATAAGTCAGGCTCTATACGAAAAGGGAGTCAATATCATTGGAGTGCCCAAAACCATTGACAATGACCTCTCTTGTACCGACTACACTTTTGGGTTTCACACGGCGGTTGATATCGCCACGGATGCAGTTGATAAGCTGGTTACCACGGCTGAAAGTCACCACAGGCTAATGATCCTTGAAGTTATGGGGCGAGGAGCCGGATGGATCGCTCTTCACGCTGCAGTTGCCGGCGGTGCTGAGGTTTGCCTTATCCCTGAAATTCCCTATGACGTCAACAAAGTGGTAGAGCGACTGAATAAAAGATATAATGAAGGTAAGGGTTTTGCAATCATTGTCATTTCCGAAGGCGCAAAAGCTAAAGATGGAACCGTTGTTTCCCGTAAAAGTGATGAAACCGGATACAGGAACCCGAGACTTGGAGGGGTCGCTTACCATCTATCAGATGAGCTAAAAAATGCCGGTTTTCAACACGATATTCGTGAAGTGGTGTTGGGGCATTTACAGCGAGGTGGCACACCCATTGCCTTCGATCGGATACTGGCTACTCAGTTCGGAGTTAAAGCCATGGAAATGGCGATTGACGGAGAATTTGGCAAGATGGTCTCTTTCCTTGATAACGATATCACATCTGTCTCACTCAAAACAGCCACGAAAGGACAAAACCTAGTCGATCCTGATAGCTTTCTCGTGAATACCGCCAAAGGAGTTGGTATTAGTTTCGGGGATTAATGTCGATTTTCGGGGATATTCAGCAAAAAAGTGACAAGACTGAATAAACCAATTAGAAGCCTTGGCGCCACCCCTCAATCCCCTCCGGGGAGTGGAACTCATTAAGTATTGGTTAGTTAACAAGAATTTTCTATCCAAAAATTGAGTGTAATACTTTCCTAAAACTAATAACAGCGTCTTCCTCTCCCGGGAGAGGAAACAAAGGTGAGGGTTATTATTCGATGAGCAAGTACGCTCCGACACAGAGCGTCAGAGCGAGGTAAGAACTTAAGGAGCGGGGCATTTAAATACGTATGAACTAGATTAATTCAATGTTCCTTATTGAGTGCTCAATGTTGAATGTTCCTTTCATTTCTATCCAACCCTGAACTTCAGCTCATCAATTGTGGAAAGAATATCATCCCGGTCCATATCCCGGTAACGTTCCGGAAGTAACTCTTTGGAAGTACACTCAATAACCGCACTTAAAGTTTGCAGCTCAATTTCTTCCGGATAGGTTGGTGGAAGGAAATCTTCCAGTGCCAGATCAAGGATCTCCGGAGATACCTGTATTTTCCCTTCTGCCGCAGCACGGAACTTAGCTCTGGTTAGGGCTGCCTCCATATCGGCACCGGAAAAGGTCTTATCCCCATTTTCGATGACCTTAGGGATATACTTTTCTGTCATTTTCAGCCCGGTCTTTTTAGCCATAGCTTCGTATAATTCCACCCTTTCTTCTTTAGTATGAGGCGGGAATAATGCAAGATGTTCTTCAGCCCTACCCTGTCGCTTAAGGTCAACCGGCATCAGATCAGGTCTGGCTGTCATCAGAAACCACACGATCCTACCTCTGTTAGCCGTATCACTCATAAAGGTTGCGATCTGTGAAAATACACGGCTCGAAACGCCACTGTCACCGCTTGCATCACGGTCACCAAGGTAAGCATCCGCTTCATCGATCATAACGGCTACTGGGGACATTGCCTTGAGCAGAGAAAGTATCTTCTCCAGGTTACCTTCCGTAACCCCCTGCCACTGACTCCTAAAGTTTTTCAGCTTCACCATGGGTATTCCTACTTCACTGGCAAAACAGGTCACCATAAAGGTTTTACCGGTTCCAACAGGTCCACATACCAGATATCCCATGGGCATTACATCCTGCCGGCCTGATTTAAGGGCCTGAACGGCTTGACGAAGATGTTTCTTAACATTGGTATGCCCCGCAACATTATCCAGTGTATAGGGTGTTTCCACAAATTCGAGAAGTCCATAGGCTTCTGCTTCAATAAGTTCTTTCTTGGATTCTGATAATCCTTCAAACGTGATCTTATCCTTATTTTCCCTGGCATGGGAAATCACACTACGGATATTCACAAAATTTAGTCCGGCCGTTTGCTGCGCCACGATCTCAGGCTTCACAGTCGAAATATCTTTCCACTCGTCTTTTTCAGTCTCATACTTGATGAAATCAAGTCGATCCTTATCTCCCGGAATGTTAATCTTTATATCACTGGTGTAGGGATTTTGAACTATAGTCTTGTTAAGATCAGCCAGGTTTTCAGTGATTAGTACCGTGGTAAAGTCAGATGCCAAAAACATAGGATCATGTGCCCATCGTGACAGATAGACCATGGATGTCCGGTCCTCATTGCCGATCGATGCGGCATCGCTCATAGGCACAATAGTTTCAGCATAATCAATGATCAGACCAATGCTTTTCTTTTGGTCGAGCCGGAGGCGAAAATACTGTTCCAGAAGCGACATCACCCGAACGGGATCCTTAGGCATTTTCTTCGCATAATCGGTACCGACCAGGCTATCCCTGCCTGCAATCGCCTGATTGAAATCAGCCTGAGATTCCTTATCACGAAAATAGATACCGGAAGCTCTGTCATAAAAGATTACAAAATCACGCGCCCCGAAGAATTCATCAGACAAAAAGGATTTTAGCCTGTTGAACTTCGCACCATCATCTGTTTTTAGCGATACCAGATCATGCACATTACCGTGAATGACAAACTGATTGATGGTTCTGCTAAGATATTTTCTTGCAAATTCCTGGGACCATTTCGGATAGTGATCGAACATGATGTGTTTTCCTTGTTTCCGACTAATTGTTAATTAACAAATAGCTATCAGACTTCAGCTCTCAGCTTTCAGTAATTTTGAATTTCTGAAAGCTAAAGTCTGACTGCTGAGAGCTTACTCTATTAAAATGAGCTTCACCGTTTCAATGCGACTTGGAGTGGCTTTACTGATAATAAATTTATTTCCGTCAATAACCACTTCCTCATTCACCTTTGGTATGCGCCCTAAATGATTTATGATGTAACCTGCTACGGTATCATATTGAGAAGGTTCCACCGGAAGATCAATAATATCAAACTTCTCGCAAAGTTCAGCGATCTCAACATTTCCACTTACAACAAAACTGTTATCGGAAAGCTGCTTCATGATCTCATCCTCTACATCGTACTCATCCTGAATATCACCTACCACTTCTTCCAGAAGGTCTTCGATGGTGACCATACCGGCAGTGCCTCCATATTCATCCAGCACAATGGCAACAGACATATTAGACTGCCTGAATTCCGTAAGAAGATCGTTAGACTTCTTGCTTGAAGGCACCAGTTTTACCGGCCTTATAATTTCGTTCAGGCTCTTGGGTTCATGGAAGAAATCATGGGCGAATACCACTCCTATCACATCATCAATAGAATCTTTGTAAACCGGTAGTTTGGAATGTCCTGATTGGATAAACATGTCCAATACGTTATCTATAGGCGTTTCCTTTTCCACCGCCTCGATCTCGATACGAGGGATCATGGAGTCTTTTACCCGTTTATTGGATAGCTCAAGTACATTGTGTAAGATCTCGGAATCATCTTCATCAATATCCACACTTCCGCCGCCATCACGCAGCTCCTTGAAGATCATTTCCACATCTTGCCGGCGGTAGTAATTTTCGGGTACCTCTGCATCCTTAACTAATAGTTTAATAAGAATATTTGAGGATCCTCTCGAGATCTCGATCAGCGGTCTGAATAAATAATAAGCGATGCGAAGCGGTACGGAGATCACTGTTATCATATTATCAGCCAATGCCCGGAATATAGCCTTGGGAAGGATCTCCCCAAACAACATGATAACCACAGCGGCCACAATGGTCTGTACCAAAAGTGTCTCAAGTTCCGTCGGTACAATGCCGAACCATATTTCACTATAATTCTGTATCGGGTCAACCAGAAAAATGGCCATAAATGTGGCGTATAACACATTTACGATATTATTTCCAACCAAAGTGGTAGTCAGAAAGGTTTCCGGCTTTCGCGTGAAGAACTCAATGGAATTACCCAGAAAATTATTCTTTCGGGATGCCACTTCCAGTTTCAGCTTATTGGCTGTAACAAAGGCAATCTCGGATCCTGAAAAGAACCCGCTTAAGATGATGGTTACAACGATCAGAAGAAATTCAATCATAGAATACCCTCTGATACTGTAGATGAATATTTAAAGATTGTGTAACTACCCGATGGAGGTTCGTCTTTCATTCAGAGAAATTTCATTCTTATTTACCGGAGAAATTAGGTTTCCTTTTTTCAAGGAATGCGCCAGTGCCTTCTTTAAAATCAGCAGTACCGCACAATTCTCCAAACAGTCGGGCTTCTGCCTCATATCCATTTTCAGAATCAGCCTCTTTAACGGCTAGAATAGCATTTTTAATAGCCACCGGACCTTGTTTTAAGATCTTGCCAAGCATAGCTTTAGATTCTTCAACAGGATCGGTTTCAGTGATCTGATTTACCAAGTCCAACCTCAAAAGCTTCATCTGCTTTTATCTGCCGTCCGGTCATAATGTATTCAAGGGCTTTGGCACGGCCTGCAAGTTTGGTAAGTCGCTGAGTTCCACCGTAACCGGGAATCAAACCAAGTGAAACTTCAGGAAGACCCAGAGCGGCGTTATTTGATGCGATCCTTAAATGGCAAGCCATAGCCAGCTCACATCCACCACCAAGGGCATAACCGTTTACTGCAGCGATCACAGGAATGGTCAGGTCTTCGATCTTTTGAAAGATACGCTGCCCATTCTCTGAAACCTTCTCTCCTGAAACAGGATCCAGTGAACTCAATTCCTTGATATCAGCCCCGGCCACAAAGGCTTTTTCTCCCGCTCCGGTGATAATCAGTGCATTAACTTTGTAATTTTCTTTGATTGCATCAATAGCTGAATCCAGTTCATCCAGAACCATGTTGTTGAGTGCGTTAAGTTTGTCGGGGCGATTTATGGTTAGAGTACAAATTCCGAATTCATCAACATCAAGAAGCAACGTTTCGTAAGACTGATCCATGTTTATTCTTTAACTTTCCTTGCGGGTTTGATTTCAGTTTCAACTTCGTCTGAGAGTTCATCCAATATGGAATCGAAATCCATATCATTTTCCCACTCATTATTGTACTCAGGTAAAATATCCTGATCTAAGTCATCAATCAATTGTGAAGTTTCTTCAACTTCATTGAGCAGGTTATCCAGCTGGAACCCGATCTCTTCCGGATTACTCATGGTCATAGACTGCTCGTAGATATATCTGACGGCATCTTCAATGGTTTCCAGATGTGTTTCACACACTAAATATTTTTCCTTGGCAACGCTGAATTTCTTAAGCCGCTTTTGCATAATGGCTACACGTCGTGCTTTTGTGCGCTTCAGTTTCTCAGATTCCAGTGTCTTGATCTCCTCGATCTGTCGCTTAACCTCTTCCTTAAGGTTACTCTCCAACGAAGTATTCAAGTACATTTCGTAGCGCTTGATAAGGTCAAGCAGGGTTAAATAATTACCCAGCAGTTCATCGATTTTTTTACCGATGTTATCAAGTAAACCCTGAGAGCTGTAAGGCAGTTTTTCGAAGTTTTCCTGAACCAGCTTAGCCAGATGCTTCAGTACCAGAAATCGTTTCTGAGATTTGTTATCCAGCGACTGAAATAACTCTTTCTCATTATTGGCCGCATGTCGTTCTTTGATCTTTTTGAGCTCCAGTTTTTTCCTGAATCGGGGCAATTTAGGCACTATTCCCAGATACATTAGTTCTATACCGAAAACAGTTGTTAACAGTATGCTTGAGATATCACCAAAACCAGTCATAAAAAAGGCCGTAAGTGTTGAAACCAGCAATACTCCCAAGATTAATGGGATTCATGAAATGCTTCGCGGGTATAATTAATGTTTAATTCGTCGCTCATGATTTCGGTATCTGATGAATTATCTGTGTTATCTGTATCTGCGGTATTATCCGGCTTTTTACTGCCTATGGTCTTCTCAGTTTTGATCTCATCTGCATGTTTTTCGATCTCGCTGTAAAGCATTCCCATTTCAGCTTTTACCTGTTTGAGCGTCTGCTTGGCGCGTTGCTTTTTCATTTCCTCATCCAGCTCTTCCTTCTTGATCTTGCTTGCGGCTTCAGATGATTCATCTTCCAGGCTGTCTAATGCCACATCCAGGCGGGCTTCTACATGAGTAACCTTATCACGAACTTTGCCAAGGAATTCATCCATGGTTTCAAGCAGATTATCGGCATTCATCTTATGAACCGCCTCTGAGATCTTGCCTTTTTGCTCGGCTTTTTTCAGGCGTTCCTTGGCCTCCTTAATACGCCGATAGTGATCTTTGTATTCCTGCTTGAGGCGTTCCCGATCTTGTTCTCCTTTGCTACTCATGGGCTTATAATGTTATGAGCCTGATTTTTCTTTATTGCCGATGGTCTTTGAACCGTCTTTTTCTTTGGCCGGCTCTTCTTCATCAATGTTGATGGAGCCACTTTTCTCTCCCATTTCCATTTTGAACTGCTCAACCAATGATTTGGCACGAAGCTTCTCAGCATTGGCCTCAATTTCCATGGTTTCTGTATCGATACTGTCTAATGCAATCTCCATACGGGCTTCGTTTTTGGCAGATCGTTCATTCAATCGGGTAATCATTTCGTCATGAGTCTGATCGATGCCACCAACTTCAAACTGCTCCAGAGTATCGGCGATCTTGGCTTGCCACTCTGAGCGTTCACTGGCACGTAAGGCCTCTTTGGCTTCCTGAATTTTGCGGTCCTTTTCTTTCATGAACACCTTCTTCACCTTCAGCGCTTTCTCATAGGCACGTTCAGCAAATTCCAGCTGCTCTTTAGTGTGAACCAGACTTTCCTTAGCCTTTTCGAGCTGCAATGCATACCCTTCTGCGATATCATCGCGGTTTGCCTGTATTGCTGATCTTACTTTATTGGTGAGATCCTGAATCTGCTTTTCGTTGCGATTCAGTTCTTTCTGAAGCATCAGCAGATTAGCTTTCACCGTTGCAATGTTATCATTCATTTGCGGAATCTGATCATTCAATTCCCGAATATTTTGCTCTAAAATGAGTTTTGGATCCTCAATTGAGCTGACCAAGCCACCGAACATAGATTTTATAGCGCGGATAAATCGTTGAAACATAATACTTTCCTTTATTTTTTAATGCCCTGTTAAACTACAAACTAAATTAACCGATTATTAGTGTATTTCAAGCAGTTAAAGCTCAAATGCCCTGCTGCCGTCCTTATCAATGATATGACTGACCATATTCACTGATTTGGGTTCCGTTTCAGCGATCGTCACTGCACCGATCAGTTGATCACTTGCAGCTTCGATTGCTGATGGGTTGTTCGTATAACCCACCATAATTGTTTCACCTTTCTCAATTTTGTCTCCAATTTTCTTCTTCAGTACGATTCCGGCCTGTGGATCCACATCATCCTCTTTCTTTTTACGGCCGGCTCCCATTTCTACAGAAGCCATTCCAATCTCATACGAATTCATTTCTGACATGTATCCGGATTTTTCGGCTTTGATCACAAACTCGTACTGCGCCTGCGGGTATTTTTCGGGAGTTTTGATCATGTCCGTATTCCCACCTTGTTCATCAACTATATCCAGCCATTTCTGAAAAGCCTCTCCATTTTCGATCTGCTGCTTGCTGATCTCGATACCTTCCTTAACCGTTTCAGCTTTACCACCTAGATAGATCATGGTACCTGACAGAAGATAGGTGATCTCCATAACATCATCAGGACCTTCCCCATGCATCGCATCTATACACTCTTCCACTTCCAGCCAGTTACCGATCTTATACCCCAGTGGCTGATTCATGTTGGTTACATACGCAATGGTTTCCTTTTCAAACTGAGTTCCTATCCCCACAAGAGCTTCTCCAAGCTTGATGGCATCATCGGTGGTTTTCATAAAAGCGCCGGAACCGGCTTTAACATCCAGCACCAATGCGTCGATTCCCTCTGCCAGCTTTTTGCTCATAATACTACCGGCGATCAGCGGAATGGATTCGACCGTTGCCGTGACATCACGGAGGGCATACAATCGTTTGTCAGCCGGAGCAATTTCGGCAGTCTGACCGGCAAGTACGAGGTCGTGCTTGGCTATGATCTCTTTATAACGAGCCAGATCCATATCCACCGTAAAACCGGGAATGGATTCCAGCTTATCGAGCGTGCCACCTGTGTGACCAAGACCCCTGCCCGAGATCATAGGCACCGGTACGCCGGCTGAAGCCACGATCGGCGCCAGAATAAGTGAAAGTTTATCCCCCACTCCACCGGTAGAGTGTTTGTCTACCTTTTTACCTGTAATATGCGACAGGTCCACGATCTCTCCGGAATTGAGCATTGACTTAGTCAGTGCAGCTGATTCCTCATCATTCATTCCATTCAGAAAACAAGCCATCAGGAATGCACTCACCTGATAATCCGGTATTTCATCGGCCGTATATTGATCGATGAGATACTTGATTTCTTCGTTTAGGAGAGTTTCTCCGTCCCGTTTTTTGCGTATGATCGAAACTATATTGTATTTTGCTTCCATTATCTAAGTATAGGCTTTCAAACACTTTTTTTCTCACTCAAATCACATTTTTTGATACACGCAGCAGCTGATCAAAATCTTTATAAAATTAAAGAACTGATCCCACCAAATGTACGTCTCAAATTGTACGACCCATCTAAGGGAATTCCTGACCTGACTGGTTTAGATGCCCTTTTGATCCGCACGGTTACTCTTTTAAATGCTGAGACACTCCCTCTCATTCCATCCTCTCTCAAATTTATTGGTACAGGTTCTTCAGGAACCGACCATTTGGACAACGAATATCTGGAATCTAAAGGAATCAAATTGGCGAGTGCAAACGGCTGCAATGCCCGCTCGGTAGCTGAGTATGTGATGACAGCACTGCTGCTTTGGAGAGAGAAGTTTCAGCCCGCGCAGGAGTTTGGGAAAGTCGGTGTGATCGGCGTTGGCAAAGCAGGAAGCGCCGTGATCGATCTGCTTTCTGATTTCGATGTTGAGTATGTGGCCTACGATCCTCCCAGAGAAAAACGTGATCCTGATTTTACTTCAGCCACATTGGAAGAGGTTCTCAGCTGCGCTATACTGTCCTTCCACGTTCCATTGAATAGAAAAGGGGATCACCCTACCTATCATTGGCTGGACGATGATAAACTTGAAGACCGGAATTATAAACTGATCATCAACGCAGCGCGAGGTGGTGTAGTTGATGAGCAAGCCCTGATGAAAGCTTACAAACTAGGAACCGTTGAGAATTTTGTACTGGATGTCTGGGAAGGGGAACCGGACTTCAATACCAAGGTTGCAGATCGGGCTTTTATTGCTACACCTCATATTGCCGGATATTCAGAGCAGGCTAAGATCAATGCCACTAAAATGATCTGCGATGACATGGCTGATTTTTTTAATCTTTCCCGTTCAACTCCTGAGGTTAAAAATTTATCTAAATCGGAGGACCTGGCTCACATACAATATGATCTTAACAAACTAGTCACTCGCTTACATCCCATTATGGGTTATGATGCGGCTTTGCGGGATCTCACTGACCGACCGGATAAAGCCGTTCTATTTCGGAATCTACGGAACGAGTGGCCCTATAGATTTGAATACTCCTATTTAAAGATCAGGAAAGAACTTTTAGATGAGGTTCCCGAGCTAAAGAAGCTCGGTATTAAACCCACTCAATAAGTAAATAAATTACCGATTTACTCCTCAGCCTCTGCTTCTTTCACAATATTGTCGATCATAGACGAAAAGATTAACGAATGGAAAGGATATAGAACGTACCAATACAGCAGGCCCATCAATCCTTTGGGTGCAAAGTAGGCGGTTTGAACCAGTTTGGTCTTTCCGGATTCTTCATCAGTAGTTGCCTGAAACTCCAGCCAGGCACGTCCCGGCACCTTCATTTCAGCCCGAAGCCTGAGGATCTCTCCCGGTTTGATGGCTTCCACCCTCCAGAAGTCCAAGGCATCTCCGATCCGTAGTTTTTGCGGATGCCGCCGTCCCCTTCTAAACCCAACTCCACCCACAAGCCGGTCCAGAATTCCGCGCATTTTCCAGGCCCATTCAAAGGTCAGCCACCCTTTTTCTCCGCCAAGGCTAGTAAATACTTCAAATACTTTTTCCTGTGGCACATCTATTTTTCGAATACGACGCTCAATATTCAACCCCTCTTTTGTTTCAAGTATAACCGGGCGTTCATCACCTTTACTGCTTATGAGAGCATCATTCCAGGTAGTTTCAACTTCATCCGTGTCAAGCCGGGTAAGCGCTAATTCCACTGCTTTTTTATAGGATATTGGTTCAACTTCCGGAAATAATCTTCTGGCTTTATCATTCTGAACCAGTACATCATTTTTTAATCCCTCGATCAGTGGGCGGGCAAGAGAAGCAGGAATGGGAGTCATCCAGTGAACCCAGTGTGATGAAAGTGCGGGTGACAGAAAAGGCACAGGTATCAGAAGTCGTTTCAGGCCTTTAATTTCAGCATACATCTTCATCATATCGGCATAGGTAATGATACTGCTGCCACCTATCTCTATGATCTGATCTTTTGTTTCAGGCTTTTCAATGGCTAAAACAAGATACTGAAGCACATTACGGATCGCGATGGGTTGAACCTTACTGTATACCCACTTTGGACTGATCATTATGGGCACCCGTTCAGCCAGGTATCGGATCATCTCAAACGATTTACTGCCTGAACCTACCACAATAGCGGCCCGAAATTCTGTGACGGATACACCGGATTCCTTGAGTACCTCTCCGGTTTTTTGCCTTGATGAAAGATGCTCGGACAGATCATCATCCTGATTACCTAATCCACCCAGATAAATAATGCGTTCAACTCCGTTTTGTTTGGCAGCCTCTCCAAAATTTCGGGCTGCCTGCATATCACGTTCGTGGAAATCAGCATTGCTCTTACCGCTCATACTGTGGATCATATAATAGGCAACATCAATATCCTTCATCAACCCGGATAGTGATTTTGGTTCAAGTACATCCCCTTCAAATACCTCTACTTCTTTTATCCAGTTTCTGCCTTCCAGACGTTCAGCATCACGGGTTAGTACTCGAACCTGATATCCTTTTCCGAGAAGTTGAGGCACAAGCCTTCCACCTACATACCCCGTTACGCCAGTTACCAGTATTTTTTTGTTGTTAGACAATCTCTTATTCCATTTTGATTAGTCGAAAGTTAATATCGATAACAACACTAATATCAAAAAAGGTTCTATCTGTTCAAATATATGTGAGTCAGCCAAATAAGCGATCCAAAGAAGAGCAGGCCGCCAAGTGGAAAAGTTATGAACAGGTACCAACCAGACAAAAGTAGATCATTTAATATTACACTAATATCCAGTCCGAGAACAATACAGGTTTGAACCGATCCATTATTTACTGTACAACCGTAGAAGTTTGCTATCAGATCCACCACTAAAACAAGTATGATTGGGGAAACAGCAATAATCGCAGATAGTACCAGCCCGAACAGCGGCTTTTTGAGAGAGAGATTCATATAGAAATATGGATTAATTTTCTAAAATATAACCTGATCTAATAATCGGCTCAAACCGCAAAATTCATAAAGACTAACTACGGATCAGATACTGAAATTTCACAAAGAACTCTCGCTGTGTCTGGCGATATCCCCAATAAGATCTATTTGCGGAGTCATCGTAGAAATCGGTGTGATAGCTAGTCATGCCAATATAGAATTTGGTGAAGGCATTGGCTTTGTAATAAAGAAGCGGATAGATCTGAACCTCCTCGCTAAAGGAATTATACTCAGTAATGAGCCGGGCAAATAATCTCTTGGTGAAATTGTAGCGCGTATTCAATCGGTAAATATCACCGTTGTAGTAAGTTTGATCTCCGCCATCTTCAGATAGCTTGGAATAGTTGTAATTCAGGGTCATTCTGAAGCGGGGAGTCGGTTTCACTGTGGCATTTGCTGAGATATTATAACCAATACCAACGGTTGGAACCTGTGCCCGATTGACATTTCTTCCGTATTCAAAACTCCCCCCGAAGGAAAAGGTATCCAGCGTATTGGAGTTAAAGCTGACGGTTCCACGATACATACCTCGAAACATCTGCCCTCTGAAACGTTCGTCATTGAGAGGCAGGAATCTGATGTTGAGATCATTTTGTCCTACCAGCTTATTATCGAATCGAACAAACAAGAATCGCTCCTGAAACTCACCGTCAAAATCATACCGCCAGTTTCCACTCACTCGCAAAGAGCCCTGAGATAAGTAATCATTGTCAGGATAGTACGATATACCCTGACTGAAACCGATCTGTCTTCTGTCTACATTATTGATGAACCCGGACTGCGTCTGCAGCGTCGGTGAATAGGATTCGTAGTCTACTGAAAAATTGTAATACTTGGCTTCCCGTGAAAACTCTGTACTGACCAAGGTTCCTCCGAATTGTTCTCCATTGAAAGATGCATCATAAGAGGAACTTCCAAAGGTTCTGGGATCGGAAAAAAGATTCACATCATCCAGTTCACGAGTGTTGGAATAGCCGGCCTGACCTCGAAAGTAATAATTAGGCGCAACGGCCAAAGCCCAATCAACGCCTCCCACATAATTATGGCCACTTTCATAATTTCGGGTTGTGATCAGGGCTCCGAAATGTGATTCCTCTCCCAGATTATACTTTCCGCGAATGATATTATTGTAGGCGTTTAAATTGGTCTGAACCTGAGAACTGCGTTCCCTTCCCGGTACTATGAATGGAGCATCACGATCATAAGCCGAGAGAAAGGCAATGGTGAAACTATTCGTGGCACGGGTAAACTTAGCAGCCGCAAAAGGGTTATTGATCGTCCTTGAGTAGTAGAGATTTTCTCGCGTGCTGAAAAGATCTGATCCCTTCACAAAGAACGGACGTTTTTCGGAGAAATACAGGGCAAAAGTTTCGTTAACGCTGATCTGTGAGGCGTCAGTCTCGATCTGACTGAAATCCGGGTTGATCACAGCTTCCAGCGAACTGTTAGTGGTTGGAGAATATGAGATACTGCCCCCGGCCTTAGTATGAATTCTTTCATTGTTAAAACCTGACTCGGCATTATTCTGATCCAACAGAGCCCCGCGGTGTGTGGCTGCAGCATAAGGCAGGATCTCTATTGTCTTTGCACGCTCGATATCACGAATATTACTCAGTTCGCCACTCTGACAAAGCAGGCATGGATTATCCATGCTGACATTGGTCCACGAAATCTGATAGCGATTTTTGCGGGGATAATTTCTTATGAACTGTATGGCCCAATTCTGCACATCCCGATCCGGGAAGTTAAAGCTCTTAAATGGGACCTTCATGACAGCTATATATCCGGAATTTGTGATGGAAGCTTCAGAATACCAAAGGGCATCAAAACTAAAATCTTCGGAAGTGGCTGTGCGTGTGGCGTCCATTTGTATACCGAGCGGATTCACTACAAATTCGTAGGCCTGCTGATTGTTATTATAGGTATCCAGTATCACACCGATGTAATCATCCCCGTAAAAGCCATCACGGTCCGTAACATTGGCTCTTATCTTTGCAGGCTCCGGATCATCACTTTCAAAACCTATGTAAAGATGATCTTTACTGTAGAGTACTTTTACCCTTGTTTCCACTGGTGCAGGATCCTGATCGTTGGGCTGCCGCTGGTATCTGAGAAAAGTTGGATTGGCTTTATCCCAGGCGGGATGATCCATCCTCCCGGTAATGTCAAAATCACCGTCTATTTCAACCGGTTCATAACTGAAATTAAGGTCTGACGGCTGGACCTGAGCCATTCCCGATTTAGGTATATGAAATCCACAGATCACACATAAAAATATAAACGAATAATAATAGCCGGTCTGACTCATAAACTCTTATTTCAACTCTTAGAAATTGCCCGAGTGATAATATCGGTTTGTGAGTGACTCGTTTTATAAAATTTGTATAAAAGAGGAGCCGAAAGTAAAGATCAAATTCTAGTGGCAGTGCTGATGAGCCTCTGACCACTGTTGGCCGGCCGGACAATTAGGAACTCCGCCTCCATCGTTTGACATTGCTGTGCCCCAGAACCACAATCCAAGCAGTACAATTACTACAAGTCCTATTACCCCCAGCTTGGAAGACAGTTTCTTGCTGTCTTTTTCCATACAGCAATTCTTATACTTTTTTCCACTTCCGCAGTGACATGGATCGTTTCTTTGTAGCTTTTCAGACATGGTCTTAGCGAGGTTTCGTTTATATATGCTTCAATGTAGTAAGATTCAGGGAATCTGAAAAATGGGGAGAACTTCTTTTTGAGATTTCATTTTGAATCCCGGTATTTCATCTCTCGCACTGCTGCATATTCCTGATCCGCATACCATTGTATAAAGTAAGCGAGTTCTTTGGCAAAGCCTTCAAACTCTCTATTCAGTAATTCCCGGGCTTGGTCAAATTCCCTCATTTCCCGATGAATTTCAGCCATATATACCCTTTCGTGATCGTCATTTTTGTCCAGTAATTTCATGTAAGCCAATAAATTATCCACTTCTTCATCCAATAACTGAGGAAAATCAGTTGATGAGTGCCTTCTCTTGTGATTACCCGCCCACCAGAGATCTTGGCGAATATATTTCTCCTTTTCAGTATTCGTTTCACCACTCTGCAAAAACTCCCTCATTTGGTAATCTCCTGCCCTTTTTGCCTTCCATGCCCTTCTGTAAGGATCATTCTTTGCATCTGTAATAACGTAAATAGGCAGTTTTTCCACCACCTCCAACTCATCGATCCAAACAGCCTGATCACAATGGGGACAACTGACATACCAAAGCCGATCTGGCATCATGGGTGCGATAAAATATCCATCTGTCCAGTGCCGTGCACCAAATGTATTGCCAGACTTCAGTGTTTTCTCCCTGATCAATTCCCCGCATTCACTGCATCTCCGAATGATATCTGGCCCCGGCATCATGTTACTTTGATCTGATAATTTATATTTACTTACTGCCTGTACTTAGCTTGACTGTCTGATAAACTGGATTCTAATAATAAAAATCATTTTAAATTACTATTGTAAATCATACCAATAACAACTAATAATGGGTAAATATGAGATATTTAACAACTATATCCGGGGTATTAGTATGCATATTAGCTTTAGTAGCATGTCAGCCTCAACAATCAAATGAACCCCGGGAGACTGTCACCGGTGGTATGATCATGAGCGGGGAATTAAGCGGAAGTGAATTTGCCATTGCCACTGGTTCGGAGATGGATACCTTCATGACCATCGTGGAAAGATTCAATCAAATGGATGCCGCAGGTATCTGGGAGTTTTCTGCCGATACGGTTTCCATGATAATGATCGATGGTTCCACTCAATTAATTACTCAAGCCGCTTTTGAGGGCATGTTTTCAGCCATTGATTCACTTAGCTGGGAAATGGACGCCGTGGTACCCTTGAAGGTCGTTGGTACTGACCTGGTAAAAGTTATGGTAGACTCTCGTGAAGTGATGTACATGAAAGATGGATCAGTCTCCCGAGTCAGACTATTCGAGGAATTCACGTTCGATAGTGGCATTTTGACCAATGTCAGGCAATGGTCTGCTGACATGCCCGAGGGAATGTAAGACTGTTAAAAATCATAGTCTGAACTGCTTTAGGTAAGCCCTTTTTGAGGGCTTACTTTTTTTAGACATGAAAAACCAGTACTGCGATCTCAAGATGGTTTACAACAGCTTCACTTAAACTGGATGAGAACAGACCATTAAATTTTGATCTCTCTCTTTTGGCAATGGCAAAGATCTCGGCATCAGAGTCTTCCATGAAATATTGGATCCCCCTCTCCTCATTATATGCATCAACATGATAATTTTCGCAATTCTTTGCGGCACCCTCTTCACATAATGCAGTGTGCATCTTTTTGATCTCTTTTGTTTCTCTGAAATTATAGGGTGTATTGACGAATAAAAGATCCACATCCGCATTGAACTCAGCCGCAAAATTCAACAATTGTTTATAGTACGGCCTTTGATCTTCTTCGAGCGTGGTGGCCATTACTATGTTGCCTATCTTTTCATTTTCCGGAGGTGTTTTAACCACCAGAACGGGGATCTCGGCATTGCGTATCACGCTTTGGGCATTTGAACCTATGGAAAAGGGTTTTAGTCCTTTAGAACCATGCGATCCCATAATGATGAGGTCATACTTTTTGGAATCAATGTGTTTTGGGATGTTTTCAACGCCTAAATTAAAAACCAAGGATTCCACAGCCTTCAGGTCTTCCCTGGAATAATCCATTACCATTTTTGATAGTTTTGCCCGGGCATTCCCGATCTCTGCCTTTACCTCCGGATACAGTTTTTCTCTTTCCAATGGCAGTTTAGACCATTCAACAGGTGTATTTATAATGTGCATTATATCCACATCAGAACCTACCTGTCCTGGCGATAGCGAGCTTTCAAGCGTAATCGGCTGCCGTGTATATTGCCAAACATCAGAAAAGTCGGTTAATAGCAATATTCTATTTTTTGATTTCATATCAGTTGTATTGCATTAAAAATAAGGAAGAACATTTTAAAATAATTATTTCCATCAGTTTATTATGTAAGTGATATCCCTATTTTTTACTTCTAAACAGATTTAAAATGAGTCTAAGAGCAATCTCTTATAAAGACAACGACTATACTTTTTCCTTGTGTTCTTTAACTAACCGGTCACGTAATTCTTTTAAATTTCCTGATAAACCGACTTTATAAGTATGCGCATTTTCAAACCGCTTAAATTCAACCGGCAACCTATCGAGTTGAGCCTGACTGAATTCTCTGATCTCTGTTGCAGACCTGGGTTTTGAAATTCTTTTACCATCCTCAAAGACTTTTTCTAAGATCGATTCCCTTTTGAACTCACTAAGATCACGGGACATTTTTGAATCTGTGGGATGATACATTCTATCCACATCAGTCTCATCCATTAAGGTGACTACCTCACCTCCATATAATGAATTATCCTTATTCAAGAGCCGATAAACCTGTTTTTTACCGGGCAGGTTAATTTTACTTACCGTTTCGGATAGTTTAAGACGCGGCTTCTCATTTGCATAGGATAACTTATATACGCCATCAAGGGCAGCATCCGGTCGACCGGTAACCAAACTTGTTCCGACACCAAACAGGTCGATTGGTGCATCCTCATCAAGCATATTTTTAATCGCATATTCATCGATCTGATTCGATGCCGCAATTTTCACGTAATCCAGACCGGCTTCATCCAGCATTTTTCTGGATTCCTTAGCCAGCCATGCCAGGTCACCACTGTCAAGTCGGATACCTTTTAACTTATCCCCCCTTTCTTCCATTTCTTTACCCACCTTGATGGCATTAGGGAACACCACTTTTTAATGTATCGTAGGTATCAACAAGTAAAACACAATCGTTGGGCCTAATTTCAGCAAAGTCGCGGAATGAATCGATTTCTTCCTCATAACGCTGGACAAACGAATGAGCCATGGTTCCGGATATAGGAATATCATAATCACGGCCGCTTCTCACATTACTGGTAGCGTCAAAGCCACCAATATAGGCTGCACGACTCGCTGAGTAGCCTCCGAGACCCGGGGCGCGGCGCAGTCCGAAATCGACCAGCTTACGGTCTCCTGCCGTCAGTCTCATTCTGCTCGCTTTACTAGCTATCAATGATTGGTAGTTTAAAGTGTTTAATATGAGCGTTTCAAGCAGTTGCGCTTCAATGATAGGAGCTTCTACACTCAGAATAGGTCTGTTTGGAAATATAAGATCTCCCTCTTTGGAAGCGCGGATCGTTCCTGAAAAACTAAAATCCTTAAGATAATCAAGGAACTCCTTATCCATACCTTCATCTTCCAGTAACTTCAGATCTTGCTGATCAAATTGGAGACCCTCCAGGATATCAAGCAGATCCTCGAGCCCGGCAAAAACAGCATAGCCTCCCTCAAACGGTAATTTCCGAAAAAAGTAATCAAAAATTGCGGTTTCTTCCTTTAAGCCTTTACGAAAGTAAACCTGAGACATTGTAATTTGATACTGATCGGTATAGGTGGCTGTATAATCTAACATGCTTTGCTCATTTTTTAAGTTTGTCCACGATCATCGAATTGGCAATACAACCTCCCATGATATTGATTCCGACTTTTACATCTCCAACCTGTTTTAAGATCGCAGAAGTCCGTTGGTATTTACAAAAAGCCCTTAGTAAGTAATTGATCTTACACTACTATCAGTGCTTTCTTACCATGATCATCATTTTGATATTTATCACCAGAAACCGGAAAAACTGCCAAACCGGATTCGTGCGTTTCCATGCCGTAAATTTTGTTGGCGTGGACGGATAGTAATTCTGCTCGTATGGTGTTCGAAGAGACTCTTTCTTTTCCATTGTCCTATGACTTTATTTTAAAATTTTACTCGGGAATGATCCTCCAGAACGGATTGGCTTTGGCCTTGTACATAAACCCAAAGTGCAGTAAATGCTTGATCCAGTGACCGGCAAGTCCGATCTCACCGGTGGTATATCGCAAAGACCGCCCTGTTTCGGGATAGGTCCCGAAATCCGGTATGATAGGATACATAGTCATCGAAACAGCTGTTCCGTTCAATGCACTTGCCCCGGCTGAGGCAATACAGGCCGCTCCCATGTTCGACATGGATGCTTTTCTTACAGGAGCTTCTGCATTCCCTCTTATCATATCTGCAATATTGAAAGCAACCTCCCTTCCCATTACGCCGGAGGGCATTCCGGTTCGGGGTGGCGTAGGTGAAATAGGGGTACCATTGGTACTTTTAGCCGGTTTTGATATGGCGTGAGGAGGTGCAAAAGCAATTCCCACAGCAAAGATATTATCATAGGTAGGATTCTGATAAGTTTCAGGCCAGTCTTTAGGGCTCCATTCCTCGTACGGCTTTCCGGAGTAGTCCGCATCCACTTTCATAAAACCGTTCGGAGCAAATAGCTGATCCGTGATATCCTCCCCTTTTTTGTTGAATGCCTGAAAGGGAACACCTGTAAATGGTGGAAGCATCATGGAAAAATCAAATTCCTGCTCTGCTTCTTTCCCATCCAGGGTTTCATAGACAAATTTATTTTGCTGTATACCTTTTACACCGGCCTGCTTGATCCACCTAACATCCCGCTCCGTAAATAATGATTCCGTAAAGATTCGGCTGTGAGTGACATAGCCTCCGCGTTTTATATGCATTCCACCCATCCCAAAATCACCAAGCTCCATCTCATTGGTGATCCAGGTCAGATCGGCTTTATCCCGAACACCATGTTTTCTCATCAGGTATTCTACATTGAAAAGATATTCAAAGGCAGCACCCTGACAGGTACATGTTCCATGTCCGGTACCAATGACGATATTCTGACGCTCCCCTTTTTTCATTCTTTCGATGGACTCTTCAAGATGCCGGAAAGCGTGTTCAGCGTGACTGTGCGTACAAACCGAAGTAGTGTATCCGTTATCAGGGCCAAGTCCTTCCGTTTTATCAAAACGCAAGCGTGGTCCGGTAGCGTTGATCAGATAGTCGTAGGTCAGGATTCCTTTTTCACCCATCCTGTCAGGACCGGTATAGCTGATCTCAATATAAGGTTTCGGGTTTTCCTCATTTCCCTCAGGATAAATGGCTGTGGCTTTTGCCTGATAAAATGGGATACCGACTTTTTTGTAGATGGGTGCCAGGTCAAAAGTTACCTGTTCCGTATTCATGAACCCCACTCCCACCCAAATATTAGATGGTATCCAGTTCCATTTTGAATTGGGACTCACCACTACTACCTCGTGATCCCTGTTCAATTTCCTATGAGCATGCAGTGCAGCCGTGTGCCCTGAAACACCGGCTCCCATTATTACAAGACGTGCCATTTTGGATCCCTCCCATCACTTTATCATTGAACTACTCTTGCCTTCACTATATTTATTTAATAAAATCTTATGAAGATGCAGTGAAGTTTTAACAGGGAGGAATCCCAATAAATCAATCAGCTATTAGATCAAACCGGGCAACTTGGTTGAAAGAGAGCCATTGGGAGGATCCCGGATAATAAACGCTTATAGATTTTCAATATCCGGTGATAAACCACGAAATTCATCGGGTAGCAGGTGGTTTTCAAGGACGAATAGTTTTCGCTCTTTAAGATCAAGTCGTTCAACGATATTGCCGTAGTGTTCCTTAAAGATAGCGTCTAATTCACCGGAATCCATGATCTGTAGCAAGCCTTTTTCTATTCTCTCAGCCAGGTCTGGTTTGTCTGGGTTTACATAAAATACAAGCGGGAAGGGATAAAAGAGCAGCACATTTTCCTCAATGACCAGTGATTCTCGTTTTGACGCCCTGTTTTCATATACTCCCAATATCTCATTTGCTCCATAGGCACTGTAATCGAATTGTTCAGCCTGTAATCGGTCAAAGATATCGTCAAAATTACCGGTTTCTACAACCTGATAGCCGTTATGCCTGAAAATATCCGCATCACTCCATGTTTCAGGAATTCCATGTTCATACTTTTGCAGGTCTTCCGGCTGATCAATTTCTTCAAATAAACCGATATCCCCCTCCCTGATAATTGGAACCCGGTAACCAAGTAGATTTTTGGTTAGCAGATATGGGATCACGATCATATCTCCCTCGTTAAATTTTTGATTGCCTGCAATCGTAACAAACAGATCGTGTCCTTTTTCCTTAAATACCAGGGATTCCTCATCACCCGGATATTCATCCAGATTTTCCTCGATCTCCCATGTCCCGGCCTCTTCTTCAGTGGCTTCCAGAACTGCCTTTAGTATTTTTCGCTCATAATCCTGACGAGCAACTGACCGATTCCCATTCCAGAATTTAACGGTTGTTTCTGTGTTCATTGATGATTCCGATGTTTTGGATTTTTGTTCGTCTTCTGAACAAGAAAATAATAGTGAACAAAATATTAATGCCGGCAGGTAAAGGTAAATATTGTATGTTTTCATTCATTAAATAATTTTTGTTCACTTTTGTTACTGCCAAAGTAACGAAAGAACCACGTCTTGCCAACGATAGCAGAATGATCAAACCGTTTTGAAGCTTGAGGGTTTAAAACACCTAAGACTAAGTATCAAATTAGTTTCAGAAACTATCTTAAAAAAAAGGTGGATATCAATTTTACGTAACGGGATCGAATACCAATTTGCTATTATATTTAGTAAAGTCAGGACAATGACATGTATGAAGATATTTCAATCGTTTATCAGGAATGACAAAAACGTTTTTTATATTGGCGCAAGACGAGACTTTCTTATGTATTTATTACCCAGAAACAATTAAATAGATTTTGATATGGAATATCTGATTATAGCACTAAAACTTATTGTTGGCTTAAGCATTCTCAATGTATGGCTTGTCCGTTCAAAAAAATCTACCGCTTGGAGAGGAGGCGATGCAGACACTATAGTTGAAGAATTTAAAGCTTATGGGCTTCCGATCTGGTTTATGTGGGTGATCGGTACACTTAAAGTAGTTCTGGCCCTCCTTCTTTTAGCCTCCATATACTATTCTGAGGTTGAAGCTATTGCTGCTTATGGAATAGCCTTTTTAATGCTGGGAGCCGTAACCATGCACTTAAAAATCGGAGACCCTCTTAAAAAATCTTTTCCGGCTTTTTCATTTCTGATTCTTTCTCTTGTCATAGCGCTTCTTTGATATCTCAATGCCATATCTTATAGAAGCCAAACATCACCCATATGTTGAACAGCATAAAAAATAGAGACGGAAGGGACTGAACCAGACTGTCTTTTATTTTTATGCGCACGATGAAAGCAACAAGCATCATGATTGTAAATCCGGCAGCGGCAAAAAGTCCTATATATGGAAACATAAAACCTGCAAGCAGGCCGAGTGAACCTGAAATTTGCAAAAATCCTGTCAGCTTACGCTCATTATCCCTCAGACCAAATCGTTTAAACTCCTCTATCATCCACTGTGAAGTTAAAGACTGGAATCCGTAGAAAAGAAAAAACAGGGCATTTAAAATTACAATAAATTGAAAGATAGCAGACAAAACCTGGATGTTAAAATGTTTAGATAGTCATGGTTTTATTTTACACAGCTGCAAAAGATCTGAGTACGAACTTTAGATTTCTGTTACCTTGGTGTTATCATGAATATGAGCAAAAGCTTCTCTGAACATTTATCGTTCAGTTCAGAAATTTAAGCCCGGAACAGACCGAAATATTGTTATTAAATTTGAAATGAGACTAATGTAGCAACGTAATTTTTGAATTTATTTCATGCTATTTAAAAAAGGCCTGAGCTTTTAAAACTCAGGCCATTACATTACAAATTATTAATTAAAAGCGTGACTTAGCTTTGTCAAAGGCAGCTGAAAGCGCATGCAAGCTTGCTTCTATCCCTTCTCTTAGATCTTTCCAGGCATCATCAGAAGCCTCTTTTAAAGATTCCAACCGATTTGAAGCCTCAGTTTTTTTTATCCTAAGGTCGCCAATTTGTTTTTTTACATCTGCTTCTACTTCAACTTTAGACTTTTTTGCCTTGGACTCAAGTTTCTCAAGTTTAATATCCCACTCCTTAAGCTTTGCAGTGAGTTTATCGATGTATTCTTCTCTTTTACTCATATAAATACCTCGTTTATTTTTATCTATCCATATATGTATAAATACATATATGAGTTTTTGTATCGACTCTAATTTTGGTTTTTCCAATTTGTTAAAGACCTAGCACATAATACTTTCGGGAATTATGTGTTAATGACGCCGCTAATCAGCCGAGAAAATTTTTACCCCTGCTGATTTAGATTTATTATACCTTCTAATTTGTTGCTACAACCTTTGCTATGCCGGCAAGTGCTTTTTCAATTTTTGAAATTATTTCCTCACAGTTGGATATATCGTGCCTTTTATTCAAGTATTTTGGATTGTTATATGATATCCATGTGGTACCTTCGCTATCCTTCCAAATTAAAGCTTTTTGAGGCAAATCAATGGCAACGCTTTGCTGACATTTCATGAGAGGACTTCCCACGTTGGGATTTCCAAAAATTATAAGTTCTGTTTCTCGGATTTCTACCCCTACTTTTTTAGCTGCTTCAGAGTGCTTAATTCTATTAAAAATTGTCATCCCTTTGTCTTCCAGAACACTTTCCAGTCTGTCCCCCGTTTCTTTAACTCCGAAAGAACTTTTAACGTCAACCATACCATCGGTAGAGCATGATAAAACTGAAATTATCAGTACCATTAGCATACCAGGCAGTAATATTTTCATTTTATTCTCTTTTCTATTCCAGTTGAACGAACCAGCACTTAACGGGTTCATAGATTATAAGTTAATAAAACCGGGAAAATTTCAAAACAAGCAACTCTGTAAATCAACAGCTCAGCCATCCCACTTCAAAATCTCGGGCTCGATTTCCTCTTTTGGACCGGCAGGTCCTCACATGCGTTCCCAGCCGGGTGGTTGGAAACGAGGTTAAAGAAAGAAAGGCTGCCTGAATGATCTCAGACAGCCTTTCTTTTTAAACCGATAATTCTCGGTAATTCTATTAATTCACCTGTTTCAGGAGCTCTTGTATAGCTCTTTCAAGCTGCTGATCTCTGCCAATTGATATCACTTCAGGCTGGTTTTTCACCCTGATATCCGGTTCGGTCTGATTGTTCTCCATCCATTCACCGGCTTTGTTCTTGGCACTCACCGGTATCACCCCCCAATAACCACCATTGGGAAGTCCCTCCCATCCGGCAAAACTACAGGTTCCCGGTACCGGCATTCCTACCGTGAGTCCCAGCTCCATATCCTTATAACCTTGAGCATAACAGTGTCCATCAGAATAATTGGATTCATTGAACATGGTCAGGGTTGGCTTGGTCCATCTGGACGTAGGTTCTCCCCCTACGGCTTTCCGGGCAGTAGCATAGGTAATGAACTCTTCTCCGGAAAAGAACATGACCAGATCGGCCACCAGGTCACCGCCGCCGTTAAAGCGGGTATCAACGATCATAGCCTCGGTATCGTAGTATTTACCAAGCATGTCTTTGTAGATATCCCGATAGGGTCCGTCGCTCATGCCCGGGATATGAACATATCCAAGTTTTCCATTCGACTTCTCCTTCACCTCTTCAGCATTCGTCTCCACAAAGCGATCATAAAGCAGGCTACGTTCTTCACCCAAACTGATAGGTTTGATCCTCACCTGTCGGGTATTCTTTCCCTCTTTATCGGTGATCTCCAACAGGATAAACTTACCGGCCTTGCGGTTCAGATACGCTGCAACATCACGATCCGGGGTGATCGGTTCTCCGTCAATACTTTGAATGATCATGCCTGATGTTATGTCCAGATCAGCTTTATCCAGGGGGCCGCCTTCCAGCACTTCCACGATCCTGATCCCGTTGCCTTCATGTTCATAATCCATGAATATTCCCAGAGACGCTGTGGCATCGGGATTCTCTATACTGCTGCTGTATCCTGCCCCGGCATGAGATACATTCAGCTCACCGAGCAGTTCTGAAGCCATTTCAGCAAACTCATAGGAATTACCAATGTATGGCACATATTTTTGATACTCTTCATACCACATATCCCAGTCATTGCCATGGAAAGTGGGCTCATAGAATATATTTTTGGTGCGGATATAGATGTGATCCAGCATTTTTTGCCTTTCTTCAGTTGCATCAAGATCCATTTCACCGGCAATTTCGATCCCTTTTGAACTGCTTCCTGAAAGATCCAGCTTGGAAATTCGGCCACGACTCAGCAGATACAGATTCTCCATTTCCTTATCCCAGGTCAGGCTGCCTCCACCGGTATTCAGTTTGATCGCCATCTTGGTTTCGCGGGTCCTCAGATCTGTTTCCCAGAGATTGTAGTCATCCTCGAAACGGGCCAGGTAATACAGTTTGTCTCCTTCTTTGGATAAGATGGCATCCGACATGTTGCTGGAGTGGATGGTCAGCTTTTTGGTCCAGTCTTCCATGCGGTCGAAGTCGATGTTGAGGTCTTTAACAGCTTCCTCTTCTTTTTTCTCTTTCTCATCTTCCTTGTCTTCCTCTCCTTCAGCATCGGCCTTATTGACCTTTTCAATTGCCTGCATGAGTTTAAAATCCTCTTCACTCATATTGAATTTATCCCAGGCTTCCTGATCAAAGAACATGGTATACACGTCGCTTTGAGTGTTGCCGCTGGTGGCATAGCTTTTCAGTCCATCCTGATTACTGAACCAGATCATTTGCTTCCCATCGTTGATCCACTTGGGCGAATAGTCATAATAGGCGCTTTCAGTCAGGTTATAGCGGTCTTCCCCATCGGCTGACAGCAGTAATACCTCGCTGTTATTCAGTAGTTTTCCCCATTCAAAAAGGAGCCATTTACTATCCGGACTCCAGCGAAAATATTTATCGCCGTCCCTCATATGAAACAACTCATCAGGTGTCATCAGATCAGTGGTATTACCTGATTTCAGGTCTTTCACTCTAAGGGTTCTCCTGTCGGCCACATAAGCTAATTTATTACCATCCGGTGAAAATTGAGGCAGGTAATTACCTTCATCGGTTTCAATCAGGGCCGATTCTTTCAGCAAACTTGCGGCAAAGAAAAACGGTTCTTCCTCATTTCGTACGACCTCAGTCTGAAAAATACTCCACTTGCCATCCCGTTCAGAGGCATAGACCACTTTATCGCCATCCGGACTAAATGTCACGTGCGCTTCTGTTTCAGGAGTGTCGGTGATACGTTTGGTCATGCCTCCGTCAACGGACGTCACGAACACCTCACCGCGGGCAATAAAAGCTATTTCCTTTCCATCAGGAGATACTGTCATTTCATCCACACCCCCGTTGATGGTAATAAATTTATCCTCATTGGACTTGGCCTGGGTACGCACTGTGACAGGCACCTTGACCGGGTCACTGCCTTCCTTCATCGTATAAAGCTCGCCGTCATACCCGAACGCAAGAGTCCCATTCCCCATGCTTAAAAAACGCACCGGATGAAGGTCATAATTGGTCAGTTGTTCTGCAGCTCCATTATTGGTCAGGTCTTTTTTAAAGACATTGAAACTTCCGGAACGCTCGCTCAGAAAATACATAGCGTTTTCATCTGCAGTAAATATAGGTTGGCGATCTTCCCCTTCAAAAGATGTGATCATGGTGTGCTTGCCGGTTCCGGGATCATATTTCCAGATGTCGCGGGTGATGGCTGAGGTGTGATGTTTCCTCCATTCACTCTCACCTCCTTTCTTGTCATGATATAGCATGGTCTTTCCGTCTGAACTCAACTGCACATATTCAGCGGGAACGGTAAGGACCTGTTCTACCTGACCACCATCCACCGGAACGCTATATAATTCCGGCTGCGACCCGGTTGGATATTGACGGTGGCTTGCCAGATCCTGGCGAACGGCTCCAAACAAAACAGCGGCATCATCCTGATTAAAGGTGAAGGGCTTTTCGTCATTGGAGTGGAAGGTCAATCGGATTGCCTGTGCGTCTTCCGCATCCATCAGCATAGCATATCGAAATTCTTCCGTAATCGGCTCGGGAACCGAATAGAGGTCCCCCTTATAAGTAAATGCTATGGTTGATCCATCCGGGGAAATACTGGGGTACCTTAACCACTTTGGATTTTCCTGGGCAAAAACAGCGGTACTAAAAAGAGCGATTAAACATACAGTCAGTGATCTTTTCATGGTAAAATTAATGTAGTTATGGTGATAGAGGATTAAATATGTTGCCTAATGTACATCTTTTCACTGTAAAGGAATGTTTAATCAGAAGTGGAAGAGTCATGTCTTTTGGCAATCCTGATCAACGGCAAAAAGGACGGATTTAAAAAGTCAAAATTGGATTTGGATTTTAAAAATAATTGCAAGAGCTTAAAGCATGAATTTTGAAAACTACAGCATAGCAACCTTTTCTTTCCGACGCCGCCGCCGCTCAGGCGTGTGAAATAGCTGTATCCCAACCACTTTCACAACGCCTGCTTAATCATCATTAAGCAGGCGTTTTTTTTGCCATCCATTTTTATTCAAAATTCAACGTCAAAACAAGACAAATATCATGTCCCATTTTTTAACGATTTCAGATTACGAACCTGAACAGATCCAATTTTTTCTTGACTACAGTACTGAACTTCATAAACAGCCATCCGACGAGCTCACCGGCAAAAACATCGCTTTTGTATTCGAGAAACCCTCTCTGAGAACAAAGGTAGGCACGGAAGCAGCGATCAATCACCTTGGTGGAAACGTTATTCACATCGATTCCGATATTCTTCTAAGCAGTGGTAAGGCTATTCCTTTTACAAGCCGGGAGTCGCTCAAAGATGCAATGAAAAACGTTTCACTTTGGTGCGATGCCCTCTTTGCACGTGTGTACTCGCATCAGACACTAAAGGATATGGCTGAGAATAGCTCTATCCCTATCATTAATGCTCTCTGCGATAAGCACCACCCCATGCAGGCACTTGCCGACCTCTATACGCTTCAGCAAAATTTCGGGACTGATACAGAGCTGAAGGTCTCATTTGTTGGCGATGCAAACAACGTGGCATTTTCGCTGATCGAGATCCTATTGAAGTTTGGGCATACCGTTCATTTTTCCGGTCCGGAGTCTTACAGTTGGTCAGACGATCATCTCAGATATTTTGCACTCTTGTCCGTACAGTACAAAGGAACATTCACTGTTTTTTCTGATCCGGTTGAGGCGGTAAAGCACACCGATGCAGTATACACCGATACATTCATTTCTATGGGAGAAGAACATTTATATGATGAAAAGATCGGTCATTTTGAGCCATTTCAGGTGAACGCCGAGCTATTTTCATATGCTAAACCGACAGCAGGATTCATGCACTGCCTGCCGGCACACCGGGGCGTAGAGGTTACCGATGAGGTCATTGACCACGAAAATTCCTGGGTTTATCAGCAGGCTGAAAACCGGATGATCGTATCAAAAGGCGTTTTTGCCGGACTGCTTTCCGGGAAGCCATTGAAAGACAGGATATCAGCTGAAGAGCTGCCTGTGGTATCCTGATAATAATTGAAGCAAACATATTTACACCCTCTTTAACCTCTTACAACTTATTGTACCATGAAAAACGAAACAACCTATAAAAAAGTAGCATCACACGAAGCTGAAAAAGGATCCTTTAATACGTGCCTTCTCCTCTATTCGGGCGGCCTCGATACAAGCATGATGCTGAAATGGATACAGGAAGAATATGAGTGCGACGTGATTGCACTTACGGTAAATATCGGCCAGACGGCTGATAACCTGGACGCCATCAAACAAAAAGCACTCATGCTTGGTGCAAAGGATGCCATTATTTACGATGCAAAAGAAGAATTTGCAGATCTGTGCACCGAGGCCGTAAAGGCAAATGCTGATTACCAGGGTGGTTATGCACTCGGTTGTCCGCTTGGCCGGGTGATGATCTCAAAACTGGCCGTTCAGTTTGCCAAAGAATTTGGCTGCGAAGTTGTGGCTCACGGCTGTACCGGAAAAGGAAATGATCAGGTTCGGTTTGAAAGCTACATTACAACCCTGGATCCCACACTAAAAACGATAGCCCCTGTTAGAGAGTGGAGCATGGGGCGGGACGAACAAATTGCCTATGCAAAGAAAAATGGGATCCCCGTTGAGCAGACCAATAAAAGTCCTTATTCCTACGATGAAAATATGTGGGCCAATACCGGAGAAGGCGGTGAAATTGAAAACCCTGAACTCATCCCTCCACTCGAAAATATTCTAAAATGGGCGAATACACCGGAACAAGCTCCGAACGAAGCCGAGCAGATAAAGATCGGTTTTGAGCATGGTGAGCCTGTTTCACTGAACGGGATCAGTTACGATAAAAAAGACCTGATCCTGCTGCTGAACGACATCGGCGGCAAGCATGCCGTTGGAGTATTTCACCTGATCGAAGACAGAGTTGTTGGCCTGAAGGTTCGGGGCGTATATGAAAATCCTGCAGCTACCATACTTATCAAGGCACACAAAAATCTGGAACAATTGGTATCTACCCGGGAAGAGAACGAACTCAAAGGGTTTATGGATCAAAAGTGGGCGTATCTTATTTACGGCGCAAAGTACTTTGAGCCGGTAATGGACAATATCAGGGCGTTCATCAACGAACAGAACAAAAAGGTAACGGGCGAGGTAACGATCAAACTATACAAGGGCAATTGTGATGTAGTTGCGCTTTCATCTCCCTACTCACTGTTTGATGAAAACCTTGCTACCTTTAATAAGTCAGCTGCCTTCAACCAAAATGCATCTGCCGGATTTATCGAGCTTTGGAATTTGCCCCAAAAAACGGCTTACCAGCTAAAGCAGACGGTTACGGGGAAGGTTGACCATAAGAACAAATTGAAAGCAAATGCGACCGGTGACAACCAAATGTGAGCTGGATGAATACCATATGATCCATCTCTCATTCTGAATGCAAATTTATTTCACCATTAAAACCCATTATATATGTCTAAACTTTGGCAAACATCATCTGAGGATTCAACTTCCGGGATCGCAAAAAAAGTTGAGGCCTTTACCGTCGGCAATGACTATAAGCTTGACCGAAAACTGGTTCCTTATGATATACGGGCCTCAAAAGTGCACGCATCTGCACTGGAAAAAGCAGGCATTCTGACGAAAACCGAGCTCTCAAAATTGACGGACACTCTGTCTGAATTACAGTTGAAATGGGAAAAAGGCGAGTTCGTGATCACCGTTCAGGATGAGGACATGCATACGGCGATTGAGAATTTCCTGGTGGAAAAACTTGGAGATCTGGGTAAGAAAATTCACACCGGTCGCTCCCGAAATGATCAGGTACTGACGGCCATGCGGCTCTATGAAAAAGATCAGCTCAAAAGTATACTTGATAGAGCAAGTCTATGTATAGATGAATTGATCAGTTTTGGACAAATGGGGAAAGAGGTGCCAATGCCCGGTTTCACACATACCCGGAAAGCAATGCTCAGCAGCGTGGCACTCTGGGCCGGAGGCTTTGCCGAGATGCTGAGAATGCAGGCAGAGGCATCATCGGGAATAGAATCACTGATCGATCGGTCGCCCCTCGGGTCAGCAGCAGGTTTCGGAACCACGATCGATATTGACCGTGAGTTTGAAGCAAAGGAACTTGGTTTTGCAAAACCGTTGATCTGCTCCACATCATCACAGCTCAGCCGTGGATGGGTGGAGCTTCAATTTGTGCAGTATTTATGTGGACTATCAGCCGTTTTAAATCGATTGGCTACCGATGTCATACAGTATTCGAGTGAATCAACACATTTCTTTACGCTCGACGATACTGTTTGTACCGGTTCATCCATCATGCCGCAAAAGAAAAATCCGGATCTGGCAGAATTGATAAGAGGAAGGCATTCGATCAATATTGGCCATGCATCAACTCTACAGTCACTGACCCTGAATCTCGGCAGTGGCTACCACAGGGATCTGCAGCTCACAAAAGAGCCTGTATTAAAAACGGTACAAAATACACAGGAGGCCCTTGAGGCAACCGGGCTTTTGATCCGGTCTATTTCATTAAATAAGGAAGAACTTAAAGACGCGTGCACGGATGAGCTCTTTGCTGCGGAAGATGCCTATCGGTTAGTTAAGAAAGAGGGAATTAGTTTCAGGGACGCCTACAGGAAAATCAAAGACGGAACATTTGACGGAGGTGACACCGATGTTATCATCAAACTGAAAGAAAGTACTCACCTGGGCTCAACCGGAAACCCCGGCTTGAATAAAATTTAGCTTAACGACCCTGCGTTTAAGCGGCAGGCGCCGGAGTGTTAAATTAGTTTTAAATGAAAGGTAGGCCTAGACTTGTCCAAGTTAATGCGCGGATAGGGTTACAAAACCCCTGTTAATAATGATATATAGAAACTAGACAACTGCTATAGGTCATTGCAATTACGGCGGAGAGTTGTCTGATAATCATCATCTACTCTTCTCATAACTATTGTATCTTCTGAATAACTTACCGTTTCGTGCTTTGAAGTGCTTGGAATTATATAGATAAATTCCAGTAATAATTTATGTTTTTCGAATATAGTGTATTGACCGTCCAATGTATTGTTTGGTGTACTACCACATGGGAAGTTATGTATTGAATAAACAATTTCAGTATCCAGATCTCCGAATTTAAATTTTGTATATATTTCACTGGAATCCGGGACTGAGCTATACCAAGTAGTGTTAGGAAGTATTTCTCTCAGATCTATTTCTTGTTCAGCACCTGTTGATTGACAACTAAATATGGCAAGAGTAATTGCAAATAGGGCTCCTAGTTTGATAAGTTTCTCCACGAAGAATGAATTTTATTGAAGAATTATTTCAATCTACAGAAAATTGGAATAATCGGGCAAAAAAGTTGTAAGCCTAACAGTTTGGTGGCTAAGCGGCGAAGCTAAGTTCATAAATGTTAGCAACTAAACGCAAACGAGTTTAATTAATTTGCATTGTTATATGGCCATTTGGTTCAATCTATGTTAATACTATATAAATAACATTGATTGTACCAAACAGACACGCCCAATTAGTTAACAGGTAAGAGCGATCCTTCTTTGTCCGTTACAAATACAGAAGTATAATCACCATCTTCCTGAAACTTAGCTTTCAGGGTGTCCCGCCGGATAGAAAAGCGAACGTAGTTGACCTCTCCTTGGCGCCTTGCCAGCATTATACCTGGCAGTCCGATGTCTGAAGGTAATTTAGAAATTGGTTCAAGGCTTCTCTTTCGATCGATACGAAAAAACCGATGATTAATTAATCCATTATAACAATCTCCACCTTTTTCACAGCCACTCAATTGTAGAAATAGATTGTTTTGATCATCGAAACCAGCAATGTGTCCCGAAAATGATTCCCATGTTGCATCATTAGCTGATAATTCTGCCAACAACCGGGACTCTCGGTCTTCCACATGCACTTCGTATACCTTTACTTCCTGACTTAAAATCCGGGGTATACCTCCATTAGGAAAAGTGTTTAAAAATCCAGTTGGATTTCGAAATACTTTAGACTCCACCAGCACATATCCTGTGTAAGTGTCTCCCGATCTAACGACCTGATCAATCACCACTCGACGTTTCTCGGGGCTGTATGTACAGGCCGAGATGCCAAGGCAGGTCACCGTCAAGAGGATTACCCAGACCAAACCTTGGTTAGTTAGATATTCAGTTATCATTTCAGAGTCTCCAAAAGTACGCGAAAGTTTAAAATTCTAGTGTTATTGAATTAGAATTAGGCCATATAACGGTTTGGCAAATAAGCGGCGCTGCTAAGCGCTTGAATATAGGTAACCTAAACGCAAAGGTGTCCGCTTGATTTGCATGGTTATATGGCACTACATGATAGGATCGATAACAAGAATTTTGCTTAGCATCTATTTTCCTGACACAATTCTTCTCGAAACTTCTGCAATGGTTCGCAATGATCTTTGACAGTACAGCTAACAAAATCTCCATTTGAACTGAACTCTATATCACAGCAAATAGTAAATAGTTCATGTAGTTTTTCTCGTGCTCTCTTGATGCGCATTTTAGTAGCCGAGAGCCCAATGTTTAACTTCTCTGCAATTTCTTTTTGAGGAAGCTCTTTAATATCACTCATCAGTAATGGACGGCTATATTTATCTGGCAGTAATTTAATCATGGTTATAATAAAATCAACTTCAGATAGTGGAGGTGCCTCTAATGTGGTTGAATTTGTCGAAAAATTACTACGAATGTCATTAACAGGGTTTTTATTTTTATCGCGATAGTAGTCGGCCACTACATGACGGGTTGTTTGGAAAAGCCAAGCCTTTACGTTCTGGATTTTTCGATCCTCATCATCTGCTTTAGCCAGTCGATACATGACTTCCTGTGTCAAATCTTTAGCAATATGGGGATCGCCTACTTTTTTCGATATATAATTATTCAAGTAAGAATAAAATTCCTGAGCCGTGCTACTGATATCCAATGAGTGATCATCCATGACTAAAAATTACTTAGTTCAAATATCAACTTAAAAACGCCGGCGGAAGGAAACATACCAACTGCGACGTAAACTAAACTGTTTATAAATTCTTTTTCCATAATCTACAACCTGTTGGCAACGGAATTTTCGCAGTTAGGAAACATTTTCAAATTCCTCTTTTATTTCTTTAACGGTTGCTCTGGCCGTTTTCCCTACGCCGTAGATAGTTGCGGAGGCAAAACCTGTCCAATTTCCATAGCCTACTAACCAAAGGTTTGGTTCTTTTAGAGAGCGTGTGTTTTCGGTTTTAATGTGGTTGCTTTCCATAATATTTAGGGGTTGCAAATGATGAATATTTGGTCTAAAACCGGTACACCAAATTACCGCATCGAAGCCTTCCTTTTCTCCGTTTTGCCATACAACCCCATTTTCGTAAAAAGAATCGAATGGTCTTACAGCGTCATAAGTATCTCTTTTTAAACCGTCCTTTACGCTTTCAACCTGCACTATATTACTCAATGAAACTTCCTGCTTATAGGTTTGCGTATCATTCTTAAGGTATCTGGCATTGGCTTGCTTAAACAAGTAACGTCCATCTATTTCTTCCGGAAGAAATTCGGGTGGTTCTTTCGTTACCCATTTAGTCTTGGCTACTTTAGAGACTTCTGCTAATATTTGGGCTCCGGAGTTGCCCCCTCCTACAACAAGTACTTTTTTACCTTTGAAATCATTTGGATTTCTATAGGTCACTGAATGTATTTGCATACCTTTAAAATCATTGCGATTTGGATAGTCGGGTATAAATGGATTTTTTGCCGTTCCCGTGGCACTTACCAGTGTTTTGGCACAAAGATCGCCCTCACTAGTTTCAATTTTAAAAAGTCCATTTTCTTTTTCTACCCGACTGACATAGGTATTTCTTTGAACAGGAAAATCGTAACGTTCTTGATATGCCTTCAGATAGTCAATAAACTCATTTTTGGTTGGGTATTCATTTTCACTTTTTGGCATCTGCCAACCCGGTAAGGAGCTATATTCAGATGGTGAAAATAATTTTAAACTGTCCCAGGTTTCCAACCAGGAACCTCCGGCTTCTTTGTGATCGTCCAAAATAAGATATTCTAAATCACTCCTTCGTAAAAAATAAGCAACAGATAAACCCGCTTGCCCACCACCTATTATGATGGTATCATAAATCTTCATAAACTTCTTTTTTTACTCACATTACAAGGTTAAATAAATAACCTGACAAGATCATTCCTATTCCGATGGTGGTAAAAAATGAAATAATTAATTTTTTCTTCATCACTTTTTTAATAAAAGAGCTTCTGGAAGTGACAGGCCTATGGAAGCCATCATAAAAGCAATTGCAGTACCAAGGGGAACTCCTTTGCCAATCAGGGATTCTATAATCGGCAGAATCCCGACCGCATCAATATACAGCGGAATAGCAAGAACAACCGCAATGGGAACTGCTAAAGGATTACTTTCTGAAATATATTCTTCAAAAAAGGATTGCGGAACATAGCCATGAATAAACGCTCCGATAGCGATTCCAACAAAAATATAGGGCATTAAATTTTTTGTTGTCTGTAAGGCTTCTGCATTTATTTCAGGTATCCGTTGAAGAAATGATCGCTCATCTTCTTTAACCTGGGTGTTACTTTTATCTAAATCCTGCAACCAATCGGCTACATATTTAGCCATACCCAGCTTTTCTAATATAATACCGCCAAATATGCCCAATAAAATTCCTGAAATAATATAGATGACCGTAATTTTCCAGCCATAAGTCACCCAAAATAATGCAATTGCTATTTCATTAACCAAAGGAGAAGTAATTAAAAATGAGAGAGCTATACCCAGCGGTATTTTTGCTTGCATCATGCCCACGAATAATGGAATAGAAGAACAGGAGCAGAAAGGAGTAATAGCACCTAATGCGGAGGCCATAATATTTCCCAACCCCGTTGTTTTATGCTTTTCAAGATATTTCCTGATTTTATCCATTGGCAAATAGCTGGTAACAATACCCATAATGTATGTAACCAAAATTACCAGCACAGATATCAAAATAAATGTAGTGATAAAGTATTGCAGGGCTGTACTAAACAGCCCTGCTTTTTCCAACTCGAGCAAATTATAGACAATATAATCTGCAAAACTCGAAAAGAGATTAGTCAATTGTTCCATTGTTGACGTGCTCAATTATTGATTCAAAATTGACAATATTTCTTTATCAGTCGACAGCTTTCTATAGTCGTAAACCTCTCCTCCTGCTACCAGCGAGGGAAAGGTTGTAGTACCGTATTTAGCTGTTTCTTGTATGTCTGATAATTCTTCAATCGATATTTCTATACTATTTTCAGCAGCAATTTTTTTGATTCGTTCTTTAATAGGTGAGCCGCTTGCGCAGCAAGACGAGTGTAATATTTTGATGTCAGTACTCATAATAAGTTGGTATATGTGATTAAAGTTTAGAATGTCGTTGTGGTATTGTAGTCGAAGAAATAGCTAAAAAGTCACAAAAAACTTTAAAGCATCAACTTTCAGGAAAGCTAAAAGCGTCTATAATTCTAAGAAATGGACTAGACTTGATACAGAATAGTTTTTGATCGTAATGAAATGTCTACTCGCTAAAGTTTAAAAATACTTAAGAGTCTTATATTGAAGAGCAAGGCTTCTTAAGTTCTCTAATATTTTAGCATGCCGTGTTCAAGCCATACCAACCCAGCGTTTAATCGGCGCGGGGATTAAAATTTCTTTGAAGTAGCGAAAATAATTTCATGCAGTCAAGTTTGCCGAACCGTGTCCGCTTTAAAACGCCTTGATATACCCACGGTTATTTTAAAAGGGTTATGATTTTTTATTCAAGTCACTGTTTATAAATAGTTAAATAACTCAAACAAAATTATTTGTAAGAAATGTGGGGTATCTATCCGTGAACCAACGTTAATTAGAAATCCCGAACACCCGGTTCAGGAAGTCTGCATAGGCTTCGGCGGCGGTGATGCGGTTGACCCGCTTTCGAAAGCCGTGGCCTTCATCTTCGAACAACAGATACTGCACATCCACATCGTTGGCTCTCGCAGCTTCCACCAGGCGGTTATTTTGATCGACGGGAACACGGACGTCGTTGGCACCGGCTGCAACAAACAACGGCCGCTGAATCTGATCGGCAAAGAAGAGCGGCGAGCGGCTGCGGAGGCTTTCAGCGTCTTCTTCGGGATGACCCATCTCGTCATAGGCTGCAGGTAACCGCGGGAGACGCCATCCCCCCTCCCGGATATTGCCGGCAAAGTCGGAAAACCCGACTATGCTGATCGCCGCATCGAACACTTCCGGATGAAATGTCATGGCCGAAAGTGTCAGGTACCCGCCATAGGAAGCTCCCATCACCCCGATGCGGTTTTCATCGATCCAGTCAAAACTTTCGAGGTATTCTCGCGATGCGACCACATCTCCGAGGTCCGCATCTCCATGCCTCCGCCGGTCCATCATCCGGAACGTTTTGCCATAGCCCCTTGAGCCACGGTTGTTGATCGCATAGATCGCAAACCCCTGGTTCACCAGATATTGAATGACCGGGTTGTACCCTTTCCGGCTCTGACCACCGGGTCCGCCGTGTATCCATACCATAGCCGGTACCGGATTTGAGATCGACGCCTGATGCGGCCGGTAGATCAGCCCCGGGATTTCAAGGCCGTCATAACTGCTGAACCATACCACTTCACTTTCCACCAGATGGGATTCCTCGATTTCAGGGTTCAGTGCTTCCGTCAGTTTTGTGCTCGTTCTTTCTTCCAGATCCACAAGGTAGAGATCGGCCGGACGTGTATCGCGTTCCAGCTCAAAAGCCAACAGACTGCCTCCGGAAGCAAACCGGGGATTGCTGAGCATGCCCTCCGGCAAAAAGGAAAGATCCACCGGTTCACCGGTTTCAAGGTTGCGGATCGTAACTTCATTTTCCGAATCGGCATTAATGATCTCCACCCTGTACGTTCCATTCGGGGAAAAGGACACCCCGCTCTCCACCCCTGTTCTTGCGGAGGTGATATCCCAGTCCGATTCAATGAGCTGCTCCGTCTCCCCGTTTTCAACATTATAGGTCCAGGCCTGTAAAAACTCTCCGTCTTTATCGGTACCGTACACCAGCTTTTTACTGTCCGGCGTAAACCCAATGCCGCGATGAAGGATCTCCCGGCCTTCACCGCTGAAAAGGATCCGTTCCGGTTCCCGGTTTTCACTGTGAAGATCCACCAGGTAAATATCAAAATCGTAGCGGGTGTGATGAAAATCGAGAGAGAGCCAGCGTCCGTCCGGACTGATTTTAAACCCGCGGGTAGGAAACGGGAGATCCCGGGAATTTTGAAAGACCTTCTCCCGCTCATAGGTTTCCGCATCGTAGCGATAGAGGTCTGCAACCTGTGGATCTCTTTCGGTGGATGACAGGAAAAAGGCTTTACCGTCGCTTTGCCAAGCCTCAAACCGCAAGCCGGACTGCTGGCCTGCTGCTTCATAATCCCCGGGCGGCAGCAGATCGTACAAGGTTCCATCAGGTTCCCGCACAAAAACGCTGTTCTGTTCATTGCCGCCCACATCTCCCGTTAGCAAAACCCGGTCATCGTTAGGAAACCAGGAAACAGCAAACACCGAGTTGTTATCGGATTCACTGAGGGGTTCCGTCCGCCCATCCTCCAGGTGCAACGCATAGGCATTATACACACCGCTTTGGTCGGAATTGATGATCAGGCGCGTTTCATCTGCTGAAAACGCATACCCTCCGCTGTGGGCCAAACTGTACGTAATACTGTCAAAAAATACATCGGCCGAATAGCTGATTACGTCCTGATCACTTTTGGTTGGACTGCAGGCAGCGAAAAGAATGAGAACCGGGAGCATTAAAAAAAGATTGTTGAAATACTTCATAATGGGTTTGAGAATTTTAGATTCTTGGATTGTGTTGACTACCGCCGGATTCTTGCACCGCCCGGGTTGCGAGGGGATCTGAACAATTTGGAATAAAAGAGGCTGTTCATCAACAATTTGCTGGTACCCGGCCAGTAACCGCGAAAATTAGGGTTGTCGGTCATCAGTATGATGGTACCGGCTCCGAAACGTTCTGCAATCAGCATGGGCGATCCCCCGATTTCGTTTCTGCGCCGTTCGGAGGCATATCCTGCCAGAAGCGGATCTTCGTGATACCGGATGACGGTGGCCACCGGGTTATCGGGAGTAGCCAGCACAATGGATGTGTTGCGATAGCTGGGAAGCATCCGGTTGTGGAAGCCAAACCCAAGCGGGTGGCTGAGGTCCAGATCGCCGGCAAAGATGGCCCCGGATACCACATCCTCCGATTCACGCAATGACAGCTCATCCAGGTCAAACCGTAATCCGGGAATACCTTGAATTGTACGATCGGTGTGAGGTTCAAGGCCGAGCAGTTCTTCCTGCGCCCATTCAGCCGCCTGAACCAGGGCAATAAAGGTTCCTCCTTCTTCACGGATCCACTGCTTCAGGCGGTCGGTTGCCGGTTCACTCAACGAGACATCCCAGCCACCCGGCAGGATGATATGCGTATAACGGCTCCACTCAATTTCCTGGATCCGGTTTTTCTGTTTCAGAACCACCGGCATCTCCATATCTACATCCAGCAGGTGCCAGATATGCCCCATATCAAAATGCTGGATACCGTCATCAAACAGCAGGAGAATTTCGGGTCGCTCCAGGGTGCCAAACGCCCTTCCGCTTCCGAAATCAGCACCTTCATTCAAGGTGTTACCGGTATGTAAGGCGTGCACCTCGATTCCTTCCCGCTCTGTGATTTTTGAGACGAGTTCGTAAAGCCGGTCTTCAGGCAGGGTTTGTCCCCTAAGCGGAATAAAGATCGAGCCCCGGCCGAATGAACGTTCTCCACGGCCAGTATGCACTTCCAACGGAGTCTGTGCAGCACGAGCAATTACCCCCTGATCCAGGAGCCGAAAGAGTGCTCTTGGTGCAAAATGATCATCCCATGAAAATATGTATCCGTAAGTTGCCCTGGCAGGCGGATCAGCTTGCGCATCAACTCTTGTAACCGGTTCTCCCAATAAGCCGGTACTCCACCGATCCCGTCCGATGGATGTGTAGTCAAGATTATATGCCAGCGGCAGTGTCCATGCGGTTACATCTGAAAATCCCGGTTCTTCAAAGTCGGTTACGCGGTCAAATATGGACCGAATCATGCGATAGGAATCCTGCTCAACCGGTACAAGCCAGGCTTCACCGGCTGTATACGATTTGCCGTCTGCCGTCAGATCCCGGGCAAGCGAGTAAACGTCGATTTCATGGGTATTCAAAATCCGTATAAAGTCAGCCAGCCTTGAAGCATCGGGCGACGTAAAAACAAACCCGGCACGGGGATCCTGTGCGGCTTCTTCATGGGTCAACTCAAAAAAAGATGTGCGGTAGTCTTTCAGTTCATCCCGCAGCTCAACGGCGGCAACGATACTGGCCAGCGCCGAGTGGAAATGCAATTCGATATTGCCGGCAAGAGACCACCGGCCAAGCGGGGTATCCAGTTCCACCAGGTGTGCCGTACCGGCTTCAAACAGTGCACCGGAGGAGCCGTACAGGTCAGGATAGGTTGAACCGGTTCCCGTATAAAAGTTGTCATAAACCTCTTCAGTAAAATAAAGAGTCCCAAGCTGATCGTGGGCTTCTTTGTAATAATCCGCAAAATGCTGTTTTAACGGCCTCAGCTCATCAGGGATCACCCTGTTGGTGCGGACGCGGTTGCCGGGGGAAAAGTAATAGGTAGAAGGACGAACCGATGTGGTGCCCATTTCATGGAAGTCGGCGCTGAAATTTGGTTTCCACCGGTGCCACAGCGGTACCCAGACTTTAGCCTCCTGCTGATTGACCAACAGCCACTGCCGGTTCAGATCAAAACCGTAATGGTTGGTACGCTGCCGGGTCCAGAGCTCATGGCCGGCGTGATCTCCGTTGCGCACCACGGTATTGGAAGTAAACCTGAGAGAGTGGTTGATTCTCCTTGCATGGCCGTCGGGATTCATAGCTGCAACAACTAATACGACACTATTTTGCAGCACCTGCTCCATCTCCGGGCCTTGGCCGGCAGCCATGTGGTACACTGTGGGAATCGATGCCTCCAGCCCGGCCGCTTCCGCTCCGTGCACGCCAAACCCAAGCCAGGTGACCACCGGGGTGTCTTCCATTTCAGGTTCCGCATCCCTCCTCTCGTAACCATATTGCGCCAGGTGGTTCCGGCGAATCTGCTCCAAATTCTCGTGGTTTCCGGGAGAGGTGATGGCAAGCATCACAATAGGACGCCCTTCCACAGAATAACCTACGATCTCCGTCGATATCCGGTCCGACTCTGCCGCCAGGGTTTGAAAATAGTGGATGATCTGATCGTAACGAACCGTTTGTTCACCCAGCTCATGTCCAAACGCTTCCGCCGGAGTTGTGATGCCGGGATCGTAAGAAATTTCGTCCGGCATAAAACCGCTTTGTCCCCAAACATGCTGACAAAACGGTATTAAAAAGAATAGCAGAAAAGCAGAAAGAAAACGTCGTAAAAACATCTGTGCGATTTGATTGATCGGTTGGACGGAATATACAAATTGCGGGATATAAGAAAACCAAGGTGGGTTCATATGGTAATGGTCCGGGGAGTGTCCGTCAATCAGTATTTTACAGTACTGATGCACTCATTCAATCAGGCAGGATACTCAACGAATCATCAATTCTTTGTGGTGGGATTCTCTGGAAATGTTAAACACTGAAATCTATTATGATGCAATCAATAAGTCTGAAGTACTTTCAGTACTTATCTACTTATATGTGTAATCAGTCTCAGCTACTGAGGCTGATGCTCAATCAACAAACTCATACGGATTTAAAATAGAAGTAACAGGAGAAGGGGAGTCAATACCTGCAATTTGCACCGTTTAATGCAAATATTAACCGTAAAAATTGAACTGGATAGATAGCAATGAATTACGGCTAAAGGCTTTGAGCATAACCGGCTTTGCCATAACTGCATGATAAAGTGATAAAAAAAGGAATGTAGTGCAACTCAGAAAATTTTAATAAAATGCTATGAAGGGCCAAGTCCGAGTTAAAGCGCTGGTTATAAAGTGAGCTCGCAGGGTTTTTATTGGATGACCTGTAAAACAGCTACCATTGCGGATAGAATAACTAACCAATGAATGATGATATTTAACGTAAGGTTTTTACGTGCTATAAATAGTATTCCAAAGAAAACTCCAGTAATAAGAAACCACCAAAACTGGTCAATAGACTTTAACCCATGCTGAAAAATAAATGGTATTGAAGCAAGAACTACAGCAAACCACTTGTTGATATTGTGACTTTCCAATGCTTTTATGGCAAAACCTCTGTAAACGATCTCCTCCGATATTCCTGCGGCCAGTGCCATAAAAATAAATATAAACCTTGATGTTGTGGTTTTTGGTGTCAGACCGGAAATGGACTGAAGTTTCTCACTATCAACTACACTATTTGCCAAAGCCAATTCTATAAATAAAAGTAAGCCATAGGCTAAAAGTAGAAACCCTGATATCAAATAGATGGTTTTCATTTTTGACAACGTAAATCCAATATCACTCCAGCCCCAGCCGGATGCTTCTATGACTTTAGATACGATAAAAATCTGCACTACGTACCAAACGATAATAATTGTCCAAAATGTGTTAACAAAATCCAAGCCCAAATCGGTAATTAGGGTACGATTTATCAGTAATAATGAAATGAGTGTCGCAATAATAGGGAAGCCTGCAAGTACGGCTATTATTTTAGGTACAGGAATCGGAGTTGGAGGTGCTGAGTTTTGCATGGTAATTTTTGTCATAAATTGAATGAATTATAAAAAAGAATAATAGACATTCATTTTTATAAACCAATTACCATATGATAACTGTTACATCTTTTCTGCTCTGATCCTGCTTAAACTCTGTGGGGTTATTCCGAGGTAAGATGCCAGATATTTTAACGGTATTTTGTTAATCTCCTTTTCGGTATTGATAAGCTGTAAATATCTCTCTTTGGCAGTTTTCGTTAGTAAGTCTATCTGTTGTTGCTGCTTGTCGATGAACGATGCCTCTGCAACCAGTCTGGTGATTTTCTCCCCATAATTTCCTTGGTTCATTGTCTGTTGAAACCGCGAATATGGTATGCGAAAAACGGTTGAGTCATCAAAAAGTCTTACTTCAATGGGTGTTGGCTCTTGCAATGTGAATGACATGTAATCCATTAAGAAATCATTCTCAAAGGAAATATCCACACAGACAAAATTATTCTTACTCCAAATCAGGTTTCCACCACATCCTTCTATCAAAATAAGCAAATAATTTTCTGTCGTATGTGGTTCTTTTAAAATGGTTTCCTTAGGAAAATCCAAGACTTCACCCAACTCAGCAAAATTCTCCCAAATCTGAATATCCAACTCAACAAATGGATCAAAAATATTTTTTAAAGCTTTTCCAACCATCTTGATGATTGATTATAGTTTTATCTGGGTAATTGTATTTACTTGACCGGAAATCTGTTTTTACTGGATTGCAAAATACATATGATAATCTGAATGCTGCAATCTGGTTACAGACCGCTTTATAACGGTTTGGCGCATAAGGGGCGTGCAAAATCGCGTTAATGTTTGATTAAAATGTACTACGGAAACTGACAAAATCGAAATCGGCAGCCAACGGCGAGGTACGTCCCACTTAATGCGCGGGTTATATTTCTATGGTTTTTTTGTTGCCTGTATAATGGCCGTGTTAAACCGGATTGAATTTCCAGCCAGATCCTCTTGAGATCATTGTCCCTTTGAGGATACGTTTGGTTGTCTGTTTCATAGGTGATCATGCTACCTACTTCACGTCTTTGAAGCCCCAATGAATAGTGAGCACCGACTGTAAGGTTTGGTTCCCAGAAAATAGCAAAATTGATATCCATGCCGGCTCTCGGCTAGAAAACTTATTCTTGTTTTACTGCTCTATCAACAGGTTACATCTTTCGTACAAAGCCGCCATAAAAAACCTCTTCCGCTTGAGGTAACCCGTTACCCCAGTTCTTTTGGCTTGTAAGCCAAGCAAAACCAAGTTGGGGGCGCCAGGCTTGTTACTTCTGTCCATTGTATAGTGCGCTACCAACGTGCAGCGGTATTTTAAAACTCGATATTCCATTCTATCAAAGAGCGTTGGCGCTAAAGTATGGACCATTTGGTATATCAAAATAAAATGAATGGGATAACTCATTTCCATAGAACCCTGTATGCAGTTCCCATTTATCTTTCTTGATAATAATAGGGAAACCATATGTTCCGGCCAGTGCTATGCCAGGTTGTAGAATACCACTGTCATCGTCAACACTGAATGTATGTCGATTAAAACCAACTGAAAAACCGCCTTCTACAGAGATCTGAGCCTGGGCAAAATCAGTAGAAGCAAATAGAACGATAATGAGAACAGTAACTATTTTTACAAGATGATGAAATAGTCGCATGATTGAATTTTGAGTTAGAAATATAATGGCCCAACACAAAACGGGCGCGGAGATTATGAGTTAATTAACGGCTAATATTTCTAAACAAGCAACACCGAAAACCAACGGCACGTCCGCGTCCCCAGTTGATGCGCTTGTTATGCCTAAACCGCTTTAAGTGGAGCAATTTCTTTGCTTGGTCGATTCGAGGATAAATCATGCATAGCCTGTAGATTTAACCAAAACTCGGGAGAGGTATTTAAAGCTTTTGATAGCAACCAAGCGGTATTCGAAGAAATACCTCTTTTACCCCGTACAATTTCATTAATCCGTTGAATGGGAATATCTAAATGATCCGCTAATTCTTTCTGAGTTAATTCCATCGGTTCAAGGTACTCTTTGAGTAGAATCGTACCGGGATGTGTGGTTATTCTGTTTTGTGGAATCATGGGTTTCACCTTTTTCTAATGATAATCAACAATGGCTACATCAAACGCACTGGAATCATCCCAACGAAAAATGATTCTCCATTGGGCATTAATTCTAATACTGTGATAGCCTTTATGATCTCCACGCAGTGCTTCTAATCTATTACCTGGAGGTGACTGCAAATCATCTAAGGAAGTAGCTGCTTTCAGTATATCTAATTTGTAGATCGCTGAATCAAGGATTTGAGTTGGAAGTTTACGAACCTTGCTGCTCGAATTTCCATGAAACAGATCTGATGTTGCTTTATCTCCAAATGATTTGATCATTCTTTAAATTAATGGATTAACGGTATCCATGCAACGAAATTGTTTTAGGAAGGCATAACGACCCAGCGTTTAAACGGCGCGGGGATTAAAATTTCTTTGAAGTAGCGAAATTAATTCCTCGCAATCAAGTTCGATCGCACCCCGTCCGCGTCCGATTTAAAACGCATTTGTTAAGGCGCATTTTGCTTTAGCCTGGAACCCATGACCGGAATATTACCATTTGAGAGGAATGTTACGCATTCCTATACTCTCACGGTAGATGCAAGCTAAAAGTAGTTCCGTATGTTCGGCTGAAAATAGTTAAGTGCCACAAGCGTTTTGGAAAGGCTCTGAAATATCAATGAAGAATTCATAAAACATTATTCCGATTAAAATTCCCGAGAAGAGGCAACTCATATCAATGTACTCTTTCCGCTTACATGATTCGAAAACTACGATGTCTGGCATTTCAGTTTTTTAAAAGTAGATATATGAAATATGCTTAACATATTAATATGCGACATGGGCTATCTTATGAGACGTCGTATAATATTCTTAAAAAGGTCATTAAACGGCCCAAGCACATCTTTTAAGTTTTTATGCGACGGTGATGTCGCATAACCCCGTCGGATAATGTTCACATAGTAAGTTACCCAAAGATAATACCTTATTCGTCTTTTTCAACGCTGGTTTAAGCCAAACAACTGTTTGGCGGTCTCGGTGGTCTGTTCATCCACCTCTTTCAGGCTCAACCCAAAGATATCGGCTAATTTCTCTGCTGTGAACTTCATGAAGGCCGGCTCGTTGCGCTTGCCCCGCTTGGGCGTGGGCGACAAATAGGGCGCGTCGGTCTCCAGGATCATCTTGTCCAGTGGAAGCTGAGCTACTGTCTTATCTACCCCGCCATTCTTAAAGGTGACTACCCCGCCAATGCCGAGATGGAGCCCCATATCGATCGCCCGTTTGCCCTCTTCCACGCTTCCGTTGAAGCAGTGCCAGATCCCCGTCAGACTTCCGTCCTGTTCCATGTCAATGATCTCCAGCATGTCATCCGTGCTCTCCCGGTTGTGAATAATGACCGGTTTTTGAACCTCTTTGGCCACTTTGCAATGTAATCGAAAACTCTCTTTTTGCTGCTCTACCAGATCTGTACTCCAGTAGTAATCGAGCCCGGTTTCGCCTACACCATAGAAATCCTCCCTCCCATTTAATGTCAGCAACTGTGATTCCAGGTCGCCGGGCAGCTCCTCCGGCACATCGCAGGGATGGATCCCGGCCATTTTATAAAATGTGATATCAGGATGCTGAAGCACCTCCATCCGGGCAATGGAATCCAGGTCAATAGCCGGCATAAAGATACCGGTCACCCCGGCCTCCGCCGCTCTCCTGTTCACCTCATCCCTGTCCTTATCAAATTGCTCCAAATATATATGCGAATGCGTGTCAATCATATAAAAAAGTCTTTCTAACCCTTTAAAAATTCCCCAAAAATAAACAATTTCTTCAGCGATCAGTAACCTAAAACCTAAAACCTTGAACCTAACACCTAACACCTAAAACCTAACCCCTAACCCCTAAAATAAAGCCCCAAATGCTCCACCGGCGACCTCACCACCGATCCCACCTCGATGCCCATTTGCCTGCATTCAGATCGTAATTCCGATTCAAATATTGACGCGATCGATCCAACAAAACTCATATCCTGTGATGCAACTTCATCCGGAAAATGTTCTTTTACTTTGGTCAGGTAGATTCTAAATCCATCATGTATGATCTGCTGTATTTGTGGATAATGCGCCTTAGGTCCCATCACCTTACAGATCTCACCGGCAAACAGCTTGGCTTCTTTAGTCTTTTTGAACATCAGCGTCATCTTCTCGATATCCTCCTCCACATGATGATCCAGATAATATCTGAGGTCCATATGCAGGTCACCGGAGGCATATAATTTCATGATCCGCTTGCCGATATAACTGCCACTTCCCTCATCCCCTTCTGGAAATCCAACCGATGGCATCTGGTCCGCCACTTCACCATTCTCAAAATAAGCCGCACTCGAACCGGTTCCCAGAATACCAACTAATCCTGATTCCTTTCCAAACAGCGCAATGCCGGCTGCATCAAGATCGGTTCCCACAGAGATCTCAGCAAACTCAAACACTTCTCTCAGGTACTGCTCCACTTCCCGTTTTTTTTCAGGTGAACCGCATCCCGACCCAAAAAACCTAATCTCCTCAACTGATCTCCCTAATAGGTTGGGCTTCAATTCATTAACTAATACCTTCAAAAATTCCCCTGATGTAAGGAGATGAGGGTTAAGTCCTTCGGTCTGAATGAATTGAGGCGATCCATCCCCAAGCAACACCCAGTCCGTTTTAGAAGCCCCGCTATCTGCAATTAATCTATTCATACTATATGGTACATAATTTTTACGAACTACGAACAGGGTTCTTTAATTTTATCATGCATCAACAAAAAACCTAACACCTAACACCTAAAACCTAACACCTAAAACCTTACACCCCACCCCTTGCCCCTTTCCACTTAGCAATCCACGTGCGAACTCGGTATTATTCAACCGAACCAAATCACCGAATACATGAGCCTGACCTACACCAACTATCTCAAGATCGACGAACTCACTGACCTGCAGGAGTATAAGTCGGACCCGCCCGAGCACGACGAGATGCTTTTCATCATCATTCATCAGACCTATGAGCTATGGTTCAAACAGATATTGCACGAGTTTGGAAAGCTCCGAAAAGACCTTGAAGCCGGCCAAACCTGGGGAGCCGTCAAGACCATGCGCCGTATTTTGACCATCCTGAAAACTATGGTCTCACAGATCGATATTCTGGAAACCATGACGCCTCTTGAGTTCAACAGTTTCCGTAAATTCCTGGGGCAATCATCCGGATTTCAGTCGCTGCAATTCCGGGAGATGGAGATCATTTGCGGGCTCCGCTTCCCCCTCATGAAAGAAGCTCACAAGGATCAGCCGAACCATATTGATATCCTTGAATCCCGAATGGAGGAATCCACTTTATGGGAAAGTTTTTGTGCCTATATGCGCACCAGAGATTGGAATATAACCCCAAAAAGAGATAATGACAGAGGTTTGATCCACGAACCGTCAGATGAGATTCAGGATGAATTGGTGAAAGCCATGCAGGAAGATCCCGAAGCCGCCATGGTGGCCGAACTCTTTGTGGATTATGACGAAGGCCTTCAGGAATGGAGATACCGCCATGTTAAGATGGTTGAACGCACCATTGGCACTAAAAAAGGAACCGGCGGATCAGATGGCGCAAAATACCTTCATAAGACACTGAACAATCCTATCTTTCCTGACCTCTGGGCTATCCGTTCTAAGTTTTAAAATGAACAGAACCGCTCAAATTTCAGTTACTGCAACCAAACCAAATAAAACCATTTTTTGATGTCAGATATCGATGCCTTAGCCAACAAACTCATTCCTCATTATTCACGATTCAACGTTGGCGATAGACTCCTTTTTACCGGTCACTCCCACCAAGCCTGGCCCGATGTAGCCCGCGAGGGACAAACCGAATACTTTGATGTATGCGCCCGTGATGTGGACAATAAATGGGAAACAGCGTTTGAGAAGACGGAGGTATTGCGAAATTACCTGCGGGATTTCTATGATGATCCGGATGGATTCTACTGCCGGGAAGAAAGTACGCACGTGCTGTTTGTGAGCTGGATGAGCAGCCTAGACCTGAAAAACAAGCCCAAGATCATTTCCACGGATGGCGAATTCCATTCGCTGTTCCGGCAGCTGCATAGGCTTGAAGAAGAAGGATTGGAATTTGTTCAGGTTCCGGTTCAACCCGATGATACTTTTGCGGAGCGCATTATAGAAGAAATGGATGACAAAACTTCTGCCGTCATGCTCTCGCGGGTCTATTTTGAGACCTCTTTGATCAACACACACCTGACTGAGATCGCTGCCGCGGCTCGTGAAAAAGATATTCCGGTTATGATCGACGACTACCACGGAACAAACGTGGTTCCGCTCTCCATTCGTGAAGCCGGACTCGAAGATTGTTTTATCCTGATCGGTGGATACAAATATCTGCAGTGGGGTGAGGCCAATTGTTTTTTGCGGTTTCCTAGAGATTGTGACTATCGGCCTGCCATTACGGGTTGGTTTGCCGCCTTCAACTCTCTCGATGAGCCAAGAAACAATGACCCGGTTGAATATGACAATGGCAATCAGCGGTTTGCGAGCGGTACCTATGATCCATCTTCTCAGTTTAGGGCAGCAAAGGTTGTGGAGTTTTTCCGTGAAATGGATCTGACTCCGCAGGTACTTCGTGAACAATATAAAGCACAGGTTGCCCTCCTTCGGAAGGAATTCCAAAGCAAGAACTTCGATCCGGCCCTCATTCGGCTCACCCATGAAGAACCCTTAGAGCTGAATGGAGGGTTTTTGTCACTGACCTCCCCTCAAGCCCGTAAGATCAGAGCAGCCCTGATGGAAAATGGCGTATTTACAGATGCCCGCGGGGAGATCCTAAGATTTGGCCCGGCTCCTTATACCACAACCGATCAGATCAGAATGGCAATGGATAAGCTTGAGGAAGTGGTCAATGAATCTTAAGATTGATACCCATCATTTTACAGGTATCGTTAGCAGAAATATTCAGCTTTTTGAACTACGTTCAGTATGAACCGAGCTAAGTGATCTTAAATTTTTCTGTAAGGAATTCATTTTTCACGCCTCTTACTGAACAGAGAGATTCACAAAAAATGATTTTAATATTTGGGTCATGAGCAGTTTGTCAATTACATATATTGAACATATATTGAAAACAGTTTCCTTTGGGGTGACACTGACTGTCACCCGGTCACTTTATATTAGTCTCACAAGTCGAAAGAATTTTAGTTGTATGTTTGGCCGGCCGTTTCCGGTGCCAATAGATCGAACAGACCAAAAGGATATTTAATAACAAAACAAACAGGTAAACATTATGAGTAAAGACGACCGAGTCAAAGCCCTTGATATAGCCGTCGGGCAGATCGAGAAACAGCACGGAAAAGGAACCATCATGAAGCTTGGCTCCGAAGCCATTCAGGATATTGATGTGATATCAACCGGTTCTATCATGGTTGATTATGCCCTGGGAGTACAGGGAATACCGCGGGGTCGGGTAACCGAAATTTATGGTCCTGAGGCCAGTGGTAAAACCACCCTGGCACTGCAGGTTATTGCTGAGGCACAGAAAGCAGGCGGATATGCCGCCTTCATCGATGCAGAACATGCTTTTGATCCCCGCTATGCCAAAGCACTGGGTATCAATGTTGAAGAACTGCTGGTCTCTCAGCCCGATAATGGTGAGCAGGCCCTCGAGATCACCGAAACTCTGATCCGTTCCGGTGCCCTGGACGTGGTTGTGATCGATTCCGTTGCGGCACTGGTGCCCCGCGCTGAACTTGAGGGTGAAATGGGTGATTCACATATGGGACTTCAGGCACGACTGATGTCGCAGGCCATGCGTAAGATCACGGGTATTATTAACAAGAGCCGGACTTCCTGTATTTTCATTAATCAGGTGCGTGAAAAGATCGGTGTGATGTTCGGGAATCCTGAAACTACTACCGGTGGACGTGCCTTGAAATTCTATTCTTCGGTAAGGCTGGATATCCGACGCATCGGTTCCATCAAAAAAGGCGACGAAGTGATCGGTAACCGTACCAAGGTGAAAGTGGCCAAGAACAAGGTAGCTCCTCCTTTCAAGGTGGTTGAGTTCAATATCATGTACGGTAAAGGGATCTCACGTATCTCCGAGATCCTGGATCTGGCTGTGGAATATGATATCATCGAGAAGCGCGGAAGCTGGTTTCGTTACGATGGTGAGCCGATCGGACAGGGTTCTGATGCCGCCATGCAGTTCCTTGAAGAAGATCCTGAACTCGCTGAGAAGATCGAAGCTATTGTTCGCAAGAAACTAATGGGTATCGAGGAAGAAGAACCTGAGGAAGAGAAGGACAAGAAAAAGAAAAAAGAAGCGGTTGAAGAAAAAGGATAAATACCAGCGGTATTCGGAAGAAGCTCTCGAGCTTCTTCCGGCTCCCGTTTCTGAGATACAGGTTCAAAAAAAGAACGCAACCCGTTTCTCACTCTTCATACAAAAACAGTTTCTGATCGGCGTTTCACAAGCCACCCTCACCCGGCTTGATCTAAAAAAGGGTACTCTCATCACCCGGGATATCCTGGCGCAGATCGAGAAAGCTGAGGAAAGATGGGCAACCAGGGAATATTTTTTCAGGATCCTTTCAAGGCGAGATCACTCCCGGAAAGAACTTAAAGACAAGGCTTACAAAAAAGGATATTCCGGCAGTTATATTGATGAGATTCTTGATGAATTCGAGGAAAAAGAATATATAGACGACCGGAAATTTGCTCTCAAATACACGGCTGATAAGTTCGAATTCAACGATTGGGGTCCTTATAAGATCCGAACGCAGCTGTTCAAGAAAGGCATTTCAAAACCTGTAGTTGAAGAATGCATTCAAAAGTCCTTTGCAGCTGATGACATCAAAGAAAGCATGGTTGCACTGATCCGAAAAAAGAAAAAACGGTACCAGCGGGAACCGGTAGAAAAACGAAAGAAAAAGATATTCGACTTTTTATTGAGAAAAGGGTACGATTCAGACCATATTTTCAAACACATAGAAGAACTTTTAGTGATCATTGATCAATGAAAAATATCACACTGGACAAAGTGGTTAAATTTATCTTAGGGCTTTCGGCTGTTGTCGTTGGGCTTATGATCATATATAACTATTCCAACTTAGTGATCTTCCTGGTATTGGCCATGATCCTCAGTTATGTGCTTGATCCATTTGTAAATCGCCTGCAGTCCTCGGGGGTAAACCGTACACTAGGCGTTATTCTTGTTCTTTTTACAGTTATTTTAATACTCGGATTTATATCGACCAGCGTGATACCGATCATAGCTAACCAGATGGCAGAACTTGCCGCACAACTCAGTCTCGAAAATATCCGCCAGATATCGGTTCGTATTGAAAATCAGCTAATTGATAATTTTGAATTCCTGCCCAATGGATTTCTTGAAGATAGTATAACTGACATTGCCAACGATCTCTTCAATGTAAATCAGATCTCCACTATCATTAGTGATGCCCTTGGCATCTTTACAAATATATTTTCAGCTGTACTGGTTGTGCCCTTTGCTGCATTCTTTTTTTTAAAGGATGGAAGCAAGATCCGCCGTGATCTTCTTCGTCTCGTTCCAAATAAGTATTTCGAAACTTCCCTTACCGTGATCGATAAGATCGAGAATAGGCTAGGACTTTACTTTCGTAGTGTTCTTCTACAGAGTTTTCTGGTGGCATTATCCTCCTGGGCATTTTTAAGTATCGCCGGTTTGGGTAATTCTATGTCAGTGGGTATTGCTGTGGGACTGGCAAACACTATCCCCTATTTCGGACCTATACTTGGATATTTCCTTTCCATCATAGTATCCATTATCGAAACCGGTAACTTTTCTTTGGTTGCAGCCTGTATGCTAGCCATATTTATCGTTCAACTGCTTGACAATCTTGTGTTTCAGCCCATGCTATTTTCCCGTTCTGCAGATATGCATCCTGTAGCCATTTTGTTCATTATTCTGGTCGGTGCAGAAACAGCCGGTATTCTCGGTATGCTGATCGCTGTACCCCTTGCTACAGTTATTAAGATTGCTATTACCCAGATCAACTGGAGCTTCAATAACTATCAGATCTTCAGGAAGGAAGCAAGTCCGCCAACAGGTTCGAATTAATTCGATATTTCCTCTTTATACTACCTAAACATTTCCTATCTTTTCTGCCTTATCAGGCACCCTTAAACCACTTTAACTTTTGAAAGGACTCGTTGTTTTTGCGTCCGGCTCGGGCACTAACTTTCAGTCGCTTATTGATGCAATTGAAGAGGGTGAACTATCTGCAAGAATTCGTGGTCTCATAACCGATAAGCCTGACATTGGTTCTATAGAACGTGCAAATAAGCACGGCATTCCTCATAAAGTTATCCCACCCTCGTCTTTTGATAGTGAATCAGAATTTGCAGATACTCTTTTACAACAACTTAAAGCCTGGGATACTGATCTTATAATTCTTGCGGGGTATCTCAAAAAGATCCCCTTGCAGGTTATTGAGAATTATGAGAACAAGATCCTGAATATTCACCCTTCTCTGTTGCCAAAATATGGTGGTAAAGGATTTTATGGATCAAATGTGCATAAGGCTGTCATTAAGAATCAGGAACCGGTTTCAGGATGTACGGTACACCTTGTGAATGAAGATTTTGACAAAGGACCGATACTTGCACAAACTGAGGTTTCGGTTCAGCCTGATGACACCCCCCAATCCCTGGCTGCAAGGATCCTAAAACAAGAACACGAACTGTTGCCTGCCACTGTACAAGAATATTTGAATAAGATCTACAAAACCTAAACCGAAAAAACCTAACCGTGTCACTTAAGCCTCTTTCATCTCTCCCAACCACTCCTCTCAAAATAAAGCGTGCACTTATTTCAGTATCCGACAAAACCGGTTTACCTGAACTGGCAAAGGCCCTTCATGCATCCGGTATTGAGATCATTTCAACCGGCGGAACAGCAAAGACTATCGAAGCAGAAGGAATACCTGTTAAGGATGTTTCAGATATAACCGGCTTCGAGGAGTGTCTTGATGGTCGCGTGAAGACCCTGCACCCAATGGTTCACGGAGGAATTCTGGCAAGAACCTCTCACGATCCTGACGTGGATGAAATCGAGAAACTGGGTATCAATCCTATCGAACTGGTCGTGGTAAATCTATATCCATTTAAGAATAAAGTGGCTGAACCTAATGTTACCGAAGCAGAAGCCACGGAATTCATTGATATCGGCGGACCGACCATGATCAGGGCAGCCGCAAAGAATTTTGCTCATGTTTCTATCCTGAGTTCACCATCACAATATGGCGAGTTCATTATGGAACTGGAAGAGAAAATGACAATATCCATGGAAAGCAGGCGTAAACTGGCAAAGGATGCTTTTGCCCACACAGCCGATTACGATGCTGCCATCACAAATTATTTCACCAAACTGATCGAAGAAGAGCCCGCAAAACAGGTCAACATTTCACTCCCACTTTCACAGGAACTTCGGTACGGTGAGAACCCTCATCAAAAAGCAGCGGTTTACGGTGATCAGGAATCATACATCGATTGCTTTCACGGAAAGCAGCTTAGCTACAACAACTACCTGGATGTCGACTCCGCTTTGAATATCATTTCAGATTTTAACGATGATGAAAAAGCCTGTGCCATCATCAAGCATACGATCCCTTCCGGAGTTGGTGTTGGAGATTCACTGAGATCAGCATACGAAAAAGCCTTTAGCACCGATCGTGTGTCACCTTTTGGCGGAATTGTAGTCGTGAATCAGGAACTGGACCTGGATACCGCAAAAGCTATTGATGAGATCTTTACCGAGATCATCATTGCCCCCTCATTCAGTGAGGATTCTCTTGAGCTGTTGACACAGAAAAAAAATCGTAGGTTAATACGGATCAAAAAGTCGGTAAGTGAAGTACAAGCCTTGTCATTTAAGTCCATATTTGGAGGATTGCTGAATCAGCAGGCAGATCTCTTGCCTGCCGATCCGGATGAATTTAAGGTGGTCAGTAAACGAAAACCAACAGAACAGGAATTGAAGGACCTGCTATTTTCATGGAAAGTGGTTCGCCACATTAAATCAAATGCTATAGTGTATGCCAAAGATGGCAGAACACTGGGCATAGGTTCAGGGCAGACAAGTCGCGTCGATTCTTCAGAAATAGCTGTGGCAAAAGCAGCCAAGGAAGGATTGGATCTTTCGGGCTCAGCTATAGCATCCGATGCCTTCTTCCCATTTGCTGATGGTGTTGAAGCTGCAGCCAAAGCCGGTGCAACCGCCGTCATCCAACCCGGTGGAAGCATCAGGGATGAAGAAGTGATCACCAAAGCCAATGAATTTGACATGACCATGGTTTTAACAGGAAAACGTCATTTCAGGCATTGAAATAGCGATTTTTAAGCTAAATCAGGTTATTTGAAAATTTATGAATTTTAGGTTTTTATACATTCGCAAATACACATTCATTATTGTATTTTCTTTATCATCTATTATCCCAACGCTCAAATATCTTAACGGTCAGAAATGTCAGAATCTCGCGAAGTAAACACTTCACAAAACAGTAAAAAACAACCACAGAAAAAAGGGTTCTTCGATTTTCTCTACACCGACATCGCCATGGACTTAGGTACTGCCAATACTCTGATCTATTCACGAGGTGAAGGCATTGTCCTGAACGAACCTTCCATTGTTGCTCTGAATCAGCAGAATGTTCCGGTTGCGACCGGTCATGAAGCCCGCCTCATGCACGAGAAGACTCACAGTAAGATTCGGACCGTACGCCCCCTTCGTGATGGTGTGATCGCTGATTTTGAAGTGGCTGAGCAGATGATCCGCGGCATGATCAAAAAGGTGAAGATGAAATGGTACTCCACAACCCGACAGATGGTTATTTGTGTACCAAGTGGGATCACCGAAGTTGAACGCCGTGCCGTTCGTGACAGTGCCGAGCATGCCGGAGCCAAGGAAGTATATCTGGTGGATGAGCCTATGGCTGCTGCTATCGGTATCGGCCTGGATGTACATGAACCGGTGGGAAGTATGATCGTTGATATTGGTGGCGGTACCACAGAGATCGCCGTTATTGCCCTTTCCGGTGTGGTTTATGCTCAGTCAGTGCGCTTGGGTGGAGATGAACTGAATGACGATATCATCAACTATTTCAGAAGAAATCATAACCTTCTTATAGGTGAAAGAACCGCAGAGAAGATCAAATGTGAGATCGGTTCTGCGGCACCTCTTGATGAAGAACTTGAAATGATCACCAAAGGTCGTGACCTCGTGAACGGTGTTCCAAGAACACGCCACATTACATCCAAAGATGCCAGAGAAGCTATTGCGGAATCTGTTAACACAATTGTAGAATCTATTACCAAATCACTTGAGCAGACACCCCCTGAGCTCTCTGCCGATATCCTTGACCGCGGTATCATGCTGACGGGAGGTGGTGCATTGCTTAAAAATTTAGATAAATTGATCATGGAGACCACCGATCTTCCTGTTCATATTGCCGAAGATCCTCTCACCGCTGTTGTAAGAGGTACCGGTGCCATACTTGAAAATCTTGAATATTACCGCCCGGTAATTTCTTAATACCCCAATAATGAATGCGACTTAGATCGTTAAAACTAAGTGATGCCAAGGATTACATAATAACTGCCCTACTTCTGATCTTTGCTTTTGCATTGGCTATCAGCAGACATCAGGGTGGTATAGATACGCTGCGTACGGTTTCAGTCACTTCACTTAGTTTATTGGAAGAACCCCTGGCCAATATCCGGATATACCGGCAGGCTCTTAACACTAATACCTATTTACAGCGTCAGAATATCCTGCTTCAGGATGAACTGAGTCGCCTCCGTGCCATTGAGCAGGAAAACAGGGAATTGCGGAAATTACTCGGTTATCAATACCGGAGTGATTTTGATCTTCAGCCTGTACTCATCGTTAGCAAACAGCTAAGTGGACTTAACAACACCCTTACGGTTGACTCAGGTACACAAGATGGATTAAAAGAAGGCATGCCATTGGTCTCCTCAGATGGATTGATCGGGAAGATCGTACTTGCCGGGACGTATTACTCGCAAGTGATGCCATATTACAATTCTCTTTTCAGGGTGAGTGCCCGTATTCAGGAAAATCAGGCCAACGGTATTGTTAGCTGGACCGGTGACCATTATGGGGAGCTTGTGATGGAGTTTGTTCCCAAAACTGTACCCGTCGATTCAGGTTTTGTGATCGAAACCTCCGGCAGCAGCAACCAATTTCCACAAGGCATCCCGATCGGAAGGGTTATTCGGGCTGAGCCGGAACAAGGCCGCCAAACACAGCGCATTTATCTGGAACCCTATGCAAGCCTGACTGATATTGCACAAGGCTTCATAATCAAGTTTGAGCCGGACTCAAATATCATCATTCTGAAAGAAATGTATAATCAGCTGTTTGAATGAACAAAGAAACTGTAAAAGATCTTTTAATTGGCTTAAGCTTCATTTTTGTTGAAGTACTGATTTTTCAGCATCTGAGTTTTTTTGGAGCCACACCGGATCCTCTGCTTATATTTTTGCTGTGGGCAGCTATGAAATATGATAGAGTACAACTAGTTATTATCACAGCCGTTCTGGCTTTATTTCAGGATGCCCTGTTCGATTTCTGGGGACTCAATATGTTCTCAAAAGTGCTGCTCATGTTTTTTGCCTACAACTTTCTCAACCGACAAAGGGAAAGTCGTTTACTTGTCTGGCAAATATTTTTGGTTATTCTGATCACAGCTTTCTTCCACAACCTGATATTTTTAGGACTAAGCAGTTTTATTGAAGCATATAGTTCAGGATTTTCTCCCATAATTTTCCTTCTTCTCAACAGTTTATACACTGCTACCCTTGGAGCGATGTTATTTATTTTTAAAGGCAATTAGTTAACTCATGTCAATTTCACAAACAAACAGAACAAGGACTTCCATCCGTGCTCTTCAGGTCATCATAATTGGTCTGACACTGGTTGTTTTGGGGAGAGTGTTTTATTTACAGATCGTTGATCATGAGGTCTATGCAGCCCTTGGTCAGGAAAATTCAGTCAGGCAGGAATATGTTGATGCAGCAAGGGGATTGATCTACGACCGTAAAGGAAGACTCATAGTTGACAACGAACCGATCTATTCAATAACTATTACTCCTTCCCTGTTCGACAGGGATAAACTACCCCTTCTGGCTGATATCCTGAATGTATCTGACTCACTGTTAACGGCAAGAGTTCAGGAAGCACAACGATATTCGTGGTACCGAACTTCGAGACTTATCACAGAGATAGATTTTGCCCGGTTTTCAGCCATTCAGGAAAATCTCTGGCAACTGCCCGGAATTGGGCATCAAATTGAAAGTAAACGGCATTATCCAACTAATTTCAACGGCTCACACCTTTTTGGTTATCTGAGAGAAGCCAGTGAAAGCCAATACCGTAATTCTAACACACTCAAACTTGGAGACAAAGTTGGTAAAAGCGGCCTGGAAATGACCTACGAAGATACTCTGCGAGGTGATGATGGAGTGAAATATTTGAGAGTGAATGCCCTTGGTCAGGCTCTCAGCAATCTTGAGGATTCCACACTGATCCAGCATCCCGTTCAGGGTTCTGATATCTACACCACAATTGACACTGATCTTCAGATTCTTGCTGAGGAATTGATGGATGGGAAAAAAGGTGCCTTGGTGGCCATGGATCCAAAAACCGGTGGAATACTGGCGTTGGTTAGTTCTCCGGATTATGACCTAAAAAGGCTTGCCGGTCGTTTAGACATGGATTATTGGCAATCCATCAATGCCGATACGCTTACTCCTCTTTATAATCGAGCTATATCAGGCAGGCAACCTCCCGGTTCAACCATTAAACCGATCATGGGGCTAATTGGGCTGCATCTTGGTTTTATAGATACAACCACAGTAGTGTATAACAGTGGTGCCTACATGAGAGGTCGCCCTTACAGAGATACGGCTCCAATTGGAGAATACAACCTTGAGGAAGCTATTGCCAATTCGAGTAACACCTATTTTTTCTCATTGATGGATCAGATTGCTACAAATGGATACCTGAATCAATGGAGTAATATGCTGAACGACCTTGGACTAGGTGTTTCTAACCCCATCGATCTGCCTTATGCTTCAAACGGAATTGTTCCCGACAGTACCTACATGAATAATATATTTGGTGAAAACGGTTGGGGAGTGGGAGATTTAATGAGCATGGGGATCGGTCAGGGATTATTATCTATTTCTCCCCTTCAAGTTGCACAAATGACCAGTGTTATTGCAAATGGTGGTTATCGGGTAGATCCACATATCATCAAAGCAACCAGAATGCCTAACGGTGAGATAAAAGACATCGCGCCTGAGTTGAATAGAATAGACTGGATCACAGAAGAAAATCTTAGCGTCGTGAGAGCCGGCATGAGGAAAGTGGTTTCAGAGGGACCTAGTCGTTATTACACTAATAATTCTGAAGTCCCGACTGCCGGTAAAACAGGAACCGCCCAAAACCCTCATGGCAGGGATCATGGCTGGTTTACCTCTTTTGCTCCTTTTGAGGATCCTCAGATCGTTGTTAGCGTACTTATTGAGAATGGTGGATATGGTTCCATTTCAGCGGCTCCGGTAGCAGCTGTATTGATCGAGAAATATATTGAAGGTGAGATATCAAGAAACTACGTGTACAATTATGTACTTAATTTTGTATCGCGCCCAACAGATTCGGAGTTGTTAGAAAATGAATAATGTAAGAGAATTTAGCTGGTCAGTCTTTTTTACCTGGATGATCCTGGCTGCCATCGGCCTGGTTGCTATTTACAGCGCCACGCAAGGACCGGTTTCTCAATTCCTAGAACCATACATTCAAAACAACTTTTTTAAGCAAGTTGTATGGGTGATCATTTCTCTGTTTGTCCTAATCTCCATTCAGTTTATCTCTCCCAGAGCCTTTATACAATTATCCTATTTTGCATATGGTGTAGGAATCATACTCATGATACTTACTCTGATGTTCGGCACAGAAATAAATGGAGCAAAAAGCTGGCTGAGATTAGGACCTGCAAACTTACAGCCAAGTGAGCTGATGAAAATAGCTACTATTCTTGCCACTGCTAATTACCTAACAAGTCGCCGGGATATCTCAGCTGAAAATGTTCGCTATGCCCTGACTGCTGTGGCCCTTATTTTGATCCCGACAATCCTGGTGCTTATGCAGAACGACCTTGGAACCGCACTTATCTTTTTATCTCTCATTCCTGTCATGTTATTCTGGTCGGGTTTGCCATATGGGGTATCACTATTCATTATTTCTCCGGCTATTATTGCATATCTGACTGTTATTGATTGGTATTACGGCCTAATAGCTGCCGTTCTTTTAACTGCATTGATCTTTTTTATTCAAAAAAGGGTTTGGCTGACGGTTACAGCATTTATCAGCGGTTTTTTGACGGTATCCGGAGTTCAGGTGGCAATGAATCAATTATTGCAGCCGCATCAGATCGCTCGTATCGCTGCCTTTACCAATCCCAATTACGACCCAACCGGAGCCGGGTGGAATGTCATACAGGCAAAAACAGCCATTGGTTCAGGCGGTTTGACCGGAAAAGGATTTCTTGAAGGGACACAAACACAGCTTAAGTTCCTTCCCGAGCAATGGACTGATTTCATTTTCTGTGTGATCGGTGAAGAGTTTGGCTTTATAGGTTCAACCATTGTGATCGTGATGTTCATATTCTTGTTTGTAAGGCTGCTCAATATGGCGGGTAATCACAAACATCCCTTTGCTCAGTTAGTGACGGTAAGTATCACATCCGTTTTCTTTATTCATTTTTTCATCAATGTTGGAAGTGCTTCTGCCCTTCTGCCAGTTATCGGGTTACCCCTACCCTTCATCAGTTATGGGGGATCCGCCTTTTTGACTAATACTATCATGCTGGCCATTTGCCTGAATATGGACTTCCATAAGCGTGAGTTTAGTATCTACCGTTAGCTTTATTTAGGTTATTACTTCTGACTTTTTCAGTTCCCAGATTAAAGCTTGTGCGATGATATTCTGTATAACCGTGCTCCTTCAAGGCTTTTTTATGAGGTGGTGTTGGATAACCCACATTCGTATCCCAGCCATACTCCGGATACTTTTCATGCAGTTCTTTCATCAGGTCATCCCTGTACACCTTAGCCAGAATTGACGCCGCCGCTATGCTCATGGACCGGTCATCCCCCTTTACTAAGCAGGTATAAGGTATCATTGAAGTTATATATCTGTTGCCATCAACCAGTAAATAATCAGGTAACGGGCTTATCGCATCCACACATTTTTGCATGGTATGCAATGACGCCCAAAGTATATTCAGGTCGTTGATCTCATCTATATTTCCTTCCTGAACCGACCAGTATATTGCTTCTTCTTTTATTCGAGCACTTAGTTCAACTCGTTCCTTTTCTCTTATGCCTTTGCTATCTCTAATCTCAGGTATATCGGTACCTTCTTCAAACACTACTCCGGCAGCCACAACAGGCCCCGCGAGGCATCCTCTTCCGACCTCATCCAGCCCAATGATCCTTTTAAACCCCTCACTCCATAATTGTCGCTCAAATTTAAGTCTGTCGATCATTTAAGTTTAGTCCTGATTTTATCTATTCTGTATTGAATTTCTGCCTTATGATGGAACTCATTTGGCAGTGGAAGTATTTGTTTAAGAAAAGGAAAGATATGCATTTTAAATACTTCGAGTGGGACGAACGTTTTGCCAAAAGAGCAGGCAAATCTCCTTTCGATACTTTATGGGACTTATTTCAGCAGTTGCTTACCATTTCGAGTGGAGATGTCAAACAAGCTTTAAAATGGCTTACCGAATTAGATAAGGAATACAACATCTCAGATCAATTCGACGATGGATATTCTTTGGGTGATTTTATCGAGGAACTTCAGGATCGCGGTTACATTGAAAACGATGGTCAGGGACAGGGTTTCAAGATGACAAAGAAAACTGAACGAAGCCTGCGAAAGCGTTCATTGGAAGAGATCTTCAAAAATCTGGAGAAAGGTGGTTTAGGAAGCCATAAATCGCCACACACGGGCCGGGGACTGGAAAGACAACCTGAGACACGAAAATGGACACAGGGTGACGACATTGGACAGATAGACAGCGTAGGCACGATGCTAAACATGCTGAATCACAGTTCCATCGATGCTTTCAACCTTCAGGAAGATGATCTAGAAGTGTATGAAACAGACCATTACACATCGGTTGCCACTGTACTGCTTATCGATCTGAGCCACTCTATGATCCTTTATGGTGAAGACCGGATCACTCCTGCCAAAAAAGTAGCCATGGCATTATCTGAGCTGATCATGAACAACTATGCCAAGGACTCACTGGATATTGTAGCATTTGGAAATAAAGCCTGGCAAATATCTGTGGATGACCTGCCTTACTTAAAAGTTGGTCCCTACCACACCAACACCAAACAAGGCCTGGAAGTGGCTCGACATATTCTTCAGCGAAAGAAATATGCCAATAAGCAGATCTTCATGATCACGGATGGAAAGCCGTCTTGCATGATTGAGAACGGGAAATTTTACAAAAACAGTTTTGGCCTGGACCGCAAGATCGTTAATAAAGTATTGGATGAAGCTGTTAAGTGCAGGAGAGATCAGATCACGATTACGACATTTATGATAGCACAGGATCCATATCTGCAAAGTTTTGTACGCGAGATGACGGAAGCCAATAAAGGTAAGGCCTATTTTGCCTCACTGGATGATCTGGGTGGTTATATTTTCGAAGACTACATTCAGAACCGAAAAAAGAACGTTAAATAAAAAAGGCCACTCACATTGAGTAGCCTTTTAAATTTATTAAGTGGCTGAATTAATTATTCAAAAACTCCTAATTCCTGCATTACAGCATCGGTGATATCGTAGCGATTCTGAAATTCAGGTGATGCATACAGTATGATCTGATCACCGTTTGAAGTCGTGGTATTCAGTACATAAGTAAGTCCCATTTGTTCAGCAACGGCATCAATAGCTGTACCGATCTGATTGAACATAGGGCCTAACAGTTCTTGTCTTCTTTGTTGAATTTCCTGCTGTGCCTGTTGCTGTGCCATTTGAAGATCCTGCTGTAAACCCAGCAGTCTTTCCTGTTCTCTTTGGCTTGCATCTTCCGAGATCACTCCAACTTTTTGTTCAAATTCCTGAACAGCAACCTGATATTCCTGTTGTTGCTGTGACAGTTCTTCCTGCTTTCTTTCTGTAAAGTTTTGCAGACGTTGTTGAATAGCTCTCATTTCAGGCATTTTAGCGAGTACAGCCTGAGGGTTTACATATCCAATTTTGGTTTCCTGCTGTGCTTTAGCCGTATCAACTGCTGAAAAAGCAATAAATACAGATAGTATAAGTAGACTTAATTTCTTCATTAGAGTGTTTGGTTTGTCTGTTATTATTGAATTTTTTCAATGATGAGGTCGGTAATATTCAACTCATCGCTGTTTGCATAAAACACGATCAGATCACCGGAGGATGTTCCTTCATTCAGAATGAGGTCGAGGCTCATTTCCTGAGCAACTTCTTCCATAGCAACATTCATTTTCTCAATGATCGGCTGCATGAGCTCGCTTCTGCGCTGACGAATACGATTCATCATCGTTTCACGATCCTGTTCGAACTGCTGATTCAACTCCATCAATTCTTCTTCACGTGAGCCTCTTTGTTGCTCAGACATTGAATTCATGTTCTCCTCATAATCGGAAAAGATCTGCTGAAGCTCATTGGCCTTCTGTGCCAGTTCCTGATCACTTTCAGTGATCATAGTTTCGATCTGCTGATCTACTTGTTCTACTTCAGGCAATGCGCTTAGAATTTGACCGGGATTCGCGTAACCTATTTTTACCTGAGCCATCGCGTTTTGCATGCCAATAAGCATAGCAAAAGTGAAGAGCATCAGAGATAATTTTTTAATCTTATTCATGTTAGTCGTTAGTTTGTAATGATTTTTTATTTGATAAATAGTTATTCAGTATCAGTTTCAATTCCGAGTTCTTCCAATATAAGATCGTTTAAATTGTAAGCATTATTGGCATAAACCAAATAAATATCACCTGATCTATCGAATACAAAATCGTAATTCTGACGTTGTGCAACCGCTCTGACTGCAGCAAAAACCTGCCGTTGAATCGGTTCTAAAAGTTCTTTTTGTCTGCTGAAGTATTCTCCTTCGGGTCCAAACTTCTGTGCAACGTATGCCTCCTTCGCCTGGATCTTACTTTCTATTTCCTGCTTTCTTTGATTACGTATCTCATCGGTATATAGTATTTCCTTTGCCTCATAATCTTCCTGAAGCTGTTGGATCTCGGCTTCCATGCGTTGAATCTCGGTTTCCCATTGACCACTGATCATGTTCAACTGCTGCTGAATGCTGTTGTATTCAGGAATACTTTCCAGGATCAGATCCGATTCAAAATAGCCCAGTCGTTGATCCTGCCCCATTACATCCAGGGATAGGATCAGTAAAAAAGTCAGAATAAAAGTAAATCTGATGTTTCTCATTAGAACGGTGAACCGATATTAAACAGGAATTCCCAGTTGCCAGGCATCACGTTTGCGGATGAACCAGGCACATTTACGCCGTCCAGTCTGTAACCGTAACTCAGATCAACAAGACCAAGAACCGGCAGATAAAGGCGTGCTCCAAAACCTACAGCTCGCTTAACATTAAAAGGATCAAAATTTTCAAAATTCAGATATGAGTTACCAGCATCAATAAAGGTATACGGTATTACCTGAATTTGCTCATTGGCAATGGCTGGGTATCTTAATTCAAGTGAGTACTTACTGAACATGGTACCACCCACCTTAGCTCCATTTACTACCGGGGCAATACTTTCACGCGTACCACCGGGGTAACCTCTCAGGTCAATGTTATCATATAAGAAACTTTGACGCTGCTGCAGCTGTGTACCACCTACAAGGAATTTCTTCAATTCACTACGTTTATCATCCGTAAAGTAGCCTATGTAACCGTAGTTAACCTGACTGGTCATAACCAGTTTACCGACAACCGGCACGTGATACTGATAATTAGTTCTGAATTTATAGTATTCAGCAAATCCTGGCAATGGTGGAGCAAGTTCACCTGATAAGGTGAACTTAGAACCTGAACTTGGCGAGATCGGGTTGTTCAACGTATTTCTTTCCAATACCTGTTCTAAGGTCAGTAAACTTGAGGTTCCTTCCGCAAAGAATGACTGGTTACCCACAATATCATACAACTGATATCCAACAACAGTTCGGGTAGAAAAGTAGTCATCCGGCCACTTGAGTCTTCTTCCAATAGATACGGAACTTGAGAACAGCTCATTTCTTTCGTTGCTTCCGCGATAGTTCAGCAGGTTGTAGGACACGTTAAAACCTAAAGAAGTCGGCTCGCCTCTGAACCATGGCTCCTGAAACCCGAAGCTGTAGCTCTGATATCCCGTTCCTGTTACCTGAACACCAAGAGACAGCTGTTGGCCATCACCCGATGGAATTGGCTTCCATCCTTCTTTCTCAAAAGCCCTTTGGATAGAGAAGTTGTTGAAATTAACACGAGCTGACAGGATCACTCCAATTCCGGATCCACCATAACCACCAGAGAACTCAAAGTTTGATGTACTTTGTGTGTCATCCAGCTGATAAACGATATCGACTGTCTTATTTTCACGATCGGGAATGGGCTGAGGCTGAATGTTTTGGGGGTCAAAATATCCCAGCTGACCAAGTTCACGGATCGTACGAATAATTGCCTGACGGCTGTATTTATTTCCGGGAACCGTTCTCAGGGTTCTTCTCACCACATCATCATGAGTACGTGTATTACCGGTGAAATTCACTTCACGAATAGTCGCGATCTCATCTTCATAGATATTAAAGTGAATATCCAGGGAATCCTCAGCTACCTTTTTGATCTCAGGCTGAACCGTAAAGAACAAATACCCAATATTCTGATAAAGAGAGGTTATATCTGTATTTGACTGATTGATGTTAACATTCTCATCAAACTTCACTTCATTGAATACATCCCCTTTTCTGAAACCAAGTGACTCGGTCAAAGTCTCATCGTTGTAAACAGTATTCCCTTCCCAGGTTATGTTTCGGACTTTATACTGTGGTCCTTCGCTAACATTAACGTCAACCTTTAGTCCAACTTTTCCATCTTTATATTCATATACATATACAGAATCGGATAGAATCCGGGCGTCACTGAATCCGTTCTCACGGTAAAAACTCAACACCTTCTCTTTTCCTTCTACAAAGTCTTCTTCCTTAAACACTTTCTTACCAAAGATCTTCCACCAGGCATCCTCTTTCAGAGGTTTTATTTTCTTGCGAAGCTTACGATCTGAAAACTCGTCATTTCCAATGAAATCTATATCCTTCACTTCAAGGCGCTCGCCCGGTATGATATTAAAGATCAGACGAACACGATCCTCTACACCCTCAACATCTTCGGTGCGTGTATCAACTTCCGTGAACCAGTATCCTTTTTCTCTGTAAAATCTTCGGATCGTATTCTTAGCCTGCCCAATTGCAGATTCGGTTATAACGGTTCCGGGTGTTAATACAATCAGGTCTTCCAGGTCTCTTCGTTGCGAACGCTTTATATTTTCAAGTTTATACTCAAAAATTCGTGGCTGTTCACTTACTTCAATGAGGAAACGAATACCGTTCGTTGTTCTCTCCGTAATGTATATCTTGATGTCAGAGAACAATCCTGAGCGATACAATCTCCCGATAGCACTGTTCAAGGCATCTCCCGGATATACAATGGAACTTCCTTCATTCAGAGAAGCAGCGTTGATAATAAATTGCTCGCGGGTGTTTTCATTTCCTTCAATGGTAACACCAAGTATCTGATATTCACGAGGGGTTAATTCGGTGGGATCGGTTAATTCAATATCCTGAGCCTGAGCAAGAATGGAGGTAAAACCAATTAAAAGTAAGGTTGCAAAAAGTGATCTTTTCAAAAGTATCAACACGCCTTTTGTTTAAATGCTTATGATTTTTTGTTAAATAAACGGGATGAACCTGCTTTTTCGTCTTCAGAACCTGAGATTTTTCCAAATCTTCTGTCTCTGCCCTGATAGGATCGTATGGATTCGTATAGTTCATCTCTGCGGAAATCCGGCCAATATGTTTCGGTAATGTACAATTCGGAATAAGCCAGCTGCCATAGCAGGAAGTTACTGATCCGGTATTCACCACTTGTGCGAATTATAAGATCAGGATCGGGTACGTCTGCTGTTGAAAGATGGTCACCTATCATCTGATCGTTGATCAGCTCTGGGTCCAACCGTCCTTCTTTTACATGAGTCGCGATCTTTTTGACAGCTTCAGTGATATCCCAGCGACCTGAATAGCTTAGAGCGAGACAAAGTTCAAGTCGGTTGTTATCTTTAGTAAGTTCTATAGCTTCTTTAAGCTCGGTCTGGCAGCTCTGCGGAAAACGATCAAGCTGACCGATCGTTGAAAGTCTGATATCATTTTTATTGAGGTTTTCAGCTTCTTTTCTAAGCGAAGATACGAGAAGCTTCATAAGTCCTCGCACTTCAGTGGATGGCCGACCCCAATTTTCTGTAGAAAATGCATAGAGAGTCAGATATTTGACTCCCAACTGGGCGCATGATTCTGTAATGTCCCGAACAGAATCAACACCAACTTTGTGACCATGCAGGCGAATGCTACCTTTATTTTTCGCCCATCTTCCATTGCCATCCATAATGATTGCAATGTGTAAAGGAATCTCACCGGAATTCTTAAGAATTTCCTGATTCCTTTTGTCTTCTTCAGTCTGTATTTCTTTTGTTATTGTAAGCTCTTTCAAGTGTTTTCCAAGGTGGTTTTGAAGCTTTGAAAATTAGAGCTTTGAACGTCCTTTATCAAGGTCTATTAATTTATTCAGTTAGATAGTTTTTGTTCAACGGATATCATTTCGAGCAGAGCTAAAGCGGCTTCACCCCCTTTGTTACCTTTCTCGCCCGCACGTTCAAGTGCTTGCTTTACGTCATCCGTTGTTAGAACTCCAAAGGCTATCGGTTTATTATGTTTTAATATGAGATCGGTAATTCCTCTGTTCACGGCATCACAGACGTACTCAAAGTGTGGTGTACCACCTCTGATCACTACACCAAGAGCGATCACTCCGTCCAATTTTCTATTTTGCATCAGTTTTTGGACAGCCAGTGGAATTTCGTACGAACCTGGGCATTTTACCACCGTGATATCATCATCCTGTATTCCATTCGATCTAAGTGCTTTTAAAGCTCCATCCAGCATTTTATCTGTTATCATGGAATTCCACCGAGATACAACGATTCCTATTTTTACTTTTCCGGGTGTTGTTGAACCTTCTATCATTTCCATTTATCTAATCTTTTATTTCTACAATATTCTTTCTCTGGGTCGTCATCCTTTTAACCTTTTCAACATGTTTATAGGCTATAGTAACTACACCCAGATTCGTATATCCGGCATCTTTGCCTTCATGGGTATCACTACCACCTGTCATCAACAAACCATGCTCATCACATATCTCAGTATACTTCTTTTGTAAGGGGTAGTTATGGCTTGGATGAATGCATTCAATACCATCTATTCCGGCCTCTATGAATTTCTTAACTTCATCAGCGGAATACAACCTTCCGGGGTGAGCCAACACGCAAGCCCCTCCCACATTCTTTACTATCTCGATCACCTCCCGATAATCAGGATAGGTGTTCTCAATGGTTCCAAGCTTTTGATTGCTTAAATATCTTATAAAAGCTTCTTTAGGACTGCTGACATATCCCTTTTGCGTGAGCACTCGGGCCAGATGGGGCCGGCCAATATTAGCACCATTTGCTTCTGCCCAAACCTCATCATAATCCACATCCACACCGGTTTTTTGAACGGTCTTGATAATGCCTTTGATGCGCTTACTTCTTGCCTTTCTCTGTTCGCTTAAGAATTTCTCCAGGTAATCAGTGTCCGGATCAAAATAATAGGCCAGAATATGGGCTTCTTTATCATCGATCGTAGAAGTGATCTCACAACCGGAGATCAATTCGATACCGTATTCATCTGCTTTTTCTTTTGCTAAATGATAACCTTTATAGGTATCGTGATCGGTTATGGAAAGTGCTGAAAGCTTTTTTTCTTTGGCAAGCTCAATTACCTCAGCAGGCAATAACTTCCCATCAGAACAGGTAGTATGAATATGCATATCGGCTTTAGGAAGCATCTATTATTCCCCGGACAACATGTTAGCGTACCGACTTTGGTCGCGTATAATATTCAAAGCTTCAATTAGATCTCGGTCAGTAGTGAGTCCCGCCTTTACCTTACCGGACTGACCTTCATATCGTGATTTGATCTCAAGAAACAGTTGATTTTTAATATCAGAGGCATCGCTCTTGAACATTTTCTGCTTTTCGTTTTCAATGGCTTCATTGAGTTCTGTTAACTGTGATTGAGTATTATCAACGTCATTGAGTTGTTCTGATAAGCGTTCTAAAAGTTTTTCAGAATCAGTCGTAAAACTGAAATCGCGGACCTGCAGAAAAGCTTTAAAATCCTCAAACACAGACTCAGGCAGTTCGCTATATCCAAAATTCTGATTCTGCGATTCGTACTCTGTAGCAAAATCGAAGTATGATCCGGTTTGAAGTAATTTAACTTCCAGGATACTGGGTTTCTCATCAGCTGTTTCAAGATCGGGTTCTATCCCGCGACCTTCATATACGACCCGTCCGTTTCGGGTTCTAAACTCGCGTCGTGAACTGTCTGCGTTCATAACCACTGCATTCCGCCCCTGGTGGGTGTACTGAACAGCCTGAATACTTCTGCCACTTGGAATATAGTATCGAGAAATGGTGATTTTTAGAGAAGTGTTGTAAGGTAATGGTTTTACTACCTGAACCAGTCCTTTTCCAAAACTTTGTTCACCTAAAATAACGGCTCGGTCCAGATCCTGTAGAGCGCCGGCAACAACTTCTGAAGCACTGGCACTTCCTCCATTCATCAGAACAACAACCGGTTTATCAAACATGACGGGTTCTTCAGTGGTAAAGGTTTGGTTGTACTCAGACACCCTTCCCCTTATATCAACCACGGTCAACCCCGGTTCTACAAACTTGTCTATGATAGCCACAGCCTCCTGAAGTATTCCGCCCGGATTATCACGCAGATCCAGGATCAGACCATTAAGATTTTTCTGACCGGAAAGTTCCTCAATTGACTTACGGATCTCCTCAGCTGAATTAATTCCAAACTGACTCAAGCGGATATAACCTGCGTCCTCATTATCACCTACCAAACCGGTATAGGATATATTTGAGACTTCAATTCTTTCGCGCGTGATAGTAAAATCAAGGGTTTGTTCGAGCCCAAATCTTTGGATGCTCATTGTTACCTCAGAACCCACCTCACCGCTTGTAAGGGTATTCACTTCTTCTGGCTGTAACCCTTCAGTCGAAACGCCATCAACAGCAACGATCACGTCTCCTGCACGTATTCCAACTTCATCTGCGGGTCCGCCTTCCATCGGTGCTACAACCACAACCTCACCATCTCTGTAACCCGCTTCAATGCCAATGCCGGCATAATTCCCACGCGACATGATCTCGGATTGTTCATTCTGAGACTCATTGAACATCACGGTGTAAGGATCCAAAGTCTCCAGCATGGCATCAATGCCGTTACGCATCAGTATCTCCGGGTCCACCTCATCCACATATTCCAGCGCCACGTTTTCATAGGCCTTACTGAAAATGCTGAAGTTCTTTTTGATCAGGAAATAGATATCTGTTTGTTGGGCAAAGAGCCCCGCAGACGCAACAGCGATTACTATTCCAATAATAAAAAGACGTGATTTGGTTTTGTTTAAAGCCATAAAAATTTAATTGGCTGAAATGCGTAGAGTCTGGCCTACATAAATTTGGTTACCGCTAATATTATTCAGTCTTCTAAGCTCACTGAGCCCCATTCCAAAACTCTCAGCGATCTCACTCAAAGTATCATTCCGTTGAACCGTATAGGTCGTAGTATTTCCATCAGATCCTGTTGATGCAGATGCAATAAAGATATTTTCACCTCTTCGCTGCTTTCTCTCGATCTCCTGCTTCTCAGCATAGCTCATATCATCAATTTTAGAATAGTGAGCCAGCCTGCTGTCAGGTACATGTATGGTCAGGCTTTGACCAACCCGGATCGTATTTCCGATGCCATTCCAGCTTCTGATATTCCAGGCACGGACATCAAACCACTCAGCAATGTGACCGACTGTATCACCGGTTTTAACTTTATAGGTAACCGGCGTTGTGTTAGCCGGGGCAGATGCTGTCCTTGATGTACTTCTGCTTGTGTTTACACTACGTTGCTGATTCGTAGGCTGATTTGCTGATATCTGTGAAGCACTACCTCTTGGAAGAGGTACAACGATCTTCTGTCCAGGGTAAATTGTACTGGACAGACTTTCATTCGATCCATAGAGACCGGCTACTGTAGTTCCATATTTTCTGGCAATGATACCCAGTGATTCACCGCGGCGAACAGTATGCATGGTGATATTCTGACTGCGATTATCTTTAGGTATCTCATTGTAAGCCGCTAAAAATTCCTGCTTATTAACAGTACCTGGGATCTTCAGAGGATATTTATTACCCGGAGGGGTTGCCCAGCGTAACAGCTCAGGGTTAAAATCTTTCAATTCTTCAACGGTAATTCCGGCAGCATTTGCCAGATCCGTCAATTCCATCAGTCCATCAACCTCAACTACATCATAAGAGTAGGCTTCGCCCGGATAGGATTTTTGAAACCCAAATTCTTCAGGATTCATACCGATCATGGTAGTTGCAATAAAGCCGGGAACATATCCGCGGGTTTCTCTTGGCAAATAAGGATAGGCCGCCCAATAATCCTCAACCCCACCGGCTCTGCGAATCGCGCGTTTTAGTCCGCGAGGGCTAATGTTGTAGTTGGCCATGGCTAAATGCCAGTCGCCCCATATGTTATAAAGATCTTTTAAGTGTCGGGCAGCGGCACGTGTCGCTTTCTCTGGATCCCGGCGTTCATCAACCCACCAGTTTACTTCAAGTCCATAGACGGAACCGGTAGCACGGATAAACTGCCACATGCCTACAGCAGCAGCCCAGCTTTGTGCTTTGGGATTCAAGCCACTCTCAATAAATGCCAGGTAGGTCAGTTCTTCAGGAGTACCTTCTTCCCTGAAAATTTTGCGCATCATCGGTTGGTATTTAACCGCTCGAGTCAACCATGTTTCCATAACTTCAGGCCGACGTAATGTGTAATAAACTAAGTGGCGATTGACCTTATCATTCTGAATAAGTGGGACATCCGTTTTGTTGAAGTTTAGGTCATCGGGAAAATCATAGTTATCGACCATCCAGCTATCGTCTTCCGAGAAGAGTTCCTCCTGAACCGTAAAGATCTCTCCCTGCGCTTCATTACCGGTCTCATTAATGCCATAAAATTCGCGATACTCAGAAATAACCGATCGGTATAGCTCATTGTATCTTCTGTCACCACTGATCTCCGGATATTCATCCAGTAAATTCTGAGTAGCAGCCAGTGCATTGTTGATCTGATTCTCAGCTTCCAATGGATCATTGTTCACCTGAGCTTCCAATGCCTTTACATGGACCATGTAGATATCAGCTATCCGTCTCATGATGTCTTTCTGAAATCCATCCAGTTCTTGCATGGCAGGCTGTTTTTTCAACCCTTCCTCAGCGCCTAAGCCCTGCATTGGATTCTGATAATCCAGCAATCTTAAAGGCATTTCATCAATATCTATTTTGACGGTCGAATCCTGTTGAGCTTTTAATCCCGTAGAGAGAAATGCACACACGATTAGTACGAGTAGAGTCTTTGGTAACAAATTTTGCATGTAGATGAGAGTGATATTATAAATTGCGCTGTAAAGTACTAATAAATGAACTGAATTGGGAACATTACTAACAAAACGGACAACGAGAGTACGTCAGTTAAATTACCCGCCGATTGAGATCTTCCTGTTTTCAGTGAGTTTCTTTTCTTGTCCGGTCCATTGCTGAGCCAGAGGCCATCTTCGCCCTGTTCCAAATGCCTTGACTGACATTTTTAATCCGGGAGGTGCCTGGAATCTTTTGTGTTCATTTAGATCGACCAACCTGATCACTTTATCCACCAGTTCGCCGTCGAATCCGGTTTGAATGATCTCATCTCTTGAACATTGCTGTTCGATGTAATATCTAAGAATGCTATCTAAAGTTCCATAATCAGGCAAAGAATCTGAATCTTTTTGATCCGGCCTCAATTCTGCACTTGGTGGTTTGTTAATAATATTTTCCGGAATCATCTCCTTCTTGTAATATTCCTCATTCAACCACTGACAAATATCGTACACTTCAGTTTTGTAAAGATCAGAGATCACTGAGAGTCCACCGGCCATATCTCCATACAAAGTACAATAACCTACCGCCATTTCTGATTTATTTCCGGTATTCAGCAACATGTAGCCAAATTTATTGGCCAATGCCATCAGGATCACGCCTCTTGATCGGCTTTGCAGGTTTTCTTCAGCTACTCCGAATTCGGTTTCTTCAAACTGTGGTTGCAATGCGTCCGTAAACGACTCGTAAATATCTTTGATGGGAATCTCGAGCAGCTCAATTCCCAGATTTTTCGCTAAAAGCTCTGAATCACTCACGCTGCCTTCTGAGGAAAATTCAGACGGCATGGTCACTACGATCACATTTTCAGCTCCCAAAGCTTCCTTAGCAATGACGGCCGTCAGGGCTGAATCTATCCCCCCACTTAATCCCAGTACGACTTTTTCAGCAGCTTTGGTTTTGTGCAGATAATCTTTTACCCCGGTTACCAACCCTTCAAAAACGGCTTTCTCAACAAATGGGTTTTTAAGGTTTTCTGAAACGTCTGTGATCGCGGAAACCGAACCATTTTCAGCGTTCATTTTCACATCAACAATGTCTTCAACAAACCTTTTTGATCGGGCTACCATAGTACCGGTACTGTCAAAAGCCAGAGAATCACCGTCAAAAACCAGTTCTGTCTGCGCTCCAACCTGATTTACATACAACAGAGGTAACCCAACTCCGAGTGCATGTTTCTGCAGCATATTTTTTCGCGTAACCGGTTTGTTTTTGTTGAAAGGTGAAGCCGAAATATTAATGATCACTTCAGCTCCATTGTCTGCTAAAATCTGTGCAGGATTCACGGAATATGTATGATATTGAATGTCGTTATCATTGTACCAGATATCCTCGCAGACTGTGATCCCCATTTTCACCCCATTCACCTCGACCGGATGGAATTCACTTCCCGGTTCAAAATACCTGAGATCATCAAAAACATCGTATGTCGGGAGTAATGCTTTGTGAACACGGTCAATTTCCTCTCCATTCTGTGCCACAATAGCTGAATTATAGATACCCCTTCCAACTTTAGAGTGATTCTCAGTAACGGACCCAAAGATCACGGCCGTATCACCCGTAGCCTCGATGATGTCCTGATTTACCAGATAGATCAGATCCCGAAATACTTGCCTTTCAAGAAGGTCCATAGGCGGGTATCCACAGGTCACAAGTTCGGGAAGCAATAGCAGCTCTATATCGTCTTCTTCAGCATTCTTTATAGAATTAAGAATACGATCCTTGTTCCCACTCAGATCACCAATAACCGGATTAATTTGCTCAAGTCTTATTCGCACAGTTTTCTCAAAAATTGATTAAGTATGTAAGATAAGGAGATAAGTTATAAAGTGAGGAGATATGAAGTAGTTTCATAAACATGTTTTCATAGAAAAATTGAAATACAGAATTCTGCCTCGCTCACTTCCTCACTTGTCACCAATCACTTTATATAAACCGTCTTCTCATTAACAAATTCCCTGATTCCATAAAGGCTGAGCTCCCGTCCATATCCGGATTTCTTAATCCCGCCAAATGGAAGTCTTGGGTCAGATTTCACAAACTCGTTAACGAAGCAGCAACCGGCTTCTAATTTAGTTGCAGCAATTTGTTCGGCTCTGTTTTCATCCTGCGAAAAGACGGCAGCTCCAAGTCCGAAATCGGTATCATTGGCTACTCTGATCGCTTCAGCCTCATCTTTCACTTTGATGATTGCCGCCACAGGACCAAATAATTCTTCTTCATAAGCCGGCATTCCCGGGCCAACATTATCAAGAATGGTTACGGGATAATAAGCTCCTTCACCCTCAGGTTTTTCCCCACCTATAATTGCCTTAGCTCCTTTTTCAATACTTTTTAGAACCTGATCATGCAGTTCATCGCGAAGATCTCTTCGTGCCTGCGGACCAACATCTGTTTCTTCCTCAAACGGATCTCCTACTTTTTTGGATTTCATTATTTGGGTGAATTCCTCTGTAAATTCATCATAGATTTTTTCAGTGACTATGAATCGCTTTGCGGCAATACAACTTTGTCCGCTGTTTATTAGTCGTGATGTGGCACAGGTTTCTGCCGCTTTTTTAATATCAGCATCTTCAAGGATGATGTAAGGATCACTGCCTCCGAGTTCAAGCACAGTTTTTTTCAATGTTTCCCCGGCCTGAGCTGCAACTGCTTGTCCGGCTCTCGTGCTTCCGGTCAGAGTTATAGCTGCAATACCTTCATGCTGGATCACTTCTTTCATTCCGTTCTTATCCCGCACTATCGTTCTGAAGAGGTCTTTAGGTATACCTGAGTCATGTATAATCTTTTCTATCTCAAGGGCACATCCCGTGGTATTTGTAGAATGTTTAAGGATGGCTCCGTTACCGGCCATAAGCGCCGGTGCTGCAAACCGGAAGAGCTGCCAAAAAGGAAAATTCCATGGCATGATAGCCAATACCACTCCAAGTGGATTGAATGTGACATAGCTTTTGGAGGCATCCGTTTCTATCACATCATCTTCCAGAAAAACTTCGGCATTGTCCGCGTAATATTCACAAACCCATGCACATTTTTCAGCTTCACCAACTCCCTGTGCCAAAGGTTTACCCATTTCTTTGGTCATCAATGCCGCCAGTTCATTCTTTCGCTCCCTTAGTAGGTTAGCAATTTTCCTGAGGTATCCGGCCCTTACATTTAGATCTTTTTCCTTCCATTCCTCTTGTTCCTTATTTGCTCTTACGATGATGGAGTCGATTTCCTCCATATCCATTTCCTTATATTCCTTGAGGGTTTCGCCGGTAGCGGGATTAATGGTTTTCATAGTCTGCCTTTTCTTTTGATTTCTTTACCTCTCAAACGGTTAGCGGAGTGTAGGAATTCCATGGATATAATGCCATGAAACACTCAACAGATAATACCACACAAATTTATAAATCCGCGTTGAATCACAATATCTTTATAAACCGCCTTCTATTCGGAGTGCCTTTTAACAGCTTTCAATATTGCCTCTAACACGTCTTCTAATAGCTCATCCTCTATTATTAAAGGCGGGGCAAGGCGAACCAGGGTATTTGAGTGAAGTGTCCATCCAAGCAAAATTCCTTTTTCAAAGCATTCTTCTACAACATTTCTGGTAAGGTCCCAGTTTTCCAGCTGTAAGCCAAGCATAGCTCCTTTTCCACGGACCTCAATTATACCCTTACCACGCAAGGAGGATCTCACCTTTTTTTCGATCTCAAAAGCCCGATCTAAATAATCCCCACTCAACAATTCCTTTAGATTTGCAAATGCCGCGGCAGATGAAACAGGATGTCCTCCAAACGTAGTGACATGATTCAAAGGCGGATCATATTTAAAACTCTGGAAGATCTCGTTTGACGACACAAATCCACCGATCGGCATACCACCCCCCATGGCTTTTGCAATGCATAGTATATCCGGTACAACCCCATAATCCTGAAAAGCAAAAAGCTTTCCTGTTCGACCAAATCCACTTTGGATCTCATCAAAGATCAGCAAAGCTCCGATTTCATTACATCTTTTTCGGATCTCTTTCAGCCAATCCTTTTGAGCAGGGATGATACCTCCCTCTCCCTGAATCGGTTCCAAGATCACAGCTGCCGTCTCCTCATCAATAATATCCAGATCTTTGAAGGAGTTAAATTCCAGAAAATGCACATTTGGCAGTAATGGCATATACGGATCCCGATAAACATCCCTGCCTGTAACGCTAAGTGAGCCATGTGTATCCCCATGATAGCTATTCTTAAAACCTATCAGCTTAGTTTTGCCTGTGTACTTTTTGGCAAGTTTCAGTGCGCCCTCGATGGCTTCGGTACCTGAATTCACCAAATAGATCTGATTGAGTTTTTTAGGCAAATTCGAGGTCAACAGCTCTGCAAAATCAACCTGTGGTTTTTGGACAAATTCACCATATACCATTACGTGCAGATGTTTATCCACCTGCTCATGGATCGCCTCAACCACCTTTGGATGCCTGTGCCCTAAACTACTGACCGCAATACCGGATATAAAATCGGTGAACCGCCTGCCGTCAGTTGTGTAAATATATGGCCCTTCAGCGTGACTGACTTCCAGTCCCATGGGGGCATCACTGGTTTGGGCAATATAACGGAGAAACTTTTCAAGCATGTTTTCTGATAGACTACGAGTTTATGATACCTGTTAATTCAATATTATGTTATGAGCAGTCACTTACATTCATTCATAATTATGAATTTTAAGACTTCTACTCCCATTCATCCAGCATTTTGAGAATTTCTTGCTGAATGGCTTTTCCCTTGTCTCTAGCATACCAAAGGTGAAGGTCTTCAACCGCCTTATTATTTGGGGTATCAGGATCATTCTTACCTTTCCAATATAATTCATTGGCCTCAATAGGACGCGGTCCCCAGGTGCCTAAGACTTCTGTTGTATTTTTATCAATAACGATCAATTTTGGAACTGAACGGGCCCCGTTTGTCAAAAACTGATCCATTACTTCCAAATTTTGATCCCTGAGAATAACCTTCAAGTCGATATGGTCACTTTCTTCAGCCATTTTGTTTATGAACGGAAGGGTTTGAGCTCCATCACCGCACCAGCCCTCATTTATTACCAACCAGATCATATCCCTGGAAACCACCTTAAGTCGAACCCTCAATTCATCAGAAAGCTTTCCCCGCTTATCCCACCTATTAGTACGCTGCATATACATTTTTGTGTAATCCAGCATGTTCTGGCGATTGTCCTCATTGGTTGTTCTTTTTTGATTGTACAGCTCTTTTATATGTTCATTAAACTCCTGATAACTGAATGCAGCATCAAGTAATTTATCAGAAACTAGTGTTTTTGTAACATCTTGCATTTTTAGACCTCTTTTAATCAGACAGTAAGGTAAAAAAACCTCTTTTGAATAGTTATCGATTGTTTAAATAACACCGATCTGTTAACAGGATCATTCCATTGATAAGTATTCAATAACAATGATTAGTTACAATTAAATCCGGAGTACCATGAAAAGGTTAAAATCGTGTTTAGTGATGAGTAAGGATGTGATTACCCAGCATGAAATAGCACAAATGCTATCTGATCTGGGAATTGAGGTCATATACTATGCTGAATCCCTGGAAGAGACATTAAAAATAACAGCAGAGCACCAACCAACTCACGCATTTCTGGACCTGGAATTTGAAACATCATTTTCCGATTCATTTATTACTCAAATGAGTCAGGTTTCAAGAACTAAGATCACCCTGATCAAAAAACGGGGTACAAGCAACTCCGGTGAATTAAAGCTCAATATCAAAGGTAATGTCACAATACTCGAAAAACCTGTGACTATCACCTTACTTAACGACATTGTACATCCTGAGTTTAGTTTTGGAGCTCTATTAGCTGAAGCAGAATCACAGCTCAAAGAAGAAGGCTACTGGCAATCCATGACAGCATAAAAAGTACAAAGGAAAGTGATGCAAGTAATTTGATCCGCATAACCAACGGATATTCACTTTGTTGACCATTTAATTGCCAAACCAGATAAAGAACCACAAGGAAAGCAAGGCTTCCGACCCCACCGAAAATATATCCGATCAAGTCCTTTGACTGACTACCAGTGAAGCTGATAATATTGCGGTTCCTAATGGAAATAGAACCAGCAAATAGCCATTTAACTCCCTCTAGCCCATATTTAGCCGGCAAAGGTCTCGTCTCCTCTTTTCATATCTTCATCTGATTGATAAACTTGAGAAACAGGATATAAGCTCAAAATCAGGCAAGCTACACCAATGGCAATAATATCCTCAATCCAGGTAATTGGATACCCACCTGCCGCCAGATACCCCAGAAAAAAAGAATTCGTTCCGGTACTGATACCGATCGCAACCAGACTTAAGATCGGTTTCCCCTTCCAGCGTGTAATTGGTGAGGAGTATAACCAGAAAAACAACATGCTGATCGCGTAGATGATCACAAAATTCCAGCCAACAGATATCGCCCAAAACAAACCTATATACTGAATTACCATGGAAGCGGGCCACATCCATGGTTGCATTTTTGGGGGTGACTTGAGCCCCCCGATCGGCCCCTCATCCTTATCCCACCAGGAATTATAGACCGTAGCTCCCCCAAATAACAATACATACACGTTCAGAAACTGAAGCCAGAACTGCGGCCAGTTAACTTCAGCCACAAACAAAGCCGCCAGTAAGTATCCTCCTGAGAGAATGAAAAATTGGTAGTGTAAGCGGAGGTGAATTAAGAAACTTAGAACCTGACTCAACATTGGCCCGATCAATTCAAAATGAAAAATTTAAAATTTAAAATATGGGTGTTCCCATAATCTAATCTATAATTTTAAAATTTGAATTTTTAATTCCACGGTTTTCATTCCGTATCTTTGAAGCATGCTTACTGTAACTCCAAATATTGCAACAGAGAAAACCTTACCCGAAGCCGAGTGGAAGGCTAAAAAAGCATTACACGAACAGCGCGTGAATGAGCTATTGAACGATTACCTCGAAGCTCGCTCACGGCAAGAGAAAGATCCGGTCATGGATTTTTTGTTTGAGTACTATGCCTTTCGTCCGTCAAACCTTCGGAAATGGTCACCGGGAATTGGGGTGAACCTCACCTATTCTGACTTTGATGAACTTCCTGAAATTTCGGAAATAACTGTTGAGGATAACACTGCCTTTGTAAATCCTAAACTCTTTCCTGAAAAACGTATTTCATCACTAAAGTGGATGCTGAAGATGCTGGAGAACACACAGCAAAGTCGACCTTCTTTTGGATGTTTCGGGATGCATGAATGGGCCATGGTCTATAAAACGGACAACCCGCGACATAATCAGTTACCCATGCGAATGGAACCGGATGAACTGGCTGAATTTGTGGAATCACGTCCCTTACTGTGCACGCATTTTGATGCATTTCGCTTTTTCACCAAGCCTGCCAAACCCATGAATAAATTTGAGCTTTCCCGTGAGAAATTCCATGAGACAGAGCAACCGGGTTGCATTCACTCTAACATGGATCTCTACAAATGGGCCTTCAAAATGTATCCCTGGATCTCAAGTTCACTTATTCTTGAGGCCTTTGAACTGGCAGTAGAGGCCCGCTATATCGACATGCAGGCAAGTCCGTATGATCTTCAGGAACAGGGAATGGAACCCATAAAAATTGAGACCGATTCAGGCCGAAAGATATACAAACAAAAACAGGAGATGATCTTTGAAAAGGGAATACCGGTTCGGGAAAAGATCATCGATTCGATGCAGAATCTATTATCAATTGTTGAGGGATAACATTATTACTCGTTCCGTTGCTCTGCTCGGGAATGCCTCATCAAGGCTCAGCTTTAAACTCACATTTACATACAAAATGAAGCAGAGCCTATCTGGCAATAAAAGGCAGAATCCATAGTACATTTCGCGGCGGGGCGTAATTGAAAATCTTATTTAAGCCTCACCGATCTCTTTAAGTGCCTGTTTAATAGCATTTAGATCCTCATCAGTGATAAAAAAATGAAAAGTAGCTCTGATGGTATTAGGGCCAAATGGAATCATTTGAATACCTTTCTTATTCAACTTTTCGATCACATTATCAGCCGATTCCTTTACTGTATCAAAGAGCAGAATATTGGTTTGTAAGCTGTTCATATCCACAGCCAGATACTTACTGTCAAAAATGACCTGGCCTACTTCCTTAGCTCTTCGGTGATCGTCCTTCAATTTATCCCAGTTGTTCTCAAGAGCGAAATCAGCGGCGGCGGCCAGCAGACCAACCTGACGCATGCCTCCTCCCCACATCTTACGAAAGCGCCGGGCTTTGGCAATCCGTTTTTTGGAAGACAATAACATAGAACCTACCGGAGCCCCCAATCCTTTAGAAAAACAAACTGAGATCGTATCTGAAATTTCTCCAAAGAATTCAGGTTTCACTTCTGTAGCCGTAATGGCATTCCAGATCCGGGCGCCATCCAGATGAATAAATAAGTTTTCTTCATCTGCAAATGATTTGATCTCGCTCAATTCCTCTTCTGAATAGCAAACTCCGCCACCTTTGTTCGTAGAGTTTTCCAGACAAATGACACGGGTTCTTGGCTCCCAATCAAAATGCCCTCTTTTAGTGTGTTCCAAAAGTGAGGTGTTTAATTTACCATGTTTACCGGGCAAAGTACGAACCTGAACACCTGACAAAACCGAAGCAGCCCCAGTCTCATAATTGAAAATATGTCCTTTTTCATCAATCAGTATCTCATCTCCGGGTTCTGTTAATACTTTGATACCCAACTGATTACTCATAGTTCCGCTCGGCACATACAAGCCGTCTTCCATACCAAACATGTTGGCTACTTTTTCCTGAAAGGCATTCACCGTTTCGTCTTCACCAAAAACATCATCCCCAACTTTAGCCTTCATCATTGCTTCCAGCATATCTGGAGTTGGTCGGGTAATAGTATCGCTTCGCAGATCAATCATAATCTTATTTTGCTTTTTCAATTTGATGAAATATAATCAATACCTATTGTTTTAATAAAAATAGCTTGCCGCTGAAACGATAAAAAAGGCAAAACTCTTTCAGTTCACAATCATTACAGATGAAAATCAGACTTACTCAAACTTGAACATAGAAGCAAAATACGACATCATCATTGCCGGTGGCGGTTTATCCGGGCTGAGCCTGGCCTGGTACCTTGTTAAGGGTGGTTATGCCGGAGAAGTTCTCATTGTCGATTCCACATTTGCTCCAACCAACGATAAAACCTGGTGCTTCTGGACTCAGAAAGAACCTCCATTCAAGGAGATCATCTACAAGAAGTGGAACAAAAGCTGGGTCTCTGTTCTTGATTACAGCACATTTCGCTATATGCACTCCTTTTCCTATTACTGTATTCGCAGCGGTGATTTCAGGGAACATGTATTAAGAGAACTCAAAAAGCATAAGAATTTCACTCTTTTAGAAGAGGATATACTCGATCTCTCATCCAATAAGAGCAAAGCCTCTCTGATCACCAAAAACGGAGACACTTATCTGGCAAACCATATTTTTCAGAGTATTTTAAAACCCAGAGAACTGAATAAAGAAGATATCAAGTATCCACTGAAACAACATTTCCTTGGATGGGAGATCAAAGCCACTGAGGACACTTTCGATCCCGAAACCTTCACGATCATGGACTTTGATGATGAATTCTCTCCTGGTGTTGGCTTCATGTATGTGCTTCCATATACACAGCAAAAAGCACTCTTGGAATTCACTGTGTTTTCGGAGGATTTACTCAAAAAGAAAAAGTACAAGAAGAAAATACGAAACTATCTGTATCACAATTTTGGATTAGATAAAGATCATTATGAGATCACTCGCAAGGAATATGGTGTGATTCCCATGGAAGATCGACCTCATCACCCCTATTATGAGCAAAATATTATAAACTTGGGCAGCGTGGGCGGGCAAACAAAACCAAGTACCGGTTACACCTTTACACGTATTCAGGATTACACTAAAGGAGTAGCCCAGGAACTTATCGATGGCAAAAAACCCTCTCCTCCCTCTCCTTCAAAATTCAAGTACCGATTTTATGATCTGCTTTTACTTCACATCTTGTCCAACTCCACAGAGGAAAGTTTGAGGGTCTTCAGGTCTTTATTTAGAAATAACCACTTTGATGAGATCCTCGCTTTTCTTGGAGAAAGCACAGATCTAAAACAAGATCTCAGGATTATGTCCTCAGTGCCTTATATTCCTTTCTTCAAAGCCATCTGGCATAATCTATGATCATCTCATTTGAATTCTAAGTCGGGTAAGGCGGATCGATCTCGTATTCTCGTTTATCCATCAAATGGTAAACGGCCCTCCAGTGGTGATAGGCCAGTTTATCCAGCCAGCGAATGGTATCCAGATTAGCCAGAATCTGCATGGATGATCCTTTAATGTTGGCTGCCTGCTCAAGAATCTCAACCCGTCGCTTTTTCCTGAGTTCAGCCAGGTTTATAGAAACTTCACGCAGATACTCATTCAGTTCCTCTTCCCCATGGTCCGATATCCAATTTTGGGTTGTTTCAAATGCCATTTGAAGCATTACCGACATCTGTGTTGCTACTGGATCATTGGGGATGTTTTTAATGAAATGTGTATCCCTGCAGGCATCCATTAGTCTCACGTTATGATCTAAGGCGTGCAGGGTAGCCACATACCTGTTATAATCTGAAGATTGATCCGATCCTATCTTGATCTCATTCAAAAACTGACTGATCTCAACTTTAGCAAGCTCGGCCTGATTCAAAAAATTACGATCCACCGACAAATTGCTTTCTCCTAAAGCTTTAGAAAGGTATTCCAGTAAACCGCTCAACATATCCTGCAGACTACGGTTTACAGTCTCTATTGCCACCGAGGGTATTTCTTGAACCGATCTATCGAGCCGGTGGGTTATGGAATATTCCTCTTCGGGGAACCACTTCATCACTAAATTGGTGAAAAACATTCGGAATGGCATAATGACTACAATACCCAGAAAGTTGAATGAGGTGTGAAAAGCAGCAACTGCGATAGCCATCTGAGCCGGATCATTCATTATACGTAGATATTCTGCGATCCATAGAAATATTGGCATTACCACAATAGCTATGACCGCTATCGTTAAGCCAAATACTACATAGATAACGCCCGTTCGAATAGCAGCAGTTGATGCTCCAATAATTGCAATAAGGGCTGTTACTGAGGTTCCAAAATTTTGCCCGATTACAAGTGCCGCAGCCTGAGGAAGATCGATGGCCCCGGCAAAAAGCGCGGTTAAGGTTGTTGCGACAGCCGCACTGGATGACTGCATGATGACGGTCATGATTATACCCGTCATAATAAGAAACAGTATTCCCGTAAAACTTTTGCCTGAAAATGCTGCAAAATCAATATAATCCCTTAACCCTTCCATACCCACCTGCAGGGTGTCAATACCCATAAATATGAGACCAAATCCCGCCAGTGCAAGTCCGGCATGGGCCATTTTACCAGATGAGAGCAGCTTCATGATAGCTCCCACACCGATCACTGGTAATGCGATAACAGAAATACTGTATCTCAGGCCAAGGGTTGCTACGATCCACCCGGTACTAGTAGTTCCCAGTTTTGCACCCAGCAGCACACCTATAGTTTGGGGAAAAGTTATGAGTCCGGCACTGACAAAACCAATGGTGGCGAGAGTAGTCGCACTTGAAGACTGCACCAAAAATGTGATCAGGGTTCCGGAACCTAGAGCTGTGAAAGGACCTTTAACGAACCGGCTGAGAAGTAAACGCAGGGTATCTCCGGCCAGATTCTTTAAACCATCTGTCAGCAGGGTCATTCCCAGTAGAAATAAACCAATTCCTCCAACCAGCGTAAGTATCATTCAGTCAATTTTTAGATCATTTCAACCAACATAGCCAAAGCTCTTAAATAATGGAAGGCAGAAATTTATGAGCTTTTTCAGGAGAAAAGGTACTGTGATAGTATACTTAAAACGGCTGTCTCAGCTCTCAAGCGATATTTCCCTAAAGTGATCAGTTTTGCGTTCCTTTGCTTTGCGATCTCAGTTTCCCTTTCTGAAAAGCCACCCTCAGGTCCCACAAGTAAAAGATTCTTTGGTTCCCTCAATTCGGACGGTTTTTCCGCTTCAGCCTGCATATAAGCCATGATCGGTTTGTAGTCCTCGTAGTGATCCATCACTTCATCCAGTGAATCAATAAAAACGACCTTGGGCAGCCACGACCGCTTACTCTGTTTGAAGGCGCTTAGAGCAATGGCTTGCAGTCTTTCCATTTATTTTTGACCGTTCGCTAATGATCTGCATGAAAGATACATATCTAATGC
>JAXHNH010000012.1:0-85426 GCA_034520725.1 Gracilimonas sp. | reverse complement strand
AAGCGGACGTCGTTCGCACCACGTCAGGCGCACTTTCAAACTGGAAAGAGCATCTCACCTGCACTTTGGAACCAGTTGAACTCGTCGACAGATCACGCTCGGTGTATGCAAACCCCGGTTCGAATCGTATTCGTACCGAGTTTTGGTTCTTACTGTCGAATCCCAACACGGTTACTTCGAAAAGGATTAAACTCCACCTGAATTTGCGGACGAATAGCTGCTGACCATTTGCTATAACCTTCATCCGGTTCAAAATTTGCAAGGGTAAATTCCAGGTCCCCAAAATTTCCTTCCGGATCGGTGAATTCCACACTTTGAGACGGTGGATTTTTATAGCTGAGTGCGAGATCCAGTCCGGCACTGGACTGTACCGGTAGCTGACTACCAAAACTAAATCTTGGGCCCGCATTGATATAAAAAGCATTCCATTTATCGGTAGCCCCCTGAACCACGGTGTACTCTTCAAACCCGCTTCGATATTGATCGGCATCGGGAAGCCGGATCGAACGAGAAGAACCGATTTTCAGAATCAACACCCCATGGCCGGGTTGAAACCGGAATCCTACTTCAGGTTGAAAAGCTGTTGGCGATACCGATTACCAATCAGTCCACCGCCAAGACTAAGATCTACATTAAACGGATAGGGCTTTTGCTGAGCCTTTAGCTGATATGAAGTGAGGCCAAACAGCATATGAATATTAAAAAAAAGTATCTTATTATCACATACTGAAACTTATTTACAGACTTTTCCATAGCCGATCTATTACATTTGGCAGTGATCCAGAGCCCCTACGATCAATTACAAGCAAACCTATATTCCTCCACGGCCAATAAACTCTTTTCATCCGTAAAACTCAATAAATAACTTGAGCTTATTATTTTAACAGGAAGTTATCATCGAACTAATATCGTTATGAAGGTGTATGATCAGCCCCTGTTCGCAGAATGAGCTTGATTTTAAAATTAGCCATTTGACGGCCCTGAGGCGCTTCGACCCATCTACCCCACTGTAATGGGTCCTGCAAAGGCCTCAAGCCCAACCTCCGAATGATTTCTCAGCCCCAAATTAATCGCGGCGGAGGTTCTCTTTTTTCTTTTCTTTTTTTTCCCTGATGAATCCCGAGGTTATTTGCGATTTTGATCCTGCGAGGATCGTTCCACCAGAAATGACCTGCAAATCCTATTTCCCAGGATCTGGTTGCTTTGTCAGTTCCATCACAAATCACCCCTTTCCTGGAATTTTGCGAATATCTCTGTTGTTCTTTCTCGCCTCTCTCGATCATCCTTGTTAGAATCAGGCGACATATGAACGGAATTAATCAACAAGGGCAATTTGATGAGTACCGACCAGCAAGCTAACTGTATTTGTGGACATCGACGGTGTTTTGAATACCTGAGCGCTCAGCTTGAGGAGACACATCCGGCATAAAGGCCAGTCAACCAGCAAAAGCTACGGTGTCCCGTTGCGATGGCACACCTGAAACTGGTAATGGGAGTATTTTCAACGGACCGATCGTCGCTGCATTCTACCTGGGCGGTGTGATCATGGCTCGCTTAGGCCAGTGAGAAGCACTTGTTCGAAGACAATGGTTTGCCCGGAGAATATGTGGTTGGCGTCACTCCTTCCCTGATATATGAAAACTCCGGTCACGCCTGGATCGGCGGGGAATGAGATACGGTCAGCTGGATCCGGTGATAACCTGAACCCCTGAGGATACTCCCAGGTATGCTCTTTATTCTGGATGCATCTGGATCGAGGGGCTGGAGTTCGATTCGGCGAACGGTTTATTCGAATGCGATCCCAGCATTGGTTTTGCTGATAAGGAAAAGGTTACAAGGATACGCTTTGTTCAGTCTGGGATGCCGCTTTAACCTCTGCGTTTCAGGAAACATCCGATCACCCTTCTGCTCCTTTTGCTCTTTCGCAGTATCGACCCTTGTTCGCACTTTCATTCGAAAGTCTCTCGATTGAAACGAACTGATTATAGGGACAACCAATCCGAAAGATCGACTTCCAAAGAGCACCCCAAGCCCAGAACCTCCGAATCGTTTCTCGTCTTTTGCAAAACACAAAACAGAACTACGGCTCTGATTGTGATCCAGCACCCGGATCGCAGCTTCGAGTCGTGCGGTCTATCGGTGATTCTCGAGTTCAGCTCTTCTGTCTTTCTGGCCTATCGTCAATCATTTTCTCACCACCCAATAAACATCCTTCTTGAAAATAGTTCTCCCAATACTATATTAACGTGAGTTCGAGATAAAATGTTAATAGATAGGTTTAAAAAGACCGTTTTTGGTCATTCCCGTGTAGACGGGAATCCAATACGTGCTATTAATTCAACTTCAGAATCCTATCAACCTATTAGATTTCGGGCATACGCCGCGAAATGACTCTGAATTTTAATAAATGAATGATTCTTATATCGAACTGACATTATATTAGGACTATAATCAATTTCTACATCTATGCGACGTGTCTTGTACCTATTGCTGATCGGATGTTTCTCCTTTTTGGGGAATATGGACATTCTGCAGGCACAGGGTATTGTCTGTGGGTCGGCTCATGCGATACTGAAACCAGGGGAGCCGCTGCGGGGGGCACATTGCTTTATCGGGAACCAAAATGGGTACTCAGACTCACCGGAAGTGGTCGCGATGCTCTGCGTGATATCCCACCCGGTTTTTACCGGCTCGTGGTTTCATCCATCGGCTATGGCCGGAAGACCTATGGCTTGCAAATGGGTCCGGGTGATTACAAGAATATCGATCTCAGCCTGAAGCAGGTAGTTTATGAAATGACCGACCTTGATGTCCTCAACGATGACAAATGGCGAAAACAGTATGAACAATTCGAGGAGCTTTTTCTCGGATTTACTGACGAAGCCGATTCCGTTATCATCCTCAACCCTGAAGTTCTTCATTTTGATTCCAATTTTTGGGGGAGACTTACTGCAGAGGCTCTGGCTCCCCTGCAGATCGTGAACAAGGCTTTGGGTTATCAGATCATCTATTATCTGGAAGAATTTGCGGTGTGCAGGGGCGAAGAACCTGGTCGGAGCTGCTAAACCTCTGTTCACAGAAATAATGACTCGCAACCGTACTTGCCTTCAGCAAGCCCGATGGGAGGCGAACCGGCGTAAGGCATTCTATGGATCCATGCGCCACTTCTGGCTATCGCTGCTTCATGACAGGCTGGATGCGGGGAAGGGTTTCCTGTTCTGTAACGTTGCAGGAGTCTGGCCCATCCCGGTTTCCAGGATACCAGGCGGGAAATTGCCGTGGACCGCCTGATGAAGCCCGGCGAAAAGGCGTATCTGCACCAAGTCCAGTATTCGGGTTCTTTGGAGATCATATATACCCGGGAAGCCGAAGATCTATCACGACCTGGAATGGGCGAAAGATCTGGGGCGGGGACCAATAAACTCTCAGGTATCCTGGCTGGAACTGAATGAACGATCTATCACTGTGGATGCAGACGGAGAGGTTATGGAACCGCTCATGAGCGGTACAACTGGGCTATTTCGGTTTCCAGCGCCTGGCCGACCTAACGCCCCGTGATTACCGTCCGGTGGGTTTTGAGTGATAAAGTGATGAAGTGATAGAGTGATGAGTGGTATGGCAGGGTTGGTTGCCTGTATTCTTCCACCTCATCTGTATTATATTCTTGTCTATACGCTCTGCGTTGGGGCGAAAAAGTCTATTCTGTACCTGGTTGCCTGTATGGTTTTGAACCGGGATTTACAGGATGGTAAAGGATTAGCAGGATTCATTATTGCACCGACTCAAAACTGGAAAACTAAAACACCAAAACTAACCCATTGCCCATATTATCCATAAATTAACAGATCGGTCTTTCGGTCCATTCGCTCATCGTCCATCGCAGTTTTCATTTCTCCCACCAATGAGTCAGGCTCAGCTGCCCCAATAGCCCTCGCCTCCACACGCTCTGCGTTGGAGCGAAATAGCCCGGTCGAGCCGATTACCCGTATTCTGTTTTGAACCGGGATTTACAGGATTATGTAAAGGATTAGCAGGATTCATTATTCACCCACTCAAAACTCAAAACTGGAAACACTCAAAACTAACCTTCACTATTGAACTTATCCGGTCGCAGGATCTCCACATCTTCCAGGTATACGATTCCTGAATATTTATCGAAGCATTCCTCTACAACTTCCTTGCCAATGGTCTCAGCCACTGATTTATCGTTCACGACCACTTCGATCCTAACCGTGGAGAAATCGTCCACTACAGAAGCACGCTCTGAGGTAAAGTGCTTGTGATGAGACCCTTTGCCACCGGCAGGTACCACGGTATAACCACGGGCACCATTTGATTCGATGATCTCACATACCTTAGGTGAAAGTATTTTTTCTGCTATGATCACAACTTTTTTCGCTTTATAAAATGTCATAATGATGTCCTCCATGAGTAATTTTACCGCCTGCAGATCAAAGGTTGAATACGTATTTGTGCCAAACGAATGAATAACGGTAGTTCCAACTGCAATGGCGACCGGCGTTCCTGACACTTGTTGATGCTCCAATATAGGCAGTATGCATCGGCGGCATGAAATACCGCCCCGTAGTGTGGGCGGATCCTGAGATATCTGAATTTGATGATGCGATCACAGACATAATAACAACTCCGCCGGACTAATCCAACCAGTAATGGGCAATAATCCCAACCAAAAGGCAATAAGACCATGGATCAAGGCGAACACCGGCATAGATAGCGTACCAATGAGCGACACTGCGCAATTCCTTAATGCGGTCATAGGCCTCCATGCCCATGATCAGCATAAGGATCGAAAGGAAACCACGGAATAATGGCTGATAAAAATGAGTTCAGGACGGAACCGGAATTCGTTAACAATCCAAGAGCCAATCCAAGAAGTAAGGCCGATAAGGCAGAACCGCGCAAACTTTTCCTTGATGATGTTCCCACATTGACCTTCTAAGTATCCTTGCCGTTTTCCTGTTTTTTGAGGTGAATATTTGCCATAACGATCGCAAGTATCAGGGCGGGAATATCCATAAACGGATATAAAGCAGGCGCCCAGGCCTCAAATGCTATGGATTCCTCTTCCAGCATGACCATAGCCACCGCAAGGGTTGAAGCACTTACTGCGCCAAACAAGCCGGCCGTTGCAACGCCATCCTCTTTATTGACGCCGGGCAGCCGCGCAAAAATGCTTATACCGAATCGCCACTATGTCTGAAACCGATCAGGATGGAGAAAAGCGCCGGCAGTGCCATATCCAGTAAGTTGGCTTCACGGATCTCAATTCCTCCTTTCAGCCCGATGGTCATGAGCAGCATGAATACAATGAATTGATAGATCGCATTGGGAATTTTCAGCTTACTGCCCAGTGCAGCAATCAGCATTCCACCTATTAAAAAGCCAAGCGTTGGAGATTGAAATTGCAGTAAAAATCGTACTAAGAAATCCGCTATGAAGTCCATTCAGGTTTCAGATCATTTGGGTCATGCCGAAAAATTTGACATGCACTTTAATGGTAATAATAACTAACCGTTCTTTTGCGGTGCATAAATTAATATTTATGTAAACAAGAAAACCATTAATAAATATTATGGACAGCATAATGAATGGTAAATGCATGGCTGAACTTTTTTCTTTTTTATCTGTTTTGAGTGATGAAGTGATTAAGTGATGAAGTGAGGAGTTTCCGAACTTTTGAGTTTCGAGTTTCAGCTGGCGTGGCAGGCTTGGAACTGCCTGTATTACATCTCGTTTCATACGATCTGCGTTGGAGCGAATAAGCTAGGTCTTTGCGAGGCGGATGGTAGTCTAATGCAGGCTGATGAAGTACAACAACCAAGCAACCTCCCCAATGCGAGCTCCTAAGTAGATCAGACAGATTGCCACAGGCTGTATTCACTTCGTTCATTGCAGCCTTCGCAATGACTTGGCCTTAAAAAGGGGGCATTTCAAGATTCATTATTCCTTGTTCGATATTCGATATTCACTAACACCCCTCGGTCACATCAGCAAGCTGATATGCCCTCTCCCCTCAAGGGGAGACTCTCCGTTGCTGGAATTAGTACCCAGCCATAAGCGAGCACCCAAACCTAAAAGGCGTCCTCCTGATCCGCCGGCTGGCGGAGAAGGATCCCGGCTGCCTCATAGCCTCGCTCCACACGCTCTGCCGTTGAGCGAAATAGCCTGGTTCAGCCGATGTACCTGTATCCTGTTTTGAACCGGGATTTACAGGATTATATACAGGATTAGCGGGATTCATATCCAACCACTCAAACTCAAAACTAAACACTCAAAATCTAACCCATTCCCCATACCACCAACAAACCTTCGAAATTCAATCTTCCTTGTTCGATATTCTGATATTCACTTCCCCATTTCGTGTTTTAGTGCTTTCGTGGCAAATCGATCCGTTGGTCAGTTGAATCTAAAATTTACCACTCTGATTATTAGGGTCACCCGGCCCAAATCAAAGCGGTTGACCTCAAAATTTTTATTATATTGATTTAAATAATCAGGTAATTTATATGGAAGATCATAATGGAGTCAATGAGGAATTAGTTGAATGGATCTCAAAGCCGGGTAATAAAGACCTTCTTGAAACTCTTCAACTTATGAAGAAAGCGGATACCGGCGGGGATTGGTTCGAAGATCTAACTCAGACTGAATTAGATTCTGTTGAAAGGGGGCGTCAAAATATTCAGGATGGCGATACCGTGAGTAGTCAAGAGTTTTGGAAAAAACATGGCTGACTTTGAAAGAGTTGTTTGGTCAAGAGAAGCTTCAGACAGACTCAAAGAGATCAAAGAATATGTAATGGATGAATGGACTGAAATGAGTTCATTTCTTTATTGAATCGATTGAAAGCCTTCGAAAATAGAGTCCTATCTTTCCCAAAACTTTATCCGGCATCTCAAAAATTCCCGAATGAAGGAGAGTCGTGACATACAAAGCACCATTCTGTTATATACGAAGTGTCGGGAAATACAATTCATGTAATAACCGATATGAGAAAACCGACAGAATAATAGCTGATTTTCTCTCTTCCGAAACATAAGTGAGCAAGCAAACATCCAAAGCCCGGTCTTTGCGAGGCGGGCGGAGGCGTAACGTAGGTTTACCAATCAGACTCGACGCCAAGCAATCTCCCCGATGCGAGCTCCCAAGTAGCTTACAGACAGATCGCCACAGGCCGCGGTCCACTTCGTTCACTTCAGCCTTCGCAATGACTCCCCCCTGCCAAGGGGCATTCCAAAATTCATATTATTCCTTGTTCGATATTCGATATGCACTAACACCCCTCGGTCACATCCAGGGGGGACTCTCCGGTGCTGGGTTTAGTACCCAGGCATATGCGAGCTCCCAAACCTAAAGGCGTCATCCAGATCCGCCGGCTGTAGCAGAGAAGGATCTTGCCTATTCGTTGCCGGGTTGCCGGGTATTCCGTTTTTGAACCAGGATTTACAGGATTATGTACAGGATTAGCAGGATCCATATCCACCCAACCGAAAACTCAAAACTCAAAACTAAAAACTATCAATATTCAAACGCTCATTCTTCTTCTTTTTCTGTGAAGTGATCTTCGTACCAGTTAAATACGGTTTCCCACTGATGGTAAAAATCTTCTTCTGTACCTGCCAGGCCTGCGCCATGACCAGCATCCATGTAATTCACCCATTTCACCGATTTACCGAGGCGGCGTAAGGCATAATACATTTCCCGCTGATTGTCGGCAGGGACATTCCAGTCGCCTTCTCCACTCAGGATGAGCAGGGGCGTGGTTATGCGATCCGCAAAGAAAACGGCGCTGTGGGCAACGTATTTATCCGGTGCCTCCCAAAAAGTCTGACCGATTCGATCCTGGCCCACTTCCGCTGCAGAATAATTTCTGGTGCCGATCTTGGGACTATCGCCCAGAAAGCTGATCATATTCACCTTTCCGGAGTTGTTGATGGCAGCTGCAAACCGGTCCGTTTGTGTGATCAGCAGGTTGGCTCCGAAGCCGCCATAACTAATGCCTTCCACACCCAGCTTCGAGCCATCCACCAGGCCTCGTTCCATCAGTTTATTGATGGCTGTGGTCACACCTTTCACCCATCCTTCACCGGGATAGCCAAGCTCCAGATCCACGGACGGGCGGAGTACAAAATAATCACGGTTGGCCAATACATTAGCCAGTGCGTTAAACGAATTATCAAAGAAATTTTCGTAAATATAGGCGATCAGCGGATACTGCTTCCCCTCCTCATAGTTGGCCGGATAAAAAAGTACGCCGTACAGAGTATCGCCGTCCACATCCATGTACTGAATGAGTTCGATCTCAGGGATGGCGTATTCACTGAGCCAATCATTGAAATTGGTCAGGCGACGAAGATCGCTTAGTTCATAATTACTGACATACACCTCATAGGGTTGATTCCCTTCAGCCCGTTCAAACGCGAGGACATCCGCATCCTTTGCAAACGTCCAGTCTGAATAAAGCTGATCATCTATCAGGAGGGTCTCCATCTCCTGAGCTTCAATATCATATCGAACCATTCCGCGCTGCCATTCGTCGCGGGCTGAGGAACTGAAATACAGGTAGCGGTCATCATCCGACCAATGCATCAGGTCTAACCTCGGCTTACTTTCCTCATCTTCCGGAAACTCAAAGACCAGTTCCATATCTGTCCCGGCCGTGTCGATGCGGTGATATCCCTTATCGGAACGCAAGAGCATCGAGGCTCCGCTTTGGCTCCATCTGCTGAAGCTAAATTCCAGGCTGGTTGTGTCAGTGGTATCTCCCTTTTCAGTAAGATCATAGCGATTGGCGGTGATCTCGGTTCCGGCACGTATCTGCGATGTGGCGGACAAATACTTTTCCCTCATCCGTCCAGGCCCATGTCGTTCCGGCGGGATCCCAATTCAGATCCAGTGCTTTTTCCGTTCGGGAGATCAGGGTATCGCGCTGTGCCGGATCATTCAGGTTGATGGTCACCATCAGCTCTTCGCTGGCATCATCGGATCGGGTATAATCTGTTTTCAGCGGAATTTCCTGTGTGACGGCTACAAAAGATCCGTCTTCCGGGATATTGAGGGAAGCCACCATGACTTCATCGGTGAGTTCTGTGACTTGCCGCGAACCGGTATGTACCAGCGCCAGCACCGATCGATCGTTTTGCATCCACACGCGGTCCCAGGCCAGGAAATCATTTTCAGAATCCTGTATCACCACCGGACCATCGTTGATGGCCGTATACATAGAATCGGCTTTGGTTCTCCACCCATCGGCTCTCAATGACAGCATCAATCCCGATCCATCCGGCATCCAGTTCAGTTCGGTATTGGAAGCGATATCCAGATCGGTCCTTGGCTTGAACTCCCGCAGGCGATCCCGTTCGGCATCATACATGTGCAGGGTCACCCGCTGTTCGTCCATCAGGATAACCGCCAGGGTTTTATTATCCGGAGACCAGGCCGTGCCCTGAATGACGGCAGGTCCGTCAGTGACCTCATTTTGTTCTCCATTCTCCGTATTCAACACATACAGGCGGGAGGTACGCTGCTGCACATAGGTTGGATCGGCAAAGCTGAAATGATCGATCCCCAGCCGGTCGCGCTGGGATGAGGAAGTGATGGCCACAAATCGCCCGTCATCAGTGATGCCCGTGATATTGGTATTCTCCACCTTCAGCATTTCATCCGGAGTGAAAGGTTTGAGCTCCTGCGCTAAGGCCGGCTGATGGATTTGTGAGATGATCCCTGCAAGCAGGATAAAGAACATGATACGAGACATTTTGAAATACCCTTTTGAGTTTAAAAATGATTGAACGGTAAGTAAGTGCCTTCCGGCGAGGTTTGCAAATGAAAGCCGGCAAATAGTGTAGAGATATAAGCGAGCAACCAAATAGATCAAGGGCTTGCCATAAACTCTGGTGCCATGCAGCGAGACGGTCATTCTGAAGATACTTCTCGAAGGAATCATACACAGGCCTGAACTGAGTTACCAAGCTGTTGCCTGCTTTTGCAGATCTTTCGGGAGTACCCTCAAGATGACCATTGGGTGTTCCTTGTTGGATATTCGATATTCCTTTCCCCTCTTTGTTTCTCCCCTTGCACAGGGGAGAAGACGCATTGGCAGGTTTTGTAGTTAATTGGTGTTTTAGTGCTTTCTTAGCAGACAAATGTAATCCATCATTTCGCCCAGTTTGATGTTGGTTTGTGAGTCCTGATTATGTGAGGGCGGGGTGATGGATGGGTTTGGGATTGGAAAAGCATTATAATTTTGAACCGGGATTTACAGGATTATATACAGGATTAGCAGGATTCTACAAAATACAACTCACCAAACATCCAAAGCCCGGTCTTTGCGAGGCGGATAGTAATTTAATGCAGGTTTATGAGGTACAACAACGAAGCAATCTCCCTAAAGCGAGCACCTGAGTAGATAAGGGAGAATTTCCACAAGTGTATTCACTTTGTTCACTTAGTTCGCATGACTAGTCAAAAAGGGCATCAAAGTTCATTATTCAATACAAAAAACCCGGATCCCTTATCAGGAAGCCGGGCTTGTTGGATCATGGGTTACTGTTTAGTGTATATCGACCTCATAGGAAAAGGTCTATGATCCTGCTTTCTCGAACTTCAGCGTTTGAAGCATCTCCTTGAACTTGTCGCCGGGGCGGAACAGGATCTTCGCTCCGCGGATGTTGGCTTTAGTGACTTCTTCCTCAGCATCCGACGGATCGGAACTGATGCTGACCCTGAAGAATCCCAGGTCGGATATATTGACGGATAGTCCGTCTCTGAGCAAACTGGGCACCACATCTGCCAGTCCGTAGAGCACTGCTCGTATATCTGATCCGCTTACGGTACTGATCTTTTCGATGCGTTCGGTCAGTTCATCGATACCGGCCTGACCGGTTACTTTATTAGACGCGTAAAACTTCTTATCGCCTCCTCCCACTATTCCGGGAGTGCCTTTTTGAATGATGTTATACTTGATAGACATCTCTCCTCCGTTTTGTTAGGGTTTAGGCGCCATCCATCTCAGATATGACGTACTTGTTAACCCCAGGGGCGACGGCTATGTTGTGCATTTTCTGCGATCTAACATTAAGATGCGAGTAAACAGGCACTCAAAACGAAGACGCGTCTTCGCGAAAACGATCACGCGTGTTGGGAGAGAAAATCACACGTGATTTTGGGAGCGGTTACGTGTGGTGGATGGAGGAAGACGTGTGGAATGAAATTCAAGATGGTCTAACTTAAACGGCATCTAAAAAGGTAATTGTCTAAATCAAACTCGGATTGAAAATGAAGTTCTTCCGTAGCGGTATTCTGAAAAAAATCATTTAATTGTTTGAGGTTGCTAAATAGGCGAAATGAAATTCCCATGTAATTATAGACAAACACAGTTTTTTACATCAAACCCATTTTTTATAATTAGCTCCTCGATGGTTTTGTTAGGGGCTAAATATTCGCAACCTTTTTGATGAATTTTATTCATGAGTCTTAATCTTTACTTATAGAGGTAGTTTTATAAATATCTGCGGGTAGTGGTTCTTCTACCTTCCAAACTATATCCATAGGTTGAGAACCCTCCCATTTACTTAATTCAACTGGACCAACAAAAAAATATGGTTCAGTTTCTCTCCTTTCATCACGTCTTTGTGATCTGATAAATAGAAGTGGAGTAATCCCTTTCTCACTATGTTCTAAATGGCGGAGACCCTTTTTGGTAGTTGGTTTAGTATTACTTTGAGTTTGCCAGTGAAACAAAGTATCTGAAATTGCATAATCGCGATACATCGTGGAAGGAGAATAATCCTTCTCACTTTTATTTAATGTCACAAAAAGAAGATTACATTTTGTTTCTTTGTGAAAGAATACTCCTTCTCTTGGCAGATACAACTTGCCGTTTCGAATATCATTAAAGGCAGCCATAATTTCGTCACGACTATACTTTGCATGTAACTCTAAGTGTACATCATGGGGATTTTCCCAAAGCTTGGTTCTGTGTGTGACTTCATTCAATAAATACTCCATTAATGCACAATACTCATTAACTACTTCAGGGTAGCTCCAGAATCTAGTTATTAGCTTTTCAAGCTGGCTAATTTCTTTTTCTTCACCAAAATTTGCTGCCCACATCTTTAAATAGGTTAATTCTTGTTTATCAAGCTTTGAAGTTGAAGGAGGTTTCGAGTTTGAAAAGAAATATTTACTCCATTTTAACCTTGAGATGCTATCAATGTGAATGCTTCTAATTATTGATCTTCCAAAAGCTTTTTCTTCATCGGTTTGATCATCTGTAATTAGACCTGCTTCTCTTTTAAGCTGTGTGAAATAAAGATCATTTTTGTAGAAATCCTCTAAATGAAGTTCAGTTTTCTCAAAAAACTGTCGAAGTGATTCCGGCCTTTCTACACTATTGTAAAGTGCAACTATCTGTGGTCGGTTTGAAGCAATAGAATCTTTGATATTATTCAAAACAATTTCTTGAGAAACCTTATCCAATTCTACAGCGCATCCAGTAGGAAGAACCGGAAATCCATTTTCTAAATGCCTATGGAGTTTTCGACCATGAACATTTACTAAAGAACTGAACTTATTTGAGTAACTAAATTTCTTATTCGAATAGCCAATAAAATCAAGGACTGTCAAACATTCCTTTTCCTCCGAAAGTCGAAGTCCACGACCAAGCTGTTGGGTGAACAAAATTGAGCTCTCTGTTGGTCTTAAAAATAAAATGGTATCAACTTCAGGAATGTCTATGCCTTCATTGAAAAGATCTACAGTAAAAATTGCATTTACTTCGCCTTTTCTGAGTTTTGAGATTGCTGAGTCACGAGTTGTACGATCTGAATTACCTGATAAGTGGATACTTGGTATCCCCATCTCGTTAAATTTCTGTGCCATATATTGTGCATGTTGAACTCCCACACAAAATCCCAGAGCTTTCATTTCAAATGGATCCCTAACTTTATCCTTCAACTCTTTTTCTATAAAAGCCATGCGATCTTCTGATGAAGTATATAAGTTTTCTAACTCGGCTCGATCATATTTACCTCGCACCCAATTTACATTTGATAAGTCTGTGTTGTCATGGACACCAAAATATTGGAAAGGTGAAAGGAGGCCTTTTTCTATGGCATCCCAAACTCTTAATTCTGCGGTAGCTTTACCGCCAAAAAAGTCCATTACATTTTTTCCATCTGTTCTTTCTGGAGTAGCAGTTAATCCTAATAAATATTTAGGCTCTACATAATCTAATAGTCTTTGGTAAGTGTTTGCCTCTGCATGGTGAAATTCATCAATTATAATTGCATCAAAATGATCTTTTTCAAAATTGAACTCACCTGAATGAAGTGACTGAATGGATGCAAAAACGTGATTCCATTCATTGGGAATGGATCCATCTACATATAATTCCCCAAAACTACTCTCTTTTAAAATCTGACGAAAAGTTTGAAGACTTTGCTTTAAAATCTCCTTACGATGAGCAACGAAAAGTAGCTTAGGTTCTCCATCGAATTCATTACTGAAATTTTTATAATCAAAAGCAGAAATAACAGTTTTTCCAGTACCAGTAGCTGCAACAACTAGGTTTTTCTTGTTTTCTTTTACGACTCTTTCCAGTTCAAGTTTTTCTAAAATTTCTTGCTGAAACGAGTAGGGCTTTATGTCAAAGAAAGTCTGATCAAATTTAATTGTAGATTCTTGATTAAGAGCAGCACTAAGTACTTTCTTTTCCTTATCACTTCCCTTATAAATCTTAAACTCTTCACTATTCCAATAACTTTCAAAGGACGCCTCAAACTTTTGAATTAAATGAGGCGATTCAATATTTGAGATCCTTACGTTCCACTCTAAACCGTCAGTTTGAGCACTGGCAGAGAGATTTGAGGAGCCGACATAAGCTGTACTATAACCCGTATTTCTATGGAATAACCAAGCTTTAGCATGAAGTCTTGTTCTTCTTGTGTCATAGGAAACTTTTACTTTTGCACCCATTTCTAGAAGCTCGTCAATTGCTTTTTTATCACTCGCTCCCATATAAACCGTAGTGATGACTCTAACTTCAACACCTTGATCAATGCACTTTTTCATCTCTTCTTTTAGCAATCTTAAACCTGACCATTTGATAAATGAGCAAATGAAGTCAACTCGATCGGCGCTTTGAATTTCTTTTTTTAACTCAAAACCGATTCGGTACTCATCCCGAGAGTTTACAAGTAAAGCCGATTGGGATAATGGTATACCAGGATGTATTAGATCAGTTGATTTCTTTTTTGTCTCATTTTGTCGATTTAAAACAGAAAGCAAAATTTCTTCTGTAGCAAAATCTTTTTCATCAAAACTTTTATTGATTTCGGAAAGCTGTTTGATAAAAGAATTACACAATTCTAGCCCCTTTTTTATCCGGGTCTCTTTTGGTTTAATATTATCGAGCGTGATTCTTAAAAATCGCTCTAAATATATTGCTGCATACGTGGAAAATTCTTCAGCATCTACAGTTTCTAATTGCTTTTCAAATGCTTCATTTGCTAAAAGTTCTTTCTTCTTTTCTGAAAGCAATTCATCGTATAAACCTTCTTGAAGTAACTCTTTAATCATATTCTTTTTAAAAATTTTGATTCAATAATCCCCCATCCCCGGAATCACATTTCTAATCCCACCACGGGGATTTTCTACATCTCCTTTGTATCGTGGAATAACGTGAATATGCGTGTGAAAGACGGTTTGTCCAGCGGCTTCATTCATGTTGAAGCCGATGTTAAAGCCGTCAGGATTGTATTTTTTGGTTAGTATATCTTTGACCCGTTCTACCATGATCTGACAAGCGGTTTTTTCTTTGTCCGTCATTTCAAAATAGTTGGCTGATTTCCTTTTTGGTATCACCAACGCATGTCCTTTGCTGACCGGAAATTTATCGTAGATGCTGTACACCGTAGCCAGTTCCGAGATCAGTTCTGCATCAGAAGATGGATTTTCAAAAATTCCTTCCAACCCATTATCAACCTGAGTGAAATGCCGATATTCATAGATCTCACAAAAATCATTTTTGAAAAAGGATTTGTAGGGCAACTTCACATTGCATTGATACGTCGGAACTTTATGAACATAATGCGTTCGATAGCCAACTCTTTTCAAATCCCGTCGGACGGTAAAAAATGCTTTCCCAGTTGGTTTCAATAATTCACTCACCGACATCAACACCTCAGCTTGTTCTTCAGGAAGCAGAACGTTCAGCACATACTGGCAAATGAATGGTATCAAATTTCTTGATCGGGATAATCGGGCGCATGATGCGGATCGTAAGCGGTGCAATTGATATTCTTTAGCATTCAGAAATTCCACATCTTTTCCAAAGCCGGAACCAAAATCCAGAACCTCACCTTCAATCACTCCCATGTTGAAGAGCTTTCGGGTAGGATACGAAACTTTATCCCGTTCCTTGGCGGTGAGATGTGAATTCGGGTTTCCTTTCATGACAAGTTGAATGCTTCAAAACCACGGGTTTCGATTAAATACCGGCTCTTCTCTTTTCAATGCATTGAAGGCAATGTTTTCCCAGTTTTGATAAGTATCTTATCGGCACTCAAACTTACTTTTTAATTCCTTGTGGAAAGATTTCTGGCTCACTGGTTTATAGATGTATTTCCAGTAGCCAATAATCCGATCTTTGCTACTGATTGAGAAGATGGGATCTCAGGAATGCGATCATTTCTTATCGCCATTCACTTTTAGCTGTCGAAGGCAAAAGGTTCCATAAGATCGTTGTTTCTCCAAACTGAAATGGGAAGAATATGGTCAATATTATCGGTCACCTAGGATCGTTTTACCTGACTCATACACAAAAATGGATCCGATTTCATTCAAGTATAGTGATCAAAAATATCTAGACGAGACTTTGATACGTCTCTTTCGTCGAGAGGGGACTGAAGAATTATTGGTAGCACCTTATTGCATGTGATAAAGACCGGTCTGCCTTTTGCAACGGTGAATTCAGCCCAATTAATTAGAATCGAGTGCGTTCCCGTAATAAAGCTTCCTAGATATTCGAACACTGGTGAAATAATCCAGAGGAATTGGAATATCGTACCAAACCGATCTATCATAAATTCAACATCAAGTTTGTCAGGTTTACTGAGTCTTTGGCCACCTTCTACTTTTTTAAAAATGGAGTAATGATTATTCGAAATGGATCCTCCAATATACCTCATAGGTTGTTTGATTATTGTATCTCGAATTGATTTACAAAGGTAATAAATAGTTGCATTCAGCTTCACTTGGATAGCTGCATTTGATGAAATCTTTGTAAAAGACATCGTAACCACCTTTGTTTTGATAGTAATCTGTTAACTTTTCAAATTGAGATCTGAAATGTGAGCGTATTAGAATCTAAGTCGTCTCCACTTTTCTGCGGTAATCGTGCTTCAATAATCGGGTAATAATATTCCAACCACTTTAGAACCAGTAAACCCACAGGCATGATAACAAGATCGCTTTTGATTACTGAATGTGGAGATTTTTGTTGAATCACCTCGATCGTGGCCCGAAGCAAAGCAAACTTGTAGGTGGTGTCTTTGCTATCCCGCTCTATGATCTGATTTATATTTTTTAGTACCTCGTATTCCATCACCCCAAAACTAAACTTTATTAAGGATAAAGCAAGTCGGATCAAAACATTAGGGGATTCAAGAAAGAATGAGGGACGAAAACCAGCTTCAACCCGAAAAAGAAAGGCATAAAAATAGCCCGACCGGATTGCTTCCGTGGGCTTGTTTTTTGAGTAACTGCCTTCAATATACGGCGGATCGGGGCCTCGACCAAATCTGATTTGCTTTGGGTGGGTAATGATGGGGTAATGTTAGATTATGGGTTTGTTATGGCTGGTAAACGTTGACTATGTGTGATTGACGGAGGACCGGGGACGGGGGACGGTACGGGAGTTTTTAGTGTTTAGTTTTTAGTTTTGAGTGTTTTTGGACCGAGGACGGGGGACGGAGGACCGTGATCTTTAAATTATCAAAGCACTCGACATTGCGTCTTCTCCCCTGTGCAAGGGGAGAAACAAAGAGGGGAAAGGAATATCGAATATCCAACAAGGAACACCCAATAATGAAGTGGTTTGTTGTAGGGGTAGCGAATACGGGCTAACATCCATGAATTAATAAAATCGCAGTTCGGTCTTTCGGTCCATCGTTGATTCGTTATTCAGTGTTTTTTGATCTACGATTCTCGGCACCCCTTATTACTTGCAAAGTAATGCCCGTCCGCAGGGCGGCACCGGTTGTCTTCACGACGGTTGTCATTCTGAGTGGAGCGCATGCGGAACGAAGAATCTCCCTGAAGAAGGCTTGTTGCCATGAATGGGAGATCGCCGCGTCGGTAGGCGGTGTACTTCGAGTTTCAGGCACGGTGCCTCCTCGCGATGACGAGGGTTTTAATTGGTAATGCCCGTCATCGTGATAAGGTTTGAGCGGATTTTGGTTTTGGGTTCGTATATAATAGCCAGGCGATGGATTTATAGGTCATGGCCGCCTGATGAACGAACTATCTAACTTCTACATCTTTCAAAACGAGTTTTTATTATGAAAAAGTTATCCATGTTTACTGCACTTCTGGTCAGCCTCTTGATGCTGGTCGGCTGTGGGTCAAACAATTCTACGCCTCAATATAAGCTTACCCTTAATGCCTCTCCTGACGAAGGCGGCACCGTATCGCCCGCCGAACAGGTTTATGATGAGGGAAGTACGGCAAGTATCACGGCCACCCCGGAACAGGAATGGGTGTTTGTGAGCTGGCAAGGTGATCACAGCGGCACCAGCTCTACCGCTTCCATTACCATGAACTCAGATAAGAACATTACGGCTATCTTTGAGAAGAAGCAGTACGCGCTGACCGTCAATACCAACGGGCAGGGAACCGTGGATGAACAGGTGGTTTCCAATAAAGCTACTGATTACGAAAGCGGCACCGTTGTAGAGCTGACGGCAAGTCCGGCCACCGGATGGGACTTCATGGAATGGCAGGGCGATATCACGGGAACGAATAATCCTCAGCAGATCACTGTTGACGATCCCAAACAGGTAACCGCGGTGTTTCAGGAACAATCTTTTTATGTGGCTGATAATGGAGTGACTATCATTTGTAATGCGGCCAATGTGGGCGATACCGGAACCATCAACGGAGCCACCTATACCAAACGCAGCAAGGCTCAGATCACCCCGGCCAATGCCCCAACCAGCTGCACCAGCGGCATTACCGATATGAGCGACCTATTTAATGGGGCTAACTCCTTTAATGGAGATATTAGTCATTGGGATGTATCGGCCGTAACGAATATGCACGGTTTGTTCCAGAACGCCTCCTCCTTTAACGGGGATATCAGCAACTGGAATGTCAGCAATGTAACTGATATAAGTTATATGTTTTGGCATGCTAGTGCTTTTAATCAACCGATCGGCAGTTGGGACGTTAGCAGTGTGACGAGTATGCTTAACACATTTTACGAGGCTCATTCCTTCAATCAACCGATTGGAAATTGGGATGTAAGCAACGTGACATATATGATTGGCATGTTTTACGGTGCGCAATCCTTCGATCAACCAATTGGCAGTTGGAATGTCAGCAGTGTAACGACTATGAGAAACATGTTAGGTGGAGGAATACCCTTTAACCAACCCATTGGCAATTGGGATGTCAGTAATGTGACAAATATGAAAAGTATGTTTCGAGGTGCAGATTTTTTTAATGAAGATATTGGCAGCTGGGATGTGAGCAACGTGACAGATATGGATGGAATGTTTGCATTTACAGATTCCTTTGATCAACCGATCGGCGGTTGGGATGTTAGCAGTGTAGAAAATATGGAGGATATGTTTTACAAAGCAGAAGCCTTTAACCAGGATATTGGCGATTGGGACGTTTCATCTGTCACCAACATGATCAATATGTTTAAGGAAGCCATTACCTTCAATGGGGATATTAGCAGTTGGGATGTGTCATCCGTTACGGATATGAGCGAAATGTTCAGAGGGGCGACTGCCTTCAACTCTGACCTGAACAACTGGGATGTGTCGCTGGTAACCACTATGGAGCGGATGTTCCGGGATGCAAACAATTTTAATGGCAATATCAGTGGATGGAATGTCGCTAATGTGACCACCATGTCGAATATGTTCACCGGTGCCAGGGCGTTCAATCAGGATATTGGGGCTTGGAATGTGTCATCCGTTACGGATATGACCGGGATGTTCTACTTTGCCAGTTCCTTTGATCAGGACATTGGCGGATGGGATGTGTCGTCGGTAACAACCATGTCCGGAATGTTCTACAATGCGGGCGATTTCAACCAGGATCTTGGCAGCTGGGATGTCTCTTCCGTGACCTCCATGGCATCCATGTTCTATAACGCGGCTTCCTTCAACCAGGATCTTAGCGGATGGTGTGTGGCTAACTTTCAATCCGAGCCTACCAATTTTTCAACTGGCAGTCAGCTTACAAATAACAATGAGCCGGTTTGGGGAACCTGTCCCTCGCCGTGAGTTTTTCGTGTGTAGTTTTGAGTGGAGGACTAAAGTGCCATCCGAACATCGTCCGACCACTGACCTGGGCTTTGTAATATAAACAGGGCTCGGCGTGGTCTGACGATTGAAAGGCCCACAAGGCACCATATACCCCATAAACCAGCCGTACCTGTATCCATTCGTCGGACGAGCTGGAAGTCGTCAGACGAAGTTCCGGATTCGTCCGACCACTGAAATAGGACCAGAGATATGATCAGGCCTCGTCGTGGTCTGACGATTGAAAGAGCTTGCCAGGTTTTGCATGCCCCGTAAACCAACCATGGCCGTTTCCATTCGTCGGACGAGCTGGAAGTCGTCGGACGAAGTTTGGGGCTCGCCGGAGGAAATGGGTAAATAGATTTTTAAAAATTATCCTGATTTACTAAACTCAAGTCATGCAATTTCATCCGGGGCACACATATCACCTATACAATCAGGGGAATAACCGGCAGAAACTATTCTTTGAACAGGATAATTACAGATATTTTTTAGAGAAGGTTCGAAAAGAATTATTGTCCTACTGTGATATTTTAGCCTGGTGTTTAATGCCCAATCACTTTCATTTTCTGATAACTATTCATGAGGATTATGTTCATGAACATGCGGTCCAGAATAAAGAAAAGATAGTCAACCCTTTAAACCGCAAAATTGGAACCCTGCAAAGCTCTTACACGAAGGCGATCAACAATCAATATGGAAGAAGCGGTTCCTTATTTCGCCAAAAAACAAAAGCAAAAGATTTATTAGATCAAAAGCGTGGCAAGATGGATACCGCGGTCAACTGTTTCTTTTATATCCATCAAAATCCACTTAAAGCAGGCTTGGTAACTAAAATGGAAGATTGGGCTTTTTCTTCCTTCAAAGATTATACTGGATTGAGAAATGGTGATTTATGTAACATTGATCTAGCTAAAGACCTCTTTAAACTCCCCGATGAACCGGGTGAGTTTTACAAGCTTTCCTACCAAACAATTCCTGATGAGGTGGTTAGCAGGTTGTATTAAAGCCAACCGGGGCCGTATCCATTCGTCAGACGAGCAGGAAGTCGTCAGACGAAGTTCCGGAACTCGTCCGACCACTGAAATAGGGCTTGAGGTATAAGCAGGCCCCGTCGTGGTCTGACGATTGAAGAGCTTGCCAGTTTTACACGCCCCATAACTACCCGTGTCCATATCCATTCGTCGGACGAGCTGGAAGTCGTCAGACGAGGTTCCGGATTCGTCCGACCACTGAAATAGGACCAGAGGTATGATCAGGCCCCGTCGTGGTCTGACGATTGAAAGAGCTTGCCAGGTTTTACACGCCCCGTAAACTACCCCGTGTCCATATCCATTCGTCGGACGAGCTGGAACGTCGCCATGGACATGAAAGGGATATCGGCAGGCGTTGTTCCTGCTCACATCACCTGGATCCATCTGGAGGCAAGGTCAACGATGTTAGACGCCACAAAATAGGACCGAGACTAAAACCCGTATCTTAAGCTCCGTTGTAACTCTCAAATCATCCCTGATATCATGAAATTTATGAATTGACTTTACCGGTACTGCTCGCTATAACCCTGATCTTTGCTTCCTGCACCTCTTCGAATGAGTCTCCGGATGGATCATCCATTGACATAACCGCTTCTGATGTTTCAGAGCATATCAGCTACCTGTCGAGCGACGCCATGAAGGGGCGTGAAACGGGGTCGGCTGAGGAGGCTGCGGCAGCGAACTACATCGCAGACCTGTTCCGCGCCTATGGACTCGATCCGGTGGGCGATGAGGATACCTATCTTCAGGAATTCACCGTGAATATGTCGGTGCTCAATAATCCCCATGCCTCGGATGACGACTCCACGGCGGATAAGCGTCTGGCTAAGAATGTGGCGGGGCTTTTACAGGGAACCGGTGATTCTGATGAGCTGATCATCATCGGGGCGCATTACGATCACCTGGGGATGGGTGAGTTTGGGTCGCTGAGCAGTGCGGATGAACAGAAGATCCACAATGGCGCGGATGACAACGCTTCAGGAACGGCGGGTGTACTGGAGCTGGCTCAGTATTTTTCTGAGAATCGGCCTGAGACGGATATCCTCTTCCTGGCTTTTTCGGGTGAGGAGATGGGGCTGCTGGGTTCACAGTTTTACGTGGATAACCCAACGGTGGATCTGGATAATGCGCTTGCTATGATCAACATGGATATGATCGGCCGCATGAGCGAGGACCGGCTGATGATATTTGGCGTGGCCACAACAGATTCATGGGAGTCGATTCTGACAGAGGCCAACACGGATTCCCTTGACATGGATCTGGTTCCGGATGGAACGGGTGCGAGTGACCACACGAGTTTCTACTACAAGAATATGCCGGTGCTGCATTATTTCACGGATACCCATGCCGATTACCATCGCCCGTCTGATGATGCGGAGTGGATCAATGCGGAAGGTCAGGCGAAGCTGCTGAATCACGTGGTGCGCGTGGTCCAAACCCTGGATACCCTCGACAAGGCGGATCTCCAGTTTGTGGAGGCTCCGGGTGAGCAGCGGCAGTCTATGCGTATGGATGGCCCAACCCTGGGGGTGCTCCCTGATTATGGTTATGACGGGGAGGGATTTCGCATCACCGGCGTAAGCGGTGGCGGTTCTGCGCAGGAAGGCGGCCTCAAGGGTGGCGATGTCATTATCAAGATCGGCGAGATGGCCATTGACGACATCTATGCCTACATGGGTGCCCTGAACGAGTTGGAGACGGGGACTACGATCCCTGTTACGATTATCCGTGATGGCGAGGAGATGGTTTTTGAGCTTAGCTTGTAGAGTGTAACACCATTCTTTTGAACCGGGATTTATAAGATTTGTTCAGGATTTACAGGATTATTCATGCCACAGTTATGTTTTTTAGGTCGCTTTAAAAATCTAGAGAATCTTTTTAAATCCTGTTAATCCCGGTTCTCAAAACTTAAAAAATCTCACCTAGCTTTACTTCCCAAACAATCTTCTGAATTCCAAACTTGGAGCTCCAAAATTAATTAGCAAACCTGAGTCTAATTCATAAGCCTCCAGGTAATTCTTAGCCTGTGCTAAATGAATATCTGTCAATCCTGATACTGCTTTTATTTCCACCATTACCTTTTCATCTATCAGAAAATCTACTCGTCTTGTCCCCACCTGTGTTCCGTCATATATAATGCCCATCTCAAACTCACGTACAAAAGGAATGTTAACTTTTTTAAACTCTTTACTAAGACACCTTTGATAAATTACTTCTTGAAATCCCATTCCGATTTCGGAATGCACCTTCATTGCTACCCCGATAACTTTGTGTGTCAAGTTCTCATGTTTCATGTACCCATCCCGTTTAGGTTCTTTTGACTCCCCTTCTTATACCTTATTGATCAGATGTAAATATACTAATCACATCTAAAATAAATTTAGACTCTTTCTTTTCGAACCGGGATTTGCAAGATTGTTTTAGGATTAACAGGATTGTTCAAGCCCCATAGAAATATTCACAAGAAAAACAGAAATCCTGAAAATCTTCCTCAAATCCAGCTAATCCCGGTTCTAACCACTACTCCCCAAAGCCCACTGCACTTTTTCCGCCAACAACAGGCAGTGTCAACATCGTACCATCCAGATCTATTGTGAGTTCGGTGCCGGGTTGTGGGTGCAGGGCGTTATTCTGATCGCTGCTGAAGATCATGAGGCCGAGTTGTTGTCCCGGAGGGATGATCTGATCATCGGGTTGGAGATCGAAGGTGATGGTGTAGAATTTGCCGGGCACGAGTGGCTCGCTTTCGGTCAGTGATTCGTGATTCTGAGGATCGGCCCAGCCGCGGGTGATGATGTTATCCGTGATCTGGGTGTCGCGACCTTCTTCCCAAGGGAGGGCTACCAGCCACACTGATAGATTCGCTGCCGGTTTACTGCTTGCCAGCTTCACCGTGATGGATGGCACACCGGAGATATGAAGGGAATCGGAAAGCGGTTCACTCACATACATCAATCGGTGGTTGGTCCACTCTGCTTTGGCGAGAGCGGTTCCATCAAAAGAAACGTTGTCCATGAAGGTCTCGGTTCCGGCATTGGCCGTTTTCTGAGTGGTTAAAGTGACCACGCTCAGGAGCATTACCGGATAGATAGAAAGTCACATCCTGGCAGCCTGGGTGCGGATAGTCCGGATACGAAGTTGGCTGATCGCGCTCGTCATCTTCGCGGGTGATCCAGGCTTTTGGCAGATCTTCAACACCGTTCTCCACATCAAAAAGATAACGGGTGAACCACATGTTCATGAGCCATAGCGGAGGCTGACCACCATGTCCGCCCTGATGATAATAGATCATTGTTTCTACACATCTTTTCTTTCACCGCTTCATAAATACGGAAGCTGTGTTCGGGCATCACGTTCCAGTCGTTGAATGCGTGAGCCATCAGCACGGGTGCATCCAGTGGTACCAAGGTCGTTCAGGTAATCACGGCCCGCCCAGAAGTCGTTGTAGTCGCCGGTCACACGATCGATGCCGTTGGCGATGATGGAATCACGAACCACGCGGTTATTACGCGCGCGGTTTTCCTCGGGTCCGCTATGGATGAAATCATACAACACATCCACATCTTCCCCGAGATATCCGCCCGGAGAGCGAACCAATCCATTGGATCGATAATAGTGATAATAGGAGGTGTTTGGTGCTACGGGGATGATGGCCTCGAGTCCGTCCACGCCGGTGGTGGCTGCAGCGAGTGGCAGGGTTCCGTTGTATGAGGTTCCTGTCATTCCAACCTGACCGGTGGTCCAGTAGGCTTCCACTTCTTCATCACCATCCGGAGTGGTATACCCATTTGCTCTACCATTCAGCCATTCGATAACGGCTTTGGGAGCCAGCGATTCGTTGTCACCACCTACCGTTGGAGAGCCTTGTGAAAGTCCCGTTCCCGGAGAACTGGAGTGAACCACGATGAATCCACGTGGCACCCATGTTTTGATCTGGGAATTGGAGATGATGGGGCGTTCTCCACGGCGTTGAACATCAGGCGCTTCTTTGCGAGCCGGTGGTTGTTCCCCTACTTCATGTTCTACATTCCAGAAAAAATCAAACGGCGGTGGTGCGGTTCCGGCGTAATAGGGACTGGATTCGTAGATAACCGGAAGCTTAAGGTCGCCGGATTCGGTTTGCTGTGGTCGGGTTACCGCAACATGTACACGATCGGGCTTGCCGTTGCCATCGGTATCAAATTCTGTTTCCACCCAAAGGTCGTGGCGAATCCAGTTTTCGGGATCTTCAAATTCAGGGATGACTTGTGCCTGTCCGTCTTCGATCACAGGAACCTGAATATCCTGGGCCTGTGTTAGCGCCGGCAATCCGGATACAAGATGAAGGTGAAAGCGGTTAGTCGAAAGAGTGGTTTTCTGGAGTGATCTCATGATGGTATGGAATTTTGTTTTGTTTATTTAGCTTCAGGAAAGTAACAGATAATGGCGATAATGTTTGAGGAAATTGATGATTGTGATTACAAACTTACTCCCCGATCAGTGTCACAATAACTTCCCGATTTCGGGACTTGTTATCGCATTCCAGATGGAATATCTGCTGCCAGGTTCTCGTTTCAAGCTGGCTCTGCTGCGTAATACCGGCACCGTGAATCGGTTGTTCCAAATCGTGGTTCGGTCTTGCAGGTCCATCGGTGATCGTTAATCCGTTCCCGTCGTGCCATTGTTTTTCATTGGCCGTAATCAACTTGCTTGGCGAGAGTGTAATTATTCAGCAGTTCGGGAGCTCTTACTCCAATCCCGGCTCCAATTCAGATCGTGCTCTATATGGCAGTGGAGCCTACGTTGAAACCAGTGCACATGCCGGTAGCCAGTTCAGATCAGGCGGCAGATATCCTTCACTGCAACCTTCTTCCGGCCAAGTATGTCGCATATGGCCATTTCCAGATTAGTGCTACAACCCATTCATGGTCATACTTTTCAACCCTAATACAAGTCACAGACTTGTCAATTTCAAGGTTTTAAGCAGGTCATACTTGTTCAGGGCTGGTACTTTCAAGTTGCCGCTTCGCTATAAACTTAAAAGATTTCAGGAAAAACAAGGGTTATAAATATCACGGAACAAAAAAATCCCTCACACGAAAGATCATGTGAGGGATTAAAATGCAAGTAGTGAAGACCTTAGTCCTCGTTTGTTTAGTTTACTTGTTCATTAGTTTTCTGAAGTCATCCAAAGTACCGCGAACGGCTTTGGCTGATTCAGTTAAAAGGTCTTGTTCTTTTTCGTTTAATTCAACCTCAATCACTTCTTTTATTCCGCCTTTTCCGAGTTTAACCGGAACGCCGATGTAAAGATCATCAATTCCATACTGTCCGTCGATGTGTGCACATACCGGGAAAATACGGTTTTGATCGAGCAGGATGGCTTCTACCATCTGTGAAGCTGCAGCACCGGGGGCATACCATGCAGATGTTCCCATCAGTCCTACGATCTCGCCACCGCCTTTTTTGGCGCGGTCAACGATCTCATCCAAACGATCTTCGTCGATGAATTGCGTGATCGGCATACCGGCTATGGTGGTGAAGCGTGGTAATGGTACCATCGTATCACCGTGACCACCCATAAGCAAGGCCTGAATATCTTTTGGAGATACATCGAGCTCATTTGCAATAAATGCACGGTATCGAGCGGTATCAAGTATACCGGCCATTCCCATTACTCTGTCGTGTGGAAGTCCACTGGCATCTTTGGCTACCTGAACCATCACATCCAGTGGGTTTGATACCACAATAATGATGGTGTCGGGCGAGTGCTTTGCTAAATCTTTACTTACACCGCTCACAATATTAGCGTTGATCTCCAGCAGGTCATCGCGGCTCATTACCTGGGCGACGCGGAACACCGGCTGTGATAACACATACATCAGATCCGGCTGTATCGGCATAATCAACCGTTCCGGTGATGCGGGTGTCATACAAATGGATAGGAGCAGATTCCCACTGATCCAGTCCGCGGCCTTTGGATGGATAAAATGTTTTGTCATCTTCTTTCTTTTCAATGTCCAAGGCTACGATCTCTTTACAGATATCGCGCTGTGCAAGGACGTCTACTACGGTTGAGCCAACGTTACCTCCGGCTCCAACAACTGTTACTTTCATTGTATTCGTGATTTTAAGTTAGCATTGATTGTTCTTCTAAATTCTTTCCCGAAACATGTAATAAAAATATGAATTTTAGATGTTCAAAATTGTAATAACTCCTAAGGTAGTTTTAAGTGTTTAGTTTTGAGTTATTTACTGACCGGGGACCGGGGACGGTGGACGGAGGGGTGTAATGAATATTGAACAGAGGAATCATGAATTTTGAAGTGAATCCTGAAAAATCCCGGTTCAAAACGAGGTTATAACAAAAGTTCACGCATCAATAATTATTTACCAGACATAAAAAGAGCTCCTTCCCCTTGTGAAGGGGAAGAGCAGATGGGGTGGTGAATTCAGCAACCGAGCCTGAACTGGAAACAGGAGCTTTAAGATTCTCGTTACGAAAATCCACACTGTTAATCTAATGGAAGGTCTCCTTCGTAATACCTGCCGGAATTGGTTTCCCACATCGCAGTTCGGTCGTTCGGTCCATCGGTGATTCGTTATTCAGTTTTCATTGATTTTCGATTTACCGAGAGGTTAAAATTCGGCAATCCACCATATTACAACCTAACCATCAGACGGCTCTTTGCAGGTTTGAAGTACCTGCCCATGTCGCAGCCTTCAGATGGAGAGCCCGCCACGGTCTTCGGTCCACGGTCCTCCGTCATCCCGATTCTTTGCAACAGACATTGAGCTTCCTACAAATTCTTCTCCACATGATCTGCGATCTGTTGGGCGTGGATCCGGGAGTTTTCGATGAAGAGGCTACTGGTGTCCATTCCGCCACAAACGACGCCGGCTACGTATACGCCTTTTTGTTTGGTTTCGAGGCTTTGCTCATCATAGACGGGCATGCATTTTTCGTCATCAGTGAGCTCGATCCCCAGGCTTTCCATGAGGTCGTAGTTGGGGTGATATCCCGTCATGGCCAACACAAAATCGTTTTCAAGTGTTACTTCACCATCCGGGGTTTCCAAAACCACCTCTTTCTCACGAATCTCCTTTATACTCGAGTTGAAGTAGGCGGGTATTTCCTCATTTTTGATGCGATTCTCAATATCCGGTTTTACCCAATATTTTACGGTTGGTTTGATGGTGTCATATTTGAGCAGCATGCTCACTTCGGCACCACCTCTCCAGCATTCAAGGGCCGCATCAACGGCTGAGTTACCGCCACCGACCACCAACACTTTCTGCCAGGCATAGGGATGCGGCTCATCATAATAATGCTTTACTTTAGGGAGATCTTCACCGGGCACGTTCATCATGTTAGGCTTACCGTAAAAGCCGGAAGCCACGATCACCTTGTCAGCTTTATAGGTATCCTTATCCGTTTTAACAGTGAAGTTACCGTCTTCACCTTCCATGCTTTCCACGGTTTCATACAAATTCACCGGCAGCTCGTAATGTTCTGACACCCGGCGGTAATACTCAAGGGCTTCAGCCCGGGTTGGTTTTGCGCCGTGTGAGATAAAGGGGATATTCCCGATCTCAAGTTTATCGGATGTAGAAAAGAAGGTCATGTTGGTGGGATAGTGAAATATGGAATTCACCAAACAACCCCTCTCGATGATCTTAAATGGAATGTTTTTTTCTTTGAGTGCGATTCCCGTGGCAAGACCTATAGGACCTGCTCCAATTATGATGACCATTAACTTTGCTTGTTTTTATATTTGCGTGAGTGATCTCTAACAACAACGGTAAGATACGAATCGTTTGAGTGTTTGGACAATGAAAGCCCGGAACTATTCAGGCTTAATATTGATATGGTATGTCAATGGTATCATCAATTTTATTAACCACCAATTATCTAAAATGAATCTCTTTTACAAAATCATCTGCATCCTGAGCTTTTTAATTATCAGCCCTACTCTTCAGGCGCAGCTTTTGAATGTTGAAAGCGTCCGAACCAATGGCGACTCCACCGGATGGTACGGTGAACTTGAGTTTGATCTTTCGCTGAACCATTACAATGAGGATGTGTTTCAATTGACCAACGAATCAAACCTGTCCTATTTTTCGAATCGACACGCCTACATGCTGCTGAATAAGATCAAGTTCGTCAATATTGATGGCAACTCACTGATCAGCAGCGGTTATGTACACATGAGATCCACATTTCAGAGGCAGGAAAAACTTTCTCCTGAACTCTTCATTCAGTATCAATACAACAACAATCTTGGACTGAACAACCGGGCACTGGCAGGTGCCGGTATCAAATACCGATTTTATCGCTCTGACAAATGGCAGGCAAGTGTTTCAACAGCGCTGATGGGTGAATACGAGGAATGGCAACTGAATGAACAGGCTTCCATCGAAAATGAATTCCTGAAAAGTACGAGCAACATTTCATTACGGGGAAAGCTCAGCGAAACGGCCAGGTTCAAACTTGTTGGCTACTATCAGGCGAGACCCGATAAATTTTTTAAGGCCCGGTCAATTTTCGAGTCTGAACTGGAAATGGACCTGAGTAAACGCGTGGCTGTATCCATCAGCTTTACAGCTTCTTATGATGCCGCACCGATCATCGATATCCCCAACCTCACGTACGAATTAAGTAATGGTTTCGTATTCCGCTTTTAACATTTGATGCCAATAAAAACATTACCTTTAGTGTTCTGTAGTCCGTTATAAAAAACATCAAGAACGCTGATTTCATCGGTAATCTATTATGTGGTTTAAATTTCGAAATTCATTTCTGGGTATTCTTGCTTTGGCCTGGCTCTGTAGCACAACGGTCGCATTGGCGCAGAACGAGAATGAAACTCAGGAACAAGGTTTAAAGATAGGACTGGCACTGAGCGGTGGTGGTGCCAAGGGGTTTGCCCATATCGGGGTGTTAAAGGTACTTGAAGAAGCCGGTATTAAAGTGGATATGATCACGGGAACGAGTATGGGAGCCATGGTTGGCGGTTTGTACGCTATCGGTTACAATACGGATGAGCTGGAGAACCTTGCCTTAAACACTGACTGGAATGAGTTATTCAACGAAACAAGACCCCGAAAATATCAGTCCATTTTTCAGAAACAATCCAATGAGAGGCTCATCATAACGGTTCCCTATGATGGTTGGTCCGTTACCCTTCCACGTGGTCTTGTTCAAGGACAAAAGATCTCACTTTTACTGAATCAGCTCACGCTCCCTTATCATGAAGTTACCAACTTCAGGGAGCTGCCTATTCCATTTGCCTGTGTGGTTACAAATCTGGAGACCGGTGAGGGTGTCCTCATCGACAGTGGCTATCTGCCTGAAGCCATCCGCGCCAGTTCGGCCATTCCAAGTGTGTTTAAACCTGTTTCCATGAACGACTCACTGTACATTGATGGCGGGGTGATCCGAAATATTCCGGCCACAGATGCCCGAAAACTCGGTGCCGATTTTGTCATCTCATCGGATGTAAGTGAACCGATACAGCCGGCAGACAGCCTCCGATCATTTATCGATATTATGGTACAATCGATTGGCTTCAGTCGTGAAAAGTCTAATATCTTACAAAGAGAGCAATCAGACCTGCTGATCAGCCCTAACATCAACAACTATTCGACCTTCGATTTTAACAAAGCCAGGGAGATCATCGCAGAGGGTGAAAAAGCAGCAAGAGCAGTTCTTCCCCAGTTAAAGGAAATTCAAAAAAAACAATTGGGCAAGGCTCAAAGAACTTTTTCAAATGTGCCTGAGGAGATCTCGATCAGCCGTATCAACATTGAGGGAGCCGATGAATATCTGAGAAATACCCTCAGAAGTTCGCTTACCATTCAGGAAGGGCAGATCGTGCCGGTAAACAAGATCTCAGAGCAAATGGATCTGATTTATTCTTCGGGACATATCGAAGACCTTAGCTATCGTATTTTGCCGGATCCCGAATCGGAAGGCTCCATATTAAGTATTCAAATATCAGCTGCCCAGCAAAATTCGCTTGGACTTGGAGCCCGATACGACAGTCAATATAGAGCTTCTCTGCTGTTTAGCAGTATGTTTAACAAAGTATTCAGCGAGGGTGATGCCCTGGTTAGTGAACTTAGGCTTGGAGAACAATTGGAGCTGACGGCAAGTTATGCCTTTCCCTACACCTTGTATCCTGAATCAGGACTGAATTTTATGCTTAATGGTTACCGTATACCCCTTGATATCTTTGATGGAAACACGATCACATCTTCCGTAAATGTTGAGTCTCTTTCATTTAATGTTAAGACCTGGATCAGAGCCTTTCGAAATGCTTCTCTTGCGGTCGGTGCAAAAACAGAATTTTATAACATCAATCAGGCTGTTGGAGAGACCTTATTGTTTACTAATGTCGACAGGATCTTATCAGCTCAAGGAACCTTAAACCTGAATACTTTTAACCAAAGCTACTTTCCTACCTCAGGAAACCTATTGTTCATTCAAACTGAGTTTGCTAATACTTATTGGGGCAGTGGCATCTCGTTCGTACAGCACATTTTTAACCTTGAGTCGCGATTTCCCCTGCATGATAAATTCACTTTCATGACCCGTATTACTGCCGGTGGAACCTTCGCCAACCAACAAGAATTGCCACTGCATTATCAGTTTTACAGTGGAGGTGCATTTCCTAATTACGTCAGAAAGGAACATCAGTACCCACTGATGGGTTACAAGGTGCATGAACTCAGGGGTGATAACTTAAAATCATTAGAAGCAGGTTTGCAGTTTCAGTTCAGAGATAATGGATTCATGAAGCTCAAATGGAATGCCTCTGATGTACAAGATGAATGGACCTGGGATATTCCCGTTACAAATTTCCAAAACGGTTTTGGTCTTTCAGCAGGATTGATAACTCTGATCGGCCCGGTAGAACTGACGCTAATGACCAAAGACGCAACCGGCCCTTATTCCCTGAAGATAAACGTTGGTCATCATTTTTGATCGGCTTCAAACCAATTAAGGATCACGCGATATAACCATCCTGATGGCGAACTCAAAAAACCAACATGACCCCCCTCTTCCGTAAACAGGGTTTGTATGGCTGGATTTTCCTGAATCGTTTTTTGAGGGGCAAATTCGATAGGGCACAGAGTATCTTCTCTGCTGTGAACTACCAATAAGTCCGACTTCACTTCTCCATAAAAATGCCGGCTTGAGCACTTGAAGTAATAGTCATCGGCGCCGGCAAATCCATGCAAGGCCGCAGTTACCTGATCATCAAATTCATAGATCGAACTCGACCGTTATAAATGTGGCAGATCAGGATATTTCTCTCGCTTCAATTCCAGCTTGTTCCGCCAGCGTCATCAAAAAGCCGGATTTCGTACAACTTGTTAATGCCCATGCTGCATCCGCATAGGATCCTCTCTTTCAGACTCATAGGATGGTGACTACATGCAACTGGCTGCTTAACGAGACTCTCACTTCCCTCCTCTGCCTAGATATTTCACCAGGGCATTGGCACCCAGCGAATATCCCACCGCATATGATCTCTTTATCGGGTACGAACCTTTCCTTGATCCAGCTGAAGAGCGTGCGGTAATCATCGGTGGCTCCAGAGTGATAAACACGGGGTCGTGTCGTTCAGCCTGTCTCCCGCATCCCCGAAAATTAATGCGCAGCTGATGGGAACCCGGCCTTCCTTTAATTCGGCCCATTAGATTGGCAATGTAGTGCCTGTCCGTAGAGCCCTCCAAACCATGAAACAAGTGCCACCACCGGCTTCTCATTGTCCGCGAATTCACACACATCGATCTCAAGGAAATCCTCATCCGGTGTGGCGAATCTCGAGCCGCCGACGTGCGGTGGTTTTTAGACCGTGTAAACTGAGAGGCCACAATGGTGTGCACATGCGTGTTCCATGCCCACCAAACCGAGTTCGCAATGGCCTCAAGCCCATATGGCTATTAATGCTGATATCTTTCTCCGTTTCATTGAGGGTAAATCTATTGAGTTTTTACCACTGTCTATCCATTTCTGTATTTTCACAGTCTGCCCGTGCTTACCGCTATATTCACCTCAAATTCAACCAATCCAAATGGCAACCTCCCTAAGCCACGATCGAGTACATCCGCAGTTTTCTTGGCGATCACTCGTGTTCTTTTTCATGTTTGCCATTGTCCACTCCGATGATCGCTGTATTGCTTAATCCTCTCTTTTGGTAAAGCCACCAACTTTGTGGTTGAGAATTTTGGCCCTTTTATCGCCTACCCCGTTTTGTGGACACTCAGGTATTAACTTTGAGGTTGTTCAACATGGTGAACCGGTTGAACAGGCCCGGTTATTTACACCATCAATCACAGTTCAACACTGAGATATCGTGACCGATGATCGCCCTGCGGATTCGCCGGAGATTCGTTTTGTGGCAAAGTGGGAGCTGCAGTATAATCCGCTTTTCTTTATTGTGGGTCACGCTTACCGGACAGGTTTTCATACAGCGCAAGAAAAGTAAGGAAGCCGTGGCAAAACTTCAGAATACCTACGACCGGGTGAAACGTGATAACCTTTCCATCATGGTGGCACCGGAAGGGTCGCGCAAACATCCCGGTATTATTGGCCCATTCAAAAAGGGAGCCTTTCACATGGCCATCGATCTCAGACTTATCCGATCGTCCCCATTTATTTTGATGGAAATCATGGAACTAAGCCTGGGCAGTTCCCTGCTATCGAAAAGCGGGACCATAAATGCACATATTCACCAACCTATTGATACTTCCGGTTGGAAAAAGATACCATTGATGAACACATTGCTGAGCTCAGGGGTCAATATCTTAAATGGGCAATGTTGAGAAAGAAGTCTGCTTAATTAGAATTGGCAATAGTTTTCTTCCAACAAAATATCCCGCCTTCATGGGAATGACGAACAAATTTATCTAACTAAATATTTTTGAATTCACTTTCTATTTATCTCGATAGAAATAGATCTTTTTATTGTCAGCGTCTCTTCTGCTTCTCACTTTAAAATCATTTCTCTTTACCAAACTGATAGACAGCCGTACGCATTGAGTTAATATTCTTTTCATTTGTAGTATACTCACCTCAACCGCCTGTCCCACCCGGCTTAAGCTTTTCTATAGCTTCCAGTAAAGGTTTGAATTTTGAGGTTCTTTTCTTCGATGACTTAATATTAGTACGCTTTTAACAAACTTAATATCCATAACTGTATTATTTTGTTAACCAATGCATCTTAAATATTAGTATAGTGATTGAATAATGACATTAGATATATAAGTACTACATTATATCAAATATATTTTTTAACCGTTCCTAAACAATAACTGTATAGAATTTACTTTAAAACTATTGCTCTAAATTTTATTAAGCCAACTGCAAATTCTCGAAAATTGGCTAAGGCAAAATATTTGTGCATCTGTCGAATAGAAATTTACCTTTGGTCTGATATTTATCTCTCAAATAAATCAGGCGTTATGACGGGAATTGATATAGCGGTTTTCGTAGCCTACTGTGCTATTGATCATCGGGATAGGCTTGTGGGTTTCCAGAGATAAAGAAGGCCATCAAAAAAATGCAGAGGATTATTTCCTTAGCCGGAAAATCTCTACCATGGTGGGCAATTGGTGCATCCCTGATCGCTGCAAATATCTCAGCCGAGACAGATCATCGGAATGTCAGGCTCCGGGTTTGCCGTTGGACTTGCCATCGCCTCTTACGAATGGATGGCCGCCATCACCCTGATCATTGTGCGGTAAAATACTTGCTGCCCATTTTCATTGAAAAGAAACTCTATACGATCCCTGAATTTATTGAGCATCGTTATAACACCACGCTCGAAAACTATTCTGGCTGTTTTCTGGATCGCTTATTTGTTTTTGTGAACCTGACTACGGTGATGTTTTTAGGAGCCAAAGCCCTGGATACGATCATGGGAACCGGTAGACGGCAGTCTGGTTATCTATGTCGCTCTTAGGCCTGGCCCTGATCGCTGCAGCCTATTCCCTGTATGGCGGAGCTTTCAGCGGTTGCATGGACCGATGTGCTTCAGGTTGGACTTGCTTGTTCTTGGTGGCTTTGTAACAACCTTTGCAGCATTTTATAACATAACTCCAGAAGGGCGGTATCCTGAACGGCATGGCTCACCTGTATGATACCGGCAGGCGATAAATTCAATATGATCCTTGAGCGATCAAATCCCGAATTCGATAACCTGCCTGGCATTGCTGTTTTGATTGGTGGACTCTGGGTGGCCAACCTCTACTATTGGGGATTCAATCAATATATCATTCAAAGAACCCTTGCAGCTAAGTCGCTAAAGGAATCACAAAAGGGAATTATCTTTGCTGCCTTTTTGAAATTATTGATCCCGCTCATCGTTGTAATCCCCGGAATCATTGTTTACGTGCTATACACACAACCTGAAGGAACCACACAAATTCCCGGAGTTCTCAGCGTCTTCACTAATCCTGATGGAAGTATTGAATATGATAATGCCTATCCCTGGCTGATCAGTGTGTTTTTATCCCCGGGCTTTAAGGGACTCGTGGTAGCCGCCCTTGCTGCAGCCATCGTTTCTTCATTAGCCTCTATGCTGAATTCTGTGGCTACCATCTTTACCATGGATATCTATCGGGCCTATATCAATAAAAATGCCTCAGATAAGCAGACAGTAAATATGGGCCGAATTACAGCCGCTGTAGCACTTGGTAACGGCTGTTCTGATAGCACCATTTCTGGAAGATGTGCCACAGGTATTTCAGTTCATTCAGGAATATACCGGTGTGGTGAGTCCGGGTATTCTAGCTGTATTCATCATGGGACTTTTCTGGAAAAAGACCACTACCAAAGGTGCCATTTATGGAGTGTTATCGTCCATTGTGATCGCACTTCTGCTTAAGCTGCCTTCTTTGGAATTACCTTTCCTCACACAAATGTATTACACCATGATCCTGACGGTTGTGATCATTGCCGGCGTGAGTCTTACTACCAATCCGGAGGATGAAGATCCCAAAGCGATCCACACAACGGCTTCTATGTTCAAAACCAGTCCGGCTTTTAACATTGGCGCTTACACGATCCTGATCATCACCACCGCCTTATACGCCATGTTCTGGTAGCACGGTTAAACAAACAATTATTCAAACAGTAAGAACGCATTGCAATGTGTCCCTGCTGTTTGTTGGTATCTGTATGAAGATAATTCTCTAACGGTCTGACGGCTCCAAGCCCGTCAGACCGTTTTTTGTTGGGGAGTGATGCAGGATCAAACAATCCATCAGACGAGTGATCCGTCAGATGGATTTCCAATTTAACGTAAATGAATGGGTAAATCGACAGTGGCAGGTCTGGGCGAGGGTGTCATTAAAGATATAATTGCCAAACATATAACCCGAAACGGTAGCGACGCGATGAATCGCGTCGCTACCGTTTATATTGGCTGCATTGGTCCGTGAAGATCACCCACGCTTTTTGTAATGCACATCCGGCAACTCTCTCAGCCATCCGGCACTGAATTCGGCTGTCACATCCCGCTGGGAATTGGCCAGCATCTCATACCCGACCCTGAATTTTTTAATCGGTAGCAGACCGCAATAGTGGCGGGTAGAAGTGCATATGGAAATGCCACTCAGGATGGTCCTTGCCATCCGTTGGCGCCGGGTCTGAATCCGGCTGAATAAGGGAAGGAAACCTTGAATACGTTATCGTACTTAACGGTGATCTTCTTCACGATATCGGCTAAAGCCTTTTCGCTCTTCATCCGTCATGTCTGTAAAGCGCGCAAAAGGCCGCTTACTGATCACCAGGGTCTCAAATGGCCAAAAAGCCCAGAAGGGTACCACCACGGCAAAGTGATCGTTTTCAACCACCAGTCTTTCCTTTACGGTCCAGCTCAAGCTTCAGGTAATCGGAAAGTATCGTGCGACCATGTTTCTTGTAGTAAGCTTTGAATTGTGTCAGCTCTTTGGCCGGCTCTTCCGGGATGGTTTCCTGTGCCCATATCTGTCCGTGCGGATGGGGATTGCTGCTGCCCATCACCTCACCACGGTTTTCAAAGATCTGCACGTAATTGATGAAGTCCTTTTCGCCAAGCTCTTTGTATTCATCAATCCACAGATCCACCACGTTTTCAATCTGGGGCAACTCCATTTCAGCAAGCGTCAGATCATGCCGTGGTGAAAAGCAGATCACCTTGCAGATACCGCGTTCCCCTTTCGCGATCAGAAGATCATTGTCGTTCACTTCCTCATTAGAAGTATCCGGCAGCAAGGCACTGAAATCATTCACAAATGAAAAGGTGGAGGTGTACTCCGGATTCTTGGCATCACCCGCCCGGTCGTTGCCGGGACACAAATAACAGTTCGGATCGTATTCAGGTTTTTTATCGTGAGCCGTTCTCCTCTTCCTGCCCCTGCCACGGACGCTTGGTTCGATGCGGCGAAACCTGCACCCATTCCCCGGTCAATAAATTCTGTCGTCGGTGCGGATGTTTTGTAAAATCTAACTTCATTGTTAACTCCTGCTGTTGCTATAAAATTCTCGTGCCACCGTTTATCTGAGTGATGTAGATCTTCTGCTTCAATACCTGTACGTTCCTTATACGCTTTCGACATGTACTCTTTGAAGGTCTTCACCTGATCATTCTCCACCAGGTTTTATCGTGCAGCCACCGAAACCACCACCCATCATGCGGCAACCCAGCAGCCCGTCCTGACCTTTGGCTAGCTCAACCAGGATATCGAGTTCCTCACAGCTTACCTCATAATCTTTGCTTAGTCCTTCATGGGACTCAAACAGGCGCTGACCAAATGAACTAAGGTCATCCTTGCTGAGGTCTTCACAAGCTTTGTGAACCCTTTCATTTTCTTCCAGCACAGAATCTACAGCGCTTAAAAACCACCGGATTCATTTTCCTGATGCTCCATCAGCAGATCCATGCTCACATCACGAAGATTCCGAATTTTCGGATCATACTTTTGCAAAACCTTAACTCCTCTTCACATTGCGCACGTCTCACGTTGTATTCAAGATTCGGCCAGATTATGGCTCACTTTTGAGTTACACAGAACGATCTTAATGTCTTCCTGATGAAAAGGATAGAGCTCATAATCGAGGGTTCGGCAATCCAGTTTCAATGCCTTGTCTGGCTCACCATGCAGGTTGATGAACTGATCCATGATGCCACAGTTCACTCCCACATGATTGTGCTCAGTCAGCTGTCCGATCCGTGCCATTTTCTTTCGGTCAATACCAAGCTTGAATAGCTTATCAAGCCCTACAGTTAACGCACCTTCCAAAGCAGCTGAAGATGACAAGCCGGCACCGATCGGGATATTCCCACCAAAGACCACATCAAAGCCTTTTAATTTGAATTTCTCTTTTTGAAGTTCAGCCACTACGCCTTTTATGTAGTTGGCCCAGTGCTTATCACTTTTATGCATGTCATTCAGGTCCAGCACCACCGATTCATTCATGTCCGCTGAAAACGCCCGGATCTTCCCAAGCTTATTTTTGCCTATACCTAGAACGATCACTTTATCGATGGCAGCCGGCAGTACAAAACCATCATTGTAGTCGGTATGATCTCCGATCAAATTCACCCTTCCCGGCGACTCGATCATCAACGGTTCGCTTTTATATTTATCTCCTGAACTGTTCTCTGATCTTGTTTTCTAAATCATTCATTCCACTGATACGTCTCTTAATTCCTTTTGTATTTATCGAACACATTTATAACCGGGAGGGCGTTGCCGTCATCATCAAAATAACCGCGTGAACGCAATCCACCCGTTACCGCCGGTTCCCACCAAAAGATACCCTTAATTCGCGAACTGTTTATGTTGATGAGCGTTTCGTGAACTGTTTCCAGAAAATCTTTTTGCCCCTCGGGAGTTTCCGGCCATGGTGCCAATGCTCCTTCCTCAGTATACTCTGAAGGTCGCCAATTGTAAGCCGTTTCCACCAGGATTATATCCTCATCATAATGTCTCATCAAGGAAAGCAGATTCTCTCTTAACTCCAGTAGATTTCCATGCCACCACGGGTAGTAGGAGAGGCCGATGATATCGAATTCAATGCCATATTTTTCAATGTTGTCGTAGAATTCCCGGTTTCCTTTAGCATCGGCGCCATTATCATAATGAACCATGATCTGTGGACGCATTTCCTGACCGCGACCGGCATCCACACCGTCAATCCCTGCCTGAAGCAGTCCGGCAAAAGTATCCCAGTTATCCGGGAGTCGGCCCGCCGGCCAGATCATCCCGTTTCGGATTTCATTGCCGATCTGCACCATTTCCGGCATTACTCCGGCTTCCCGAAAGGCTTCAATAGTGCTTTTTGTGTATTCATACACAGAATCCCTGAGCGCCTCGTACTCCAATCCTTCCCATGCCTTCGGCATCCACTGTTGCTGTGGATCTGCCCAACTGTCTGCATAGTGATAATCGAGCAGAAACTTCATCCCACGCTTTTGTGCTTCCTGTGCCAACTCAATGGTATATTCCAGATCGTTAGGCAACCGGTCAGGAGAGTGAAACAACCTCAGTCTGATCCAGTCATATCCATGATCCCTGAAAATATCCAGCCCCGGCTTTACCACACCATTATCCTTGAACTCGGTTCCATTTTCCTCAGCCATTTTCAGGAAAGAAAGATCGGCTCCCACTGCATAATTCAAATGAAAAGAGGTTGAATCCGTTGGCTGTGCTATTGCATTTTGGCTGATTAGAATTACAATTACTAAGCTGAAAAATGATCTGAGTTTCATGGTGAAATTAGTTTACGGTTAATATGATTGAACCGGCTTCCAGTCCGTTTGCAGAGGCTGTGATCGTCACGTTACCGGGATTCTCTCCGGCTCTGAATAGTACAGTGGCGATTCCGGCTTCAGCAGCAATTGGATTGTGACCTATCAGCTCGCCTTCCCCTTCAAGTGTAAACTCAACCTCGGTTTCAGCATCCCAGATAGTCGTGCCATTTTCATCGACAACGTTGGCGTAAATGAACACCACGTCATTCTTACCGCTTTGGATCTCCTTACCGCTTAAGTCTACGCTCACTTCAAGTTCTGACGGTTCCTCAGGGGTGATCCGTTCGAATTCAGCCACAGGTTCACCTTCCATGTAAGCTACAGCTTTTAGGATCCCGGCCTCAAATTTCAGATCATTGAAACTAAAAGGCGGATGATCCAATTCAGTAGAAACCCGATCTGTATCCGGCTGCTGACGGGCAACTTCTTCACCGTTCAGGAACAGTGCAACTTCCTCAGCATTACTGTACACCTTTACATCTGTAAATTCAGGATCTGACCAATAATTGGCGATGTACACCATCGGACCATAGAATTCGGGATCCATTTCCTCTAACTCAGGTCCGGCCTGACTCGCATAAAAGTAGTTCGCGAATTTCGGGATCCTAAAGATATCCCTGATCCCTGAAGACTCAATATCAGGGGCATATCCGCGATTATAATCATACATCACCCAGTTGGCATCACCGAATGAATGTCCCATCAGGTTTGAGTTGTGGGCCTCCTGAAAATTAAGGGCCTGTTGTGCCAGCCTGCGCTGACCATCCCCCCTTAATTGACGCGAGGTTCGTTCTTCTTCCTGAAGATCCTCAAAGGCATTCTGATTGAACCCGGCGTTTTGAGCATAATATTCCCAGTCACCGTACTCAGCAATGAATAGGGGTTTGTCCTTGTCGTAGTCGCTCCAGTAGGCAGGCGGACGTGAATGCTGCCGCGCCGGAATGAATATATCATAAGCATAATCCATCCAGCCGCTCGTGTAATTTTCTTCTATCGGCAGTTCTTCCTTGACTGTGGCATGAGCCTGCTCCATGAATTCCTCCGGCATCTCAGATTCATTCAGAGAGGCCTCCCAGAAAATAATGCTTGGGTGGTTACGGTCTCTGCGAACCATTTTTCGAACGTCATTCAGGGCACGTTCTGCAAACAAGCCGTCTTCATAATACTGCCAGCCGGGAATAGCATCCATAAACAATAGACCCAGTTCATCAGCGGCTTTCAGAAAAGCAGGATCCGGGGGATAATGAGCGATTCTTATGAAATTGAATCCGGCTTCCTTGATCTTGTAGGCATCGCGGTACTGAGCTTCATCAGAGAGGGCATAGCCGATATAAGGGTAATCCTGATGGCGATTCGTACCCCGCAAATATAACCGCTCTCCATTCAGAACAAACTGATTGTCCTCATCAAAGCCAAAGGTTCTGATCCCGATTCGCTGTTGCTCACTGTCGATCAGTTTACCCCCGTCATAAAGCTGTACCGTAAGAGTGTACAGATCTGGTGTTGCCGGTGACCAAAGGTTCGGATCCTGAACCAATAATTTCTCAGTGTGAAGGATATTGGACTCGGATGAGACTGACACCATTGCTTCTGATAATGCTACTGTATTACCGTCAACATCCTGCAGGATATATATTAAACCGGCATCAGCTGATTCAGCTCTTGAATTTTCGATATCGGTTTGAACTGAAACAGTGGCCTCTTCATTAGACACATTTTCATATGAAACCAGCAGTCCACCGGCAGCCACCCGGTTTGCTTCAATCGGGTCAGGAATTCTAAGTTTATCTTCGACCACCAGGTACACATCCCGGTAAATCCCTCCGTAATAGTTGAAATCCAGCACCTCAAGAGCTTTTCCGGGCGGGATAGTAGAGTTATCCTCATTATTCAGTTTTACCAGAAGGGCATTTTCTTCCCCGAAGTTTACATCATTGGAAATATCCACCACAAAAGGCAGATAACCGCCTGCATTGTATCCAACTTTTTCACCGTTCAGGAAGATGTCAGCTTCGTGCATGGCACCTTCAAACTTCAGGGTAATGTGCTTGCCTTCAAGTTCCGGTTCCACCGTAAAGAATTTTCGATAAAAACTGTCGCCCTGCCACTGCTGATCCTGAATGACCAGCGGTTCAATATTCGCTGTATGCGGCAAGCGAACCGACTCCCAATCGAACTGCACTGAATTTGGATCAATCAGTTCATCCGTTATAGTGGTATCCATATTCTTAACAAATTCCCATTCTGTGTTGAAATCGAACTGCGTTTGAATGGTCTCAACTTTAGAGCTTGAATTACAGGCAACCAGAAAAACCGAAACGAGTAGCAGAGCAGTTAGAATCTGTTTCATGAAAGAGTGAAATGAGTATTAGATTAACATGAATATAGAGACCTGAATCGTGCCTATGATTTCAGACAAACATATGGCTTTTAAGGTAACTAAAACTTTAAAGTATATCTTAAAACCTGATCGGAATACTCAGCCGAATTAAACGTTTTGATATAAACCTGATTACCCTTCACAGCTTCTATACTAATATCTCTTGAAAGGGTGAATGTAGCTAGGGGCTCGCCGGAGTGCGCAATAATAAACCATTTATAGATCTCAGGATCCGAAACGATGGAGGCAGCCCACAAGCGATCCTGATCATCCATCAAAACATGGGAAAGAGCCGGCCATTTATCTGGCAAAGAAACTCTTCTTATGGCCCGGCGGCGGAAGGTATCCGTGTAAAGATCTACCACCTCAGAACGAATGAGGTTGTGTTTTTCAAAAGGATAGTACCTCGATTCAATTTCAGTGCCCGTGCTATCCATTATGGTGATCAGGAAATGGTTGGTATCTATTTTATAGATCCTGCCTTTGGAATCAGTTTTAACCAAAACCTCAGGTTCATATGGTAGCATCATGATCAGTGGGGGATCAACCGCTCGGTCAACATGCAGATTTCGGTTATTAACAGACAACATTTGATCTGACAGGATACTTCCCGTTTTCGTCTACCTTATAGTAGATCAACAGCCGGTCTTCTGTACTCTTCACCAGCTGAAAACCAACAAGGTAGTTCCCACCTGCGGTCACCTCCAATTTAACGGATTTTGCCGATTTCAGTGAGTCGATGCTCAGCTGACTAATGGCATTTTCAAGTTCCGCCACAGACCTAAGTTCACGCCCCGGAAGCTCGTATTTATAAGCCCTGTTTAATGAATTATCAAAGGTGTAAAGGTGACCATCCTGAACTTTCAGATACGTCGGGTTTTGGTAATCCCCCGGATCACTCCCAACTCCGCCCAGGCTCTCAATTTGATCACCGGTTCTATCAAAAACCTCGATCTTTTTATTGTAATCGTTCACAACAAAGACATTGCCTTCCTCGTCTGAAGCCACAGCACCTATATCATTTACCGTACCGTATGATCCGATGCTGAAATTTTCATCCTGGATCAGTTCGGCTTCCCTGACATAGCTGAGTTCAATTTTACGAGCATCCTCAAACATCACCGGATCAGCATTCCGGGAATTACCACACGCCATAAACAACAGTGAAATTGAGCTAAGAACAACTACATAAACAAGTGAGCGGTTTATCATACGTGGTAAGCTAACTAATTTGACCGATATCTTGTTTCGCATAATTAGACCTAAGATTTAAAGTCTATTGCACTACAAACCTAAAAGTAATCGTACCCCATTGAGTTTGTTGTGGAACTCCCCCTGGGAGTCTAGAAAATTTCCAAGATCTTAGCGTGTTTGTCACCTCTCTTTCTAACTCTGGATTCATTTTTCTAAGAGGAATTATTCGCCCTACAGTTCCATCTGGTTTTACCTCAAATCTTACAGTAACTACACCTTCTGAATTGTTTGGGTTATCAGGTAGAGGCTGAATCATTGAAGAGCGATCAATATCTCCTTCCCAAGATAATTCATAAGGAGATAGATTTACTTGTTGGTTATTTCCTATCCCCAAACTAGTTTCATATTCTGATACTTTTTCATTAATAAGCAACATTTTATCTAAAATTAAATCTGGTATTTTTGTTACGTTTCCACCTATTCGAAATCTTGTATTATTGGAACTCTTAATAGTTTCCCATTCGTATTCTGTTACATCGAAATGTAACAATTGTTCAATAAACCCATCGGTGCTATCGGTCTCCAATTCGGCTACTTGAGTAAATCTTTCTGAGTCTGCTAAAAAGGGCACCTGAATAATACCCTCATTTTGATTGAAATATTTCTCTTCACCATGAAATATAAAAACAAACCCCCAAGAATAACTTTCACTTTCTTTGTCTAATGTGCCCTCAAATGAAGCAAAAGAAAATAGTATTCCTTTATTCAGGTTTTGTACTCCCATACCCAAGGTGTCGGTAATAATAAGTAAATCTGTTGTGAAATTGTCATAGGTTATTTGTAGTCCGTTTTCATTATATCTGCTAACACCGTCATCAACTTGTGGATTTTGCCCACATAAATTCGCAGGAAATATGAAAATCAATATCATAAAAACTATAGATCGGCTCCCCATATACTAGTACCCAATAAATTAAGGATTGTAAACATTGTCAGAGAAAAAGGCAGTCTCCTTTAATAAAAGAATATCTACTCGCACAGAAAAGTACTGATTTTGAATTCGCTGTTTGTACCAAACTTTGTACCATAAACATAAAAAAGCCAGTTAAATCAATGACTTAACTGGCTTTTCGGTGGGCGATGAGGGACTCGAACCCCCGACCCCCTCGGTGTAAACGAGGTGCTCTAAACCAACTGAGCTAATCGCCCGACTTGTGTGAAGGGCGACAAATATAAGAACAATTCAAACACAGACAAAGAAAAATAACGCTACATCTTGATTTATTGGTTAACACTGTTAACTTATGTAACTGATTCTGTCTGTTATATGACCATCAGATAAGCAAACAAATTAAGCATCCTGCTAAATCCTGAATTTTATGAGTAACACGAATAACAACTCTTTTAATGCTGTCATTGTGGATGGATGCCGCATTCCCTTTCAAAGGTCCGGCACCAATTATAATGACATGATGGCCTACGACCTCGGGCGAATGGCTATCAATGGATTGATCGCACGTAATTCTGTAGACCCAAAAGACATTGACCGGGTCATCATGGGTACCGTAATTCAGGAAGTTAAAACGAGCAATGTAGCCCGGGAAAGTGCTCTTGGAGCCGGCATTCCTGACACTGTACCCGCATTCACAACTACTATGGCGTGCATCTCATCCAATCAGGCCATTGCCAGCGGGGTTGATCTGATTCGAACCGGTCAGGCTAAGATCATTCTGGCGGGGGGAACCGAAACCATGTCTGATATCCCGGTCCGGTTCAGAAAGAAGTTTCGGCAAAAAGTGTTGGAAGCGAGGAAATATAAAAAACCAACAGATTTCCTGAAGTTCTTCAAGGGATTGGGTTTCAAGGATCTTCTTCCGGAGTTACCCGCCATTGCTGAATTCTCCACCGGAGAGGTTATGGGAGAAAGTGCAGACCGGATGTCGGCCCGATTCGGAATTTCACGGAATGATCAGGATGAATACGCCATGCGTTCCCACCACTTGGCGGCAAAGGCAACAGAAGAGGGTTTACTTGATGAGGAACTCATTCCTGCCAAACTGCCTCCTGAATTTGAGGTAGTAAAACACGATAACGGATTTCGCGCAGATACTTCTATGGAGAAGCTTTCAAAACTTCGACCGGCTTTCATCAAACCCCACGGAACCGTGACGGCAGGTAATTCTTCTTTTTTAACGGATGGAGCTTCAGCCAGTTTCATCATGGAAGAACAAACGGCCCTGGAGCTGGGACTAAAACCTAAAGCTTACTTACGTGAGTACAACTTCGTGTCTCAGGACCCGGGTGAAGAGTTGCTTCTGGGACCGGCCTATGCCATCCCAAAAGTTTTGGATGCCATGAGCCTAACCTTGAATGACATAGACGTGATCGAATTGCACGAGGCTTTTGCCGGACAGGTTCTATCCGTTCTGGCTGCTTTGGATTCTGATAGTTTTGCAAAAGAAAATCTGAACAGAGACAAAAAAGTCGGCAAGATAAAAATGGAAAAGCTGAATACACTGGGTGGCTCACTTTCTTTAGGGCATCCATTTGGAGCCACCGGTGTTCGGCTTGTTACCACCGCTGCCAATCGCTTGATTCGAGATGACGGAAAATACGCCCTGGTTTCTGCCTGTGCTGCAGGTGGGCAAGGGCATGCCATAATTTTGGAGAGATATGGAGATTGAGTTGACAAATACATAAAAAGACAATCATTTTGCCTTGGAACATTAAATAAAATACTTCTGATGAAACAACCTATAATGATAATGGGAATGCATCGGTCAGGAACAAGTATGCTGACCAGAATTCTTGAGAAGTCAGGTATCTTTGTTGGGAATGATCTAAGTCAGTATCATGAATCCTATTTCTTCTACCAACTGAATAATTTATTGCTAAATCAGCTTGGGGGGCGCTGGGATAATCCCCCGGATTTCAACTATTTGTTAAATAATGAACCCGAGTTGAAGATAAATCTGGAGTACTTTGATGATATTTTAAATAGTGTCATGTTTCGAAAATATCTGGGTTTGAAATCTTACGTTAAAAGTGGGGGATATAATAACTTTGATTTTAATTGGGGCTGGAAAGACCCCCAAAATACAATTACTCTTCCCTTTTGGTTAAAAATTTTCCCAGAAGCAAAACTCGTATACATCGAAAGACATGGAGTTGATGTGGCAAAAAGTCTCAAAAAAAGGAACGATGATACCCTTGAAAGAGGCATTGCTAAATATCAAAAATACAAAAAATTATACCCGTTCAGGCCTAAGACAGGAGGGTTTTCATTTTCATTGCGATGCGGAACTTTGCAGGGAGGGTTGGACCTTTGGAATGAATACAGAGCAGCTGCAAAAATAAATTTAGCATTGCAAAACAAAGAACTGGTCCACTCGATCAAATACGAAGATTTATTAACAGATCCACAGGAACACCTGACTAATTTATTTCAATTTCTTCAATTGAATATAGATCAGAAAACTTTAGACAAGCTTTCAGCCAATATAAATGCCAGCAGATGCTATGCATATCGCAAAAACGAAGAGCTATCCAGGTTTGCTGAAGAAAATAAAACCTCACTTTTGCCTTATGAAGCATGAATAGAGCCTTGAACTCAAAACAAGCGCATAATCTGAATTTTGAAGCCGATTCGACCTTCCGACCTCCTCTGTCTCCTCCTTAACAAGGAGGAGGACTCTTAATTATACCTGAGAAATATGAACCTATTTTTAAACATAATACCAGCCCAAAAGCCCTCTCCTTGCGAAGGAGAGGGTTGGGTGAGGTCGAAGTTTTGACCTCTGAGACCTTTTATAAATCTGCTGTTATTTAAATATCACAACCATTCCCCCTGCGGTAGAGGCGCGATGCTTCGCGACCCTACCGCAGGGGGCAAACACAAACACACCATGAGTTACCTGAATATCACCCATAAAGACTCCGTCGCCATCATCACCCTAGACCTACCGGGTGAGAAGGTGAATAAGCTAAATGAATCCATGATGGAGGAGTTCTCAACTTTTCTGGATAAGCTTGAGTCTGACAACGATCTGAAAGGAGCGGTTTTGATCTCAGGTAAGAAGGATAATTTTATCGCCGGGGCTGATATAGATATGTTTCAGACTAGAGACACGGGTGAAGAAATTGAACAGCTCAGTAAGGATGGACACGAGATCCTGAACCGAATAGCGGAATTCCCAAAGCCCATTGCTGTAGCTATTCATGGAAGTTGCATGGGTGGCGGACTCGAACTTTCTCTCGCTTGTCATTACCGGGTTTGCTCTGAAAAGTTCAAAAACGATATTTGCCCTACCTGAGGTAAAACTTGGCTTGCTTCCAGGAACCGGTGGCACGCAACGATTGCCACGACTTATAGGTATCCAAAAGGCACTGACCTACATGCTCACCGGAAAGAACATCTACACCCGTCAGGCTAAGAAAATGGGACTGGTTGATGAGGTCACTCATAAGGATGCCATTGAAACAGCTGCCATCAAAGGGATTCATAAAATTGCTGAAGGCAAATTTGAACGGAGTGATAAGCGCTCATTTGTTGAAAAACTGCTTGAAGGGAATCCTCTTGGGCGAAAGATCGTCTTTTCACAAGCCAGGAAGAAAACGGCAGGGCAGACCAAGGGAAATTATCCCGCTCCGCCTAAGATCATTGATGCGGTAGAGTACGGATATAAGAACGGACTCGAAAAAGGCTTGGGAAATGAGACGGTCCTATTTGGTGAATTAGGAGCAACGCAGGAATCCCGAAATCTGGTCAATCTGTTTTTCGGAATGAATGCCTCCAAAAAAGTACCCGAGCCGAACCTTGTTAAGCCTGTCAGAAAAATTGGGGTGCTTGGCGCCGGCTTAATGGGTTCAGGAATTGCAGACGTCAGTATCAACAAAGGTGAATATGACGTCCTTCTCAAGGATCAGTCTGTCGAAAAAGCGGCTGAAGGTGAAAAGTCGATCTGGGAATCCGTGAATGAAAAAGTACAAAAGAAGATCATAACGGAATTTGAGCGAGATAAGATCACAAGTCGGGTAACTGGAGTTGATTCATACGATGGTTTTGGCAGTCTTGACCTTGTCATTGAGGCTGTTTTTGAGGACCTGGAGCTGAAACAGAATATAGTGCAGCAGGTTGAATCCGCTACCGGTGATAACTGTATTTTTGCTTCAAATACCTCCTCATTGCCCATCTCTGATATTGCTGAAGGAGCTAAGCGTCCTGAGAATATTATCGGGATGCACTATTTCTCACCGGTTCAGAAAATGCCCTTGCTTGAGATCATTACTACCGATCAAACTGCTGACTGGGTGATACAAACCGCGTTTAAGGTTGGCACTGAGCAGGGTAAGAATGTGATCGTGGTCAAAGATGGGCCCGGTTTCTACACAACCCGAATTCTGGCCCCATACATGAATGAAGCCCTTAAATTACTTGAGGAAGGGGCCTCGATCGAGTTTCTCGACAAGATCATGAAAGACTTCGGCTTCCCGGTTGGACCAATGGCATTATTTGATGAGGTCGGAATAGATGTTGGAGCGCATGTAGCCGAAACTATGTCATCCATGTTCGCTGAACGTGGCATCGACACCAAGAATAAAGCGCAGGATCTGCTCGATGCCGGACTAATGGGACGAAAGAATAAGATGGGGATGTACAAATACTCTGACGGCAAGAAAAAGGAGGTCAATACAGACGTTTACGATCATTTTGGAGGCCCGAACAGAACCGATCCTGATAAAGAAACAGCCCAGCAACGTATAGCACTGACCATGATCAATGAGGCCGCCTGGTGTCTGGAAGAAAGCATTCTAAGTTCTGCAACCGATGGGGACCTGGGAGCTATCCTGGGTTTAGGATTTCCACCATTCCTAGGTGGGCCTTTCCGCTATATCGATCAGACAGAAGCCCAAAAAGTACTGGACAGGCTGAATAAATATACTGAAACCTACGGCCCCAGATTTAAACCTGCACAGATCATTAAAGACAAAGCCAAAGAGGACAGCACCTTTCACAAAGATTAACTAAGAAAATGCTTACTCGTTGAGTGAAAAATAACTAATCTCAACATCTTTGACAGGCGTTGCAAATGCTGCTTTGTAAGCCGAGTTTGTGTCAACAGCATGGACATACCAATTAATCCGAGTCGATCTATTTTCCGGCTCCCATTTCACACAACCGGAGGTTTCCAACACATTAAAACTATTCAGCGAGATTCCCAGTCCTTTGCCCAAGCCTTTTATCACGGCTTCCTTTTTGGTCCAAATATCAAAGAACAAGGCCGCCTTATTCTCCCTGGATGCAGATTTGATCATTTGCCTTTCTGTGTCTGAAAAATAATTTTTACTAACCTTGTCTATATCAACCTGCCGGCTCACTTTTTCAACATCAACACCAACCGGTGACAATGAGAAACCCAAAAGGATTAGATCCCCTGAGTGACTAATATTAAAATGCATCTGCTGATCTTCCTTCGTTTCGAGAACCGGTTTACCTTTCGGGGTAGTATGCAGGTTTATGGAAGCCGGATCTTTATGCAGATAGGTACCCAATAATTGCCTTAGCAGTATTCTACCACATAGAAAACGATCCCTGTCCTCGCTGAACCTGAATCTTGAAGCTCTTTCCCTTTCAAATGAATCAAGCCGTTCCTCATATTCTGACAGATCATTGCCCGATACAGCTATGTCAAATTTCCAGATATGAACGTCCCTTTCGGAAAGGTTTCTAATAGCCTTCGGAAATTCCTTCATTAAGCTACCATTACCTGTATCATGCTTATCCTTATATTAAAGTCTATATGATTCACATTATAAGCAGAAGATAATTCAGCATTACAAACTTAATTTAATTTATACTATCTAAAGCATTTTGAAACGCCGAATCCCCCGATGCGACTTTCAAAAACAGGTCTTTCATATCCATTTTAAATCCACTTTTATTTTGCCACTAATTTATTAAATAACTGTACCTTCGATAATTAAATCTAATTAAAATTTTCCAATTTTCTGAGATTTCGAAAGCAATATACCAATTCTTAAAATTTCTAAAATAAGACTCTGTAAAAACCTCTTCCTTAAAAAATTTTATAAACATATTACCGCGCTTCTCGTTAAATTGAATACAGAATAAAACTATAGTTTTCAGCTTTAAGGGGTTTAATTGATATGGGTAATATAAAACATGTGCTTGTAATTTTTTTAGTGGCAACCGTATTGGGTGCTTGTGATATTCTCTCTAATGGAGATGGCAGTAATTTCAAGGTTGAAATCAATAACGATCTTGAAGCACTGAATGAAAGAATGCAGATCATCAACCAGCCGATCGTATTGGATTCTATCCGTTCAAAATCAGCAACAACCTTTTCAGGAACTGACGACTTCATTCATGTTGCTAACGTTGCTTCGCCGGTTGTGAACGGACAAACGTTGAGTGCCACCAGTATTGAGCTGCGGGCCAATAAAGTCTATATCTCTTATCACCTGAATGGCAATGAATATGGCGGGGCCGTTGATATCATAGATATAAACAATGAAGAAAATCCAAGTCTTGTTTCATCCATTACTTTTGATGATACCGACATAAATGCCCTAGATGTTGAAGAGAATAATAAATTATTGTGGATAACGGGTGGACGTGATGTCACAAGTTCCGGTTATAGCACAGCTGACCATAACGGCGCTATCATCGGTGAACTTGGAATTGACAAAGGAGAATTTGAAGACAATGACTACAATGAAATTCCACTCCCAAGTTTTTCAGGTAATGACATTGTGGACTTTCCCGGCCAGTCATTATATGTAGCAGCGGGTGCAACAGGGGGGGGCTATTATGAACTTAGTAAAAGAAATTTTGAGATCACGGACCGGGTAGACAATAACTTTTCGAAAAGCATTGATCGCCGACAGGATGACATCATAGGACTAAACCTGACAAGTGACCATAAGGCCAACTTCACCATTATGGATTTCAAAAAAGGGACGACCGTTAATTATCAAACACCATTTACAGTTTCTCCTGTTGATGGCAAAAATGTACTCGAACATACAGCAGCAATAACATACGCTGCGTTGGGAGACCAGGGAGTTAAAGGGTATAAATTCAATACCGGAACAGATCCTGTATATGAATTCAATCCGCAAGGAGATGATGCATCCAATGGCGTGACCGTAGATGGCAAGTATGTCTATATTGCCAATGGTACTGACGGCCTTTTCATTACAACGATTGCAAGAGATGGCAACAAAAGTCCGGAGCAGGTCTATAACTGGAAAGGAGGAAGCGGTTCAGCTAACTTTGTTAAGACCAACGGAAAATTTGTTATTCTGGCGAACGGGGTGGATGGCCTTAATATTTTGAAACGAGTATCCCATTAAAGAGATTTTCTTACCGGTTTGACCTCAGAGCTTCATGATGCATAACCCCGTCATGGAGCTTTTTTGTGAGACTTGGTCGACAGCATCCGCACGGGTTTATTTATACTGATGCCGCAACTGCCTGTTTAGATTGTTTAACTACCGGTGTGGGTAGTTTTGACGTAGAACTATCCGAGCTTTTTGGTTCATTTGCCCAAATAGCCCTTATGATATTTGCAAGTCCATCTACATATGGTTCATCAAACATTACTCCACTCATAATAACACCATCATCTTCAACCAAATGGACGTTCACCTTACCATTTGTAAAACCTGACCAATCCTTTTCAGGATCTTTTGAGAACTTAGCCGTTAGTGACTTTGATAATATCAATTCAACATCAGAATTGAAATTACGCTCTAGATTCCTGCTATATCTTTTATGAGCCATCATATTACAAATATCAACCTCATTTAGCGTAGATGGCATCGGAATATCGATCCACTTTCTTAACTCATCCAAGGCAAATAGTGACTTTTCCTTTGCGATATTTATAGATCGATCTTTCGATTTTTTTAGTAAGTAACCAATCTTCTTGCTAAAATTATTGTCTTTCAAATTCGATTGATGTACTTCAATTCGTTGGTTATTAGCCACTTTTCGAAAGGCATCCGTTACTGTATTATTTAACACCTTGCGAAATGCATTAGGTTGTGGATCAATCATAATTGGAGGCGTGTAGAGTTCTTCTATTTCCTCCAGTTTTTGAGCCATAGCTCTTGACACCATTGCCCCGTAACAATAACCGCCAAAATGATAGGGGCCCTCTGGTTGGATGGCTTTCATTTCACTAATGTACCTATCAGCCATTTTATCAATGCTTATAATTGGCTCTTCATTGCCCGATAACCCAACAGATTGAAGTCCATAGAATGGCCTGTCTTTTCCAAGTTTCATTGCCAGCTCTCTGAAAAACAGAACATTTCCGAAGTGCCCGTGAATACAGAAGAAAGGACGTCCTTTCCCCTCACCCTGAATTTTAACCAACACATTAGACCGTTCCTTTTTGACCTCACTTTCACTGCTGATCTTTGGCTCGATCAGCTCTGTTATCTCTTTTATAGTTGGTGCTTCAAAAAGTGAGGAAAGCGGTAACACAACTCCCAGTTTATATTTCAATTCATCAAAAAGCTGCACAGCTACGAGTGAATTTCCTCCAAGATCAAAGAAGTTGTCGTCATCTTCGATCTTTTCAATACCTAAGAATTCCTGCCATATCTCTCGCATTTCAGATCTTAGATCTTTGCTCTCAGAATTGCCTTCTTGTTCTGCATATCCTTCTGCTTCAACGGTATTCGGGCTTTTAGCCATTTCAGAGGCATTCATTACCGGATCTATCCAACATCTGACCCGCTGAAATGCATAGGTAGGCAGAGGAATCTTATAAACAGGATTATCTTTATATAGCACATCCCATTTGACCGGATATCCACAGGACCACATTCTGGCGAATGTGTTCAAGGCGAATACATTATCATTCTCTTCCAGCTTTGGATGCCGCAGTGACTGAAGCAATACCTGTTCCGGTGAAATACCCGGATGTTGTTTAGCAAGCGTTGTAAGTGTGTTGCCGGGCCCAACTTCTAACAAGATCCATTCGGATTTACTGAATAATTTTTCAACTGCTTCAGCAAATCTTACCGGCTTACGTATATTTTCTACCCAGTAATCCGGTGAAACAACTTCTTCTTCAGAAGCCCAGTTTCCCCTGACGGTAGATATGATCGGAATTTCGGGACTCTTATAGTCCATGGTTGATGCAAACTCCCTGTACTTTTCAAGTACCGGATCCATCATGTGGGAATGAAAGGCATGTGATGTCTCCAATATCCTTGTATAAACATCCTGTTCTTCAAATATATTTTTGAGGGCCTCAAAGCCTCATGCTCACCCGATACAATACAGGATGTAGGAGTGTTAATACCTGCGATCGAGAGTCGTGGGTTTAAATATTTTTCAACCTCATCGGGGGGTAGCATTACCGCCAGCATTGAACCGGTTTCAAGTTCCTGCATGATACTGCCACGTTTTGCGACCAGCTTTAACCCTGTTTCAAGGTCAAATACTCCGGCAATACAAGCAGATGTGAACTCACCCAGGCTATGCCCTAAAACTGCCACAGGAGTAACCCCCATATCCATCCAATACATCGCAAGCGAATATTCGATCGAGAACATTATCGGTTGTGTATTGACGGTATTCTTAAGTTGAATGGAGGCCTGCTCTTCATCTCCTTTTTCAGGAAATAACAGATGTCTGATGTCCAGATCCATCACAGGTAAAAGAATTTCAGCACAACGGTCTAAATAGGTTTTGAAAACCTCATTTTTGCTATACAGGTCGCGCCCCATATTTACGTATTGTGCACCTTGTCCCGGGAATAGAAATACCACCTCCCGGCCTTCTGCATGATCTGAATAGGTCTTAACAGAGGCTCGCGGCAAGTTTTCAAGCATATCTAATGCATGCTTTCTGTCCTCAGCCACAAAATATCTCTTATGCGAAAATTCTTTTCTGCCTGCCTGCAGAGTGTATGCTACATTGGGCAGTTTGACGCCGGGCTCGTCCTTAAGAAATTCGGCTAACTTTTGTGAATAACCGTCCAATGCATCCGTACTTTTCGCTGAATAGGATATTAAAAGAGGAAATTCTTCCCTGACATTGGGTTTTTCAATTGATGGTGCCTCCTCTAAAATGATATGGGCATTTGTTCCCCCCATTCCCAAACTGGTTACACCGGCCCTCAATGGACTTCCATCTTTCGACTCCCAGACACTCAGAGAGTCATTCACATAAAATGGACTGTTCTCAAAATCGATGGAAGGATTTGGTTCATCAAAATTAATGCTTGGCGGGATCATCTTGTGATTCATAGCCAATACCGTTTTTATAAGACCTGATATACCTGCCGCAGCATCCAGGTGGCCGATATTGGGTTTCACCGAACCGATCCTGCAAAATTGTCTCCGGTTCGTAAAAACCTCGTAGGCTTTCGTTAAAGCACGTATTTCGATTGGATCTCCAATAAAGGTTCCCGTGCCATGGGTTTCCACATATGAAATATCATCAGCACTTAAACCGGAGTTTGCAAGTGCCTCCACGATCACTTCAGCCTGACCATCGACACTCGGTGCCGTATAGTCTGTTTTTTTAGCCCCGTCGTTGTTAACCGCAGAACCCTTTATCACCGCGTAGATCGTATCGCCATCCTCTAACGCATCATTGAATCGCTTCAACAAAACAACACCCGCACCGCTTCCAAAAATAGTACCGGTTGCTTTAGCATCAAATGCTCTGCAATGACCATCTTTTGTGAAAACACTTCCTTCTTTATGTAAATGTCCGGCCTCGTGAGGCACCCAAACAGCCACTCCTCCTGCAAGTGCCATTGAACATTCCCTATTTAAAAGGCTTTGAATGGAAAGGTGTACCGACACCAGGCTGGTTGAACATGCCGTTTGCACTGTTACGGCAGGGCCGTTCAAATTAAGCTGATAGGAGACACGATTAGCCAAGAAGCTGTTATCATTTCCCACAACAGATGGAAGGAATTCGGAATAAAACCTATTGTGTACGCCACTGAAAACCATATATGTATTGATCGCAGATCCCCCAAAAACCCCCACCGGTTCTTCATAGGCATGGGGGTTATACCCTGCATCTTCAAAAGCTTCCCAGGAACACTCCAGAAATAATCTCTGCTGAGGATCCATCATGGAAACCTCCCTTGGAGTATATCCAAAAAACCGGGCATCAAACTTATCATAGTCTTTCAGGATCGGAGAGACTTTCAGGTAGTTTGGGTCCTTAATTAGTTCCGGATCCACACCGGATGCTAGGATCTGTTCATCTGAGAGGTGAGTAAAACACTCCCGACCATCTTTAAGATTCTGCCAATATTCTTTGATATTATCGGCTTCCGGAAACCTTCCTGACATCCCAATAATAGCGACATCAAATTCTCTGTCTATTTCGTTACTGCTCATGCCCACATCTCTTATATTTCAATTGCACTATCTTCTTGCCCGAAAGCGTTCACGCCTCGTTACTGCCCTATCCAATATCTTATTTAATCCATCATTTGAGGAGGGCCTATCCTGAACGAGTTCTACCAGGGATTGAATAGTGGAGTGTTCAAATAAACTTACCACTGTAAGATTCTTACTGAAGGTCTCATTCAGGCCGGAAAGCACTTCAACAGCCTTCAGTGACGTTCCTCCCACATCAAAGAAATGCTGATCGGACCGAATCCCGTTTGATCCGAGTACATCTTCCCAAATTTCTGTGATCAATTTTTCTACCTCAGCATCAGACATCTTGCCCGTTCCTTTTGAAAGATGATCACGGCCGTTCTTATTCGGCCTTATTTCATTGAGAATTGATAAAGCCGAATTCAATTCTTTCCCGATCAACTCAACCAGAGTATCATTATTAGTAATGGATTCATCCCTGCTAACTTCTGTTAACGGATCGCTCTTGACCTGTTCACCCTCTTGATCATGATCAACCGGATCGTATTCCAAATTGATCAGATAATCTGTTGAAAACTGTAGGCTGTCTTCCCCGTTTTTCACGGATTCAAGAAATTTGCCTGCCGGTAAATTCTTTTTTGTTGATTCAAAATTGATCTTAACTGAACTCAGATCCTTGTTTTTTGCTTCCCGGGCAAGTGACTGCAACATCTTATGCTCCACCCCTCGGCCAAGCACTCTGCAACTCAGCATCAGACTGTCTAATTCAAGGTACTCTTCTCTTATTGTGAAGATCAACACTCCCACTAATCCATAATCACCGAATCGGTCCTTAACCCTGCAGATCTTGCAGCTATATCCGGATTCCATCAGATCCTTGATCTCTTTCTCTGACCGGCGGATTGTAGTGAAATTGAATTGATTGGTCCTGTAAGTTAATTGAGATACTCTGCTTATCTCTTCTTCATCCGGTTCCCTGATCTCAACCTCAAGATTCAGCCCCGCTATAAAATCTTTCATGGATGAGGTACTGCTTTTAAACCCTGATCGCCTGATATTCTCTTGATATAGCTTCGTCCTGCTTTTATCCTCAGATGTTGTGGTAAGCTGATCAAAGGCCCATACATGATCTAAAAATGATGGGATCTCCTCGGGATTTTCAGGAAGGTTAAGTGTCATGACCCCCGGACACTGTGACCTTACTTCGGCACACTCTACTGGATTATCATCAATAAAGATAAAGCTGTCAAGTCCCAGACTTAACTCCTCTGAAAGCTCTTTGATATTCGTTGATTTTGGTTGCCAATTGATCTTTGAAGCTACAATATCCTTCTCAGTCAGAACCATATCCTTCCGCCCGCTGAATACCTTATCAACATCTTCCTGTACATTTTTACTGCACAAACACAGAATTTTACCGGAATCCTTTTGGTCTAACATAAATGACTGAAGGTATCTGAAAGGCTCAGACAATATAATACCCTCGGGACCTGACTCTCCGCAAACTCCACCCCATAGCGTGTTATCACAATCCAAAACGATCACTTTAAAAGGTGACCTTTGTTGAGCCTGGATCTTCCTGAACACGGTTGTTCCAAGGGCCACAAAATATTCTTCTGTAAATGGAATATGACCTAATGTGTCTCTCTGCTCATCATAATAATTATCAACCGGGTATTGCTTCCTGATGTCTTCAGAAGTTGACACAAAGACATTATTTTCATTGGAAAGTGAAGCTTTTATACGGTTTTCAAAACCGGCCTGCATCTCTCCGGTAATATTTGAAACCGGTGAATTTTCAGTGATAAAAATAAAAAGAGGAGCTGACGAATAGCCTTTTGCCTCTTTTACGTAATTACAAAAAGCATCTACATTATCAGTTAAATAGTTGTGGATCTCCTCATCATCTGAAACAGAAAGGTCACGCAACCAATCCTCAATTCTTAAACACACCACCCGTGCATTTGCCTGGGGATCGTTTAAAACAGATTTCTTATCTATCAGCTGCTGAAAAACTTGTCCATATGGCGAAAAACTAATGTCTGATTCATAATTAAATTTATCAGCCCAGAATTTTAGGGATGGCCTAAACAGCTCCTCCCGTAAAAGAGGCTGCAAACGAGATTCTGATCTGCTTAACATGCGTTCTTCCGTTACCTGAAATGTCCATACAAACTGATAATTTTTTTACCGTTTTACTTTTCGCCCTTAATTGAATGGAGGGACTTAGGACAGTTTATACAATATTCATGCCGATTTGAATCAAAATGCTTCGCTACTTGCTTTAACAGACAACAATGATTTAATTAAAGACTAGAAAATATTATTCTTAGGCCTTTATTAATTACAAATTCTAAGGTCTTCTAATAAGTATCTTGAGAGGAATAATTACACTACCCTAAACCTGCTGTGTAATTATTTCACACACAAATTATTTAAGAACCTAAGTTTGATTAATTAAAAGGACGGAAAGAGCTAAAAAAGTCTATAAAAGCCATACCTGCTGAGGCAGTAACCCTATTGGTGCCGGATAGTCAACCATTGATACTCGCAAACCAATTAGATTTCGAGCATCACCGACAAATAGGTCAGTAAATGACCACCGGGCCTTTCATATATTCAATATTTAACTCAAACTGAGGTTTAAAAGTATTGCCAGATCATCTTCCTTTCTGAACAATTAGTTCTTCGGCATTTCATTTTTCGTTTATTTGATAGTGGCTCTTAATTTATGTAGCCTTCAGGCCTTAATTTTGGGCATTTAACAACCCATAAGCTCAAGTTGAATTGTATTTAACTATTTCTTGTAATTATAAGAAATCATTAAGCACTACTGAGAAAGGCTTTTTACTATTTCGGTGGGTAGTGTCATATATTCCTTAAGCCAATTTTTAACATTTTAAAACTCAATAATGGCCATTCGAGGAGACGAAAAACCTAAAGGCGAACGCAAAGGCATTAAAAAATACTTTGATATTCATAAACCGGTTTTCTGGCCGGCAATAGTTTTAATAACAGCCATGATCGCTTCTACGCTTTTTCTTGGCGATCAGGCAGAAGAGTTTTTCAATGGGGTACAAACTGCGATCACAGACACCGGGGGCTGGTTCTTTGTGATTGTTGTGAACAGTATTTATTGTGTTCTCATTATTTATAGCCTTTAGTCGGTTTGGAAACATAAGACTTGGCGGAGATGATGCTGATACCGACTTCAGCACTATGGCATGGTTCGCTGACGCTATTCAGTGCCGGAATGGGAATTGGTATTATGTTCTTGGTCGGTTGCTGAACCGATCTTTCACTATCTGTCACCACCAATGGCTGAGGGTGGAACACCTGAAGCGGCTCAGCAAGCTATGAATCTGACCTATCTTCACTGGGGATTTCATGCCTGGGCCATTTACGCGGTTGTAGGACTTTCACTTGGTTTCTTTGCCTTCAACAGGGGACTTCCACTTTGTCATTTCGTTCGGTTTTTTATCCGTTTATCGGTGACCGGATCAAGGGATGGATGGGCGATGTCATTGATACACTTGCTGTATTGGGAACTTTATTTGGACTGGCCACTTCGCTGGGTTTAGGTGTCTTGCAGGTAAGTGCCGGTCTCGAACACGTTTTTGGCTTTCCTGATAACATCTTCGTACAGGTAGGCATCATTGTAGTTATTACCGGTGTAGCCACCGTTTCTGTAGTATTAGGGATCGACAAAGGAGTTCGTGTTTTAAGTGAATTGAACGTTCGTATTGCAGCTCTTTTTCTCGTATTTGTAATCTTTGTCGGACCGACCATCTTTATTTTTGATTCATTCATTCAAAATTTTGGCGGGTACATCAGTTCAGTAGCTACTTTTAGTTTCTGGACGGAATCCTACTCCGGCACCAACTGGCAATCTTCATGGACGATCTTTTACTGGGCCTGGTGGATTTCATGGTCACCTTATGTAGGCATGTTTATCGCGAGAATATCAAAAGGACGAACCGTTAAAGAATTTGTCCTTGGCGTTTTGATCGTACCAAGTATCATTACTTTTCTATGGATGTCAGCTTTCGGTGGATCTGCAATCAATCTCGAAATGTCGGGGATCGGCACAATTGGTGATGCGGTAAATGAAAACGTAGCAACCGCTTTATTTGTATTTCTTGAGCAATTCCCTCTCGAAATGGTCACTTCCATAATTGCCATTGTCCTGATTCTGAGTTTCTTCGTCACTTCCTCAGATTCAGGTTCATTGGTTATTGATGGACTTACCAGTGGCGGTAAACTGGATGCCCCGGTCGGACAACGAATTTTCTGGGCTCAGACAGAGGGACTTGTTGCAGCAATATCTGCTGATAGGCGGCGGATTAACTGCACTGCAAACGGCCTCCATAAGTACCGGCCTCCCATTTGCCCTGATCTTACTTGTGATGTGTTACAGTTTACATCAGGGATTGAAACGGGAATACAGAGAAAATCAGCAACGCGTTAAGGATAAAGATCGAGATTCCTACAAAGAGCTTGTTGAAGAGGCCATCAAGAATCAACAAAAAGACAAAGATCAATAAGGAGATTGTTATGAAGAATTTAGACCACTGGTTCATTTGTTTAGATCTTTCAAAGATGGATGATATCCTTATTGGATACGCCCGTTTCCTGACTTCAGTTATAAAGCCAAAAACTATATCATTTCTTCACGTTATAGAATCCGGATCGGTTGCCGAAGAAATGGTTGAACTGTTTCCAGCTCTGAAAAACACGGATGATTTTGAAGATGTGATAAGAGGAGAACTCAACAAAAAGATCGACAAGGAATTTGACGATGAATCCGTTGAGACACGGTTGATCCTTAAAAAAGGTCGCCCCACTGATCAGATCATAGATATGATGAAAACCATGGATCCTGACCTGCTAATGATGGGTAAGAAAACCGGCTATATAGGTGAAGGAGTGATCGCACGCCGAATTGTTAAGTATGTTCCGGCTTCAATTCTGTTTGTTCCTGAAAACAGTCGCTACGCCATGAATACAATATTGGCACCTGTTGATTTTTCAGAACAGTCCGCAAATGCCGTATCATTTGCCCAAAATATGATTCAAAAAAGTAGCGGAAAAGTCCGCGCTCAGCATATCTTTAAATACCCTTCTCATTTCTTTCCTTATATGCCCTCGGATGAGGAAAAGAAGAAAATAAGAGACCACATTGAGGAGCAGAAATCTGACTTTATCAACGATAATAATATTCCCAATGAGGTTGACTTCACGCTAACCCTGCATAAAGAAGGTCGCCTTGGTGACGAGGTCTATGATGAAGCTGTCCGAAATCAGGCTGACTTAATTATTGTAGGAGCCAAATCAACCAAAAAGATCACCAGCATATTACGGGATGACTTCACAGATAAAATGACCTATTATTCCTTTGGAATACCACTACTCATCCTTAAGAATAAGGAACGTCATCAGAAATTCCTGAAATCGCTGTTTGATTAATTGACTTAATTTTGGCCTGGATACCCTCTGGAATTAAAGCTTCAGAATAGACTGACGTTTAATAATCGTCATTATCCTCAGAATATCGTATCTTCACACCGGAAAATTAAATCTTACAATAAATTCATTTTATGCAGTTTTTACCTTTATTTTTGATGGGTCAACCCGGTGATGAAAGTGCCGGTATCCTTAACCTGGTATTCCTGGGTGCCATATTTCTGGTCTTCTATTTCTTTATCATCCGGCCGCAAAGTAAGCGCCAAAAAGAGATTCAAAAGATGGTTGAGGAAATGAAAAAGGGTGATAAGATCGTTACTTCATCCGGTATCATCGGTATTCTCGACAAGATCGAAGAGAATGAAGTCTTGGTTGATGTTGACAGCGGAACCAAGATCCGTACGCTAAATCTGCTATCACCGATGTAAATCCTAACAAAAAGGATAAGTGATCGAGTAGCTCTTTTAAAGGAGTTTTCGACCTATAACAATTTATCCTTATCAAGTTTTATATCCATTCGCTATGAGTCAGGAGTTTACGTTCAACACCATCCCGGAAGCTATTGAAGACATTAAAAATGGCAAGATAGTCATTGTTGTGGATGATGAGGACCGTGAGAATGAGGGCGATTTTCTTATGTCCGCCGAAATGGTGACCAACGATGCCATTAATTTAATGGTAACTCACGGCCGCGGTTTGGTCTGTGCTCCTATCACCAAGGAAAAAGCGGATAAGCTCAAGCTTAAGCACATGGTTCAGGAAGGAGCGGATCCTGATGAAGCTAATTTCACTATTTCCATCGATCATAAGCGACTCACTACGACCGGAATATCTGCGGCTGACAGAGCGAATACCATTCGTGAACTTGCAAGCGATGATTCCAAACCGGTTGATTTCAGACGTCCCGGACACGTTTTCCCACTGCTTGCTGTAGAAGGAGGCGTACTCCGTCGTGCCGGGCACACCGAAGCCGCTATAGACCTGGCCAGACTTGCCGGCCTTAAGCCCGTAGGTATCATCTGTGAGATCATGAAGGAGGACGGGGAAATGGCCCGGGTTCCTGAGCTCATTAAGATGGCCAAAGAATTTGAGATGAAGATCATCACTATAAAGGATCTCATTGCTTACCGCAATGAAAATGAGACCCTGGTTCATGAAGTAATGGATGTAAATCTTCCTACCATGTACGGTGACTTCAGTCTTCGTGCTTTCAAGGAAAAACTGACTGGGGATATCCACCTTGCCTTAACCAAAGGTACCTGGAACAAAGAGGAACCGGTACTTAACGCGTGTTCACTCGTCCGATCTGATCGGCGATATTTTTGGTGCCCGAAATAAAGACACCAGTGAGCAGCTTCATCAGGCTATGCTACAAGTTGAACGTGAGGGTAAAGGTGTAGTTCTTTATATGAACCGAAACCAACGCGGGTCAGTGCTTGTAAATCAACTTAAAACCCTGAAAGCTCTTCAAAAAGGGAAGCTGGAAAGTAACGAAGAGGACATCTCACCAAGAGGTGATGCAAGAGATTATGGTGTGGGAGCTCAAATCCTTCGCTCGCTGGGAATTCGTAAACTGCGCTTAATGAGCAATAATCCGGTTAAGAGAATTGGTATTAAAAGCTTTGGACTGGAGATTGTGGATCAGGTACCGATCAGTCCCAATTTTGACTTCTCGTCTCTGTCTCACCAAACGCACACCGAAGAGTAAATATAAGTAGTCTGGTAGAGATCTAGTAGAATCAGGTAGATAAGTAATAGGCTGCCTTATCAATCTGTTATTCACTTATCTCCGGAAAATTCCTGACTTATCTGACCACCTTCTATTTCGGCATCAGGTTCATTTACAGCCATTTTTCCATCGTTATTGATAAGAAAACGCTTGTTGAAAAGGATCAGCAGGATAATGGAAACGGAAATAGCTATGTCGGCTACATTAAAGATATAAGGAAAGACCGTCCAGTCTCCGATCTGAAGAGAAAAGTAGATGAAATCAACTACATGTCCATCAAGCACCCCGCCGTAATCCATGATAAGTGCCATAAACAAACGATCGGCGATATTACCAAAAGCCCCGCCAATGATCAGTCCCATACAAACCAGATAACCTATACCGGCCTGTTCAATATTTTTCAGGATATAGATAAGGATTCCTGTTACGGCAAGAATTGCCACAATGCTGACTACCGGTGTCGACAGAAAGTCGATACCCAGAGCCATACCGGGATTCTTTGTAAAATAAAACTGCAGCCAGCCATCAATCAGCACTTTATTCTGCAAGTTCGGGCGTGGTTCGGATCAGCCATTTCGTAAACTGATCTATCCCCAGCACAACAATAGCCGGTACAATAAGGGCGGTTAATTTTTGTCGGTTCAAACCGGTTCGCTTATCTGCGTTTTAATTTAGCATCGATACTCAAGCTGAGTATGAGGAACCGCTTCAAGTCGTCCTTTAGAGATCTTCTTGCCGGTTACTTTACACACACCGTAAGTCTTGTTATCAATTCTTTTCAGGGCATCATCCAGATATTGGATGAATTTCTTGGTTCGGTTGAAAAGCATGTAGGTCTTTTCTCGCTCCTGCGCATCCGTACCGGCATCAGCCATGTGATAAGAATAGGCCGATTCATCCGAAGCATTTTCCATACTTTCACGCAGCGTACGTTGCAAAGTATTTAATTCATCTTCAGCATCCTCCATCTTCTTGATGATGATCTCGCGAAAATATTCCAGCTCTTCATCGCTGTATGGTGATACTCTTTCGTCGTTCTTTGATTCGTTTGTAGCCATAGCTGCTTAGTTATGAATTAATATTTCTTCGGATGGAGATGGTGCACTCTTCCTCTCCAATTTCCCAGGTTTTCGTAAAATCTGAAACGTCCAGTTCTTTAATTTGAATTTCTTCAGCCAAAGTTTCCTTCTTAATATAATCACTCATGGAAACAACAGCTTCCTTAATCGTATCAGATCCCGTAAATCCAATAGCTATACGGTCGGTTACTTCGAAGTTCGCTTCTTTACGCATGTTTTGAATACGATTCACAAACTCCCGGGCAATACCTTCCTGAATAAGTTCTTCACTCAAGTGCTGTATCAACAGCCACGCTTGAGTCCTTTTTCAGTCTCAACCGTCCAGCCTTCAAGTCCTGTTCGCACGATCTCGAGTCCCTCTGAATCAATGCGAATGGTCTCATCGTTAATATCAAGATCGATCCAGCCATTTTTTTCAAACTCAGTGATTTCTTCTGTAGATAACTGATTTACCTTAGCTGCAACAGCCTTCATCTTAGGTCCTAAGCGCTTACCCAATACCGGATAATTTGGCTTAGCTGATTTTTCGTACAATTCCGGAATCATCGTCTACAAACTGAATGTCTTTAACATTCACCTCTTCCAGTATAATATCCCGAACCGATTCAATAGCCTGTCGCTCACTTTCATCTTTGATCGGCAGAATAATGCGGCCCAAAGGCTGGCGTACGTTCATCTCGATCTGATTCCGTACCCGTAACACAATATATGAAATCAATCTGGCCATCTCCATTTTATGCTCAAGGCCCTTATTGATGGCTGTTTCTTCCACTGTTGGGAAGAATGACAGGTGAACCGATTCCTCGTCATGTCCGGTCACTTCATTCAGCTTCTGATAAAGCCACTCACCCATAAACGGGGCTATCGGACTGACCAGCTTACTGAGGTTCAGCAAACATTCATATAGGGTTTGATAGGCGGCAGTTTTATCCAGCGTACTGCCTTCCTTCCAGAAACGGCGCCGATTTCTGCGAACGTACCAGTTACTTAGTTCCTCAACAAAATTCTCGAGTTCCCGAGCTGCTTTGGTGGGTTCGTAATCTTCAAGATGTTCTTCTACAAGCTTAACGGTTGTGTTAAGTCGGGAAATGATCCACTTATCAATTTCAGGTCGGTCAGCATTTGGAATGGCTGTGCCTGAAAAAGTAAATCCGTCAATGTTGGCATACATCGCGAAGAATGAGTACGTGTTCACGATGGTGTTAAAGAATTTTCGCTGAACTTCTTTTAGTCCATCATAACTGAACTTAAGGTTTTCCCATGGAGAGGAATTACTCATCATATACCAGCGAACGGTATCAGCACCAAATTCCTGTATGACCTCAAATGGATCAACGGAATTACCTTTGGACTTACTCATTTTTTCGCCGTTCTCATCCAGAACCAATCCGTTGGAGACTACATTTTTGTATGCCTCCTCATTGAACAACATGGTTCCCAATGCGTGCAGCGTGTAAAACCATCCACGGGTTTGATCAACGCCTTCAGCAATAAAGTCAGCAGGATAGTTCACCTGAAAATCGTGATCATTATCAAACGGATAGTGCCATTGTGCAAATGGCATGGCGCCGGAATCAAACCATACATCCAGCAGATCCGGAATTCTGCGCATGGTACCGCCATCCGGAGCTTCCCAGGTGATATCATCAATATAAGGACGGTGTAAGATCGATCTCAGCATCCTCATCCAATCCGGCTTTTTCCTTCAATTTGGCAATACTTCCGATACACTCAACATACTCAGGGTCTTTGTCGCTCACCCAGATCGGAAGCGGTGTTCCCCAATATCTTTGGCGTGAAACCGCCCAATCAACGTTGTTTTCAAGCCAGGTTCCAAAACGTCCGGTACCCGTACTTTCCGGTTTCCAATTGATCTTTTTATTCAACTCAACCATTCGGTCTTTAACCTTAGTGGTTTCAATGAACCAGGATTCTACCGGATAGGACATCAGCGGTGTTCCCTTTCTCCAGTCAAACGGGTAGTTGTGAACCATTGTTTCGTGCTTGTACATCATCCCTTTGTCTTTGATAGAACGGGCGATATCCTTATCCGCTTCTTTAAACCATTGCCCTTCAAAATCGGGTGCCTGCGCAGTGAACTTTCCTTCCCTGTCAATTGGGTTAAACATCGGGAATTTCTGCTTTTTGGCAAGAATCATAGTCATCTGCACCAAATGCGGGAGCTGTATGAACCATGCCTGTACCGTCTTCAGTATTAACGTAATCGGCAGGTATCACCCTCCAGGCTTCACGTTTTTCAAATTCTTCGAAAGCAAAATCGAAAACTGGCTGGTAGGTCTTGCCTATCAACGCGGTTCCTTTGAACTCTTCCAGAATGGTATAGTCTTCTTCGAGCACCTCATCCACACAATCTTTAGCCATGATGAGGGTTTCATCATGATGATCAACCTTAACGTAATCCAGATTTGGATTTACAGCTAAAGCCATGTTAGAAACGATGGTCCAGGGGGTGGTTGTCCAGGCCAGGAAGATAGGTATTATCGGCTTCATCCGACTTAAACTTCACATATATTGATGGATCCTGAGTTTCTTTATATCCAAGGCTTACCTCATGAGAAGACAGTACAGTTCCGCTTCCAGGTGAGTACCACTGTATTTTATATCCTTTATAAACCAGACCTTTTTTGTACAGCTTATTAAAAGCCCACCAAACGGATTCGATATAATTATTCTCAAAGGTTACGTATGGATCATCCTGATCCACCCAGTATCCCATTCTTGAGGTAAGGTCATCCCAGAGATCTTTGTACTTGAGTACACTTTTACGGCACTCTGCGTTGTATTTATCAATGCCGTATTCTTCAACCTGAGCTCTTCCTTCAAGTCCCAAAGCCTTTTCAATCTCAATCTCAACAGGCAGGCCGTGCGTATCCCAACCGGCTTTCCGCTCAACACGAAATCCCTTAAGTGTCTTGTAGCGGCAGAACATATCCTTGACAGTTCTTGCCATAACGTGGTGAATACCCGGCTTCCCGTTTGCAGTGGGGGGACCTTCATAGAACGTAAATGGTATACCATCCTCACGAGTCTTTACACTTTTGTTAAAGATCTTGTGTTCCTTCCACCAATTCAGAATTTCTACTTCTGATTTAGGAAAGCTTAAATGTTTAACTTCTTTGAATTTTTTTGCCATAAAAAACTTAGTTCAGGCGGATCGTTTTAAGCCTCAAATATACAAAATATGATTGAAAAGCTTGTACTTACTTCCGTGAAAAATATCCGGAACTCAACTGCAGGAGTTTCCTTATTAAATATGACTGCTCAAATTTTATAACCCTTAACTTTTGAGCACTATTCATTCACAAACCTATTTTGATAAATAATGAGACCTATTACTCAAGAAGACCCCTTTAAACTCGTGTTCGTTTGCCTAGGCAATATATGCAGAAGCCCCACGGCTGAAGGTATTTTTCTGCATAAAGTGAAAGAAGAGGGATTACAGAATTACTTTTATATCGATTCAGCAGGAACCGCGGCTTACCATGTCGGTGAATCTGCCAATAGTAAAAGTCAGGCAACCGCTAACAAAAGAGGGATTCATTTGCCTTCCAAGGCACGCAAATTTGAGTATACAGACCTTGAAGAGTTCGATCTTATTCTGGCAATGGATTCTGAGAATCACAGAAATATTCTGGACCTGGATACCAAAAACAAATATGGGCACAAGGTTAAAATGATGCGCGAATATGATCCCAATCCTGGAATGAAAGATGTTCCAGATCCCTATTATGGGGGCTTGGACGGATTTAAAAACGTTTTCAATGTCTTGGAACGAAGTTCAGAGACATTGCTAAACGAACTAAAAGCACATATCGAAGATTGATTATGTTACCTGAATCCATAAATAAAAAAGTTAAAGGACACTTCGATGCTGATATAGCTGATCTAAATGCTGTTCATGGGGGTGACATTAATAACGCTGCTCAGATCACTTTAGATAATGGAGTCAATTACTTTATCAAATGGAATGTAAACGCTGACCCTAGCATGTTTTCAAAGGAAGCTAAGGGATTGAAGATCCTTTCTGAGGCTGAATCAGGTTTACATATACCCAATACTGTCACTTTTGGCGAATCCTTCCTGATCATGGAGTGGGTGAATGAAGGATCAAAGAGTAAACATTCGTCATTTCAATTTGGCCGCCAACTTGCTCTTCTGCACAAGAATACTTCCGATTATTTTGGCCTGGATCATGACAATTTCATTGGCAAACTTCATCAATCAAATACCAAACACTCCAATTGGAGTGACTTCTTTGCCATTGAGCGTATTGAACCCCAGATTCAATTGGCGATAGAAAATGATAAGATAGAACGCTCTTTATTTAGATCAATTCAGAAACTCTACGGCAAACTCGGACATATTTTTCCTCAAGAAGAACCGGCTCTTTTACATGGTGATCTTTGGAGCGGTAATTATATGTTCGACAACAATAGCAACGCATCCATATTTGACCCGGCTGTATATTATGGCCACAGAGAGATGGACCTCAGCATGACCCGTCTTTTTGGAGGATTCTCTGGTGATTTCTACGATGGATATAATGAAGAATATCCTGTAGAAGAAGGATTTGAGGACAGAATTAAGCTATGCAATCTTTATCCTATACTTGTCCATGCTAACCTGTTTGGGGGAAGCTATTCCCGTCAGGCAGAACAAATAATTCATCATTATGCCTGAACTGCCATATAATAAAATTGTCTCACTCGTACCAAGTCTTACTGAGTTGTTGATCGAATTGGACCTTAAAAAGCAACTTGTTGGTCGAACCCGATTTTGTATTCATCCTGAAAACATCGTTCAAGACATAGAGATCATCGGCGGGACCAAGAATCCAAACATTGATAAAATAACAGAACTCAAACCTGACCTTATCATAGCGAATAAAGAGGAAAACAGGGAAGAGGATATTCTTGCTCTGCAATCGCACGCTGAGATCATGGTCACTGAAATAAGCACAGTTGAAGATGCTTTAGTCGAAATAAACCGGATAGGCAGGAAAACGAGACGTTCAGAATCAGCCCAAAAGATCACGGCTAACATATCTGCAGTTCTAAATGAACGCCCTAAATCAAAAAACTTAAACACCGCATATTTGATCTGGAAAGACCCATGGATGACAGTTGGTAATGATACCTACATACATGATGTAATGGCTAAGTATGGACTGATCAATATTTTTAAAGACCACACAAGATATCCCAATACAGATCTTCAGGAACTGTCCGAACTATCCCCGGAACTTATTTTACTAAGCAGTGAACCCTATCCTTTCAAAGAAAAGCACATCAAAGAGATCAAAGAGCTCTTCCCAAACTCGAAAATAGAATTAGTAAACGGAGAATGGTTCAGTTGGTATGGCTCCAGGATGGTTCCATCATTTGAGGCTCTTAATGAGTGGAGAACCAACCTCTAAGGTTCCTCAAAGCAAGCCTTTCTACGTACAATTATCTGCTGATCTACAATCACTTAACTCAGCTTTTTAAAAGATATTTCACGCCTTCGTTGCTTTTATTAAAAACTTCTAATATATTAACATTAGAAAATTTTAATACTAGAGGCTTATTATGGGACCATTTAAAAAAGTAATGATTGTTGAAGACGATCCGCTATTATCAGTAGTGGAACAGAAAATGGTTGAACGTCTGGGATATGAAGTGATCGGTAAAGCAGTGAGTGGAGAAGAGACCCTGGAAAAAATTCAGGAACTTAATCCCGAGATCTTACTTATAGATGTACAATTGGCCGGACAACTGAATGGTATTCAAACCGTAAAAATGATTCGGGAAAAATTCATGGATATCCCGGTGATATTTTTATCCGGTGACCGTTCTCCTTCAGTTCTAAAGAATGCACAGAGTACGGATTATATAGACTTCCTTCTAAAACCGATAACGGTTCAGGAATTATCGATCCCATTAAACAAGGCTTCTGAATTGGCCAACGTTGCTCAAAAAGTAGCTTGAAAAGAATTTTCTTTATTAAATACCCATAACTTCCACAATGCAGTTTGACCGCTGTTTTGTGATTATCTAAGCCCGCTGTTAACTCAGCGGGCTTTTCTTTTAATCGTGAATCACAAGAACTCTTCCAACCTGCCCACCTTTTAGAATTCTCTCAACCTCATTTTGCAATCCTTCCAGATGAACCGTCGTAATAAACCGGTTTGGTAGTTTGGATACATCGATCTTTGATATGGTATTCCAGATCTTCAGGCGCATTGGCATTTTACAGATCGCCGAATCAATGCCAAGTAAACTGACTCCACGCAGTATGAAGGGAAAGATATTGGTATTCAGATCATGGCCAAGAATATTTCCGCAACAGGCAACAGCCCCATCATGATTAGTCTGCCTGATCACCGCATCCAGCATGGATCCACCCACAGTTTCTATCGCTCCATTCCATTTTCTGCTCAGCATTAAACTGTGGCCGACATTAGTTACTTGTTCTCTATTAATGACTTCTTTGGCTCCCAGTAATTTCAGAAAGGATTCCTCATTCATCTTTCCGGTGGCTGCCACCACATTATACCCAAGTTCAGATAGAAACAGAGTGGATAATGAACCAACACCACCCGTTGCCCCAGTCACTAAAACCTTTCCTTCACCGGGCTCGATCAATTCACGCTGAAGTCTCTTTACTCCATACATAGCTGTAAAACCGGCCGTTCCAAAAAACATGGCGGTTTCCAAAGTCAGTCCCTCCGGTAATTTAACCACCCAGTCTGCCGGTACAGAGATATACTCGCCAAACCCACCTGAGGTATTAGACCCAAGATCCCGACCTGTAACAATTACTTTATCCCCTTCTTTGAAGGTGCCTGATTTATCTTCTGCCACAACCCCCGAAGCATCAATTCCGGGAATATGCGGATAGGTTCTCGTCACCCCTTTATTGCCACTGGCGGAAAGACCATCTTTATAGTTCAGTGAGGAGTATCTCACTCTGATCAAAACCTCATGCTTCGGCAAAAAGGAAAACGGTACCTGCCTAATTTCAGAGTAAAATTCCCCTTCATCTGTTTCGTTTACATAAAATGCTTTAAATGTATCTGTACTCATTTCAGGATCTTCCTTATCCATTTTAGTTTTCCTTTATAGGGTGCGTATCGAAACGGAATATCAAGCCATGTAGGCTTACGCATAATACTTTTGGTGTGAGAAAATGTATTAAAACTGGACTTCCCGTGATAAACTCCCATTCCACTGTTTCCCACTCCACCAAACGGCAGATGATGATTGCCCAGATGAGCAACCACATCATTCACGGCTCCACCTCCAAAAGAACACTCTTTTAATACCAGTCTTTCTGTGGTACTGTTTTCAGTGAATAAATAAAGTGCCAGGGGCTTTGGCCTGGAGTTCACAAGGTGGATGGCATCAGCAATGGTGTCAAACTCGATGACCGGTAAAATGGGTCCAAAGATCTCCTCCTCCATTACAGCAGACTCATTTTTGATATCTGTGAGGATCGTCGGCTCAAGGTAATATTCCTCTTCATCATATCTGCCTCCGGAATAAATCTCACCGTCCTCGAGATATGTACATAATCGCTGAAAATGATCCTGATTTATGATCCGTGCATAATCCGGACTCAGTTTCGGATTTACTCCGTAAAAATTTTTAATCGCCTTTTTTAGCTCCTGCAGCAAGTTTTCTTTCACACTGCTATGAACCAGCACGTAATCAGGTGCCACACAGGTTTGCCCTGCATTCAAAAATTTACCCCAGGCAATTCTTTTCGCAGCTGTCTTAATTTTTGCTGTACCATCCACAATACATGGACTTTTGCCACCAAGCTCTAACGTTACAGGCGTAAGATGTTTCGATGCCGCCTCCATCACGATCTTACCAACTCGCGTACTACCGGTGAAGAAAATGTAGTCGAAATCCTGAGCAAGCAGGTCTTGATTTACTTCAACTCCCCCCTCAACTACCGCAACAAATTCTTCCTTGAACCAGGCGTCCGCAATTTTCTTCAGAACAGTCGAGGTATTAGGTGATAGTTCTGATGGCTTGATGACAACTGTGTTGCCGGCAGCTATTGCCCCAACCATAGGCAACAAAGCCAGCTGAATGGGATAATTCCAGGGTGCTACTATAAGCACTGATCCGTATGGCTCAGCTATGGTGTAATTGGAGGATGGGAAGTTGATCAGCGTACCGGGTACCTTATTTGGCTTAACCCATTTCCTTAATTTTTTTATCGTGTATGAGATCTCATCGTGAAGGATTCCGATCTCAGTGGCATAAGCTTCTAATTCGGGCTTCTTAAAATCTTTGTAAACAGCAGCTGTTAGCTCCTCTTCATGCTCGTTAAGGATTTTTTTTAATGTTTCCAACTGATGGATCCTGAATGAGATCGGCCTGGTTGCCCCTGATCTGAAATAGGTTCGCTGTTTATCAAGTAGTTTTTTTGCACTTTTCACTGATCTGATCCTCTTCCTTTAAATGTATCCATGGATCGGTATACACCAAATACTTTACCGGCAACAAAATTGTAGACCTTTGCCGGCAATATACCTTTGATGAACGGAGTCAGCTTAACCATCAAAGGTTCCCTGAGTCTGTCTTTATCTTTTTCGACAGCACTCAGGATCTTATCAGTGATCTTTTCAGGATCAAGTAACGGCATAAGAAATGGAGCCGTAACCCCGTCAAACATTCCGGTATCGATATAACTTGGCATCACCGTTAAAACCTTTACAGGATGTCCCTTTCTCTCCAATTCCAGATTCAGGGATTCTGACCAGCCAACTGCTGCCCATTTACTACTTGCGTAGACCGTCATTCCTGGATTGGGTGTAAGGCCTGCAGCCGAAGCAATATTTATGATATGTCCAAAGCCATTATCGATCATTGCCGGTAAAAAGGCTTTAGCCATATACATCAACCCCAAGCTATTGACACCCATGGTTATTTTAATGCTTTCCATTGAGTGTTCGGTGAATTGCTTACCGGCTACAATTCCGGCATTGTTGAAAAGCATATCTACCCGGCCATGATTTTTCAATGTTTTTTCTGCTGCTTTCAGAACACGTTCATGATCACTTACATCTATCAGTTCGGTAGACACTGAATATCCCTCCGAACCCAGCTCTTCCGAAACTCTATTCAGGCCGTCAGAATTTATATCCCAAATTATTAATTTTTCCGCACCTCGAATTAGAGCTTTCTTCCCCATCAACAGCCCAATTCCACTGGCGCCACCGGTTATTAAAACTATTTTATTTTCAAAAGAGGACATATAAAAATCTTATATTTAGAATTAGAAAATAAACAATTTCTGAACGCGAATTTTTCGGAATAATAAGGTGTTCAGGGTAAATAAAAATCGAACAATAAGTTTAGTAATTATACAAATGAAAAAATTAATAACATTATTAACCCTAGCTATTTTGGCAGTTTCTTGCCAACAGGCACCTAAACAAGTTTCCCTTGAATGGGAAGAAGCGGCACCTTTGCCCACAGAGATATCAAATAACGCTCTTGCTTCTGTAACCGTTGATGGCATTCCCTACATCTATACTTTCTCAGGATTGGAGAAAGGTAAAACCTTCAGGGATGTTAGTGATTTCGCTGCCCGATATAATGCCAATGAAAATATCTGGGAAGAGATTCCTGGTGTACCTGACAAAATTGGCAGATTAGGAAGCACCGCTGAAACCGTAAATGGAAAGATCTATCTTTTTGGTGGTTACACTGTGGCTGAAGATGGCTCAGAAGTTTCCACTCAGGAAGTTTTCAAATATGATCCCCTCGCAAATACCTATGAACATGTAGCCGATATGTTGCTTCCGGTTGAAGATGCTGTATCCCTCGTTTATCAGGATCGTTATATATATTTGGTTAGTGGCTGGAATTACACAAATAATGTTTCGAATGTACAAGTGTATGATACAGAAACGAATTCATGGGAACACGCCACTCCTTATCCCGGACCTCCCGTATTTGGCCATGCCGGTGGTATTGTAGGCAACACCATGGTGCTTTCTGATGGCGTTCAGGTTATTGTCGATGAAGGTGAACAACTTTTCAAAATGTCACCGGGTAGTATTAAAGGCGAAATCGATAGTGAAGACCATACTTCCATCAATTGGTCACGTATCAATACGCATCCAGGTGAAGCGCGTTACAGAATGGCCGCCATTGGTGTGAAATCACCTGTAGAAATGATCGTATTTGTTGGAGGATCCGGCAACCCTTATAACTTTAACGGTATCGGATACAATCTGAGACCTTCTTCTCCAGAAACGACTGCTTTCGGATTCCGCCTCGACACGCAGGAATGGGTAGAATTAGGACCACAGCCTACTCCAACTATGGATCACCGAAGCCTCGGACACGCTAACAATGAATTTTACATCATTGGCGGAATGGTCAAAGATCAGACTGTGACCAACAAGGTTCAGAAATTTTCTATAGAGCTTTCTTCTGAAGACTGAACCTACTAGAATTATTGATTACAAAGCGAAAGACCTAACCCTCTTTCGCTTTTTTTATTTTGTACATTATCTTCACTCGGATATCAAAAACTCTAACCAAAATTTTCCCAGATGAAATCTGCTTCAATTATTGCCTTACTGATCTCAATATTAGCGCTTGGGTGTTCAAGTGCACCTGAACAAAACGCTGCAAATTCCATTAACAAGGATTCATTGCTTCGACACATCGAAACCCTTGCCAGTGATGATTTTCGTGGAAGGTCTACCGGCACCGCCGGTGAACAAATGACAGTTGACTATCTGGTTGACGCGTTTGAAAAAATGGGCGCTACCCCCGGGGCTAAGGATGGAAGTTACGTTCAGGAATTCCCACTGTTGGGCCAAAAAACATCAAATGCTGAAATGTCTGTTTCAACTAATGGACGCACCCCTTTCAATGTAGAATATTTTGATGAATTCATGGCATGGCCGGCAAATCAGGCTGAGCAAATTGATGTACAAAATGCTGAGTTGGTATACGTTGGTTATGGCATTCAGGCCCCTGAAGAGAATTGGGATGACTTCAAGGGAATGGATGTAGAAGGCAAGATCATTGTCGTTAAAAACAACGACCCTGAGTATGATCCCGAGCTGTTTGATGGAGAAACCAGGCTCTATTACGGACGGTATGATTACAAGTATGAAAAAGCCAAGGAACTAGGTGCGGTTGGTGCCATCATCATTCACACTGATGAAACAGCAGGCTATGGTTGGAATGTCGTTTCTAATGGATGGAGTCGGGAACGTTTTTACTTAAAGGGAGAGGGAGATGCTTCTTCTTCACCAACCAAATTCAATGGCTGGATGACCTATCAGGCATCACAATTACTATTTGAAGAGGCTGGCTTAAACCTCAACGAATTAATGGAAGCTGCTGACAGCCCTGATTTTGAACCGGTTCCATTAAATGGAATTCGCATGAACGTAAGCATGGATGCAGCCTATCGTGAGATCATGGGCAAGAACGTTATTGCAGAAATAAAGGGAAGTGATGAGGATCTGAATGATGAATATCTGGTACTTACTGCCCACCACGATCATCTTGGCATTACTGCTCCGATCGAAGCGGACTCCATTAACAACGGTGCTTCAGACAATGCCGCCGGAGTAAGTGCTTTACTGGAAATGATGGAGGCTTATAAATCCATTCAAACTGAGATCAAACGAAGTGTGCTGGCTGTGGTTGTCGGCGCTGAGGAAGTTGGTCTCTTGGGCTCTCAGTATTGGGCGGAAAATCCTACAGTTGAGCCCGGCAAAGTTACGGCCAACATTAATCTTGATGGCATGAACGTATACGGGCAAACCAAGGATGTCGTAGTCGTTGGATACGGACGTTCTTCACTAAGCGATCTTTTGGTTGAAGTAGCTCAAAAACAGGGTCGAACCGTAAAACCGGATCAACATCCAAGTCGAGGCTATTTCTATCGCTCAGATCACTTTAATTTGGCTAAAGTGGGTATCCCTGCCATTTTCCCGAATCCCGGCAGAGAATTTATTGGCAAGCCTGATAATTACCTGGCAACTGTTGACAGCCTTTCAGACTCCAACTATCACACCGTAAATGATGAGATCAACGAATATCTGGGATCTTACAGGTGCTGAAGTTGATGCCCGTTTATTTTTCCTGACGGGATTCAAAGCTCTGAATGCTGAAGATCTGCAAACATGGAGAGCAGGAGATGAATTTGAAGCAACACGATTACGCATGCTCGAACGGATTGAATGATCCTTAACTACCTTCTAATTTAGAATAAAGGATGCTGAATTTAATTTGGCATCCTTTTTTATTTAGCCACTTCCAAAACAAACCGGATTCATTGAACTTCACTGCGGCATAATGAGTTATAGACACTGAATCACTTAAAGAAAAATTTATGAATATAGAAATCTGGTCGGATGTAGCCTGCCCATATTGTTACATCGGTAAGGCACATCTTGAAAAAGCACTTAAAGAATTACAGGATACTTCGGTAAATATTACCTGGAGAAGTTTTGAACTCGATCCCAATGCGCCGGCGGAACCCAAAGCTGACATTTATGACACCCTCGCATACCAAATATGGTAAAGACCGCGAATGGGCCATGCAGATGAATAAGAATATGACGAAAATGGCTGAAAAAGCAGGGCTCAATTTCAATATGGATGATGTAAAACCTACAAACACCTTTAACGCCCACAGGGTTATTCATTTTGCAAAGAACCAAGGACTTCAACATGAAATGAAAGAGCGACTTCTGAAAGCCTACTTCACCGAAGGTAAAAACGTGGGTGATGTATCAAATCTTGCTGAATTGGCTGATGATATCGGTTTAGATAAAGAGGAGGTATTGAAAGCTCTGAACGAAAAACAATTTACACGATGAAGTGGTTCAGGACATTGAACGGGCCCATAAGATCGGCATTCAGGGCGTTCCATTTTTTCTGATCAACAATAAATACGGCCTTTCCGGAGCTCAGCCTGTTGAGGTCATTTGTAGAGGCATTGAATAAGATCCAGCAGGAATCCTGAACCCCATTTACCAAATTTTAAAAGCATCAGTCTTTGGCTTTAAGGAGTTTTTCAACCTAATCCTAATCCAACTTTACAACCGACATGACATAATATGCGAAATTTTATTTTTGCGATATTGATCACATCACTTTTTACGGCCTGCAGTTTTCAGAGCAATGATGAGAGCTATTTTGTTACAAAATTGGGGACTGATACCCTTGCTGTAGAGCAGTTCATGAAAAACTGATTCTGGCTTGGTTGCAACAGTGATCCTTCGCAGTCCTGAAACCAGATTTTCAGAATATAACCTGAAGCTTGATGAAACCGGTGGGATCTCTCGGATGCAGAGAACCGATTATCCGCCTGCCGTTGGGTTTACCGGTGAAGGAGCCCTCACCCAATCAATTGTCAGGCAGGGGGACAGCCTGAGCGTGGAGTTTTTCGGTGAGGATGCGGATGCTGCACGTGCGTACATGGCACCTTATGAAGCCGGAAGTACTGCCATTTATAGATATGGTACACTGGCCATTTGAACTTGCCTTTCAACAGCGGCTAGTTGAGGCCGGACAGGATACCGTCAACCAGCCATTGCTTAGCGGAAATCAGGATATCAAATTTCGTCATCGCTGATATGGAAGGTGATTCCATGACCATCAGGCATCCATTTCGGGGTGTTATGGGAGTTAACGTAACACCGAAGGAAATATCAAACACCTTGATGCCGGATTGACCACCCGTAAACTTAAGGTGAACAGGGTGAGTTCGGTAGATATGAACGCTCTTGCAGATCGCTACGCCAGGAATCCGATCGGTGAACTATCCGGTGCAATAAGTGCAGAATATGCCTTTACCAATATCAATTTCCGCGTTGATTACGGCTCACCCCAAAAACGTGGGCGTGATCTATTTGGCAATATAGTTCCTTATGGTGAAGTATCGGAGAACGGGAGCCAATGAGCTACCCACTTTTATACTTCTGAAGACCTGCGTTTTGGTGACCTTGAGGTTCCTGCCGGAGAATACACCTTGTTCTCAATTCCTGAAGAAGAAGGAGGAACATTGATCATAAACTCACAGACTGGACAGAACGGCAATTCATATGATGAAAGTCGTGATCTTGGACGTGTCCCAATGAATGTAACCACTAAAGATGACGTAACCGAAGCTTTCACCATTACTGTAGAGGAAACTGATGAAGGTGGTCGCATAAATCTGATCTGGGAAATACCATTTATTCCTCTGATTTTATGATCGATTAAGCAGTTTTATACTTTTAGATTAACTCTGAACCGGTAGTGAATCCATTATTCTCTACCGGTTTTTTTGTGTCTCCCACTCCCTATAATTTGCAACTATTGAGACCAAAAACGCCCCGATCCCCAATGCTGCCACCAACACATCCACCGTAAATGTATCCCACGAAAAACCAAACATCTGATCCAGATAATACTTTATATATGAAGAAGGCAGTCCGGCCTCACCCAAAGCCCGTTTAACCTGCCAATGCCAGTCGGTACAGGGACAGTATCCCCAGCCATAAAAAGCTCCCAACCCTAACCAGGAAAAGATGGTGGCCGAAATTACATATAGGTGAAGCCGTCTTGTCTTTCTCCAGATCCATCCAATTAAATTGAATGCAATGAGTAAAAGATGAAATACCACAAAGAAATAATCCAGAAACAGCAGTGTGGTTTCATTATTCACGACAAACTATGCTATGTATTCTTTTTATTCATGAAGGCATCAACTCTTTTGATATGCTGTTTCGTCAACCGAAAGTTCAGAGAATGGTTCAATCTCTGCCAGCAGGGCCTCATTTCGTTGAGGAAAGTGTCGATCAGCTCCTTCTTTAAAGCTCTGATGAACTTTCGGTCATTTTCAGTGAGCTTACTCACCCAATCTAATACCTCATCTTCAGGAGACGTCCCCGGTAAGATATGTTTGATAAGCTCCTTGTTCATAAACAGCGTTTGCATCCGTAACCACAGATTTTCCAAGCCATTCCAGTGCTTTGGTTTCGGCCTGACCTTTTCAACAAGCCTGGTAAGCCCGCCCAGCCGGGACACCAGATAAAAGCGCCCCTGGGAAACCTAAATTTTGCATCAGGAACCGAAACACGAAAGTCGAAAGCCAGCATCAGTTCAATACCCCCACCGTAAGCGTCACCATTCACACAGGCTACCGTCCAGCATGGCAGTTGTTCTAACCTGAGCAACAAGTTTTGCATACGCCTTGATTTGGCAACAGCTTCCTCTTTTGATTTGATCGAGTGAAATTTCTTCAGATCGCCTCCCGAAACAAAAGAATCTGTTCCTTCACCACTGAGAATAAATACCCGTATCCTCCTTATTCTCCTCCAGTTCTCCGACCAAAACCTCAAGTTCATGCATGACATCGAAGTCAATGGCATTCCGTGCCATTGGTCGGTTTATTTTAGCCCACAAAGTGTGGTCCGAGATTCGTTTTCTTATCAACAGATTTTACTTCACTGCGATCATAGTTGAAACGGTTGTTTTGAATTGAGCTCAAGCCAATCCAGGTATTCTTCGTTGCCTTCATCCTCGGTAATGGTGAGTGAGATCACACATGGCACCTCATAACTGTGAATATCCTTGATCAGGCGGGTTACACGTTTAACTCTTGGAGAAATGCGTTTTCACGATCAGAATACATTCAGCATCTTCCTGTATCTCACCCTTCCATTTATACATGGAATTCATTCCATCAATGATATTCACACAGGCAGCGAGATTTTCTTCAATGAGAGCACGCCCAATATATCGGGCTTCTTTTTTATCGGATGTAGTTACGTAAAGCAGGCGGAGATTTCTATACATAGTGATTTAAAATTCAAACATTCAATAACCAATTTCCACTCCTATTTTCTACCATTTTTGTTGAACCACAAAGCAATTTATTTACAATAAGTTTGAATTCAGAAAATGAAAGTCTTATCTTTGCAAGCTCTGAATTTTGCGAGAGTGGCGGAATTGGTAGACGCGCTAGATTTAGGATCTAGTATCTTAACCGATGTGGGGGTTCGAGTCCCCCTCTCGTACTTCCTTCCCAATTATAAATTGAAATCCTGTTCATTTACTGAATTAAAATAAATAAAGCGGAGATCACGTGGATATTTCTGTAGAAGAGCTCACATCTGTCGATAAAGAAGTAACCCTGAAAGCAAAAAGAGAAGACCTTCAGGAAGATTTCGACAAAGCCTATAAAAAGTATAAAGACCAAATTCAGCTTCCTGGCTTCCGCCCGGGTAAAGTCCCAATGGGGATGATCAAAAAGCGATTTGGTAAAGAGATCGAACAAGAAGAGATCAGTAACATTGTTCAGAAGATCTTTGAAAAAGAAGTTGTGCCTGAGTATGAGCCGATTGGTGAGAACTGAAATGGTAGACTTTACCTGGGAAAACGACGAGCTTGAAGTGAAATTCAAGATCGGTTCCAAGCCTGAGATTGAAGTCAAAGATCTTTCACAAGATCAAAGTAAATCGAATGGTTCATGATGTGACTGATGAAGAGGTTGAGGAAGAAATTGAACGTACGCTTGAACGCGAGGGAAATTGGGAAAATGTTGATGAGGCGGCCACAGACGAATCCAAACTGATCGTTGACGTGGAAACGCTTGATGAGAAAGGAAATCCTGTCAAAGGCGATGTTGACGAAGGATCAAGAGATCGACCTTGCGTAAGGATGGAGCAGCTGAATTCAGAAAAGAACTCTCCGGCAAAAAACCCGGTGATGTTGTTGAAATGGAGCTGGGTGAGGGAGACGAAAAAGATCGCTTCCGCGTTACCATCAAGAAAGTACAAAAGCTGAACAAGGCAGAGCTTAATGATGAGCTGATCGAAAGCCAAAGTAACGGCGAAGCTGAAGATGAAGAACAATTTAAAAGCTACATCAAAAGCCGCATGCAGGAATATTATGATCAGACTGCAGATGACCTATTCAAGAATGATGTTGCGGATGCTCTTGTTGAAGAACATGACTTTGAAGTTCCGGAAACATTCGTAGCTCAAATTCAGGGATCCTACGTTGATCAGCTGAAACAAAAGCAAGGTGGAGAACTGCCTGAGAACTTTAACGCAGAACAGTATAAAGCTGGGATGAGAGATCGCGCCGTTCGCGAAGCCAAGTGGTCATTCATTAGTCAAAAACTGCAAGAAACATTTGAAGATATCGAAATAAAACCCGAAGATATCGATGAGCATTTGGCTGTAGAAGCAGCGCGCTATGGAGTGCCGGCCGACCAGCTGAAGCAATATTATGCACAGCAGCCCCAAATGCTTGAACAACTGCGTAGCAGTATTCGGGAAAACAAAGTATTCGATGTTCTGCAGGATAAAGTGAAGATCAATGAAATGGGCAAAGACGAATACCGCGAGCAGCAGGAAAAGAAAGACAAAAAGAATAAATAACCTATACACCGAATAATCATGATTACCAAGCAACCGCTTTTCGAAGACCTGAATCTAGATTCAGTTCAACCCATTCAGAACAACCTCGTTCCTATGGTCGTTGAGACCACAAGCCGTGGCGAGAGAGCTTATGATATCTACTCGAGACTACTTAAGGATCGTATTGTGATCCTGGGTACTCCGGTTAATGATGCGGTTGCGAGTTCTATCACGGCTCAGCTCCTTTTCCTGGAAGTGAAGATCCTGAAAAAGACATTCAGTTTTATATCAACAGTCCGGGTGGTGTGGTATTCTGCCGGCTTGGCGATTTATGACACCATGCAGCACATTAAATGTGATGTAGCCACTACCTGTATGGGAATGGCTGCCAGCATGGGTGCTGTACTTCTAACTGCTGGTACTAAAGGTAAGCGAAGCTGTATTGCCACATGCTCGTGTAATGATTCACCAACCCCTAGGTGGCACACAGGGACAGGCAAGTGATATTGAGATAGAGGCGAGAGAGATCATCCGCGTTAAAGAAGAGCTTAGCCAAATTCTGGCAGATCACAGTGATCAAACTATAGAGCAGATTATGGAAGACTCTGACCGAAACAAGTGGATGACCGCTCAGGAAGCCGTAGACTACGGTTTAGTTGATAACCTGATTGCTAAGACCAGTAAAAATTCAAAATAACCGGCATTTTCATTAAGTTAAGCTTGTTATGAGCGATAAAGATAAAAACAGCGATATTGTACACTGTTCATTTTGCAGTCGCTCCAGCCTGGAAGTGAACAGCATGGTTGCCGGTCCCGGAGTTTATATTTGTGACCGTTGCGTGGAAGATGCATCAAGTATCATTCAAAGTGACTTGGCTTCACTGGCACGCCGAAGGGAAAAGAGCTATAAACCGATGCTTAAAGCCGGTCGAGATCAAAAACAAGCTGGATGAGTATGTCATCGGTCAGGAACTGGCGAAGAAAGACTCTATCAGTAGCCGTATACAATCACTACAAACGAATTTCAGCTGATAATTGCTGAAATCGATGATACTCAGATCGAAAAATCCAACATCATGCTGCTTGGGTCCAACAGGAAGTGGTAAAACACTCCTTGCGCGTACTCTTGCAAGAATCATTGATGTTCCGTTCACTATCGCCGATGCAACCGTTCTCACGGAGGCCGGTTATGTTGGCGAAGATGTGGAAAGTATTCTAAGCAATCTGCTTCAGGCTGCTGATTATGATGTGGAGCGTGCTAAGCGAGGAATCGTATACATCGATGAGGTGGATAAAGTAGCCCGCAAGAGTGATAACCCATCAATCACCCGCGATGTTAGCGGAGAGGGCGTGCAGCAGGCCTTATTGAAGATCTTAGAGGGAACAGTCGCCAACATTCCACCTAAAGGCGGAAGAAAGCATCCCGAGCAAAGCTTTATTCAGCTGGATACAGCAAATATCCTGTTTATCTGTGGCGGAGCCTTTTCAGGACTTGAAGACATTATTGCCAGACGACTTTCAACCAGCGTAATGGGTTTTCATACCAATAGAGCAGGTAAAATTTGACAAGGACGATCCGAGATATTTACTCATGTTGAACCTGAAGATCTGCAGCACTTACGGATTGATTCCTGAATTGATTGGTCGATTACCGGTTATCTGCGGACTGCATGAGCTTTCGGATGATGCTATGCTCGACATCCTTCAACACTCCAAAAAATGCTCTGGTTAAACAATATACCAAGCTTGTTTAAGATGGAAGATGTGGAACTGGAATTGAAGAAGAAGCTCTCAAAGCAATCGTCAAGAAGGCTAAAACCCGTAAAACAGGAGCGCGTGGCTTACGCTCTATCATGGAAGCATCCATGCTTGATATCATGTTCACCCTGCCTTCCATGAATAACATACTCGCAAGTGTGTGATCACCAAGAGAGACGATTGAGAAACAGGCTCCACCTGTGTATGAAAAGCAAAAAGCTTCCGCTTAAACTAAATAGCCTGCGCAGCCTTCCTTGTTACTGAAATGGGAGGCTTTTTTGTATCTGTTCCTTTTTATATTTACTCAACAATAGGTGTATTCTTTACCTTATGAAACTTTTTGTCCCTGCTAACAGGATCAGACTTATCATTGGTACTGCTTACTCATCTCTCTGGGATACGGGTCGGTTGTGTACAATCAATATCTGGTAACAGAAGATCCTTGAGCAGGAACGCGCCAGCGTTGAGCTGTGGACAAAGGGCGATTGAGTTCAACAGCCAGCCGGTGAATGAACAGCCAGCACCATGCTGCTTGAATGCGATCGCTGAGCTTGCGGCAAATCGAATGAGGTTCCGGACAGTGTTATCAGCCTTGACTTGAAAATGCAGAAGCCACCAGCAGCTCTACCGATTTCGTGACCGAAGAAATCATTCTTCAGGATCGTTTCAAGATCCCAACCACTCGTTCTTGATTCTAAGCATGATTATGCATCAGCGTAATATCGACACTGCGATTACGTTGGCATCAATCAAAGCGTATAGAGCATGAGTCTAGTACGCGAATTATAAAAGCCTTAATGAACCCCATTCGAACTCTGTTATCTGGTGATGAATATCGTCAGCTTAATACAGTATCGTGTATTATGGGGAAAGCCCTACTGTACAGATGCTGCGCTACTTTCCCTACATACAGATCCTGTTACTAGGGCTGTTATTGGGCATTGGCTACACAACCTACCGCAGTATTACACGTTCAGAAACAGTCGAATTTATGGGTGGAATGGCCAAAGAGGCCGCTCATCAACTTGGAACGCCAATTCTAGTTTATATGGCTGGCTTCAGCTGTTGAAGAAGATGAATATCGCTATGAAGAAACAGCCGTCAATATTGCCAACGAGATTGAAAAGAATATACAGCGGCTGCGTGGAGTGGCTGAGCGTTTTGGGAAAATCGGCTCTGAACCGGAGCTTAAGGAAATGCGATATTCAGCCTATACTGGAACAGGTAATGGCGTATATGGAACGCCGCTTGCCGCGATTGGGTAAAGCCATTGAAGTTCGTAAAGACCTCAGTGCTCAAGCAATGGTGCAAGACGAATCCTGAATTATTACAATGGGCCATCGAGAATCTTGGTCAAAAATGCGATGGACTCGCTGCGGGGCACTGATGAAGGAGCCTATATTCCTGTTCAGCTCTAAAGTTCAGGAGGAAGAAGTAATTATCGATATTGAAGGTTCAGGCAGTGGTAATTGATATTAAAGACGTGAAAAATATATTTAAGCCGGGTTTCAGTACTAAGAAAAGAGGATGGGGATTAGGGCTCAGCCTTAACCAAACGAGATCATTGAAGAATATCACAATGGCAGTGTATTTGTGTTGCGTTCAGAGCTCGGCGAAGGAACTACAATGCGGGTGACCTTGAAGGTACAAAGTACGAAAAGATGAGGTTGTCTCCGCTCATAGATCAGTCGCCGGTGTAGCCACGCTTTTTAGCGTATTCCAGCAGTTCTGTTTTCAATAAGATTTCTGCCACGGTGAAGGCGTGAGCGGATGGTTCCGATCGGGACATCCAGCATGTTGGCGATTTCTTCGTAGGTGTAGCCTTCCACATCACACAGTAAAACAACCGTTCTGAAATCTTCGGGAAGTCGGGTCGAAGGCATTGTGATAGATCATCATCCATCATTCTCCCTGAACATTAGATTTTCAAGATCAGAGTTTCCGTGCGTTCAGCTCGTATAGATTCATAGTAGGATGATACCTCGTCATAAGTCTACCTGAGAAGGTTTTTTTGATGTTTTTACGATAGTTGTTGATGAAAGAATTCTTGAGGATGCGAAACATCCACGCCTTGGCATTGGTGCCCTTTCTCATAACTGCTGAAAAACCGATATGCTTTTACAATAGTATCCTGCACGAGATCTTCAGCATCGTTGGGATCTGTGGTTAAGCCGAAGGGCAAAATTATACAAGGCATCCATATGAGGGATAATCTCATCATCGAAGTCCTTCTGCTTTTGCTTTTCATCTCTCGTTAACTGAGACATTTAACCATCCCTTATTTTTCTAACTATATCTCGAACTCTAACGCTACGCCTAATAAATATTAATGTAACTGAATACTACCCATAGATTAGTTTAATATTAAATAGATTGTATTGATCGACCTGTTAATGATTTCTTTTTATGACAGAAATGCAATAACCATGATATCATAAATTGCATGCGTCCACGCAGCGACGCCTAACCCTCTCCAACATAAATCCCATTTAGAATTAATCCAAATAAAAAGCGATATAAAAAAAGAACCCAAGAAAAGCATCTCCCATTGTTCTTTGATGACCAACCCAGAGACAAAGAGAGCGGAAAGCACCAGAGCCGCAACCACAGCCGCCCATTTTCTACCAAGGACTTTGGTGAAGATGAGTATAAGGTAC
>JAXHNH010000011.1:0-813563 GCA_034520725.1 Gracilimonas sp. | reverse complement strand
GATCGCTGATGCCATATTGCGTGAAAATGAGTCTGATGCAAAAGCCAGCTTCCTGGAGGCCAGGTTGCGCTGTTGAATCGCAACTATGAAGAAGCCTTGCAGTGGGCGCAATAGGATATCAGGAATCGGGATCCCGCGCTGGCCGGAGGCTACCTGCTGGAAGCGTGAGAGTCGCTATTCTGGGCTCAGGATCCTGCCGGAGCTGAGCCTGCACTTCAAAAGGCACTCGAGGTAAATCCATTTCAATGCCGATGCACGGTTTAGCTATGGCTATGCGGTTTGGAGAAGGGTGGATGCCACTCAGCTCGATAACATGGCCGGTCAGCGCAATCTGGCCTTTGAGGTCAATCCTTTGCACTACCTTACACACTGGCATTTTGGAAATGGTCATACCAACCTGACCTATGCTTTGACTGACTGCAACAGAATCGGACGATGAAGTCCGGGAAAAATTGCAAAAAGCGGATGCAGCTGCTGGCTCAGGAACGCGTGGATGAGGCGATAGAGTTGACCAGAGAAGATCGGTGAGGAATACCCGGAATCTGTCCTGCCGGAAATGATGCGGGATCGATTGATTACATGTATTACAGCATGGATCGAGCAGAGCGACTAGATTCAGCTGAAGTTACTTTCAGCTATCTTGGATCGGGAAAAAAATTATGGTCCCGCACACAATGCTTTGGCTGCGGTCATCAAACAGCGGCAGTTTCAGTATTTGGAGGAGTATGAAAACTTGAACAGATAATTGAAGAAACCGCTATACCTGAAGAAGGATCTGGTGTTCTATGATGTCTTTAAGGATGCGGAATACTTATCCCGGCGATCGTGTGAAAAAGATGATCGCTCAGCAGATCGGTCCGAGTAAAGCCTATCTGAACATGATCCAAAAATTTGATTCTGATTTTGCGATTCCGCCTTTGCACATAGATCTGGCCATTGCTATGGACAGGAATTATTTCCGATATGGAACCACTTTTGATAACAGGCAGTGGATGGATATTCGAGGTGTTGGTAGCGGGGCGACCGGTATCGAATATCTCGAGAGGGGTGCTCAGTCTGAGCGGAATGTACTGGCTCATGAGTATGCCCACCTCTATCACGGCAGGATATTAACTGATGCAGAAGACCGACAGATCCGTGCGCTTTATTATGATGCGATGGCCAATAGCAAAACGTTGGATTACTACGCTTCCAACAACGAAAGTGAATTCTTTGCCCAGGGATATGCAGGTTTTCTGGCAGAGAAAAGGTTCATCCATTGAATCATAAGTCGATGAATACAAAAGAATATATCCTGGAAAAGGATCCGGATTACTACGCTTTTTTAGAGGAACTCCTTCAGAAACAGGAAGATTATCTGGCAGGAAATGAAGAGGTACTGGCTGATAACTGGTCCCAGACCTATCTGACCCTGGCTGAGAGAGTAAGTAACGATCACACCCTTGCAGCATCTCTGCTCGATACAGCTCTTACGTACAGCAAAAATTACGTACCTGCCATACTCGAATATTCTCAGGTTCATGCACGGCAGGGTAATTACGAAGAGGCTCGATCATTTACGCAGAAAGCTAAAGATATAGATGATACGTATGCACCAATTTTTGTTGATGAAGCAAACATTATTCATCATCAGGCTTTAAATGGTGACGTTGATTTTGATGAGGCTTTAGAAGATCAGAATGACCTGCTGAATCAAGCGAAAACGCTTGAGGATGATCTGGCTGAAGCGGCCCAATTGAATCGACTGATGCGCGAGCGGTTTCTTGATTATGGTAAGATTGCGATGGCTCTTGAGTACAGCAGAGGAATATGTTGCTTCAGCGCCTACCATTTCGACCTATCTTACAGATCGTAAGGAAGAAGCAGAAACCTTTGTGAATGAACGCAAGAAGCCGGCTTGGGTATTCTGCTGAAGTCACACCATTCTTCCGGAATCTGCTGGGTCAAAATCCTCAAGACTTCGACCTGCGATCCACTTATGCCGATGTTTTGATGAGGCAGGATCTGAATGATGAATCTTTGGAAGTCCTGGAAGAAGGTCAGCGTATTCTGGAATCGGCCGGAAATATTTCAGGGTACAGATCAGGGATCGCCAGAGATCCATGCACTGAATGGTGATAAAGAACAAGCTCAGGAGTCTCTCGATAATGCTGATACTGACGAACTCAATGTTCAGGACAAGTTTTTGCTGGCAGAGGTTTATGGCTTACTTTCTGAGACCGATAGGGGCATGGACCTTTTGAATGAGATGGAGAACGATCTTAAGTTGCCGGTTTATGTAGCAGAAGTCGCTGCTCTAAAAGGGAAATTGGCTGATTGAAAGATGACAATGTAAGTGCTCAAAACTCATATCAGAAGGCCCTGAAACACAATCCATTTCATCTTGAGGCCAGATCTGCTTTGGTTGAGATCTTAAATGAGACCGGAGATCAGGCGGAAGCCCAAGCATTGACCGAAGAGGCCGGAAGCCTTGAAATCCCACTGGGGCCTGATTTTACCGCAAACAATAATTAAAGGTTAACACCACCATTTTCTTTATGAAATACTTAATGAACCTGTTTCTCATTTTAACTGTATTGGTTAGTCTGAATCATTGTACCAACAAAACTGCCGAAGAGGATACCGATCCTAAAACGGGAATCACCGTACAACAGAACTTTAAAGATGAAGTAAATCAACTGACCGGCGATGAAACGATTCAGCAAGCTCTGAATCATATTGAAGAGGTAGATGAAGTAACGGTTCAAAATCAGATCATGATCACCGAGATACCCTGCTCCCCATTTCTGGAAGAGGTACGTGCAACGAAATATGCGGAAATGATGACGGATTTGGGACTGAAACAGGTTCGTATTGATGAGGAAGGGAATGTGATCGGTATTCGCCGGAACTGATGGTGACCGAAATATTGTGATCTCCGCCCATCTGGATACCGTTTTTCCTGAAGGAACTGACGTTGAAGTAGAGGTCAGGAATGACACTTTATTTGCTCCGGGAATTACTGATGATACCCGCGGATTAACTGCACTTGCTTACCTTGATCGATACTTATGAAACTCTGGATATATCGACCCGGGACAATATCTGGTTTGTGGGTACGGTAGGAGAGGAAGGCATTGGTGATCTCAGGGGAGTAAAGCATTTATTTGAAACAGACGGCGATAACATTGATGCATTTATCTCTATCGATGGCAGTGATGATGCACGGGTCGTCAATCAGGCACTCGGTTCACACCGATACCGTGTGACGTTTGAAGGGCCCGGTGGACATTCCTGGGGTGCCTTTGGGATCGGAAATCCGGCACATGCCATGGGCAGGGCTATTGCGATCTTTGAGGACAAGGCCTCAGAATTTGTCAAAACCGGACCCAAAACCAGCTACAATGTTGGGCGAATCGGGGGCGGTACATCAGTCAACTCGGTTCCTTTCGAGAACTGGATGGAAATAGATATGCGATCAGAAAGTCAGGAAAGCCTTAAGCAGATCGATGCGCTGATGCATGAAGCTATTGATGAAGCTTTGGCTGAAGCGAATAGTATAAAAACAGAAGGACCAGATTTATCAGTTAATGTTGAGATGATCGGAAATCGGCCTTCCGGTACCATTGAGCTATCCACACCATTGATACAAAGAGCCATTGCAGTTACAGAGCATTTCGGGGATGAACCAAATTTGGCTCGATCTTCAACAGATAGCAATGTTTCGATCTCAATGGGTATTCCTTCTATGACCATAGGTGGTGGAGGCAGCAGCGGTAACTCACACTCACTTGATGAATGGTGGTTCAATGATGAAGGGTACAAAGGAGTTCAAAGAGCCTTTTTGATCTTAACGGCAGAAGCTGGATTAGCGGACTGATGAAGAGGCGGAATTACAGTTCAGGAGCAAAGTGGGAAGACTTGGTAGGTTACAGCCGGGCGGTTCGTGTAGGTGATCAGATCTATATATCCGGTACCACAGCTGTGGATGAACAGGGTAATGTGGTGGGAAAAGGTGACCTGTATACTCAAACAGTTCAGTGCATCAAAAATATTGAAAAAGCCCTTTCTAAGGCCGGAGCATCACTGGAAAATGTAGTTAGAACACGAATATTTGTTACCAATATCGAAGATTGGGAATCTTTTGGCAAAGCTCATGAGGAGTTTTTCGGATCTATAAAACCGGCAGCCACGCTCGTTGAAGTAAGTAAGCTCATTCATCCTGACCTGATCGTGGAAATGGAAGTGGATGCGGTTATTTCAGGGCCTGATCAGAACCAGATCTGAGCACTGAAGGAGGGTTGAAAGCCCAGGTCATAGACATCCACTGGCTGGGAAGTTAGTCGCCGCTGATTCTGTGGAACCGAGGTGTCAATTACCAGATTCAGCTCGCGATACCAGGTGTTATTTTTGTCCAGAACATTAAATACTGAAGCTTTGAGTTCAATTTCAGTGCTTCCGATTGATCCTGAATATTCAAGGCCGGCATCCAGTCGCTGATAATCGGAGAGACGTTCCTCATTTTCAACCTGTAAAAAGTACAGCCGGTTTGGCGAGCCGGAGGCGTAATTGAAGCTCAAAAATGTGGTTAAACCGGATGTGATATTGATCTCAGCAGAGCTGGTAAAACTGTGAGTCTGATCCCACTGAGCATAGAACTCTTCACCGTTCAGGATCTCGGGGTTACTGAAGGTTGCTTCAGATAATGTGTATGAATTCGTGAGGGTCACGGGTCCTAGATAATTCCTAAGCATGAACTCAATGCCTTTCGAAGTTCCATCATTATCGTAAAGCCATGGCAGGGCATCAAAACTATTGGTGAGGGTTTGAGAGTTGATCTCAAATAGTCGTGCGTTATCAAGCGATTTGTAATATCCCTCGATCTGAAGTAAAGCCCTCGAACCTAAACGGAGATACATTCCGGCGGTATAATAATCGGATGATGTTGGTGGCTGCTGATCTGTACTGACTACCCAGATATCAGGACTACCTCACATTGTAGAAAGACAGCCGATGCGAGAACTGATAATTCTTACTGTAACCCATTCCAAAGGATAGGGGGCGATTATCAAATATCTTCAGCTTTACTCTAGGGGAGAAGTAAACTTTGGAAACGTCCGTATAGTAATGAAACCGGCTTCCTATGTATATATTTATAAGATCCCATCTGGTGTGATCTAACTGCCCGTAAACATCGATCAGGCTGGTTTGGAACTCATTCAGAAATCCGGGTCGATCAAAAGATTCCTCGAAGTATTCGCCGGTGAAATATTGGTAAGTAGCCCCAAAAGTCCAGAACCCGGAGGGCAAGCTCAGGTCAAAACTTTGATCAAATTTGATCTCATTAAATACGCTTTTATTCTCCAGGGGAAAGGTAAAAACCTGCACATTGGTGCCTCCGGAATCAACCCTGTTGTACACAAAATCATCTTTACTGAATTCTGTATTATAAATACTGACGGCCGCCAGGGTTTGACTGTAAAGTCTTGATGAGATCGGTGTTTTATAGGATATACTGGAGCTAAAATTACCCCACTTATTAAGAGTCTCAACATTCTGAAGGCTGAAACGATCCAAAGGATTATTAGGGTTGAACCGCCGAACCAGTCGCTCTGCTTCCTGTGAAACGTTATCAGCGCCATAGTAGGCTCCAAGGGTAAGTCTGCCTCCATTCTTTCTCTCAAAATATAGTTTACCATGCAGATCATAAAAAAGCGCATCGTATTCACCGGGGGTTACAAGCCTTGATTGTAAGTCGGTCAGGTTATCAGCCATAACCTCACTGGGTCGATCTATATTTAACCCATAGGCAATCAAGTCATTGTTTCCCAGCCAATCTACCACGTTCATTGTTGATGCTCTCCCCGGAGAAGAGAAAACTGCTGTGGCCGGATCGAAGTGGCCCCTCAACTGTGGTATTGAATGCCGTGTTACTGAGGCCTGCTGAAGCCCCGAAATGATTCAGGGAACCGGACTTGGTCAGCATGGAAAGCGTACCTCCGGGTGAAGATGGAAACTGAGCCGGTGTTACATCGTAGAAAAAACCCGAGGTTTGCAAAGCATTGGGGTTAAAACTGTCAAGTAATCCAAACAGGTGACTTTGGTTGTAGATCGTGATCCCATCAAGGAGGATCTGGGTGGCATCAGGTGAACTTCCCCGAACAGTGATGCCATTATTCACGGCCGGACCGTTGGAGACCGATGGAAGTGATTGCAAGGCTCGGGCGGTGTTATTTTCTCCAAAGGGACTCAGGACACCGGTATTTATAAAATTCCGATAGATGCTATCTGAGCTTGAGGGATAATTGAATCCTGTGATCACGATATCCTGACCCTTAACGGCAGTTGGAGTGAGCCGCATGGTCACGTCTTCAAATGAAAATCCTTCCCTAAGGTCGAGTTTGATTTCATTGCTTTCGTAACCGAGGTAAGAACTTTGAAGCATGAAATCAGGACTTCGCACTGAGGTATTAATATTGAATACACCTGATGAGTTACTAGCTACTCCATAGGTTTTCCCATCGGCCTTCCAGAAGAGAGTGGCATAGGGCAGACGCTCACCGGATTCTCCATCCACAACCTGTCCACTAATAGTCAATGTAGGTGTATTACTATCTTTTTTGCGGTACAAAACGATCTGCTTTCGCTGGTCATCAGATTCAATAGCGATCTGATAAAAAGTTAGTTCTGCCTCAAGATCTTGAATAAAATTGGTTTGATCAGTATCAAGTGTGATACTGATTTCAGCGATCTGAGACTCCCGGTACAGGAACCGGTAATCTGTTTCCTTTTCGAGAGTGTGTATAACATCGATCAGAGGTTCAGCCTGAAACGAATATTGCAGCAAGAACAGGGGATGAAATACCTGCCAGAAAAACCCCAAAAAATATCGACCGGATAAAATTTTTGATCATTGATCAAGATTCAGCGTTAAACTCATAGGTATTACTGTCAGTCCTGGTAAAGCTGCCACCCAGCACTAGTTCAAAGTCCCGAAGTACAGCATCAATTTCATCTAACTCAATGGAGCCGCTGAGAGTTTCATTTTCTATGGAATCAGGTCCCTGAATACGGATGTTGAAATGTTGTTCGAGCTCATTGAAGATATCACGAACACGGTCATTATTGAAAGTTAATTCGTTGGTCAACCAGTCCGTGAAGACCTCAGGATCTTTCACAGTAACTTCAGGTGAAACCGCATTTACATCAATTATGGAAGATTGTCCCGGTTCAAGAACAACAAAACTGCCTGATCTTAAAGACTCAAATTTTATTTGTCCCTCTTCAAGATATACGTTAGCAGTATTACCCCATTCGCTCAAAATAAATTTTGTACCTAGCACCTGAACTTTGGATTGATCGGTTACAACCGAAAATATTCTCTGAGGATCTGAGGTTATATCAAAATAAGCCTCGCCTTCCAGTTTGTATGACATTTCAGACTCGCTTTCTTTTAAAAGATAGATCTTAGAATAAGGGCGGAGGCTAACGGTTGAACCGTCTGTCAGGGCAACTTCTGAGATGGAGGCAAAGCTTTCACCAATAAGGGTTGGCTGAGCTTGATCCTGAAGTAAGAAGCTTCCAACAATGGCTGCAATAAGGATAGAAGCTGCAATGGCAAAGCGTCTGATAGCAGGTGTAAAATTCAGGATCCTTCCCTTTATGGATTCTGAACCTGATTCATTGATCCTGGTTTCTATGGAATCCCAAAGGTCAACGGAATTGATAGTCTCCATATTTCTTTCTTCAACAGATCTCTTGTAATTGAAAAGATCATTGAGAAAAGAATCCTTTTCAGTATCTAAGGTCTTAAGATCAGGTAAAACATCTCCAATTCTTTTAGCCAGAAGAAGATCGGGGTCGTTTGGTGGTAATATGTTGTTTTCGTTTGCCATAGAAATAACCGGGTAAGGGTTACTTACCCGGTATAGTTGAGTTCTTATTGATTAACTGTCGTCATCGTTATCATCGTCATCATCATCGCTGTTGTTATCATCGTCGTCATCGTCACTGTCCTCACCGTCATCATCATCCTCATATTCGAACTCGATCTCATCGGCTATGAATCGTGTGTCATCCTGAGGACTTAGATAACCTTCAACATCAGCGTAAACTGTAGTTCCGGCTGCAAGAGCTGCGGCAACTTCTTCGAGGGTTTCGATACCTTCATCGCCTTCCACTTCGGTTCGGCCGGTGATAATCACTAGAATATCATTGCTGAGTAAGACCGTTCTTTCTACGGTATCCACTTCACTGACGATCGCTTCCATTTCATCTTCATCATCAGTAACGAAACCAGTTTTTAAATTAACTTTGAATAGTTTAGGGAAGTTCTCGAATCGTAAAAGAGCTGTACCGTCACCGTCCATTTCAATAGTTCCTGATACAGTTTTGGTTGATTCATCACCGTTGGTGTTCTTGTACAAGCTCATCTCGTAAGTCAATGTACCTGTTACGCCTTGTTCCAGTGAACCGTAATAGGCCACTGTATCTTTGTTGATCTGAATATCCAGCAGGTTGATCTCATTTACGAATGACCGCTCAAAGGTATCGCCATTCTTACGAACGCCGGTTATTGACCCATTGCCATTATGCTTGCCATTCAAAGTAAGTACTGAGGTAGCACTGCTGATCCCCGTGATGGCCAGGGTATCGGATCGGTTAAAATCAGAGGATCTGAAATTACTGGTCATATCACCGGTTCTGTTTGCAGTGAACTCTATATTTTCGATACGCTCGCGATTTACTCGTGGCATCGCAATAAACTGATCATCATTATCGGTGAATACATAGGTAAGCAAAGCCGACATGTTTTTTTCAAAATTCGGTTTTACCACGCTTCGTTCAAAACTCAGGGTGTGGGTTCCGGTAGCAGGATCGTATTCATAGCTGAAATTGCGTTCATTGCCACGACCAGAGTATTCATCGTCGTCGTCATCATCGTCTTTTAAGGCATTATTTCCAGAAGAAAATCCGTCGCTTGAAACCGTTGCGAGTGCGTCGTTCAAACTTGAGAATATGCCATCATTATCATCAGAAAGAGCCTGACCCATGATCTGGCTGGCCGCTTCCAGTTCTTCCGGAGTCAATTCATTGTTGTTGATATCACTTGAAACATCTCCGAGGCTACAGGCAGAGAAGATCAAAGCTGAGGCAAGAAAAAACCCGGTGGCTTTGGTGAGATTATTAATTAGTGTTTTCATAATTCGATATTTGTTGTAGGTGTTCACTGTTATTACACATCAAACAGCATGAACCCCTAATCAATGGTATAAAAGTTTTTCTTTTAATAAAAAATAAAAACCCTGCCATGGTTCAGATGGCAGGGTTTGATTGGGTAGTGTTATGTTTTAGTAATCGTAGGGTAATTAGTCGTCACTATCGTCGTCGTCATCGTCATCGTTGTCATCATTATCATCATCATCGCCTTCTGCGTCAAAAGAGTTTTTGATGTTATCCTCGATGATCTCTTTGCTGGCAGGGTCGTTCGGATCAAGTGCGTTTCCATTTGAGTCTACGAACCATCCGGAAGGGTCAATATTAATAGCTACAGAAGGAGAACCACTTGTTTCACTGATCTCCAATGGTGGATTCAGATCCATTTCGATCTCAAAATCAGTATCGGTTCTGAACATGAAATCTGCACCATTATAAGAGCCTTTGATCACCATTGAATAGCCGTTTTCATCGCCTTCATTAATAAAATCAGGGTCATTAACGTCATTTCCATCGTCATCATTTTCGATCTCCATCTCAAACTCATCATAGAGTCCAATAGGGATATTTTGTGAGGTCAATTGAATGGCACTTCCGTCTAAAGGAAGGTTTACAATCAGATCTTCAACTTCAAAATCGGCTGAGTCATCAGATACGCTTTCGAGTTCCAGTTCTTCAACCAGAAATTTGATCTCAGTCAGGGAATCGAGATTTACAGCTTTAAATTTAGCAGCTGTAGAATTTGTGTTGATCTGCATTTTAACGGATACATCTTTAGGACCGTCATTCCCGGAATTTGCGAGATCGCAACCGGTTGTTATAAGCAGGGCCGCGAATAAAAAAGTTAGAGGTTTAAACAGTCTTGATAAATACATTGTATTGTTCCTTTTGGTGTAATTATTTGGTTAAGTAAACAGCTTCCAACTGTCTTGTATTCACCCTTATTACACACAAAAGGAGGAGTACCCCTAAAAGAAATTATAAATAATCTTTGGCTACCTGAGAAAGAGAGGAGCGAAGGTCTTTTAAAGCCAGTCCCATATGGTTTTCAATGGTCTTGACGGACACCTCCAGAGTTTCGGCGGCTTCTTTATAGGTGAACTCTTGAAGAAAACATAACCTGAAAACTTCCTGTCTTTTCTCTGGCATTGATGAGATGGCTTTTTCGATGGTCCGGTTTAATTCTTTGCGATTGAGAGGCTCATCGGCCGAATTGTTAGCCTCAGCCAGATCAGGAACTTCCTGATTTTTGTCGAACTTGGAATGATCGCGGAACAGGTTTAGCATTCTTGTATAGGCGATACGAAACAGATAGGCTCGCAGAGATCTTGTTTCGTCAATACCGTCCCGGTTTTCCCAGATATAAATAAAGGCTTTCTGTATCAGATCTTCGGCGGCTTCTTTAGCCAGTCCTTTTTGCTTGAGATAGCGAAACAACTCATCATGATGATTCTCAAAGAAGGTTTTAAAAGCTTTTTGGTCTCCATTCTTAATTCTGAGATAGATCTCAGAATCATCCGAATCCTGATCGACGGCGGCCCCTAATAGCAGAAGAATTTGAATTAGCGTTAATTCCATTTAAGATGATATCTTTTTTATCGATATTGTTCAAGAGCCCTTTACAAAAAGAAATTCGTATGAAATCATTTTGTTCCTTTTGATCTTAATGACTGCCGGTTTGACTCAAGATAACAGTTCGGTCAATGTTTACCGAATTGAAACTGAGACCGGGATCGAGATCTACGCTAAGAATTCAAATCAGTATCCGGTTACCCTGGAGTATATGGTGGAGTATGAAAACCTGAATCCAAGCAAAGGTCTACCCCTTGTGCAGGTGCTTAAACCCAATGCGGATCAAAAACTAATGGATTTTGAATACTCAAATCTTGCAGCCGGGTGGGATTACAGCTCCCAATACCGGTATTATATGGGAAATATTAATGTCAGGCATAATGATTCTTTTGCTTATCGGTTACCATTTCCGATCGGTGAGGAGTATTTGCTTACCCAAGGTTTTAACGGGGCATTTTCTCATCAGGGCGAATTGCCGCATGCCCTCGATTTCGCGATGCCCGAAGGCACACCAATATATGCTGCCCGCCACGGTAAAGTGGTTATGATGGAGGGAGGTAATTCAAAAGGTGGACCAACCGCAGAGTTTATGGAATACGCAAATTTCATAACTGTAATGCATGATGACGGCACTTTCGCTGATTACTCGCACCTGAAACACCGAGGAGTAAATGTGCAATTGGGACAAAATGTACGAATGGGTCAGCTCATAGGATATTCAGGAGCTACCGGCTTTGCCACCGGACCTCATCTTCATTTTGTGGTTAAAAAAGCAAAACGGGGAGGCGGATTTATTTCTATTCCGGTTCAATTTGCAACCCGAAAGGGCATCAGGGAATTACAGGCCGGAGAATCTTATATCGGATATTAGGAAAAGACGTTTGATTATATCTCATATCCGATGTCTAATAATCTTTCAGTTTCCTTCCTCAAAGTTTTCATTGACAAGAATAGGTTCTCCAAATCCAAGCTGCTCAAGACGATCCATCTGAGTTTTGGCATCTCCAACTACCAGCCAGATCATTTTGTTCGGATTTGCATAGGTTCTGGCAAGTTCCTGAATTTCTTCTTTAGTAATGGCTTGAACCGTTTCCTGTCGTTCCTTTACGTAATCAGGCGACCAGCCGTAAGAGCTGATATTTGATAACATGTTTAGCTTTGAACCGGATGTCTCAAATTGACGTGCAGAGCTTTTAATGAGGTAGCTCTTGGTGTTTTCTAGGTCTTCATCAGAAAAGGTCTCAGGGTATTCTTCCAGGATCTCTTTTACAAGAGCTGCAGACTCATAGGTTACGTTAGTCCTTACACCACTTGAGATGCTAAATGGACCGGCTATATCAGAACCTGAAAAACCGGATCTGATACCATAGGTGTAGCCTTTACCTTCGCGAAGTTCTTGTGTCAGTCGCGATGCAAAACCACCACCACCAATTTTATAATTCATAATGGTTGCACGGTAGAAATCAGGATCGGTTTCAGGCATGGCAAGGTAACCGAAACGCAGATACGGATTGTTTGGCATCAGGTACATCATAGAAATAGACTGTAGATGATTCCGGAGCATCAGGAAGATCGAATTCCGGGATATCAACCGGTTTGTTTTCCCAATTTTCTTCAATAGTTGAGAGAGAAGCAACAACGTCATTTTCACTTATGGCACCTACCACATGCATATCCGCAACTGATGGGGAAAAGTAGTTATTGTAGTAAGCTTTCAGGTCATTAAGGGTGATCTTCTCCACGGTGTTGGTGGTTCCAATGGAGTTGTATGAAAGAATATGGTCTTCACCGTAAAGCAGTTTGTTGAAGGTGTTTGAAGCAATGCTGTTTGGATTGGCACTTTGCTGAGCGATCTGACTTAGTGTACTCTGTTTAGCCAGTTCGAATTCGCGTTCATCCCAGCGTGGCTGCAGCATGATCTCCTCAACCAGTGCCAGGGTTTCCTCAAAGTTTCTGGCCAGTGAATTACCGCGGATCGTCAATGACTGTTGGCCGGCATATACATTGATACTGGCACCTAACAGGTCGATGGCTTCTTCCAGCTCTTCCGGTGTTTGGTTAGCGGTTCCTTTGGTCATCAGGGTTGCCATAAGGTTGGAAACCCCAACTTTTTCAGTCTCTTCAAGCATTAACCCTCCGTCTAAAGTGATCTCAAATTCGACGAGAGGCAGCTCATTTGTTTCAATTCCATATACCTTCAATCCGTTGATCAGTTCCGTTTCCCAGACTTCAGGAATAGCCGGAACCGGAGTTTCACCGTAAGGAGGTTCTACAGAGCGATCAAAGCTTGAGGGAGTCCTTTGGTATTCGGTTTCTTCAGGAAGTTCAAACTCCTCACCTCTGCCTGCAGCTACGATCTGCTCTTCTTCAACTTCAGCCTGAACAGAGTTGTCTAAAATAAGATCGGTTTGTCCCTGAGGTACAAAGCTTGTGGCAACAAACGGCTTACCCTTGATGTAGTGCTCGTATACCCGCATTACATCCTCCTTGTTCACAGCGAGTGTTTTCTGAATGTCTTCGTTAATATAACCCGGATCGCCTGCAAAGATATTATACTGTGCAAGTTGAAAAGCTTTTCCAAGAACGCTTGAGAGGCCGTTATAAAAATTTGTCTCAATGCCGGCTTTGATGCGATTCAAGTCGTCATCAGTAAAACCTTCTTCCTCAAATCGAGAGAAGGCCTCAAAAACAGCCGATTCAACCTTATTAAGATCGGTGCCCGGATAAGCACGGGTTATCAGCGATATTTCACCGGCTATTTCAGAATTGCCATTCCGCATAAATACATTTGAGGTGAGTTCTTCTTCCTCTACCAATACCTGATAAAGTGGAGCTTTTTTCCCATCAGAAAGAAGTTGAGTCAGGATGTCAAGGGCATAGGCATCTTCATGATATAGATCCACTCCCGGCCACACCATCCGTAGCTCGGGCAAGCGGGCAAAGTTATCTTCGTAATACAGTTTTCCAGTTTCATCCAGGGAAGCAGGTCGATCGGCCAGTGGTTCTATTTCATCACCGCGCGGGATCTCATCAAAATATTTTTGAACCCATTCTTTAGCTTGATCAGAATCAAAATCACCGGCAATGACCAGCGTAGCATTATTTGGTACATACCAGCGATTATAGAAATCCTTTACATCCTGAAGAGTAGCGTTTTGCAGGTCTTCAAGTGAACCGATAACCTGCCAGCTGTAGGGGTGATCATCTGAATACAAATTTTTACCGATCACATAGCTTGCATGTCCGTAAGGTTGATTATCCACACCCTGACGCTTTTCATTCTTTACGACTTGTTTCTCTTTGGCTAACACATCTTCAGTTACCGTGTTTATGAAGTATCCCAGTTTGTCGGCTTCAGCCCATATCATTTTCTTCAAGAGCATCCTTTGGAACGGTTTGGAAATAATTGGTTCGGTCACGGCTGGTTGAACCGTTGGCACCTGAACCACCAATGCGTGAACTCATTTCATCAAGCCCGCCTTTACCCAAATTTTCTGATTCAAGGAATAACAGATGTTCAAAAAGATGAGCAAAACCGGTACGGCCCTCGATCTCCCGGGCCGATCCCACATGAAAGGTGAGAGCCACGGCTGTAACGGGATCGGAATCATCTTTATGGAAAATGACTTCGAGTCCGTTATCGAGCGTGAATTTCTCGTAGTCGACCGAAAACTCGGTCTGTTGTTGAGAGCAGGAGGAGACCAAAAAGGCCACAACGAGTAAAGCTGATAAAATAGAGGAAACGCGTGATTTCATTGGAGTGAATTTAGTGATAGAAATGAACCCCAATATAACAGGCAGGCAGATACGGTTTTGTAAATGTTTTGTTGTGCGTTTTCCTCTCTGCTTGTCATCCTATGCTTGGGAAAGAAAGTGAGATGGTTGATATTTCACTAAACAAAGGCGGTGGAAGGGCAGGTAACCAGTCGTTTGTCATTGAGCCTGATGAGTTTGCGCGATGGATTACTGCGCCAGAAAGCAATAGTACGGGGACAGCAGGAGGCTTTTTCTCACATGCCCGAGGAAGACGAGGTGGTTATGAGAGTCATAGAAGAGCAAATTAAGGCGATAGAACAAGGACTCAAGCAGATTGAGCAGCGTCTGCAGGTCTTAGTCACCCGACACTACCGGCAGTGCTATCAGGACTTGCAAACCATTCCGGGGATAGGTCCTAAAACCGCCCTGTTGCTGATTTGTTTGACCGATGGGTTTACCAAGTTTGATGACCCGCGCAAGCTGGCCAGCTACGTGGGAATCTGCCCCAGGGTCTATCAATCAGGAAGCAGTGTAAACGGGCGGGGAGCGATATGTAAACTGGGATGTTCACAGCTGCGTAAGTTGTTGTATATGTGTTCGTGGACAGCTAAAACGTGTAATCCGGGGTGTGCCCAGTTGTATGAAAGGATGAAATGTAAAGGCAAACCGGAACGAGTGATTAAAGTAGCCATTGCTCATAAACTACTTCGTCAAGCATTTGCGATAGGCAAAAAAGGGCAACAATTTGAGGAAGAAAGAGCGATAGCTACTTGACTTTAAGCACAGTTCATCTCTAGCGAAATGAACGAGCGCATGCTAGAGAATGCAACGGAGAAATCTTAGGGTATGAAAGGGCAAGGGTGGCTGAATTCCATTCCGTAGACTCCTCCGCTCCACTCGTTCGTCCTTTTGGAGCTCCCTCATTCCGGTCGAAATGACAAGTGGGGAGAGTGGTTGCAGGAATAAGTTTCGGTACTTCACAAAATCCTATATTCAATGTTCATTATTGAATGCCTGCCTTTGCCGGCGAGGCCGGTTCGATATTCTCACCCTTTACTCCCCAGGAACCAACCGCATGGTGTTTAATTCAGATCCCTCGAACAACGCAGTAGAATCCTGATATAGCCATCGGTATTCACCATTCAGCCACATTTCGGTTTGATCGCCGAAATGTTTGGAAAGTGGATTACCGGACTGGCCGGTTGGCAATACACTCTTGCTTTTGCTCATATCGGATAGGTCAGATATTCGTCTGATAGAAGGTCCCAAAACCATTTCAAATGGCTGATCCCAGTGATACTGACCATTATTCACGCTCATACCATGACTTTCTACTTCGTAAGGGCCCTTGCTCAATACATTATTCACGATCAATTTCAAAGCAGTAGGAGCGTCAGGTTCATCAGCAGCCTGAGCAAATAGAGGTGGTTCAAAAGTGATGGTATGAAGTTGCTCCCAACGCCACTCGTAAGGTTCACTGCCAAGGGAATCACTCAAGAAAAGAACGGCATCCTGCATGCTTTTTACTACGATGTCTCCCCTGGTTTCAGATCTTCATCCGTGGTGACATTATCAAATAGAGAGGCTTTCCGTTTCGATAAGTGAGGTCATGGTTCGAACCGGGATCGTTTCGTGGCTGAATGAAACTCTTCATCAGCCCCGTTGCCAAAATCATTCCTGCAGGGAATTTTTGGTGAAATTGAGGCAAAAACACATCAAAAATATGATGCAGCTGTGGAACTCAAACCGTTGCTCTGAGTGTCATTCCAAGTTCTCCAGGTAGGAGATGGGAAGATCGAAGTTGTAAGCCTCTTGATTGCGAAGGATCTCAAGTATGATAGGAGTCAGTTTGGCTGCAAAGTTTGAGTACGAATCATTCTGTAGTGATTCAAACTCCTTATATGTGAAACTCTTCATTATTCGGAAGTGTCTGCTTCAATGCGCTCTATCCGGCTTGGCGGCTCCCAAAAGGTGGCTATGTAAAATGGATAATTGTCCGTGGTAAGCTTGTTGTTTGCGTTAGCGATCCACCCATCTTCAGGATTGATAACCTGTGGCAGCTGATCGAATGGGATGAATCCCTGCCAGTTTTGATCAGGATCCCAACCGCGACGCAGTGTAATAGGGTCACCCGTGCGGATCGGAAGTTTAGCCACCGAATACATCGCTATGTTTCCTTCAGTATCACCGTACATGAAATTTAAAATCACCGGAACAGCCAAAAGTCGGAAGGGCATCTATTGAACTCCTGAAAGTTTTCGGCCCGGTTGATGTTATACAGCGTTTTTCATTTCATTGGTAAGCTCATAACCTGTCCACCGCATAGAGATGATTTTACCTTCAGTGAGCTGCGGCACCGGATATATATCTGAAATGATCGGTCCGTGTTGGGTATATCGGATCTCTATAGAACGGTCGTCTCCATCTTTCACTTTAATGATCTCCCGAACACGTTCAAAGGATTCGTATGCGACCTCTCCGTTTGAAAGGGAGTCAACTACATAGCGGCCCCGGTCTTCAGGGTCCTGTTGTTCAAGGAAGAAATCGGTGTCATCACTCATAATGCTGGTGAAACTCCAGGCCATGTGATCATTCTGCCCGATGATGACTGCAGGGATACCTGCGATTGTTGCACCGGAAACATTACGACCATTCAGGTTCATGTGGACCTCATACCACTTTCCAGGCATATCCAAACCAAGGTGCGGATCTCCGGCAAGCAAAGGGAAACCGGATTCAGTCAACGAACCATCTACTACCCAGGCATTACTGCCTACATGCGTTCCCTCCATTTCCATTAGCTTCCGCTTGTGCATTTCCTGTTTCAGTAAAGGCATAAGGGCGGAGGAGTAGCCCATTGATTCTGCATCATCAAGGGAGGTAGGAGCTTGATCCGGAAAACGCAGCTGAAGCTGATCGAATTGCTGCGCGGGTAGGTTTTCTTTAAGGTATTGATAAGTGACTTCACTCCACCATCCCATATTCAATTCCCAGCCCATAAGTCGACTAACGGCAAGGGAGCGAACGGGTGTCCATTCAAGGGGTTCAATTTCAGCCAGTGAAAATTCCACCGGGAGCCGGTTCGAATTATTGTCGATGAAGGCATTTACTCCATTTGAATAGGCATTGAGTACTTGTCTTTCATCCTGCCCGAGTGTATCAACCAACTGCTGAGCAATTTTCCAGAACCCAAGAGTACGCTGATAGGTATCAAGCTGTATCAGTTCCTCATCATCTCCGAAAAATTCTGCAAACCGACCTTCCGCCATGATCTGAGTAAGAGTCATCTGCCAGAGACGATCCTGTGCATGAACGCACCCAAAGAAGCATAATGTAGATCCTGCTCGTTGCCGGCGTCGATGTGGGGCGCCCCAAAATCATTCCCGATGGATATTTGCTGAACTCGTTCGGGTCCATTCAGGGTAATGGTTTCCTCATAATCGGGCAGCGGTTTGTCAGAAGGTCCAGTAAAAGGCAATTCCCGCAAAACCAATGATCAGTATCAAAAAAGAAAAGCGGTAGTTTGAATATGGTACTCCATTAAGGCAGATTGATGAAGTTTTTATATTCAGCGGAAATTAAACATTCTGTATGGTTTCTGTGTTCGATTTTTTATAGGGTTTGTTTGGTTTTTTAGTGAGGGGCAGTGGTTTACAGCGTAAGCCGAGAGATCTTAGAGGCATGAAAGGCAACGATATTTTAATTCCACCCCGTCAGATTTGCTCCCGCTACAATTCGTTCGCTCTTTTGGAGCTCCCTCAGTACCGGTCGAAATGACACGTGGAGAAGAGTTGTCGTCAGAAATTAGTTTCGGGTATTTTATATGGCCTCCCTTGCCTGTCATCTCGAACGCAATGAATGAGCGAATGCGAGATGCAGCCGAGAGTATAAGGGGACATGAAAAGGCATGGGTGTCATAACCCCCACCCATCGTAGATTTCTCCGCTTCATTCGTTAGCCCTAGTGGGCTCTCTCATTCCGGTCGAAATGACACGTGGGGGTGGGTCATAAGATAACCTAAGCCGTTTGAATGATTCTCCCACAACCCGTATTTATATAGGGGAAACAATCATCAAAAAATATCATGGAAGTAAATTCACATCGCATCACAAGAGAGCAGATCGTACAGCAACTGGAAGGCGGACAGGCATTCTTAAATAGAAGGAGCTGCTGGAAGAGATCGATTTTGAAGATCTTGGCAAACGTCCGGCAGGATTGCCCTACTCGTTTTACGAGCAGTTCTTTCATATGCGGGTGGCTCAGTTTGATATATTGGACTTCACCCGAAACACCTATTACGAACCCATGGAATGGCCGGAAGATTACTGGCCTGTGGAATCGGCTCCCAATTCTGAAGAGGAATGGGAAGAACTAAAGAAATCATTTCTGAAAGAAAGGGATGAAATGATGAATTTGATCCTGGATGAGTCAAATGGGTTAAATAAACCTTTGGATCATGGCGATGGTCAAACTTTACTGCGTGAAGCCTTATTGGTGATTCAGCATAATGCATATCACACCGGGCAATTGGCTATCATATATCGATTACTTGAAAATGAAAGCTGAATTTAAAATCTGAGGGAAAGGCAGCTTAGGCCACCATCCAATTTTTTAAATTCGGTCATTTCCAGTTCAATAATGTCATAATCGGCTACTTCTATTTTTTGTTTTGTAACCGGATACCCTGCAGGGACAAGTACCGTACCGTTGATCCATATGCAATTGGCCGCATAGGCTTCTTCAGGAGGTACAACGATCTTATTGAATGATTTAAAATCTTCGAACTCGATCATTTCAGGAATCATAACCAGCGTGTTATTCTCAAGATATGAGACGCCGGTTTTAAGGTGCAGGATGTCACCAAGAGTAACATGATGCACTGAATACCCATACTTATTCATAATATTGCCGAAACTGTTTTATCCCGGCTTCATTGGTACGATCAGATAGCCCGACATAGAATGTGTCATCAACCATCATGACGTCACCACCCTCTAACGTACCTGGTTCCTTAATGGATTCAACATGGTCAAAATGAGAACGTATCACGTCTTCAATGATCGTGATCTCATCCCTTCTGGATTTCGCACCTGGCCTGGTTATTACTGCACATTTTTCAGTACAAATGGCTACATCTTCTACGAATACCGAATCCGGAAACCTATTGTCCGCTTCCAGATCAGTAACGTCTAACCCGAGTTTTTTGAGAGCATCAATATATTTAGAATGCTGAAGAAGTGCTTTATGATAGTCAGGTTCACCGAGATCGGCTTTGGTAATTCCCGATACCAGATTTGGACAAGGTTTGCGTACGATAGCATTTTTAAACATAGAGTGTTATAGCTAAGATTTATCGGAAAATGTAGGTACCTTTATTCGTCTATTTTGAGAAGATAAAAGCATATTTGTTAATTTAAATGGTATCCATATTTGATGCAAAAATATAAGCTGACCATAGAATTCGACGGAACCGATTTTTCCGGGTGGCAGATCCAGCCAACTGACCGAACGGTGGAAGGGGTTCTTGAGCAGGTATTTTCAAAAGTACTTCAGCAGGATATCGATCTGATCGGACAGGGTAGAACCGATGCAGGTGTGCATGGCAGGGGTCAGGTAGCTCATGTTGACTTACCTGAGGATGCAGATATAGAAAGGATCTTGCAGGGTGTAAATGGGTTAGCAGGAGATGAAATTCAGGTTATTGAGTATGAAGAAGTATCTGAATCCTTTCACGCTCGTTTTGATGCCATTTCCAGGGAATATGAATATACAATCACGACTCGGCCGGTACCATTAATGCGACATCACAGCTGGGCATTACGTCAGGCTGTAGATCTAAAGATGCTGGAGGATTGCGCGGCTTTATTGAATGGAGAGTTCGACTTTGCAGGATTTTCAAAATTCAATGAGGACAACTTTACGACTCTGTGTGAGATCCAAAGTTCTGTATTCGAAACTAGACGGTGAGATCATCCGATACCGGATCAGGGCAAATCGCTTTCTTACGGAATATGGTGCGCCGATTGGTGGGAACAATGGTACGAGTCGCACAGGGAAAAATGATCGATCGAAGATTTCAAAAGAGCACTTCAGGATCCTGATGCTAGATTCCAACATTTACGGCTCCGGCGAAGGGATTAGTGCTCCAAAAAGTTTTCTATAAAAAGTGAAGAAAAGTGTTGAAAGTAGTTAGTTAATGTGGTTATATTTGTCGCCCCTCAAAGAGGGTAACACACTGAAATTCCTCGGTAGCTCAGTGGCAGAGCAGTTGACTGTTAATCAATTGGTCGTAGGTTCGAATCCTACCCGGGGAGCCAAGCGTACCTTTAATGCGAACCTTGCCATCAAGGTTCGCTTTTTTTATGTCTTGCCAATCCATCTCAAGGGCCTTGTCGGCTATATATTGCACTTCAATAGTTCCGTCGTTAGTCTTCTGGTTAACAAGTGATTCTACGTTTTTCACCAAAACTTTTGTTAAGTCACGCTTGGTTTCCACATCATTTTTCTGGTACCGACTGATGAAATCTTTGAGCACTTTTTTGTATTCAGATGCTGAAATTGGACTTTGCTCTTTCAGACTTTCAATTGCTCGCTCAGGAATTCAATTTCATTTTCCTTTTCCTCAATTTCGAGTACGATAGACTCAAGCTGTGACTCATAAGTTTCTTTGAGGGAAGAGGCTGCGTTATCTGTGACAAGCTTGAGGGCATTGGCTTTATCTTTCTTGCGAACTTTAAGGAGATTCTGGATCTGTTTGATTCGTTTTTCTATTTCTGAGATCCGATCTTCACCCTCATATTTAATCCTCTTCTTCATTGCTTTGAGCAGTTCAGGCTCTTCAAGAAGTACGACCAGTGTATTATAAACAAACTCATCAAGCGTATGAACCGGGAGATCTTTAGGATTGTGATCTTCCGTTTTGCCTTCATTGTTTTTTAAGGCACATTTATAATAGTAGTATTTTTTGTTGTGGCGGTTTGTCGTACTTGAGACAGTCATACCCGTATCACAAAATCCACAGGTACATATATCGGTTAAAACAGCAGGCGTATCACTTGAAATGTTGAGACTTTGGTTCAGCAGCATTTTGGCTTATTATTGCTTGAACCTGATCAAAAGTGTTCTGCTCTAACAATTTGATCATGTTTACCCTCATAAACATTACCTTCAAACTCATATTTACCGAGATAAGTATGGTTTTTCAAGATAGTTAGCACGGACTTTTTATGGAATTTTCCTCCGCCTCGGGAGTTTCCTTTTTGTGTAATCCATTGCTTATTACTGAGGCCATCCTTATTCAAGACTTCTAGCAACTTTACTGGCTGATTTAATTTTGAGATACCTTTTATAAATATCTTGCACCGTTTCTGCCTCATTTTCATTAACTATCAACTTTCGGTCTTTCAGATCATATCCAAGAATTTGAAATCCACCTGGCCAGAGTCCTGCTTTAATTGTTTCAAGTCGCTTCTCCCGAGTACGCTCTGAAACCATATCACGCTCAAATTCAGCGAATACCAATAACATTCTTTGGAGTGCTTTCCCAGCCGGAGAAGTAGTATCAATATCTTGTGTAACTACAGCAAGACTAACATCGTGTTCTTCAAGCGTTTCTAAAAAATTCAAAAAGTCTTGTAGGCTACGAGATACACGATCAATTTTAGTAACAATCAGGAGATCAAATTTACCTTTTGCAGCATCTTTCATAAGTCGTTCAATGCCCGGTCTTTTTAAGATCTTTACCAGATTTAGTGTCCTTCTAGATCTCGAAATCTGAAATCTTCTTCCCCTCAATTCCTCCCATCGTGTTCTTTTGTTCAATCCAAGTCTTGCACTGACTTAACTGTCCATCCAGAGAGCTGAAGTCATTATCAGATTGTTCCACGGTGGAAACACGGATATAGATGGCGGCTTTAGGGGGGTTTCTATTTCTTCATTTTGGGCATAGTATCTATATGAAAATCCTTGATAGATCAAACACAATTAACTGAATTTACACGAATAATTCACTTAGATCTGCTTGGTATTACTGTCTTGCTTTCCCTATAATTCACTGTATTGATAAAAAAATGAAGATCGAATTGAGTTTCTCTAAATCCCTCGGTTTGACGGCTCCAAGCCCGTCTGATCGATTGGTGGATAATGGATGAATTCGTTGCCTTCTTTCCAAGTATAATACGATTTGTTACTATCATTGAACCACATAAGACCTGCCACGCCTCTCAATTTGAAGCACACTCGGGCGGGTTTTCTTTTTTTATCAGGGAACGTCAGTTTGATAAATCTCATTTCAGCATAAGCTGGCACCAGACCAAACTCGATAAACTGAAAGCGGATATTTTGGACTGTGGTGGCCGGAACAGTGTAGAAGGTAATTTGGATTCTATGGCTGCATGTCCCGATAGGGACAATATGTTTATAAAAAGAACCTGTCTCGGTGGGCGTCGTCACGTTAGGGACGTTACGTTTTGTTGGATTCGGCATCCCAATCTTAATCCATAACATACCGCACCTACGGAGCGGGGTCAGTTTCGGGTCACTGCTTTCACAAATATGCTGCTCCGATGGAGCAGGGTAGAGGGATAAAGTGTCCATAGTAAATCGAATCAGCGGAACTGCGATTAACCGATGAACCGAATGATGCGAATGGCTTTTGCTCTCGTTCCCGAAGCAGATCGTCGGAACGAGATTATAAATCACACCATAACCTTTATCTTAGTACTTAATTACCCCTTATAAGCCATTAAAAATCAGCTGGAAAATAAAAGTGTAACATTTCACTGCCAGCTTACTCTTAGTAGTAGAATATCAGCGATAGGTTTGGGTATCAAATAACTGTCAGGCTTTTGGTTACAGGTGTCAGGGTTCTTATAGCTGTATATCCTATTCACGATAAATAATTCAAAAAAAGCAGGTACGATTACTTAGAACAAAATACGTTGGTTTTGGCTAATCGTCTCTCAAAGAAAAGGAGTACTGCATGGATCGCATAAAAGCTATTCTAAAAAATAGCCCGTTTGTAATTGCTCTCGTTTACATCCTGATTGGTGCCGTTTGGATACAATATTCTGATCAATTTGTTCTCGCCTATTTTGATGATCCGAAAATGATTACATGGATTCAATCACTTAAAGGATGGTTTTTTGTATTAGTGAGCGGGATTGTAGTATATGCACTGGTGTGGAAGAATAACGCGTTACTCAGCGAAGCTTTCGATAGGCTAAGCAAAAGCAGGGACGAATTTAAAGCTACATTTGAATCTGCCCCGGTAGGTATTGCCCACCACAAGCTCAACGAGAATTGGATACAAGTAAATCAAACGCTCTGTGACATGCTTGGATATACAAGAGAGGAATTGCTAAAACTCAATTTTGAAGATTTTATACACCCGAAAGACTTAACCAAAGGAAGGACTTTAGATCAGCAACTGGCAAACCAAAAACGAGCATTTTATAAGATTGAAAAACGATATCGAAGAAAAAACGGAACTTATTTCCCCGGTCTTGTATCTAAATCCACTGTATATAATGGGGAAGAAAACTCGGTGTATCTGGTAGTTATGCTTGAAGATTTAACGGAACAGAAAGAAGCAGAAGAAGCGTTAAAAAAATCCCTGAAAGCCAAAGAAACACTACTTGCCGAGATACACCACCGGGTGCGAAATAATCTGGCACTAATATCTGCATTGTTTGATCTGCAAGGCATGTACATCGAAAACGAAAATGTTCATGCAATCCTGCACGACAGTAAAATGCGCATTAAATGTCTTGCATTGGTACATGAGTCATATGCTGATGCAGAGAAAACCTCTCATATAAATTTTGGAGATTATCTGAATCAGTTAGTTGAGTTTGTTTATAACACATTCAAAAAAGATCAGGACAAGAATAAGATCAAAGTTAAAGCAGACCTCCCCGATTTAAACCTTAATATCAATCAGGCTGTACCTGCCGGATTATTGTGTAATGAGTTGCTGCTTAACGCCTACCTGAATTCATTTGACGATATTGCTGAACCCATAATTGAAGTAGGAATTGAACAGGATGGAGAGCAAGTGGTTTTGACGGTTTCTGATAATGGCGAAAAAAGCAGTGCCGACTATAACCTGGAAAAACCGAAAAGCCTGGGGATGCTTCTTGTTAAAACACTAACTGCTCAGCTAAATGGAACGTTATCTACAACAGAACAGGATAAAAAAACTTCGTTTGAACTCAGGTTTCAGAAAAGGGATTCAAAAGGCCCGAGCAGTGCGCTTTAAATTACGGCCTTTTCCCCGTTTTCCTATCACCTTTTGCTTTCCCTATGGAAATGCCCGAGGCTTTTGCGATATGGTTTAATATGAATGATAAAAATATTAGTTAAATGGCTTGGATAGAAAAAGTTTTTAATAAACCTGTTGAAAATACCATACATCCTGAACTTCTGATTACAATCGAGTTTAATCTTGATTCCAACAATGAAGTCCTAACTGAGTTTAGCGGGGTGCTTACTGATACTAACGGTAAGAGGTTGGCAGGTTTGCATAATTGGAGTGCTAAAAATCCAACCAAACAAAAGGATTGGGTTTAAACTATAGTAGTAACCACGGAAGATTGATTATTAGTTTTTTCTTTTTCAATTAACTCAAAAGAGTTTGAACTATGTTCCAATGATTAGGGATAGCGACTCCACAAAGATGTGAAGTTAAAAGTTTTATTATCTTACAACTTCCTTCGTTCAAAGATGCGACCCTGGTATTTTAGTAACAAATGACTCACAAAAAGGCGTACCAAAACCAGGAACACTAATGTATCCTCGGGATAGACTGTATCCAGAAAATACGCGTGAGATTAATTTAGTAGCACCCAATCAAGATCAAGATCTCCTTGAAGTGAGGTATCAAGAGCATTCAAATTTGATTAAAATATCTTCAAGTGATTGGGCACAAATGTATTGTCCGGTTTTAGGGGTAGGTAAATTTAAGTGTCATATATATTCCAGAATTAGAACAAGCTAAGTCAGAACTTGAACATTTCTTGAAAGATGAATATGATACACTTAAAGAAATGAAATCCCCGTCATAAAGGTGAATGGAGAAGTGTAGTCAGGGAATCACGCCAGTTGGCAGAGTTACTAGAATAAAAAGAATAAACAGGATTGGGATCAAATCTGACTGGGATCAATATCTGATGAAGACATAAATATCTTGAAGCAGTTTGATTAAAGTACTCTTGATTATTCCGCTCATATTCATCGGGTAAGTAGGAAGGATGATTTACTGCCGAAAGTATCCGGTAGAAAAAGAAGATGCTTGTTTCTCTATTCATCAACAATAGGTTTAGTCAATTTACTTCACGAAAACTCCAAAGATACCAGAACAAAAATTAAATCTTTCCCCACAATTTTTACAAAAGGGCTCACAATACCCAAAAAATCTGGGATGAAATGCCCAGGGGCTTTTGCGATGAGGTGAGAAGTAAGTTGAGAGTTAAAGAAATCTAATTCTTTTGCTTTATTATATAGGAAATATAGCACCTTAATACTAGCTAGTTATTACGTATCAAATAGTTAACAATAATAGATTTATTTATATGAAAGTCTTTAAAATTGAAATTGAAAACTATCGCTCTTTAAAGAGGATTTCCACTGGATGTTGAGAATAAACTCTCTTTAGTGATTGGGAAAAACAATACTGGAAAGACATATATACTGTCTGTTTTTAGATCAATTTTTGAATGATAAGTATAAATTTTCTTATTACGATCTGGATATTAAATTCAAAAACCATTTAAAAGAAAACTCTGAGACTGGAGAGGAAATCAATGAAGAAATTTGTTCCACCAAAAATTGGTCTCAAGATTTATATAAGATATTACTGAGAATGATGACCTAGAGATATAAGCCATGTTATGATGGACTTAGATCCTGAAAACGATGTAATAGTTTTAGGTTTTGAGTATTCCTTGAGTTTTTTTTCTTTATTGAAGTTTTTAAAGAGAAAACTTAAATCAATTTTGTCCAGGCAGGAACTCGAAAAAAGCAAGAAAATTCTTGAATATGAAGAAAAGCTTTTCATGATTATTTGAGCGATAATTTCGCTGATTATTTTAAACCTCAAAAAAAATCTTTCTATTATGATCATGAAACTCAATAGTTGATGAAACGAGGTTTATTAATCTGTTGAGTGAAGGGATAAATATTAAGGACATTATTTCCTTCAAATTAATTAGTGCAAGAAGAGACGTAGCAAATAAAGACAAAAATAAAACGCTTTCTGGTCAGACCTCAAAAATTTACAAAAGTAAAGAGGATACAGAAGAACAGGTTCAAGCTGTAGAGGATTTCAAAGATAAGCTAAGTCGAACGGATACGGGTTTGAGCAGTATTTATGACTCTTTATTCAAAGATATCACAATAAGGTCAAGGATCAAAAAGTGAGACCAAATGAATCCGATATTAAGATCATTTCAACACTTCAGCATAAAGAGCTTTTAGAAGGCAATACAACAGTTGTCTATAAACATGATCAAAGTGCCAACCAACTCCCTGAATGTCCGATGGGTTGGGTTATATGAATTTGATTAGTATGATTTTTTGAGATCGAAATACTAGTTAATGAATTTAAACGCACTAAGGATAAAAAGCCTGCTGATATAAACTTATTGTTTATTGAGGAACCAGAAGCACATACTCATCCGCAAATGCAGTATGTATTTATTAAGAGGGTGTAAAAGCTAATCAAAGAGGGAATCAAGCGCGAAGATGGTGAGAATCGAAGCTTGAGATACATAATTAGCACCCATTCTTCATGTATTCTTGATAGTGAGTTTGAGGATGTTAAATATTTTAAGAAAAGAAAACAATGAGGGTGTAACAGCAAAAAACCTCAGAGGATTCACAAAAAGGTATGATGAAGAAGGAGAACTAGGTATAAGTTCTTAAAACAATATCTGACAATAAATCGAGCAAGAAATCTTTTGCAGATAAAGTAATATTAATTGAAGGTGATACAGAGAGAATCCTTATCCCAACAATAATGGTGACAATTTGATATTGAAAAATTACGGTTTGGTGATGCTGGCCAAATTGACTCTGATTTACCTTTGCTTTCCCAAAATATATAAATAGTAAAAGTGGGCTCTAGTCAAAATATTAAAGAGTTCATAGATTTTATAGGAATCAAAACACTCATTATCACTGATATTGATTCTATAAGAAGAAATGATGAGGAAGATCAAGTTGAGGCTTGTGGTGAGAATGGGACAAGCACAAGTAACAGTTCTATTAAACATTTTTATGAAGACAAGACTTGGGAACAATTAATGGCACTCGAACCTGATGAACGGGAATTAGATATTGGTGATGCCAGTGCATTTATAGCATACCAAACAATGGAGGATGGTTACATACAAAAGTTTGAAGATGCATTTTATTCCAAAATAAACAAGACTTAGTAGTAAATAATATTAAAACCTTTAATGGCTTAAAGAACAAAAATTATTTTCAGCAATCAAACTTTAAAAACTATACAGATTTAGCTGAAGACTGCATTAATAAGAAAACTCATTTGCATTAAACGTCATTTTATTTTACAAAACAATGAAACTCTAAGTAATTCCAGTTCAATCCCAGCATACATAAAAGATGGATTGTTATGGTTGAAGAAAGATTAAAACTAGAACCGGAAGTGCAATATTTACCCTAATAGATCAAGGGCGAAATTTTCTGCTTAGCGGAGGAGCTGGAAGCGGCAAAACTTATTCATTTAGTCCACATTAGTAGACAAATTCTCTCGAAAATGCTACTGCAAAAATTGCCTGTATAACCTCTGCGAAATGCGGCGGTTCATGAAATTGAAGAAAGAGTAAATCGTTATTAATATTAGCGTTTTCTACTATTCGTGATTTTTTATGGGATGACATGAGGCATTTTCAGAAAGAACTTAAATTATCAATAAATAGCTTTGGCTAATGATCCCTGACGTAAGACAAATTTCATTGGGAGATGAGGAAGTTTCATCAGATTATTTTGATGGCCTTGAAGATGGTATTCAGTACAAAGAATATGTGATTATAAAGAAGGGCATAATTTCTCATGATGAGCTTTTAATTGTTGCTAATCATTTGTTCAAAACCTATCCAAAACTCTGTCATATCCTACAAGACAAGTTTGATTACATTTTAGTGGATGAATATAGAGATACAAATGAGCTAGTTATTGAAATTTTATGGAGCATTTAGTTAAGAGCAAGAATAGAAATAGTATTATTGGCTTGTTCGGTGATGCCATGCAATCCATCTATGATGATGGCATTGGAAATATTGATGATTATAAGGGAGAGACTCCTGATAAAGTCAAAGATAAAAAATCAAAATCGAAGAAATCCGCAAAAAGTTATCGACTTAGCGAATAGAATGAGCAGATGGATCGGGTCAAAGACCATCAGAAGATGAAGAAGCCCTTAATATGGCAGATGGGCAAATTAAACAAGGCACAATAATTTTATTCACTCTGAGAATGATGATATATCAAGAGTTAAGGATTTTCTTATAGATGAACGTGGGTGGGCTTTCGATAACACGAAAGAGACTAAAGAATTAAATCTCACCCACAATTTGATAGCTGAGAAGGCTGGCTTTAAAAACTTAATGGAAATCTATGATAAGGATAGAATTATAGATTATCGAAACCGGATTAAGCGTTATATCAAAGACAACGAAATTGATGAGGATTTTTCTAATATACTTTTGGTGAAGTAGTTGAATTTCTTATAGAGGGAAAAACAGGTGGGGAATTGAATCAAGTATTACCAACTGGTACTCAACGAATTTGTTAATGAGCGATAAGAAGCTCTACGAGGAGACTTCAAATAGAAATTTTGATGAATTTATAAAGCTATATTTTGATAAGGATCAATTGATAGATGATAAAAAGCAAGATGCTGATGAAGAGAGTAAGAAAGGTTCAAAAAGAGATAACCTCATTAAGCATCTATATAAAATTCAATCCTGCATCTCATTTTATAATGAAGGCCAATATAATGAGTTTCTAAGGTTGACGGATTATAAATAAGACTGAGATCAATTGCTGATAAGAAAACTTGCAGAGGAGCATGAAATAGATAGCCTAACAAATGTCGGGGATAAAAGTATTGAGGAAGTAATTACGGAGGCTGATGAATCTGGAATTTGCTTGATTGATGACAGAATTGATGAATTTATTCAAAAAAAAGAATACCTCTACGATAGGGTTAAAGCAGTTAACTACAAAGATTTTCAGAGTCTTTATGAATATTTGGAGGGGAAAACTCCATTTTCCACTCAACGTAAAGTAAAGGGCGCAGAATTTGATAACGTGTTTATAATTTTAGATAACGGAAACTGGAATGATTACAACTTTCAGTACTTATTCTTAAACAATGGGAATCCAAGTGTTCTAGAGAGACTCAAAGATTTTTTATACATGTTGTACAAGAACGAAAGAAAGCCTTGCAATCTTTTTTCATGCCCATAATGCGATCTTGCAACAAGCAACGGAGTGGTTCGTGAGGACAATTTCATGGAATCTTGTGGTCCAACCAGTAAATTCAAAAAACCATTGCCTCTAACCCATGATTTTGTTAGCCTAAGCGCAACTAAATTATTTGTCTATGACCATCCAGGAATACGTTGATCAGTTAAACCGGAGATTTAAAACGGGGATTTCGCGGGAGCACAGTTACCGGGGCGATTTGCAGTCGCTGCTGGGGGACTTACTGCCCAACCTGCTGGTAACCAACGAACCCAAACGCTCCGATGTGGGCGCACCGGATTATATCCTCACCAAAGGCAAAATTCCCGTCGGCTATATTGAAGCTAAAGACATTGACGACCCCGACCTCCTAGGCAAGAAAAAGAACAAAGAGCAGTTCAGCCGCTACAAAGACGGACTCCACAACCTCATCTTCACCGACTACCTGGATTTTCACCTGTACCGCGAGGGCGAACCCATTACCACCGTCCGCATTGCGGAAGTGCAGGACGGACAGATTGTGGGCAAGCCCGAAAACTACGGTCGGTTCGAGGATATCATCAAAGATTTTGGAACGCATATCGGGCAGACCATCCGCAGTGCGAATAAGCTGAGCAAGATGATGGCCGGTAAAGCCCGGCTGCTGGCGGATGTGATCGAAAAAGCCCTGAATGCCGATGCCGAGTCTGATATCAAAAAATCCGACCGCGTGAATGAGTCGGCCAATAACACGCTTCGGGAGCAGCTTTCGGCTTTTCAGAACGTGCTGATTCATGACATCGGGGCGAAGGAGTTTGCCGATATTTATGCGCAGACCATCGCCTACGGGATGTTTGCCGCCCGGCTGCACGACCCGACTCTCGATACCTTTGACCGACACGAAGCCGCCGCGCTCATCCCCAAAACCAATCCCTTTTTGCGGAAGCTGTTCCAGTACATTGCCGGCTACGACCTCGACGACCGCATCACCTGGATCGTGGACGGACTCGCCGATATTTTCCGCGCCACGGATGTGGACGGCCTGCTCAAAAACTTCGGGAAATCCACGCAGCAGCAAGATCCCATCATTCATTTTTACGAGACCTTTTTGGCCGAGTACGATCCCTCGCTGCGCAAAAGCCGGGGCGTTTGGTACACGCCCGAGCCGGTGGTCAATTTTATTGTCCGCGCGGTGGATGATATCCTGAAGGATGAATTCGGGCTGAAAGACGGCCTGGCCGATACCTCCAAAACCACGGTGAAGGTGAATACCGATGTGAAAGACAAGCGTTCTTCCACCGGTTATAAACAGGAAGAACGGGAAGTGCACAAAGTGCAGATTTTAGACCCCGCCACGGGAACCGGAACCTTTTTGGCGGAAGTGATCAAGCAGATTCATTCCCGCTTTGAGGGACAGCAGGGCATCTGGAAGCAATATGTGGAAGAGCACCTGATTCCCCGCCTGAACGGATTTGAGATTTTGATGGCCAGTTACGCGATGGCTCACCTCAAATTGGATTTACTGCTTCGTGAAACGGGCGTTGAGCCAAGTGGTAGTGAGCGATTCAGAGTATATCTCACCAACTCGCTGGAAGAACACCACCCCGATACCGGAACCCTGTTTGCAAGCTGGCTGAGTCAGGAGGCAAACGAGGCCAACCATGTGAAAAGAGATACGCCGGTGATGGTGGTGATGGGGAATCCGCCTTATTCGGTGAGATAGTTCCAATAAAGGAGAGTGGATTGATGGAACTGATGGAGGATTACAAAAAAGACCTGGCGGAAAGTGAAATTGAAAGAGCGAAATCCGAAATGGATTATCAGATGATTACGTAAAATTCATCCGTTATGGACAGCACTTTATTGAAAAAAATGGTGAAGGAATTTTGGCTTTTATTAATCCACATGGATTTTTAGATAATCCAACTTTTCGAGGGATGAGATGGAATTTATTAAAGACCTTTGACAAAATTTATATCGTTGATTTGCATGGGAATGCTAATAAAAAAGAAGTAACACCAGATGGTAATAAAGATGAAAATGTATTTGATATTCAACAAGGTGTATCGATTAATATATTTATTAAAGAAATCAAAAAAATCACAGATAAACTTGCTGAAGTATTTCATCAAGATGTTTATGGAAAGAGAACTGACAAGTATGAATTACTTACTTAAAAATTCGATTAATCGATATAGAATTTGAAATCATTGAAAACTTAGAACCACAATATTATTTCATTCCAAAAGGATTATAAAACTTAAAAAAAATATAAGAATGGGTTTTCAATTAAATGATCTACTTCAAAATAAGCTCAATTGGTATAGTAACTGCAAGAGATCATTTTACTATACATGAAATCTAAAGAATGCAGTTAGAAAAAACTGTTAATCATTTTCTTAAACTTGATGATGAAGATGCAAGAAAAGTATTTGATCTTGGAAAGGATGTAAGGGATTGGAAAGTTCATTTAGCAAAAGAAGATTTAAGATCGTCCGGCGTAAATTTTGAAAACATTACTCCAATTACTATAGGCCATTTGATAATAAATTTACTTATTACACTGGAAATTCAAAAGGATTTCATTGTATGCCATAGATGGAAATGTTATGCAACATTTTGTTAAAGGCGAATAATATTGGTTTAGTTTTTAGAAGACAAGTCATCAAGTCCGAAGGACTATGGATATATTTATCATTGACAAATCAATTTCTGATGATTAATGTATATCTGATAATAGAGGAGAGGCATAAGTTTATTTCCACTCTACCTCTACCCCGAAGAATCCACCCAACAAACCCTCGACGGCAAGCCCGAACGCACGCCCAATTTAGACAAGAAAATCGTTCAGGAAATAGCGGAGAAGCTGGGGCTGAAGTTTGTGCCGGAGAAAGAAAGAAGACACGCGAAGGCACCTTTGCGCCCATCGACCTGCTGGACTACATCTATGCCGTGCTGCACTCCCCAAGCTACCGCGAGAAATACAAAGAATTCCTCAAGATCGACTTCCCGCGCGTGCCCTATCCCGAAGACCCGGAGCAATTCTGGCAACTGGTAGAACTGGGCGGCGAGCTGCGCCAAATTCACCTGCTGGAACATCCCGTGGTAGAAGATTTTATCACCACCTATCCCGAGTCGGGAGATAATGTGATTTCGAATCGGTTGACGAAGAATGATCCGGGGTTTGTGGTTGATGAAGTAACGAGGAGCCTGAAGAGAGAGCGCAAAGGCGACCTTCGAACGGTATCCTCGGATGACGGGCAGTTGGGTAAAGTGTGGATCAACGAAAAGCAGTATTTCGGCAACGTACCAAAGAAAGCCTGGGAGTTCTACATCGGCGGCTACCAACCCGCCGAAAAATGGCTCAAAGACCGCCGAGACCGTGAGCTCTCCATCGACGAAATCCGCCACTACCAAAAAATTATTGTGGCACTGATGGAGACGGATAGGATTATGGGGGAGATTGATGGGGTTTGGGATTTATAAATAAAAAGATTGGACTTTATGGATACGGGAAATTTAGGTGAATCGATATTAACAACATGGTGTCATCAAGTTGATTTGATTCCCAATAGAGTAACTACAGACAAAGATGGTTGGGATTTTTTAGTTGCACTACCCCCAACATATAGTAACGACATTAAATCCCTTGATAAAGATGACAGTCATGATCGTATTTTAAGCGGGCGATACTCGTTGGCGTAGCGACCACGGGTCGCAACGTTACGGGAAAGCTCCCGGGAAATGGTGGATTTGTGAACGCCAATAATTTCAGCGATTTTAGTCTGTGAGTGACCTGCCTGGAGCAGAGCATTAATCTTATGACGATCTTGTAGGTTAAGGTGGTTGTATTTTTGCATGATAACATAAATATACCACGCTTGGCTGAAAACCCTGAGGGGCGCGCCCCTCAGGGTTATTTAATTGTGTTGCACTTATTACTTGAACTCAGATTCTGAAAAATTCTATTTCCCGTATCAATAGTCATCCTTCAACGCCGGCTGGCTTAGTAAAATACCAACTGATCAATTCTTCCTTAAATTTATATAGAGGCACGTTGTATCCTATCCTCACATTCGTCTATAAGCTTTTGGGTAGCTTTCAATTCCTCATCACTTTGTTCATTATGCTTTTGAATATCAAGTGCTTCTTTTAATAAGGGGTGCGCTTTATCATAACTCTCTCTTTCCATTTCCATTTTCGCATAACTAACCAGCATTTGTCCTAGTTGTGGATGTTTGTCACCCCATGCCTTTTCTGAAAAAATCAATCGCTCTGGAATAGTATTCAGCTGCTTTATCAAGATCTTCTAAACCTTTGTATATATTTGTATATGTAGCGTTAAAATGAGCTTTAAAAGCATGATTTGATGGGTAATGAGTATTGATGATCTCAATAGCTTCATCAGCCTTCATCTTTGCCTTAAGAAACTCGTTCATTTTTATCAAAACTTCAGCTTGTCCCCGAATAGTGATTGCATATCTCCAATGATCTGATCCAAGAGTCTCTTTCAATATTGCCCCGGCTTCTTCTGCATATTTTAGTGCTTCTTCATAATTATTCAGATTTCGATTGATAACAGAAAGAGACCAAACAGGTGTGGCGGTTAGATTATGGTTGGGTCCCAAGGTTTTCTTTCTGATTATGTAAGCCTGTTCAGCATATGCGAGAGCTTTTTCATATTGATCCAGGGAAATATACAAGCTACTAATATTGTTGTAAATCGTTCCTACCTCCGGATTGTTTGGTCCATATGCTTCCAGCCTGTATTCGAGGGCTTTTTTATAGATCAGAAGAGCTTCTCTTTGTTTTCCCAGATTTTTTAAAGCAATGGCTTTATAATTATAAAAATCGCTTTTTTCTATAATTGATTCTTTATCATCTCCCCATGTTTCAGGATTTAGAATATCAAGAACTCGCAAAGCTTCTTCATATTTTTTTTGTTCAGTATAGAGATTTACCAAATTGTACTTTAAGGCACGGTATTCATAAGTGTTGGTAAGATCATTTGCCTTAAATAAAGAATCGCCTATTTGGAATGCCTGTACCGCTTCTGAAAAATCACCGGTTTGATAGGCAATTTGTCCATAAATGGTAGGTACATCCAACGTACCGAGATTATGGTTATCAACAGAATCCATTACCAAATTAAACGCTTGGCTACTTAATTGTTGAGCAGATTCAATGTCCGAAAGTTTTATCTGAATCTGGGCAATAACTCCAAGTATAGTTGCTCGATTAACCGGACTTAGTTCTTGCTCATTCAATCTTTCAATGCCTGCATCAATAACAGTACTTACCGGTATGTCTTCGCCCGGGGTATTTTCCGGATTATTACTTTGAAAAATATTGATCATAAAATCGGAAACTTGTTTAGCTCGTTCTGCCTGTATCTCGGCACGTTGGGCCTGCTGCTGAGCCTGGTCCCGTTCTTCTGCAATCCGCCAGGTATAGAAACTGCTAAGCCCAATGAGGAGTAATAGAAAACCAGCCGTAACAGTGATCCCTTGTTTATGGCGCCTTAAAAACTTTTGGCTTCGATAGCGAAATGAGTCTTCACGTGCTGTAACCGGTAACCCCTTATGAAAATTCTTAAGGTCTTCCAGGAATTCATTGGCCATGCGATAGCGATGTATAGATTCTTTACGAATGGCTTTTAAAGCAATGGCATCTAAATCTCCTTGTAGCTGTTTTTGAATTTTAGGATCTGTGACTTTGATGCTGGGTTTGCATGTTTCCTGCTTCAGTATGGCCTGTTCTATTTCATATCTTGAAAGCTCATTAAAATTATATGGATACTGACCAGATATGAGCTGGTAAAACACAATACCAAGTGAATAAAGGTCGGTAGCTGTAGTAATATTTTCCTGAAGAATTTGCTCTGGAGCTGCATAACGCGGGGTTAAAAGACGAGCTCCCGTTTTTGTTAATGAGCTGTCTTCGTCATCCACGAGTAGTTTGGAAATCCCAAAATCAAGAATTTTAATATTACCTGATTCATCAACCAAAATATTACTTGGTTTCAGATCACGGTGAATTACCAGGTTTTCATGAGCATGACGAAGGGCTTGAAGGACATCAATAAATAAATTGAGCTTTTGCTCAAGAGTACAGTCACTTTGATTACAATAATCAGTGATGGATATGCCATTTACATATTCCATAATGAGATATGGGTAACCATCGCCGGTGGTACCTGCATCATACATTCGGGCAATACCGGGGTGGTGGAGCCCGGCCAGAATTTTTTGTTCATGTTTAAACCGTCTGATGTTTTCAGAAGTTGCCTTTTCTGATCGTATAATCTTTATGGCAACATTATGTTCTATATCGCTGCTGGAATGTTTTGCCAGATAAACTGATCCCATTCCTCCTTCACCGATCTTTTTTTCTATTCGGTATGAACCTACTTTGGTGCCGATCGGAGATTTATCTGAGGAGAGAAGCTTAATACCATCAGCTAATTCATCATACATATCCCGTTTGTAATCTTCCAGATTTTCCAGCCAACCTTCTGAATCAAAGATAGATTCAAGCAACTGAGTAACTTCACCTTTAAGTTCTGGTTTACCCTTGCATTCAGTTTCAATAAACTTTTGTCGCTGACCTTTAGGAAGGTCTAAAGCTTGGTCAAGTATGGTCTCAATTTGTTGCCAATTTGTATTACTCATTTTGCTGCTAATATATGTGCCAATTATAAATAGAAGGTATTTGATAGACTTAGACCAAAAAATGCCCAGATCTATATCCTGTTATACTTTACGTCCAACATGAAAAAAGAAGTTCATTTACTTAATTTAAGGCCTACATTTTTGGTGGTATCTGAAAAATGAAAACGTGATACACAATAGTTCGTAATTTCGTATGTATGATGCTTTTACTATAAGTAAATGCATGAAAGTACCTCTGCTCAATCCTGTAACTCTTAGAATATACATATGCTATAATATAGAAATGCATCATAAATTCAGTGAAAATTTCAAGATAAAGTCAGTGATCAATTATGGGTAAGATAGTGTATGTAGATTTAGATGGAGTAATTGCCGATTTCCATAAAGCGTGGGATGAGCATCCTCTTTCCAAACATAAAGATTATAAAGGACGCCCTGATAAATTACCAGGTATTTATGAAGATCTTGAGACAATTGAAGGAGGCGTGGAAGCCGTTAAGAAATTATTGAATGATGAAAGATTTGAGGTCTTTATACTTTCATCCGCACCCTGGGATAATCCTGACGCCTGGACCCACAAGCGTTTATGGGTTGAACAACATTTTGGTAATGAAATTCGGAATAAGCTTATTCTCACTAAAAGAAAAGATCTGATGATTGGAGAGTATCTTATTGACGATTTGGGATATAACGGAGCTGCTGAATTTAAGGGGAAATGGATCCATTTTGGGAGTTATGAATTTCCAAACTGGGAAGTCGTTTTAGATTTTTTGGAAAATAATATGTAATAGCTTTATGGCTGATAACCAAAGAAAAAGCCTAACCGGATTCCACCTCATAGAATGAAATACAGGTATAATTGGTTTGAGTACTTAATTTAAAGATACTGATCAAGCTTATTAAATAAAGCAAGAATGTACGATTTAAAATCTTTTCTAAAATAAGTAAAGGAAGTTAATTCTTATCGCCTTTCCATTCACCCTGAAAGGCAATCTCATCAATGTCTTTACGTGTACGTACGGAAACTTCGGTCTCCCTGAGATCCCCTTCCAGATCGTCAGGGACACCCTTATAACCGACGGCCGCCATGGTTACAGCCTTATAGCCTTCGGGGATATCAAATATTTTCCGTGCTTTTTCCTGATCGATACCGGCCATCTGATGGACGTATAGATCATGACGTGTGGCTTCGAATGTGAAATAAGCCATTGCAGCTCCGAGATCAAATTTTGCGACCCGATTAGGTTTGCTATTTTTGCTGAACTTTTCCTTGAGAATGGTAAGGATCAGCATGGGGGCATCACCGGCCCAGTTCTGATTGAACTCTCCCATTACACGGTATAATTTTTCAAATTGTTCAGGTTCTTCTTTTCGCGCATAAATGAATCTCCATGGTTGTTCATTAAAAGAAGAAGGCGCCCATCTTGTAGCATCAAAAAGTTTGCGAATTAATTCAGGTTTTATTTCCCGAACAGAAAAAGACCGTGGACTCCATCGCTCCTGAATGATTTCATGAATATCATATTCAGTATTTGCTTTCTTATTCTCCTTCTTTTCCATAGGTAATTATTGCCTGTTTTAATTTTATATTTATATACATAACAGGGCTATACAAGGCGTAATTCCGTGATCTACCTAATTCTTATAAAACACATCTTCAATAAGGTGATCAGCTTCATAATGAGGAATAATTTTTTACTTGACAGAGTCAGTCGAAGTATGCAGAGGATTTCAATCTTAAAGACATGCTTAGTGTTGAATATCTCTGCCCAACAGCATATCCAGAAATTCATTTCTAACCTCGGGACTCGCATCTCTATAGGTTCCAAATTCTACATGATCATAAGGCTTTGTGTTGTCTACTGAAATACCCCATAAGGGTGAAAGTGTGGTTGGAAGCATGGAGTAACGGCCGTCACCAATTACATTTTTATGATCAGGATGTTTGATCAAGAATCCATCCGATAAATCTGAAAACCTCTGAATGTCTTTGTATAGGGTGCTCCCTTGAATAGAAGCATATTCAGTTTGCCAGTTAAGCAGGGGACTTGATTCACCCTCATAGGTCACAGGATCCGAAAAAGGACTCAACCTAATGCCATAAGAGTATATTTTCTGTTGACTTATATATCTTGCGCTCCAAAGCAGCTGATTGGCAATGGTTGGTTTAACCACAATCTGCTCAATTTCATGACCATTTTGAAGGGCAAGTTGTATGGTTGTCTGTAATGCCTTCCGGTGCTGACTGAATCCAAAAGAAAGGTAACCTATGATCCAGAGCAGGGCTAAACCGGAAAACAGTTTTTGTCGTTTATAAAATGCGAGTCCCGTAAGAGTTACAATGCCAAGTGTAAATACCGGATCAAAAACGGAAATGATATCAAGCGCAAATCTCTCATTTGTAAAAGGCCAAAGCAGATGGACGCCATAGCTGGTAAAATAATCCATAAGGCCGGCGGTTGCGTATCCGGCAAGGCTGAAGAGATAGATTTCTTTAAAGGAGAGATACTTTCTGACAAACCACCATAGTAATACCGTGGCAATGAGTGCCCCAACCGGAATAAATATCAAAGAGTGGGTAAACTGACGGTGTATCTCCACATTGAGAAGTGGATCAGATGCACTCGAAATAAAAAAGTCTATATCTGCCAGCATGGCTGCGCCTAATCCCGTTAATGAGGCGACACGAAATTTATCCTTATCTGAAAAGGACTGAGAGAGGGTAGCACCAACAAGTCCATGTGTGACTGGATCCATGGTTTTTTTTGATCAGATCAGTTAAAAAAATTTAAAGAATTCATGCCTATTTGAATGTTTATCTGGCATAAAAATATAGTTGTGTACTGAATCGAATCTCTAGTCATAAAAGTGGCTGTTTCTAGAGTACGGTATAGGGTCCGCCTCTTTTGGATATCAGAACGTCTCCTTTGAGAATTTCCTGCTTAAATGTTAATCCAAACTCGGTTTCCCAAAGGTCGGCTACTTTCTTTTCACCTTTACGGCATGAGTCATCCAGAATGACTATGTATTCCTCATCAAGCCGTGAATTGAAATATGAAAGTGCAGGATAACGTGATAGATCACAAGATCTCTTTTTTGCGGGAGGCCCATCGATGAATAACAGGTCGATCGGATCATCACTTATTCGTTGATCCAAAACCGACGTATCATACCATCCGTAGGACGAATTTTTGCAATGCTTACTGTGAGTCAGAGGCGCGTGGATCAGTTCAACCTGATCCTGAAGATCATTTTTTTCCAAGTGATCTCTCATGATTGATATCCAATGCTCATCATGATCAATAGATTGAAACTTAATGTCTCTGTTCGAATTTTGGATCAAATTTGCGATATAAATTGTGGAAATGCCGCTTCCACACTCAACTATATGCTTTCTTCGGTGTATGGTGATGTCATTTACCATATAGAGCAGAGCGGTGGGGTGAATGGAGGCTCCTGTCCATGGTAAATATTCTGAGTGAATATTTTTAAGTAATTCCAGACTGCGAATGTCCTTGACCTCAAGTACCAAGTCTTTGAGTATAAATTTCTTTAAAGAGTTCAACATAAAATATTTTTAGAGTAACTGTATGAGCTTTTCAGGCGATCAATTATTGTAACGATATGATCAACGTATTTAAATAATGAGGAAGGCAAGAGCCGGGTAAAATGTATATCGTTTTTTTATTTGATCACCGAAATCCAAGTTAATTCAGATTACTAAAACAAAAAAATATAATTAGTATGATTGTTTGGTATGTGATCTGAAAAGATGTCCCGGCTTTAATTATCCGGTGCGAATCAATCACCTGGAAGATCTAGCGATCGGTTTCACAGGCTCAGTTATCATCTTGGGATTTGCAAAAAGGGGAAATACGAACACACATAACAATAAGATAAAAGCCTAAAGTAGAGGGCACACCAACGATGAGTCAGTGGGTAGCTGCGTTACTTTATTAATGATGGTGGTACCGTACTTCAGGCATTCTTTATCTAACCATAACGTTCATAAAGAAAGCGAAGTACGATTACCACAAGATTACGATCCGGTTAAGGAAATAAAACCATAAAATATATTTGATTGGAGTAAATTGCAGCGATCTGATGAATATGGAAATGTTATATCGTGATGATTAAGAAATTCAACATTTCGATTAATCAAACCTTTACATAAGCTTTGTATATACTCGGTGAATCTATCTTAAATATGATAGATTAGGTCCATCTGAACTAAAAAATACCGCTATTTATGTCTGATCCTTTTTTTGCTCCCAAAGGTGTAGCAGTAATCGGTGCGTCTCAGGATGCCCATAAACTGGGGCATGGTGTTCTCAGAAACCTTATTCAATATCGCTATAAAGGCGGGATCTATCCTGTGAACCGAAAAGCTTATGAGATATTGGATATGACATGCTATCCTTCGGTAGGCGAAGTGCCTGACCCGGTGGATCTGGCTATTATTGTAGTGCCGGCTAAGGCTGTTGCTGATGCACTGAGTGAGTGCGGGGAGCGGGGGATTGGCCACGCTGTGATCGTAACCGGTGGGTTCAGTGAAACCGGATCTGAGGGAAAAGAGCTTGAAGATGAGCTTCTGAAAATCGCTGATTCCCATGAAATGCGGATCATAGGGCCAAACTGCATTGGTACCATAGATACGCATACGCCAGTCAATACCACATTTGTAGTTGGAATGCCTGAACCCGGTGAGATCGGTTTCATTTCTCACTCCGGAGCCATGGTAGCGGCGATCATTGACTGGGCAAGTGGCAGTGGAATAGGATTTTCAAGGATCGTGAGTCTCGGTAATCAGATCGATGTGAATGAAACGGATATGATGAGGACCATTGCTGATGATCCGAACACGAAGGTCATAACCGGATATATTGAAGGAGTAGCTGACGGGATGAAATTCCTGGAACAAGCCAAACAGACGGCTAAGGAAAAACCTTTTTTAATGCTTAAAGGAGGTAAAGGAAAAAGTGGAGCGAAAGCTGTGGCCTCACACACCGGTGCTTTGGCAGGAAGTACTGAGGCTTTCAGAACCGCGTTTCGTCATAGCGGTATTCAGGAAGCAGAGACCATCGAGGAAATGTTCGAGTGGGCCCGGGCCATGGCCTGGCAACCTCTTCCGAAAGGGAATAGGGTAGCTGTTCTGACCAATGCCGGTGGACCTGCTATTTTAGCCGTAGATGCCCTTGAAAAATATGGATTGCAGATAGCTTCATTGTCAGAGGATACTAAAGCCTTTCTGAAAAAACGACTTCCAAAAGCAGCGAGCATCAATAACCCTGTAGATGTACTTGCGGGATCAGGTCCAGGTACATATACACTCGCCCTGGAGGCTTTACTTTCTGATGATAACATAGATGCTGTGGTAGTTATTCAGGCCCCTCAGGACTGGTTCCTGCCGGTGAGTCTGGCCGAGGTGGTTGGTGAAGTCGCAGGATCGCATGATAAGACCGTTATTACATCAATCATGGGTAAAGCCTCTGTAGAAGAAGCCCTGAAGATCCTTCAAAAACGGCGTATTCCAAACGTCGCATTCCCTGAGCGATCTGCTTCTGTACTGTCTGCCATGATAGAACGCCGGAACTGGCTAATGAATTCCGAAAATGAAAGCGGTTCAAGCCTTAACATTGACAAAATAAAAGCGAATAAGGCTGTTAAGGATCGGAATTGGGAAGAGTTGCTAGAGCTTTACGGAATAGAATTTCCTAAACAGTTCGATGCAAATACAATGGAAGAAGCTGTAGAATACTTTGGTCAAATTGATGGGCCGGTAGCCATAAAACTGGTTTCGGATGATATTTCACATAAATCGGACATCGGAGGGGTGGTGCTAAATGTCAGTTCAGAAGATGAGGTAAGGTCAGCGTGGGATAAGATCGAATCGGCGGTGAAAGAAAACAATGGAACTATGAACGGGGTGATCGTTCAGGAAATGATTCAGGATGCACCGGAAGTGATCACGGGATTTGTGCGGGATGATCAATTTGGGCCTATGGTGCTTTTTGGTTCAGGGGGAACTGATGTAGAATTGTATAAAGATGTAGATATGGCCATTGCTCCATTATCTGAAACTGCAGCAATGGACCTGATCAAGAGAACCCTTATTTATAAAAAGCTTACCGGCTGGCGGCAATATCCTGAGGGGGATATTGAAAGCGTGATCAAAGTATTGACAGCATTGGGGCAGATCGCAGCAGATCATCCGAATATAAAAGAGCTGGAGATCAATCCATTGTCTGTGTTGTCAAAATCAATGGGTAGTAAGGCACTGGATGTAAGGGGAAGCTTGGTGGATAAGAAATAAATTGATATAAAATAAAATGGAAGAAAGCCTGTCAGACTTCCTTCCATGTCTTTATGGACCTAGTATGTGTCTTACGACTCACTAGTTTTTTCGTTTAATGCGTTGCCTTTAAAAGCGTAGAGTAGGGAGATGGCAATGATCAGTACCTGAAATTCCATTCCACGCCCACCGTTATCTCCCATGTTGATGGAATTCCATCCAAACTGAGCATGCACCATCGCAATAGCGCCTATCATAACTGCTGTAAACATGAGGCCTGCAAGTCGTGTTGCCCATTCAGGTCCAAATCCACCCCACAGAAGCAATAATGCTCCGCCTATCTCAACTATACCAAGCATTAGTACCATAGCCATTGGCATGCCCATCATAGCAGCGACATCGCCGGCCATAGCTACTTTTGGAAATCCGTGATAAATAAAGGTGGCAGCTAAAGAAAGTCTCGGAAGCCAGTGTGCTATTCCTGACAGTTTGTTCAATTGATTCATTAAAGTACTCCATTTGGTTAATTAGTGATTTATCATTCAGATGGAATCAATTTGAGATGTCTTACTAAATTTATTTTGAGAAGTCTTATAAACCAATGGACACCTTTAGTTTGTAACTGAAGTCATTCTAACTAGATCAGGATCATTTGATAATAGATCACATACCCGCCGGCCAGGACCAAAAGTATTCCGGTTACCTTATTCATGTGCGGTAAGATCTTGCTCAGGTATTTCACGAAGAAATTTCGGGCAAAGGTGGAAAGAATAATGGCCGTGATCATCATTAAACTGATACCTAGGAAGTAAGCGAAAATGTAGCTGCCTCCGAGCAATAGTGATGAAGCTCCCATAGCCTGTGTTGCTACTACAAGAAACAAGGGGAATAAGCAACCAAGGGCACCGATGGCATAAGCCACCCCAAATAGAAAGGCCTCCCATAGCTCAGAACTCTTCTTTTTCTGATTCACATTTACGGAAAAAGTAAGGTCTTTACCCGCGATCAAAAAGGCACCGAGAATGATAAGTAATCCCCCCATGCCGATCGTTATCCACTTCATGTAGGCTTTTAGAATCTGACTCGCTATCACGATCAAGCCACCTGCCAGTGCATAAATAAGAAGTATTCCAAGAATACTCAGAAAAGCCAGTTTCAGTCCCCGCCATAGCTTTGTAGTTGTACCCTGCTGATCCGAATGCCCCCTGGAAATATAAGACATGATATATCCGGGAAGCAGGGCAACAGCACACGGTGCAAAGAATGCAACAATCCCCTGTAAAAAAGAGAAATAAATAAATTCCATAAGACTGGGTTGGAAGATGTTTAATGTAAAGGTTCAAAGCATATGATCTCTGTAGAACCAATAGTTATGTCATGCTAACTAATTCACCAATCCATCAAACAGCTCACGATATTCTTCCTCGCTGAGGGCCACTTTATTTTTACGAAAAGCAATTTCTCCGTCGCGGTTTATACCAACGGTTGTTGCCTGACTATCAACGCCATATTCCAGCATGATATCCGGAAGGCCACGCGTTACAGGAAATGTGAATCCTTTTTCCTCTGATAGCTTTCGCATGGTTTCATTGTCATCGGTTGGATCGATACCAATGGCTACCAACGTAAGCTTATCCTTATATTCTGGATATACTTCCGTTAAAACAGGCCAGTTTTGGGCGCAGATAGGGCACCAGGAGGCTGTGAAATAGATCACTACCGGTTTATTATTTTCTAAAGAATTTTCAAGGCTGATCGTCTCTCCGGAAATGGTTGTTACTTCAAAATTTGGTGCCTTCTCAAGCGCTTCGGGGGTCTCGACAGACTCAGAATTTTCAGTCTTTTGAGCGCCGCAAGCTGCAGTAAATGAAACTAATAGTATTGAAATAAATAGTGTTCGAAAGGTCATGATACCCATAGGTTTTGTTGCTTTGGTTGAATAAAATGCTTAGACGGAACGAACCGGTAAAGTCTTACTCTCTTTTTCAAAAAATAAATTTTTAACCGGAATTAGTTGCATTACAATCTTAGGACAGAGTCTTGCAACGTTACTCTGATAATAACCAAGCCAACATCCTAAATGCAGAAAACCTGTGCTTTGAAATGCCTTATAATGCTCCTCAAAACTCTGTGGAGCTTGAAAGGATTATCAAGGATTGTATAATACAATTCGAGTAATGACCTGATAGCTTTAATGCTCAGGATTGGAATTACCGCAAGGAGAACTAAGTTAAATAGTTATATAAGGTAAGAAGTCTGGCTTTGCCTGCATCAATGTCATAAAATAAAAAAAGCTTATGGAAATGGAGAAAACAGCGACAACACTAAAAGCGGCAGCTGGAGTAAATGAGGAGACCGGATTCAGATTTTCCCGTGATGAGCTCATTCATAAATTCAATAAGGTTAGGGCTTTTACCGAAGAAATAACCGAACCGCTGGAAATCGAAGATTATGTGGTTCAGGTGACTGAAAATGCCAGCCCGGCCAAGTGGCATCTGGCTCATACTACCTGGTTCTTTGAAACCTTCTTGTTGGAAAAGGAACTTGAGGACTATGATCCGATTAATCCACAGTATAGTTATTTATTCAACTCGTACTACTTGCAAACCGGAGTGCCTCACTGTAGAGCCCGCCGTGGTAATATCTCCAGACCCACCGTTAAGCAGGTATTCGAATACAGAAACAGTATTAACGAACATGTTGAGGATCTGATCAATAATGCCTCAGATGAACAGTATCAAAAATGGGGCCCCATCATTGAAATTGGAATCAATCATGAGCAGCAGCATCAGGAACTGCTAATGACGGATCTGAAATATATGTTTTCTCAAAATCCGTTGGATATTGCCTATAAAAAAGTAGAGAGACCCAGGGTTGAGTCCATACCGAAGCTAAGCTGGACCTCATTTTCAGAGGGTGTGTATGAAGTAGGCCATAAGGGGCAGGAATTCGGATACGACAATGAGTTCCCGAGACACAAGACCTATATCCATGATTTTGAACTGGCTAACCGCCTGGTGACAAATGCTGAGTTTATTGAGTTCATGGAATCCGGAGCTTATCAGCAACCAAAGTGGTGGCTTGACGAAGGCTTCTCAACAGTTCGTGATGATGGGTGGAAAGCTCCGCTGTACTGGGAAAAGAAGAATGGAGAATGGTGGCAGTTTACTTTGAGTGGAATGCAGAAAGTAGATCTGAATGAACCGGTAACACATATCAGTTATTTTGAAGCAGATGCCTACGCACGATGGAAAGGTTATCGATTGCCGACCGAACAGGAATGGGAAGTTGCTGCTCAGCAACTATCCACTGAGGGCAGTTTTGCTGATAAGGGCTACCTTCATCCCATCGCCCAACAAAATGCAGAAACCGGATTGCAGCAGATGTTTGGGGAAGTCTGGCAATGGACCCAAAGTTCCTATGCTCCATATCCCGGATATGAACCGTTACCCGGTGCACTTGGTGAATACAACGGAAAATTCATGTGCAATCAATACGTATTGAGAGGTGGATCTTGTGCCACATCAAGCTCACATTTCAGAAAGACGTATAGGAATTTCTTTCATGCCAACGAAAGATGGCAGTTCAATGGTATTAGACTTGCCAAATAACTTACTTAGAGATCATAGATCATGAATTTAGCCGTACAAACAGAAGAAAAGTCTGTCAATCAGGTAATGCTCAGTGAGGTTTTAGCCGGTTTGAGCAAAGCACAAAAGACACTGCCAAGTAAATACTTTTACGATAAAAGAGGCTCAGAACTTTTCGAAAAGATCTGTGAGCTCGAGGAATACTACCCGACGCGAACAGAGCTTTCTATTATGAAACAGAATATCGACGAGATAAGTGAAAAGATCGGGCACCATGTGAAGCTGATAGAACTGGGCAGTGGCAGCAGTATCAAAACAAGAATGATATTAGACCACGTGAATGCCATAGATTCATACGTTCCGGTTGATATATCTGAAGAATTTTTAACTGATATTGTAAATGACTTGCAGGGTGAGTATCCCGGTTTAAAGATACAACCGGTAGCAGCAGATTATACTGAACCTTTTTCCATACCGGGCAACAATGAAGCCGAAAATCGTAAGATAGCTTATTATCCCGGTTCAACTATTGGTAATTTTACCAAAGACAATGCCAAAAAATTTATTGGATTGATCTCTGACCTGGTAGGGAAACAGGGTGGTTTACTAATCGGTTTTGACCTGATCAAAGATCGCCGCACATTAATAAACGCTTATGATGATGCACAAGGGGTAACAGCAGAATTCAATAAAAATATTCTTGAGAGAATTAACAGAGAACTTGATGCTAATTTCAATATTGATCTTTTCGAACATAAAGCATTGTTCAATGAAAATAAGAGTAGAATTGAGATGCATCTTGTCAGTAAAATTGATCAAACAGTAGTGGTTGCAGGACAAGAATTTATATTTGTTGAAGGGGAATCCATTCATACCGAAAATTCCCACAAATATTCTCTGGAATCATTCAGAGAAATGACGAGATCTCATTTTAAATATGTAACTACCTGGACTGATTCTGAAAATAAATTCTGTGTTCAGTTCCTGACGAATTGAATAGTCAATAGCATCCGGTAAGAAAAAGATCACCTATTGCGTCTATGACTTGAACAATTCATAGTTCAAAGTCTTGAACATATTAGGCGATACAAATATGCTAAAACTGAAAGTACTTGCTAAGGTGAAAAATAAATCCGGAGTGTTTCTTCTCGGTGCTTTAGTAGCATCTTTTGTAATGATGCCAATATTATCTGTTAAGGCACAAACCTGTAGTTGTGCCGGTGCCCCATTGATCAGTGCTCAATCACTTGGCATACCGGAGAAGGGTAATTTAGTTATTGGATTGACCGGTAATTATAACAATATCGATCAGTTGTATTCCGGTTCTGATGAACTTAATAATCGCACCTCTGAGCGTAATACGGTCACCGGTTTATTAGAAATTAACTATGGACTGACGGAGCGCATATCCATGACCGGGGCCTTTACATATGTCAGAAAAGAACGAACTACAGGATTACAAACTCAGGCCGGTGCTCAAACTTTACAAACTTCAGGTATAGGAGACGCCATTATACTTTTGAAGTATAGTCTGATAAAACAAACACTATGGAAACCATATCAGCTTGTGATTGGTGGGGGAGGTAAAGCCCCCTTTGGCTCAAACTCACTTAGATCTCAAGGCCTGGCACTTAATGCCGATATGCAGCCGGGAACAGGTTCCTGGGACGGTATTGGCTGGATGCTTTTTTCATATACCATCAGGTCTCAAAACATCCATTTGTTTCACTATGAATTCGTATAAGATGAATACTTCAGCAGAAAGATTTGGCAGTGATGATAATTATGAGTTTGGAAATGAACTTAATTCAATTGCAGGGATGCAAGGACCCGCATTCAGTAAATTTACTTATGGACTGAAATTAAAATATCGAACCGCCGGTCGGGACCTTAGAAATGGGACAAATATGCCGAGCACCGGTGGTGACTGGTTAAATTTAGAGATGGGAATAACCTACCAGATCTCTGATCGGATTTCGATTCAAGCGGCCGGTGAAATACCACTTCACAGGGATGTAAAAGGCACACAGCCAACAACAAGTTATATCCTTAATACATCACTGTTTTTCAGTTTGAATAAACTTAAATCAGGTTTTAATCTGGGAACACCGGTTAATAATTGAAAACAATGACTTTATGAAAACAAAAACAGGCTGGTTTGCACAGCTATCACTATTTACCATCTTAATGGTACAAATTGTGTTTGTACCTGAAATGAATGCTCAAGCTCCCGGTGATTCAGGAGTAGCATGGGTTTCCTATACAGAAGCCACTGAAAATGCTGAATCAGATCAAAAAACACTGATGCTGTTTCTTGAAGCTGAGTGGTGTACTGTCTGTAAAAGGATGCATCGTGAGGTTTTTACTGATGAGAGTGTTATAGAAGCATTAAATACTCATTTTTATCCGGTCAGGTTAGACATTGAGTCGAATGACAAGATTCAGGTGAAGGGAAAGAAGATCTCAATAAAAGAATTCAGTAAAAAAATAGGTGTTTATGGAACACCAACCATACTTTTTTTGGATGAGGAGGAAGATATTATTGGTAATTTTGTTGGTTACTCAGATGAGAAAGATTTGTTGAAATTATTGAATTACATCGAATCTGAGGCCTATTTGAGTGAAAGCATGGAAGGCTTTTCATACCAATAGCAGAATGAAATCAAGAAATTAATTTGGACCATTTGTAAAGACGTTCATTCTTAATCAAAAATTGAAAACTATGAGTAATAAAGTAGCGGTTGTTGTATTAAGCGAAGTTGGAACACATGAAGCATTGGGAAGAGTGGTCAATGCTCTTGAATTTGCAAAGGAGCTGCAGGATCATGAAGATGAAGTGAAGATCGTGTTTGACGGTGCCGGCACAACCTGGGTACCGGAATTAGCTGATGAAGATCACGACGCCCATGGATTGTATAAAGCTGTAGAAAGAAGTATTCATGGGGCCTGTAAATTCTGCTCTAAAGCATTTGGGGTGATCAATGAAGTTCGAAAAACGAATGTAGAACTACTTGATGACTATGATGACCATCCAAGCCTACGCTCTTTTATTACAGACGGTTACCAAGTGGTAACTTTCTGAAAACACAAATTTAAACGTAATATTAAGTATTTAAATAAAGGACATTTATGCCTTCAAATAATAATGATTTTTCAGACCTAAAAGCTCTGTTTATCAATTGTACACTCAAACCATCACCCCAAAAAAGCCATACCAGAACATTGATCGATGTATCTATGGAGATCATGAGAAAAGAGGGGGTAGAAGCAGAATGTATTCGGTTGGTTGATCATGATGTGGCATATGGGGTTTATCCTGACATGACAGAACATGGCTTTGAAAAGGACGAATGGCCGGAGCTGTGGAAAAAAGTGGATGCAGCTGATATATTGGTCGTAGGTACACCTATCTGGCTCGGTGAAAAATCATCTGTGGCTACAAAATTAATTGAGAGACTTTACTCCATGAGTGGCCATCAAAATGAAAAAGGACAGTATACTTTTTACGGAAAAGCGGGAGGTTGTTTAGTAACGGGAAATGAGGACGGAATTAAACATTGCGCCATGGGCATACTATATGCTTTACAACACGTAGGATATAGTATTCCACCTCAGGCTGATGCCGGTTGGATCGGTGAAGCCGGACCGGGACTTAGTTACGGAGATGAAGGAGAAGACGGCCCTGTTGGTTTTGATAATGAATTCACTCACCGTAATACGACTTTTATGACGTATAATCTGATGCATCTTGCTGCTATGCTTAAAAAGCAAAATGGTTATCCGGAATACGGAAATTCCAGGGAAGATTGGGATGCCGGCACACGCTGGAATTTTGAAAATCCTGAATATCGATAGAAAATGGAGTTGATATCTGTATTAACATGTCCGTTTTGTGATCATTCTGTAACCAAGGAAATGCCGGAAGATGCCTGTCAATACTTTTGGCAATGCGATTCGTGCGGAGAGATACTAAAGCCAAAACCCGGTGATTGCTGCGTGTATTGCAGTTATGGTTCGGTGGCGTGTCCACCAAAACAAGCAGATAAAGGAAATTCATGTTAAAAAGAATCTATCATATGTTTAAATCAGATAAATCTGATAAAATGCAGCATTGGAATACTGTATCAGTAAGAGAAAACATTACCTCACTTATAGAACGATCCAGAGAACAACCCCAGCTGATATATAAGCACAGTACGCGATGCAGTGTAAGTTTTATTACAAAAGAGGATCTGGATTATCATGTCGAACAAATTGCAAAACATGCCGATTTACATCTGATCAATGTAGTTGAACAGAGAGATTTGTCGAATTACCTTTCACAAACACTAAATATCCGACACGAATCTCCTCAGGCTCTGCTGTTAAGAGATGGACAGGTTACCTGGACTGGATCTCACTGGAATGTTAAAGCAAAAGAGATCTTGTCAAGACTTGGTTAGGTTCAGAGGCAAGTGATTTCCGGGTAAATACATGATCCGGGGTAAAAATCAGCAAAGGCAAACCAATATCCGTTGTATGAAGTTGTTGGGGTAAGCTTAAAACCTTGTCTGGGTCCACTTACGGCCTCCCCAAAAATATTCCATTTATTACCTTCATTATCCTGCATTATAATTGGTAATTCATCTTGTACGGGTTCAAAACGGAGACTGGTGTTGTTAGATACCTCATTATAGAAGGATACAGTAAAATTCAGACCGGCACTTCCTGCAACAACCAATTCCTGCCCGTTAAATGGTTCATGTATAATTTGTATGGTCGTGTCAAAATTCTCGATAGCATATATTCTTGTTACAGTTGACTCACCTTCAAAATTATTTGGGAATACCGCATGAACCTGAGTTTTATTTGGTAGCCTATCATCCTGACGTTTTGGTTCGAATATGAAAAAATCATCATTGCTGAGATAGGCTTCACCATAAGCAAAACTGCTATAATCTCGCGAAAAACCTGTCTCTCTACTGAGAACCCTTGCATCGGAATATAATTGTTTCCACGTTTTCCAGTCAGTTTGGATAGTTTGAACAACCGTGCCTTCTTTGCCGATCAATTCTCCGTTCACCGACCTCATTTGCATCTGTGACCACTCTTGAACCGGTGTTACGATCATACATGATCAGATTGTTTCTGAATAGCAATCCGGATACTCCAAATTCAGTTTCGAAATTATCTATCACTCTGTCAAAAGCGATGCCAGTTCCGGTAAGTGGGCAGTATGTCAGGGCAATTGATTCTTCACCAAAGTTCTCATTCACGATTTCGTGCCAGTCGAGTATTTGATGAGGGTAAAGTCTGACCTCGTCACCTCTTTTAATACCAATAACCAGGCGGTCGTCCTCAATGAAATCAGCCTGGAACATATGAATGAATTTAGGGTCATCGATAGATGGTATCCCATCCTGTCCGGGGCCGCCATCAATGATCTCGTTTGCAGGAATCAGCCATTCTGAGTCACCGATCTGTGGGCCATTATTGCCAAAAGGATTGTCATTAGAATCTACGGTGTTACATGACAAGACTGACAGGAACAGTAAAATTATTAATACCACTAAAGTACTGGGAAAGTATGTTAAGAGTTTCATGATCGTTTACCTCTGTTGGTTTATTAAACAGATGCATGCAACCATTCAGTTCTTACTTAAAAGCATTAGAAAGTAGCTATATATAATAATGAGCGATCTATTCTGATTTATCCGGTTTTGATCAATATTTGTAACCTGTTACTTCTTCATCGTCCGTTTGAACACCTAAACCCAAAACCATCCGGTTCACAAAATTAAAATAGCTAATGATAAGTGTGGCGTCCAAAATGGCACGATCTGATAAACCTAAGTCTTTCAATGGTTTAATATCTTTTTTTTCGTCCATGGTATAAGGAGTCTTAGTGAGCTTTTCTGCAAGCTTACAGAGTTGAAGATCGATTTCAGAAAGCTCCATATTTAAGTGATTCTTTCGAAGCTGATCCACTTTGTTTCTGTCTTTCCAATAATGATTCAGAGCCTCAGAATGATGTAGCTGGCAATATTCACAATTATTAGATGAGGAAACCACAATGGCTATCATTTCACGTTGTGAACGTTTCAGGGGTGATCTGCCAAACATCACATTCATGTAAAGATCCATGTGAGCTGTAATGGATTCAGGGTTTAAACTCTGGATCTTATGTACCATAGCTAATTTACCCCGGCTTTGGATAAGTTCTTCGTAAATTTCTTTGAGGGAACCGGTGGCATGTTCAGGTTCAACTATTTCAATATAGGGCATAGTTTAAATGGGGATAATTTGTATCTATAAATAGAAAATAGCAGATCATTTTTCTTCTAAAAGGCACTTATAAAAATGAGCTCGCCGTATGTTTACTGCTTTTGCTGAATAGACTATAAGTATTATTAATGATAAAAAGATTAAAGTGACACCGGTCAATAGCAATATGGATGCTGCATTACCGAAGGCTATTACATCGATTTTTCTTGAAAACGAAAACAAACCGCTAAGTACTAAAAAAGCTGTACTGAGATAAAGGCCTGACAAGCTATAGGTGAGTAATCTCATTTGTAATAATTTTAGATCGATAAGTTGCTGATATTCATCAATATCTTCAAAAAGCCTTTCTAACTCCTCGTTGAGAGACACTATTAGATTTGAAGTGCTTAATATCAACAATCCTATGCCGGGAACTATAGTAATTGGCAAATACCAGGATTCCATTAATTTATTATTTGATTGTTAATTCATCGGTTTCAGATTCTGTAATATGGTGGGTATCAATTCAGAAATGGTAGGGTGAATGTGAACGGCCCGGCTTATCACAGAGTAGGGTTGATCTGCATACATGATATCCAGGAGGGAGTGGAATGATTCATCATGTCTGTCAATACCTACAATGGTAGCTCCAGAATTTTTCGGTATCGGCATCCACCAATATCTTGATAAACCCTTTTGTTTCTCCCCGTTCTTTGGCCCGCGCAATGCGAGACATTTCCCGATATCCTACCAAAATATCTTTATCTGATTTTCGGGCTTCATGTTCATACATCCCGATATGACTTAAAGAAGGATCGGTATATAATGAATAATTCAGGATACGGTCAGAAACCTTACGAGGGTCATTATCAAATAAATTTGCAGCTACGATCTCAAAATCATTATAAGCGGTGTGGGTGAAGGCGCCTTTTCCGTTTACATCCCCAAGAGCCCAAATGCCATTTACAGTCGTCTGAAGCATATTGTTAGTAACAATATAGTTTCGGTTATTGACTTCAATATCGGTGTTTTCAAGACCCAGATCGTGTGAATTGGGACGACGACCTGTGGCTGCTAAAAGATGTGTCCCCTTTATCTGTGTTGGACCACTTACACAATCAACATTTACTGTGATCTCCCTTTCAGACTGACTTGCACTGATACATTTAGAGTTTAATCTGAAATTTATGCCTTCTTCCTCCAGGATTTTTCGAACGGTTTTGGAGGTTTCACTGTCCTCGCGACTTATGATATCCGTTCCCTGTTCAATAATTGTAACCTCGCTGCCAAATCTTCTGAACATCTGTCCAAATTCCAAACCAATATAACTGCCACCAATAATTATAAGGTGCTCCGGTACCTCTTCCAGCTCCATAATGTCCGCATTCGTCATGTAGTCAACTTCTCTGAGAGAAGGAGGGACAAATGGATGAGCTCCTGTATTTATGAAGATCTTCTCTGCAGTCAATCTTCTATTACCAATTTGAAGCGTAAAGTTATCAGTAAATCTTGCGTGACCTTTAATTACAGTAAGGTTTGGAGTCTCTCTTAACCAGCCCTCTACACCTTTGGTGGAATTTTGAACCAACTTGTCTTTTCGCGCTTTTACTTTTTTTAGGTTGACTTTGGATGAGCCTGAAATCTCAACTCCAAAGTCTTCACTGCGATGTACCATATGTGCCGCCCGAGCACTTGCAACCATGGCTTTAGTGGGAGTGCAACCGGTGTTTACGCAAGTTCCTCCAAATTTATCTTTTTCAATGACTGCGGTTTTTAGCCCTTCTGAAGCACATCTTGCTGCCATCGATGGTCCGGCTTGTCCGGTTCCGATAATTATAGCGTCGAAAGTTTCCATAAAGATAGTGGATAGAATTAGTTTTGATAAATTTCAGTTTCAGGCCAAAAGACCAACCAGGCGAAGGCGAAATAATCTCCGGATATCAGTGGTTTGAGTAGCTTTCCTTCCAGGGGACCACTGACAGCTTTTCCGGATATATCCCACCTCGACCCGGTTTGGTTATCTGTTATAATGTTGTTTGTATGTGTAAACGTTAGAATCTGATCATCAACTACACGGCTAAACGCACCGGTAGTACCGTCTTTTCGAGATTGTGAGATCCTTGCTGCATCCATCGCCGAACGGGCGCCTTTTGTATGAAATATTACAACGGGTTTTTGACCTATATCATCGTTTATAACAATTTTATCTTTTGTAACAGAGTATGGGTAGGCTTTTTGAAGACTATCCAATTGAATTCCGATAACCTTTTGCATTGGTTTGAGCCGGCCATCTTGTGGTTCATTCATGAAGAATGGTGTGTTATTCACGTTATCGTAACCTGCGTAAGGGTTTTGCCCATATGATCGATTATATCCGGTTTCTTTTGAAAGGATCTTTCCATTCGGATATGTTTCAGAGAACTGCTTAAATGACATGATCTGACTGGGCAGGATCTTGAGTGTTTTACCGGTATACTTTCCCACAATTGCTTCTCCCGTAAATTGTTGCCACAGGGATTCGGTTTTTCTATCGAACATGATCATATCTGAATGCCGTAAAAATCCTGAGACTCCAAACTCGTGGGTTTCATTGTTTATTCGCCGGTCAAAAACGATGGCCGAATAACAAAGCGGGCAAAAAGTGATCAACAAAGGAGTATCACCAATTTGGTCATTTACAATTTCATGCCAGATTAAAACCTGAAGGGGATAGGCACGGGCAATACCATTTAATTCAAAGGCTATCACAGGTTCAGAAGCCTCAACCCATTCATTGGCATGCTTTATTGAAATGAAATTTGGGTCATCAATGGACGGTATTCCATCTTTTGGTGGCCCTCCTGAGATTAATTCTGAAAGGTCAATACTTTTCTTTGTAAGGTCTGTTTTCCAACCGTTAAAATTTTGTGCATGTGATGAAATTGAGGCTCCAAATAACAGAATGAATACTGCCAAACTTAAAGCCTTCAGAATAAGAAGCCTGTGATATGAGATATTGAGATAATTCATTTGTCGATATACCCTTTACAACCGGTACTTGGATACACGCATGCGTTTGGGAACATATCGGCTACTGCAAACCAATAACCGTTATATGAATTTGTAGGCCTAAGCTTTTGGCCAGCTCTCGGACCGCTGACGGCTTCTCCGAAAACATTCCACTCGTTGCCCTCCTCATCAGTCATAATAACAGGGAGTTGTCCTTGTATGGGTTCAAAGTTTAGAACGGTGTTGTCATCTACATCTCGGTGAAAGCTAACTACAAAATCATACTCATCACCTCCTGCCGCTACAATTTTTAATCCCTTGTAATCCTCATTTATAACATCGATCCCATCACCCATTTCGTTTTTAGTAAAGACCCTGCACTTCCTGTTGTTGGTCAGTAACTTTCTTATACAGTATGGCATGAACCTTTGTTTTTCCGGGTAGTCTTTTATTTTCGTTTTTAACAGGGAAAAGCAGGTAGTTTTCATCTTTGAGATAGCTTTCTCCGTATGCAAAACCACCATAGAACCTGGCGAATCCTGTTTCTTTGGTCATGATTTTTGATTCAGGATACATAGATTTCCATTGTTTCCATGTGGTTTCGATCATACGGGTTACGGGTTGTAGGCGATTACCAATAAGCGGACCCTTAACGGCTCTTAATTGCATTTGCGACCAATAGCTGTCGGTTTTACGGTCGTAAGCAATAAGGTTATTTCTAAATAATAGCCCTGATACTCCAAATTCAATAATATCGCCGTCTAGTTGCCTGTTCCAGGTGATTCCTGTTCCTGTTAATGGACAATATGTCATTGCGATGTATTCATTTCCGATCTGATCATTCACGATCTCGTGCCAATCAAGGACCTGATGGGGATAGGCTTTGATCGTATCTCCAACTTTCAAGCCGATTATTAATCTATCGTCCTGAATGAATTCGATCTCACTGACCGGCGCAAATTTTGGGTTATCTACAGAAGGAATGCCGTCTTTCCCGGGCCCACCATCCACGATCTCTCCGGAGGGGATCAGCCACTCATTGTTTTGTGTGCCGCCGTTCGTATTTTTATCTTCAGCATTTTCTGTGCTATTTACCTGATCGCATGCCGTGAGGAGTGCAATAATGGATAAAATAAATGAATATCTGAACAGCACAGCTTTTAAATTTTATCATTGATGGTTCACATTCAAAACATAGACGTATTGAAAGTTTAACATCTTACAGCTTTTGTCAGATTAGTAATTATTTCAATTTTGATTAGTTTGATTTCCAATATATTATGAATGGGAATTTTGGGAGGTCAAATAGATTTAAAAATTGGAAAGTAGTTTTCATTTAAATCCGTAATGATTTGAATAAAAATGAGTCCATGTATAACCTCAAATATTTAAAATCAGAAAAACTATAAATGCTCAATTGGTTTAAAAGAGGACGGGACAAGTCTAAAACGTATCAGACGAACGAGGAGTGGATCCTTGCCATCAAACCGCCACCTGAAGAGGCTGCAGTTCATCAGCTAAGGATTTACCTGATCAGGGGTTTGAAAGCTTCACTTTATAAGTACGTGGACAGAGAGTTGGATGATTTTGTCGAAGACATCGCTCAGGATGCTGTTCTGAAGATCCTTGATAAATACGACACTTTCAGGGGCGACAGTAAGTTTACGACATGGGCTATGAAAATAGCCGTGAGGGAAGGTTATTCTGAGTTGCGGAAAAAACGATATAAGGATATCTCACTGGAACAATACAGCAGTTATGATCCGGATGAAAAGGAAGCTGTTGAGATCGAGCATGAGCAACCCGGTCCTGATCGTGTTACGCATGAATCGATGATGGTGCAAAAGATCATGAGGATGATGGAAGAGGAACTAACCGAAAAGCAACAAAAGGTGATCCAGCATCTTATGATCGATCAGATACCCATGACAGTAGTTGCGGAAATGATGGATAGTAACCGGAACGCTATCTATAAATTAGTACATGATGCACGAATGAAATTAAAGAACCGTTTGGAAGTAGAGGGCATAGATCCGGAAGAAATTTTAAATAGCATGTAAGATGTTTTACTGTGATAACATCTAAAATAAAGATTTTAGGAAAAGAGATGAAATTGAATAAAGACGTACTTAAAAAACTAATTAGTAAAATACCTCATACCCACGACGGTGAGATCGGTTGTGATGACTGTTTTGAGGAACTACATATATTTGCAGAAATGGAACTGGAAGGGAAATCTCCGGAAAAAGCCATGCCTTTGATCAGAGAGCATTTGGATAATTGTGGAGAATGCAGGCAGGAATATCAGGCCCTTCTTGATGCTATGAAAGTTTTAAATTGATCTTTTATGAAAAGCAGAAAAATAAGTTTTAAGGGAAGTCAGGGAGCCAAGCTTTCTGCAAGGATAGATGAACCGGATAACGGAATTTCCAAAGGGACTATACTATTTGCCCATTGCTTTACATGCAGTAAAAATTTAAAAGCCGTTGGTCATATCAGCAGAGCCTTAATAGAAGAGGGTATAGGAGTATTCCGTTTTGATTTCACCGGATTGGGGGAGAGTGAAGGTGATTTCTCTGATACCAATTTTTCATCCAATATTGAAGATCTGGTAGCCGCATCGGAGTATATGAAAGAAGAATGGGAGGCTCCCCGAATGCTGATGGGGCATTCATTGGGCGGTGCTGCTGTACTGCAGGCAGCACACCTGATCCAATCTATTGAGGCCGTTGCGACGGTGGCGGCACCGTGTAATCCGGATCATGTGATGCATCTGCTTTTGGATAAAAAAGAAGAGATCGAAAAGAACGGTGAAGCAACCGTACAACTTGCAGGCAGACCTTTTACAATTAAAAAGCAATTCCTGGATGATCTGGAAGAACAGAATATGGATAACATAATCAAAAGTCTGGATAAGCCACTTTTGATCTTTCATTCTCCGATCGATAAGACGGTTGGAATTGATAATGCTGCTCATATTTACCAAATGGCTAAGCATCCAAAAAGCTTTATATCACTGGATGATGCAGATCATTTGCTTACAGACGAAGAGGATGCCCGATACGTTGGATCTGTTACGGCAGCCTGGGTGCATCGGTATTTTGCATAAGGTTCAATATCACTAGTCATTTCTCTAAATTTTTTGGGGAAATGTTTTTTCGTAAGATTATTAAGCTTTAGCTACTCCTATCTATGGGTTCTATAAAAGACCCATAACTTTTTAATCAACGGCACGATGAGAAGAACTTCATTTTATATAACCGTAATACTAAGTGTTGGCTTGGTATCATGCTCGTCAGTAACCAGCAATTCTGAAGAAGGTAATATTGGAAGGGTAGAATGTGAGGGTGGAAACTGGTTGGTACCGTGTCAGCAGGTGGTTGATGGAGGGCCTGGAGTTGACGGAATACCGTCCATTGATGCACCAAAATTCAGTAATGTACAGGATGTTGAATTTCTTGAAGATTGGGAGTTGGTATTAGGCGTAAAAGTTGGGGATCAGATCAAAGCCTATCCTCATGTGATCTTGTACTATCACGAAATTGTAAACGATATAATTGATGACCTCCCGATAGCTGTTACTTTCTGCCCATTAACAGGTTCCGGTATAGGATGGAATAGAGAAATAGAGGGAGACATAACAGAATTTGGTGTTTCCGGGTTAATTCACAAAAACAATTTAATACCTTACGATAGAAAAACCGGCAGCCGATGGTCTCAGATGCTTGGCAAAAGTATTAATGGGGAAATGATCGGAACAGATATTGATAAAGTACAGATCATTGAGTTGACTTGGGGAGTTTGGAAAGATGCATTTCCAGGGTCAAAGGTTTTGAATACCAATACAGGATTTGAACGAAACTATGAAAAGTATCTATACGGTGAGGATTATTCAGATGATAATTCCAGAATACTCTTCCCCATTTACCATCCTGATGAACGATTGGAGGCTAAAACACTGGTGCATGGTATAGTTTCTGGATCAGTTTCAAAGGTGTATCCGATTGATATTTTTGAATCCGGTATTCAGGTAATTAATGATGAGTTTGAAGGACAGAAGATAATGATGGCAGGTAACGCTGAATTTGAACTGGTGGTTTCCTACAATAGAACTCTGACAGATGGTACAATTCTGGAATTTGAAGGATCACAAAAAAACTTTCCTGTGATTGCGACGGATCAAGAAGGCAATGTATGGGATGTGTTTGGTGAAGCTATCGAAGGACCGAGAAAGGGTGAAAAATTGCAACCCACAGGAGGTTACAATGCCTATTGGTTTGCCTGGGCAGACTTCTTCAACTTTCCCCAGATATTCAGATCAAATAATTAATAATCTTTAAAGAAGGGTTAAAGTGATCGGGGATCTCAAATAAAAAAATTGGTAAGACTTTTCTCGGCAGGTGCGTCTATGTGTTGTATTATTGAAATATTAAAATGAATAATTACTATTAATTAACCCTATTCAAACATGAATTTTACTATTTACAACACAGAAAATGCACCGGAAGATGCAAAACCACTACTAAAAGCAGCTAAAGATAATTTTGGGTTTGTACCCAATTTATTGGGCGAATTTGCCGAAGCTCCTGCCGTTTTGGAAGGATATCTCAAGTTGAATGAGATCATTGGCAAAAGCAGTTTTACACCACAGGAACAGCAGGCTGCTATTCTTGCCGTAAGTATTGTGAATGAGTGCCACTACTGCTCGGCCATTCACTCAACGATCCTTAAAAATCAGCTTGATACTGAAGATGCGGTCGTAAATGCCATTCGTAACGGAGACCCAGTTCCTGACCCTAAATTAAATGCACTGGTAAGTTATACACGTAAAGTTGTAGAAAAAAGAGGACACGTTTCAGATGCCGATATTCAGCAATTTCTTGATGCCGGTTATACAAAACAGAACGTTCTTGAAGTCAACCTGATCGCAGCTCTTAAGACGATCAGTAACTACACGAATCATATAGCTGATACTCCGTTAGATGAGGCCTTTCAGCCTGAAAGCATTGAATTTGCACCCGCTTAAGTAGATCTTTCAGTTGGAAGTTCCAAAGGCCTGATTCGTATGAGTCAGGTCTTTTTTGTTGGATTTAATTTCACCATTTATTCTTATAGCTTACTTACTGTGCCTCGCTTCTTAATACTCTACAGAGTCTCTGCCCCAAACCTATAAACAATGGATGTATCTACGATTCAGCTTAATTAAATCGTCTTCGTAGTCTTACCAAGGGATGCTATAAATCCCCTGATTGTATCACCAATATGGAATTTGGTGACGAGCTAAAAAGATAAGCGGCAAACCGGAATTGTTCCTTTATAGATCAGTTTTCCAACACAAACGTTACTTTTGCATTGACTCGATATTTCTTAATGTTATTATTCTCTACCAAGGCCTGAATATTTTCACAGTTTACGCTTTTGATATTTTTAACGGTCTTTGAGGCTTGGGATGCTGCATTTTCCATAGCCTTTTCTATGGTTTCTCCCTCAGCGATCACTTCGATTACTTTAGCTAATGACATGGTGATTTGTTTTAGGTTAAAATTTATATACAGAAATTTATTCTGCCATTTATAAATATAATGAAAACAATTTGGCAGTAATGTGCATCATTCCCCTTTTTTGTTGTAAGTAAATTTCTTTCGCTTCATACTCGTTTTCAATTCACTCATTATAAATACCAATCTGGAATACCTGTTTAACCGTTTCCCGGTTTTGCGCAATGTGTCAGTTGGCAATCCATCAGGCCAGTAATCGGTCAAATGGATAAATTTCATTAAGGCCGTTTAAACCGGAAATTGTGTCGAGCCCGGCTATCTGAAAAATGGATGTTGGATGTCCCGTGTTGAATTTTATTCTTCATGATTCAAATTTTTTGAACTTTTTTGACCTGTTCTTGAAGTGTTTCTCGTAAGTATAGGTGAGTGCAACTTTCAACTTTAGAGAAACCATGTCATAGTGCAGGGGAAATACACGTTTTTTATTGGGGTACTGATCATCTTCGGGGCAGCATCATCGGCCTTTGCTCAAACTGATCCAATCATCGAAGGTTCTGACATTCGTCCATTTACCGCATCCGGTAGTATTGGTATCAAGGCTAATGGCTATACCGCCAGTGGGATTGAGAACCGTAGGGCGCCAGGGGTAATTCAGACGAATGCTAATCTCAATTTTTCACTCTTTGGGCTAAGCTCAGGTTTAAGTCTGTTGTATTCAACAGACCAAACAGGATTGCGACAGAATATGAATAATCTGAGCTTTAATGCTAGCTGGAAATGGCTTGGGGTTCAGATAGGCAGCGTAAGCCCCAACTTATCAGAATACGGATTAAGCGGTACCACGATCAGAGGAGGGTATGTGAAAGCTGATCCTGGGAACTGGGAGGTTGAGCTTTCAGGAGGCAAGGCTAAACGAAGAGTTAAATTCCAGTCGACTGAAGGATTTAGAGAACCTTCATTTGAGCGTTGGGCGATGGGCGGGAAAGTTGGATATCAACTCGATAATAGACAATCGTTTTGCTTTGAGTACTCATTATTCTATTGACAAAGGAAATACTCTTAACAGTCCGGAAGGTCTTACCCCGCAGGAAAACTTCACTCTTACCCCTGAAGCCGAGTTTTCTTTATTAGAAGGAATCATAAAATTTACGGGTGCAGTGACTTTTTCTGCCTATACACGGGATTTAAATAGTCCAAAGGTGCCAACGGGAGAATTAGGAGTGCCTGCTTTCTTTACGAATATAATGCAGGCTCACAGCAGTTCGCGAATTAATTATGCGGGAAATGCTTCGGCAAATTTAGATTTGAATCAATTTGGCTTGCAGCTTGGCTATGAGCGGGTGCAGCCGGGTTTTATGTCATTAGGAGTAGGTAGGGTTCGTGATGATCATCAAAATATTCAGATCAGCCCCTCGATTCAGCTATTAAATAACAGGCTGTCTTTACAAGGGAGTTTGACGTTAGGCAGGGATAATCTTTTAGGTAATCGTATTCAGACACGAAGAAATACAGGAGTGGGTACCAATGCACAATTTCAGCTTTCAGATCTGATATCTGTTAATGGAAATTATAATCTCCTGGTGAACGATGTTTCCTCGAATATTGGAGCTGATACTCTTCAGCAGGGTGCCTTAGGTCAATTACAGGTTTCTCACACTTTTATGCTACAGCCGAACTTAACTTTTCAAAGCGATCAGTACACCCACAATGTTTCATTATCCGGATCTTATTTTAAAATGGGCAGTGAGTTTAAGGGGGCAACTGCTTCAAGCCCCAATAATTTTGAGTCTGATACTTATTCAACTTCTGTCAACTATAGCCTTTCGTTTCCTTCGGGCTTTTCGGTAAATACGATGGGAAATTTCTTAGTCTACAATTCAAGGAATACTGAGAACAGATCATTGGGTGCAAATGTGGGAGGCTCACACAGACTGTTCGACGATAAAATGACATTGAGCTTAAATGTAGGAATGAATCAAAACAGAAATGAGGTAGACCGCTCAGCTCAAAATCAAAATAATATCATTTTTAAAGGCCGGCAGCTGATGCTTAATTTGACAACAAACTATCGCCTATCTGAGAACGGTACTTTCTCATTATCGGTACGAAATCGTACGAATAATGTAGTTGAGGGTGCAGGGACTAAGTATTCAGAACTTGAAGGCAGTGTGAGTTATCGCCATCGGTTTTAATAAGACTATCCAACAACAATATTTAGAATGAAGAGAACAAGATTTAAAAAGATAAGATTAGTCTCATTTTTGACGGCAATGGCGGTTCTAATTTTAGGACTGGAAAGTTTTAGTAGAACAGCCAATGCACAAGGGGTCGTAAACATTAATGTTACAGGTATTCCCGGCGTTATTAATACACCTTTCGTAGATGAATTTGAACAAAATTTCAGAAATAGCCGCTATCAGGTCATCTTCACCTATAACAACAGTAATCCCCAACCGGTAGATTTTACAATTCAGGTTCAGGCTGACAAGAGATGGGAAAGAAATTTTAGAGGTTACCTTCAAATCCCAGAAGTTTTCAGCCTGGGGCCTATGTATTTACTTCGATCTTTGATGAAATTCAATTCCCGCAAACTTTCGAAGATGTAATAGAAGATTTAGACAGTAGTATCCGAAATCAGATTTTTGCGGGCCGGTACAGCCCCTGAAGGTAATTATGTACTATTTATAGAAGCTATTCCGGAAAATGGATCAGGGATGATCACTTCACCTCCCTCTGTGAATCCCTTTTCGGTGATTTATCCGCAAGGGCCGATACTTATTAATCCGTCTAATGAGTCTAACCTGACATTAGAAACGCCGGTATTCAACTGGACAACGGTGGCGATTTCAGGATTTTCAATTGAGTATGATTTTCTGCTGGTTGAAGTGCTTTCCAATCAAACTCCATTACAGGCTGTAAATAGCAATAGGGCCATTGCCGAGAAAACACTGATGGGACAAAATACACTGGTTTACACACCGGAATATCTGCCGCTGGAACCGGGACAGGAATATGCATGGCGTGTCACTGCTAGTTCTGTAAATGAGTCTCTGCCTATTAGAAATGACGGTGAAAGTCCCATTCGCACATTTGTTTATAAACAAGGAGACATGCTGGCAGGGATAGGAGCTTTGGAAAACATTCCTTTGGTGCCCGGCTTTGCACAACTGACAGATTTGGAAAATTTGAAAGTAGATGAGCGGGCTAATGCGTATGTGTTAAATGGTGAAGCAAATATTGAATTTGATTATGGCCAAACCTATAAAATTACGGCCGATGTGCAGGGGCTAACGATCCAAAAAGGTAGCCCGAAGAATCCCAATATAATGGGAGGTGCCATCGAGGCAACAGGGGCCATTACAAGTCTTCCTGTTTTAAGCGCTGCTGCTGACATCCGTCAATTTTCTGATTGGCTTAGATGGTCTCATGGCGGCGGATTTGAAGCTACTGGTGAATTACAGTTACCAAGTGGTGATGAAACTCCGGCTGATGGTTGGTTGAGATTGACTTCCCAGGGGTTAAGTGGTTCTCTTGTAGCGGATAACCCCGGAGGGATTATAACTGTGGGTGAGGACCCGGTTGAACTTTATATTGAACGTTTTGAGCTGTATTTCTGCTATGCAGATGTTTGCGCAGGGAAGAGTTGAATTATTTAATGGGGAATCAGTTTGTGACCTTACCCAGTTAAATGTACTTGAGACAGAGTCTCAGGCTGTGTTTAACTGTCCTGATGATGCTTCAGTATCATTAGTAGAAAATTCAGCTCAGCTTGAGTTGATGCTTGATAACCTGGGCGGTGTAATCGATTATAATTTTGAAGATGATGAATTCGGTTACGATCTAAACGCGAATGGCAGTATTGCCCTTGGCTTGGAAAGTGCCGGGCAGTGTACTGCTCATATGCAGTTAAATTTAGAGGATATCAACGGGCTAACCGTTGGAAATTACTCCAACTTGCAGCACGCATGCGCCCCCCATCGATCTGGGATTCATGAAGCTTAAACTTAATGATGTCAACCTAAATATTGTTGCTAAATAATAGCGGTGGCGATTGGATTTTCATTGGTTCATTGGATGGATCATTGGCTACTCCTGCAATAGAAGGTGGACTTTGCCTCTTTCTCCAAGCGGTAGATGCTACAGAGCAAGGGCTCCGCTCCCGGATCAGATCTGGAGTCTAGAGCAGCTTGGTGTCAGTGAACCATTTCACTATGGATTTGCATACCCCTATTGATCTCACCGCAGTTTACTTTTCCCTGGTACGATTGGTCGGAGGAAGATATTATAAATGACAGAACGGGCGGCTGGAGTTTCAACATAGACTTCGACTTCAATTTTCCTGACTATGGTGAGGAAAATGAGGATACAGGAGAGGAGGATACAGATAATATCCTGCCACCGTGCCTGGCAGCTACCTCTATACAGGGTTCAGGCAAATTTTCATGAGGTAAAGTCTTTGTGACATTCTGGGTGACAACTTTCTCAAAAATTGCGAGATCAATTTAGCGGAAGGGTACACATTTATTATAAATGAATTGGGTGGTGAACTTTTGGCAGACGCAACTGCTTCCAGCCTGAATTTAGAAAGTGAGTTGTTATTAGATGCAGGGTTCGAAGCTGGTTATCCGTTTAATTGTGATAGAAAATCACCGCCGCCGTAGGTGGGGAAGTACAAATTTAGCACGGACAGTGACGGTTCGTTAACGGGAAGCATTGAAAGCATCGTAAATAATTGTGCGGCAGAAACTGGCGCCTTTTTTAGCGAGCATCATCGGTCTTGATTTATTGTTTGAAGTTGATTCCAAGGCAAACAGAAATTGGCGATCGAAGCTGGTGGAGAACTGGCTTTAAACCAAGTTCAGCAAGCAAGCGGCAGTCTCAGATATGATATTTTAAATGGTCGGTTTGACGAATTGGATTTTACATATAACGAACCATTTTTGCTGAATCTACCCTCAAAAGATAACTCAGTACTTACTTTCTAACGTGGGTTGCGGCATTAAAGCTGAACCAAGATGGATTGTTGATAAACGGATGCACGATTTCTATTGGCAGAGCCTCGCGGAACTCAGTAACCTGCTCAAGCTTCAGACCGGACAGCAAATTCAGATACCTGAAGAAATGACCACAATCGGCGTGACCTTTGATAACACGCTTATATCTTTGGATGACTTCGGAATTAAGTCCGGAAGGATAATTTTTGATGAATCTTTTGCCCTCACGGGAGGATTGATGAACAGTCAGTGGATATAAATTTTCCAAAATCGGGAGCCAGTGAAAATATTACATTTATTCCGACACAGCTGTATGCAGCCTTGGGTGGAAGTGTTATAATTGACAAAGATGGTTTACGCACCAAAGGAGAAGCAGAGGCCGCTATTCGTGTTGGAGACCTCGAGTTTGATGAGGTTACAGTGCAATTCACCAAACGTTTTGCCATGGCGCTCAGCCCATTTGGTGTTCAACAAGGGCAAGCTGATCTATTGCATCAAAACCGGCGCATTGCATACGTAAACAGTTCCGGATTTCATTTAGATCCTGCTTACTTAACGAAAGCTATCGGTATACTCCTCCGGATCACCGACCCAGGAAACGGCATATATTGTACTTCGTGATCAAAATAAGGATTTACTTGTACAGGCTCAGAAAGAAACAGACGGAACCTATACGATGAGCACCAACAGTCCGGTTGATCTGGTTATTCCGGCTATGCAAAACAATCATCCCCAGCCTCCAAAGGTACAAGTGACTTTTAGCGGCATTACCTATGATCCCGGCAGCGGCGAAATTACATCCGGCGCCATTCAGGGAGTTTTTGATCCTGCCATTGACCTGACGCAAATGCAGACTCACGCGTGTCAGAACCATCCGTTATGATGATGGTATCGCCGTTAATGACCAAAGTTTTGGCAATGAAAGAGGGCTGATTTCTGGAAGGAGACCTCTTGCTTTATGAACAACAAGTGGGAGAATGAAAATGTAGCCCTTTATCTTGAGAACGGGAGCCGATTGCGAGGTGATGTGGATTTGAATAATCTTGATTCTAATATCCCATTGGTTCCGCAAAGTGATTTTGCCGTACTCAATGTTGATTCCTTGCAGGGATCTATCAATGTGCCACTCAACGAAGTGGATTTCCCAGCCGTTTCATTTGATCTGGGCGGGCAGCTTTATTTTCAGGAAAATCAGCAACCACTGGCGGCTCTGAATTATCATGCTTCATACAACAACGGAAATTTTGGAGTTAATGCACTGCATCAACCCACCGGAAATACCGGTTCCAATACAGCTTTTATAGGAGCTACGGGTTTTCGGATCGATAAGATTAAAACTCTGAATCTCAGCTATAGGTCGGCCACAAACGATTTGATTTCCGTCAGACCCCACTTTTCGGTATTAATGAAGCTGCAAGACAGTGATACCCTGGAAGTTCCATTAAAAGCGTTGAGATCACTGAGAATGGTTTTATTTGTTTAAACAATAAACAGTAGCTCACAGCCGGTATTAAATGCACCTTCAGCAGCATTAGGTCCAGAATTACGGTACTTGAATTTAGAATTTCGCAGGATATAACCTTCAATTGGTTTAACGGCGGAGGTTTTGCCCCGGCTTCTAAGCACTGGATTGGTACACACCAAACCTGGACGCTCTGAGTGACAATTCCCCGCAAGCCTCACAGGCCTCTTTAAGCCTAAACAATGTGGGCTATAACCAGGGTGTATTTACTGGGCAATCGTAGATTATCCGTTTCAGGGCGAGGGTGTTCCTATAATACTTGGGGGAAGTACCTATTTCAATTTAAAAATGTATCAGGTGGATTGACAAATGAAGGGATAACTGAATCCGTTTAGGGATACGATATTGAACTCTCTGGTGAGTTGCAAACGGCGGATTTATTCAGCGACTCACATTGAATTGCGCACCAATCCACATCTTTATTGAAATTTCAGGAGGCGGCGATAACCGCTGGCAATGATAGGCATCGCACCTTGTGGGCGAAATGGTGTATGGGCCTGCCGCCATTGCTTTTGACAATACATCCAGCCTTCAATTTTCATTCAGCAATCAGGTTTAATAATTGTCGGCGGAAGTGTTTTAGCAGAAATTGAGCAGGTCAGAGAGCCCAAATATCACCGCCACAGGAGATCGAAGTAGATGTAGTTACGGCGATATCATTAACGGAAGTATTCTCGATAAATGATTCTTCACATAATGGATATCTGAAAACAATCCTTTGTTGACCTTTTGCAACAACAGGCACAGTTAGATGAAACAGGAGTGGTATTTTCCGGAGATGCCGGCTTGACATTCCCAAATAGTCAGGACACCGCCCGGGTTCAATTCACGAATTTTACCATTACCCCGGAGGATGACAATATTGCCAGCGGGAGCCTGACCGTTCAGGATTCAGTTGCTTTTGAGAGAAAATCTGAGAAGTCCGATCTACTGGAAGCGTCGCTATCCTCTTTGACTTTACCCGGATACGGGCCGTTTATTGACATCGGCCGGAATTACCATTGATACCAACGGTCTTTCTTTAAGCGGAAGCAGTACGGCTTCCGTTCGAGCCGGAGGACAATCGTTCCCGGATGTGAACGTTGATTATAATGGTTTTGAAATCGGATTTGGTCCAACACAGGTGACTGCAGGCGAGGCTACTTTATCTTATCAGGACAAAGCAGCTCTCTGCAGATCCCCCGCCATAAGGACACATTCACTTAATATTCCCGCACCATTACGGGTAGCGTGATTTCTTTTTGATATCGGACTTGCCAATCGCGAATCAGCCTACTCGGCGTTAGGGGATAATTCTGGAAATCGCTATGAATTGGTTGATAGCCAGTCACCGAGCAGGCTTCGAACTTTGACTGATAAAACCGTCGAATTAGTCATACCAAATGTTAAAGATGCCGCTGCTAATCCGTTATCCATTCAGGTAGCTTTTGATATTGCAGTGGACAGTTACATGAATGTCACGAGCGGATCGGTGTCATTGGAGAATCCGGTGGATCTGGAAGACTATACAGACATTCCGTTATCGCTCGACAGCCTGAGCTATAGCAGTAGTACCCAACAACTGCTTGCTTCAGCCAGTATAACGCTTCCCAGTTCACTGAATAATGTTGAACTGTCCACCTCGGCCGTTATAGGATTAATGAATTTCAACAGGCGATATTCAGCGGAAGATTACAGAAGATATTCAATTTTGTTCGAGGAAATGTAACTCCAATAGCCGCCGATACCTTGGGCAATGGAGCACTTGAATTTTTTGTACGCGGGCTTGAGTTAGAGTTTGGCCAAACAAACAGCCTTGCATTTTCCGGACAACTTAAAAGTGATTTATTGCAGAACAATGCGGGAGATAAAACACCGATACATTACGCGGCTTCCTATAGCGCAGATCAGTGGAATGTAGCCATTGATGACGGTAACCTATCAAGTGGCATTGATTTAGGGTATGCAGAATTAGAACCCATCCAGAATGGCAACCAAACATTTACGGTCACGATGGATCAGGATGAATTTGCCGTTGCTTTTGCGGGAATCATCAGCATGCCCGAACTGCTTGGGGACGGCTTTAGCCTGGAAGTGCAGCAATGAAGGTGAGTACCTTAGCTAATGTGGATGGGGATTATGTAACGGTAGATGCTCAACAGAATTTGCCAGACCAAAATTTCCAGCTTATCAATGGCATCTTAGACCTGACCTCTACCAGGTTTATTTTTATTTTTTACAAAGTGCTGGCTATTCAAACGAGCGGGTCATTTGATTTCTATAATCAGCAAGATATTAGTTCTCAAAACCTTCAGTTCAGATCAGATGGCACAGTTGATTTGGATGGAGTCAGCGCAAGCAACTTGTTGGGTGAACCCATTGAGTTATTGTCAGACAGTTCCCTTGTAATAGATGACTTGACCCTGGCTATAGAGAACAGCGCGTTGAAAATGTCTGCTGATGGTTTTGCCAAATTACCTAATCCTCTGGATGAACGTGCCGGATTTACTGTCAGTGCGGATACCGATGGCAACATTGATGTATCCGGGCCTAATTTTGTATTTGATGAAGGATAGAGCATTGATGGTATGCTCGAACAGATAGTTTTCCCAGAGAAGAATTCGCCACGCTCGAAATGACGGGCATAGGGGTGAACATTGATTTCAAAACCCCTGACCAAACTTCCTTGTATGCAGCCGGTGTAATCTATATTGATGACAATGTAGATAAACGCATCATGTTTGGCGATGCCGTAACCTGGAGCAGGAGCCCGGTATCAATATTCGGTTGCTGAAGGGGGTAGAATGGAATGTAAGCAGCAGCCTCGACCCGAATGAATCTCCTTTATCTTTCAACTACGAGTTTTTTAGCATCTACATATCATTGATACAGACGTCAAAACCGATGTGATGGCTTGTAAATTAGTAGGTTCCTTTTCAGGCAGAAATTGGAGGAAAGACCGGACTGAATATTGCAGGAGTGGAAGGAACAGCCGACTTTTCCGGATTTAAATTTTCAACTGCAGGTGTAGATAGTATAGGTAGAATTGATGGTGGCGGAACCTTTTCGTTGATGGGTATTGTGTCGCTTGAATTGGGCGAATTTAATTACGAAACGGCGGATGAAAATGATACTATTACACTGTCAATGCCTACAGCAACATCAGCTGATAGTGCGGGTGTAGATTCAAGTGCTACCGTTGAAGTTACCAAATACCTGCATTTTGCCCCAAGTTCTAGCGGGCAGGCTTTGCATATTTCGTTAAGTGAAGGTATTTCGGGAGGGGTAGAAGAGGTTATTTATTATCAAAAAGAAGATGGCCAAAACTATCTACGGATCAAGAAAGCATCCTTACAGCTTAACGATCAGGCAAGTCTTTTTGTGGGAATGGAGTTTATAGAGGAAGCAAGTGGGTTTGCGCTTTCAGTAGCGGGTGGCGGAAGTTTTGCAGGCAGTGGAGTAGCAGCTGCCGGGAGTATTTCAACCATCAAGGTGACAACCTTCGGTTTGGGATCTTTGTTGCAGCTAAAACCTCAGTGAATATTCTTGGTATTGTAGAGGCCAGTGGCTTGGGGGGAGGGTTTTATTATAGGCCTACCCAAGATAATATTGATATGACTATCTCGGCTGTAGAGACTTTGGATGATAATTTTGAAATCCAGGGAGATCAGCCCAATGTGCTAAGACCTGGAAATTTCCCGGTGTTGGTGAAAAGATGCCGGGAATAAGTATAGGCGGAGTTGGGTGATAACGCAGCAATTTCAGCCAGTGCCCTCATCTCAGGTTACAGACCGGTCTACAGAAATAGATGCTACGGGAACGGTACTTAATCAAGGAGATAAATTTAAGGCCGGCTTGTATCTAACCATCCGATATACCCCTGAAATCATGCCGGTGTTGAGGGAGGAGTTACGCATGGATATCCATACACGCTCCGGTTATGGAAGGATCTTCTGGATGTTGACTTCTTTGCCAAGAAAGACCGTACGCAATGAGTGATACCTGTGATGTGGGAGATCGCTGGGAATTTTCACGACTAGAGGTACTGCCTCAGCTAAATATGCTGTCGGTAGAAGGAGCCTGAAATTGCTTCAGTCGGACGGGTTGTTGCTCGAATTAGGCGCAAGCAGTGGATTTGATGTGGCGGTGATTTCAGCTGATGCGAGTTTTGACCTAATGGTTTGGTATTTACCACAACACACCGACCCAATGGGGATATACGGTAAATTCTCGATAAGCTTTAGTATTGTTGGCGGTCTGGCCGAATTCGGCGCTCCAGTAAAAGAAGGAGGCTACTTTAAGCGTACAGGTTATCATATGATCTACTTTGCCGGCGAAGCTTACGTCTCTGTATTAGGGGTTATTGATGGAAATGTTCGAGGTTGGGTGAAGTTTCAGACTCAAACTCCCACGTTTGATTATGGTCGGGGCAGAAGTGCTGAGATGGAACAAATGATTGCAGACGCTAAAGGTAAAGCCAATGATGCAAAGGATAAGGCTGAAGAGACGAAGAATCAGCTAGATGAGGCAAAGGATGAACTAGCAAATGCTGTTTAGTATCTCCTGAACAATTTTCGCGCAGTAACCAAGATTTGGCAAAAGCAGGATTTGCTATGTTAACTGATCCGTCTATTGATCGTGTTGGCTTAGTAAATAATGTTGTTTCAGAGGAAGAGGGTTTAATGGAACAAAGTATTTATAGTGGTCGATCAATTCCAGGACGTATGAGAGGTATTAGCCATGTCATGAAGAATACTAGCAATCAACCTTTTCTTGCAGAATTGAGGGGTTCTGCTACAAGACAACCTGAGATTGCTACTTTCGATAAAACCCAGGTTCAGTCAATAATAAGTAATGTACAACAAGAAGCATCTTTGGTTCAGGGTCGTATAGATAATGCCATTACAGAATTTGGTGAACTTTCAGATCAAATGACAGCTTCGTTAGATGAAGGTTCCACACTAAGTATTACTAATCCTGTCTCAAATACACAGGATGCCATTTCTAACAGGAAATGGAGAATATTGCTTTCCGCCCCAGGTTTTAGGATGTCGATTCTGTTGCTGCAGATTCAAATAATAGTCGAATTGAAAGCTTTGAATCTGATCAATTGGCAGCAGACCAACGATATAGAGATGCCATAAAAGGAGCTGCGGCTAATATCGAACTTGTGGATTCGGTCGTATCCAGCGCTATGCACGATATTGACTGGGGGCGATGAAATAAACGTTCAACCCATTCAGGGGGGAGTTTCTGTAAATGTAATAGCCGAGAAGATACTAAGAAAGCAGTGCAAAGAATACGTAAATATAACTCAGGGCTTGTTGCTTCTTATTGGGATTTGAGTGCATGGTCTGAAGATATGTCGGATTATCTTGAGGAGAGAGATCATGAAGATTATATCAAAGATTTTGGAAGAGAACGCAGCTGGCGGTGGAAACAGCTTCGAAAGTTGATAATGCAGCCGATATTGCAGCTGCAAGGGAATCGCAGCTTTCGCTACTTCTTGAGGGTACCTCTACGGCTTCCTCAGCCAGTATAAGACAGGCTGTCTTAATGGGATACCCCAAGGGAGTGAAGATACATACATACAAAATGGTGTTGATTTTTGGTACAACATGCCACTTTTAGGACTCATAAGTTTAGAAGATGCTTCAGAAGATAAAGCGGATAGTTTATCTCAAGTTTTCAACCCGAAAGTAAAATCAAATAGAATCTAAACATGGTTCTTTTACCCAGGCAGTCGATCGCTTATATAGCATCAAGTCAAGAAGATGTTAGTAACATTATATGGTATGATTGAAGAACACAATACTTGGAGCCAGGAAGCTATTAGTGAAGAATATCAAAGTGAGGAGGCTCCATTTACTGATAAAATTCAAGAGATAGAAACTGCTCTTGCCCCACCCACTATTAAATACATAAGAGGTCGTTCTAGAAATTCCTCCAATCTTTATTCTTGAGATACGGCAATGATCATGATAAATTTCAAGGAACTGCGAACTACCGACCATATAAAGCCTCAACATCCTTCAGGTAGTACCTCAAACGAGTTTCAGTATTATGGACGGTACTATTAATAGTATTTATCGAGTGAACTGACTTTTTATACTGGGGGTATTTGGATTGACGATACCGAAAATACTGCTTACGATACCTTTAGTTTATATTTTCCTAAACAAAATCAGTCTCAAATAAGTCGTGAATTGACTGGATTTGTCCGTGCCAGGGGAGCAGGTGGAACTACTATTTCTCGATTTGTTGTATTTCACTATACCGGTTGGGCCGGGTGGATCGGAAGTTAGTTCCACGGTAGAAATAGGTGATGACACCTCCCCACCTACAATACCCGTGGTTAGTCACGAATACGAAAGTGATACAAACAATTTCTGGACTCCTGATCCTACCGAATTGAAATTCACCTTTAAAAGCTCTGATCCTGAAAGCGATGTAAGCTTGTATAAGTACAAAATAGGGACAACTCCCGGCGGAGCTGAACTGCGAGACTGGACGAATGCCCAGGGGGCAAGAGGTACAGGAATGGAGCAGACAGGATACCGCTTTCTACGGGTTTTTCTCTATGCCTACTTTTAGTTTTACTTCTTCTATGCAAACCAGTATCCGCGGGGGATTAAAGTCTTGAGTCCCGGTACCGACTACTATATTTCTGTAAAAGCGGTGAATGGAGATAATATGGAGAGTACAGTAAAAGATGTTTCAAAACCATTCAGGTTTGAACCAACCCCGCCTTCACGACCTGAGGATCACATAGAACTCCGGTCTCCTTCCTGACGTACCAGCGGCAGCAGGCACCTACTCAACCGGTGCTCCGTCAGGCGGTGATGGATATCCCTAATTGGAATACTGATAGAGTTAACTGATGATCAAGGTGCAGATAATAGGCAGGAATTTACATTCTCATGGAGTGCTAATGATCCGGAATCAGGTATTGATGGTTTTTCAGTTGGAACGGCAAATTCCGCAAATGCCCCGGATTCGATAGTTTTCAGGCCTGACCGATATAGACTATATCCCGGTTAGCTGTACGCAACTGAGTTTTCGTATACGCCGACGTTTAGCACAAACCAGCATTGAGCATTTCCGTGCCCGCGACAAGGCAAATATGAATGGCGGTATGCGAGTGGTTGGGCCTATCAGGAACGTAGATATATCTCCTCCGACAACACCGGATGTAAGGGTCAGGGGAAGTTTTGACGGATTTAATATATATGTCAACCAATTATCTGAAGATGGGCAAACCGGTATTAAGGGATATCAATATGCGGTATTTAATTCAGCCGGAACTGATACGATCCGTTCGTGGCCGAACGACAGCTCTGGTCGATTTCGAACTATCAAATACTGCAGCCAAACCAAGCAGTAGCCGCCTGTCAATGTTGCGCCCTGGGGAGCATTTATGCAGCCAGGAACTTATCGTATAAGTGTACGCGCTGTAAACAAACAGGATATGGTTTCCCGTGAGGTTACAAATACAGATGTATTATATGATAACACACCGCCGCAGCGAACGGTATTTGAACCAAGCTTTAATCACAAAACCGGTGAGGTTGCTATTCGGCTCATTGATCTTGGAGATCGGGAGTCAAGGGTTAAAATCAATGCGATATCGTATTGTAACACACATCGACATCGATCCATATGTTTCCGATCCGAATAATAACTTTCAGCCATTAGGATATGATGAAAAAGGCGGGTCGATATTGGCAGCAGGAGATATTCTCAAATTTAAAAAAGGGGAGACATCAACTGTTGTGTTTCAAGACTTGCCATATTTTGTTCCTGTCTTCTTACAGATAACGGTACAAAACAATGCTGGATTGGAACGACACAATGAAGTTGAAATAAAGATTCCATCGAAAGTTATTAAACAATTTCAGCAAGGAAATAAAAAAACTAAGTAAATAAGCTGGTTAAGTAAGTAATTTAATTTTATTCGATTCACTGAAAAAAGAGTTCAAGAAACTAACGAGGTGTCCTATTCGGAATGATTTCTCCTTCGACTGGTACCGCAGTATTAGCTTCAATATTTATTATCCGCTTTCTTCCCTGGTATTCTGCATTTTCTCAGGGTGCTGAAGCCATGATCCGTACCGCTATTCAAGAGGATCGGGTGTATGTATATCATACCTTTAGGGTGCCTATAGGCCATGGCTTTAATATATACCGCTCCGATTCCCGGAGAATGACTTCGTTGAACGGTTGAACGAGGAACCAATTCGAGGAGCCCAAAATGTGGCTGAAAATCGATGGGTGCAGATAGGAGAATACGCAGAGCCCATTCAGCAGGCGTTTGAGGTTGATAATCCCCAGTCTCTGTATTTAAGGCTGAGGTCTAGCCGAATGGCAGCAAATTTAGCCACCTTTTACTATCCGGATGTAGCCCGCGCTTTGGGTCACTTATATATAGATGAGACAGCAGACACTGGCAGCATGGCCACTAACCGTATTGAACTGGTTGACAGTGACGGATCACCGACAGGTGAAGTGTTGGAGAAAAAAGTGAGACTGAGCACTATCGAGCCCCCTCAGCCTGATGAGCTGAAAGCAGTGCATGAGAGGCGAAAGGTTATCCTAACCTGGCAATATCCGATTAGTACACTTCAAAATGATGATAAAATTGTTCGTTTTAATGTCTACAATCGACAAGGCGACAACTGGGAGCAGTTAAATGAAAACCCCATTGTTCGGATCAATAATTTCAATGAATTTGAACATATTTTCACCGTTCCAAAAATGGGAGTTACACTCAACCTTGTGGTGATGCCGGTAAATTTGACGATGGAAGAAGGGCCCGGTAGTGAAGTTCTTGAATATACAGTTGCAGATGAAGAGCCACCTTCCATCATTACAGGCCTGCGAGCAGTTACCAATAACAATGGAGAGGTAGAATTAACTTGGCCTGTGAGTACGGAAGCTCATGCCGCCGGATATAATTTGTTCAGGGCAAATCGAATTAAGGGCAATTATGAGAAACTAAATGAAGAACCGATACCTTTGCTTGAAACGTTTGATGTTAGACAACGGCCCAATGAACTTAGGTCAACCTACTTTTATAGAATTTCTGCATTAGATAACAGCGGAAATGAAAGTGATCGAAGTAATGCCTCAAAAGCCGATCTTCCGGATTATTTACCCCCATCTGCACCGTCTTGTCATCCAGTGTCTGAAAGCTCAAGAGGATGGTACCGTACAACTGAATTGGGGAAAGCCTCTAGAGCTAGGGAGCTGGATTTTAAAAAGCTATGTTTTATTGCGTAAGCAAATGGGCCGTTTTGTCGGGAAAGCCGATGCCCAGCTTAATGAGGATGACCTTACTGCAACTTCCTTCATAGATCGGGGGGAAGCAGATATTGATCTGGCTGATGGAGCGAGATATCAATACCAGATATTTGCTATGGATTCTGCACGGAATTTTAGTGATACTCTTACAACGATTGTCAAAATACCGGATATTACACCGCCGGAGGCTCCCACAAGATTAATTGCGGAAAATGACAATGGAATACGTGCTGTCTTGCGGTGGAATGCGTCCCGTTCAACAGATGTAGGCCAATACCGGGTGTATAGAGGAACCGGGGAAGATTCATTAACTATGTATCAAAGTCTTCCTGTAGCTACCCGCTTATTACGGGATGATTCTGTAGAGGTAGGAACCACTTACTATTATGCAGTTTCAGCAATTGATACTCTGGGTAACGAAGGGGAAACAACGGAGCCGGAATCATTTTTAATGAGAGATTTCACCCCGCCGAGGGCAGTAAGAAATGTTAGGGCTTCATTGCAAAATGAGGAAGTAAATATTACCTGGGAACCGGTTGTAAATCAGGATTTGAAAGGTTACCAGGTGTATTCATCGTCCAGCCCAACCGGAGTCTATGAGCTGATAACCGGAAGATTTGGTTCATGAAACGAATTCACATCGGCTAAGCTTGAACCTTCTGAGTGGATACAAGTGCGTGCTATAGATACTTCAGGAAATGAGAGTAAAGCAAGTAAGCCTGCGAGTATTTATGTAGATGAGATTGGAGAGGATGAATAAACGTAAGGTTCTGCTTTCGATCTTTCTCTCGCTTTTTATTTCATCATTGACACAGGCTCAAAGTTTTGAGCTTCAAAGTGCTCAACAGGCTTTTCAGGCTCAACAGTATTATCGAGTGGTTTCAATAACTGAAAATATATTGAAGCGTGATTCTCTGAACCTACCGGCATATCGGTTATTGGCTTCATCACAGTTAGCTCAGCAACAACCTGTAGAGGCTGAAAAGACGGCTGGCAAAGGACTCCGATATTTTCCTGAACAGCCGGCACTGCAATGGATTAAAGCTGAATCACTATTGCAGCAAGGATTACCGGATGACGCTCTTCCTTTATATGAACAGTTATTGAATTCCAACACTTCCTTTTCAGAAGAAGCCATTCGTCAACGGATTGGTATCATATATCAAACTAAAGGGGGGCGTTATTATCAAGATGAAAAGCTGGATCTCGCTGAACGGAACCTCAAAAAATCCAAACAATTTTTACCTGACACCCTGGCTAGTTACAGCAATCTGGCTTTGGTATATATGAAAAAGGAGGAGCGGAGAAAAGCATTGGAGGTTATTGACGAGGGTAGAAAACGTTTTTCGGAAAATCCTTCACTGAACTCAAATGCGAGCCAGCGTGTTGTTTCAAACCCAGAATTATGAAGGGGTATTGGAGGAGTATGAAGAGCTTTACAATAAAGATCCCGGGAATCTTGATATTGCTCTTCCTTATGCCCAATTATTAATGGCGAGAGGTAAAAAAGAAAAAGCTTCTAAAATTTATGAACAGTTATCGAAAGATCAACCTGATGAACGAAGAATTTATGAATCACTCGTAGATTATTATGGAAATCGCCAAAATATAAAAGCTAAAAGACAAGCCCTGAGAAAAATGCAGGAGCAATTTCCTGATGATATTTCCCTGATGAAACGAATAGCGCAGACCTATGAACAGGAAGATAAATGGGAATATGCCCGGGCTGTGTATGATACCGTGAAGGTTATGAAAGGCGAGTCTAAGTGGCTGGCTATTTCGGTGGCTGAGACCTATTTGAGAGAGGATAGCCTGAATGCGGCTGATAATATTTATGAACAAGCACTGAATAACGCCCCGGAAGACCCGGAGTTATTGCGCCTGAGAGGAAAGCTTCAGGAAAAAAAAGAAGACTGGTCAGCTGCGGAAAATACATATAAGATGCTGGTCACCGTAAGTGATAGTAGTTATGGATATTCGCAGCTTGGGAAGGCGCAATTTAAACTTGGGAAAAGGGATTATTCCTACTCGAATTTTAACAAAGCGATAGAAAATGGAAGTACAGATCCGGAAACTTACTTTTTGCTTTCAAAGGTATATGCTGACAGGAATGAAGGAGAGCGGGCTTTTCCATCAGCTGTTCGTGCTTTGAGAATGGCGTTACAGAATGTACAGGAGCTTCAAAACGCGCTAACCGGTAAATTAGAAGGGAATAGTGATATAAGTGCATTGCAAGGCACTGAGATCGAAGCTCAAGCATTGGGGCGGAACAATAAGCTGGCTATCGATATCTTTCATTTTATTACTTCAACATTCACTGAAAAGAAAGTGATGCCCCTAATGCAAACGCTGCAGAAAGATTATTCGCAATCTGGGCGTCTACTAATGATGATAGGAAAATATTATTTAGAGGAAGAGCTGATTCAGGATGGAATAGCGTTGATCAAAAAATCTGTAAGAGTTTCTCCTAATTTAGAGGAAGCTCACAAAATTTTGGGTAAATACTATTCAGAGACAGATCAAAAAGTAAAAGCCATTCAAGCATATGAGAGAGCCTTATCAGCAGCCCCACAAGATAAGGTGGCTTATATGCAACTTATTGAATTATATCGCGGAATTGGTAAGCTGAATCAGCTTTGTGACCGGTGGATGGCTCAATACAGGGCAAACTCAAATAATCAGGTACTCAAAGAATCGCTAATTGCCGCCCTTCACAAAGCCGATTGTTTCGATAGATGCAAGAAGAGTGATCGAAGAATAACAACTCGTAAAGAGAGTATCAAGGAAAATTTCGGGAAATTTGACCTGTTATAGATTTTGATTACGTAAGTATTGAATGAGGGGTAAACCGTTTCCGGCTAACAACTATTCAAACACTTACATGAAGAAATTAACCGTTTATTTTTTCGCAATAGTAGCGATACTGCTTTTATTCAAGGCAGGCTGCAGCGATATTAACAGGACAGGGATACAAGATCAGGTTGAAGGCATTAAATCTATAGTGCCTGCTCAGGGACCCTATGGGGCCAGAGTTCTTATCGGTGGTAAGGGATTCACAAACGATCCGGAAGTCCTTTTTAATGGCGTTGCGGCAGAAATTGAATCTGCCAGTGATTCTACGATATTGACCCGCGTTCCTTTGGAAGCCAGTTCAGGTCCTGTTGAAGTAATTGCAGGACAGGATATTTTATCGGGGCCGAGTTTCACCATTGATTCAACAAGAACGCTATTTCTCATTATTGATGAAATACGCCCTGCAACCGGCAGATACCGGGATACCATGTATATTGCAGGCTCAGGTTTCGACCCTATTCCGAAAGAGAATGAAGTTTATATAAAATGAACTTAGAACACAGATTAAGGAAGCATCTGATTCGCTTTTATTAGCCACTGTACCTGTTGGAGCCTCATCAGGTCTTATTACGGTTATAGCCGGTCAGGATACGGCCATAGGACCAAGATTTGAACTTCTGCGTCATCAAATAGCTGATATCGATCCTGCCTCAGGAAGAGTCGGAACGCAGGTCAGTATCACCGGAACAGACTTTAGTGATCAAATGTCTGAGAACAGTGTCTTTTTTAATGGAGTGCAGGCAGAGATCATAGAATCATCTGCAAGTCAGATATTAACATCGGTTCCTTTTGAAGCCACTTCAGGCCCAGTTTCTGTAGCTGTTCGGCGCGATACAGTGGAAGGACCAACATTCAGCGTACAAGAGTTACAGATATTGGAAGTAGCACCTTTAAGTGGTGAAGTGGGGACCGATGTACTGATCACCGGTAATGGGTTCAGCCCAAATGTTGAGGAAAATACGGTCCGGTTTAACGGAGTGGAAGCACCTGTGTTAAGTGCTTCTGAGACCGAAATTGAAACTCAGGTTCCGGAAGGGGTTACCAATGGCAACATTACGGTAACCGTCAACGGAATGACTGTCACCGGACCGGAATTCACTGTGGAAGCAGGAGCACCGGTCATAGCTTCGGTTGAACCATTAAGTGGATTGATTGGTGATGATGTATTGATCACAGGTAACAACTTCAGTGCAGATACTTTAGAGGTGACGGTATTTTTCAATGAAACTGAAGCAGAAGTGATCGGTTCAACAGAAACGGAGATACAAACCCGCGTACCTGAAGGAGCCGTTAGCGGGCCAATTACTGTTAGTGTCAATGGAAAATCTACTGCCGGACCTGAATTTGAAGTGATCACCACAGGAACACTTATCGTTGATATCTCAACCACCGGATCTGATATCGACTCTGATGGATATTTATTGACGATCGGATCAGGTGATGGAATAAGAACGGATGTGAATGACACGATCACCAGAACCGGACTGAAGGAAGGATCTTATGAAGTGTTGCTTGGAGACATTCAGACCAATTGTTATCTGAATCAGGAACCTGCCGAATCCTAGAGCGGCTGCGGTAGAAGCCGGTGCGACAACAACTGTGGAGTATATTGATCACCTGCGAGGGACTATAATGAACCACCGATAGCGGCATTTATAGTTTCATGTACTAAACCTGACATGCGATACTTGATGCAACATGGATCTTCCAGATGCCAGATGGCAGCATTAACTGCTTATGACTGGATACTTGGGTGACGGGAGTACTAGCGACCGGTCAGCTGATATCACATTCTTATGAAACTTCGGGTACATATTCTGTTGAATTAACAGTTACCGATAATGAAGGGGCAACCAATACAGTTTCGCAGGAAGTATCGGTTACAATTCCGGAGATAACGGAAGTATCACCACTTTCAGGTGTGCCGGGATCTACAGTAATTATTTCAGGTGCTAACTTCAGTCCTGTTGCCTCAGAAAATAACGTACAGTTCAATGGGGAAAGAGCTGAGCTCAACAGTGCTTCAGAAACTGAGTTAAGTGCTATCGTGCCTTCAAATGCTACCACAGGGCTTGTTACAGTTACAGTAGAGGGATATACGGCTCAAGGCCCGGAATTTACAGTTGAAGAAGTACAGCAGCCAAAAACACTCGAAGTGGTTGTAAATACTCAAGGCTCGATGCAGGATGAGGATGGGTATACGCTTTCTGTGACCGGTCAGGATGATCGCTTTATAAAACCAAACGACAACGTCATGTATAGCGATATCCTTGAGAATTCTGTTCAGGTTGAACTTTCGGGAATTGCCACGAATTGCATGGTAGATGGTGAAAATCCACGTACGGTAGATCTTGATAACTCAGATAATGCAGGATATACAGAGTTTACAGTATCCTGTTCAGCTCCTGAACCTGAAATTACAAGTATCAGTCCTACATCGGGATCAACCGGTTCAGAAGTGGTGATCACCGGATCCAATTTCAGTGCAACAGCTTCTGAAAATATTGTAGAATTCAATGGTGCAAGAGCAGAATTGAATAGTGCGTCTGAAACTGAGCTTAACGCTATAGTACCGGGGACAGCCACAACCGGACCGGTAACTGTTACGGTAAATGAAGTAACAGCAACCGGTCCTGAATTCACGGTTATTCAAACCGGATCGATCGAGGTGAATACATTGACATCAGGCAGTGATCTGGATACAGATGGTTATACACTAATAATCGAAGGAATATCGGATCAACCTATAGGAATAAACGACACAAAATTATTAGAGTCGCTGCCAACGGGAAGTTATTTAGTGGAACTAACCGGAATTGCATCTAACTGCCAGCTAAGTGAGGAATTACCGAATCCAAGAACTCTTGAGGTGACAGAAAATTCAACGACAAGTACGACCTATAGTGTGTCATGCTCAACACCTAACGAACCACCGGTTGCGGTGATAGAATCATTCTGCCAGGCTCTTGACTGTGGGTTTACAGGAACCTCATCAACTGATTCCGATGGTGAGATCGTTAGCTATGACTGGAACTTTGGGGACGGATTCACGGCATCAGGTGATACTGTTAACCACACATATGAAGCATGAGGGTACCTATGATGTTGAATTGAGTAGTAACTGATGATGGTGGTGACAACCGATATTACCAGTACAAACAATCGATGTTGTATTACCGCAGATAACAAGTATCGATCCTGCATCCGGTCCAGTTGGTACAGAAGTAACCATCACGGGAACAGGATTCAGTGATATAGCAGGAGCTAACGCAGTTGGTTTTACCAGTGGTGAAACTATTATAGCAGCAGAGATCGATATCTGAAAGTACGACCCAGTTGGTTGCTTCGGTACCAGCAGACGCAACTACAGGACCTGTTTACGTAGCGGTTGGTGAAAATTATGTAACCGAGGGACCTGTATTTACGGTAGAGCAGCCTTTGGAACCGAAAACACTTCAAGTGGAGATATCCACAGAAGGTCCAACAGGTGATGGCTATACGTTATCTGTAACCGGTCAGGATTCAAGGTTCGTTGAACCAAATGGTTCAGTGCTTTATTCTGATATTTTTGAAAATGAGGTCACTGTTGAATTGAGTGGACTTGGAGACAATTGTACGGTAGGAGGAGAGAATCCAAGGGTAGTTGATCTGAATAACTCAGATAATGCAGGTTATACCGCATTCAATGTATCCTGTACGGGACCAGCACCAACCATCGAAAGTATTGCCCCTGATTCCGGAACTACAGGTACTCAGGTAACGATCACCGGAAGTAATTTCAGTTCAACTGCTTCTGATAATATCGTCACTTTTAACGGTGTGCGAGCGGAATTGAATAGTGCTGCAGCTACCGAGTTGGTGGCTTTTGTACCGTTTGATGCTACGACCGGCCCCGTAGAAGTTACCGTTAACGGGCAAACGGCAACCGGCCCCACCTTTACTGTCATAACTACGGGCAGATTGGAAGTTAATATTTCAACAACAGGTACAAGTATTGACCCCGACGGATACGGATTAATTTTAGATGGAGGTGCAGCTTCAGTAGTAAATGTAAATGATTTAGTTGCCTATGATGATCTGTCTGAGGGAAGTCATTCCATTGAACTTACTGACATCGCCTCTAACTGTTTCATTACTCAGGATCGCACAAACCCATATAATGTTGGTGTCATGGCAGGTGATACTACTGTTACCAATATCGATATTCAATGTGATACACCTGCACCTGAAATCACAAGCATAAGTCCTACCATCCGGAGCAACCGGATCTGAAGTTGTAATTACAGGGGCAAATTTCAGTTCGACTGCATCTGAGAATGATGTTCAATTTAACGGAGTTCGAGCCGAGTTGAACAGCTGCTTGCAGAAACAGAATTGCTGGCTATTGTTCCGGGATCAGCAACAACAGGCCCTGTTACTGTAACTGTAAATGGACAGACGGCTACAGGTCCAACTTTTACAGTGTAATTACAACTGGTACTGTTGAAGTTTCAATCAGTACCGTACAGGTCAGTTGATTTGGATCCTGATGGATATGAAATCATACTTGGATCAAAGGAGAAGCCGTGCAATCAGTAGGCATTAATGATCAGTATACATATTTTCAGTCAGTTCCAGACCGGTGCAGTCATACTATTGAATTCGCTGACATCGCAGCAAATTGCTCCATCTCTAATGAAGCTCCAAATCCGGTTGCGGTCGACAGTATACTTGCGGACGAAACCAACACAGATATTACTTACGCATTGTCCTGTGAAGAGGTAATAACACCTGAAAAAATCTCTGTTCCATGGTGGTGACACCGAAGTCAAAGTTATATGATGGATCCGGATGGAGCTAACGTTGTGCCACTAACTAGACAGGAGATCTTCATTCCCAGGTTAACAATCCGGTTGCTGATCAAATGACGGGTTCCAGAATTGTATATATGGAGCTGGGACTGACATTCCAAATATGTGTGAGTTATGAATTCAGATGGGTCAAAATGCCTATAACAGATATCCAATATTGAATCCCTTATTCAAGATATCCTGCCTGGTCGCCAAATGATGAGCAAATAGCTTTTGTGGGAACTTCGATAACGGCAAGTCAGTGAAATATTTACGATCAATTCTGATGGATCCGGGCTTACTCAAATTACAAAAACTGAATAGTCGTAGATGAAAAATATGTTCATTGGTCTCCTACAAACGATGAAATTCTAGTTTCACATAGAGAGCCAGCAGGTAGCAGATACCTATGTACGTGGTTTAATCTTAATGAACGCCGATGGAACGTAACCAAACTGACAGATTACTGAAAGTTTGGGATCAGGTTGTATACTCACACGGTCAGAATCTCTACCGAGTGGTAATTGGAAGTAATATTTACTGAATCAGACCATGGTGATTGTGTACAAATATTCAGGATGAATATTGACGGAAGTAACCTTAGGACTTTGACCTCTGAGAATGAACTAAACTGTGAAATAATAAATGGTTTGGATTGGTCGCCTGACGGTTCTCAAATTGTATTACAGAGTAGGCCATCATCTATCTCAGACTCTGAAATAAGTATAATGCCTTCAGATGGAAGTGCTTCACCAAAAGTTATATCAAATACTCCGAGTCACCCAACTTCTTTGTTTGAACCAACGTGGGGAATATATAAGAAGTAAGAAAGTGTGACTTCGAATCAAAGCCATTGTCTGAGTAAATCCAGCTCATGCAATGGCTTTTTTTATGAATAATGAATTGAATTTGTGAGAAGAGGGTAGACTTACTATGTTTAAATCACAAGAATTAAGTAGTCTATCGAAACCATGACCAAAACCCATAAATCCGAGAACGGAAATAATGCTGATATCTATATCCTTAAAAACAGTAAAGGAATAGAGGTAAAGGTCATGAATTACGGTGGGGTGATCACGTCGATTAAAACACCGGATAAACAACGAAATTTTGAGAATATTGTACTTGGATTCGATTCTTCTGAGAAATATCTGAGTGAAAAATATATCGAATCAAATCCATATTTTGGAGCGATCATCGGTCGTTACGCAAACCGCATAGAAGCAGGGAAATTTTCACTGAACGGGGAAGAGCATCAGTTAGACGTTAACAACGATGGAAACCATCTGCATGGTGGTGAAAAGGGATTCGATAAGGTATTTTGGGAAGTTGAGTCAGTAAATAACACTACTGTATCTTTGAGTTATTTGAGCAAGGATGGTGAGATGGGGTATCCCGGTAATTTGAAGGTAAGGGTCAAATATACTCTGACTGAAGATAATGAGCTGGTGATAGAATATTTTGCCAAAACCAATAAAGCCACCCCTGTCAATCTCACACATCACGATTACTTCAACCTTTCTGGTGATCACGAAAGTAAGATCCATGATCACAAACTGCGGATCAATGCAGGCCGCTATACTCCGGTCAATGATAACTGGATACCTACCGGTGAACTTCTGCCTGTTGAAGGGACACCATTGGATTTCACTGAGTCAAGAACAGTTGGGGAAAGAATATCTGACCTGAAAAATGGATACGACCATAATTTTGTAATTGATGATTGGGATGGAAACCTAAAGCCGGTTGCCGTTCTGGAACATCCGAAATCGGGCAGAAAAATGGAAGTGTGTAGTACCGAACCCGGAATGCAATTCTACACCGGTAATTTTCTGGATGGGTCACTGCAAAATGAAAAGGGGCAAGAGTTTGATAAAAACTGCGCTTTATGCCTCGAAACCCAGCATTTCCCAAATTCGCCGAACACTGATCATTTTCCTGATACCATTCTTAACCCCGATGAGGAATACGGATCTAAAACGGTCTATAGGTTTTCGGTAGTGTCATAAGATGACCGTTAGTCTATATCTAAAGTGAGATAGAAAGGGACAGAATATCTATGATCTCAGTCTGTGTGAGTAGGTAAACCAAAGCAGAAATGGCAATCAAGGTGTACATAAAAGCAGTGATCAAAAAATAGATAATTTTTTCGGGACCTAAGTTTCGGGCGGTATTGTAAGCAGTCAGGTAAAAATTGATGAATCCGATCAATACATAAAAAGTGGCTAGCACAATCACCAGTATCGTACTTAAATCGGTGAGATAAAATGAGATCAGCAGGGTTAACGTCAAATAATCAGTATAAAATAATCCGGCATAAAGATTGGCGATCTGACTTACGTGATCCAGATTCCTGGCAGGCAGATATAGCCAAAAAACACTAATTGCCTGTAAGATAAGGATGACCAAAATTGACAATAAAGAAATTGAAAAATAGCTGGATCCAAAGACCTCTAGTGAGGGAATATGGTAAAACAGAGCTTCCAATCCCGCCTCACTTACCAATATCATGGTTGTAACATAAGCAACGATTCCCCCTGTAAGGGCATGGAGCACCATCATAACAATGCTTTGTGTGGCATACCTTTCCCGGTAGTGAAGTATATCATCAACATAAAAACGGTGGGCAAAATAATATCTCAGGATCATCGGCCTGGCGTTGGGAATGAACTTGATCTGAACAGCCAGAATGATCCAAAAAATCAACAGTGCAAAAACCAGCCAATTAGCGTCAGGAGATGCAGCTTTCTGCTGGGGAAGGGGTAATGACCATGTTCCATCTTCACTGAATAACTTCAATGAGGTTTGAAACTCTGGAGATTTATTGACTGCATTGGTTAGCCAATCTGAATGCACAAAGATGATCAGTTCATCCTTATTCTCGACAAAAGTTTGAAACTGTTGGCTAAAATCTTTTAGATCACCACTCTGAAATTCGTTTTCTGCCAAAAGAACTCCAAATGGCAGGTCAGGAGCATCCAGTGTATACCACTTTTCATCTAAATAATGGTAGAGCGATTTATCGGTTTGAGTTGAGAAGCGTTCAGAAAAGGATTCAAATGCAGATGTGAAATCGGGATCTTTAAAGTGACTTTGGGAAATAACACCAAGTGCAGCTACTCTTGAAAATGCATCATAGGTACGGATCAGATCTGTAACATTATGCTGAATGGCATTTTGTTTAGTCTCTAAGGTCTTAAGTATATAATATCGTTGATCGGATCTGATCAGAATTGAAAAACTGCTGTTATCAAGGTCAGAAAGCAGATCAGTAGAGACAGGATGCTTGATCTCCAGATGCGTAACGCCGAGGTCATTAAATAATTGAAGCTGTTCAGAGAGCGAACGGTTATCCTCTGGTACTTCCCACACCACACCAAGAGTTGGTTGAGCATGTCCAGAGTGACTAAAACTGCAAAACCAAAACAGGAGACTAAAAATAAACAGATATGTTCTTTTCAATCTCACTTAGGCTACAACTTCAGCTCCATAATATTCGGTAAGGGTTGTTTTTCGGATCGGTCTTCCGATCAATGTTGCAGATGTAGTATTTGTGACTTCAACTTCCACGTAGTCACCGGGGGCAAAGTCTTTACGATCAAAAACTACCATTTTATTGGTATCAGTACGTCCACTAAGCTGTTCATCCGATTTTTTACTTGTGCTTTCGACAAGAACCAAATGTCTGTTTCCGACTTCTGTCTTTATTGCGGCGTTCCTGAATTTCGCGCTGCTGATTGATGATCTCTGAAAGACGACGTTTTTTAACCTTTTCAGGTACATTGTCCTCAAATTTACGGGCAGCTAATGTGCGCTCACGTTCTGAGTAAGCGAACATATAGGCCAGGTCGTATTCCACTTCTGCCATCAGTGTTAATGTTTGCTGATGCTCATCCTCAGTCTCATCACAGAAACCGGCGATAATATCAGTCGATAGCGAAACTCCCGGAATGATCCCTTTCATTTTCTCGATCAGTTCCAGATATCCCTCTCTGGTATAAGGGCGACGCATTCTTTCAAGCATGCTATCACTTCCAGCCTGAGCGGGGATATGAATATAATTGCACAAGTTTGGACGCTCAGCGATCAGGTAAAGCAGATCGTCGGGGAAATCTTTTGGGTGAGGAGAAGAAAAACGAAATCTTATTTCAGGATCAACCTTGCTGGCTTCATCCATTAGTTTGGTGAAGGTGTTCTCACCATCCAGATAGGAATTTACGTTTTGACCAAGAAGAGTAACTTCTTTGTAACCTTCATCAGAAAGCTGTTTGATCTCCCTGATAATTGACTCGAGGGGACGGCTTCGTTCACGTCCACGTGTGAATGGAACAACGCAAAAAGCGCACATATTGTCACAACCGCGCATAATAGATACAAAGGCATTTACCCCGTTACCGGTGGTACGGACAGGTGCGATGTCAGCATAAGTTTCTTCCAGAGATAGGAGTACGTTTACAGCTTTCCGGCCGTCATCAACTTCTTTTAACAGTCTTGGAATATCACGGTAGGCATCAGGCCCGACTACAATATCAACCAGGTGTTCCTGCTCAAGGATTCTGTCTTTAATGCGTTCGGCCATGCAGCCTAAGACACCGACAGTTAATTCCCCATTCTCTTTTTTAATGGAGCGAAGTTCTTTGAGCCGGTTCCACACCTTAGTTTCAGCATTCTCACGGATCGAGCAGGTATTTACTAACACAACATCTGCACTCTCAGCTTCGTGAACGGGTTTCATCCCATCTTCCAGAAGAATAGAATTCACGATCTCCGAGTCAGCAAAGTTCATTTGACAACCGTAGGTCTCTATATAAAAAGTCTTTTGTGGCACAGTATGAATTTGTTTTTAATTAGTTAGCCTGATTATTCTTCTTCCGGCGAATTAGGCCAAATATCAGGATGATCTCTCCAAGATGAAAGAAGATCAAGGTCGTCTCCGTCAATGGTTCCTTTTTCGACAGCGACATTAACTAAAGTTTTATAGTCGGTGAGGGAATAGAGAGGTACGCCGGCTTTCTCAAAACGATTAGTTGCTTTTTCAAAATCATAAGTGAAGATGGAGAGTACCGCATCAACATTGGCACCTACAAATTTCAGGGCTTCCACCACAGAAATAGCAGATCCACCGGTAGAAACGAGATCTTCGATCACAACAGTGTGTTCACCTTTCTTTACACCACCTTCGATCTGATTACCCATACCGTGAGCTTTAGCTTTGGCGCGCACATAAGCCATTGGCTTATTCAGATTGGCTGCAACCCATGCGGCATGCGGGATGCCTGCAGTAGCGGTGCCTGTGATTACATCAATGTCTGAAAACTCTTCTTTTATGATGCGGGTAAATTCATTCTCGATCTTGTTTCTTATTTCAGGATAACGAAGTGTTAATCGGTTATCACAATAGATAGGGGAGTTCCAGCCTGAAGACCATGTAAATGGGTCATTAGGTTTTAAAACAACAGCGTTTATTTCTAATAAATGAGTCGCTAACTCACGTGCAAATGAGGTATCAAGTATCATCTTAAATTAAATTCTTTTATTTGGTTGCCGTAATGATGAGTGAGATCATTAAACTATCCCGAATATTTTCGGCCATATGAAAATAAGGGTTTTTAAAGAGATAAGCGCATATAATCCTGCAAGTAAATCGTCGGCTAAAATACCGATGCCACCCTTATTTTTTTGAATATTATTTATGCCTAAGGGTTTTAAAATATCAAAGAAGCGGAACAATAAAAAACCGGTCAGAAGTATGATCAGGTCGGTTTTGAGCACTCCTGTTATGCCTATCGACAAAAAAACAAGGCTTTGGCCTGCCCATTCGTCCATGACCAGCATTCCAGGGTCTTTGCCAAATTCTTGCTCAAAATAGGGTGAGACCCATAAGGTAATGAGACTGCTGACCACCATAAATACTACTATCAGGTATAGATTTTGTGCTTGCAGAATAGGGTAAATGAGAATTAGTGATACCAGGCTACCGAAAGTACCGGGAGCTTTTGGTATAAATCCCGAATAGAATCCGGTTCCCAATAAGATCTTCAGCTTATTCAAAATGAGCTTAGTTGCTAAAGAGTTTTCGGTTCACCCAAAGATATTCAATACCCGAGTATGCAGTGAGGGCGGTAACAAATAACATAGCGTAATAAAGTACGCCGGAATTAAAGAATTTGAGAGCCTGATCTGCGAAATCGATGTCTGCTTGTTTGAAAACACCTATTAGCAAAACTGCGTACAAAAAGACCATTTGAACCATCGTTTTCGCCTTGGCCGTAAAGCGGGTTTCCAAAATGATACCTTTTCTTCCAGCATATAATCTAAGGACTGTAACCAGAATATCCCGCACAAGAATAACGGAAATAGCCCACCACGGAAATTGATCTGCATCCAGAAAAGGCAGGCAGAGAAAACCGGCAAAGGTTAGGAATTTGTCAGCAAGCGGATCTATAAAAACGCCAAAATCGCTTTCAATTTTATAATATCGGGCGATCTTTCCATCGGCAAAATCAGTAACAGCGGCCACAGCAAAAACAGCAATACTCAGTGAGCGCCATATTAATTCGTCCTGAATGTACATAAACAGGAAGATGGGCGCCAGGATCATCCGAAGGGTACTCAGTATGTTGGGGATATTTTTCATGCAACGACAGCTGATTTCATGATTAAACTTACTAAGTAATTCAATTCATAACATGAATGATTTCGAGGCTTTTACTGGTAATGTAGGTGAATGTCAGAAATATCAGTAATAACTTATTTAACTGTGGAAATTGGGCGGGGTATTACAGAATTTGTATGCCATGAAAGCACAGATTGTCTCGGTCGGAAATGAATTACTTCTTGGTGATACTGTAAATACAAATGCCTCTTGGCTTGGGGATTTCCTTACCCGTGCCGGATTCGAAGTAACTTATATTCATACGATCACTGACGATCTAGACCAGATCAAAAGTACTCTTAGGTTTGCACTTGATAATTCAGACCTTGTCGTTAGCACCGGAGGTCTTGGCCCCACACACGATGACATAACAAAAAAGGCAGTAGCTGATCTGTTTGAGGTGGGCTACAAACTGCATGAACCCACGCTTGAGTATATTAAAAAGATCTTCAAAGAGCGGAATATTCCTTTCTCAAGCTCTAATCACGCTCAAGCTGAAGTTCCTGAAAACTGCGAGATATTGTTCAATAAGACCGGAACGGCACCGGGAATGTGGTTTTATGAAAATAATTCAGCTTTAGCTGTCTTACCCGGTGTACCCTATGAGATGAAATATCTTATGGAAAAAAAGGTACACGAGAAGATGAAAGAGGTATTCAGTGAATCGGAGTATCTGCTGTCACGTTATTTAAAAACAGCCGGTATCGGTGAAAGCACATTAAGTGATGAGGTTCTCGGCGACCTGAGTGATTATTTCAACAATGGTGTCAGCATGGCTTTTTTACCATCTCCGGGTGGTGTGACCTTACGCCTGAATGCTAAGGGGGCAACAAAAGAAGAAGCTGAAGATCATCTGCAGAGTATCACTGAAATGATCTATGACAAGGCCGGTAAGTTTATTTACGGTGAAGGCAAGGATTACGAATTAAGTGAAGCTGTCGGTAAGTTGTTGTTGAGATCTGATCTTTATCTGGCCACGGCGGAAAGTTGTTCCGGAGGACTGGTTTCAAACAGTATCACGGATAAATCAGGCAGTAGTGCATATTTTAAAGGGGGTATTGTTTCCTATGCAAACTCAGTGAAAGTTGAGCAGCTTGGTGTGGATGAAAAAGTTCTTGAGGAATTTGGAGCCGTCAGCAAAAAGGTAGCCCTCCAAATGGCAAAGGGTACCGCAAATAGACTTAATTCTGATATCGGAATTTCTACAACGGGCGTTGCAGGCCCAACCGGGGGAACAAAAGAAAAGCCTGTTGGTACGGTTTGGATGGGATATTATCAAAAGAACGGACCACATTTTGCTGTAAAAGCCATGTTTACCAAAGATCGTCTGATCAATAAAGAGCGGACTAAAATGGTACTGCTCGAGATCACTCGCCGTCAACTGATGGGAATTGAAGAAATGCCATATGATCTTAAAAAACATCTTTCTTGAGTCGCCTTTTAGCCATACATATCGTTTTTCTTTTGTTCAGTGGTCAGGCAATGGCACAGGTTATTGATTCTGTGAGGATCGCAGAACCGGCGGATTCCATTTCTGTAATCCAGGATACAACAGCTGTTCAGGATACGGTACAAACCCTCAGAGAGCCCGAGGAAATTGATCCTATCATTCTGTGGAAAGAACAATTCTCAGGTGAAGCAAATCTGATCACAACCGACAGCCTGCTCAGGTGGCAGATATGGCCAAATTGGGGCGATCATCAGGCGTATAGAACAGATGTGATCTCCTTCAGGCAGGGAACCATTGGCCGGGTTGATGCCTATCATATCAACGGTTACCAACCCTATGAACAGGAGATCTTCCTTGATGGGTTGGCTATTAATGATCCTGTCACGGGGCTTCCGAATTATAATCTAATTCCCCACAGAAAAATTGAAAAAGCCGTGGAATATAATGGTGGAACGTATAGATCTAGTATCAGGATCAGGGATTTCTATCTTTTGAAACCTCGCAGCTACCTGATCTATGATGAAGCGGGGGGAGCATACAGAAATTTGGAATTTTTGGTCTCGCGTAATTTTACTCAAAGCACGAATCTTGAATTATCCTACTGGGATAGAAGGGGTGGTGATTACTTTCCGAACAGTAACGTTCAGGGAAATCAGATCACAGGTAGATTGTACCATCACCTGAATGAGAGGTTTTTACTTAGAGCATTGTATTTACGAAATCAGTACGACAGGGATGAACCTTTTGGATACATCATAGGCAACCCTGCTGAATTTCCCTTTGATGAATTCAGGTCTCAACCCAGGAACAGCAGTGCGAGTTCCAATATTAGTCGATGGGATCTTATCACCGGTATCTATCATCGCAAAGATACCTCTTCTACTGAAAATGCCGGACTGGAAGTATCTTACAGCAAAAACAGCAAAGATCTGTTTTTTGTGATAGATACCCTGTCACAGAACATCCGGAGCTTAAGTCCAAGGATATTTCAAAAAGTGGATCTTGGTATTCTTAATTTGGGAGCAGAAGGCAGAGCTGCCTTCTATAATGCAGATGAAAATACGTCTTTATCTCTCACCAGTTGGTCTTTATACAATGGTGAGGCAACTGCCAACCTGAACTTTTCCAACTGGTTGACCTTGTTTGGCAGAGCCGGAATAAGTTTCGATTCAAATGAGAACTCAGGATATGAAACTGTTTTTGGTTTGGACTTCACACCAGGGAGTTGGGCACAAATTAAGGTAAGTGGTGCCACTTTTAGTAACATTCCATCTGTGCAGGCTCAATATTGGGAAGGAAGTGGTTATTCCGGTAGTCCTGATCTTAATAACGAAACAGGATATTCTGCAACAGGTGATCTGCAGATCTCACTAAGCTCCAAGCTAAAATTCGGATTAAAAGGACGATATAAGGTTGCAGAAAATGCTGTGTGGATATCTTCAGACAGTTCATTTACGAACAGTCCCGATTACGATCAGATGACTGGCACGATCTATGGTAATTTTGAAAATCGCTTGTTTGAATTCAGTAGTTCCGCAACGGTTCAGCAGTTTAATTACTCTGAAGCAGACCCCTTAAATGCATCGATCAATGAACAGGATCAAATTCTATGGGTCCGAAATTCAGCTTTTGTGAAAGGATATGTTTTTGATAGGGCGGCATATCTGAAAATGGGTTTTAAAACACTACTTTCGCCGTTTGCGTATGGAGCCAGAACCTATAACACACAACTTGGGATATGGCAGGGAAATAGTATCGAACAGGATATCCCCCCATTCCTGAGGATGGATGCAGAACTTTCTGCCCGGGTCCGGGGAATCATGGTTTTAATAAGATGGGAAAATGCCCTTGACGGATTTGGTCAGGCAGGCTACTTTGAGGCGGCCGGTTTTCCGATGCCACCTCGACGTTTATTAGTAGGAATTAGAGCACAGTTTAGAAATTAATATGAGTATAAAATACATTGTTAGGGAAGGTATTTCCGGTATAAAGCGCACTAAACTGGCGGCCACCACATCTATATTTTCATTGTTTGTAGCTGTCCTTTTACTGGGGATACTTACACGCATTGGTTTCAATGTTTACAGTCAGGCTATGTCCATAAAGGAACTGGTCGAGGTCGAGGTGTTTTTACTTGATGTGGATGATAGAACAATGGATCAGGTCCGCCGACAGATAGAAGACGAGGAATTGGTTATCGAAGCCACCTACATTTCCAAAGATAGTGCTTCTGCAATTATGAGAGAAGAATTCGGTACCGGGGTAGAGGAACTGGCTGAACTGAATTTTCTCCCGGCCTCATATCGACTCAGTGTAAATACCGATGCCGGGGCCGAAAGTATCGAGACAATGGTTTCAAGGCTGCAGAATATTAGAGGTGTTGATGAGGTTGAGTATAATGCGGCCTTGTTGCGTATGATGGAATCAAACCTGAATACCTTTTCACTGATTGGTGGAGGTATTGGTATACTTATCCTTTTAGCAGCTCTTGTACTTGTATACAACACCATTCGTCTGACGATCTATGCAAAACGGGACCTTATAAGGGCAATGAAATTGGTAGGGGCCACACATAAATTCATTCGAAGTCCATTCATTGTTGAGGGAATATTACAGGGCCTGATCGCAGGAATTTTGGCTGTTCTGTGTGTCTTCTTTATTTTTGAAATCGTTACGCCATACTACCTTCCGGATCTTGGTGTTCTGGAGTGGCCTTTTGGTCGCTGGTACTTTTTATCCGGAGCCATGCTAATATTGTCAATATTGATGGGGTGGTGGGGTAGCCGTTGGGCAGCGAGAAGGTTCATTAAGGAAACTTATATTTCTGAGTAAAAGCAGCAGATCCTTTTATTTCAGTTAACTTAACGGGGCATAATATGCAAGCTGAAGAAACATTACAGGATCAGGTTGATGAGCAATCATCACCAAGTCAAAATAAATATGGTACCATATCCGGGGTATTTGTACCAACTCTGTTGACCATATTGGGAGTTATTTTATTTCTTCGTGAAGGCTGGGTGATTGGAAATGCCGGGTTACTGGGTGGTTGGTTGATCATTACTCTGGCTTTTGCCATCGTTATCTTAACCGGATTATCGATGTCTTGCATCACCACAAACATAAGAATTAAAGCCGGTGGTGCTTATTCTATCATATCACAGTCTTTGGGACTGGAAGTCGGTGGAAGTGTTGGTATCCCATTATATCTTTCACAATCGTTCGCTATTACAATGTATATATTCGGCTTCAGAGAAGGCTGGCTGTACATATTTCCGGATCACATGGCAATAATTGTTGATCTGGCAACTTTTGCAACGCTTTTTTTTATTGCCTTTTTAAGTGCTAAACTGGCATTTAAAATTCAGTATTTGATCCTGGCTGTGATCATTGCTGCTTTGGTTTCTGTAGGTTTTAGTGTTTTTGATGGTGCTCTTGTACACGAAGTTCAGTGGTGGGGTGATTATCCGGGAGCACCTGAGTCCGGTTTTCAGGGCGCATCATTCTGGATCGTATTTGCCGTTTTATTTCCGGCTGCAACAGGTATAATGGCCGGGGCAAATATGAGTGGTGAGTTGAAAGATCCCAAAAAGAGCATTCCGAAAGGAACATTGTCTGCTATTGCTATAAGCTATGTAGTTTATATTGCAATGGGCTATTGGTTGGCAAGAGTCGCACCGGTAGAGGAACTGGTTAACAATTACAATGTGATGATCGACTATGCATTCTGGTCACCGGCAGTTCTCGGGGGATTACTTGGTGCCACATTTTCATCTGCCTTGGCTTCCATTGTGGGAGCGCCACGAATACTTCAGGCACTCGGAGAACACCGGATCTTTCCCGGTGGTGAGAAATTTGCAAAGCTATCCAAGAATGGGGAACCGCGAAATGCCATCATGCTTACCGGTGTCATCGTATTGGCTGCCATTATGGTTCGCGATCTTAATACAATCGCTCCACTGATCACTATGTTCTTTCTCATCACTTATATGATGATCAACTTAGTTGTTTTTATCGAGCAGCAAATGGATATGATCAGTTTTCGTCCGACGTTTCAAATCCCTCGATTTGTACCGGCTTTGGGCACACTAGGCTGTGTATTTACCATGTTCGTGATCAACTCAACCTTTGGGATAATTTCAATGGGGTTTGTTTTCGCTACTTACCTTTATCTTTCAAATCGTCAACTCAAAGTGCCATACGGTGATATGAGAAGTGGTTTGTTTGTATCTCTTGCTGAGTGGGCAGCTAAAAAAGTATCAATGCTGCCTGAGAATAATGAAAGGGCCTGGAAACCTAATTTGTTGGTACCGGTTAAAAGTGCAAGGGAATTGAGAGGTAGCTTCGGTTTGATCAGGAATCTCGTGTATCCTAAAGGGTCATTGAAAATTGTTGGGATTCAGGGTAAGAGAGATCTAAACACATTTTGGGACAATCTTATGGATGTATCAATGTCATTTAGTACAGAGAACGTTTACACCAGGTGGACGATCATTGAGTCTCAGAATTATACGGAAGCCGTGTTGAATTCCATGCAAACGCTGCAGGGAACATTCTTTAAACCCAATATTTTATTTCTCCGGCTGCCTCAGGAAAATGTAAATGATGATGAGATCAGATCGATCATAGAGGAAGCAAAAATTCATCAAACAGGGGTGCAGTTATATGCTGAGGATAATATTGCTCAGCTTGGGAGAAGTGCCTCTATCAATGTTTGGTTAAAAGAAAAATCACCTGACTGGGACGTCGGAATGAATCTCGGGAATGTAGATCTGGCATTACTTACAGCATTTAAGCTAAAGGTAAATTGGGGGGCAAAGATGAGAATAATAACGGTTGTCGAAGAGCACGAAGTCGAAAAAGCTTATAAATACTTAGAGAATCTGATCGAGTTAGCCAGACTTTCCGGCGCTACGGCTCACGTTGAGATTGGGACTTTTGAAGAGCAGTTAAAAACTTCCCCTCAGGCGGATCTTGATATCATGGGCTTACCTGATTCTGCTGATCTTGATACGTTGCGCAGTTACGTGGAACTGACAAAATCTGCTTGTCTGTTTGTTTCAGATTCAGGTAAGGAAAACGTTCTTGCCTGATTAGATCAGTCTTTTACAGAAGCCAGTTTGTTATTATTGGCTTTCTTACGGCGTTCACAGGCTTCCTTATCAGTACAGGTTCCAAAGAAATGAAGGGAATGACCGTCAATGTTCATATCGTGGATCTCAGATAGCATGCGCTGGATCTCCCCAATTCTCGGATCGCAGAATTCAAGCACATGCCCACATTCCCGGCAAATGATGTGATCGTGCTGTTGATAGGCGTAAGCACGCTCATAGTAATATTGACTCTTTCCAAATTGCTGACGCTGAACCAATCCGCATTCCACCAGAAGATCTAAGGTATTATATACCGTGGCTCTCGAAACCCTGGTCCCGGCTTCTTTCATCCTGAAGAAAATATCATCCGCATCAAAGTGACCATCAGCTGTATATATCTCTTCAAGAACCATAAAACGCTCAGGTGTTTGGCGCTGGTTTCTTTCTTTTAAATAGGAGCGAAATATCTCCTTTACAAGATTTACTGTATCTTCGTGTGCTGGATGTGCCATAAAACTCTATTTATTTGACTAAATATACAACTTGTAAACATGCATATGAAACTCATGCTTTTGATTTTAAGAGTATTATATTTGAGCGGAGTTAGACCTGGAATTAATTAGCGAACTATGCCTACTGTAGTCCCTTTTGAAACATTGACAGAACTATTTTTGAACCTATCTCACAAGTATAGTGGGACGGATAAAAAACCATTCTATTACAAGCCAACCCCTGATCAGCCATATGAGCCTATACTTTGGGATCAGGTAACCGACGATGTGTATTCGATTGCTACATACCTCATGGAAAGAGGGATCAAAAAAGGTGATCGGGTTGGAATACTAAGTGAGAACAGATATGAATGGGTTACAGTTGATCTGGCAATTCAGCTGGTTGGGGCGATCAATGTTTCTCTGTATACCACACTTCCTTCTCATCAGTGTGAATTTATTTTGAAGGATTCTGGCACCAAGATCTTTTTCGTTTCGACCGGACTTCAGCTTAAAAAGGCTGTTGAGGTTTTTGAGAATTGTAAGGATCTGAAACAGGTTGTGGCTTTTGATGAACCGACTCTCAAGCATCTTATGGATCATGATTTTGTACAAATGTATGATGACATGCTTATTGAAGGTGGTAAGCATATTGAAAAGCATAAGGAGGCCATTAAAGAACGAAGCAGGAAAGTTGAACCATCTGATGTAGCCACCTTGATCTATACATCCGGTACCACCGGTCAGCCTAAAGGGGCTATGCTGACTCACAATAACATTGTATCTAATGTTAAGGCAGCTACCCAGCATATTTACTGGGACGACAAAGACCGCTTGCTTTCTTTTCTTCCGCTTTGCCACTCATTTGAGCGAACGGCAGGATACTATGCCACGCTTTCAAGTGGTGTTGAGATCTATTATGCAGAGAGTGTGGATACGGTTTCCCGCAACATGCCGGAAGTGAAACCGACCATTATGATCAGTGTTCCACGCTTGTTTGAGAAGATGTATAATCTCATCGTTAAGAGTGTTGAAGATGGAAGTGACACCAAGAAAAAGATATTCGAATGGGCCGTTGAAACCGGTCAAAAGTATGCGGAAGGAAAACGTGGTCTGGTTACCCTTCAGAAAAAAATAGCCGATAAACTGGTCTTTGATAAATTGAAGGACCGCACCGGAGGTCACGTTCGATTATTTGTTTCAGGTGGAGCTGCTTTACCGCCTGAGATAGACACTTTCTTTCAGTGTGCAGGAATGAATATCCTGCAGGGATACGGGCTTACAGAAACCTCACCTGTTATGGCAGCCAATCAGCCCGGAAAAGAAAAGATCGGAGCTGTTGGAACTGTTATCCCGGGTGTCACGGTAGGGATCCAAAGTCTGGAAAACGGTGAGTTGCTTGCAGCGATCAGCGGTGAGGATTACCCAACAGAGGTCAGCTCAAAAGAAGGTGAGATCCTTTGTAAAGGTCCTAATGTAATGAAAGGCTACTGGAATAATGAGCAGGCTACCAAAGAGATGATAGATGATGATGACTGGCTGCATACCGGAGATGTCGGTAAATTTGAGGATGGATTCCTGAAGATCACGGATCGTATCAAGCACATGATCGTGAATGCCGGTGGAAAGAATATATATCCGGGGCCAATTGAGGACCTTTTCAAAACCAGTAAATGGATCGATCAGATTGTTGTGGTTGGTGAAGCACAGAATTATATGGCAGCTATCATTGTCCCTGATTTTGAAGCCGTTGAAAAATGGGCTAAAGAACAAGGACTAACCTTTAAAAGCAACGAAGATCTTATTGAACTGGAGGAGGTAAAAGATATTTACAAGAAAGAGTTGCGTGCATTTTCCAAAGAACTGGCTTCGCACGAAAAAGTAAGAGACTTTAGACTGGTGGCTACCGAGTTTACTGTTGAGACAGGAGAGATCACGCCAACCCTTAAAGTGAAACGACGTGTGATCGCTGACAAATACGGTCACCTGATCGAGAATATTTTCAAAGACGATGATTGATCGACAGTTGTCTTGATTCAAAAACTCAGTTAAAACAAAAAAGGCCTCATGTGAGGCCTTTTTAATGTCTTAAAATTCTGAATCTATTTGTTGTTATCAGTACCCGTGAGGTTACCGACAGCAGATGCTTTTGAATTACCGTTTGCAAGATCTTCTAGTTTAGCAACGGCATCCCACAGGGTCATTGCTTTTTTAAGCGTATTGTCAAATACGTCATTTACAATAGGGTAGAAGTATTCCATTCCCCAGACCTGTCGTGCAATTTCCGCTTTCATTCTGCCTTCAAGCAACCATGAGATATCCTCAAAGTGACCTTGTGGCACAAATAGTGTGTCGTTTCTAAAATCGGGTGTCTCCACAGTATCGGAGATAAACATGCCTCTTTCAACAAGAAGAGATCGTAGGCCTTCAACATTGGCGTCATCCCATTCAAAATTTTCGCGGAAAGTCTCAAAATCAGACTCCCACTCAGCTCTGAAAGCTTCACCGTTATCATCGAGGAAGGTGCGTACATAATCAAAAGATGCCTGATTACGGATGGCAAAGTTAAATACGTAGGCTGAGGTTGAAGTATCAGCCGGCACAATATAATCAGGAACAATACCACCGCCACCATATACGGTTCGACCGCCATCTGTTTTGTATTTAAGTGAATCTGGAATATGATTAATAAATTCTGAAGCATCATCCATGGCGTTTTCACGTCGATAGATCTCATAGGCGTATTCTTCACCACCCTCAACAAAAGGTTTTTGTATCAATCGCCCGGATGGGGTGTAATATCGTGAGATAGTTACTCGAACACTGCTTTTGTCTACAAGTTCGTACTGTTGTTGAACCAAACCCTTACCAAATGTACGTTTTCCTACAATCAGTCCGCGATCATGATCCTGAATGGCTCCACTAACGATCTCACTTGCAGATGCAGCTCCTTCATCAACCAGAACAATAACCGGTTTATTAATGTAGGTGCCATCTTTTCTGGAAAAATATTCGCCGTCAAACCGTTTGTGTTTACTCTTAGTAGATACCAGTTCTGTTCCCCGTGGAAAAAATTCCTCTGCAATGGCTATAGCCTGACTCAAATAACCACCGGGATTTCCTCTAAGATCCAACACAAGGCGATCCATGCCCTCAGATCTAAGTTCTTTGGTGGCCTGCATGAATTCATCATGAGTAGTGGCGGCAAAGCGATTTATCTTTATATAACCGGTATGAGAATCCAGCATGTACGAGGCATCTACTGTGTAGAGCGGTATATCATCACGGGTTATCGTAAAATTGATGGGTTCCCTGACATTTGGGCGCTTGATGGTTACGCCAACTTTGGTGCCTTTTTCACCGCGCAGTCTTCGTAGAACCATTTCATTTGTGAATCCGACAGATGAAGAATCCTCGATTTCAACGATGCGGTCACCGGAGCGAATTCCAAGTTGTTCACTGGGTCCACCGGATATTGCAGTTATAACTGTAATAGTATCCTGAATGATCTGGAACTGAACACCGATTCCCTGAAATTTTCCGGCAAATTCGGCTTGTATCTGTTCGTTATCTTCAGCCTCTATATAAACGGAGTGAGGGTCAAGGGTTGAAAACATTCCTCTGATGGCAGCTTCAGTCAGCTTACCCATGTTCTCATCTTTACTGTTGTTGGCTACATAAAGATATGCACGCTCAAAATTTCTGAATGAATCTCTGATCGATGATATATCAACATCATTGAAAACGGTATCTGCAGGGGAGTCAGTGATCTTTAAAGTGCTGTCATCAAGAGCATTGACCATGTATTTGATACTGGTTCTATACATTTCGTTGAGGTCAGGTTCCCTGTAGTAATTGGTTATAATACTTCTTTGTGCCTGATGGTACTTGGTCAGATTGTCAGTATCGTTGTTTTCTGACTGAATTACCGGATCTACCCCCGTAAAGCGAAGGGCAGAAAGCATCAACAGAATTAGTATGTTAGGGAACAATATCTTTTTTAAATGCATGTAGATCATATTACGTATTTACTTTTTGATCAGAACCAATTCTGACATGAAAAGTTTCATTCAGAATGAGTGTACTAAATAATTAAGTATACCACAATTACGTGGGTACTCTCATTTACTAACACTTTACATGCTATTAAAGTATGTAGTGGCTCAGATCTTTGTCTTTTACAATATCGGTCAGTTGCTTGTCAACATACGCCTTATCAATGGTGATCTTACCTGAGTTGATGTCGTCAGGTACTGCAAACAGCAATTCATCAAACAATGAAGACATGATCGTGTGCAATCGCCTTGCACCAATATTCTCAACAGAAGAGTTCACCTCTGCAGCTATTCGGGCAATTTCCCTGATCGCATCTTCCTTAAATTCTATCTCAACCCCTTCAGACTTCAGCATGGCAATGTATTGCTTGGTAAGTGCATTCTTGGGTTTGGACAGAATATCCACGAAGTCATCTTCGGTCAGTGAGTTCAATTCCACACGGATCGGAAATCTACCCTGAAGTTCAGGTATCAGGTCAGATGGCTTGGAGGCATGGAATGCTCCGGATCCGATAAACAAAATGTGATCGGTCTTAACGATACCGTGCTTGGTATTTACGGCGCTACCTTCAACAACAGGGAGGAGGTCGCGCTGTACACCCTGGCGGCTTACGTCAGGTCCGCCTTTTCCGCCACCACTGGAAGACTCGGCGATCTTATCTATCTCGTCTATAAAAACAATACCTTGCTTTTGAACTCTTTCCAGGGCTTCCTGTACAGCAGACTCATGATCGATGAGTTTTTCCGCTTCTTCCTCAGTCAGAAGTTCACGTGCTTCACTGATCGGGAGCTTTCGTTTCGATTTATTATTTCCCTTACCAATGTTACCCAGCATATCCTGCAGATTGATACCCATTTCTTCCATACCTTGTGGGCCGAACACCTGCATCATCGGGCTCTTGCTCGATTTTACTTCAATTTCAATTTCTCGGTCTTCAAGTTCACCGTTTTTCAGCTTTTCCCTGAACCGTTCACGGGTTCGTTCATTAAGCTCGGAATCGCTTGCATTCTCTGGATCGATATTTTCATTTCCGGGGGAACTGCTTTTAAAACCAACACCACTCTTTTTGACAGGCGGTATAAGGATATCGAGGATCCTTTCTTCAGCTTTTTGTGCTGCCTTTTCTTTTACACGGTTCTGCATCTCTATTTTTACCATGCTAATGGCAACATCAGTAAGGTCTCGGATCATGGATTCCACATCACGGCCAACATATCCAACCTCAGTGAATTTTGAGGCTTCTACTTTCATAAAAGGAGCGTGTGCCAGTTTAGCCAATCGCCGGGCGATCTCTGTTTTACCAACTCCGGTTGGGCCGATCAGTAAAATGTTGTTTGGTATGATCTCTTCACGGATCTCTTCTTCAGCGTTTAATCTTCTCCATCGGTTACGAAGTGCAATTGAAACTGATCTTTTTGCAGACTGTTGACCTACAATATATTTATTCAGTTCAGATACGATCTGCTGTGGCGTTAAATTCTTTTCTTCAATAGTTAACATATTACTCGTCAATTTCTAAAATGGTAATATTATGATTGGTATAGATATCAATATCAGCTGCGATATTGAGGGAATCTTCAACGATCTGTTTTGATGATAGATTCGGCGCATGTTTTACCATGGCACGTGCAGCTGAAAGGGCATAGGAACCACCACTCCCAATCGTAGCTATTTCATCATCCGGTTCAATAACATCACCCTGTCCTGATATCACCAAAGACTTTTCATTGTTCATTACGATGAGAAGGGCCTGAAGTTTTTGTAGAAACTTATCCTTTCTCCATTCCTTGGCAAGTTCAACAGCGGCTCTCTCCATACTGCCGTTATATTCATTCAGCTTTTCCTCATATTTCTCGAAAAGAGTAAAGGCATCAGCAGTGGAACCGGCGAACCCTGCCAGTATTTTACCGTTATATAATTTTCTCACCTTTTTGACGGTGCTTTTCATGACGGTCTTATCCATTGTAGCCTGTCCGTCACTCCCTATAGCAGCCTTACCATTGTGAATCACACCCACAACAGTTGTTGCATGTAGTTCAGATAAATTCATAAATAATATTTTGTTGAAAGAGTTTTAATAAATTATTCACAAAAACCAAGCCAAGGTCTATTTTGAAGACTTATAGTACTTGGAATTGTTTCTTCCGTTCGAATTGTCATTACGACCTGACGAACTGTTCTCTTTCTTGGAAATATCCAGATTATTCTTGTCACCTTTACCGCTTTCAAGCTCAACAAGCTCACCTTCACGATCAAGGACTTCTTCAATAGACTCATCTCTCATTACAATGTCAGTGATATCTATATCTGAACCAACAAGAGTTGATCTGAACTCATTCATTGAAACCGATTCGTCTCCGATCAGGGAGATCTTGATTCGGTATTTCGCCATCCATTTCCATCGAGTGCTGATCATGCCTTTGGTGAGCACGGAACGCAGATAAGGGTTCACGTAGATGTCAACCGCACGATAGTTGGTGTTATGCTTGAATTTACTTAACCAGGTCTCAAGATCAGTCAGGATCGTATCTTCCGTAACAACATTTCCGGAACCGCCACAAACAGGGCATACTTTTGATACGGAATTAACCACGCTTGGCCGGATGCGCTGTCTTGTGATCTGAACCAATCCAAAATCACTCATACCGAGAACATTGGTCTTGGCAGGATCCTTAATGAACTCTTTCTTAAGCTCATCGTATATCTTCTTACGGTTCTTATCATCCCGCAGATCAATGAAGTCGACTACAATGATACCACCGATATCACGCAACCTTAGCTGTTTGGCGATCTCTCTGGCTGCCTCGAGGTTGGTTTTAAGGGAGTTATCTTCCTGACGTTTTTTAGCGGCGTAAGGACCGGAGTTCACATCCACCACGTACATGGCTTCTGTTTGTTCAAAGATCAGATAGCCACCCGATTTCATTCGTACGCGAGGACTGAAGATGGAATTTACATCATGAGCGATCTTCATGTAATCGAAAATATGCTCTTTGCCTTTGTAGAGCTGAACATTTGGAACCATTTGTGGGGCGATCTGAGTTACATACCCTTTGATCTGTCTGTAGAGTTCAGGATCGTCGATCAGTACGCGATCATAGTTTTTAGCAAAGAGATCGCGAATAAGACTTTCTGTCATGTTCAGGTCGCGATAAAGCAGGGCAGGGGGCTTGGCATCTTCGAGTTTATCAAGCATCTGCTCCCATTTTTGGAGTACGTTTCTCAGGTCATCTTCCAGTGATTTTTTATCCTGACCTTTAGCAACGGTACGAACGATCACACCAAATCCATCAGGAACCATGTTGTTCAGGATCCCTTTCAGGCGGCGACGTTCTTTGTAATGACCGATTTTTTTGGAAACAGCGATGTAATCACCCATTGGGATAAGTACAAGAAAACGTCCTGCAATGGTGATGTCGGTAGAAATTCGGGGTCCTTTGGAGCCAATCGGTTCTTTTACGATCTGAACCAACAGCTTTTGTCCGGTACGTAGCATTTTACCGGCCATGATCTGCTTCTCAACATTCGAAAGATTGTCTTTGTTGGCGACATCTTTCTTCACGTTATTTGGTATGGCATCGGGACCATTTAATTTGGTGATGTACTCATCAAGGTGGTCACCGGCATCAGAAAAGTGAAGGAAAGGCATCTTTAGGGGTGCCCATGTCAATGAAAGCGGCTCTGATACCGCTCAGCACTTTATGAACCCGTGCTACATAAATATTACCAACAGTACGCTGGTTTTCTTCTGATTCTATGAATAACTGCGCTAATTCGCTGTTTTCCAAAAGCGCAATACGGGTCTGATTGCCCGAAGAGTGAATTATAATTTGATTCTTCATTAAAATTCTTCCTTTCCCAAAAGCCACTGCTTCCCTTGCAAACGAACCATCTGATTAATTTACGATGCAAATCGATTAGGGTCTCATTAGTGAGAGCGCGGTTTGAAGCAATCGGTCGAGCGGCTGCTTTGGGTATAATATCTGTTAAAATTGTTTTTTGGGTTGATTCCATTTCGGAATCAGAAAAGAGTAGCTGCGTAAGATTTGTAAATAATAATCCGCAGAAAAAGAGAAAATCAATGAGGGCATCTTCAATACGAGTAGACAGTGATGCCGTCATAATTTGTTTTTGATATGTATTCTGTGCGTTATGCAATCGAAAATTGTTTAAAAAAGCTTTTTTAGGCTGATTTTCTCCTCAATGAATATACATGGGAAAAGCCATTAATGTAAACGTTATGGCTGTTCGAAAAATAAGCTAATTAACTAATAGCTTCGTTATCCCTGCCGGGACTTGAGTAGCCATTGTGAATAAATGCTCAATCACAGTTTTGATTCGCTCCGCAGGAATAACGATGGTGGTAACGACAAAGGCTCTAAATGATCAGTCTATCATCATTCATCAACGCGTTCGATCGTGGCGCCAACTGCCTGTAATTTGTTTTCAAGAGACTCGTATCCACGGTCCAGATGGTAAATGCGGAGCACTTCAGTTGTGTTTTCTGCCACCAGTGCAGCTAAAACAAGACTTACGCTGGCTCTCAGGTCGGTACTCATAACAGATGCTCCCATTAAAGGAGTTTTACCGGAAATGTGAACCGTGTTTTTTTCAACATCCAGATCAGCTCCCAGGCGCGTGAGTTCTGGAACGTAGCTGAATCGATCAAAATAAACAGTGTCTGTTACTTTCGATTCGCCATCTGCCTGAGTCATCATAGTGGCCCACTGTGCCTGAAGATCAGTAGGGAAGCCCGGATAGATCTGAGTTTTGATGGATACCGATTTGAGTGATTTAGGGGCTTTCACCTCAATGGTGGTTCCATCAATTTCAACAGAAGTACCTGTTTCTTTGAGCTTTTTGGTGAAGCTTCCAAGGTGTTCAGGATTGCATCCGGTGAGGGTAAGTTCTGTTCCCGGAGCCATGGCTCCAAGGATCATAAATGTACCTAATTCGATTCGGTCAGGGTCGTTTGAAACCTCAATGCCTTTTAACTCATCTACGGCACGAATGGTAAGAGTATCGGTTCCGATCCCTTCAATTTTGGCACCCATATTAACCAGGTGATTGCAAAGCTGAACTACATCCGGTTCTTTGGCTGCATTTTCTATAGTGAATTCTTTGGCTTTAAGAACAGAAGCCAATAATAGGTTCACAGTAGCTCCAACCGAACTCGGCTCCAGCTTAAAGGTGCCACCATCCACTTTTTCAGGGGCCTTGGCGATCACATATCCCTTTTCAAGAGAGATATCAATTCCCATGGCTTCCATACCTTTCAAGTGAAGGTCAACCGGACGAGGACCCCATGCACAACCGCCTGGGAGCGATACCTTGGCATATCCATACTTGCCAACCAAAGCACCAAGCATGTAAAATGACGCGCGCATTTTGCGAACAAGATCGTATGGAGCTTCCAGGTAATTTACGTTTTCGGGATCGATGACAAGAGTATTCTCATCTTCCTTGAAAGTAACCTGAGCACCAACCACACGGATCACGTTGTTGAAGGTGTAAATATCTTTTAGCCGGGGAATATTTTTTAACGTAGATGCTGAATTGCCTAACAAAGAGGCGGCCATCAAAGGGAGTGCAGCATTTTTTGAGCCGCTTATAGGTATCGTGCCTTTGAGAGGGGAGCCGCCCTTAATAACGAATTTATCCAATGGTTTCTATCTCCAGTATGGGTGAATTTTTTTCTAGTGACTGACCAACTTCAGCTGAGATCGACGAGACCGTACCGCCCATAGGGGCTTTGAGTTCGTTCTCCATTTTCATGGCTTCGAGGATAACCAAAGGCTGATCCTTCTCGACTTCATCGCCTTCACTTACCATGATCTCAAGGATCTTACCGGGCATTGGAGCATTCAATAAGCCTTCGGCAGCGGCGGCTCCGGTTTTAAATCCTAACCGGTCGAGTAACAGATCTTGCTCATCTTTAACAGATATACTGTGCCAGACACCGTTCATGGAAAATTCAATATTTGAACCTTCCTTACTGATATTATCGATCTTGTAGGTCTTTGTTCCGGTTCTGAGAAAGTAGCGGCCATTAACATGTTCAAATGTATAAGACCCGTCCAGTTCTCCGGATTTGAAAGTTCCCTCTTTGGGAGATAACTCTACATCCAGTTCATTTTCTCCGATTGTTGCCTGAAATTTCATGATTGTCTTTTCATAAGGTTAATGCCTGAGTTAGTGATCCTGTAAATTGAATCCTTAACGTTATCAGAATCAAAAGAATTGGTGGTATTCGCATTCGGATTTTCCGGATCGACAGCTTCAATAAGGCGTGAATTCATCAGATTGATCAGGTCGTCTCTGATCTCACCGTATGCTAACTGCGTTTCTTCCTGAATAACCTCAAATGGCTCAGGATATAAAAGCCGATCCAGTATTTTTTTTTCTGATGGTGTTAGTTTTCGCATAGGCTAAGAAGATAGAACCGATCATAAATTATCACAAATAATATGACAGTTTATTTATGGTGATCGCAGGTATTTAAAATATGTGCAAATTGAATAAGCTTTCATCGATAATAGTTCAGCCGATTGTTATCTTGGATCATGTTCAAAGTTAAAAACACAATTCTATCAGACGATATTGCCACTGCCAAGTTTACGTGCGACCTTCCACGGTGTAAGGGGGCTTGCTGTGTAGTTGGTGATGCAGGGGCTCCGGTCTCTAAAGGTGAGATCCCGGTTCTGCATAAAGCTTATCGTGTGTTAAAGGATGAACTGCTGAGGGATTCGGTAGAAGTGGCAGAACGGGACGGAGTCGTTATCGGTTCAGAAAAAGCGGGTTATGAGATCTCAACGGTTAGATCAGAAGAATGTATTTTTGTAAAATATGATGAGAATGATGTAGCTTACTGTGCAATACAGAAAGCATACTTCGAGGGCCGGTTCAACTGGGAGAAACCTTTAAGTTGCCACCTGTTTCCGGTCCGGCTCAAACACATAGCGGGATTTGATTATGCAAATTTTGAGTATGTTCCTAAATTGTGTTCAGTGGCCTGTGAAAAAGGGAACAAAGAGAATACTTATCTGGCAGAATTTTTAGAAAAACCGCTGGTTCGCAGGTATGGAATCGAATGGTTTAAAGAATTTATCGAATCTTGTAAAACGATAAGAGATAATAAATAGTGCTGCGTAACAAACAAAATATTGGACAAAAGCAGCAACAGAGTCTGCAACAAAAACTTTCGCCACAGCAGCTGCAGTACATAAAATTATTGCAGCTACCCACCATTGCTCTGGAGCAGAGGATAAAGGAGGAAATGGAAGTCAATCCTGTTCTTGAAGAAGTGGATCCCATGGAATCTGAGATAGAGAGTTTAGAAGAACAGGATTCACCGGAAGAAGAACGTGAGGAAGCGCTCGAAAGCCTGGAAGATCACGAAGTTGACTGGGATGAATTCGATAATAACACGGAATACGATGGCGACAACTTCAGTAGTTCTTACAACCCGGATATTGAAGAGTGGAAGGAACTCCCAAACCCATACCACGCCTCATTGCTGGAGGAACTCGAAGATCAGGTATCCTTGATGGATCTTACAGACGAAGAAGAATTAATTGCAGATCAGATCCTTGGGTCTTTGGATGAGGACGGTTATTTTCGGAGAGAACCGGAAGCGGTTGTGGATAATATCGCGTTTAATCACAGTATTCTTTTGAGTGAGGAAAAAGTAGAATCGGTCCGTAAAAAGATTCAGCAGCTGGAACCGACCGGCATAGCTTCACGTGATCTTCAGGATTGTCTATTGGTTCAATTACAGGCTTCGGAAAAAAAACTCCCTGCCAGAGATCTTGCCATCAGCATTGTACGCGATGCGTGGAAACTGTTTGAAAAGAAGCATTACTCCAAATTGCTTCATAAATTCAATATCGATAGGGAAGAGCTTCAGGAAGCGGTGGAAACCATCAGGCATATGGATCCAAGACCCGGGGCGGTATCAACGGGTATGGAACAGTCTCAGAATTATATTGAGCCGGATTTTGAAGTGTACTGGAAGGGTAAAAGCAGAGGGGAAACTGAAAGAGGTGAGTTTGTGATCACTCTAAATCAGCGAAATGCTCCATCTCTGAGAATTTCTCCTGAGTACAAGGATATGTGGGAGGATATCAAAGCTAAAAAGAACAAGAAGACAGATGCTGAAACCCGCACCTTCATGAAACGGAAGATCGATTCTGCACAGTGGTTCATTGAGTCCATCAGGCAGCGGCAGAATACCCTTATGAATATTATGAAGACCATTGTGGCCCTTCAGGAAGATTTCTTTAAATACGGGGAAGGATTGAGGCCGATGATCCTCAAGGATGTGGCTGAACGGATCGGTATGGATATTTCTACGGTATCACGAGTGGTGAACGGGAAATATGTGCAGACTCATTTTGGGGTTTACGAACTTAAATACTTTTTCAATGAAGGACTTGAAACTGAAAGCGGAGAAGAAGTTTCTAATCGTGTAGTGAAAAATTTGCTTGAGGATATCATTGACAAGGAAAATAAACGCAGTCCTTATAGCGACCAAAAGCTTACCGATATGCTTAACGAGAAAGGATATAAAGTAGCACGACGAACCGTAAGTAAATATCGGGAGCAGCTCAATCTGCCGGTGGCCCGCATGAGAAAGCAGGTTATTTAAGAACCCGGATCCCTTTCTAATTCTTCTTTTCGATCATTAGAATAACAGGGTCTGCTGAAATGCCCGAACTTTTGATACGATCCTTCAGATTATTAGTGCGCGACCAACTTTCCATCATTTCGGTAGTTACGACGTAGGTTTCCTTATTCTCATCGATCAGGATCTTGGTTCTCAATGAAAGTGAATTATCTACCTGACCGCCATAGGCATAAGCTTGCTCTTCCGTAGTAAACTCACCCAGCAATATCAGGAACTCGAAACTCAGGTCTGTTACTTTTACAGGAGGAGCGTACTTACGGATACTTGCATTGGCATAGTCATCAATTTTACCTCTGAGTTCTCTAAGTCTCTCAGCGGCTTGTCTCTCTGATCTGAATGGACCCATACCAATTCTGACCCCAAACCTGTCTCCGGGTATTTCTGCAGCTGTGATTCCCTTAACATCTTTCAGGTCCCGGAGGTATCTCTGAGCATTCTCATCAGTTGCGAATTCCGCTATTTGAACATAATAAGTGGTCGTCTCCGGGTTGAGGTCAAGATCGGCATAACACTGACTGATAACCGCCGCGTCGAAATCGTAGGAAGTGTTAAGATCTTTGGCAGCTGAAGTTACTCTTCCCAAACTTTGATATTGGATCTCACGAAGCCCGTAGAGCTTATAAGGAGTATTATAGATGGTGAAGGTCAGATAATCCTCTTCCAGTCTGCGGGAGAGGTTCTCAGCCTGACTTTCTTTCGAATAGGATGCAAACTGAATGCCGTAGATACATCGACCCGGAGTCAGTGTTTCGATATCTTCATTTGAGCTGAAAGCAACAGGTATGGCATCCGTTATCGTTTGAAACGGTGTGACAGGGTCACCAGTGATTATCTGTACAGAATCAGGCATGTCTGTTTGTTGAACCGGTGGCTGCACAGCAGCTATTTCTTCATCACCTGTAATATTTTGATCCAGATCAGTGGAGTCAGCCGGTTGTTCACCATCGGTTTGCAGATCAGCTATCGTTGAGTCTGCAGGGGATATCTGAACTGAATCACGGTCGGCAAGGTCCGGGTTAGTAATTATTGGCGGCTGGATTCCTTCCTCAGTCAAGGTGTCTGCTTCTACGCCTAGCGAATCATCAGGTTGTTCAATGGCTTCATCGATAGCTGCAATGGCACTGTCGGCGGGAATTCCGGTCAGCTCATCGATATCAGTGATGGTTGAATCCGGAGCCTGAAGGATTTCGTCATCCTGACCTGCTAAAGTATCTGATACGACCGTCTCAGGCAGTGTATCAGTTTGTGTAGAGTCAGCACCAAGATCTGCTATTCCGGTCACCGGCAGGTTGGGAGTAGTGATGACCGGTGGTAATCCGGTATCAAGATCAACACTATCCTGACCGATCGTTTCTAGTTGGGCATCAGTCTGTTCGTCTTCCTGTGAAACAGTATCAGTCACGGCTTCAGTGATCTGTCCGTTATTAAACACAATGGTACCAGCTGTGTCGGGTACGGCAATATTTTCTACTTGTTCATCTACAGCAACCGTATCGGTTTCAGGTTGGGTCGTCGTTTCTGACGCATCAGCGATTTGTTGCAGATCTTCGCGCTTCATGCCTGTTGGGATGAGCTCAAATCCGAGTCCTTCCACAAAATCACCGTCCGGGGATCTTTCCACCTCAAACGTAATTTCTTCAGGATCAGAATAGACGCCCAGGATACCAAGCTGAGTCGAATCGACCTGAAGGGTGTAATTTCCGGGAGGCACTTCATAGTCGTAAAAGCTGCCGTCACTGAATGTCCTGAGTTCTTTGGTGTATGATGTGCCGTCCCGACCACTCATAAGCAACTTCAATCCTGCTACTCCGGTTGTGTTGCCACTTTCGAGTATGCGCTGAACCGACCCTTCAACCACACCTGACATATAAAAAGGAACCTCTACTTTCTTGAAACGATTGGGATCTGTGATCAGCCCGAATTTTTCAAATTCCGGAACCAGCATCGGGTTTTGGATCAGGGATTTGTTCAGCTCCATATTGTAATAGAAGTAGGGCTGCATCTGTGTGTAATAGATCACGCCATTCTTAACGGTACTGGTTGCTCCTGAACGTTGAATTCTTAAAGCATTACCGGCAATTGGGTCGTCCTCATCCCCGAACAAACCGTCTGCGTTGTTATCCACAAAGAGTTTGACGGCTGTTCCGGAGCGACCAACCTGATCGCGGCTGGTAAATATGAAGTTATCATAATTGGTATCGTATCCGACGGAGCCACGTACGTTTTGAGTCAGGTTTCCGGATCCCCGTATGTTACTGTAGGTTGTGCTGGTTCTGACCTTATCAAAATCTACCACAAGGTTAAACCGTAGACTGTTATATTCTCCTGCGAAATTACGACCATAGGAAAGCTGTAGTCGGCCCTGCTCAAATACATTCTGTGAAAGAAGCACCTCGGCCGATTCCAGCTGGTTCAAACTCGGCTGATACCTGAACTGACCCCTCAAAAATACGCCCCGCAGATAAACCGGCAGGTTTCGGTTCCTTGAGACATTGTAGGTTGCTGAGGTTTCAAGAAAGGCCGTATTGGTTGGATTGAATGGGTCAAAGCTTCCTGTAAACCGGTCAGTGTAGCCAACCCGAAGATTTAGTTTACTGATCCTTGAGTTGAGGTCCAGCCTGAAATTAGTGGAGCTGTTTGAAGCCCGGTATCGTGAAAAGGCCGAGGCCCTGACGTTAAATGGCAATCCCCAGAAATTAAAGGGATAGAAAGCACTTGCAACCAGGCGTCGTTCATCGTTTGATGGATTATAGATGCTGAAGCCTTCATTATAACTGGTATAGTCGAGGGTAAAACTGGCTGAATTAGGGTAGATCACATTGAGTAAGCCGCGGTAGTAAGCTTCACTGGCAGCTTCAAGTGTCAGTATATAATTACTTTTGATGCGTGATGACAGCGAAGTAGTAAAGGTAGGCAGCGATTCGTGATAACCCTGATAATACTCGATTCCCGCCTTTGCAGTCAGCCATTCTGAGATACCGTAAGCTCCGGTTCCCTGTGCGGTGAAATCCTGAGTGGTTTGTCCAAAAATAGGATTATCCAGCCGACCTGCGTTTACCGTATAGTTGAATACTCCGGAGGGTTGAAAGGTGAACGGGACCTGAAGGCGCTCTGAGCGCTCAATGATCTGTCCGGTGGGGCCATAGATCCTCAAATCAAGCTGAGATGAGCCATAGCTTACGGGCGTCAGGAACCGATAATTACCCAGCTCGTCGGCCTGCTGAAAATCTATGAGGGCATTATTCAGGTAAAGTTCGACCTCAGATTGGGGAATGGTTGTTCCCTGAACCTCGAATTCATCAAAAAGTCGTCTCGGCTCAATGGGTTCATTGGATAATCGTATTCCGGTATAGGCATTTCGGGCAAAGCCATCGGTTGTGGTTTGTCCGATAGTTAATTTGGTCAGCCAGGGCTGATCGCGGTACATATACCGCCATCTGAGATTGTCAGTCGCAAAGTTTGAGAAATTCTCCGAGTAGCTGCCAAATATGGAGCCCTGCAGGTCTCCACCATACACCTGAAGACCCAGGTTGGTATTGAAATTGTAGACGTTCTGATTGGAATTTACGTTGGCAGAGAGATTGTAATCCACAAAGCCTCCATCCAGAAAGGGACGTTCGCGGTCATATTTTAAAGGATAACGCTCCTGCTGGAGTCTGTTTTGATCAGCCACCTGTCGACGTTGTCTTCTGATAGCCTGCTGAATGGCCGGCAATTCGCGCTGGGTTTCCAGGTTGAGGCTTAGATTGTTGAAATCGATGGTAAAATCGAGGCCAAAGGCTTCGTAAAAAAGGTCGGCACGCAGGTAAGAATCTATCTCCCGAAGAATATAATCTTCTGCGGTGATCTCAGTGCGTTCATCACCAAACCGGATCTCACCGGACTGAAAATTGATGCGATAGGGAATCTGCTCGATCCCAAAACGGCCGTCAATAACTAGGCCATTTACGGTATGGTCAATATTGAAAAGAGAGAAGAGCTCAGATACAGGCAGGTAGAATTCATCATTCTTGTAGTAAGAAATGATGACAGAATTTATGACTCCACGGTGCCGAAAATCGAGGTAGACCTCGATCTCTTCGGTATTATTGCTCTGTGCAGAAAGCGAGCCGGTGATTGTACCGGCGCCCAAAACAATAAGAAATATGGTGAATGTTACCGTGAGCCAATTTTTGCACACCTTATGGGATAGTTACAGTGGTAGTTGCAGTGACGGGTTCCATTTGAACGATATCACGTGAAGACACGTCATTTCGCTGTGACTCAAATCTCACTTCAAGGGTATATTCGCCGGAAGGAACGCCTTCGATATTGAGTTCCTGACGCTGGGTTCCGTCAAAATACAGACTGGTTGAGATAAAACCGGACTGAACCGCCTTGCCGTTTTGATCTTTTAGGTTCACAGAAATAGTACCGAGAAAGGGGGCGTTACCGGTTCGGTTATAGTCGGTCAATACTGCCAGTATATCTTCATCTGAGATCTCTGTTCGTATCTCTTCCACTTCAATGCCGGTACTTACATCCCCATTCTTATAAAATAAACCGGTTACCTGATTGATGACAATACCAACCTGTGCAGTAACCGACTGATCGTTTGATAATTCGATCGGCGGACTTTGAGGGGTGGAAGAGGTTTTAATTCTGGACCAATACACACCATCGCTGAGCGTGTTGGGCGGAGTAATTCTCAATCTTACGATCTGCCGCTGATTTGGACTTAAAACAAAGTTTCTTGGAAAGGCCCTGATCTCTTTAGCGATGGAATGCTCGGCTGCGACATTTGATGTGTCTTCTACCGTGGTTCGGTTACCATTCTCGTCTGTTTGGGAATAACCAAAAAAGAAGTCAATAGAGACCTCCTGAGGGGTATTCGAGTTATTGATCACCATATAAGTTCCGAACTTTGACTGGCTGTCAATAAACAAGTTGGTTGGGGCAATGGTTACCTGGGCAATTGAATGCAGGGGAAGCAATAGAGCAATTGCAAGTACTAAGTTACGTATGGCAGTCATCTGAGATGATTTAATTCACATTTGTCCAAATTTAGTAAAAAACGAACCAACCTTTGAATTATTTGTAGAAAAGAGATCAAGTAAAAAAAAAGCCATGGAGGGGATGCTCCATGGCATTGTATTAAATATCTTAATATTTAATTATATGTAACAGTAAATTGTACTAGGTAGCAGCCACTTGTATTGTGTATTGTAAGTTCCTGGACCAGCAGAAGTGCAGTTAATTGCTCCACCAATTGCAAGCTGAATAGATCCACCTGTCAATGCTACATTGCTTGCTGTAGTAACTTCATTACCAGTAGCTTCATTATATACTGTTGGGGTAAATGAAATTGTTTGACCTGCAGTAGTAGCATTTTCAAGTGTAGCACCAGTAAGTTCTAGCATTCCTAACCGTAATTGCCATCAGTTCCTGTCAATTAATAGTTGTCCGAAATTGTCCGAAGTATTTGAAGATGCAGTAGGCGTCATTTGTACCTGCTTGAAGATCAGTGAAGCAATGTTAGGTTCAATGGTTCCAAAATCAACATCTCTTTAGTATTGTTAAAGTCAATGAGGCTTGCAACTACTGCATGATACTTCTATGTTTTACATCTGCAGAATTTTGTGCAAAAGCCGCTGTACTAAAAACAGCTAAGAGGGCGAAAAGGGTTAGGGTATTTTTTAAAACTTTCATGTTCGTGAGATTGAGTTTGTTGGGTTGTTTAATTTCTGCTTCAAAAATATCGAACATCTTATTTCTGTCCAATTAGATAGTCTTAATTAAAGCCGTTTAACGTTTTCATTGAAATCAAAGCAGGTAGATGATACTCTTCGTGTAGAATGTAATGAGACGAAAACAAAGTAAACTTTAGAGTTCTTTAATATTTACAGGGTAAGTTAAGGTACAACTGCATCAGTCAGTCGTAATCCAGGTTCAATACAATATCGCCGGTGTAGATACCATTGGGGATGTTGCCGATCACAATAGACCCGTACACATAGATGTACATTTGCTTCCAGACATCGGCTTCCAGTTCCGGCGTGGTGTTCTGGGTGATGGAAACCAGGCCTTCGTTCAGTGGCAGGGGCGTACTGTTTTGAGGGTTATCATTTCCGCTGTTGTTGAAGGACATGCCCAGTTCAAGCGGAATATCGGCCGTTACACCCGGTTCACTGTTTTCCAGGGCATCCGGGTATTGTAAGTCTATATAGATATTCTGGGTATGGTATGCCCGCACGCTGAATATTCCCATGTTGGCATCGCCAAGCTGTATCGTTGTACGACCGGAGTTAGTGATCTGTATACCAAAATCGAGGGGCTGTACAATGGTTGCCCGGAGTTCCGGTTCCACGGTTAGGCGCAGATTGATGAATTGAGCCGAAACGCTTGTGGTTGCAAAAAGACAGATCAGGAGGGAAAGTAATATGTAGTATGAGTGCCTAATCATAGGTCACAGTCACTGTAATTTGTCCGCTGTATGAACCGGCATTTACGTTTCCAACGTTGATGGAACCGTAGAGGTATAAATAGGCTGTTTCATTAAATAATGCCGGGTTATAGCCCTGAAAATCAGGTGTAGGTGGCGGGCCGGGAGGGCGGTTGCCTCTGGCAAGAATAGGAAACTGAGCACTTGCCACATTGGAAGCCACCTGCATCAATATGGCCTGATTGGTATTGTTGTTACCGCGATTGGCGTAGGCGGCCTGTAGTGTAAAAGGAATACAATTCGAGTTTGTGCCGTTGCAGCTCACATCATTGTCGAGAAAAAGATAGTTATCGGCGGTGATGTCCACGATCACGTCCAGGTATTTAACCCCTTCGATCATCAAGACTTTGGCGTCCAGAAGATCAATGGTTTTTAGTCCTTCATTCTGAATGACCATGCCAAATGCAAGGTCGTCGGCCGGAATGAGTTCCGTGATGGAAACGGTGTACTTACTGCTGAAATCTCCAAAATTGATTTCCTGAGCCTTAAGAAGGGTAGATGAAGAAATGAGGATCACACATATAACCACAAGGAATCTTACGATCCTAAAAGCATGTGCAAAAAAAAGGCTATGTGATCCGATTTTTATCATATATAGTCGATCTCAATGGTAAAATCTCCTTCGTAGTTTCCGGGTGCCGCGTTACTGAGGTCGATGCCACCACCAACCCAGAGATAAAATTGTCCTTCACTGTTAAAACGCAGGTTCCGATTCTCAAGGTCCAACAGTTCTGAGGTTGCCTGATCTTCTTCATCATTTCCGGAAATTTCGTAATTGAAGATCAGAGATCCGTTGCCATTGATCTGTGTCAGTATGCGCTCCGGCAGGTAATTTAATCTGAATTCCGCGTCAGGTGTTCCATTGGCGATCATAAAACCGGCATTGAGACTGGTAATGGGGTTGATGTAGATCTGACCATTTTGGGGCTGAGTATTTCCAAACTGAATGGAATTAACAGTTATCAACTCAATAGCAGAGGTGCCAATAACTGTAGCAGAAACATTGACTGTGGTCATTTCACTAGTATTACCGGTATTCTGACCCTTGACGTAACTATTCCCTAAAACTAAAAACAGTGCTATTAAAAGCGTTCTCTTCATAAAACTGACTGTAGAAGGTCTAACATGTTTATACCGATTAAATATCGGCTTTATGATAATGTTTTACTAGTTAGTTTATTTTAATTCCTTCTGATAAATAGTAAAAAGAGCATACCATGAAACAAAAAAATCTCCTTTTACCTCAGCTGTGCAGCAAAGATAAAAGGAGATATAGGATAACTTATTAAATAAGAACGACTAACTTCTTATTCGTATGTACTAAGTCTTTTGTATCGGTTTTGATTGAGCATATTAGCTGCAGCTGCCTTAGCTGTTTCTTCTGCTTTACAATCATAACTAACGGTGATATTACCACTCAAGGTCTAATGTCAATATCATTGAATAGTCATCGGTTTTACCAACTAAAACCGATCCGTTGATGTTTACCGTTGCCTTTTCCGTCCATATTATAGGCGTTTTCAAATATTATTAATCCGTTAAAGGTGAAACCACCTTTAAGATCTAAGCTACCTGTAGTTTCATCAAGCAAAGTAGAGTCACCTGATACAGTCCCGTAGTTACGAACAACCATGATGCCAAATCCTTCAGTATTTGAGGTAAATTTGGTATCACCTTCCACGAAGAATACACCAGGTTTTTCAGCTGTACCAAGGATTCCTTTATAGGTGCTCTGTAGGAACTTTAGTAACACCATCCATTTGAGCCAGACGTGCCAACTAGAGTTGATCAACAGGTTGATATGAGAGGGAGGTATCCATTTCAACTTTACCTGCATCACCTTCCAGTCTTGAATAAGTATCACTGTCACCTGAAATGGCATCTAAAGATTCTTGATCCTGAACAGTAACCGCAGGTTTTGCGGCACAGGTACCACTGTTGTCATCACCGGTGATTTTAGAAGAACCCTGAGCCTTAAATGTATAATCATCATAGCCCGCTGCTATTGAAATAGCTGATTTAAAATCCGGAACAAAGTGTAATGCTTCTTTTACATATGAAGTGATGATATTGATATCTTTCTCCCGATTATTCATTGGGTCTCGATACCAGGATTCTGCAAGAATTTCTACCGTATCGCTATCTAAGATAGCGTAACTGCCACCGCCGGCTGATGGTTTTAAATTATAATATAGTGAGATGGAATCCCCATCAATATCCTGAATCCAAGGGCTCGTACTGTTAGGATGCCAGGTACCGGCACTTTCGTTTATTCTCTCCATAGAAATCTGAGCGGCTGTAAAAGCCTTGTTTCGTATCTGAACCTCATAAGCATCCACGGAAGAATTGTGTGCAATCCCGGCACGTTTACCCTGAACTCCAAGTTGTAATATACCTACGGCAATAATGGCTCCGGCGGCTATGATTAACATTGCGCGTCCCATAATTTATCTCCTAATTTTTTCTAAGGTTGATTGGCGAAAAGCGTTTCTGCCAGCTCGTTGTTATATATCTGTCGGCATCTGAAGCCCGGTAGTTCAGCGAGTAATCATTTTGCATTTCGAACCCGATCTTGATCTGAACGATATTCTCAAAGTTAGCACTCGATACCGGTGTTGTCATTGGGGTGGAAGACCCGTATTGGTTGTAATACCGTATTTCAAAGTCAGTAATACCAACCGGTATTTCTGTTTGAACCCCATCCACGGTTCTGGTAAGCATATCCACATGTGGGTTGTTAGCATGATCCGGAGCGTTGTCAGGATCATACATCCAGGTTATCAGCTCCACATCACCACTGTTATCAAGATCACTGTAAAATGAAATTTCATGCTCGTCAGCTTTAAAAAACTTGGTCGCAATGATGTTGTCTTTTTGATAACCAATTTTGGGAACATCGTGAATGATCATTTCCTGAACAGCCTGCGAATGGGTCTTTTTGATCAGGGTAGTGGTCACTTCCTGATTACTGAACCCCACGTTATAGTTGATCGTGAAGATCATGATCATTAAAAAGCCCGCTATGACATAACTAATAATTAATCCAAAGTTCATATCTAATCCGCGTAATAGCTTCTGATAAAGCTGAAGTTATAGTTTGTGTTATCAGAACCCGGGTTTTTAGTCAAAAAGTCTGACTGAACGTTAACCGTAATTCGTTTTAACGTTGTGTTCCCTCCAGCAACTGAAAAAGTTTTGTATTCACTACTGTGGTTAAGGTATTCGACAATAACATCTATGTAATAGTCAACGCCATTAAAGGTTACTGTTTCATTGTATCCGTGGAAATCGTCAAAATCATTAAATGTTGTACGGTAGTTTCTCCACCATCTTTACCTATTGTGGAAAATCCACCGGGAATGAAAACCGGAACCACACTATTACCACTGTGCATCATCCGTCGTTACCTCATCAAAGGCCAATGCTCTGGACTCTTCAATTATATTTTGAGCGTATGAAATTACCTGCCCCTCAAGTTGCCCTTCTATCATTGCTACGTTATTCACCTTTATCACCCGGTTGGCGTTCAGGGCCATGGTAGCTACGATGACCATCGCAAATATCACATATAGTACTTCCGAATATCCTGACATGGCTTATTCTATTTAATTTCGGTTGACTATTTAATATATTATAAAATATTAACATTAGATAATCTTAATTTTATCTATAGCGATTCTCAGCTTCCATATAATTCGTCAGGATCAAAGTGGAGAAAACTCCTATTTTTTGGAAAAAATCTCGTTTTACTGAATCTCAAATTATCTCTATTGTCTCCCAGCATGAGCAGGGCCGTAAAGTAGCTGACCTGTCTCGTGAACATGTAATTAGTCCGGCCACCTTCTATAACTGACTATAACTGAAAAGCCAAATATGGAGGCATGAGCGTCAGTGAGCTCACCCGCCTAAAAGAATTATAATCTGAGAACCGTCGTCTAAAACATGTATGCGGACTTAAGTTTAGTCCATCATAAACTCAATGACGTGATGGGAAAAAAGCTGTAAGTTTTTACGTAAGGGGGGGAATGTTAACTCACATGTGCGATGAGCATCAGGTATCCATTCGTCAGGGCTTCAAGGAACACCAAATTACCTTATCCTTTATCCAGGGGTAAACCCACGCAAAACATTTTAATTCCTTCTAATAAATAGTAAGTAGAGCATATTATAAAACAAAAAAAATCTCCTTTTACTTCAGCTGTCTGGCAAAGGTAAAAGGAGATATAGGATACCTTAAATAAGAACGACTAACTTCTTATTCGTATGTACTAAGTCTTTTGTATCGGTTTTGGCCTAAACTCATAGCAGATGCTAATTGGGCATATCTTTCGGCAACGCAGTCATACTGAATGTCGATTGTACCGCTAAGGTCAACATTTAATAGTTCACTGGAATCTTCATCAGCTTTACCAACTAAAACAGACCCATTTATTCTCGGGGTTCCTCGCCCGGTCATGTCATAGGCATTTTCAAAAATAACAAGACCGTTGAACTTGAAATTACCGGCAACAAATAACTCACCTTCATATTCAAGTTCACCACCACTTCTTACCACCATGATGCCAAATCCTTCATCAATACCACCGGTAAGCTTGGCTTTGTCTTCAACAAAGAATATGCCGGGTTTTTCTTTTGTTCCAAAACTGCCTTTATAGTTACCGGAAACTTTGGTTACATCACTCATCTGTGCAAGCCGGGCAACAAGTTGATCAACTGGCTTATATGAAAGGTCAGGGTCAATACCAACTGCTGTAGTGTCGCTACGATCTGAAGCCATTTATTCATTAGCCACCGGAAATTCACCATTATCGTACGATCGCCTGCTCTTGTGTCAACAACTGCAGGTTTAGAAGGACAGGAGGTTCCACTCGCATCATTACCGGATATGCCAGCAGCACCACCAATTGAAAAGTTAAAATCATCTGCACCCACAGCAAATTGAAGAGCTCCCTTAAACTCAGGTACAAAATGCATGGAGGTTTTCACGTAGTTTGTGATAATGTTAATGTCTCTTTTCTGGTCACTCAGTGGATCCAGATATTCGGCAGTAGCATGGATCTCAACTGTATCACCTTCAAGCATGGCAAAAGTACCGGTGGCTGTGGTAGGTTTCAGCTCATAATAAAGGGAGATAGGGGTTCCGTCAATTTCCTGTTTCCACGGACTGTTGGCTGTTGGATGCCAGGTTCCACTACTTGCATTGATACGCTCCATGGTTAACTGAGCGGCTGTAAAGGCTTTATTTCTAACCTCTACTTCATAAGCATCAACAGCTGAGTTCTGTGCTATTCCTGTACGTTTACTTTGAACACCGAGCTGTAGTATTCCAACCGCTATAATAGCTCCGGCGGCTATGATCAACATTGCGCGTCCCATAATTCAATCTCCTAATTAGGTCTAAGGTTAACCGGCGAGAATCGTTTCTGCCAGGTTGTAGTGATATATCTGTCCGGATCTGACGCCCGGTAGTTTAACGAGTAATCGTTTTGCATTTCAAATTCGATCTCAATCTGTACAATATCTTCAAAGTTTGAGCTTGAGACGGGTGTGGTCATAGGGGTATTGGATCCATATTGATTATAGTATCGAATCTGAAAGTCTGTTATTCCCAGTGTTATATCCGTATCATCGCCATCCACACTTCTGGTAAGCAGTATTGACGTGAGGATTTTTTGCATGAGCAGGTGCTTGTATCAGGATCGTATTTCCAGGTTACAGTTTCAACACTGCCATTATTATCCAAATCACTTCTATAGGATAATTCGTTATCCTCAGCTTTTATAAAAGCATTAGTGATCACACTGCCCTGCTGGTAGCCGATCTTAGGAATATCATTAGTCAGGATCTGTTTTACGGCCTGTGTATGAGTTTCCTTGATCAGGGTAGTAGTGACTTCCTGATTACTGAACCCCACATTATAATTAATTGTGAAGATCATGATCATCAAAAAACCCGCTATGACATAACTTATAATTAATCCAAAGTTCATATCTAATCCGCGTAATAGCTTCTGATAAAGCTGAAGTTATAATTAGTGTTATTACCTGACTGATTTTTATTCAGAAAATCTGACTCAAGGTTAACTGTAATTCGTTTTAGAGTTGACTTACTTCCAGAAACAGTGTAGTCTGTATAATTACTTGTGTTTACGTAGTCAACAACTACGGAAACGCTGTAATCATTACCGTTAATGTTCACTGTTTCGTTATATCCGTCAAAATCATCAAAGTCATCAAAACTGGTACGTCCGGTTTCAGAACCATCAGGCCCTATATTTGAAAATCCGCCGGGTATATAAACAGGTACCGAGCTATTACCACTTGCATCATAAGTGGTTTCTTCATCAAAGGCTAAAGCTCGGGATTCCTCGATAATATCCTGGGCATAGGCTATAACCTGCCCTTCCAATTGCCCCTCTATCATGGATACATTATTTACCTGTATCACCCGGTTTGCGTTTAGGGCCATGGTGGCTACTATGACCATCGCAAATATCACATAAAGTACTTCCGAATATCCTGACATGGTTTATCCCATTTATTAATGTTTAATAGCTTTTATAACAACAAGAGCCTACGAACTCTCTTTTGTTACGATTTAATATGACTACAGTTTGATTCAATAAAAATTAGATTATTTTATTGATACGATATCAAACGGAGAATGGATGGGTTATTTGACCAGCGTCATTTTCTTGGTAAGCACGCCACCTTCGGTTGAAAGGCGATATATATAGACCCCGCTTGCCAGGCGATTAGCATCAAAACTAACCTCATGGAAGCCGGCCTGATAGTTTTGGTCTACCAGTTGGGTGACTTTTCTTCCCAGAATATCATATACATCCAATTGAACGGGGCCTTCTATAGGAACCGCAAAGCGAATGGTTGTTCTTGGGTTGAAGGGATTGGGGTAGTTATTGTACAACTCAAACTGATCCGGCAGTCCGTCTGCGTCTTCACCCGGTGAAAGGATTAAAGTAAATCTGGAATTCAAATCGGCCTGAGCCTTTGACTGAGTGGAAGAAGAATTTGTCAGGTTGAAGTTTTGCACGGTATTCATTTTAGCTTTTCCGGCCTGCTGTGTCACATCGAATGTGTAAGTCTCTTGATCCTTAAGATCGATCTGCTGATCCGTTTCTTTATCTTTCAAGGTAATTGACCATCCCTGTGGCAGTTCATCTAAATTATGAAGCTTGATAGTGAATGAGCCGTTGATTGGGATGCCATTTTCAAAACCTCCGACATGCAATGGAATTTTGACCTCCTTGCCGAAATCACGGGCCAGGTTATTGATCGCAAGCTGTGTACCGTCATCCAGAGTAGTGAAGAACTCCAGATAGGTGTTGGTTTCAAAAGGAAGCAGGCGTATGGCATCACGATCATCCTTTTGCGTTCTGCCACCCGGCGACAGGGTGATGTGTGTCGGTTTGGAGTATTCACCGGATGAAAGTTCCAGAGCAATGACTTCAGGTTCCTTATTATTCTTGCTGAGGAAAGTCCCTCCGGTTGTGCGGGCACTTTGATCGACTGAAAGCACTGGGTTATCCGCGTTTGCTTTCACCCAGAAAGCCTGAAACGGTCGTATGATACCATTACCTAATTTGGTCCCATCAAGATTACCGCCGCCAATGCCATTCCAATAGAAATAGTCGTTGGTCACCGGGTTCCAGACATAGAGTACATTATCAATGTTGGTTTTTGTCCAGCCCGGATTATCCCAGTCAAGGCTTGAAGCGAATGGATTCCCAACCAGGTTCCACCCATCCGAATTTTCGTTGTAGGACACTTCTGAGAAGTTAAAGGTACCTGTAGCTGCCGGGTATTCGGTGCCTTCAATATCGAGGGTAAGAGGAAGGGGAGTATTGTATCGGGAATCCGTTGGTATATCACCGAAGAAATAAACAAAATAACCCTGACCTGCCACCGGAGTGTCTGTGGCGTTGCCGGGAGCTCTCCAGCGTTGATTATCGGTGGTTCCAAGTTCTCCAGCAGCCACCTCAAAAGTGGTATTATACCAAAGCACATTTGGTTGAAGGGAATCAGCCGGATCATTGCCCAGGCTTGCTCCGGTATAGCCCTGAGTCACCGTTTTATCCAGAAAGTCAGCATAATCACTTTGCAGATGGCGCAGAGATCATTCTCCAGCCACGGGAGGCGTTTATATTTCTCAGCATTCTTAGCGTTCCATTCACGTAGCTGATGTTGGGCGCAATGAGGCTATTTCCTGAACTGAGGATCAGAGGGCCATTCTGAAGGGTCAGGTCACCGGATATGATGATATCATCAAAGGTGCGTACGCCTTCGGTGTTATTGATGATAGCGTTTTGCATTTCGGTGAAATTGGAGACCTGTTGTTGCTGAAGATCCGGGTAGTCCGCAAAATTTTCATCAAGTCTGATCCCAAAGATCACGGTGCCATCACTGGCATCAATATTTTCAAGATTAGAATTACCTCTCAATACAAATGTATTGTCATTAAGCAGTAATGTACCATTACCGGTTATATTTTCTGTGACATCAAGCGTTATATTTGCACCGGTTTGCAATTCAAATTGTATTGCCGCTACTTATATTCAATATACTAACATCAAGAAGGTCAGCATCGATATTAAGGGTTACGTCATTATCTATATTTAAATTCTGAGCTAAAAAGTTAGGCGTAGTTATGGTTTGGGGGCTTTCTCCATTAAGGGTGATCGTAGCCCCTTCATTTCGTGCAAGTAAACTACTGACCGTGATATCCCCACCTACGGAAATATCCGTTTGCTGAACCGGCAGTAAATGTACCGGAGCCTGTAAAGCCACCTCCGGTTGTAAGCTGTGTATTATCTTCGATATCCAGGATCCCATCCACTATCAAAGCTCCGCTAACGTCAATGAAATTTCCGCCGAACAAAGTAAGTGAAGCCCCTGTTTGAATTTCAAAACTACCGAGGGTGATGTTAAGATCTAAAACGGGCAGGTCTCCAACATCCGGAATAATGGCATAATCGCCATCCTGAGGAACGGTTTGTGGATTCCAGTTCTCAGGATTGGTCCAGTCAGTTCGGCTTCCCGGTGGTCCGCCGGCTCCAGACGTCCATACGATCGGATTAACGATATCAACCGTGGCAGATGCAGCTATTTGTGTGGCAGGAGAATTACCAAAAGTACCGGAGATCTCTACCAGCTCAACGGTATTTGTTGCAGAAAGGGTGGAAATATAATTCTGCTGCGTTGAATTCCAGGTCGGGGTACTTAAACTGGCATTGGCTATGCCATCAGGTGAAGGATTGCCATTTTCTTCAATTTGTGTCAGGCTAAGGGAAACCGGTATCTGGTCCAGTACTCTGTTGTTAAAGGCGTCCCTGAGAATAATGGATATGACAGATTCACTGCCACCCTGATTTTGAATAACACTTGGGTTTGCCACGATCACTGAGGTGTTGGGATCGGGATCGTTAGCCTGAACCACAAAATCCTGACTGGTTGTCTCCACATTGAACAGGTCGTTTGCGGTGATGGTCAGATTAGCCGCGGTATTGCTTTGAGTAAGTGTCACCTCATGGTCTGTCAATTCCCCATTTACAAACGTGGCATTGATGCCACCTGTAATATTGGAATTCGAGCTGATGGTCACATCACCGTTGAAATCAGTAACCTGATTTCCATAGGCATCGATCGCCTGAACATTGATTGGAAATGGAACTCCGGCCGTTTGCACATCCGGGGTGGAACCGGTGGATGGCAGGGAAATAATAAAACTGGCGACTTCACCCTGTGTAAAGTCGACGGTGGCATTATCAGGAACGGAGGTAGAATTCACTTCAGCAGTTATGGTAGCTGTTTCTGATGCGTTCTGTGAAGAAGTCAGTAGGGCCCTATATCTGCCATCCCCCTGATCAACAGCCATATAAGCATTAACGCCTCCGGTAAAGGAACCAAAATCAGTAAATACTTCAACCGTTTCTCCACCTGACAGAAGGTTATTTGAAAATTCATCCCTGAACTGTACCGTTATTTCGGAAGTACTGCTGCCATTAGCTAGGATCTGCAGTTGGGTTAGCCGTGATGTTAGTGTCGTCAAGTGGATCCAATGCACCGGGAAGAATATTTGAATTCATTACTCTTGACCTGATCTGTTCAAACCTCTGCATTTTCAACACTGATGGTTGATAAGCCTGCAGTTGTGAGGGTAATGGTAGTATCAAGGATGCCGTTTACAAAAGGAAGTGAAGTTAAACCGGAAACGGGATTCCCATTTACAACGATCTGTGAATTCGAGGTAATCCGAACCGTATCTGTGAAATCCGTATAAATTTCATCATTTCCGTTTATGGCTTTGATCCTGATATCAAATGCCGTTGCCCGGCGGTTTGTATCTCCGATATGCAGTATTCGGAGGTCGGTTTCGATTATAAATCGAGCCAGAGAATTAAGACTGATGACCTCAAAAATATCACTTGTTTGTGAATAGGTGCCGCCTGCATTCTCAATGGTGAGTGTTGCATTTCCAATGGCCGCTGCAGCATCAATAATGATATTGTCGAAAACAGCCCGACCTATCAGCATCGGTGGTTGCATTAAGTGTACTGCCGGCATCCAATGCAACACTTGCAGTCACATTCAGGTCAATACCTTGTGTGTCCGCATAATTTCCAAATGCATCTACAAGCTGAACTTCAACAGGTGGATTAATAGTTTGTCCCTGCGCGGTGTTCACGGGTTGCTCTAAATAGATGATCCCGGCAGGTACGTTGTTATCGACCTCAATGGATGTAGTGGTCAGTGAATTCAGGCCGGTGCTTGTTATGGAAAGATCAATGATGTTTGCTATATCAGCCGAAAGGTCGTCGAATGTTATGACCCCGTTAACGGCTGTCCTGGTAAGTGTGCCTGAGAGGGTGCCATTCCCACTGTTAATTGATATTGTAGCCTGAGTAGAATTGTCAGTAGTTACAAGGTTTCCAAAAATATCCAATACGTGAACGATCACATCATTACTGAAAACTTCACCGGCTATGGCATTAGCAGGGGGCTGGGTATTGATCACGATCTCGTCCGCATTTCTTGGCAATACCGTAATGGTTTCCGACGGGACCGATATAATACCGGGCAAAGAAGCCTGTATATTCGCAGTACCCGTTAGTTGTGATGAAAAGACCGCACTTTTTAGATCAGGGGCAGGTTCAAGGGCAGAAGCAGGAATACCGCCAGTTACATTAATGAGCGACCAATCATTGGTATTTTCAAGGGCCACGTTCTCAACGAAATTACCGCCAATATCCCGGCCGATAGCATAAACGGTGAGTGTATTTCCTGCCAGTATATCCTGGGTGCGGTACAATTTGTCCGCTTCCATCGGGGGCGGTTTCAACCGACACTTCCTCAACAGAACGGCTGCTTTGCTCAGGTCACCATAGTTAACATCCGGACCCGTAGAACCTGTGTTAGAGATCGTACCGGCATCCGGTACAGCAGTGGTTGCAGGGCGCAATCTAAACCGGATATTTCAATCCGTCCCGGTCCTTGGCCTTTACCTTTTGTTTCACTTTCACTATCAATTGTAAAAACGGCTTCCTGTGCATTCATTAAACCCTGCAGAAGCTTGCTGCCAATTGTGTGTTGCTGCCCCTGTTGGAGTGATGGTCAGAGTCAATATCAGCCCCGGTCAATGCTGTATTCCATTCATAACCGGAAGGAAGTGTTAGGATAATGGTGCCATTCTGAGCGAGTTGCCCGGTGGCTGTTTCTCTTATGGTAGGTCCGTCAATGTTTACATATTGACCGGAAGCAATAAGGTCTATAGACAGATCAGTTCCACCCGAAGCACGGATCACGTCCTGTGCTTTAGTTAAGCTGCTTGCTGATAAGATCAGCAGAAGAACCGTAAATGATAATTTAAGAGCTTTTGTCATATGCATATTTTCTGCTTTTAAATATAATCAGTATTCCAACTCTGAACAGGTAAATTAATCAATTCTAACTGCGTGCAGATCATTTAATTGTTTGAAATAAAACATGCAAATATTGATTTCAAATTCATCCATAGAAAGTTTAGTTTTCATCGGTTGATGAACACCACTCACACACACTGATAAGCAATGAAAGGCATTATTCTGGCAGGCGGCACAGGTTCAAGATTATATCCACTTACTAAGGTGACCAACAAGCATTTACTGCCGGTCGGTGACAAGCCAATGATCTATCACCCCATCGAAAAGCTTATCGAAGTTGGTATTGATGAGATCCTGATCGTAACGGGAACCGACCATATGGGTGCGGTTGTGAATCTTTTAGGCTCCGGAAAAGATTTTGGATGCCGGTTCACTTATAAGGTTCAGGATGAGGCTGGAGGGATAGCACAGGCGTTGGGACTTGCGGAGAATTTTGCTGGTAATGAACCCGTACTGGTAATACTGGGTGATAATATTTTTGAGTCTTCACTGAAAGAAGCGGTGAATAGTTATCCCGGGGAAGGGGCTCAAATACTTATACAGGATGTCCCCGATCCAAAACGATACGGTGTGGCAGAGTTAGATGATGATGATGAGAAGGTGGTCTCAATTGAGGAAAAGCCTGAGAAACCGAAATCGAGTTATGCAGTGACCGGGATCTATTTTTATGATCCAACCGTATTTGAGTGCATCAAAACACTGAAGCCTTCGGGTCGTGGCGAACTTGAGATCACGGATGTGAACAATTATTACATTCAGAAAGGGGAGATGAAGAGCACTGTTTTAAAGGGTTGGTGGACCGATGCAGGAACTCCCGAATCTTACCAAATTGCAAACGAACTAATAAGGAAGTGACCATGCGGATATTGATCACCGGCGGTAACGGGCAGCTTGGCAGTGAATGGGTATATTTTTTGAACAAACAAGGGGTGGAATTCATCGCGTTGCCTTCCTCAGACCTTGATATAACGGACCATCCTGATGTGAGGCGGGTCCTGAATAATTTAAGGCCGGATATGATCATCAACTGTGCGGCATATACAAAGGTCGATCAGGCTGAAGAAGAAAAACAAAAGGCCTATGCCGTCAATGCAGATGGCGTTAAAAATTTAGCGGATTATTGCGCTGAGCATCAGAATACAGACTGGTTCATTTTTCGACGGATTATGTCTTTGAAGGGAGTATGAGGACAAGAGAGAATCTTACCTGAAGGGTACCCTGAGGATTATCCCACTAAACCAATTAGCATGCTACGGCAGAGAGTAAACTTGCGGGTGAGGTAAGTATTCTGAATTCCGGCTGTGATCATTTGATCATCCGTGTTTCATGGCTATGTGGCCGGTTTGGTAATAATTTTGTGAAGTCCATGATCCGCTTAGCTAAGGACAGGGATGAACTGAAGATCGTGAATGATCAGTATGGAAGTCCGACCTTTGCGGATAATGTTGTGGAGAATACCTGGCACTTGATCGATCAGAATATTTTAGGGGTTGTGTCGCGTCACTATCAAGAGGAATGATCACCTGGTACGACCTGGCTAAAGCTATTTTCAAAAAAACGGGGGAACCGGTTGAAGTAAAACCTATCCCAAGTTCGGAATTTCCAACCAAAGCCAAACGACCGGCTTTCTCGTTACTTTCTACAAAAAAGATCGCAGCTATACCGGGCATAACCTTAATTGACTGGCAGGATGGTTTGCATAACCTGCTGGCAAACATCGATACATGAAAATAACAGATACCAGAATTCCTGATGTAAAGACCATCGAACCTAATGTGTTTGAGGATGACCGCGGTTATTTCTTCGAAGCTTACCGTGAATCCATTCTGCAAGAAGCGGGTATTGACGAACATTTTGTTCAGGATAATGTATCCAGATCATACCATAACGCCATTCGAGGATTGCATTATCAGATCGAAGATCCACAGGCCAAACTGGTGCAGTGCCTGAGCGGTACTATTCTGGATGTGGCTGTTGATATCAGAAAAGGCTCAAAGTCGTTTGGCAATTATGTAGCAATCAAACTTTCGGACGTCAGCAAGAGAATGCTCTTTATTCCAAAGGGATTTGCACATGGATTTTCAGTACTGTCTGATGAAGCTATCGTCGCATATAAGTGTTCGGATTATTACAACCGGGAAGGAGAAAGAGGTATCCGCTGGGATGATCCAACCATTCGAATCAACTGGGATGTCGACCGGCCTATCCTTTCAGATAAAGATCGGAAATTGCCCTTACTCTCATCAGTAAAAGATGAGGATCTGTTTTAGATATGAGGATAATTGTTACAGGAGGAGCCGGATTTATTGGGTCGAATTTGATATTGAGGTTATTTGAAAAATATCCTGATTGGGAGATCTTTAATCTGGATAAACTTACCTATGCATCCGATCTGTCATATTTAAGGCCGTTGAAAGACTCAGGCCGTTATCACTTTAGAAAAGTGGATCTGGTGAACCGGAACGAAGTCCATGATGTGGTGAAATCATTCAAACCTCAGGGTGTATTTCATCTTGCAGCAGAATCACACGTAGATAATTCCATTAAAGGTCCTGAGCCATTCATTCAATCCAATATTGTAGGAACCTTTAATATCCTTGAAGAATGCAGGCTTCTTTGGAAAGAGGATGAAGAAAGCTGGAAGAACAACCGCTTTTTGCATGTTTCTACAGATGAAGTTTATGGCGATCTGGAAGATGATGGATATTTTACCGAGGAGACACCCTATGCACCAAACTCACCGTATTCGGCTTCCAAGGCAAGCAGTGATTTTATAGTTCGTTCTTATTTTCAGACCTACGGAATGAATGTTGTGACCACCAATTGCTCCAATAATTATGGTCCGCATCAGCACGATGAAAAACTGATCCCCGTTGTGATCCGAAATGCCATAAATCACAACAAGATCCCTGTGTATGGCAAAGGGGAAAATGTACGTGATTGGCTGTTTGTGCACGATCATAATGATGCCTTGGATGTTGCTTTTCATAAAGGTCAAGCCGGAGAGACTTATAATATTGGCGGCAACAACGAATGGAAGAACATCGATCTGGTTCATGCCATTTGTAACATCCTGAACGAAGAAGTGGGTAAAGGCCCGGAAGGCGACTATAAGAACCTGATCAGCTTTGTAACAGACAGGCTCGGACACGACTTCCGTTATGCCATTGATGCCTCAAAGATCAAAAATGAATTGGGCTGGGAACCGTCTCAGGATTTTAAAGGAATGCTTCGAAAAACAATTTTGTGGTACGTGAAGAAATACAGTGCCAAGTGAGCCAATGTTAAATGCTAAATGTGAAATACTGAACATTTAGCATTTAACATTTAAAATTTAACATTAATTAAGAGAAAAAATTTAAGCATGGCTAACAAACAGTATTGGCTAATGAAATCGGAACCGGAAGATTACAGCATTGATGATCTGGAAAAGGATGGGGAGACTCCCTGGACCGGGGTCAGAAATTATGGAGCCCGTAATTTTATGCGCGATGACATGAATGTGGGGGATGGCATTTTATTTTATCATTCCAATATCTCTACGCCTGTGATTGTAGGAACCATGGAGGTTTCAAGCGAGCCGTATCCCGATCCACTTGCAATTTGATCCGGGCTCAAAATATTTTGATGGAAAAAGCACTGAAAGTGATCCGCGCTGGCAATTGGTGGATGTAAAATTCGTGCAAAAATTTAAAGATCCGGTAACCAGAGATGCCATGAAAGAAGAAACTGCTCTCGATGACATGGAGTTGTTCCGCCTGGGACGCTATTCTATTACACCGGTCACTGAAAGTGAATGGAAAAAGATCCACGAAATGGCCGTGCGATGATCCTAAATACATCTTCATTAATACTACTTAGATCGATTTGTGATCTTAGTAGTACTTTCATCACGGTAAGATTCTGAATTGCGTTCATCTTCTAATCCTCTATACTCCTTTATGGTGATACCATAACCGATCAAAAAGAGGATGGTTGTGAATATACCCGCAAAAAGTATGGCTGAATCATCCATTTGGTACTCCGTATACGTTTTTAATATACATGCCGAAGCCAAGAAGTGAAGGCACCCACAGGCCGACAAACAACCCGGCTTCTTTGTCTACAGTAAACCAAAGATATATTGAAAGTATCATCGAGATAAGGGCAGAACCCAGGATGAAATAATCAGATGTTTTCATAGAATGAATTTATTTGAATTTCATAGTTAAATGATATGTATAAGAAAATCATTCCCTACGATCCGATTGTGGCGAGATATGGGCTTATAACATTGCTTAAAATAGCTAATAAATGATCTGAATACGCTCACCCAAAAAGTTGGAACTTTCATTTGCGATTGAAAGTTATGTACTCAACTATTCAATCTAAACAAACGGAGACGCTATGTTGGATCAACCAACTTTAACTTTTGGTGAGTATACTTTAGTGTATAACATGCTTTCCTTTGCAATAGCAGCTATGATATTTTCAGGGCTGTTTTTTGTATTGGCAAGAGACAGAGTAGCACCAAAGTATAGAATTTCACTTGTAGTTTCGACACTTGTAGTTGGAATTGCAGCTTATCACTACTTACGAATCTTTAATTCCTGGGAAGCAGCTTATATGCTGAGTGATGCAGGGAATTACATTGCATCAGGTAAACCCTTCAATGATGCATACAGATATATTGACTGGCTTTTGACCGTACCATTGCTGGTAGTAGAATTGGTGCTGGTGATTGGTCTGGCTAAAGACAAACAAAGCAGTATTTTGACAAAACTTGTTGTAGCTGCATTTCTAATGATATTGTTAGGTTACCCCGGCGAAATATTAATGGATGACTCAATGTTTTCAATGAGAGGACTTTGGGGACTGTTAAGTACAATCCCATTTATTTATATAGTATATGTATTATGGGGTGAGCTGGGATCAGCCATGGCAGAACAATCCGGCAAGGTTCAAGTACTTTTTAGAAATATCAGACTTCTGTTGCTTGCCACATGGGGATTTTATCCTATTGTATATATGGCACCATTTTTTGGATGGACCGGCGCAGAATCAGAAATTGCAATTCAAGTAGGATATTCAATAGCTGACGTGCTTGCTAAAGCAGGATACGGAGTTATGATCTATGCAATTGCGAGAGCCAAATCTGAAGCCGAAGGATATGAAGTTGGACAAAGCGCCGTTGGTGCCTGATTCAATCTATTCATAAAGAGAGCAATCAAACCCCGCTGAATCCCAGCGGGGTTTTTTTATGAGCCCCATCTCAGATTTCATATCCCTGCACTTTCAGTGCAGAGTTGTTTAGTCACAAAGAATAAATCGGTCCGTCGATCTGTCGGTCGTTCGGTGAATCGAAAATCAAGAAGAACAGAACTGCGAATCACCTGTGTACGAAATGACCTAGCTGAGATCTGGATGTTGGCATAAATAATTATTCAATAGTTCAGTTTTGAGCTTCGCAGGAACTAGGTCTTTTTAGACAGGTGGCGGATCAGAATGACTGTATTAGCGGAGAGAGCAAGACTTGCAGTCCCAAACAAAATTTCTAAAGTATCAGTGCAGAATGGCTTAGTGCAAAAAATATTTCAGAATTTACGGTACATCATCTCTACAATAAAGATGTGAGGTAAGGTGAGAACACTTATCAGTATAAATAAGAGAGCGACCAGTAGTTTTTCGTTACCAAAAGCTTGGGTCAGCAGGTAAAGTACAGCTAAACCCACATAAGACATTAGGCTGAGAAGTAACGTCTTCTTGTAAAACCAAGCCATAGAAACATCGAGGTCTCTTTTATTAAGATAATTCAACATTGTTTTGGCGTGATTGAAGGAATGCCAGCCTCCAAAATAAACCGCAAAAGCAAAGAACGGATCTGCTAAAGCAAATAAAGCAGGAACAATGATGGCATCAGCATGATAGATCAGTGATGGCTTTTCGCCAACTATAAAAGCTATCACAAATAAATAGGCAGCAGGATAAATCAAAGAGAAGAACAGTGGCACCACATAATAGTTATTTATAAAAGAGATCAGCTCTAAAGAATCATATCCGGTTATAACGTTGATTACCCCTGAAATATAAATAGGCTCACTTCCATAAACTATGAGTCCCACGATAGTGAGCCCTCTGGAGTATTGCAGAATCTTTTTTGCAGTAGGATTAATACTAAATCGTTCAGCATCTGCCTGACCGAAGTGGTAGAGTGTAATAGCTAAAAAGATCAAAAAACTGAAGAGTGGCATCCATATCCATAGCAAAGCGTAGACTGCCATTATCATAGTGTAATAACCGTAAAACCACACCTTTTTTTCTTTTTCTGATTTTTCAGGGAAGGAGTGATAAGAAACAATATGGTCCAGGGCACCGTGTGGCATTCCAATGACTAATATAACAATCCCAAGAAACCAAAATCTCACAGATTCAATGAACTCCGGAAACAGTAGATTTATCAAAAGGGCAACTGCGCCAAAAGTAACTTGATGAATAATATGTTTAGAATGTGTTTTTCCCAAAGTGTAAGCTTGATTTTAATATTCCTAAGAAAAACTTTAACAATGTATAATCAGTTCCTTAAGTAATGTGAGAGAATGCGGTTAATTTATGATTCAAAAGTCAGAAGTCGGTGTGCCTTAAAACCTTGTTTTGAATGAGACACATTAAATCGCAATCGTTTTTATAGGTAAGCATAACTTTCCTTAGTGCTTTCTCCTTTATCAATTTGATCGTATAAAGAGTAGAGGTAGAGAATGACTACACCGAATGCAACTCCGAAAATCAGTAATAAAACATTAGCCAACCCTTCTGTAGAAAACGATACGCGAATCAATACTGTAGTAACTACAAATCCGGTATTTCTGATCAATAGGCTATATCGATCAGTGTAACGGAATGAAGCTACCAGGATCAAAACATCCACTATGATCAGTGCTGTAAAAAATTCGTGATAGAAGATATTGTTGAAATCACGAATGGAAGTAATTATTCCTAAGTTGAGCTGATTTAACTCGACCAGCCAGTTTGTAAAACTATATATAGAAAGGAATAAGAAGATGGGAACAAGGAGAATGCAAAGTATTTTTTTGTAAAGAATAAACCCTTCTATATTTGGAGTAACAGTATGACTTTTACGATTAACTAATAAATACCGAAATAAAAATATCAGAAAAAACAGGATCAGGAAGCCTGTTATATCATAGATCAAGGTTAAATTTTCAGCACTCAAAAGTTCTATATTTTGAAAATCCAGATAAGAGATGTCTTTGAAAATTCTACGAATAAGGATCAACGATACAATTTCGTATTGTTTAGCGATGGAAACGGAAAAAGATCGTGGCAGATAGTAAATTAAAAGGTAGACTTCATAAAAGAGAATAAAGGAAAAGGGTGTATACAAAGCTGAAATTGGATTTGATAAGAAACCCTGAATTTCAGTATGTACCGTGATAAGCCCACTCATTTGTAAGAAAACAGCTGAAGTGAATACAGAAAACCAAAGGTGGCAACATAGAGAGTGATATTCTCAATTTTCTCTTTGAGGTTTTCATTAAAGAATTTCTTAAACAGTATCAGCACGAATTTTTCCGAAATCATACTGTATTAACTACAAAAGCTTTAAAACGGTTCAAATAAAAAATGCCTGGTAAATCGAAGCTGTTAATTGCCTCTTTAGGAACTCTATTGATGGTCTACATAGGTATTTGCGGTTATTTCTATTTCATTCAAGAAACCATCATTTTTAATCCGAGAGTGCTGGAGGCGGATGCACTATACGACTATGGGTTTGATTACAAAGAGCGATGGTTTGAGCCGGAACCGGACGTTCGAATTCATGCCATTCACGCATTTACCAATGCCGACTCGGTAAAAGGTTTGGTGATGTACCTACATGGCAATCTCGGTGCCAACCGTGGCAGTTCTGAGAGATACACACTGTTCCTGGAAAACGGCTACGATATGATCTATCCGGATTATCGCATCTATGGCAAAAGCAGGGGGCATATGGATGAAGAGGAAGACCTGGTTGGCGATATCAGCTATGTTTATGAGGAAATGGCAAAGGAATATAGGGAAGAGAACATCGTTATTGTGGGATACTCTCTTGGTTCAGGAGTTGCAGCTCAGGTGGCAGTAGATCAGGATCCCAAAATGCTGATCATGTGGACACCTTTTTACAGCCTGATCGATGTCAAAGATTCCCAGTTTCCTTTTTTACCCGACTGGCTGGTTAAATACAAGCTTAGAACCGATCTTGCTTTACCCAAAATTGAAGAACCGATACACATTTTTTATGCCGGCGAGGATGAGATGTTGCCTGATTGAACACTCCTTAAACTTACAGACTATCTAAAAGAAGGGGATACATATAGTGTGATTGAGGGGCAGGGTCACGGATGGTTCCACCAAAACCCGTTAGTAAAACAAAAACTTAAAGTGATCCTATCTCAATGATAAATAATAATATGGAATACAGAAATACAGAACGATTTAATAAAAGAATCAGTAAGATAGGATTTGGAGCATGGCAACTGGGAAACAGTAAAGATTTTTCAGCTATGACCGAGAAAGAGGGCCTCGAACTGGTACAAAATGCAGTAGAAAAGGGAATTACATTTTTTGATACGGCTCCGAATTATGCGGAAGGTAAAAGTGAGCAAATATTGGGAAAAGCTTTAGAAGGTAAAGAGGCTGACATATTTATTAATACGAAAGTTGGCCATGATCATAAGGGTCAAACGGATTTTTCTATAAATGGAATAAATAAGACTGTCTATAGAAGTTTAGTGGCTTTAAAAAGAGAAAAGTTAGACTCAGTTCTGCTTCATAATCCCGGCAAAGATATTCTTAAAGGTGAAACAGATCATTATTCTCATTTAAGATCCCTTAAAAAAGACGGCTTGATCGATGGTTATGGGGTGAGTATTGATACTGCTGATCAATTGAAATGGGTTTTGGACCATAGCGATGTAGATGTCATTGAGATCATGTTTAATATCATCCATCAATCACCAAAAATATGGTTCGATGAGGTGAAGAAAAGGGATATTATGTTGATCGCAAAGGTGCCACTTGACTCAGGTTGGCTAACCGGAAAATACAATACAAATAGCAGGTTTACAGGAATCAGGTCCCGGTGGTCAATAAATGATATTCAGGCTAGAAGTAAGATCATAAAGAATATTAAAGACATCGTGGGGCAGGATGATTTGGTACCGGTCGCGTTATCTTTCATTTTGTCATATGAGGCATTGACTACAGTGATACCCGGAACAAGAAATAAAAAACAATTGCAATCTAACATCAATTCACTTAGTTACAAGCTCGAAGCCGACACAAAGAAATAGTTGGAAGAATTGTACAGCACTAAAATATCAAAAATGATAATTCCATGGTGATCACTGTATCAGTTTCGCGACTAGAATATTGATATTTAGGGTGTCAGGATATGTCACTCATCATATTTATATTCTCCAACTAATAAACGATAAGTTTAGACTTTTTAAAAAATATCAAAGAATCTATATATGGATTATCTATTGGCATTAGCAGGTATCATTATTGGCGGAATTGCCGGATATGCAATTGCTCATTTTCAATCAAAATCTGAATCCTCGAGGTTGGAGGAGCGAAATCAGAATCTAAGGGAGCAACTTGAGGAAACGGAAGAAGAACTGAATCAATTTCAGCAAAAAAGCGAGCAGGATTTATCAGAAGAAAGGGAGCGTGCCAATGAATTGGACCGTAAACTGGCATCACGTGAAGCCGATTATAAGAATTTGCAAGAACGACTTACTGAACAAAAGAAAGAACTGGCTGAAATGCAGGAACAGCTTACCACACAGTTCGAGAATCTGGCTAATAAGATCCTGGAAGAGAAATCTGAGAAATTCACCAAGCAAAACAAGGAACAGATCGATCAGCTGCTGAATCCCCTTGGAGAGAAACTGGAGGCTTTCAAGAAGAAAGTAGAAGAGACTTATAACGAAGAGAACCGTCAGCGGGCAACCCTGAAAGAGCAGATCCGGCAGATGGGGGAGTTGAATCAAAAAATGAGTGAGGATGCCAAAAATCTGACCAAAGCACTGAAGGGAGATTCCAAAACGCAGGGCAATTGGGGCGAAGTTATTTTACAGCGCATTCTGGAGAAATCCGGCTTAAGAAAAAATGAAGAGTACTATACAGAGCAAAGTGTGAACACAGATGATGGGCGACGTATTCGTCCCGACGTAGTGGTCCGCCTCCCGGATGAAAAATTCCTTGTCATTGATTCAAAGGTATCGCTTACAGCTTACGAAAAACTCAATTCGGCTGAGGATGAAATAGAACAGCAAAAATTTCTTAAAGAGCATATCAATTCCATTCGTACGCATGTAAAAGGATTGAGCGAGAAAAATTATCATCACATACACGGAGCAAAAAGTCCCGATTTTGTGCTTTTATTCATCCCGATTGAACCGGCATTTGGAATGGCGCTTCAACATGATTCCAATCTGTATTATGAGGCTTTTGATCAGAATATTGTGATCGTTAGTCCTTCTACCTTACTGGCTACTTTGGCTACCATTGACAGTGTGTGGAAGCAGGAGTATCAGAATAAGAATGCAATGGAGATCGCCAAACGAGGTGGAGCTCTGTATGATAAATTTGTGCTTTTTGTGGAAAGTATGAATGATATTGGTCAGCGTATCCGACAAACCCAGGACAGTTATGATGAGGCGATGGGTCGACTTTCAACCGGTGCGGGTAATCTGGTTCGTCAGGCTGAGATGATCAGAAAGCTTGGCGCTAAAACTTCTAAACAGCTTCCTGACGGCATGACTGATGAATTTCATGATGAGTTACTGGAAGAAAGTACGGAGTCAGAGTAAAACACGCACATCCCTCTGGTATTAAGCTGAAGCTTTTCAACCTGTCTCCCTTCAAAGGGAGAATCTTGAAAATGTGTTAACCTTATTCAGGAACAGTGAAAAATTAACCCAAAAACTGTCAACCTAAATCAGGAAAAGACGTCAGGAGAAATTCCCTCTTCGAAGAGGGATAGAAAATGATCTCTGATCATTTTCAGGGAGATGTACGTTGTTTGATAAGCAAATCTCCAGAATAGTATGGGCGTATCGCATACGCCCGGGGTCTTTATAAGATCCTATCTTTTTTTAGAAAAAAAACCGGTAAATCAGTATCTCTCCCTGAAAATTGATACAATGAGCATATGGAAGAGCAATACCAACAAAAATCGTATTCCTGGAAAAAATACAGCAAGATAATTGGCGGGGTTATTCTAGGCTGTGCATTTCTGTTTTGCTTATTGATCCTGATTCTTCGCTGGTTTAACCCTCCATTCACAGCTTTTACACTACAAGAGAATTGGAATGAGTTAGGCCAAGAAAGATATAGTTTGAGAGAAAACTGGATTCACGCCGATAAACTGCCGGATCATCTAAAACTGGCAGTTGTTGCTTCCGAAGATCAGCGATTCTATAGTCATTGGGGACTGGACCTGGCTGCGATCGATAAAGCACTTGAGGAGAAAGAGCAGAATGGCAGAGTTCGTGGAGCAAGTACCATCACGCAGCAGGTAGCAAAGAATTTGTTTTTATCGCCAGCTCAAAATTATTTCAGAAAAGGGATCGAAGCTGGAATAGCCGTTTTAATTGAGTTTTTTTGGCCAAAAGACCGAATTCTGGAAATGTATTTTAATATTGCTGAATTTGGTCCCGGTATGTTTGGTGTGAATAGGGCATCAGAATTTTATTATGGCAAACCGGCTTCCAGGCTCAACCCCAAAGAATCTGCCCGTATGGCAACGGTTCTGCCTAATCCCGATCTGATCGAGCCTGAGCCTCCTTCAGAATATGTACTTGAAAGAAGCCAATGGATACTTCGAAATATGGAGCAGCTGAGCGGTCTTTCGTATTTACCAAAACCTGAACCGGAAGCATTACCCGATTCAATTGAGATCTTGTTGGATTCCCTTCGGACACTGGACTCTATTCCTAACTTGCAAACCGCCGATTCACTTTTTCCAACTGTTTTAGACAGTATTAGACGCTTCTAAGTAAAATCCCGGAATACTATTCTTACTTTAGCATACCTGAATTTCTATTGCCGCGATATTACTATTACTTCACTTAAATTTACCAGCTTCATGCCAAACCTTGATTCACAAGAGCAGAAACGCTTAGAAGCACTGCGAAAATATAATATTGTTGATTCTCCGGAGGAAGAGGAATTTGATCGCTTAATTCAGCTTGCTGCTGAAATATGTGATGTGCCATTTGGTAAAATTAACTTTATTGATGAATCCCGAACCTGGAGTAAAGCCAATTACGGAAACGATATTAAGGAGACTCCTAGAGAGGTTTCATTCTGTCATCGTACCATACAGAATGATTCACACCTGATTGTTGAGGATACTTTAGAAAATGACGACTTCCGTCAGTTACCATTTGTGGTTGAAAGTCCCAACGTTCGCTTTTATGCAGGTTTCAACATCAAGTCAAGGGGTTATAATTTAGGCACTGTTTGTGTTCTGGGTACTGAACCGAAAAAGCTCACTGAATCCCAGATTAATGCCCTGTCTATCATTGCCAGCGAAATTCAGACCAGATTGGAGCTCAAAAAAAAGAATAAAGACCTGGAAACACTTACAGCGTTTTTGGAAGCTTCTGTGGAAGCCATGTTAATAGTGGATCCCGTGGATCACAAGATCTTACATACGAATTCTAATGGTACGGATCTGCTAAAGCGAATTTTACCGGAAGATCAGAACAAACAACTTTTTGAAATATTTCCTGAGTGGGATTACATCAAAAATTTGAAAGCATGGAATGAAAATGGAGCTTCAGAACCCTTCAAAATGGAAACTCAAATTGATGATCATGCAGGTAACAGAGTTTTCCTTGAGGTTAATACAATCAGTAAATATGGGAAGTGGCTGATCACCTTTCAGGATATCACCAAAAGAAAACTGGCAGAAGAAAGAGTGATAGAAGAGAAGAAGCTGAGTGACGCAATTATTAATGCATTACCCATCGACTTTTATATGTTTGATGAGGACATGAATCTCACTCGGTGGAATAAGAATCTGACAAAGCATACAGGTTATACGAACGAAGAGCTCAATGATTTGTCGCCACTCGAATTTTTTGAAGGTGTAGATGTGAAAAGAATTCAGGAGCATATTGAGAAAACCATGAGTGGGTATGAAGGACCTATTCAGGCAGATCTGGTCCGGAAAGATGGAAATAAGATTCCGTTTTTATTCAATGCGGTAAGCTTCACAAACAACGAAAAGACGTATTTGCTGGGAACCGGACAGAATATTTCCGATCAGGTTGATCAGCAGGGTAAATTGAAAAATCTGGTCAATGAGAAAGAGGTATTATTACAGGAAGTTCATCACAGGGTTAAAAATAATCTCGCGATCATCTCCGGATTCTTGCAACTCCAAGAAATTGTATCAGATGATGAAAGAACCAGGTCAGTATTGAGCTCAAATTACCGACGAGTGAAAACCATGTCACTGATTCATGAAGAGCTCTACAAAGCGAAGGATTTTTCAGGTATTGAGTTCGATCACTATTTAAAAATTATGCTTAATGAACTAAAAAACTCCTTCAATCATCCCGAGAAAAAAATTGATCTGAATATTGATTCAGATCCACTTTACATGAATCTAAATCAGGCAGTACCGCTTGCTTTGATCATCAATGAGCTTGTTTCAAATGCGTATACTTTTGCTTTTGAGGGGAGGTCAGATGGTAGTATTTCTGTAGAGGTGAAAGAGAAGGAAGAGACCATATATGTCAGTATAAAGGACGATGGGAATGGTTTACCTGATAATTTCAAATTTGAAGAAAGTCCGACTCTGGGTACTACCATCGTTATGTCTTATTCTAAACAACTTAAGGCTGAAGTTGAGATAGAATCTAACGAAGGAACTCACATACAACTCACCTTTATGAATCGAAAAGACACAACAGGGTCGTCGTTCAAAGTTGCATTTTAAGGTATCAATACTCAAACATGTTCCAGGGCTGTCCGGTTGGTTTTGGAGCTTTAAAGATCATAAGCTCTTTTGTAGTTGGATGCTCCAGTTCTAATTTGACCGCTCTTAATGCAATATCCTTACCTTGAGCTTTCTGTGGATCCCCATATTTATGATCTCCCCATAGCGGATGTCCCTCTGTGGCAAATTGTACCCTGATTTGGTGTGGGCGTCCGGTAATCAGATCCACTTCTATAACGCTAAAATTATCATTCGTCTTAATGGTGATAAATTTTAAACGGGACTCTTTAGCTTTCCCTTTTGGGGAATTGTAAGCCTTTACCGTATTCGTCCGGTTATCTTTTTCCAGAAAATGAACCAGCTCTCCGAATACCGGAGACTGACCTTTAACCAGTGCCCAATAGGTCTTATTAATAGTTCGCTTTCGTATTTGATAGGAAAGTCGTGAGGCAGCCTTGGACGTTTTGGCCAATACCATCACCCCACTAACCGGCCGATCAAGCCGATGCACCAATCCCAGATACACATTTCCCGGTTTGTTGTACTTTTTCTTGATGTACTGCTTGCAAAGGGTCAACACATCCGGATTACCGGTATGATCTTCCTGAGAAAGCAAACCAGCCGGTTTATCTATTACCAACAGGTGATTGTCTTCAAAAATAATGGGGATATTGGGAGAGGTTTGAGTTGTTTCCATAGATTCAAAATTAGGGATTCTATGAACTAAAAATGAGGTGAAATTTTCATCAAGCAATAACAAAAACTGAAAACGCCTGGAAAGTGGATGGTCGCAGATCAACTATTACAGTTACGCATTTACAAAATTCGAGTTTTCGACCTCGCACCCAATGTCCCGTTGAGAAAGCCTACCTGAACCTCCTGTTCAAAATATATTGAATAGGTCATTTAATTATGAAACCGAGATTCAGCCATGTATTACAAATTTGAGCTTTGTAACTAGTAGTAAGCAATAAGTAAAAAACAATTACCCTTGTTCCTTAATAGTCATTTCCTGATTATATCACCCAAAAAACTACAACAGGCTCAACAATTTATTCGATAATCTATGTACAACAGCGAAGGAAAATTAAAAAAGGATATTTATAATCAGGAATTGGCAAAATATCAGGCTGAGTTGATTAAACTTCAATATTGGATAAAAGAAAAGGGATTAAAAGTATGTGTGATATTTGAGGGCCGGGATGCAGCAGGAAAAGGAGGAGTGATAAAGCGAATTACTGAGCCCTCGAATCCAAGAATGGTAAGAGTGGTTGCTTTAGATAAACCGACAGAAAAAGAACGAACACAGTGGTACTTCCAGAGATATGTCGAGCAGCTCCCTAAAGAAGGCGAAATGGTGCTATTTGATAGGAGTTGGTACAATCGGGCTGGTGTAGAAAAGGTAATGGGATTTTGTACTGATGAGGAATACAAAGAGTTTCTGGATTCTTGTCCAAAGTTCGAAAATATGATCATGAGCTCTGGTATCATTTTGATCAAATACTGGTTTTCAATTAGTGATAAAGAACAAAAGAGACGGTTCATCGCCAGAAACGAAGATCCAATGAAGCGATGGAAATTAAGTCCTATGGATATTGAAGCGAGAACCAGATGGGTTGATTATTCCCGTGCTAAAGATGAAATGTTTAAACATACAGATACTGGAAAATCACCTTGGTATGTAGTCAATGCAGATATTAAAAGACACGCCAGACTTAATTGTATTCGACATTTATTGGATCAAATCGATTATGAAGATCTTACTCCAGATCCGATTGAGTTTCCTAAAGTAACCAAGCATCCAGAGTATAAACGTCCACCAATAGCAGAAATGAACTGGGTGCCTGCTAAATTTGGTGAAAATCCACATGATGACGAAAGAACTTGATATACTTAATGGTTTATTTTTGTACTTATATCCAAAGTTCCGTTCGGAAAGAGAATAAAAATCAATGAAATCAGTGTAATCAGCGACCTAATTCTCTTATCTTAAACTCATGAGTAACGAAGGACAAGTCAATCTCTCCGAAAAAGTAGCCAATTTACCCACTTCACCGGGCGTATATATCTATAAGGATGCCAACGATTCGGTGTTATACGTGGGAAAGGCCAAGCGACTTCGAAATCGCGTTCGATCATATTTTCAGGAATCCCGGCCAGCGGATGGTCGTATCAAAACCATGGTTTCAAAGATCCATGATCTGGAAGTGTTTGTGACCGATTCTGAAGCTGAAGCACTCATTCTCGAGAATAACCTCATCAAGCAGTATCAGCCCCGGTACAACATCATGTATCGGGATGATAAGTCCTATCCTTATATCTGCATCACAGATGAAACCAAACCACGGGTATATCCAACACGAACTGTCGTGAAGGATGGCAGTAAATATTTCGGTCCATATGACAATGTAGGGGCGATGAAGCGAATGCTGGAGACCATCCGAAAAGCCTTTGGTCTGTGTACTTGTGCCGTTTCTCAAAAGAATATCGACAAGACCAAAAGCGTACCCAACTGGCATTCCTGTTTCGATGATTACCTCGAAAACTGTTCCGGAGATTGGGATGATGAAGTTTATCAGGCTACCATCAAGAAAGTGGAAAGAATGCTGAATGGGCAAACCGATCAGTTGATAAGGGAGTTGAAGGAAGAAATGCAGATAGCCTCGGAAGCGCTGGCGTTTGAAGAGGCAGCTCAGCTGCGCGACAGTTTGGAGGCCGTTCAGCATTATAGCCAAAAAATGAAGATGGTGGTCTCAAAGAAAGTAGATCGTGATGTATTTGCGATCCGGAAAGACGAAGAAATTGGCGAGGCATGTGGCGTGCTTTTCAAGGTTCGGGAAGGAAAGATGATCGGAAAATTTCATCGGTTCCTGAAAAATATCGAAGGGTTGGAAATGGGGGAGATGCTACAATCATTTGTGGAGGACTATTACACCGGGCAGTACATGGCTGCCATTCCGGATGAGGTTTATCTGAGCCATGAGTTGCCGGAAACTGAACCATTGGAGCAATATTTATATCAGGAAAGAGGAAAAATTGTACCGGTACATGTGCCACAAATAGGGGAAAAGAAGCAACTTATTAAAATGGCACAGTCTAATGCGAAGCTTCATCTGAATGAACGAGCTCTAGAAAAGGCTAAAGCCGAACGGGATCGAATTCCTCATGCAGTCAAAGAACTCAAAGAACATCTGAAGCTGGACCGATTGCCCCGGAGAATAGAATGTTTTGATAATTCGAATTTGCAGGGAAGTGACCCGGTAGCATCCATGGTATGCTTTGTGGATGCCAAACCCCGAAAAAGTGAGTACAAACGCTTCAACATAAAAACTGTAGTTGGACCAGATGATTTCGCCTCAATGAAAGAGGTGCTGACTCGGCGCTATTCCCGAGTGATGAAAGATGGTTTGCAAATTCCGGATCTGATCATCGTGGATGGGGGGAAAGGTCAGCTTAGCTCTGCTGTGGAGGCCTTGAAAGAAATTGACTTTTATGGTGAATGTGAGATCATTGGTTTAGCGAAAAGGTTGGAAGAAGTATTTTTACCGGGTATGTCGGATCCCATTATGATCCCTAAAAAATCGTCTGCCTTAAAGCTGTTGCAGTATGCTCGGGATGAGGCTCATCGTTTTGCCATTACCTTCCATAGACAAAAAAGAGCTAAACGAACAGTTAAGACCGAATTACTTAACATTGAGGGTATAGGTGAGAAAACAGCACAAAAACTATTGACCGAGTTAGGTTCGGTTAAAGAGATTCGAAATAAAAGTCTGCCTGAGATACAAGGGGTAGTTGGTGAAAAAATTGGAGAAAAAGTATACAATTACCTACAAAGGTAACCGTTTAGGCTTAGTCAGAGATTAAGCTCGCATTAACATGTTATTTGAATAGGGTGCTGTATATGTTAGAATGGGTGTAGCCAAAAGGTTGAGCATTCAGCTTTAACGCTTATTCGTTCTTACAAAACATATTGAAACATTTATCCTTCAATACTGTTTGACATGTTAGGAGCAAAATCCCAAATTAAGGGTGACTATTATGAAATTAATCAAAAGACACGTTGACAAACCGAATTACAAGGGTCTTAAAGACCGTGAGCTTGTAAAATATTTCAGAAAGAATGGAGATGAATCTGCATTCAATGAGCTCATGAATCGTCACCAGCAAAAAATTTATTCATACATCTACAGTATGGTGATGAATCCTGAAATTGCTAATGATCTGTTTCAGACTACCTTTACTAAGGTTATCACCAAGATGGATGATACTTATAATGAGCAGGGTAAATGGATCGCTTGGGTTATGAGAATTGCCCATAATGCAACTATTGATTATTTAAGAAAACAAAAGCGATATATTGACGTTAGTGGATGGAGTGATGAGGACTCTTCAACCGATTATTTTGATCGGATGGAAGACGAAAGCATTGTAGATGCAGACGAACAGCTGGTGGAAGATGAAACCCGCTCAAGTCTGATGAAACATATTGCAAAACTTCCTGAAGAGCAGCGCTCAGTAGTTCTCTTGAGGCATTATTACGAAATGCCTTTTAAAGAGATAGCTGAACTTACTGGTGTATCGATTAACACGGCTTTAGGTCGAATGAGATACGCACTCATAAATCTGAGAAAACATTTCGAGGAAGAAAGAGAAAAAGAAAAACATGCACAACACGGATGATCACAAGGCTATTCGGTATTTGATGAAGGAAATGGACCCTTCTGAAGAACTGGAATTTGAAAAACAAATGCGGGAAGATGAAGATCTGCTGATCGAAGTAGAAAGCCTGAGAGCAACTAATAAAAAGCTCTCAGCACTTCCTGATCAGAATCCTCCTGAACATTTAATTGATAACATATCTCAACAAGCGGAACAAGCAGCACAACGAAATTCCGGGTTTACATTCAAGAACATCATTGTGAGGGGGGCTGCTGCAGCTTTCTTACTGGCTTCATTGGCAGGTGGTTATATTTATTATAGTCCCGTGACTGCTGTTGAAAGCGGATCCACAAATATAGCAAATGACCGGACAGTCGAACCCTGGGTAGATCGTAACGATATTCTTAGGTATGCAGGTGAAGTTCCAAATACAGCTGAAAGTGAAACAACCATGCATCCCGATTTGCTTAAAAGTTACGATAAACTTCAGCTTGTAAGCGAACCAATGGGTAATACCGGCTCCTCTAAGAGGATACTTCTTACCGGTTCTTCTAATTAAACAACTGCCGGCCAGTTATTTAAATAAATAATGTGGAAAACTTCACCCATAAATGTGAATAAGTATTTTTGTATGGCAGTACACCTCGCTTTATATTGAATTTTATCATAAAACTATTACAAGCATAAAGCAGGATTTAATGGGAAAAGTAATTTCAATTGCCAATCAGAAAGGTGGAGTAGGAAAAACAACTACGGCAATTAACCTGGCTGCCAGTTTAGCAGCTATCGAGCATTCTACGCTTGTTATAGATATCGATCCTCAAAGTAATACCACAAGTGGATTGGGCATTGACACGAAAACAGTGACCAATTCTATTTATGAGGTCATGATCGGTAGTACTGAAATTGATGACACGATCAGGCAAACAGAACTGGACTTTCTTGATCTGGTGCCTGCACATATCAACCTTGTTGGTGCTGAAATCGAGATGATAGATCGTGATCAACGTGAAAATATTCTGAAACGAGCAATCGAAAGTATTCGTGAGAAGTATGATTTTGTGATCATTGACTGTCCACCTTCGTTAGGTCTTCTTACCATCAACGCACTAACCGCTTCCGATTCTATCGTTATTCCAGTTCAGTGTGAATATTTTGCGCTTGAAGGGTTGGGACAACTTCTTAATACAATCAAGATCGTACGTCAGCATTTGAATCCTGAGCTGGACATTGAAGGCGTTCTTTTGACTATGTACGATACTCGTACAAGACTATCGAATCAGGTAGCTGATGAAGTGAAGAGATATTTTGACGACCGAGTTTTTAAATCAGTCATTGCAAGAAACGTTAGATTGGCAGAAGCACCAAGTTTTGGTAAACCCGCTTTGCTATACGATTCCACAAGTGTAGGGTCCAAGAATTATCTTGCCTTAGCACGTGAGATCATCAAAAATAACAAGAAGCTATTCAAGAACAGCCCTGTTCTCACTGACTAATATTTATAACTATGGCTACAAAGAAAGTTTTAGGGCGTGGTTTAGGAGCTTTTTTCCCTGAATACCGCGATGAAGATAATCTTGGTGCGGGTGAACAAGCTCCAAGAGGAGAGGGTGTAGAAAAAAGTTTTGTTAAACCGGAAGACAGAGTAAACATTGTTCTTTTTGTTCCGGTAGACCATATCAGAAAAAATCCTCATCAGCCCCGTAAAGACTTTGATGAGGAAAGACTCGAAGAACTTGCTGACTCCATAAAGGAACATGGACTAATTCAGCCGATAACAGTTAGATATATCGGCGAGAAGCGTTTTGAGTTGATCAGCGGTGAGCGACGTCTCAGAGCTGCCAAACTTGGTGGGCTTAAGGAAATTCCGGCTTTTATCAGGGAAGCTGATGATGAGCAGAGTATGGCATTTGCCCTCATCGAGAATATTCAGCGTGAAGAACTGAATCCGCTGGAAGTTGCATTAGGTTATAAAAGACTGCTGGAAGAATTTGATTACACGCAAGCACAGGTTGCAGAACGAGTGGGGAAGAACCGAACAACTGTTACCAATATGCTGCGCCTTTTAAATCTGCCTGATTTCATCCAGTCAGCTCTTAAGGCAAATAAGATATCTATGGGGCACGCCCGCTCTTTGATAACAATTGAAGATGAGGACGTACAAAAGAAGATTCTTGATAAAGTGGTCGAGGATGGGATCTCAGTTCGCCAGATCGAACAGGAAGTCCGCAAAGTTAGCTCACCCACTAAAAGTAATAGTAATAAAAAGAAGGCAGTGGAAGATAATTCCGATGACCCATTTTTTAAGGATATTTCAGCTCGTTTACGGCGGAAGTTTAGTACCAAAGTAAATGTGAAATCCAAAAAGGAAGGTGGCGAAATCAGGATTGAATATTATTCAGATGACGACCTTGAACGCATATTATCAATCTTTGATACGATCGATTAGCATTGTTGCACTTTTGATAGTGGTAATGCCTTTGATAGGTTTAAGTCAACCAGTCACAGAATATCATAACAGCCAGCAGATCGGTTCATTCGTGCCCGATAACTTGGTTTTAAAATCCTCAGGTGAGGAATTCCCGAACCCCAAAAAAGTTTTAAAACGATCATTGATCATCCCGGGATGGGGGCAGGTTACGAACAAACAGATCTGGAAAGTCCCGATTGTCTATGGTCTTCTTGGAGGTCTTAGTTATTACAGCATTCAACTCCACAAAAATTATCATGATTATAGGGCAGCTTACTATAACCTAAATCCCAACACACCTGATGATCTGAGATTTGGGCCAACACCAGATTACATTTCGGTAAACTCAAGCCTTGAAGCTTTAAGGCAAAACAGAAACTTTTATCGGAATCGGCGCGACCTTGTTTACGTTTTCATTGGGTTATCATATGCATTGAACGCAATAGATGCCTATGTGTTTGCACATTTAAGATCTTTTGATGTTAGTGATGATCTGTCGCTAAGAACGAATATTGAACCGGTACTAATTGCACAAAATACTTACAGAACAGTACCAACTGTATCATTTACAATAAATTTTTAGAAGAGTATGACCAAAGACGAAAGAGAATTTCAAAATCAGAATCAATCCAAAGGTATTGACCGGGATATTTGGAGTGTATTTAAAATAATGGGTGAATTTGTTGAGGGCTATGACAAGCTTTTTCAGATCGGACCATGCATATCAATATTCGGTTCAGCAAGAACAACACCTGAAAATGAATATTATCAGCTTGCAGTTGAAACTGCAGATAAAATCACAAAAAAAGGTTTTGGAGTGATTACCGGTGGTGGACCCGGCATTATGGAAGCAGGTAACAAAGGGGCTGAACTTGCTAAAGGTAAGTCAGTTGGCCTTGGTATAAGCCTTCCGTTTGAGCAGGGTATAAATCAACATGTAGATCCGGACTTCATGATCAACTTCAACTATTTCTTTGTAAGAAAAGTGATGTTTGTGAAGTATGCCCAGGGATTTGTGGTGTTTCCTGGTGGATTTGGCACCCTTGATGAGTTATTCGAAAGTCTGACACTCATACAAACCAGAAAAATTGATCAGATACCGATCATTTTGTTTGGTAGTTCTTACTGGGAAGGTTTGGTTGACTGGATGAATAAAACAATGAAAGAGTGGGGAACAATTTCAGATAAAGATACAGACCTATTCCACGTTACTGATTCAACTGATGAGGTTGTAGATATCATTTGTGATTTCTATAGCAAAAAGGAACCTATGCCAAACTTTTAAGTTTAAAGGGAACATATTCCACTCATTTTTGATAAAAAATACTAAAACATTAAAAAAACAGTTATTTATTTAACTTCAGTGTCATTTTTTATTAAATTCGGCGCTGCAACTAACGACAAAACTAAATATAGATATGAAGGTTTTAAAAATAAGTTTATTTGCTTTGGTCTTAGGGCTAATGGCAACTTCTATTCATGCTCAAGACAGAACACAAGCAGTTCAGCTGTATAATGCAGGCCTTGAAGAAGCGCAATCCAATAACTATGAGTCTGCAATCTCTTCATTTGAGCAAGTCATTACCATGGCTAATCAGCTTGGACCTGAAGGTGAGGACCTTAAGCAAAATGCAGAGAGCCAAATTCCAAAAATGTACTTTGCTAAAGCACGTACCTCTTATCAGGCATTCCAGCAAAGCAAGGACCTTGCTGATCTCGAACAAGCGATCAATGATTTTAGAGAAGTTATCAGTGTAAGTGAGGAATATGGGGATACTCGGTATGCTCCAAGTGCGCAAGGTGCTATCCCTCAACTATATTACAGTAAATCTGTACTACTTTACAGCCAGGATGATATAGCTGGTGCTGAAGAAGCTGTGGATCGTGCACTGAACCTGAATTCCAATTATGCTGCAGCTTACTTCCAGAAAGCAAAGATTTCTAAGAAAGTAAATGATACCAACGGTGACGGAATTATTGACCAGGGCATTGATGATATGTTGGAATGGTACGACAGAGCCATTCAGGTTGGAGATGCTACAAACAAAATTAATATTTCCAACAAAGCCAGAGATGCTGCTCATGATGAGCTTGTTGCGGTTGGGTCTAAAGCAGTCACTAACGGTGAGATCAGCACAGCTGTTGAATCGTTGAATAAAGCTCTGAATTACAATGCTGAATCAGCAGATGCCCATTACCGTTTAGCTGAAGCTTACAACAAAAACAGCAAAGCACAGCAAGCAATAGATCATGCCAACCAGGCACTTGAATACGAAAACGGTGGTAGAACTGATAAAGCCAAGATCTATTTTGAATTAGGCTTTGCCCACCAAACACTCGGTAACAAGACAAATGCCTGTGATGCATTTTCAAACGCACTTTTCGGTTCATTCAGAGCTCCTGCAGAGCATAAAATGGAATTTGAGCTGAAGTGTGATTCAACAGCAGAATAGAAAACTGATGTAAATGAATTTAAAAGCCGCGTTCTTAACGAACGTGGCTTTTTTTATGCAATAAATCTAAGATTCCTTTTCTTCCAAAATCCTTAATTGGTATCTTTGGGACCTTTATCAACTCATTATTCTAAAACTTAACTAAAGCCTTTTATGCCTGCTTCTAAACTTGATCAACTATGCGTTAACACAATCAGAACATTGTCAATTGATGGGGTTGAAAAAGCAAACTCTGGTCACCCCGGTATGCCGATGGGGATGGCGGATGTGGCTTATGTTCTTTGGACTAAGTACCTGAAGCATAACCCCAAAAACCCAAATTGGTACGACAGGGATCGGTTTATTCTCTCAGCCGGTCATGGTTCAATGTTGCTCTACAGTTTATTGCATTTAACAGGGTATGACCTTAGCCTTGATGAGATAAAGAACTTCAGGCAAATGGGAAGTAAAACTCCCGGTCATCCGGAATATGGCATGACACCGGGGGTTGAAACCACTACCGGCCCATTGGGCCAGGGATTTGGAACCGGAGTAGGGATGGCTATGGCTGAACATTTTCTGGCAGCAAAGTTCAACAAGGGTGATCAGAAGATCGCAGACCATTACACATATGCTATTGTGAGTGATGGAGACCTGATGGAAGGTATATCTCATGAATCTGCATCCATGGCCGGGCACATGGGCTTGGGTAAGATTATCTACCTGTATGATTCAAACAGTATTTCAATCGAAGGATCAACCGACATAGCCTTTACTGAGGATGTATCGCAGCGTTTTGAAGCGTATAAATGGCATGTAATAGAAATTGACGGCCATGATCATGATCAGATCACTGCTGCAATTGAGGAATCACAGTCTGTGACTGACAAACCTTCCCTTATCGTTTGTAAAACACATATCGGATTTGGTAGCCCAAACAAGCAGGATAGTGAATCATCTCACGGTTCACCCCTTGGAAAAGAAGAGGTTAAACTGACGAAAGAAGCCTACGGGTGGGATAGTGAGGAGCCATTTCACATTCCATCAGAAGCCTTAAATAAATTTCGTGAAGCTGTAGAGAAAGGCCAAAAAGCCGAAGACGAGTGGAGTTCAGGACTGGAAAAATATGAGAAAAACTATTCGAAGGAAGCTGAAGTATTTAAAGCCTGGATGAACAGAAAGATCTCAGATGAGTTTGGTAAATCGCTTCCTGTTTTTGAAGCAGATAAAAAAGGAATGGCGAGTCGTGCTGCCTCAGGTAAGGTGATCAATGCTATAAAAGATGTTGTTCCTAATTTGTTTGGAGGATCAGCGGATCTTGGTGGTAGTACCAAAACGGATATCGAAGGTTATGGCTCGTTTATTGAAGACTCCCCGACAGGGCGTACGGTCCATTATGGTGTGAGAGAGCATGGTATGGGAGCCGCCGTAAACGGGATGGTACTGCATGGTGGTATGATTCCCTATGGTGCCACCTTCTTTGTATTTACGGATTATATGCGACCTGCTATAAGATTGGCAGCTTTAATGAAGATCCCTTCTATTTTTGTATTGACCCATGATAGTATTGGTTTGGGTGAAGATGGACCGACTCACCAACCAATTGAGCATCTGCCAAGTTTAAGGGCTATGCCGAATATAACCATCCTTAGACCGGGTGATGCCAATGAAACATCCCACGCATGGAAAGCAGCTATTGAAAATGAAAACGGTCCAACACTGCTTGTGCTAACCCGTCAAAACCTGCCGACACTTGAACGTACAGATTCTAATGCGGCCGACTTGGTCAAGAAAGGGGCGTATATCTATTCGGATTCAGAAGGTGAGTTGCCTGAGGCGATCATAATTGGAACCGGATCTGAGCTTCAGTATGCAATTGAGGCCAGGGAAACACTTAGTGAGAAAGGTGTAGATGCCCGTGTGGTAAGTATGCCAAGCTGGGAGTTATTTGAGAAGCAGGATACATCTTACAGAGAAAAGATACTTCCAAGTTCAGTAACGAACAGGGTATCCATTGAAGCTGGAGCCACCTTTGGTTGGGAACGGTATGTGGGACCAAATGGAAAAGCTATCGGCATGAATTCTTTTGGCGAGTCAGCACCGTACGAGGAACTCTATGAGCACTTTGGTATTACCTCAGAAGCTGTTGTGAATGCAGTTTTAGAAAACAAATAACCAGTCTTTATATTTTCGCTGGGCGATGAACACAGGTAAATGTGACATCGTCCAGTGGTTTTTCATTCCCGATAAATGTTTCCAGTGAGGATTGAACTTTGCCAATGATCGTTTTGGCATGGAGTGAGCCGTAGATCTCCATAAGAGATTCGATACGGTCTTCACCATATTCCTCACCATGAACATTTCGTGCTTCATTTAAACCATCCGTGTAGAAGAAAACAGAATCGCCGGGTTTAAAGTGAAATCTCTTAACCTCCATGTTCTGGTCTAAAATCTTGGTCGAGGTCATGCCAAGGGCAAATCCGTTTGATTTGAGTTTATAGGTTACATCCCGATCCTTGTTGTAGTAGATAGGGATATTATGGCCGGCTCTGATGTACTCAAAGTGTTCCTCATCATTCGGGAAGTAAGCTACACAACCTGTAACAAAGGTCTTATCACGGCTATTACTTTTTATATAGTTGTTTAACTGAAGAAAAAGTTCTTTGGGTGAGGGTTTTTCCTTTTCAATGATCATGCTTACCAAAGCCTGTAGCCGAACCATATACAATGCGGCACTGAGTCCTTTTCCTGATACATCAGCTATAATTACATAGGTCCCGCCATCAGTTTCTATCACATCAAGATAATCTCCGCCAACTTCCTTGGCTGTGTGTGCGAAAGAGTAGACTTCAAGATTCTTCTTATTAAGAGAGGTGCCGGGCAAAAGGCTTAATTGAATTTCACGAGCAAGATCGATCTCTTTTTGAACATCAGATTTTTCCAGCAGTTCAATAAGGAGCAGCATGAACATTGAAACAAAACCGAAGGGAAGCAGAAGGTTGCCTAAAAAGAAGTAGGGTAGGACCCCGAAAAAACTCAGTATATAATGAGCTGCAAAACTGACGGAACCTAAGCCAAAGATTAATCGTCTGGTGGGATTGAGGCGTTGGGTCAGATCTGAAAATAGACGAAGAAACTTTACGTGTCCCGGAAGTTGCTGCCCCTGTTGGCGTTCAATATCCTCTACCGCTTCCTTATAGACCAGTTTTAGGCGCTCGGTATCTGCACTTAATTCTTTCGAAAACCGTTCCCGGCTCATACCGGATACATATTCTTTGTAGAATTTTTTGGTACCGTATCCGGATTGCGCTTCGTTCTTTAAACCCAAAGTTATCTGTAGTTTGCTTTAATTCGTTTACTTCTTCGTAATAATACACAAAAAGTTGAGCATTAATTACGAAGTTTTATGCAGGCCTATAGCAAGTGGGTCAAATAAGCTTATTGATCTTCCTTTCTGATCAATTCGATGGTAGTGGTATCTGCAGGGACGTTTCCGGGATTGACATTATCGTATACTACCCAGGCGTCTTTAAAGAATCTTTTAACGATATTTGAGAATTGAATGGCTTTGTCTCTTTCATGGAAATCACCTATATGTACCCTGTAATATGGTGTTTTGAAAAAGACATAAGTTTCAGGCTGGTATCCAGCTATGGTAGTGTCTGCCCAGGCTCTGAAGTTACCTGCGGTTGTATCTGCTCCAACCACATCTTCACCGGAAAAAATCTGTATTCTATATCCTTCATAAATGTTTTTCTCAACTTCCCGCTTAACTTTGGTTTGGTTGAAGGCGTCAGGTATCTTATTCTGCTTATTGGAGTATGAGTCAGCAAGAGTTGTTCTCAGCGTTTCAATTTTGAGCATTTTGAACTCCTCACTAGAAGAATAATTGCGCTCGATCTCATCCATAGCCTCGTCTATACTCTGTTCTGTAGTCGAACAGCCATACAAGATCATAAGTGAGAGTGGAAGTATTAGGAGTAATCGTTTCATATGATTCATTAAAATCCTACAGGGTGCCAGGTTGTTTTAACTTCCTGAAAGTCAGTTACAAAATATGGTGAATGTGCCTCTTTATTATACCAGTCTTTAACAAGTTTCTTTACAACTCTTTTAACGTTTAGTGAGGCATTTTCATCTATGAGTTTTTTCATTTCTTTCGGAAGTTCATCGGTATAACATATGGCATTTACATCCATATGAGAGCTAAAATGTTCCGCTAATTCTTCACGAGATCCTGTAAGTATGTTCACGACCCCACCGGGTACATCTGATGAATTCAGAACTTCTGCAAAACTGATTGCTGGTAGGGGGAACTCTTCGGAGGCGAGAATAACACAGGTGTTACCACCGGCAATGATAGGAGCAATTACAGATACCAATCCTAATAAAGGACTTTTTTCAGGAGCAAAGGCAGAAACCACTCCGGTTGGCTCTAACATGCTGAAGTTGAAGTGTGAGCTTGCAACGGGGTTTATTGAACCAAATACCTGTTGGTATTTATCCGTCCATCCTGCGTAGTAGATCAAGCGGTCGATAGAAGCGTTTATATCAGCTTCTGCTTCAGCCGTCTTAAAACCAATGGGGCCAAGTTCCTTCATGAATTGATCTCGACGGTCTTCCAGCATCTCTGCAATGCGATAGAGGATCTGACCCCGATTGTAGGCATTTCTGCCACTCCATCCGGAAAAAGCGGATCGGGCTATTTTTACAGCATCACGGAAATCTTTACGGGAACCTTGACAGGCATTGGCCAACAGATTTCCATCTGCATCTAAAGCTTTGTAAGTCCTTCCGGATTCACTGCGAGGGAAATCCCCGCCAACATACATTTTATAAGTTTTCTTTACGTCAATTCTGTCTTCAGCCATGATTCAAAAGTCTTTTTTAATTTTTGATGTAAGCAGCTAATCCGTGCATACCGCCTTCTCGACCAACGCCGCTTTCTTTATAACCACCAAATGGAGAAGTGGGATCAAATTTGTTATAGGTATTCGCCCAAATAACGCCTGAGCGCATTTTACTTCCAACCTTGAAGATCTTGGACCCTTTATCGGTCCAGACGCCGTTAGCGAGTCCATATGGTGTGTTGTTGGCTTTCTCAATACCTTCATCAGCAGTTCTAAAGGTTTGAACCGTTAGAACCGGGCCAAATATCTCTTCCTGTACCACACGGTTTGATTGAGAAACGTTTGTGAAAAGAGTCGGTTTTATAAAATAACCGTTTTCAGGTATCTCACATTTAGCCTGGTAGATATCTGCACCTTCTTCCACTCCCAGTTCCAGATATTTATTAACGGTCTCAAACTGTTCTTTGGAATTGATAGCTCCAACGTCCGTATTTTTGTCAAGTGGATCACCGACAATCAAAGTAGCCAAGCGGTCTTTCAGTTTTTGAATGACCTTATCAGCAATACCTTCCTGTACTAACAGACGTGAACCGGCACAACAAACATGACCCTGATTGAAATAAATGGCATTGATAATGCCCTCAACGGCCTGATTGATAGGAGCATCTTCAAAGATCATCATCGCACCTTTGCCGCCAAGCTCCAGCGTATATTTCTTATCTGTTCCGGCCAGAGAGCTTTGAATTAGTTTACCGACTTTGGTTGAACCTGTAAATGCAATTTTATCTACATCTTTGTGATTGACGATCTCAGCTCCGGTTTGTCCGGCTCCTGTTACGATATTCACAACCCCATTCGGCAATCCGCAATCTTTTATTACCTCAGCAAATTTGAGAGCTGTAAGAGAAGTCGTTTCTGCCGGTTTCAGGACAACCGTATTACCGGTTGCAAGGGCAGGGGCGATCTTCCATGCCAGCATCAGCATGGGAAAATTCCATGGAATTATCTGTCCACAAACTCCAAGTGGTTCCGGTTTTTTACCGGGAAAGGCGTATTCCAGTTTATCTGCCCAGCCGGCATAGTAGAAGAAATATGCCGCAACCAATGGAATATCCACGTCCCGGGATTCCCGGATCGGTTTACCGCCATCCATACTTTCAAGCACGGCAAATTCACGGGCTCTTTCCTGAATCATTCTGGCAATTCGGTAGATATACTTTCCACGTTCTTTAGCTGAAATTCGTGACCATTCACCTTCGAAAGCTTTTCTGGCAGCTTTTACTGCTTTATCAACATCTTTCTGTGTGGCCTCTGCAAATTCAGTGATCACTTCTTCAGTGGCCGGATTGGTACTTTTGAAGTAACGTCCTTTGGATGGCTTAACGAATTTTCCATCAATGAAAAGGTTGTATTGTTCCTTTACTTCTGCAAAGTCTGAATCCTGTGGTGCAGGGTCATATTCCCACACAGAGGCAAAATCCAGTTTTGAGTTGGGTGAGGTTGGTTTGTAAGGAACTTCTTTGGCTTCAGTGTTTGACATATAAGTAAAGGTCTATAATTAAAATCTTTGGTTGGAGCTTAATCGTTACTAAAATAATTCAGAGACTGATATTGACCGGTTTCCTGTTTCACGATCTGCATCAGAATGTCGTTGGTTAGTGAGCTGGCTCCAAACCGAAAATAATTCTTATTCAGCCATGCTGCTCCAAGTGTTTCCTTAACTAATACCAGATATTGGATCGCTTGTTTCGCAGTTCTAATGCCACCGGCCGGTTTCATGCCGATCATTTTATCCGTGTCATAATAGTAATCTCTTATTGCTTCCAGCATAACTAGTGTAACAGGTTGAGTGGCCGCAGGGCTGACCTTACCGGTAGAGGTTTTGATGAAATCAGCTCCGGCATGCATGGCCAGGTCACTTGCTTTACGGACATTCTCCAGGGTTTGAAGCTCTCCGGTTTCAAGAATTACTTTTAGATGTGCATCACCGCAGGCTTCCTTTACAGCAGCTATCTCATCGAATACCAAACTGAACTCTCCATTCAGAAAGGCACCACGACTTATCACCATATCGATCTCATCAGCACCTTCACTAACGGCAAAACGTGTGTCATCCAATCGGTTAGATAGAGGAAACTGACCGCTTGGAAATGAAGTTGCCACACTTGCCACGTGTACATCAGTTCCTTTTAATTCCTTTTTAGCAATACCAACTAAACGTGGATACACACAAACAGCAGCTACTGTTGGCAGGTCAGGTATTGCAGGGTATGGTTGCTTAGCCTTTTTACACAGCTGACGAACTTTACCCGGAGAGTCACTGCCCTCTAAAGTGGTATGATCGATCATACTCAATGCAAGTTTGAGAGCCTGAATTTTTGAGCTCTTCTTGATACTGCGTGAGTTTAACCGGGCAACCCGTTCGTTTACTCCTATCTCGTCAATAGGCACCGTCTGATTAAAATCAGGATAAGTCATAGTTAGGTTTGGTTTCAGAATTAATACAGCAATAAAGGTAAGAAAATTAAGGCAAAAGCTGTGCTAATTGCTCTAATTACTGTTGAAAATTTTGTGAAGTATTGTAGTATCCGTGGTTTTTTTGTTAATTCGCAATTGAGCGTGTGCATTTGGCGTAAATAGGTTGTGCAACCCATTATTAAGACATTAATTTAACGGAGCATACAAATGGAAGGTGTCACAATTAATTGGTTAGCCATTATTGCGGCTTCCCTTGCAGGTTTTGCAATAGGTTTTATCTGGTACGGACCATTATTTGGAAAGAAATGGATGGAGGCTACAGGGCTCACTGAGAGTGAGATTCAAAAAGGAAATATGGCCAGGATCTTCGGCTTTACCTTTATTTTTCAATTCATAATGGCTTACTTCCTGGCAATGTTTTTTGGAAACAAGGTAGGCTTACAAGATGGGGCTTTCTAAAGATTTTTGGCAGGATTTGGATGGGTGGCGACTGCTATTGGTGTAAATGGTCTGTATGAGCGAAAATCCTGGAAATATATCTCTATAAACGGTGGATTTTGGGTCATCGTTTATACTCTGATGGGCTTAATATTGGGAGCTTGGAAATAGATCTGACCTAATCAGGTTTTTATTTCAGACTTGCATTCAGGACCACTTTATCCTCGTTGTTGGTTGATCCTTTAACCAGATCAGTATTTATTTGCCGGATAAATTCCTGTTCAATCTTAGGTTGACTGGTGAAGGTTGAGGATGAAGTAGATGTCTGAGGAATGTGAGGCGTGATCAGGAGAATAAAGGCAAGCACAATTGCGCCAAATGATAATGGGATTATGTCATTTGGGTTTTTGTCAAAGTGAGTTTTGACTGCAATACTGACCTTTTGTTTAATCAAACTATAAGAAGTCTTCATGGTCTGTGGGTTAAGTGAGTACAAAAATAAGTTAACAATATCTAATATTAAAAAAAATTAATATTACACATTTAACATATCCTACTTCTTTATAAGACCCAATAAACCTACATTTGTTTCTTATAATTTTGTAAAACTTTTGCTTTCACTGAAATATAGCTTCAAATTAAGTGTGGGGACTGATTTATGAAGCCATACATTAAAATAAATGAGAAAGTAAATCTGCTAAGCGATCAGACCTCTCTTAACTCTTCGGGCATCTCATTTTCACGGAATATCTCAGCAGCTTCAGCAAAACGGTCGGCAAGACCAACCATGATAAGCCTGTCACCGGTTTTAAGAGTAAATTCTCCGGCTGGATTCCCAAAATTTGTATCTCCACGATGAACCGTTAGCACCGTGATCTGATATCGGTTCCGAAGCATTAATTCACCTAGAGATTTACCGGCTGCATAAGAACCATTGCGGACTACTACGGCACGTGTATGCAGGCCTTCATCATCAAGTCCCTGAAGTACCATGAGGTGAGCTTCCTGAATACTGCCTCTCAATATCTGATAATCCTCTTTTCTAAGGTCTCGGATATGCTGATCTATTTCTTCATCTGATATCATGTAAGATTTCAACACATTGGAGAAGAGCCGAACCGTAGTTTCCATTTCAGCTGGCACCACCTGATGAGCCCCGGCCTTTTTCAGTGATTCAGCCTCCGACATATATCGGGTTCTTGCAATCACCTGAATGGTAGGGTTGAGATAATTTGCCAATTTAATGATACGCGGTGTGACTCTTGGGTCGTTGATAACAATCACACAAAGTTTGGCCTTGTATACGCCGGCATGTTCAAGTATGTGTGTCCTTGATGCATCGCCATAAATAGTTTTGATGCCTTGTTCACGCATTTCATTAACGGATTTTGGATTCATTTCGATAACCACATATGGAATGCCGGATTCACTGAATACTTTTGATAGATTTCTTCCCGCCGGCCCATATCCAACCAGGATCACGTGGTCTTCCAGATCTGTTGATTGTAGATCCTCAGTTGATTCTTTGAGGTTCGCCCCGAATCTTTTTAAAGGGGTTTTAGAAAGCAATTCACCCACATTTGGACTTAGTTTCAGCATCAACGGAGTGAGAAGCATAAGTAATACAGAAACTGCAATAAAAGTCTGTGATCCAACTTCTCCGAATCCTCCTGGAGTCAACCCGGCTACGCGGCCTGCACGTTCGAGTACAAAAGAGAATTCACCGATCTGAGCAAGAACCAATCCTGTTGCTGCGGCTACTCTAATTGGGTAGCCTAAAACAAGGATACTCGCTGAACTTATTATGAACTTAAGAATCAAGATGCCGAATGCGATGCTTAGTAAAAGCAATGGATTTTCTATGACAAACTGAAGATCGAGGAGCATACCTACAGAAACGAAGAATACAGCATTGAAAATGGTTTTAAGTGGAAGGATCTCGCTAAGGGCATGCTCACTATAATGACTTTCACTCACCACAAGTCCGGCAAGGAATGCTCCAAGTGCCAGACTCACTTCTGCCAGATTTGTAAGAGCAGCTGTACCAAAACAAATGGCCATGACAGTCAGGAGAAAAAGCTCTTGACGGCGGGTTTGGGCAACTTTTTCAAGGATCCATGGGACGATCTTTCGGGCGGAAAATACAACGATAGCGATAAGGGCAATAGCCTTGCCTAACACCCAGAAAACATCAGAAATAGAGTCGCTTTGGCCGGAAAGGATCGGAACTAAAAGCACCATCGCAATAATGGCAAGATCCTGAAAGATCAGGACCGCTAGTGAAAGTCGGCCGACAGGAGTGTCTGTTTTGCCTTGTTCACTGAGTAATCCCAAAATAATGGCTGTGGAACTCAAAGCCACCAAACAACCGGTATAAATAGCGATCTTATAATCGACCTGAAACAGGAGTAGTATACCAACCACAGACGCGATGGTAATTAGGACCTGAAGCCCACCGCCAACTAAAATAGCATTTCGAATTCGGGCTAATTTCTCGAGGCTGAACTCAATACCAATGGTGAAAAGCAGCAAGATAATGCCTATCTCAGCCAGCATATCAACAAGTTCTATATCCTGAACAAGAGCAAGCGCATTGGGACCTATGATCACACCGGCAATCAGGAATCCTGCAATGGGCACCAGTTTGATCTTGTAGCAAATGTAAGCGATCAAAACGCTAACCAGGAATAGCGCAACAATTTCATTCAAAAAAGGAAGGCTTACTGCAAAGAGCATGTGTATTGACTGAGTTTAATTTTGTTTTGGGGGAAGATATTGAATAGAAGGGGCTTTAAGAAGCTTTATTTGGATGAAGTTTTTAGCTGTCAGCAGTCAGACTTCAGCTATCAGTTTTTAAGTCATCTCGAGGAGAATGCCTGAGATCTCATTGTAGAAAAGCGAATTGAACTCTTTATTGACTGATGGATTCCCGCTTTCGCGGGAATGACCACATAAACTGACAACAAAATGTTACTTTTTATACTTATCAAACCATCCGACGATGTAACCAACCTTTCGGATGAGGTTACTGGGTTTGCCGGCAATTCCATGTCCTGATCCCTGAATGCGAACCATTACCGCATCGATATCCTGAATTTTAAGGGCGGCATAATACTGCTCAGTTTCGCTCATTGGAGTCCGGTAATCCTGCTCGCCGGTCAATAGCATGGTAGGAGTGGTTACATTGCCAACCAGTGAAATAGGAGAGCGTTCCAGATATTGCTCCGGATCTTCCCATGGGCGTTTTGAGAACCAGTATTTGCTATAAAACGCGGCACCGTCTGCCGTAAGGGCAAAACTGTACCAGTTAATAACAGGCTTGGCAACTACTGAAGCAGCAAAACGATCCGTCATACCGATCGACCATGCTGTGAGGACTCCACCGCCACTACCACCGGTGATGAATAAATTATCTTCATCTATATAACCCTGACCGATCACATGATCAGTTGCGTCCATGAGATCGTTGTAATCTTCACTTGGGTAGTTAAGGTTGATGTAGGATGCGAATTCCTTTCCGTAGCTGGTACTACCGCGTGGGTTCGTGTAAACAACTACATAACCCCGGCTTGCCATAAGCTGTAATTCCGGCGTGAACTGAGGGCCATAGCTTGAGTAGGGGCCACCGTGAATCTCAAGGATCATTGGATATTTTTTATCAGGATCAAAATCTGGAGGGGTGATAATCCAGCCCTGTACTTTGAAGTCATCAACGGATGAATCCACCCAGAATTCCTCAACTTCGCCCATCTTGTTGGCTTTCAGGAACTGTTCATTCAAGCTGGTTAGAGTTTGAGGGGCCATTCGCGTTGGGAAGTGAGCCACACCAAGTTCAGCCGGTTTAGTGGGGGAACCGACCGAGTAGGCAACTCGGCCATTATTTGCAACGGTATAGGATCCACCACTGTATGGCCTGCCGATAGTAGCACTGCTTAGGCTTTCTACCACGGTTGTGTAATCTCCATTCAATTTGATGTTACCAACTTTACTGTCGCCTTCTTCCGTATAGCCAAAAAAGATAGACCGACTGTCTGAGGCCCAATTGATAGATGATATATCCTGCTCTACATTATCAGAGATCTTTCTAAGGTTTGAGCCGTCCCGATTCATGATATAAAGATCGGTAAGCTGATATCCGACAAATTCATCCTTATATCCTGTGTATGCGATCAGATTGCCATCGGGAGAAATCTTTGGATTGCTGTGCGGACCTCTTTTATCAGTGATCTGGCTTATTTCACCGGTTTCAACATTCATTTCATAGATCTGCTCATTGTTCGGATCCAATTCGGCATTTCCAGTGCGGTCGACTGTAAATATGATATGCTTTCCATCGGGAGCCCAGGATGCTGAACCGTGATCATAGTCGCCATTGGTCAGCTGTCGGGGTGAGCCGCCATCTGCGGAGATCACAAAGATATGGTTGTATCCTTTTTCAACATAGCCGCCACCGTCTCTTCGGTAGACGACATCATCAATTACCTGAGCCGGTTTTTCCCACTCTGCTCCTTCAGGTGGTGAAGGCAAGGTAGCAATGCTTTGCGATGAGCTAGCAGGTACAAACTTAGAAAAGAGTATCATGCTACCATCGGGTGACCAGCTTAGATTGCCGGGACTTTCCGTCAGGTTTGTAAGAGAAGCAGATATGCCGGAATCCATCCATCTGACAAAGATCTGGTTGGAACCTTCCTCACTTGAGGTATAGGCGATCTTTTTTCCATCCGGTGACCACGTCACATTGCCATAACCCGATTTTCCCGAGGTCAATGGAACATGATCTTCTCCATTAAATCCGATACTCCAAAGATTAACCATTCTGCGATCTGTCATCACGTCAAACTGATGACGCTGATATATGATGGTGTTACCATCAGGGGATATCTCAGGATTCGCGACCATCTGCAGGTCAAAGATATCCATATAGTCAAAATATGAATCATCTACCTGTGCGTGTGTGAAGCTGAAGCCAGTGAAGAGGATCACTGCAAATGTGAGGAGGAAATGTCGTTTTGTAATCATGATGGGCAGTTGAGTTTTAATTTTCGGTATTATAACGTCAATTCCACAGTTCTGAAAGCAATAGGAATCGATCTTATTTAAAATGTTGTGAAAAGAAGAGTCAGATTCTATAAGTAGGTCTCATTAGATTCTCCTTTTATTGGGCCAACGATCTCTTTGGTTACCCAGCCACCATAAAAGTTTCCGGGTTGAGGTTTAACGTGTTCACCATTCAGATAGCAAAAAAGCTTGGATGGATAAAAGGCATAGTGACTTTTGATCTTTTGAAATTCTTTGTTGGGCTGAGGGTAACACCAGGCAGCTCTTTCTGCTACCTTCTCATCCACGACAACATCCCAGAATATTGCTTCTCCTTTCCATTCACACCGGGTAACTCCCTGAGTTTTCTTCAGGTACTTATGATCGATGTCTTCCTTAGGAATGTATATGGTAGGAGGACTTGCAGTTTCCTTGATCTTGAGAGCATTTGTACTTCTGGCAATGATCTTATTCTCGAATATGATAAGAACCTCTCGTTCTTCACTTTCAACGATCGGTGGTCGCGGATAGTCCCAAACCGATTCCTGACCTTCTTTGGGCTCAATCGCAAATTCCGGTCGCTTTTGCCCATAAAACTTCCAACCTGATCTGCCTGGATCTGCTCCATTAGTCTTTGTACTCATTTACCCTAATAGTTTTAGTGTTCATTTATTACCCATAGCTAATAGTACCGTAATGTTACAATAAAAATATTACTCTATTTTAAATTTTCCATATGGCAGGTAAATAACGATAAAACCAATTCAATTAAGCAGATAAATAGAAAAATTCAGGATGGAAGCGAAGCTGACCCACAGTAGGTAAGGAACCAAAAGCCAGGCTGCCAAAGGTTTAAGTTCTTTAAAGCGGATCATCGTCAAAATGATCATTCCTAAAAGAACGAGGATCTCAATAAATGCCAGCAGGGGACTTTCAAATCCAAAGAAAAGGTATGACCAAATTCCGTTGAGCATGAGTTGAATCCCAAATACAGATAGTGCATGCCTGACCTCGTTTCGGTTGAAACCCATTTGCCATATCATGGCTGCAGATATACCCATCAAAACGTAAAGGGTAGTCCAAACGGGACCAAATAACCAATTTGGGGGATTGAAAGATGGTTTATTGAGAGAGGCATACCATCCAGGAATGGCATCGAGGGTAACCGTGCTTGCAGCCAATCCAACAATATTACATACAATGATGGCGATAATGATCTTTAGCCAGTAGGGGAAGCGGTCTGTATCCATGATTATTCAGTGTTAAGTGAATGAATACAGGAAGGTATGTATTTAGTAGGAAAGCAGTAACAAAAAGATAACAGAAAGAAACAACAGAGAGACTTTTATTCTCTGTTTGATCTCATTATTCGAATGCTCTTGTTCGAGATAATCTTCTATAATTTGTTCACTAATCATAACAATGGGTTTTTGTTTTATTACAAGAGACCGAATCAGTGGGAATGTTACAATTTTGTAGGATCTCACCCTTTGATGAATGCATTTAAGTACCAATACTGACATTCTAATCATTAAGTAAGACTTAATGATTGAAAGTTTTTTAAAATTTTTTTGTAAGGAATTCTTCTGAACTAACTCTTACATTGCAAACAAATAACAAAAAAACAGGATACGACATGAGTTCACTTAACAAAGCAATGATAATAGGGAATCTGGGACAGGACCCGGAAGTACGTTATACACAATCGAACACAGCCGTGGCTACATTGAATATTGCCACGAGTGAGCGTTACAAAGACAGTAACGGAGAATATCAGGAGAATACTGAATGGCACCGCGTAGTAGCGTGGGGCAGAACAGCTGAAATTTGTCAGCAGTATCTGACCAAAGGTTCCAAAGTTTATATTGAAGGACCGATCCAAACCCGCCAATGGGAAGACAAGGATGGTCAAAAGAGGTACACTACTGAGATCAAGGCACTGCGCATGGTTATGCTCGACAGCAAAGGCGAAGGCGGTGGCGGTCAACAAGGAGGCAATCGTCAACAGAATCAGAATCAAAGTCAAAATCAGGGTGGCGGCAAGCCGATGAACAGTAACGTTGAGCTGGACAGCAACTTTGATGATATGGATGATGATCTTCCATTCTAGCATCCCAATTCGATAAAAGATCAAACGGCATGGAGCTTTCTTCATGCCGTTTTTTATTTATAGCTACCGTATGGATAAAGTTTTATATTTTGTGATACATCAAATTCAAAAACGCTAATTAAGAAAGCCTTTTCATTGGATTTACAAGAAGACCCTTTTAGTTTGGTTCAGGATTCCGTTTTTACACTCCCCGTAGATATCGCCATTCAGGGCATGGATCCGGTGGTAGTGGGTATACAATTGGTTTTTTTATTTCTTGGCCTTGCTCTGTCAGCCATTTTTTCGGGTTCTGAGGTAGCTTTGTTTTCATTAGCCAACCGTATGGAAGAATTAGATGTGAACGGTTCCTCCAAAGCCGATCACCGCATTTTCAAGATGCTTGATAAACCAAGGCGACTACTTGCTACAATACTTATAGGTAACACCTTTGCCAATATTGTTGCTTCTGTGCTTGCCGCTGTGATAACCGGAGATATTGTTGAGGCCTTTGGTTTATCGGAAGTCGTGGTTTATACTGTTGAAGTTCTGGTACTGACCTTCATGATCCTTATCTTGAGTGAGATCACCCCAAAGATCATCGCTATCAACAACCCATTAAAGGTTTCAAGGACGAACAGTACGTTCATCTATACCATATTTATTTTACTGAAACCCTTTGCCAAATTGATCGCGGATAGCACTATCAGCCTGGAACGCTATCTCCCAAAACCTGCCAGTAAGATGACCTCTGAAGATATCAGGACAATGGCTGAGGTAAGTGAGAAAGAGGGATCCATACATGAAGATGAACGGGAGATCATTGAAAATGTAATTGGTTTCGGGGATATTATGGTGCGGGAGATCATGACCTCGCGGGTAAATATTGTATCTGTGACTCTCAATGAAACCCTGCAGGAAGTGTTGGCTAAGATCAGGGAAAACGGACTTTCGAGAATGCCGCTTATAGACAATGATCTCGATAACATACAGGGAGTGCTTTATGCAAAGGATGTGCTTCCCTATCTGAATTCAGAAGAGGAAGAACCCATTCTGAATTGGAAGACCGTCTCCCGAAAGGCTCTTTTCATTCCGGCTACCAAAAAACTGGATGATCTGCTCCGTGATTTTCAGCAGGAAAAGACCCATATTGCTATTGTGGTGGATGAATATGGGGGAACCGAAGGTATTGTAACCATGGATGATATCCTTGAAGAAATTGTCGGGGATATCACGGATGATTCCGGGGAAGAGGAAAAGTTGTTTACACGCTTCAAAAGCGGGATCTATATTTTTGACGCCAAGATAGATCTGGATGACATGGAAGAGATTTTGGACTGTGAGATCACGACTGACGACGATGAATATGAAACGCTGGGAGGATTGATCTATCATCTCACCGAAAGCCTGCCGATGGTAGGGGAGCGTATGAAGTTCAAGAATATGGAGCTCACGGTTCACTCCGTTAAAAATAACCGGATCAAAAAAGTAAGAGTTAAGTTAGAAAACCCGGAAGAAGTAAATACACCCGCTGAATAATTTTATGTCTGACACACCTGAGGTAAAAGAGCATTTTGATCTCACTAACTATAACACAATGGGAGTCAGCGCCAAAAGCCGGTATTTTGCATCGGTTTCCTCTCCAAACGAATTAAGGCAGCTACTTCTGAAACCGGATTACAAACTGGTTCCTAAGTTAATGCTTGGCGGAGGCAGTAATATCCTGTTTGCCAATGATTTTGAAGGCCTGTTGGTCCATCTGGATATCAAGGGAAGGGAAGTGGTTGAAGAATCTGATGAACATATTTTATGGAAGCTTGGCAGCGGTGAGAACTGGCATGAGTCAGTGATCGGGGCAATCGAAAAAGGGTGGGGTGGTATCGAAAATTTGTCACTGATACCTGGTTCGGTTGGTGCCGCTCCCATTCAGAATATTGGAGCCTATGGTGTGGAGCTGGAGCAGGTTTTCCATTCCCTTGAAGCTTTAGACCTTGACACCGGAGTCCTTAAAACTTTTGATCACTCAGATTGTAAGTTTGGTTACAGGGATAGCGTTTTTAAGAATGAGTTGAAAGGTAAAAACGTGATCACCTCTGTGACTCTTAAGCTTAGCAAGAATCCTGAATTGAATACTGAGTACCGGGCTTTATCTGATAAACTTGAAGAAAAAGGTATCGATGGCCCTACCATTAAAGACATCAGTGATGCCGTGATCGAGATTCGCCAAAGCAAGCTGCCCGATCCGGAGGAGATCGGAAACTCGGGCAGTTTCTTTAAAAATCCGGTGATCTCTGAAACTGAATTCAAACGCCTGAGTTCAGAATTTCCTGAGGTGCCAAACTATCCGGATAAGAATGGTGTAAAAGTTCCTGCGGCCTGGCTGATCGATCAGTGTGGATGGAAAGGGGAACGATTAGGTGACGCCGGGGTTCATAAAATGCAGGCACTTGTTTTAGTCAATTATGGAAATGCCACCGGGGCTGAGATAATTGGTCTTGCTGAAAAGATCAGGGCCTCGGTTCACGAGAAATTCGGTGTGGCACTCACACCGGAAGTAAATATTGTGTAATAGGCTGCCAAAAGATTATTTTATATGGTCTGTCAATTGAGATTATAACCGCTTAAAATTCAAATACGGGATACCATGAACATCAGAAAGAATATTTTAACGCTTCTTGTAATAGCATCTGTAGGATTTGGAGGATGTGTCACTCTCGAACAAAATCCGGTTTCAGGGAATAAAAGAGCCTACGGATATAGTTGGGAAGAAGAGGTACAGATCGGTAAGGAAGCAGATCCAGAGATCATTGCTCAATACGGCCTGTACAACAACGAGGAGCTTAGCAACTACGTGTCTCAGATCGGGCAAGAGCTTGTGGAAGTCAGTCACCTTAGGCGGGAGGATACACCTGAGAAGTATAAAAATACCGAATTCACGTTTAGAGTGCTGAATAGTGCTGTTATAAATGCTTTTGCCTTACCGGGCGGATATAATTATGTAACCCGGGGCTTGCTCAGCCATTTAAATAATGAAGCTCAACTGGCAATGGTTCTGGGGCATGAGATCGGTCACGTTGCTGCCCGGCATGCATCCCAAAGAGCAGCCACCCAACAGTTTGGTCAATTGGCTGTAATTGGAGGAGCTATTTTAGGTGAATCGTTGGGATATGACGGCGCCAGTATTTTACAAATGAGCAGCCAGACAGCACAACTGTTGTTTCTCAAATATAGTCGTGATGCTGAAAGAGAATCAGATGAGCTTGGGGTTGAATATTCAGCAATGATAAATTATATGGCTGCAGAAGGAGCAGAATTCTTTACATCACTGGAAAGAATTTCCGAAAGTCAGGGCGGTGGAATTCCTACACTTCTTTCAAGTCACCCTGATCCCGGCGAGCGTGAGAAAACGATCCCCCGTCTTGCAGAGCAATGGGCTGAGAAAGGTTATGAACAAACTATTGTAGGCAGGGAAGAATATCTGCGGATGATAGAGGGGATCATCTTTGGTGAAAATCCGCGGGAAGGATTTGAACGAGACGGTATGTTCTATCACCCTGATCTGGAATTTCAGTTTCCGGTTCCTTCCGGTTTTCAGCTGATCAATCAGACCTCAGTGGTGGTCATGGTTAATGAGGCTCAGGATGCGATTGTTCAGTTCAGTATCGACAGTCAGAATGATACGCCTGAATCTTCCGTAAGAACATTTTTAGGACAGGAAGGTATTACCGTTATTGAGCAGCAGGCTTTTTCAACAAATTCCCTAAGTGGTTATCAGGGCACGGCCACGGCTCAGGCTCAGGATGGAACAGAAATTAAATTGAAAGTGACAGCAGTTGGTTATGGCGGAAACGTGTACCGGTTTCTGAGTTACACCACAAGTGCGCAGTTTGATGACGTACAGATCTGCCTTTACATCGGTAGAGAATGGATTCAGTCAGCTTTATGATGAGGATATTCTTGGAATAGAACCGGTCAGATTGGAACTGGTTACCGTATCAAGAACGGCTCCGTTCAGTTCATTTCTGCCGAATGAATTACCCATGGATATTCAGCCGCTTGATGTAGCGATCGTGAATCAGGTGGAATTGGATCAGACCATACAGGCGGGAACAGTGCTAAAAATTCCTGTCCAATGAGAACTTTCAGATCTTGAAATGATACAGCCGGGTAAGGTGATGAATCGACCCGGCTGGACTGGCCGTTGGTTCGTTACCCCGGACTGAATCCCGTGGTTACATCGATCATCCTTGCGGGATTTAATTTTTCATTCAATATTAAATCTGTGATCATCCGCAGAATCAGCGTCATCCGCGTTCCATTCCGGATGTTAACCCTTAAATCCGGGTTTCATTTATCCTGCCTTCCCTTAAACAAGATACTCCTGAAAAATTGAGGCAGATTCAGGCTTAAACCTAAAAGAGAAAAACCCTATCTTGGGCGGGTAATTTTTAATTGAAAATATTCTCAAATGATCTCTCGCTACTCCCGAAAAGAAATGTCCGATCTGTGGACCGATGAAGCACAATTTCAAGCCTGGCTGGATGTGGAGCTGGCCGCCTGCTGGGCCTGGGCCAAACTCGGTAAGATTCCCATGGAGGATGTGGACAAACTCTACGAAAATGCCGGATTTGATGTTGAGCGGATCAAAGAAATTGAAGCGAAGACCCGACACGATGTAGTCGCTTTTACCCGTGCCGTTTCAGAAACCCTGGGCGATGAAAAGAAATGGGTGCATTACGGACTGACCTCCACCGATGTGGTAGATACTGCCTGGGGCGTCCGACTCAAAAAAGCGAATGCCATTCTACTGGAAGGACTTGAACGCATCGTTGATGTACTGGCCGAAAAAGCCAAGGCTCATAAATACACTATTATGATGGGCCGTACCCATGGCATTCATGCTGAACCAACCACTTTCGGACTGAAATGTGCCCTGTGGTATGCGGAGATGAATCGAAACTTGGAGCGCTTCAAAAAAGCCGCCGCTGATGTGGAATTCGGAAAGTTATCCGGATCGGTTGGAACCTTTGCCAACATCCCGCCGGAAGTGGAAGAATATACCTGTGAGAAATTAGGACTAAGTCCGGCGCCCATTTCAACCCAGACCTTACAGCGTGACCGGCATGCTTATTATCTTTCCACACTGGCACTCATCGGCTCAACGATGGAAAAGATGGCGGTGGAAGTCCGACACCTGCAGCGCAGCGAATTGCGGGAAGCCGAAGAGGCGTTCAGAAAAGGACAGAAGGGTTCATCCTCTATGCCGCATAAACGAAATCCGGTCAGCTCTGAAAATATTACCGGTTGTGCCCGTGTGCTTCGCGGATATATGATCACAGCATACGAAAATATTCCTCTGTGGCACGAACGTGATATCTCACACTCTTCAGCCGAAAGAATAATCCTGCCCGATGCCACCACATTGCTCGATTATATGCTGAACCGCTTTGCCGGGGTGATCGAAAACCTGGTGGTATTCGAGGACAACATGGAAGCCAACATCTGGAAAACTCAGGGACTGGTTTTCTCCCAGCGACTCCTCCACAAACTCATCGACAAAGGGATGCCTCGCGAGCAAGCCTATGATACCGTTCAGCCTTTAGCCATGAAGTCATGGGAAGAACAAACGCTCTTCAAGCCCATCGTGGAAGCAGATGAAACCATTACCGAAGCCCTGACCCAGGAAGAGATCGACGAAGCCTTCGACCTCAATCACCACACCCGAAATGTGGATGTGATCTTTAAGCGAGTTGGGTTGGAGTGAGGGGAGTTTTGAGTGTTGAGTGATAAGTTTTGAGTTTCACTTTCGGTTTGACGGAACCCAAGCCATGTCCCGTTAGGGACAGTATGTTTGTAAAAGAGTTACAGCCCCAAAAGCCACGTCCCATAGGGACGTTATGTAGAGTTGGATTAGGCATCCTAACCTTTCTCCATAACATACCGCACCTACGGAGCGGGGTAGTTTTGGATCACTGTTTTTACAAACATAGTGCTCCGATGGAGCAGGGTGAGAGGACGCTTTGGTGAGGGTTTAGGGAGTGAAGATAATTTGGACTGTATAGTCGTTTGTCCCATTAGGGACAGTATGTTTGTAAAAAAGAGAGCTTAGTACAATCAAGCCACGTCCCATAGGGACGTTATGTTGAGTTGGATTAGGGCTCCTAAGCTACTCCGGGAACATACCGCACCTACGGCGCGGGGAGGCCCGCAGGGGTGCGGTGTTTTACAAACATGGTGCTCCGATGGAGCAGGGTTTTTTACTCACTTCCCGATCTATCGGGACGAAGCATCTTCACGGGTTTTCCCAACGCGGTCATTGGGAGCTAGATCGAGATAAATCGTAAATTGGTCCCTTAGATCTTTTCAGTCTTTAGCGAAGCGGTGACTGAAAAGTTTATGCTTAGGAAGTCTCCGACTTCCATAATGCTACTCTGTCTATTTTGGTATAGTCCAGGTTTGAGGTAGAGCCTCCATAGGGCATTCCGGAGCGGAGCACCGGAACGAGAGCTTTATTCTGTATGAATAATCATTCATTATTTAAATAAAGCGGTATTAATGAATGAAATATAACGCAGCCATTTATATGATAATTAGCTATATTGTGAATGAAAAATCATTCACTAATTAATATATGTAGCTTTTATGAATGATAAATCATACAAAAATTGGTATGCGATGAGTGATCAGGCTGTTATTAAGCAGCTGGGAGAGTTTGTGAAGCATCATCGGCTGCAGCAGAATAAAACACAACAGACATTAGCAAAAGAAGCCGGCATCAGTCGTTCTACTCTGAGTCTGCTGGAAAGAGGGGAAACGGTAACACTGAATACCTTTATTCAAGTATTAAGGGTGCTGGGTCTGCTGGAACGTCTGAATTCCTTTCAGGTGGAAGAGACTGTCAGTCCCATTGAATTAGCCAAAAAAGAGCAACAAAAACGAAAGAGGGCTTCAGGGAGTAAAAAAGCGGATATTTCTGAAAGCGATTGGTAATGATCACAACAGCTTTTGTCAAAATTTGGGGAAAAACCGTAGGTGCCGTGGCATGGGACCAACACAGCGGACTGGCTTCGTTTGAGTATGATCCTGCGTTTAAAAATTCAGGGATCGATCTTGCGCCGCTTACCATGCCCACTAATTCGGGAAGAAATATCTTCACTTTTCCCAACCTCAGAAAAAAAGAAGATCCGGATCTGGATGCGTTCAGGGGATTGCCGGGTCTGCTGGCCGATTCACTTCCTGATAACTACGGAAATCAGCTCATAAATGTATGGTTGGCACAGCAGGGGCGGCCACAAGACAGCATGAATCCCGTCGAAAAATTATGCTTTATTGGAGAGCGGGGGATGGGAGCCCTGGAATTTGAGCCGGCTCAGCTACAGGGTAATAAACGAACGTTCAGTATTGAAGTGGAAAGCCTGGTTCAGCTGGCGAGCCAAATGTTGTCCAGAAAAGAAGACTTCTCTGCCCAATTAGATAAAGAAGAGGAGCCGGGAATTCGGCAGATCCTGAAGATCGGTACCTCAGCCGGTGGTGCACGCCCAAAGGCGGTGATCGCATACAACGACAAAACCGGGGAGGTTCGATCGGGTCAAACCAAAGCTCCAAATGGTTTTGAACACTGGCTCATAAAACTGGATGGGGTCAGTGATGTGCAGCTGGGGAAAACTCAGGGCTACGGCAGGGTTGAAATGGCCTATTACCTGATGGCTAAGGATTGCGGGATCGAAATGATGCCTTCAAAACTCTTTGAAGAAAACGGCCGGGCGCATTTTATGACCAAACGATTTGACAGAGAAGGAGCTGAAACCAAGCATCACATTCAAACACTGTGTGCCATCAAGCACTTCGATTTCAATGATGTGCTCAGTTACAGCTACGAACAGCTCTTCCAGGCCATGCGGGAACTTAGGCTGACCTACCCTGAAGCTGAGCAGATGTTTAGGCGCATGGTATTCAACGTGGCTGCCCGAAATTGTGATGATCATACCAAGAACTTTTCCTTTCGCCTGAAAGAAGGCGAAAAATGGGAGCTTGCTCCGGCTTATGATCTGTGTCATGCTTACCGCCCGGAAAGTGAATGGGTGAGTCAGCATTCCCTGAGTATAAACGGGAAGAGGAAAGAGATCACCAAAGGCGACCTGCTTGCGGTTGCAAAATCCATGAACATCAAAAAAGCAGGAGCTGTTATTGATGAGGTGAATGGAGTGGTCGCACAATGGAAAACCTATGCAGAAAAGGCTGGGGTAGATCCGGAGCTTAAAAAAGCGATCGCTAAAACGCTGGTTGATTTAAGCCATTAGTTTAGCTCTTGGTTCATGACTTCGCTACAATAAAAGAGCTCAAAAAACTTGCTCCATCGGAGCAACATATTTTTAAAAACCCCAAGACTCCATACCACCTTCCGCGCCGTAGGTGCGATATGTTTTCAAAGTAGATATAGAGTTCGAAACCAACTTAACATAATGTTTCTACGGGACGGGAATTCGGGCTCATATTCTTTTTTATAAACACGATTTCCCTTTCGGGAAAAGGTTAGGTGAATCCTATAACAGATTAAATTGAGAAATATGAGAAAATTTAAAGTGTTGCCAGACAATAAGTTAAAGAAATTGCAAAATATATTATTTACAAAGTGTAACAATATGTACTCAAGTTCCTCTTTTTTGTAGTGGAAAATACCACAAGCGGTGAAACGCTATATGAGGATTATTAGCCCTCAACCATTGGAAGGACTAAATGATGCAGTTTGCTGAAGCGGACTGTAAAATAATTATTAACATAAATAATTGAGTCTATGAAGATACCAATGGATCGGGCTATTGATATCGCCCAGGAAAATTTAAAAGAAATAAGAACGGTTACAGAGTGGGCTGCGAAGATGGGGTATGGTTGTCCAAAATATTTTTCAAGGAGGTTTAAAAGAAGCTTTGGGAAATCTCCTAAATCAAAATTAGTGAAAATTAGGATAGAGACTTTCCATAAAATAATCTTGAAAAGTCCAGAACTAAGTTGTTATGAGATTGGGCAGAAATTGGGTTTGGGAGATGAAGATAACCTGAATGAATACATCAGATACCATACAAACCGATCACCAACTTGGTGGAAAAATCAGGAGTAAAAATCAAGAGTAAAGTTTGGGGGTAAAAGTTCTTGAATATGAAGTTTTGGAAACTAAATTTAGAAACAGTGCTTCAATTAGAAGCGTTTAAACAAAAATAAAAATGAGGGAACTATGAAATCAAAAGCAATAACTTTTCTATCGTCATTATTTATTTATCTGAGCATTATTGCCTTTACACCATTAAACCTTAATGCATCTGTGGTAATTGATGAAGGCCCTACTTGTACAGCAAGGTTAGGTGGGAGTTGTGAATGTGCTTCAGGTCAAAACTGTGAAGCAGGTGTCTTTAAATGTAAATGTACTTCTCCTGAACTTGAGAAGTCTCTATAAATGATATAACTGGAGGGATTTGATTCCCTCCAGTTATTAAATATTAAATTAGTCTAATTGAATTATGAAATCAGCAATTACATTATATTTGTTGGTTATGATTTTTGGTTATAACCAAGCATCAGCTCAGCTTATCTCTGATATTAAAGATCAAATATCAAATCTCAGTAATTAATGATTTTGAATTTGGGCTGATCGACGATCTGGAAATAAGTGCCGACCAAAAAATTTATGTCAACGATCTTTTTCTGGGTATTCTCGTTTTCAATCAGGATGGAGAGCTACTCAAGGAATATAACAGTAAGGGACAGGGTCCAGGGGACTTTGCTTCAATTGACGACCTTCTAGTAGTCAACGGTCAGTTATTTGCAGTAGATCCAGTACTTTTCGAGTATCTGTGTTTGATCAGGCAAAGTCTAACATATCAAAATTCATATGATCTCCCTCCAATCAATAATAACTATGGTGAGGTTCTGTCACCTAGTAGATTATGGAGACTTGACGATGGTAATTTTATTATTGAATATAAAGGCAAGTACAACAGGAATAATATAGATCAGGATCATTATAGACAATATGTCCTGACGGATTCCTTGTTCAACTCATTAGATGAAAGTCTCTTTAGATCAAAAGATCGTGAAATGCTTACATATTCAGAGGGAAATGATTTTTTGGTTTCCATGCATCCATTTGGAAGAGAGGATTTAGTTGATGTTACTCCCGATGGGGTTGTCTATAAAATATCGACAGAACAAAATTGTATAGAGTATTTTCGATCAGATAGGGTTGAAGACACTAAAGAAAAATGCATAGAAGAGTTAACTGAAAAAAGTATTTCTGAAAGTGATCGAACCAAAATGAATACATCCGAAGATGCTGATCTTTACAGAAAAGTGAGCATGCCGGATAGTTACCCTTACGCGGAAGAACTATTGTTGAATTCTGATGGAAGCAACACAACTCTATGGGTTACAAAACGAAATTCTGCAGGGGTTACCGAGGTAATAGAAATTGCACCGGAAACGGGAAGATGTACTAGCGAGGATCAAGGTAGGCTCTTCTTTTAAACTATTGCACTTAAAAGATGGCGTCTTATACGGAGTGAATAGGATCGATCCGCTTTCAGGATATCAAGCGCCAGAAATTTTTCGCTTAGAGGTGAAATAAATATGAAAGCTAGAATCTTTGAGATACTTACCTATTTAATTTTTGGCACGATAGTTTTTGTAACTACCCAAAAGTATTTTCCAAAAATAATTTTACTCCCTATTGAAAGGATTGATGATGTTAATATATCTGAAACTGATAAAGCGTATAAGGTTGGAGCAAACGATGGCTTGAAATTCATATACATTTACAGTTACGACTGTAAATATTGTTATGAGATGAATAATAATATTGAAAAGTTATTTAAAAAATATAATGATAAAGTTTCGTTTTACTTTTTAAACAAAGCAAAATTAGATGATAAATTAATATTTGAGGCTTCAATTTTTTCGGAATGCATGCTTAATTATGAATTTGAAAATTATTTTAAAGCCAATGATTTTATATACGATAAAGTACTAACAAATAATTTAATCAACTTTGATTATTCTATTAGTGAGGAATATTGGGGGGAAAACATAAAAAACGAAAAGGTTTCGGAATGTGTCTCTTTACAGGAGACTTTTTCTTCGGTACACAATAATCATAAATTAGTAGGTTCCTTTGAAATTAATGAAACACCTGCAATAATTATAGATAATAAGTTACTTAAAGGAAGTATTAGTTATAACATATTGGACACTGTAGTAGAGAATTATTTACTTCCTTGAATTTTACTGATTTTTTTTAAAGGGTGTCTTAATATTTAAATATTATATGAAAATCTATATATTTCTAATTTTATTTTTATTTATTTGTACGAACCTATCAAAAAGTCAGAATTTATTAGACTCTCATTCTGAAAATTCGAAAATTGAGCGGGTTTTTAAAGCAAATTTACTCAATGAAATTGGAACAGTTTATTTATCTGACGTAGAGCTTTTCCGTCCGACTCTATATGCATTTGAAACAGATCTAAATAAACTGTTTGTTTACGACTATGGACACAGAAATCTCTATTCGGTTTTATTAGAATCTTTAACTGAGAATACGGATGTAGCTAAGCTTAAAGAGGTCGGGGCTGGAGTAGGTTCAGGACCTAAAGAGTTTCGTAATCCCACCGACATGTGTATAACCGATAATAAAGTCATTGTCATTGATCCTGACCTGGCAAGAGTGACCATTTGGGATGTCAACAGTGAGACATTATTAAGTTCATTCAGGCCTAAAAAATTTGTTCCCTTTCGGATAGCTTGCAATGAAGAAAAAATCGTGCTATACAATGCGAATCCAGGAGACAAAGGTGATTTAGTTGTGTATGATCACGAAGGAAGTTTACTTTCTTATCTGATAGACAAAGAGAAACAAATGTCCGATTCTGACTTGATGGAAAGCGGTTATTTAAGCATGAATGATTCAACAGTTGTATTCGCCAGAACGGATGTTGAGCTTATGAAAGCGTTCGATCATAAACAGATGCAATTAGATGGGAAAGAATTGTATGTAAGCACCAACTTTAAAGAAACAAAATCAGATATAACACAAGGGAAGGAACAAGTTGTCTACAAAAGATCGGATGAGTTTCTGTACAGATCAAGAGGCGTTGGCATTTATGAAAATTATGTAATCATACTGTACTCAGGACGAACGGATGCCTATAGTAAAACACTTGATTTCTACAATTTAGATGATCTTTCGTATGCATTCTCAGTGAAATTAGAACATTTTACAAACACCATGCGGATCAATGGGGATGTGGCCGTAATGAAAACATATGATCTTGACAGAAAAGAGAATATGTTGACTTTTTATAAGCTGACTGGGTTATAATGTAGAAAGGGAAGCTGATTAGATATTCCGGTTTCTCGTTCCGCCACTCTGCTGTGGAACGTACAAAGGAGGCTCTGCCTCGATGCAGCACTCCAGGCTATATCTGCCATATACCGCACCTACGGCGCGGGAGGCGTGCCGGGGGTACGGTGGGTTACAACCATGTTGCTCCGATGGAGCAGGGAAAAGGGTTTACCTCGTTCCCATTGCCGTGTTAGGGAGGCCGGCCAGATTGCCCGGCTCACATTATAGGAATGGGGGTTTTGCGTTAAGAAGCTTTTCAGGTGAGACCGCAACATGATCCTGTCCCTGTCCCGTTAGGGACAACATGGTTGTAAAGTCTGCGGTACCCTTACGCCACGTCCCTTAGGGACGTTATGTTGAGTTGGATTCGGGCTTTCTGGCCGCGTCAACAACATACCGCACCTACGGCGCGGGAGGCGTTAGGGGCACGGTAGGTTACAAATATGCTGCTCTGATGGAGCAGGGTGAGAGGTTCTGTTTTTAAAAAAGTTTGTAAGGAATTGCTTTGTAATCGCTCTTACTAAAAAAAAGCTATGGCGAACACGTATACTCAGCTTTATATTCATTTTGTTTTTGCAGTGCAAAACAGGATTAGCTTGATCCAGCCCGATTGGGAAGAAGAACTCTATAGATACATAACAGGTATCATCCAAAACAAAACCCACAAAATGATCGCTATTAACGGTATGCCTGACCATCTCCACATGTTTATTGGTTACCAGCCAAAAGGAGCAATGTCAGAACTTATCAAAGTCGTAAAAGGTGAATCCTCAAAGTGGATCAAAGACCGGGGACTAGTACATGGCAGGTTTAAGTGGCAGGAGGGATATGGAGCTTTTTCTCACAGCCGAAGTCAGATTGATCGGGTTTATCATTACATCCAAAATCAAAAAGAGCATCACCGAAAGAGAACGTTCAGGGATGAATACCTCGAACTTCTCAAAAAGTTTAATGTGGATTTCGATGAAAGGTATGTTTTTAAGCCGGTGGAATAGGATCAGACATTCTTATACCAAAACTTGTCCCGTCAGGGACAGCATGTTTGTAAGAGGATGTCAGTTCCAAAGGCACGTCCCTTAGGGACGTTATGTTGAGTTGGATTCGGGCTTTCAAGTCGTTCTCGGCAACATATCGCACCTACGGCGCGGGGCATGCCATGGGGTACGGTGGGTTACAAACATGCTGCTCCGATGGAGCAGGGTTGGGGCTCTGCCTCCAGCTTCTATTGTTGATGTTACATGAATATCGATAGCATTGAAAATATTCGTTGTCGGAATGGATCACATTCAGTAGTCTGAGGCAGAGGCCTCGGTCACACCGGAGCGGAGCACCGGAACGAGTTCAAAATTATTTTAAAGGGTACAATCTTTGTTCATTAAACTGCCAATCACCATCAATGGAATTCAGATAACGTTACTACCGATATTTGCTATTATTTGTTATTCCCAATCCATCCATGCTCAAACAAATGGATCCGCACGTACTAATTAAGTTCAGCGAATTTTTCAAAATGAGCAGGAAATTTGGAAGGCAATTAGCTTTATAAAAATGGATTCAATTGCACTTGAAGCCACGAAATATTTTATCCTCATGCACTTACCGTTAATGGAGACGATAGGGTAGCGGTCGGCTTTCGACAATCCAGGTCGTTTGTTTGATCTGAAGGTGCTGCATAATCCGGAACGGTTAAATACCAGAAGGGGACGTGGGCCAGAGAATATGAATCACCTTTCGATATGTTTTTAACACAGGATCAATTATGGATCTCCGAATATGGCCCTACAAAATTGATGTTTGGGATATTACTCAAAAGCGTATGCGATAATACGTTTCGGTCAACAATAGGTTTATTAAACCTGATCAGATTTCAGCTAGTGATAGTGAGGATAGTACGTATTCACTATTTGTACGTCAACTGATACGGATTCGGATTTGACAGTCAAAGGAATCATGCATAAATATACATTAGAATGGAAATCTGGATTTGACAAACACATTTCAACCTCTTTCAAATGACCGGAAAGATATCCTTATGTGATAACCGGAGATATAGCTTGCTCTGAAATGAGTTATATTATTCAGCTGATTATTCGGGAACTATCCGAAATTATAATGAATGGGTCAGCTAGATTATTAACAGGAACGGGAATAAACAGTGATCCAATGGAACCGATTTTCTTTTACGAGAAAATGGAAACACGATCAGAAATCGGGATGCTGTCGGAATAAACGGGAATTTGTTTGTCATCGATGATCGACTATATATTGAAAGATCCAGAAACTCTGATGCCGATATACACAGTTTGGTCGTGTATGAAAAGCGTTCGGGTAAATATTTGCATTCCGTTAAGTTACCTGCTCTAACTAAAGAAATTGCCTTAACAACTGAGTTTCTTGTCGCCATCGAGTTCTAAGAGGTAATGAGGGCTACGATTTAAAATTGTACCGTTGGGACAGTGATAAATTTTAAAACTACTCTTCCGCCGCTCTGGAATGAATACTAAACAACCCACTACTAAATCCTTAGTTTCCATATCCCGATTTTATTTTACTATCCTCTGCTAAGTAATAAAAAATTCTCCATTTGCTGCTTAAAAAACCTATAGCGTCTGTAATTTTAGTTCTGGCGGTACTCATTTTCGGGGGTATTGCACTGGAACGGCTCTCCATCGAGCTGATGCCGGATATTGACCGGCCTACGCTGTTGGTGCGTACAGACTATTCCGGGGCGCCGGCTTCGGAAGTGGAGTTCCGCATTACCGAGCAGCTGGAGGGCATGCTTTCCGGCGTGCGCGGCGTGCAGCAAATTGAATCTCTTTCCCGGCAGGGTCAATCCCTCATCTTCCTCACCTTCGAATGGGGCTTTGATATGGATATCGCCTTCCTGAACGTGCGGGAGAAATTGGATCAGGCGCGGTATATGTTGCCCAATCAGGCCGAGCGGCCGCAGCTGGTGTATTCTTCGGCTTCGGATGAGCCGATCGCTACCATTGCGCTTCAGCTGGCCAATGTCTCCAATCAGGAATTTTCGAATCGGCTTTCCCTGAAGCGCTGGGCCGATCAGGTGTTTACCCGCCGACTGGAACAGCAGGAGGGCATTGCCCAGGCTTTGTTAGTGGGGGAAGTTCAGCCCGAAGTACAGATCCGGTTCAACCCGCGCTTTATTGATCGGTATGGATTGTCGCTGTCCCAAATTCAGCAGTCGGTGCAGGATGCCAACTTGTTTTCCTCTACGGGCGAACTCCGCGATGGCTGGTACCGATACGCCCTCAAGATCGAAAGCCGGATCGAGTCGCTGGATGACCTGCGGAAAACCCCCATTATTTCCCTGGCAAGCGGACGTGTATTGCTGCTGGAAGAACTGGCGGATGTCCAAATGGCCGAAGCCGACCCAACTTCTTTTGCACTGCTGGATGGGGAAGAGGTGCTGAACGTGCTCGTCAAAAAAGAATACGGCTCCAACACGGTCGAGGTCTTCGAGACTCTGGAAAATGTACTGACCGAGATCCGTGACCAAAACCCGGATATCCTCATCGAGGTGATACAGGAAGATGCGAGCTACATCGAGAATTCCATTTCCAACCTGCTGCAAACCCTGTTGATCGGTGGCTTGCTGGCTTTTTTGGTGCTGTTCCTGTTCCTGGATGACGCACGGAGTCCCTTTACCATTGGGATCTCCATCCCTGTCAGTATCTTCCTCACCTTCGTGGTGATGTTCCTGTTCGATATTCAGCTCAACATCATTTCCCTCAGCGGACTCACTCTCGGCATCGGTCTGCTGCTGGATAATGCCATTGTGGTGCTGGAGAACATCAGTCGCTACCGCCAAAAAGGCTTGGGTCGATTTGAAGCTGCCCGGGAGGGAACCAAAGAGATCAGTCTGGCCGTAACGGCTTCCACCTTCACCACCATTTCGGTATTCCTGCCGCTTATTTTTCTCGGTGGATTTGAAGGGGCTTTCTTTCGCGACCTGGCCGCCACGCTTTCCTTCAGTTTGATCGCCTCGCTCTTGGTGGCCCTGTTCATTCTACCGGTCTTTGTAGCTCAGATCAGCAAGGGGTCGAAACCTAAGGGCGTCCTCAGTAAAGTCTCCAATGCACTTGATCGTATTGTAATGGCCTATGAACGTAACCTGGGGCGGGTCATCCAGAAGCCACTGCCCATTATTTTGGTTGCCGTTTTGTTATTAGCCGCTGCAGCCTTTGCCTTCATGACCACCGAAAAAGCCGTACTGCCACCTGACGAGCCGTCTAAGGTAGAATACCTGGTATCCATGCCCGGTAACACGGCTCTGCGTTCCGCCAAGCAGGCCTCTGCGGATGTGACCAACATTCTTCTGGAGCGAACCGGCCAGTCCAACATACTGTCACTTGGCGGCTACACAGATAACACGAATCTAAGCTCTATCACCAACGAAGGGCTCAATAAATTTACGATCTCCGTCCCCGTTTCCGGGTTTGAGGAGGCACGGGAAGTGGAACGTATCATGGAAGGGATCGCCCGGACCTATGCCAACTGGACCTTTCAAAAAATGTCGGATGATGCGACCGGCGTGGTTGCTGTTGGTCAGGATGCTCCGGTGCAGTTTAGTGTGGTGGGAACCGACCGGGCATTCAGTAACCGGGTAGCCGGAGCCTTTTCAGAATTCATGAGCCGAAATTATAGGGAAACAGATCTTGAATTGAAATATCCACAGCGGATACAGGCGTATCAGATCCGCTTCAGATCGGAACAGATGCTGGCCTTTGAACTAACCGAGACGGAGGTGATCCGTTACCTGGAATCACTGACACGCGGGGCTTTCATCACCGACTGGAACCGGCAGGATGAGCAGATATCCATACGCCTGATCGGGGAGCGGGGACAATCACTGGATCCCACAGAGATCACCCTTGATATCAGGAACAAGATCATTCCGCTGACGGATGTAGCCGAGATCTCGCGCATCAATGAGGCCGAACAGCTTGAGCGTATCCGTCAGGCTCCGATACTGACCTATAATTCTGATCTGACCTTCATGGATTGGTGGTGGGACGGTGGAGAGATTCAACAGATGGTGAATAGTTTTATGCAGGAATCAGGACATGAAATTCAGGTTCGCGGTTCAGCCCTGCAGGTCATTACCTTGCTGAAAGAATTAGGGTGGCTGTTGATGATCAGCGTGTTGTTGATCTATCTCATCCTCGCCATACAGTATGAAAATCTGAAATATCCGTTCATCATTATTCTGGCCATTCCATTTGCGTGGATCGGTTCCTTTTTTGCGATGTATATCGGAGGTGTCAGTTTAAATGCGCTTTCTTTTATGGGGATCCTGATCCTGACCGGAATTGCTGTAAATGATTCCATCCTGAAAGTGGATTTCATGCGCCGCTATTTTGATGAAACCGGCAATCTGGATGAAGCTATCAGGCAGGCGGGTATCAACCGGTTCCGGCCGGTGGTCATGACGAGTATGACAACGATCCTGGCATTGATCCCAATGCTGATCCCATTTGGAGATGGATACATCTTCCGGCAATCATTGGCCATAGCACTGATGGGCGGAATGATAACGAGTACCTTTTTGACCTTGTATTTGATTCCCATTGGTGTTTAAATGGACGAATGGGAGTAATTCAAAATGAAAAATTCAAAATTTAAAATGGTTAATTACTTCCATCTGACGGATTACCCGTCTGATGGATTTTATAGGTTACTGAGTTCGAAACTAGCTATTGGTCAGACGGGCTTTGAGCCGTCAGACCAAGCAATATTTTAAATTTTTCATTTTGAATTTTTAATTACCACAATGTGACTCAGAGTTTAATTAGACCAAGTGTTATGAAAAGACAAATAATGCCAAAATTACTTCCCTGTTTACTGATCACTGTAACCCTGTTCACTGCTTGTAAAAGTGAGGAGGAAAGGCCGGAGGCTCCGGATATGGATAGTGTGGAGATCCGTCCCGAGGTGGTGTTTGATGTGGTGGACGATGAACCGCTGAATTTCTATATCGAAAGTCGCGGGGTTGTGGAGCCACTGCAGCAGACGAAGATCGTACCCCGGATAAGCGGCTATGTGGAGTCCCATATCATTGAGGAAGGCCGACAGGTACAGAAAGGAGAGGTATTGCTCCAATTTGTGGATGATGAATGGGAATATGAGGTCGAGCAAGCCCGGCAGGCTTATCTGAAGGCTGAGAATCAGTATGAGATCGACAAACGACTTCGGAGAAGGTTACACCGGGGAAAGCAATGATGAAATGATCCGTATCAACAGCGGATTGGCCGATGCCGAAGTAGCCTATGACCGTGCAAAACTTGAACCTGAGCTACACAACGGTGAAGGCGCCATTTTCCGGACGGCTTTCCCTGCAAAATGTGGTGACCAACCAAACCTTCATTTCCGTAGGGTCGTATGTATCAGCCGGTACGGAACTGGCTTCACTCATAGATGCTTCAACTGCCCGCGTGCGTTTTGACGTGCTGGAGTCGGAGATCAACAATCTGGATGAAGGTATGAAGGTGGAACTGTTCGGCCCCGGGGGTAAGGGTTATGAGGGCGAGATCACTGCCATTTCACCGGAAGTGGATCCTGATACCAAAACAGGGCAGGTACTGGTGGAAGTGGATAACAGTGAATTGGGCCTCAAGACCGGTATGACGGTAGATGGACGCGTGTTTGTGCGCAGTCAGGAAGCTAAAGTCCGAATGCCGCGTGAAGCCCTGCTGGAGCGTGATGGAAGAACCCTGGTGTTCCGTTTACTGAATAATGAGGAGGTGGAGTGGATCTATGTAACCCCGGAGGCCATGAATTCCGACTGGGTCCTGATCGACCATCCCGAAATTGAACCCGGCGATACCCTGGCCGTGGATCAGCATTTTAGTATCAGTCATCAGCAGAAGGTGGTTCCTCTTATTGGTTAATTAAAAATTCAAAATTCAAAATGAAAAATTGCAAAGAACTCATTTTGAATTTTGAATTTTAAATTTTGAATTCTCGTGCACGAGCTATTAAATCGTAAATATCTCATTTCCTTCTTCTACATCATCGTGTGTGTGATAGGGGTAGCGGTATGGCGTGTTTTGCCGGTTGAGAGTACCCCGGAGCTCAATCTGCCTTCCGTTACAGTGAATTATAACTGGGGCAGTACCTCGCCTGAGATCATGGAGATGGAGATCACCCGAAAAGTGGAACGGGAAGCCAATCGCCTGCGTGATGTGACCGATATCCGTTCCATCACCCAGGAAGGACGTTCAACGGTGACCATCACCTTCCGAAAGGATTCACCGGTCGATTACCGCGTGCTGGAACTTAGGGAATACCTGTTCACACTGGATGAAAACCTTCCCGAAAGCGTTTCGCCACCCAGCATTACCCGTCAGGTTCCCGATGAGCTGGAAGATCAGCAGACCTTCATCGTGTATACACTGAATGGAGATATGGCCCCCAGGCAGCTGCTGGAGTACACCCGAACCAATATTCGTCCGAAATTACTTTCCATTGATGGACTCGCCGAGGTAGCCATTCGTGGCGTACAGGACCCGGCCCTGGTCATAGAATTCAATGTCGATGAGGTTGAAAAGTATGACCTCTCACCCCGGCAGATCTTGTTGCAGGTGCGCGAGCAGTTGAGCTGGCGTTCCGCCGGTTTTGTGGAGGAAGGTATATCGCGCTACAGCCTGATCATTCCGCCCAAGTTCAACAGTATCGCCGATATAGCCGGACTCAAGGTCGAACTGCCCGGTTCCAGAAAGCAGCTGGTTCTGGATGACCTTGCTGAGATCTCAGTTCAGGACTATCCCGCAAAATCCATCAAGCGAATAAACGGCGACCCGGCCCTGACCATTGAGTTTGTTAAGGAATCGGGTGCTGATGCTTTTACACTGGCCGAAAATGTACTTCAGTCGATGGAAGATATTAAAGCACAATTGCCTGAAAGCTTGTCGCTGATGCTAACCATCGATTCCACCGAGGAACTTCGTCAGCAGTTCGACGATCTTAAGCTGCAGGCCATTATAAGTGGTATTCTGGTATTCTTCGTGGTGATCCTGTTCATCCGTAAGCTCAGGGCTCCCTTTGTGATCATGGGCAGTGTGGCCTTTTCTGTTTTGCTCAGTCTGATCGTGCTTTATTTGTTGGATTATAGCCTCAATATCATCACGCTGGCGGGAATCACGGTGGCCTTGGGTATGCTGATCGATAATGCGGTGGTGGTGTTTGAGCACCTGAATCCCGGGCTTCCTTCAGGCAGATCAGATCGTATAGATCACATACTCAGAGAGATCGGAAATTCGGTGGTTCCGGTTTTGGGCAGTACCTTTACAACAGTTGGGATTTTCATACCGCTGCTTTTTGCGCTTGATGAACTTCGCATATTCCTGGTGCCACTGGCGGTGGCCCTGACGGTTACGCTCGTGTGTTCGGTTATTATTGCGTTTACGTGGATTCCCTATGCCTTGGTGTGGCTTACTCCAAAGATCACGGAGAAAAAGAGGTCAGGACGGGTTTCAGGATGGCTGAACCGCCTGGTGATGAAGAGCTTCCTGCTAAAGTCAAAACTCAGATGGGTACTGCCGGTAGTCCTGATCGGTGTGATCGGCCTTCCGCTGTTTGCTATTGAGGAGCCGGAATGGGATTCGGAGGAAGGAACCCTATGGCCGGAATTTACCCAGGTCTATTTTGATAACCGGGATACAATAGACGACTGGATCGGCGGGTTGACCAAGCGTTTTTCAGATGAAACGTATTTTGGAAGTCCGTGGAGGCGAGGGAATGAACAAAGTATTAATGTGTACATTCAGGCGCCGCAAGGGACGCCGCTATCCGAGATCGACAAGATCGTGAAGAATTATGAAACCATCGTGGAGCCGTACGCCCATGCCTTTAAATATTACGAGGCCAATCTGTCTGAATATTTTGGAGCTCGAATTCGGTTCGTGGTCGATCCGGAATACCTGTATGAAACAGATCCCTACACCTTTTTTGGTGAAGCCGCTTTTCTGGGAGCCCGTACCGGTAATTTTGCTTTATCTGTATCCGGGCTCAATCTTCAGGGGATCAGCACGGGTTTTGGGGGAAGTTCGTCCAATCACTCCATTCGCCTGAAAGGCTATTCTTATGACGAATTACTGAATCTGGCCAAGGATCTTGAACGGAGATTGAAAACAAGTCGCCGCGTAAGGGAGGTGGATATCAACTCAAGTTATTATTCCCGACGGGATGATTTTCAGCAATATATTTTGCGTCTGAATGAAGAGCGGATACTGGCCAATGACCTGAACCGCAGAGAGGTTATTTCAACCCTGATGCTGGACCTGAATCCTGAGAATACCGTCGGCAAGGTGGAATTCGCCGGGCAGGAAATGTATCTGATCGGCCGAAGTGAGAGGGACAGGGCGTTTGAGGAAGACATGATGAACCGGACGCGAAAGTTTGGGAACGTGAACTTCAATATCAGCCGGATCGGTGAGATCGTGCAGGAGGGAGGGCTGACAGAGATTCGCAGGAACAATCAGTCGTATGAGCGAACGGTGACCGTGGATTATCTGGGCAATTACCGCATGGGCCGTGAATTCATTGAATCGGTGATCGAAACCACACCGGTGCCTGTGGGAGCTGAGATCAATTTTGGACGCGGTTTCTTTGGATTTGGGAATGACGACAGCAGCCGGAATTTCATATTTATTGCGCTATTGAGTTTACTAAGCGTGTGGATGATCGTGTCGGCTCTGCTGGAAAGCGTGAAGTATCCCATTTTTGTGATCATGGCTGTTCCGTTCAGTTTGGTAGGTATCATGCTGGGTACGCTGGCCAACGATATGGCTTTCGACCGGGGTGCTATCGCCGGTTCATTACTTTGTATTGGGGTAGTGGTGAATAATGCGATCCTCATCTATCATCAGAAACAGCTGGAAAATGGGAATGGCATCTTTGGGCTGCGCTGCTGGATGCACGTCTATCGGAAACGCATTCGCGCCATTTTGATCACGACCGTAACTACCATCACCGGACTGATTCCCATGATGATCTTTGGCAACAATGAGTTCTGGGAAAACCTGGCTATCGTGGTTATTTGGGGACTTTCGATCAGTACGATCCTCTTATTGGTGATGACGGGGTTGAGGGTTAGGAGTGATGGGGTGAGAGTTGATAGTTGACAGATTGATAAAATTATGAAGTGATGAAGTAAGCTCTGCGAGCTTTGCGGTTAATTAAAAATGCCTGAAATGAGATCAGATCAATTAATAATTAATCAATTGGATAAATGAATTATATAATACATCGAATATGCACCTGTGTTTTAGTGTGCGTGCTTATTATAACCGGCTTCGGCTGCGGGAATGGTGGAGAGGATGCATCAACCATCCGAAAAGAAAATGGGGTTATCTACAATCCGAGTGAAGGATTGTTACAGGATGAAGAAGCTCCTCCGGTAGGATTTGAGCTGGTTGAAACTATCGACTTATCCGTCATTGAAGAACCGGTGATCAGTAACATCGGTTACCTGCAAATTGATGAGGACGGCAATTTCTACTTCATCGACCGTCGTTTGAGTAAGCTGATATCGCTCGATCCTGAAGGCAACCTTCGTTGGGCTGTCGGGGAAGAAGGAAAAGGTCCCGGTGATCTTGAAAGTCCGTTTGGAATGAGCCTGTTTAATGATAAGCTGTATGTAGCCAATATACAGGGCTCCCGTTTAGATGAATTTGGCCTGGATGGTACCTTCATTAAAACCTACGAACTGCCAGAAGATATGCGGTTTGCAAGTCTGGTGGATATCCGTGATGATGGGTTGATCATTATGAGCGGAGCTAATTTTGGAACCATTGGAGCACTGGTTTATACGATGGAATTGACCGATAGTTTACGGGTACGGGGAAGTATCAACATCATTGAAACGGAGGATGAAGAATATAGCCGGGCAACGATCCGTGGTGGAATCGAGATGAGGGATGAGGATTTTATATACTCATTTAACACCAGTTACAGGCATCAGGTTTATGATTATGAGGGAAACCTTAAAACTGAAGTTCGAAGAGAGTTTGACGGCACCTTAGGACCGGGTATCTATGCTGATGGTGGAAGTGTGAGTCTGTATGGCTTAGGAAATATCAGTTCACCTGTTTTTCTGGACAATGGAAATTATCTGATCCAGGTGGAACACCCTATCAATATTGACGATCCGCATGCCTATGCCCGCCGGGCTTCAACCGGCGAAACGGAATCGCCGATCTACGAACGCTTCATTGATGTGTATAACGCCGACCATGAATTGCTGTATACGTTTGATGATTCGGAATTTGTGGAAGAGCTTGGTGGCCTGACTGTTCGAGATAACGAGGGGTATTACTACTCTACATTCAGTAACGATCTGGTGATCAAGAAGTATAAGATAGATATGAAATATAGTAGAAGTGAAATGCAGGGGACTGACCCAATCCCAATTATAGATTAACTAACATTTAGCCTCGATCCGGAGCGGAGCACTGTAACATTAGGAAAGCAGTTCAAGGAAGTTTTGAGTGATGAGTTTTAAGTTTCACTTTCGTTTTGACGGAACCCTAACCCTGTCCCGTTAGGGACAGTATGTTTGTAAGGATACCAGCCCTCAAATCCACGTCCCTTAGGGACGTTATGTTGGGTTGGATTAGGCATCCTAACCTTACATCATAACATACCGCACCTACGGCGCGACGTAGTTTTGGGGTCATTGTTTTTACAAACATGGTGCTCCGATGGAGCAGGGTTTTTTACTCACTTCACGGGTTCTGCACCTTGATGTGTTATTAAGGCCACTAAAAATCATGAATATCCCTAAATCCTGCTAATCAAGGTTCAAGAAAAGTGAGAAGAGGAGGCGGAAACAAATCGTCTATCGTTAATTGATCTATCGCTCCGTCGTATTTCATTTGGGTTTAGGAGGTAGTATTATGAAAAATATATTAAGGTTGTTGGATTCAAACTAATTTAGTAGTATAAAGCAGGGCATTACGGAGCAGAGCACCGGAACGAGTATAGAAGTATAGAGTGGTGGTGAAGTGAGAGGTGATATGGTGAGCTTCATTCTCGAAATGTTGCCTTGTGATTGGAAATTTTCAAATAATGATTTATTTAGTACAAGAGGGCTTAATAAAGAAATCACTAATTAAAGTTATTAATAAACTAAATACTTAATTATGAGTAAATATATATTTTTAGCATCATTATCATTATCATTATTAATTATTTCATGCTCATCCTCCGAGATCAAACAGAATGAAAATAAACCAAAAACACTTACCCAGAACGAAGCACTGGAACTTGTAGATATTCGGATTTATGAGAACGGAGATATTAAAATAAATGGATCTTCACTTTCAGAATCATCGTTGGTAAGCCACATTGATGCTCTTGAAATAGACCAAGAATCAAAAGTTCGAATTTCATCCTCAGATATGGTTTATACTGGGTTAGTAAATAAAATTACCCGCGTGTTAGTTCTCAAAAACGTAGAACAGGTAGATATCAATATGATGAGTCCGGAGGCTTTCAAGCAATTCGAAAACGATTTAATTATAGATATTTTAAGTAACGGAAAGATATTGGTTGACGGAACTTTACTTTATCCTGCAGATTTATCTGTTGCACTTAAAAATAGCAGCGATCTTACAAATGATACAGACGTGAGACTTATTGTAAACGATATGGCTTCTATGGGTACAGTGACTGATATACAGAAGACACTTATAAATAATAGGGTAACCAATATTACACATCCAACTGATAGGTCGTGAGTAAATAGGTATATATTACGATATATATTATGGCTGTACGTATTAATTCTGTTTTCTTTATAACTTTATTTGGCTTGTTTATTAGCGCCTGCTCAATGGATAAAGAGGCGCACGAAAACCTCCGAGATGTTTCTTTAATTAAGGTAGATTCGGTTGTTTTAGGTAATTCCGAACCTTTATTCGGTAAGTTTGTAGAACAGTTTCGGATAAATGATGGGGGAGATATTTGGATGTTTGCGGAACGGAACCAAAACAGAGTCTTTGCATTTGATAATCAGGGCCAGTTCATTAAAGTAGTGGGTGAAAGAGGTAAAGGCCCAAAAGGACTTATGCATGTTAGTGGATTTGATTTCAATGATGAAGATCAAATCACTATCTACGATGCAGCTCAGCGCATGATTAAAATTTTTGATTTAAACGGTGAATTAATAACCTCTAACACGGTTTTTTCTGAGGGAAAATATTGGGCTCATCCGTATACATTGACATCTTTTGGAGACCGACTTCTACTTCCGATAACTGAAAGTGAATTCATTCACGAACCTCAAAAATCAAAATTACTGGCGGTATTAACATATGATGGAAGAATTGATACTGTTTTTGGGATGCATGATGAGTTTACTCTGAAAGATAATTCCTATAGTGCTGAAAATACTGTTCTAGTAGATTCAAACTATATTTATACCAGTTCAGTTGGGTCACCCTATATTCAAATGTACAGTAGAGAGACCTTACAACGAGTAGATTATTTTGGTGAATACACAAAAAGTTTTTCAATACCTGAAAAAGAGGTTCACGCCAACCTTCCTATTTCTGAAATTAATAAGAGGTCATCCGGTAGTTCTGTAATGGCTGGCATATATGGTACAGAGCAATTTATAGTTTTGCATATGCAAATCCTTACTTCAGAGTTTTTTGAAACTATAGATTTTAGCAAGAAGGAAAATATTCTGATACTCTATGACAGGGAGACAAAGGAATTCATAAAAGAGATACCGGTCTCACACACACTGGCAGCAGCTCATAATGATAAGCTCTACTTAATAGAAGATTTTAACCCGGATAATTATACCATAGGTATCTATGAACTTTCAATGAAAGAGAAATAACATAAACTGGTTCATCACATTTCGTTAGAATAGCATCGGAAAGAGTATAAATTTACCTAATCAAATTAGCGATGAATAAATTTTTAACATTTATAATTCTATCATTTCTACTTTGTTCATGTAATAACAAGAGTCAAAGTAAAATTCACCCCAACTCAGAAAACTTACCTGATTCTCAACGAGAGAATGAACACATAATTGATGAAAATTCTAATAGTTCCATTGTTCTTGATTTCTCATATGATAACTATAGATCACCCAAATCCTTTAATAATGTAGAGAATATAGGCTCTATAAAAGATGTCGAAGTAGATAAAAGGGGCCGAATCTTTGTTTTAGATGACCGACAGCAAAAAGTATTAGTTTATCATTCAAATGGAGATTTTCTGCAAACAATCGGAAGAAGAGGGCAAGGCCCAGGGGAATTATCTTATGCTAAATCTATTGCACTCTATCAAGATTCTCTTTTACTGATATCAAATCGTTATCGTATCGAAGAGTATGATATTTCAAGTGATTCCATTTCTTTTAATCGGACTGTAAATTTTGAAATAAACATCAAAAGCATTTGTACTGATAACGAAATGCTATACATACATAATTTTGATGTTCTTAACAGTGGTCTTTTGAACTCTGAAAGCCGTAAAACGAATATGTTACACAAGTTCACTATACCAGAATATGAAAATCAGTTATCATTTGGAGAATCATATATTTCTGATTCTCCGGTAATTATTGATAGACTAACTCAAGGTGAAATTATTTGTGACTCTCAAAATGATGTGCTTGTATATGTTTCTGACAGAGTAAATATTATGAAAGGGTATTCACTTTCAAATGGTAAACAAATTTGGAAGTCTTCAATTGCAGATTTGAATTTCCCAGAGATTGAAGAAATTGTAACAGATGGAAATCCAGGGGCTTGAAATAGTACCTCCAAAAAATGGCATCTTTGATAGAATGCTTAAACCTATCTTAGTTAATGATGGCGTCCTTTTAGTACAAGTTGATAGAAGAGAAATTGTTAATAAAGAATCTTTGGAATCCAATAACTCAGTTTTAAGCTATTTAATAGACACAAGAACAGGAGCGGGGCAATTTTACTCAAATGAATTAGGCAGAATTCAACATTTATCTGAACATAGGCTTATTGAGGTGAATGAGTCATTCACTGAATTTGAGATTTATGAGAAAGAGTAAGAAAAACGAATCAACTAGCTCTCCTAAAATTAACCCTTACCACCTTGCTATTGTCAGCTTTATCCTTGTCACGATGCTCCGCTCAGTGATGCCCTGTCAATGCTACGCCTCCAACTAAATATATAAAGGCACGGTTGCCCAACCTCCGAAAACCAATTTCTCACGGCAACCATCCGGGCGGAGGTTTTTTGTGGAGACGACGTTTAAACCCCGGGTTGCGCCCGGCAAGCTGTTTTTCTCTATTCAAATATCCCATCGGGCTTACCCGGGGCTATACACATATGATCCCTACGGGATCGGGAAACCTAAATAAGCCACCGGTTCCCGTAATCTATTACATCCCCAATTCCACTTGATGAGAACAAAAATCATGATACTCCTTCAATCCTGGAAATCAAGGTTCAAAACCGGAAGCCGGAACCTCGCAACAAGAATTAAATTGTCCATCGCAAATCGGTCCATCGATCCATCGCATTTCAACATCTGCTACTAACGATTTCAGATTTTCGAATAACTAATAACTAATAACGAATCAACCAATAACCAATAACCATCAACCAAACTTCTTAACCAACTCCCAGCGCTTGATCTTACCGGTTTCGGTCATTGGAAATTTTTTGACGATCTTTAGTTCTTTGGGGATCTTGAAGTCGATGAGGCTGTCTTTGAGCTGTTCCTTGATCTCTTCGATCTGTGGAGTCTTGCCGTTGGTCAGTGTTACTACGGCGGTTACGCGTTCTCCCCATTCCTCATCCGGCAAACCGATCACAACGGCTTCCTTAATGAGCGGAAGCTTAAGCATGGCTTCTTCCACTTCATTGGGGTTCACGTTCTCACCACCGGTGACGATAAGATCGGTACGGCGGGATTCAATGAACAGGTGTCCAAATCCATTCATGTGTCCATAATCACCCGTATTGAACCAGCCTTCCCCATCAAACTTGATATCATTTTCAGAGCTGTTGTAATATCCGTCAAACACCTGCGGGCCTTTGAGCCATAACAGGCCTGACTGGTTCTTACCTAACACTTTCCCGTTTTCGTCCCTGATCTGCATTTCATTGGGAGGGAATGGTTTGCCTACGCTTTTCAGAGGTGTGTACATGCCGGATGGAGCCAGCAGCGGATTTGCAATGATCTGAGCACAGGTTTCCGTCATGCCATAGCTTGAAACGATCGGGATGCCTCGTTCAGCTGCTGTTCTAAGCAGATTCTGTGTTATAGGTCCGCCTCCAAGCAATATCGACTTGAATTCCCGATGTGTTTTAAAAAGGGAGTCGTTCATTAACCGCTTGAGCATGGTTGGAACCAGAGAGGCGGCTTGAAATTGTTTATTTTCCTCCAAAAACTCACGGACCAATGCCTCATCAAATTTACCAAGACGGTATATTGCCGAACCGTAGATGAGGGAACGCAAGATGATGGAAATACCACCAATATGATTCAGTGGGAGGCATAACAGCCAGAAATGATCAGGGTCCGGTTTGAAATTCTCAGCAGAGGCTTTTGCCGCACTCAATATTTGGCGGCGTTTTAGTGGTACGATCTTAGGTTCACTGGTTGTTCCTGAGGTAAAGAAATACCCAAAGACCAGCTCCTCATCAATATCGTCTGCCTCAGGGAGATCCGTATTTCTGTCATTAAAATCGAATGCCTTCTTTAAGAATTTATCGTCGATCTGGATGATGGTATCAAAGCCAAGTCGTTTACGGTTGTTCTTGTCACAGAAAATGAGGGCGGGTTTGAGTTCATCAAGATACCGTTCAAGGTCGGCATTCTTTGCATTTGGATCGATGGGAATGAAAGGGATCCCGAGTTTCCAGCAAGCCGCGATACAGAAGACGAGTGCATCCGATGATTCAGCAATAAAAGCTATCGGCCATTTTAGAGAATCAGCATTATATTCCACAAGATCCTTGAAAAAAGCTGTGAAGTGTTCGAGTTCGGAATAAGTATACATTCCATGTTTCGAAGACAAAAAAGCATCCTGCTTTTCGTGCTTATTGAATTCAAAATTATGTAGCCTTGATTTGAACATATACCTTTAGAGCTTTTCGAGTCCTTCTAGATCAACATTAATACCTAATCCTGGCGCTTCGGGGATCTCAACGATTGGTGAGTTTAGCCAACTATCTGAAGACAGATCCTTTTTAAGGAATGAACCGGTTGCCAAGCCTTGAGCATATTTAGGATTACCTAAGCCTGCTGAAAGGGCTGCAATAGCTGAACGACCTATAGCGGTTTCAAGCGCTGTGGTCAGAACAGCCTCAATTACATGAGTGTCGACGATCTCTTTTGTTACGAAAATATCCTGATAAGTCCCCATCAGCGTTGGTTTAATGATCACCATATCAATGGCTTTCACAAATGATAGTTCCCTGGCTGACCTTTTGTTCCGAAAAGATTCATCGGCTGCAATGGGAATATTCACTGCGTCGGTAACCCGTTTCAATCCATAGATATCATACTTTAAAACCGGCTGCTCACAATATTCGATGTCAAATTTTTCCAGTGACCTGAGATGCTTGATCGCTTCATCCGGCAGCCAGGCTTGATTGGCATCGAGCCGGATCTTCAGCTCCGGATATTTTTCACGGAGCTGCTTTAACGATGCTGATATTCGCGGGTGATCTGATACCCAACTTTGATCTTAAGAGTGGTATATCCTTCTTCAATAAATTGATCAGCTTTTTTAAGAGCTGTTTTGACTTCCTGAATGCCAATGGTGGCATTACAAGGTATTTTTGAATTGAAATCTTTAAAGAGGTATTCGGCCAGCGATCTTACCTTCCCGTTTGGCAGCAAGATCGTGAAGCAGGGTATCGAGGCCAAAGCTCAGGGAGGGAAAACGGTGAATTCGATCCAGTACTTTCAAAGCTTCAGCGCCATTGTTCTCTTTAATGGAAGAGCTGATGTATCCACGATTAGACCTCAGGACTTCAATAACTTCATGGATCTCTTCACTAGAAAATCCGGGAAGTGGTGCTATTTCGCCGTAGGCTGTTTGACCTGATTCCGGATCTTCGTAGGTCAATATCACCCCATCCCGATGAAAGAATTTTTTCCCTGAAACCTGTAACGGGGACGAGAACGGCAGATGATATTTGTAGTATTTAAGCATTAGTTCATGAGTATTCCTAACGAAAACAGAAATCCATATAATATCATAAATTTAGCGGTTTTTTCAAGCATCCCGTTCAGATTACTTTTGTCAACTTCTGACCATATGCGATAACAGTAAAAAATGAGTAGTGGAGCCACAACAAACGGTAAAAAGACCCATAGATCATACCCTAAAACGAAATAGAAATGAGGAGGAATTGCGTATGCTAGCGCAGCCATTAAAACATATTCGATTTTAAGAGCAGTATCACCCAGCAAAACTCCCAGGGTTCTCTTTCCGGATTTCTTATCCTGTTCAACATCCCTAAGATTATTAACCACCAGGATATTCACGCATAGGGCTCCCACAGCTATAGATGCCCAGAACGATGCTTCGGACCACTCCAAAGCATTTACGTAATACGTGGTCATAACGGCTACAAAGCCAAAAAAGATGAATACAAATACATCACCTAGTCCATTGTACCCTAAAGGAAAAGGACCGCCTGTATAGAGTACCCCAAAGATGAGTGAAAGGATGCCGATAACCAGAACGATCCAACCGGCTGTCCAAACAAGATAAAGTCCCATAATAAAAGCCAAACCCATGGTAAGGATAGTGGCCTGCTTCATTTGTTTCGGGGTAATGAGTCCTGAAGCAGTGGCTCTTCTGAAATCCGATCCGTTCATCAGTGTCTGAGCCTTTTATGAAATCGAAATAATCGTTGGCAAAGTTGGTGCCGATCTGAATAAGCAGGGCACAGACCAAAGCCACGGTTGAGTTACCCCAGTTGATAAGTTCGGCATTGTAAGCCAGTGATGCGCCAACAATAACCGGAACAACGGCAGCCGGGAGAGTTTGAGGCCGGGCTGCTTCGATCCAGAGACTCAATTTTGATAAATTCAATTGGAAAAATTTCAGGATTGGGTGTGGATAATGTGAGTAAAAAAGATACAGATTTTACAGGTGGCTTAAAAAGTGAAGAGATACACTAAAGCGGAAAAATAAATTAGGCTGAAAGCGATTTGAACTCGCAATTTTCTTAATAAAATTAACCATAGTTTTTAAATAACCTGTATTAGTTATTTGTTGATAAAAAATTAATTAAAAAAGTTGAGTAAAAGAGAAATATAGCTTTATATTTGGTTGTCATTTAAACAACCAACTAAACTTTTTTAAAGAATCATATGACCAAGGCTATACAACGATACGATAACTTAGCTGCTGCAAGAAACTTTAAACCGGGTGAGTTGAGAAGTACATCCATGGATATTCCGGAGATCTTCGGTAAGAACACACTTACCTTAGAAAAACTCGAGGAAAGACTCCCCAAAGCTGCATGGAAAGATCTCCAAAAGACCATAGACGAGAGTGAACCTTTGAATATTGATGTGGCCGATGCCGTGGCGTTAGCCATGAAGGACTGGGCAACCGAAAAAGGAGCCACTCACTACACCCACTGGTTCCAACCGCTGACCGGCTCCACTGCCGAAAAACACGACAGTTTTATTACCCCGAATCAGGGTGGTGGTGCCATGGCTGTATTTTCAGGAAAGGAACTGATACAGGGTGAACCGGATGCGTCCAGTTTTCCAAGTGGCGGTCTTCGCCCAACTTTTGAAGCGCGTGGCTATACTGCATGGGACCCGACCTCTCCGGCTTTCATTATCGAAAATCAGAATGGCACGTATCTTTGTATTCCAACGGCTTTTGCTTCCTGGAAAGGTGAAGCCTTGGATCATAAAACTCCGCTTTTGCGTTCGAATGATGCACTCGATAAAGTGACCAAAAGTGCATTAGAATTGTTTGGTGTTGAAACAAAGCGGGCTGTTTCGACCGTTGGGTGCGAACAAGAGTATTTCCTGATAGATCAGGAATTCGTGTATCGCCGCCCGGATATTCTAACTTCAGGAAGAACTTTGGTCGGAGCGAAGCCTCCAAGAGGTCAGGAACTTGATGACCATTATTTTGGATCGATACCTGAGCGCGTGTTGTCGTACATGCTGGAAGCAGAAAAGGAACTGTATAAGTTGGGCGTTCCGGTTAAGACTCGCCATAATGAAGTGGCACCAAGTCAGTACGAGTTAGCTCCAATTTTTGAGATGTCAAACGTAGCGGCAGATCATCAGCAACTGACTATGATGGTTCTCAAAAAGACAGCCAAAAAATATGGGTTGGAATGTCTGCTTCATGAAAAACCATTTGACGGATTGAACGGGAGCGGTAAGCATCTGAACTGGTCTTTATCTACCAGTGAAGGAGATAACCTGCTGGAACCGGGTGAAAGTCCCCATGAGAACATGAAGTTCTTATTCTTCTTTACAGCCGTATTACTTGGATTGTATCGTCATCAGGATCTGGTTAGAGTATCTGTGGCATATGCCGGTAATGATCACCGACTTGGTGCAAATGAGGCACCTCCCGCTATCATGTCTTCGTTTATCGGAGAGCAGCTATTTGATGTCATTGAACAGTTGGTAAGTGGTGGTGCAAAAAGCTCCAAGCAAGGGGGATTACTTGGGCTGGGTACTCCGGTGCTTCCGGATCTGCCGAAACATGCCGGAGACCGAAACCGGACTTCTCCTTTTGCCTTTACAGGTAACAAGTTTGAATTTCGTGCATTGGGATCTAATCAGTCACCTTCATTCCCGATCGTAGTCCTGAACACCATTGTTGCAGAAGCGATAGAGGACATGACTGAAGATCTGAAAAAAGCGAGCAAGAAAAGCTCCATTGAAAAAGCATTAGCTAAGGTGTTATCCGACAGATTAAAAGAGTGCATGCCCGTGATCTTTAATGGAGACGGTTACTCCGATGACTGGCAAAAAGAAGCGAAAAAGCGAGGGCTGCTCAATTTGAAGACTACGCCGGAAGCTCTTCCATATCTGAGCAGCAAGGAAAACATCAAGTTGTTTAAGAAATATAAGGTTCTGAACGACAAGGAGGTTCACTCCCGAAAAGAGATCTGGACTGAGCAGTATATCACGGCACGAACGATCGAAGTTGATACGATAGAATCTATTGCCAAAACTATGATCTATCCGGCTACGGTGAGATATATTGGTGAACTCAGCAAAGCTGCGGAGCAAGGGGAAAAGCTTGGAATTGATAATTCCGGATCTAAATCCATGCTTAAAAAGGTAAACGACGGACTCAATAAACTGGGAGCCGCCCTTGATACACTTGCGGATGTACAGGCAAAACTGAAGTATAAAGATACCTCAGATCACGCTGCAAAAGTGGAATCAGAAATCCTTCCTGTTATGAACGAGATACGTGATGCTATAGATTTCCTTGAACGATATGTAGCCGATGATTACTGGCCACTGCCGGTTTATCGTGAGATGTTATTTATCAAATAGCCTGTCAGGTTATTCATAAATAGTTAAATTAAAGCCCTGTTTCTGAAAAGAGACAGGGTTTTTTAATTTTAATTGAGATAAAGTAAATGGAAAGTATAAGCTGGAATGAATTTGAGAATGTGGATCTTAGAACCGGAACCGTGACTGAAGTTGAAGACTTTCCCGAAGCACGGAAACCTGCTTATAAACTAACGATAGATTTCGGGGAATCGATTGGAACAAAAAGATCCTCAGCCCAGATAACAGACATCTATACAAAAGAAGAATTAGTGGGAAAGCAGATCATAGCTGTTGTTAACTTTCCTCCCAAACAGATCGGTCCGTTTATGTCGGAATGCCTGGTAACAGGGTTTCCGAATGAGAAAGGGCAGGTTGTTCTGGCAGTTCCGGACAAACCTGTGAGAAATGGTATGAAACTATTTTAAAAGTGCTTAGTTTCATATGTATAATTGGCAACTGTTATAAATTTTTGAAGAAAACCAGTTAATGAAATTAGTTTACTCATTTATTTTTTTCGCATTTTTTGCGGTAAATACCATGGCTCAGGAGATCTCGTATCCGGAGATTATAGGTAATGTTTCCTCATTTGAACTTGTGATAGAGGGCTTATCTGAGGTAAAAGGGGAAGTTCGTATTGCGGTCTTCAATTCTGAGGAAGCTTACGGTGATAAAGAGGACCCATTGCACGCCGTAGTATTGCAAGTTAAAAGTGATACCGTTGTTTGGGATGAGGCGAAATTGCCATACGGAGAATATGCCATTGCCGTATATCATGACAAAAATATGAACGGAAAAATGGATTCCAATTTCCTGGGGATACCAAAGGAAGCCTACGGTTTTTCAAATAATGCAAGGGGGAAATTTGGCCCGGCTTCATGGAAAGATGCCCATTTCAGTATCAACGAAACAAAGTATTCAATGTCGATCAAAGTGGATTGACTTATTTCCGCATAACTAAAGTCTAATTAAAGGGGGCATTATGGAAGAGGATTTTACTACAACCGAGTTGATTCAAAGTGATCAAAATGTAATGAGTCTGGGTGACTGGGTTTTAACTGTTTTTATATCCTTTCTGCCTTTGGTCGGGCTTGTGATGCTAATTGTATGGTCGTTAAGTGATCATATCAATCCAAATAAGCGAAACTGGGCAAGGGCAACTCTTATCATTTATGTAATCTTTACGACCTTGTATTTTTTATTAATGATCTTTGTTTTTGGAAGCATGATGTCTGGCATGGAAGATATTTATCGTATGTAACGCAAATTGGCTGTATCAGAGTACATCCTTCAGATCATCGTCTTTCATGATAATAGCTTTTGCAAAAGGACAGAGCGGTAAGATCTTCAGGTTATTTTCTTTTGCAAACTGAACACCGTGCTCAACCAGTTTCTTTCCGTAGCCTTTACCGCGACCTGAGTTAAAAACTTCTGTATGGTCAATGATGATCTTATCACCTCCGGCTTTTGAGTAGGTCATCTCGGCGATGTGCTTACCGTCTTTTTCTATGAAGAACTCGCCTTTTGTGTCGGAAGATCTATGTTGAATATCCATGAAAAAATGCAAGATTTAGGATGTTTGTTTTAATTAATTACTCCACACGCCTTTTAAACGATAAACGATTAACGATTAAAGAATCACGAAGGAGACCGATCAAATTTATCCCAATCCGGCTTCCGTTTTTCGAGAAAGGCATTACGTCCTTCTTCTGCTTCTTCGGTCATATAAGCTAATCGTGTAGCTTCTCCGGCAAACACCTGCTGACCAACCATACCGTCGTCAATGGCATTTAGGGCAAATTTGGCCATTTTAGTGGCAGTTGGGCTTTTCGTTAAGATCTCTTGCGCCCACTCATATGCCACATCTTCTAACTCATCATGGGGAACCACTTTATTCACCATTCCCATCTCAAAAGCTTCCTGTGCAGAGTAGTTAGCACCAAGAAAAAAGATCTCACGGGCCCGTTTTTGTCCAACTTGTCGGGCAAGCAGGGCGGATCCAAATCCACCGTCAAAGCTGGCTACATCAGTATCGGTCTGTTTGAAAATGGCGTGTTCCTTACTGGCAAGGGTGAGATCGCATACTACGTGTAAACTATGTCCACCACCTACGGCCCATCCGGGAACAACAGCAATGACGACCTTAGGCATGAATCGGATGAGTCGTTGTACTTCTAAAATATTCAAGCGTGCAATGCCATCGTCGCCTTTATAACCGGTTTTGGATCGTGCATTTTGGTCACCACCTGAGCAAAAAGCCCATTTACCATCTTTTGAAGATGGGCCTTCACCGCTGATCAAAACCACGCCGATATCGTTATCCTCTTTAGCATCATTTAGTGCTTCATAAAGTTCAAATACCGTTTTAGGTCGGAAGGCATTGCGGATCTCAGGCCGGTTAAAGGCAACCCGTGCAACCCCGTTAGATTTCTTGTAAGTGATGTCTTCGTAATCTTTGACCGTTTTCCAGTTCATTATATACTGTGTTTTTTAATATTTGCAGAGCTGAAGGTAAATAACTGCCATGGTTTTTTCTCCCGATAAACTACAATAATCCGAGGATTAGAAATAACTTGATTTATTACGAGCCTATTACTTCACATGTAGAGGGTTTGATGAGTTTAAAGTCATTTAAACTATCTTACCAATCGAAGCAACTCGGGTAATGGATCCTTAAGACGAGCAAAAAAATCTGAATAAATAGATACTTGTTTAGAAGATTTAGGCCAATATTTTTTCCTATTAAAAGACAGTGCTTTTTTGCCCATCAGATAAATACATTCTTCAAATGCCGGACGTTCAAATGGAATTCCCATTGCCGCAAGACAGTGTAGTAATGGAAAGTTAATACCTGCTGATGTTGAACCCAAAAGTGAAAACCAGTAACGCGCATTAAAATCAATAAGTTTAAATTGCCCGTCCCGCTCATCAAAACGAAAATCAAGATGAGCTATACCGTTGTATTTGGTTTCAACAATAAACCTCTCAACCAGGTCATAAAGGGCCTGATTTTGTGTAAAATAAATGGCCGTTGGAAAGGTGAACCCATTAGATTCTATACCTCGTTGTATAGTATAGGCCTTAATTACCCCATCAACGGCCAGCAGACTACAATCAATGTCGTATCCCGGAATATATTCCTGGAGTATGTATTCATCTGCAATTTCGTTCTTTTTCTCTTCAATAAGAAAGGCTTTTGTATCGACTCTCTTTATCCCCAACCCTGACGAGCCAAAAATGGGTTTCAATACATAAGGAAAGGTATTGGGATCTAGGGCTTCGGGATCAAGGGTTTTTATATCATAGATCTCCGTAGATGGAAGGTCAATTTCAGTAAGTAATGAACTCAAACGATCTTTATGGATCAACCTCTCCAACAGATTAGTGTCCGGCAAAGATGGCAGAATGGTGTAAGTTTTTAATTGCTCCTGTAAAGAGACTACCATCTTCGAAAAATATTCATCAACCGGTAATAAGATATCAACGTTTTTAGCTTTTATAACTGCAATTAACTCATCGATAAATATTTCTCTGTTGTCCGTATTTATATATGAGTGGCTAGTTATATATTTCGAAAAATTTGTGATCTGAGGGTGCTTATCATCTTTGGATACTGCATGTATATAGGCCTGGGGCAAGGCCATAGCCAGGGAGCGTACTAATGGCAGGGCCACTGAATTCTGCGTACCCAACAATAATATTGAACGGAGGCTAGACTCCCTCATCTATATACCTTCTTCATGGGCTACTTTCATGATATTACCATTCGCTTGAATACTGTTAAAACATAGTCTGATGAAATAAACGAACCACGTTGCAATCAGAAAGCATATTCTATTGGAAGTGATATGATCTTCCATTAACACTAAACATGTCTTCCGTTCAGCAACGTGTAATATTGTTACCCTCTTTATCATTAATTTAGTGGTTCATAAAGTTCAAATGCCGTTTGGGTCGGAAGGTATTATGGATCTCAGGCCGGTTAAAGGCGACTCGCGCAACACCCGTTAGATTTCTTGTAAGTGATGTCTTCGTAATATTTGACCGTTTTCCCATTCATGATCCGCTATGATTTTGTATAAATGTTTTCAGAATTGTATTTAATTTTTCGGGTTGTTCCAAATGGACCCGATGACCGGCATCTTCAACAACAGTAAATTCAGCATTAGGTAACTCTTTTTCCATCTGATTGTTGATATGAAGGAATTTGGAGTCATTCTTACCTGCAAGAAGTTGTACAGGAATACGAACATTGTTGAGTCTTTCTTTGACGCAGGGCATAGTTCCCGTCCCAAAACCTAAAAGAGAATTTGACAGCCAAAAAGGATTCTGATCCTTTTGGATCTTCAGCATGGTTTCCATTAGGTCAGATGCAATTTCATCAGCGCGAAACATGGGCTTTTCCTGCCACTCTGCAAGGAAGCCCTGGTAATTACCGACAATGGCATCTGCACGCCGGGCATCCAGTGCCTGCCGGGCCTGACGTTCCGTTTCGCCTTCAAGACCAAATGTGGCACTTTCCAGTATTAGTCCTTTGAAAAGGTTGGCACGGTGGGCAGCAAGCTGAAGCCCAAGGCGGCCACCCATGCTGTAGCCATATAGAAAGAGTGGTACCTTTAGCTGTTCAGAGATCAGTTTACTCAGATCAGCTACCTGTTCCTTTGTGGAAAAACGATAATGAAGTTCTGCACCTTCACTGCGACCATGGCCAAGCAGATCAATAGTTACGGGATTACAATATTGTTTCAAGTCTTTAATAAGGTGATCAAATACCCGACCACTACCCATAAATCCATGAAGTAAAACAAGTGTAGGCAATTCAGGTTTATCCTGATGGACATCAAAGTGATAAGCTACACCACGGACCTTGATATTCATGATCAGTTCTTCACCTTAAATTTCCAAAGGTCATGTCGCTGCTTCATTGATTCATCCGGCCCAGTCATAACTTCCATAACGTGAAATCCTTTTTGGTTGATCAGGTTTTCAAAAGTAGAAATGATCTGTTCAGGTCTTGAAACCAAAGTATGGTCAACACCGTGGGCCCTGCATAAAGCAGCGATCTTCACATTGTGAGGCGTTTCAAAATAAGGGGAATATTTATCCTTTAGTTGAAACACCGGCAACATTCGGAAGATGGTACCTCCACCGTTATTTAATACCACGATCAACAAGTGGCTGGTTGTACTTCTTTAGCCAGCATGAAAGTCCGTTGGTGTCGTGTAGAAATGCAATATCACCTGTAAACAATATTCCCGGTTTTTCCTGAACAAGACTCAATCCGATGGCCGTTGAGGTGATACCGTCAATTCCGGCAGCACCACGGTTCACAAAGATCTCTTTTCCATCAAATTCCCCAAAGAGGGAGATATCCCGAACCGGGAAAGAATTTGAAGCCATTATAAAAGATTTTTTTGGCTGCGTTTCCATGATCTTTGAAAACACATAGCCATCAGAAATAGGAGTGGAGGGATGCAGTTGATCTTCCCGGAATACCTTGAAATCTTTTTCAGTGTTTCTTCCACTTTTTCAAGCCAGTTTTTATCAGCTGCAACTCCGGAGACTTCAGATATCTCCAAAGGTGCTTTCAAGATGACCTGCTTGGTTGAAGATAAACTTCCATCGATCCATTGATTTGGATTCATGAAGCTGATCTGCATTATATCAGAATGCTTGTCCAGGTAATTATTCAGTGCCTTACTAACCGGTTGCTGCCCAAATCTGAGAATAAGATCAGCGTTTAAGACTGTCCAGATTTTCTGCATGCTTCTCAGAAAACCCTCAAAGCCCTGAATGGTATGTCGTGAAGTAGGTATTTGTGAACCGGGTTCAGCCAGAATATGGGAGCATCTAAAGCCCGGGCAGAGTGGAGTAATAAAATCCAACTTATCGGATTTAGAGGTAGGACCAACCACGATCAAAGGTTTTTCAGAAGATATCAGGTCAGACCAGAAATTCTCATCCATCTTCATGGTACCGGTCTCAAACCCATATTTTGGCAGGGGTTTTCGGGATCGTTTTTCATTCTCAAATTCAACCTGTCTAAGATAGTCAGGATCCGGTTCAAAGGGTTTTGAAAATGGAAAGTTGAGGTGAGCCACACCACCTTTATCAGCCGATTCCTGTACCGCCTGTGCAGCAGCCAGTTTAAGTCTTTTCTGACTCCGGTTATCGGTATTCGGTTCTCCGGCATCATGAGAAAAACAGGGTAGTTACCGAATATCTTTAATTGATCAATGGTTTGGGAAGCTCCAAGTCCACGATAGTAGTGCGGACGATCTGCACTTAGCAATGATCAGCGGAACACCGGACTGTGTAGGCTTCAATAACGGCAGGAAAATAATTCGCAAGAGCCGTACCTGAAGTACAAACCAAGACGGCAGGTATTCCTGTCAACTTTAGCCATGCCCAAGAGCAATAAAGGCAGCGGAGCGTTCGTCTACAGCGATATGTTTTTTAAAGCCTGAGTGAGCAGAAAAAGCCAGTGTCAGTGATGTGGACCGGGAGCCGGGAGAAATTACGACATGATCAAGGCCTTCTTCATAAAGTGCTCTGACAAAAGTGGTACTCCAATAAAAAGCTGAATTCTGAGGTTCATTTTCTAGCATATTCCAACGCAGTTAACATAGGTATGAATTTCAAATTTGTCTCCTCCCATTCTTTGTGGGGATCGGAGTTCTCTACAATACCACATCCTGCGTAAAATCTCACCTCATTATTTTTAATTAATCCGCTTCTGATTGCCACTACAAACTCCCCATTGCCATGTGCATTGATCCAGCCAACGGGTGCGGCATACCAGCCACGGTCAAAATGTTCAAGTTTATTGATAAACGGCATGGCCGCATCACGGGGATAACCACCAACAGCAGGGGTCGGGTGCAATTTTGACAAGACCTCGGTCCTTGAAACGCCATCTTTTATGGTAGCATGAACCGGAGTGTAAAGGTGCTGTACATTCGATAGCTTTTTAATGCCGGGAGAAACAGGATGTTCAAAGACATCAGAAAACTTTTGAAGGTTCTCTTCAAGGGCATCAAGTACAAAAGAATGTTCGTTCAAATCTTTTTGGCTGTGCAGCAATCGGTGTTCAAGTACGGCGTCTTCAGAGGCCGTTTTACCTCTTGATATACTTCCTGCCAGGCCTTCAGTTTGAATGTCACGGTCGTGAAAGGAGGCGAGTCGCTCTGGAGTACTCCGATAAAGGCTGGCTTCTCCATCCTGACTGATCAGAAATGAATAACAATCGGGATATTGGTTTCGAAGCTGATTCAGAATTCGTAGTATGCCGAAACGCGGCATGTTTGAGTTTAACTTTTAACTGCACGTGCCAGTACAATTTTCTTAAAATCGGTTTGCTTTGATCAGGTCGGTGGCATTTTCAACTGCGATTAACCCACTTGTTGTATAGGCTTCTGATATTTAGTTCAGGGAATGTTAATCCTGGAATTGAACGTGACTTCTTTGTGTTGATTGTGTAAGTAGCCGGCATCACAGATCTTCTCAAGTTTTTTCAGGCAGGTAGAGAATGAATCAATGTTGGCAGGAATATCTTTATCACGGTCGATCTTTTTTGTGATCGTCAGGATCGTTAAATCACCTTTTCTTACTAACAGCCATTCCGGCAATGTAAAAGACCCGGCACCGAATTCTCTCCATTCCTTCCCAATATTATGATCAAAGAAAGAAAACCCACCCAACAGGTGGACTGATGCTAAAGAATGCTTCAAATTTGATAAGTGGTAAATCTTACTGAGGAGATTTTTACCCTGATCTGATGCATCTCTGAAACGCTGTTCACCGGTTGTTTTTATGCGGTGAATGACCCCGGCTGCAGCTATAGCAAACTTGTCAGATGGTTTCTCCCAAAAGTATTGGAAAGTGTCTGTATTACCGTTTTGCTCCAAAACAGCTAGGGCATCAACAGTAGGAATTTGAATGGAAAATGAAAGGTACTCGGGTACTGTTTATTTGAGTGTCGCTGATGCAATATGATCATAGCTTCTGTTCAGGGCAAGAGTCGAGATCTGCTCACTGAAACATTCCTGGATATTTCCTACAAGGGGATTCTCATGATCCATATGCTACCTTTTAATTTTCAATATAAAATGAAAGTACGGAATTTTATAGTAATGTTAAACTATTTTTAGTTCCGTCTTTGTTGAGGCAATTAAATATTGAAAGAAAAGGGAAAAGCTTAAGCCTTTGGGGTAGTATAGATTAGAAGATCAAAGCAAGTACTTATTCCGCGTCGTCTTCCTGTCCGCTGGCATAAGGGTTGTAAATACCGTATTCAGTCGGGTTATACTCAGCCAGCATAAAAAAGTGTTCCCAGGCAGCTTCACTTTTTCCGCCTTTTTCTACCCAGGTTGGGTGACTTTGTTTGATAAGACCGACCACCCGTTTTGCATATGAAACCCGTTCTTCAGTATCCTCGATACGAGGCAGTGCCGCGATCATAAGGTCAAGATTGTAGCCGCAGTCAAAGTCTTTAGGTTTTTGTTGGTGTATAAACATGTGATGAGATAGGTTTTATTTCATTTCGAAAATAAGCGTTAATACACATATATGTAAATAATTTCTGCATTTAAATAATATGGAGGTGGATGTAAACATATAGTTCTTGTGAAGATATTCTTAAGCCTGTCGACTAAATAATTTCTTAGTTTTGACGAGTTAAATTAATACAACATCAACATAAATAAATTCATGTATCTGAACTCCATTTTGGATGCGGTTGGAAATACCCCGCTCATTAAACTTAATCACGTAAATGGTAATTCAAAGGGCACCCTGCTGGCTAAGGTTGAATATTTCAATCCGGGTCATAGTATCAAGGACCGAATTGCTATTAAAATGATAGATGATGCTGAGGAAAAGGGACTTTTGAAACCGGGTGGAACTATTATTGAGGGAACTTCAGGAAACACCGGAATGGGGTTGGCCCTGGTAGCGGTAACCCGAGGCTATAAGTGTGTTTTCACTACCACAGATAAACAGAGTAAAACAAAAGTTGATCTTTTAAAGGCTCTGGGAGCAGAAGTGATCGTCTGTCCAACCAATGTAGAGGCGGATCACCCCGACAGTTATTATTCAGTGGCAAAACGACTCAGTGAGGAGATCGAAAATTCATATTACCCGAATCAATACGATAACGAAAGTAACCTTTTGGCTCATTATGAAACAACAGGACCGGAGATATGGGAACAGACCGAGGGCAAGATCACACACTGTGTAGCGGGAATGGGGACGGGAGGAACAATATCGGGAGTTGGGAAATATCTAAAGGAGAAGAATCCTGATATCAAGGTGATCGGTATTGATAGCTACGGTTCTGTTTACAAAAAATACTTTGAGACCGGCGAGTTTGACAAGAATGAGATCAAACCATATATGACCGAAGGTATCGGTGAGGATATCATTCCGGGTACCATTGATTTTGATTATATAGATGATGTGATTCAGGTAAATGATAAAGACTCAGCACTTGTCACCAGAAGGCTGGCTCGTGAAGAAGGGTTACTCGTAGGTTGGTCCTGTGGAGCAGCTGCAAAAGGAGCACTGAAATATATTGATGCGAACCCTTTAGGGGAAGATGATGTTTTAGTTATTATAATGCCTGACAGTGGTACACGTTACATCCATAAAGTTTATAATGATGAGTGGATGAAAGAACAAGGTTTTTTAGACGAGTAACCTCTGCATTAAGAATTTTAATTCTAAAAGAATCAATTAAATGGATAAGAAAGATCAGACAATGAATCCCGGGCAAATGGAAATTGAACTCAAGGAAGATGAAGCAACCGGGACTTATTCAAACCTGGTGATGATCACGCATTCTCCCTCTGAATTTATTCTGGATTTTATTGCGGTGATGCCAGGAGTGCCAAAGGCGAAAGTAGTCAAGAGAATGATTCTGACTCCGGATCACGCCAAACGATTGGCTAATGCATTAAATGATAATGTATCGCAAGTTATGAAAAGGAGCACGGAGCCATCAATTCCAATGATAAAGTTGATATGCATATGTACCGTGGGCCACAGCCGGAAGCGTGAGAATATTCAAAATTCAATGTAGAACTTCCTAAGCTGGATGTTGAAGTTATTTTTTGGCTTCCAGTAGCAAGCCTATTCCAAGAAGGAAGAAAAATATATGGGGTAGGGTGGCAGCTAGTTCCGGGGATAAAGTGCCATAATAGCCGAATGGTTCAATGATCTTCATAAATGCAAGGTATAGGAAACTAATGGTAAGTCCTGCCGCTAAGTAAGCCCCTTTACCACCTCTGCGTCTTACGCTGGCGAATGAAAAGCCTACAATGATGACCACGATAATGGAGAATGGATAAGCAATTCTGCCAAAGAGCTGAACCTGCGGGATCTCAATGCCTCCTGCACCGCTTCTTTCGATAGAAGCGATATATTCAAAGGCTTGTTCATAGGTCAGTTGATATATGTCTGAAGTGGTTCTAGCAAGGTCACGCGGAAAAGTATTGATAACGGTGTCCTTTGTCGTATAGGATTCTTCAGTGTAACCTGTTTTACTGAAAACCAGCTCTTTTACAACTTCCATTTGCCAGCTTTGGGTTGAGTCGATCCACACCATGCGGTTGGCATTGGTTGTCCGGGTTATCTTGTCTCCCTCAAATTCCAATAATTGGACCTTATAGGCTATGTTCTTGTTCTTATCGAAATAGTTAACCTGTAATTTAGTGTTAGCTGAAGGTTGCCTGTAAATATCATTTTGATCGATCTTTTCAGATTTATTTTTAAGGTATCTTTCCTCAAAAGCGATCCTTTCTGCATTTGACTTTGGTATCACGTTGGCGTCCAGATAACTGATTCCAAGAGCGCAAAGTACAGCAAAAACAAGGTAAGGTATTATAAGCCTGTATAAACTCACACCGGCTGCTTTCAAGGCTGTGATCTCAAGTCGGTCAGACAACTGGCCGGTCAAAAAAAGGCAGGCCACAAAAACTGCTACCGGTATAACCAGCCTCGTCATCTCTGGAATATAATTGAGATAGTAACTCTTGAAGATCTGTCCCATCTCAGCTCCCTGATCAGCGAAGTCATCACTATTTTCAGAAAAATCGATCATGATGAAAATGAAGATGAGCATAACCAGAACAAATACGGTAATACTCAGCAGACGGAAAAATATGTATCGGTCAAATCGATTGATCACTGTTTTCTGAATATATCTTTAAAACTGAAACCTGTTGATAGGTGAATAAGAAGATAAATACCGGCTACGGATAACAGGATATTGAAAGTCCACATTCCTATAAAGGGTGAGACTATTAGCCTGTCAGCCAGTTTTTCACCCTGTATCAAAGAAACCCAATAGAATGTAAGTACTACCGTACTTATCAAGGCTGCATATCCAAAATTTCCACGCTTGGTCATAATGCCAACAGGGGCTCCAAACAGGATGAAAACCACACAGGCAAAAGGGATGGATAGTTTTTTATGGATCTCGACCAGATATCTGGCAATCCGTTTTTCGCGCCATTCTACATTGGCCTTAATGGATTCTATCCGGCCACGGTATTCACGGACCTTACGGGTTGATTCATCAACCAATCGCCTCTGCAGGTCTGCTTTATTAAAGTGATTGACCATCATGTATTTCGATTGATAGCCCGGAATAGTGTCAAGATGTGAAGGCAGGACAAGTTTTGAAGAGAAAAAGGATTCTTCACCTCTGTAGGCTTCTGTTGGGTATAGGGGTTTGTCCGTGATCAGCATTCCAAGCTGTTGATCGATCTCTTTATTCAGAGAATCTACCACAGCCAGCATGGCCCGGGAACTCATGGTTCGATCACTTTTATTACGCTCTTCTGGATCGGATCGCAAAAAGGAGAGGTCTGAAAGGTCGAGCGTCATAACATGCTTGTTGAAAGTATTTCGTTCAATGACTTCTTTATTATTCCTTCGAGCTTTCGTGTGTTTCAGACTGTTCCCGTTTATCAAATGAAGGTCCAGTGCCTGATCTCCTTTACTCACCAGCAAACCTTTTTCGGCTGTAATAATCATACGGTCTCTGTTATTTTCCGGATCCTGAAACAAGGTGATATTATACAAGCTATCGGTTGATCCATCGATCTCCTCCACTAAAAAGGTATAGCCTTCAATACCGTCGTAAAAGATGTTAGGCTTAAGGTCGAATCCAGGTTTTTTTACCCTGATGTCAATGAAAAGAGAACGAGCCTTTTGATTAGCTTCTGGTAAGACATTGTTTGAGAACCAGGCGAGCCCAACAAATAGCAGGATAGAGGTGACAAGTACGGGACGAATGATCTTGAATGGGTTGATACCGGATGCCCGCAGTGCCGTGAGTTCATTCAGTTCAGAAAATTTACCGTATGCCATCAGGGTAGCTACCAGCACAGCCATAGGGGCTGCCAGAACGACCATATAAGCCAGGTTTGTGACAATCAATTCCGCAATAACCGTTATTGGGATATCTTTACCGATCAGATTATCGATGTGAAGGATCAAAAACTGCATCAACAAAAGAAACATCAGCGTAAAAAAACAGAATAGAAAAGGGTTGACGTGCCTTTTAAGCAGGTCGATCTGTAATTTGTTTATCTTTGATGCCACAATTCTGTGTTCAGTAGTTTGGGATTATTGCAGAAATATTGACTGTATAATGAATGAAACCTAAAAAATTCATTTATGTTTACATTTTCAAGATACTCAAATATATGGTATTATCGTTCGCAACCATTCATCTGCTAATAAAAAAAGAAAACCACTTCTGCCTATCGCCTAAAGCTACAGAAAATAAGTTATAACCGAGTCAGTAAATATCCGGTGTATTCTTTTTTAAAGTTAGTTTACTATTTGCCATTCGTTTGCCTTATGAATGGGTTGCTTCTATCAGTACGTCCTACGCACAGGACCGATCCGATATGGCTATGGATACGACTGTAACTGATTCATTGGATAAAAGTGAAAGACTGATCTTCAGGCCCTCCGGTAGATATCCAGCGGCAATTGCGTCCCCAAAATTATATTACATCCAGAGTCAAAAAGAGAGGTTTGATGTCCGCTGGGATTCTGCTTCAACTTACAGGATGTATCACCGCATTGGTGATCAGATCATCTCAACACCTGTTACCTTCTCTTTTGTTGACTACGTTAATTTTAAAAGAGAGCAGCAAAAAAAAGAGATTAGATATGAGCTGATTGAAGAGGGAAAGCAATTTACCGGAGAGGAAAGGGGTTTGCTGGACTTCAGCCTTCAGATACCGGGAGGAGAAGAATCCGTATTCAGTTCGATATTTGGAAAGCCGGAGGTAAACCTGACCGTTAATGGAACGGCCAATATGAATGTGGGGGTGTCGATTCAGAATATAGATGACCCAACCATTGAGCCGGACCTTCAACGAAGAATAGATCCGACCTTCAATCAAAACCTGCAGTTGAATATTCAGGGTACCATTGGTGATAAGCTAACCATTGCCACAGATTGGGATACAGAACGCGCCTTTGATTTCCAGAATCGCCTGAATATTATTTATGAGGGGTATGAGGACGAGATCATCAAATCCATAGAATTGGGTAACGTGTCGATGGAAACGGGCAACTCACTAATCAGAGGTGGTGCCTCATTATTTGGTATTAAATCGGTGGCTGAAATAGGCTCATTTAAGATGACTTCTGTGCTATCACAGCAGAAAGGGGAAAGCCAGACCCAAACAATTACAGGGGGTGCACAGGAAACTCAATTTTCAATTCGTCCGGCTCAGTATCAGAATAACCGACACTTTTTCATTGATTTCTATAATCGTCAGGAATTTGAAAACAATGTTGCGGATCCTCAGCAACTGGGTCAGGCTTATCAGATCTCAGACATGAAGGTTTGGATTTCAGAACCTCAGGTTAATACTACTGATCCTGAAGCCGTCAGAGCTGCTGCCTTTGTAGATCTTGGAGTTGTAGATAATGGGGATGGAACCTACGGAATGCCAAATCCCACAAATGACAATATCGATGACGCCATACTTGAAGCAAACAGGGGTAATACAAGTGCTTCAGCAGAGTCATTCAACGTTAATGGAAATGATTTTTACAACGGATATTTCCGTCCCCTGCAGGAGGGCAGTGATTACACGGTAAACAAAACTCTGGGTTACATCAGCCTGAACCGGAATCTGAACTCAGGATCCTATCTCGCTGTATCATTTGTGCGGGAGGGTGCTCCCGGAGAGGGTATCGAAAATGTGGTAGTTGGTGACGTCAACCCGCAATCAACAGGATTGACTTATCTGAAATTAATACGACAGAACAACCCAACGCCAGATCTAAAGGCTTGGCCACTTACCATGCGTAATTTCTATTCGCTTGGGGTATCAAACGTAACGCAGGATGGGTTAGAGGTAGAGATCAACTACACAACCGGTAATGTGGATGAAACCAACCTTCCCGGCCGTAACCAAACGTTGCTTCAGGATCTTGGTCTTGATCGTACAGACACACAGGGTTCTGTTAACCCTGATAATCTTATTGACTTCTCAGGTATAGTTTTGAATGCAAGGAACGGTAGCATCATGTTTCCGTACCTGGAACCGTTTGGCGATCGGATCAGAACATTACTGGAAGAAACCGGAGCTTCGGATTCACTGATCGAGTCAGTTAGCTATACAGAGTTATATAATGAAAGGCAGAATACGGCTGATCAATCTAACAAGAATAATTTCTACCGAATCGATGGGATTTCAAGTGGTGGGGTTTCAGGTAATTTTTCTTTGGGTATAAGTTTGGTTGAAGGCTCGGTGAATGTGTTTGCAAATGGAACCGAGCTGACAGAAGGAGTTGATTATGAGGTTGACTATTCGTTCGGAAATATTACCATCCTGAACGACAGATATCTGGCATCAGGGCAGGATATCAGGATAGAATATGAGAATAATCAGTTGAATGTGATAGGGCAGAAGAATTTTACAGGTTTACGGGCTGAATATGAATTCACCGATGATATTACAATTGGAAGTACCTACTTTAAACTTAAAGAGCAGCCACTATCTGATAAGATCCGGATAGGAAACGAAACCATTAATAATACCATCCTGGGAATGGATGCACAGGCCTCTTTTGACACGCCATGGCTCACGAGGGCGATCGACAGGGTTCCGCTTCTGCAAACAAAAGAACCCTCCAACATTGAAGTAAGCGGTGAAGTGGCACAGCTCAGGCCGGGAGTTTCGCAAACAAATGCGGTGAGAGATGCCATTGATAAGGGTAACTTGTTCAGTGATGAAGAGAACGGCCTCGTTTTTATCGATGATTTTGAAGATTCTGAACTTACTATTTCTTTTATGAGTCCCACCAGATGGAATCTGGCTGCTGCCCCGGCCGCTATTCCGGGCTATGCCCCGGATCAAGGCTATTTCACGGATCCATTGGTGACTCCACTGAATACGCTGGAATCAAAAATTGACCGATCAGATCTGAGAGGTCAATTTGCCTGGTACACCATCCCAAGAAATATCAGCAGTATTCTGGGGGGTGTTCAGGTTACACCGGAATCAGAAGTTGTATTAACTGAAAATGTATTTCCGGGCCGGGAAACGAACCTGGCTCAGGATCAAGTCATTAACACACTTGATATATATTACGACCCTACTGTTCGTGGACCTTACAACTACAATTTGAATCTGAAGGATAACCTTGAAAATGCTCCTGAGAATCAATGGGGTGGAATGACGGCAGCTGTACCATCAGGACAGGAAGATCTGACACAAAATAATGTGGAATTCATCGAATTCTGGGTTCAGCCAATATTGCCAGATGGGCAGGATCCATCAGCCGGTGACATTCAGAGTTATGATGGCACGATATACATTGATGTCGGTACGATTTCTGAAGATGTAGTTCCCAATTTTGACCTCAACTCTGAGGATGGTTTGGCCAATAACCTTGCGAATCTTGAACTTGATAGCTTTGGACAAAATGCCCGGTCTTATGTTCCTGCCAATCCAACGGCACCCCAGGGGCAGTTCTCTAACGAAGACAGATCACTGGAAGATGTCGGTTTCGACGGTGTACCGAGTGCAAACGGCTATGATGCTCAAAAAGTAGAAACGGCACTGTTCTCAACGTTCATAGACTCAATGAGCGTTGCCTATGGGGTCAGCAGCGATGAATATCAGTCTATATTAGCTGACCCATCCAACGATGATTATGTGTTTTATGGGGAATCTAAGGTTCAGAATCTGCCACTCCATAAGCGATTTCACCGATTACTTGGATACCACGAAGGTAACACGCCAACAGCCGGCGGTGATACAAGAGCTATCACGCCAAGGCCGGATTCTGAAGGTTTGGTAAGCCGGGCAAATATTGAGACCAATAACAACTACTTTCAGTACGAAGTCGACTTTAATCCAGCAGATTTTAGCAGTTTACAAATAGGAAGCCCGGGGACTTACATCGTCGATAAGGTACCAGGTGACAGGCAGCAGGATCGCTGGCATTTGGTACGGATTCCGTTGTCTGAGTTTACCCGAAAAATTGGAGAGATAGATGGCTTTCAAAATATAAGTCACATCAGAATGTGGATGTCGGGCTATGAGAAGGCATTTACACTTAGGTTTGCCAGTTTTGAATTTATTGGGAGTCAGTGGAGAAAGGTTGAGAATATTGAGGAAACTCAGAATGCTACCGGAGATTTCAGCATCGCAACCATCAATATTGAGGAAAATGCCAACCGAACGCCAATACCGTATCGTCAACCTGATGGGGCTATTCGCGCTTTAAATAGAGGGGTACAGGTTCAAACTCTAGAGAATGAGCAATCTCTGATACTTGGAGTAGAGGGTCTTGGAGCCGGTGAGCTTCAAATGGTAAAAAAAGTGTATCCCGGTGGGTTGAATCTTCTCAATTATTCCAACATGCGGATGTTCGTGCATGGTGAGGGATATGGTGATGGGCCGGAAGAACGTAACCATGCTGAGGTGGTGATCAGGATGGGAACCGACCTGAATGCCAATTACTACGAATACAGGCAGCCTGTAACACCCTCAGATCCTAATTTTCCATTTTCTGCTTACAGTCCAGATGCAGCCGGCAGTCTTGAGGGAGATGCTGAAGAGGTTTGGAAGTATGAAGAGAACAGTATGAACGTAATTTTGTCAGCATTCAATGAATTAAAGCAACTCAGAGATCAGCAGGGTACAGGAGATCTCAACAAAAAATTTGAACTGCCACTGTCAACTGAAGACGATAATGCCGTACCCGGAGCTATTATTGCTATTAAGGGGAATCCATCTTTGGGCAGAATTTCAGAATTGGCCATGGGAATAAGAAATCCTTTCGATCCAACAAACGTGAATTCACAAGGAGTGCCTGACCTGACGGCGGAATTCTGGCTTAATGAATTGAGGGTTTCAGGTTTTGACAATGAAAAGGGATGGAAAGCTAATGCCAAAGCCAGTTTTAAACTCGCGGATTTTGCAACTGTAAATACAAATTTCTCCCGAACAACTAACGGCTTTGGTGGTCTGGAGTCTCGTTTAGGGCAAAGAAGTATTTCGGATGATATTGGCTACGACCTCAGTTCAACGGTAAATTTGCATAAACTTGTTCCTGACCGGTTTGGGTGGAATTTTCCTGTTACCGTTTCAACCCGAAAAAATGTATCAACCCCAAAATTCCTGCCAAATCAGGGAGATATCAGGCTGGAGGATTTTAAGAATGCAACAAACAATAATTCACAATTGTCTGAGTCTGAGAAAGAGGAGATCATTGATCAGCGTATTGATGAAATTGAGACCGTACGAAATAATTTTTCAGTTAACGTTGCCAACATCTCTAAACAGAACTCCAAAAGTAAACTTGCTCAGTATACTATTGACCGAACCAAGTTGAGTTATGTTTATAATGAGGGCAGTTCCAAAACACCGGAGACCTTATTCCAGCACGATTGGAATTTCACTTCATCCGTTCAATACAATTTGTCGTTCAATGATGTTGGTTTGATCCGTCCTTTTGGATTTACAGAGGAAGTACCACTATTAAATGTATTGTCGGGTCTTAGGTTGGGTTATATGCCTTCCTCGATCAATGCATCAGCTAATTTAAGCCGATCTTATTCTGAAAGGAGACGAAGAAATTTTACAAGCCTGAACGGTCCGGAAGATGTTCAGCCATTACAGCAGAGTCACACTTTCAATCAAAGGTCTTCATTTGGCTTTAACTACAATCTGACGCGAAGTATTCCTATCTCATTCAGAAGCAGTACCGGATACGACCTTTCAAGGGCAGGAAGGGAAGATATCAATGCAACAGGAAACGAAGCCGATAGTCTTTCCTATAGGGTCGTTCCGACATTCGAGGTTCTCAATAAGATTGTTACAGATTCTCTTTCAGCCCGTAGATCGAATTACGAGGAAAGTTATACACTGAGCTGGCGGCCCAGGTTTAATAATATTGACCCACTGAACTGGATGAGCTACACGGCATCTTACAGCGGTGGTTACAACTGGACTAATAGTCCCCGGGGTTCACAGCTTGGTGCGGGAGTGGCAAATAGTTTCCGTATAGACCATACCCTCAAATTTGAAGTGGAGGAATTGTTCGAAAAGCTGCCATTTTACAACAACATGGTCGATAAGAACCGAGAAGAAACTCAGATAAGAAAAAGAGATGATAAGGAAGAGGACCCCGACCTGGCAAAGGATCTTAACTATGTTGGACGTAAGTTCATCCTTGCACTGTTCAGCATGCGTAGTATTGATATCAGCTATAATGATAACAAGACCTCAAGTCAGGCGGGATATAGAGGTGACTCCCAGTTGTATTACGCTTTCAGAAGTCCGGGCTCTGATCATTTCTCTCCACCTTTTGGGTATCGTATCGGATTAGAAGATGATATACCCAGATCGCAACTTGATAGGGCAAAGTCCACAGGGCAGAACCATCACGCTCCCTAAAAATAATACCTACTCAGATAATATTACGCTTGGAACAAGCCTGAATATTTTATCAAACCTGAGCTTAGACCTTTCCTGGGATACCAAGTGGGATGAAAGAAGAACCGATAATCTCGCCCTGAATCCAAGTGGCAACTTCAATTCAACAATTTCCGCCAGTGGAAACATTAGTTCTTCTGTCTGGGCTTTTGGCAATGGATATAGAGACCTCTTTGAAAGGCAGCTTCAAACCGCTTTTGATGACTTCGATGGCACTAATACCATCAGCGATGAAAGCGGAAATGGAGATGGCCGCATTATCCTGAATCGAAATACACTGGAAGAAGACTTTAGAAGAGCTTATTTGGGAGGCGGAGTAAGTTCCATTGGCGAAAAAGGTTACACGCCTATACCAAGGCCAAACTGGAGGCTCACATGGACAGGCGTGGAAAATGTAATCCCCTTCATTGGTGATAACATGAGAAGGGCAACACTTACCCATAGTTATAGTGGCAGTTATCGGCTTGGGTGGAATCTTAACAGTATTACCGGATTGCAATCGGAGCAAGGGCTTGGAGCCTTTAGCCTAATTGACAGGAGAGACCTGTATGAACCGAATTCAATTAATATCGAACAGCGATTCTCTCCGTTTTTGCAACTTAATGTTACCTGGGAGTCGAACCTGAGAACTCAGATCAGTTTCGACCGAAGCAAGACAAGTAGTCTGGCACTATCCAGTAAAACGGTAACTGATCGCCTTTCGGAAGGACTTACAGGGTCCATTAACTATACATTCAGAAGAGTGACTTTGCCATTCTTGCCACGCATCAAGAATAATATAGACGTAACCATAAACGGTGGCTTTGCTGATGATACTGAGCAGAAGTATTATCTAAATCAGGATCTAAGTCAGGCTTTGAGTGATCCCGATCCGATTCAAAATGTGAATTCGTATGATTTTACAGATCCGTTTGTTACAGGCCAGCGACGAATCAATGGATCTATTGTTTTTGGGTATCGTTTCTCTCAAACAGTAACGTCGAATTTTGAATACACATACACCAAGGTGACTCCGAAATCCTCAGCTTTTCCTCCAAGAACCAACCATGATATTCGGTTTAATTTCAGAATAGCACTACAATCTCGGTAGTTTAAATCTGATTCTTTCTGAATTTGAAGATCGTCCAGAATATTCCAGTTAATAACAGGCATGTAATTGGTAACCAGTTCCCAAAACGCGTGTAGATTGTCTGATTATTCTTATTGTAGACCTTTGAGACAATACCGGTTCTAACCCAGTAATCCGTTTTTGTGATCACTTCCCCACTAGGGGCTATGATCCCGGATATACCGTTATTGGCACTTCTGGCGATCCACCGATCGAATTCTATGGCTCGGAGTCGGGCATAAGCAAAGTGCTGCAAGTGACCTGATGTATTACCCCACCAGCCATCGTTGGTGATAATGGTTATAAAAGTGGCTTCATTTCTGACGAACTTCCGGATCCAGGAAGGATATACAGAATCATAACAGATCAAACCCGGTGAGGTAAATGTCTTGGTTTCGATCATATCCGGTGTTTTACCTTTTCCAAATCCGGCAATACTACCCCAATCCACCCAGTTAAAAACATCAATAGTTGCAAGCTGTTCCGAAAAAGGAATTCTCTCCACTATGGGCACTAAATTGGCTTTTTCGTAGTCTGAGATGCTACCGTCTGCTTCAATAAAAAGTGTAGCATTGAAGTAATTATAGGGTAGTCCTGAAGCCTGGATCACACCTCTGTAAAGTTCATCTGTGTCGGTATCGTAGGTTTTGAAAAGACCGGTTCCGACAATAAAATTTGTATTCCATGAGCGAGCAGAATCAGCTATTCTGGTTACTATTCTGGATTTTGAAAATATGGCTCCATCAATGGCGTTTTCCGGCCAGATCACAAGATCCGTTTCCGGTGTGATTGTTCGTTCGGTTAAGGTTATCAGGCTGTCCAGCACTTCATCCAAACCACTCATACCAGCATAATCTTCGTAGGAATCGTGATTGGGTTGAATAATTGCCACTTTAACTTCGTTATCAGGGGCTGTTTCTACCTCATTTGTAATGAATAAGGTCAAAGACCATAAAGGGAAAATGATAAAAACGGCAAGTGTGGTGTAGAGCAGTTTGTTCTCTTTGTTCAGGATCAACTGATAGGTGAGGGCAGAAGCAAGCACCACCCAGAACGAGATCCCCAGAAATCCGGTAACAGATATGTATTGAATGATCCCTATCCAGTTTGACCAGGCATTACCGATGGCCAGCCAAGTCCACGAAAGATCCCAGTTATGATGTAAGAATTCATAGCCAACCCATGCAGAGGTTTGCAAGAGTGCAATAAGAACAGGCGATCGGCTATTGTTTGAAAAATACTTGGCCAGACACAAGGGAATAGTCATAAGTACACTGTTAGCAAGTATGGCAGCGATGCCGGCAGGCAGACTCGCCATCATCAGCCAGTAAGTTCCGATCAGGTTCCAGATCACAAACCCGGCATAACTGTAATATGCCAGTTGTTTATACGAATCTGTTTTTTGAACCAAATGGAACAGTAAAATAAAAGCGGGTATGCTTAGGAAAGATAAATTGACAGGAGGAAAACTCAGTCCCAGTAAAACTCCGGCGCTTACGGAAACTACCCAGTTGTTATCTAACCAATGCTTCATTCTGAATATCCTTTTCCGGCTACTATTACTACGATCTCACCTTTGATGCTATCACGTGATTCAAACTCTGTTTTTAGTTCATTTATTGTACCGCGAACCACTTCCTCGAATTTTTTGGTGAGTTCACGGGCTACAGCAGCAAGACGGTCCGGCTCAAAATGCTTTTCAATTTCACCAAGCAGCTTCAACAAGCGATGAGGACTTTCATAGATAATGATCGTGCGTTCATCCTCAGAGAGTTGGCCAAGACGCTTTTGCCGGCCTTTTTTATGGGGGAGAAATCCCTCGAATACATAACGATCGCATGGTAAACCACTTGCTACAAGGGCTGTAGTGGCTGCATCCGGTCCGGGAATTACAATAACGGTATGACTCAGATTCTGTGCCTCACGAACTGCAAGGAAACCGGGATCTGAAATACCGGGCATGCCTGCATCGCTGATAAGGGCTACATTTTGTCCGGCATCCAGAATGTTTGTGAGGTGACCAACTTTTCTGTGCTCATTATGCTGATGAAATGAAAAAGTAGGTTTCTCGATCCCGAAATGTTTGAGCAGATTACCTGAAGTACGTGTATCCTCACAGGCAATATAATCCACTTCTTTCAAAACCTCTACGGCACGAGGGGAGAAGTCACTCAGGTTTCCAATAGGTGTGGCAACTATATATAGTGTAGACAATAGACTGTTTTTGTTTTAAGATATGCAAATATCAAAGTACAAGAATCAAAAACCAAACTGTAATTCATGTTTTGGTTTGGAATTTAAGCAGTTGGTTGTATGTTTAGCGCAGTAATAAAAATAAAACAAATCATCGTTAGAATATGGATTTTAAACCAACAGGTCTTAACCACATCACCATCAGAGTTAACCGAATAGATGCATCAAAGGAATTTTATGGTGATATCCTTGACCTGGAACTTGTACGAACCATGGGGCAAAGTATGGCCGTTTATAAGATCGGAGATGCAGACACTCTGGTGATCGTTGAGGCAGAAACCAGCTATGACCCTACATCAAGGGATTTCAGGGTAGATCATTTCGGCTTTTATGTAGACAGCCCGAGCAGGTAGATGAACTTGCAAAATATTTTCGGGAAAAAGAGGTGACCATCATGAGTGGTCCGGCAAACCGTAAAAAAGGCCGTTTTCTCTTTATTTCAGATCCTGATGGTAATATGATAGAGTATTTTTATGAGGAAAAAGAATGAGATAGAACAAGAACTGTATAAAAAGGAATTAGAGGCAGATCTACATAAAGATCTTAAGAGTCAGTTTTACAGAATAGAGGTCTTGGAAAAGTTCTATGAAGATAAAAATCCCTACTTAATAGGGCTTATGAACTTTATTTTGACATTTTTCTTTTTTGAGATATTATTTTTCTTAATAAGATATGTTGTGATTGGTTTCACTCTTGGATTTGCTGTCAAATTCTTTTCTGTTATAAGTCCTTTTGTTCATATAGCCATACTGATTCTTTGTATTACTTCAGTAATTAAAAAGCGATCAGCCGTAGAAACTGTTATTGACAGATGGCCATTTTGATGATAAACCCATTAACTTTATATGCCTAAAACTCTAAAAACCGGAACATCTTTATTCAAGATCGATGTGCCCTATAAACTTATTGAAACAGGTTCGGGTGGGAGTAAACCTTTGATTATTTATCTGCATGGTTTCAAGCAAAACATCGAATATTTTGAGAAAAAAGTTGAAAAGACGTTGGAATTGAATGCCTACCATTTGTTTATTCAGGCACCATATCCGGTGTATGATACGACCCGCAAACTTGAGGTGGCACGATGGGGCAGAGCCTGGTACTTGTACGATGGAGATCAGGAACAATTCATTCAGTCTATGGAGGCAGCGTCAGCGTTCATTCAGGAAATAATGGATGAGATAGCAACTGATCTAAATGTAAGCAGGACCTGTATATTTGGGTATTCAATGGGGGCTTACCTGGGAGGATATTTTGCACTTTCGAGGCCAAAATATGTGAATGATCTGCTGACTATAGGGGGTAGGATAAAAACGGAAGCGTTTGAGGGAAAGAGGCAGCAGTCAAATCACATCAATGTGCTGGCTTTACATGGTAAAAATGATTCAAGTGTTTATCCGGAGCCACAAAAAAAATGTGTTGAACAATTAAAGGAAGATGGGTTTAAAGCGGAATTCAGGTTGGTAAATGCCGGGCACAAGCTGGAAGACATTTTTATCGTCAAATCTTTGGAATGGTTAAGATCACTTGGATATTCTGAAAGGTGATTTTTTGTTATACTTTGTTTCTAATGTTTGTTAAGTTATTTTAATCCAATTATAATAAGGCGGTAAATATGGCGAACAGGTGCTTGGTTTCGCCATATCATCACTAAATAATTTCAGGTAAAAAATGAACATACTTGTAATAGAAGATGATCCATCAGTACGAACCCTGGTTAAAGCAGTATTGGAACATAACGGTAACTCAGTTTCAACCGCTGATAATGCAACCGATGGAGAATCACATGCCATAAATAATGATTATGATATGATCATTCTGGATCTTGGGCTTCCTGACGGGGATGGATACGAGGTTTGTAAGAATATTCGGGATCAGAATGTGGAGACACCGGTTTTGATACTCTCAGGTGAACAAGAGACCGACATAAAGGTAAAAATGCTGAAAGTGGGGGCTGATGATTACTTGACCAAGCCATTTAACACTGAAGAGTTGATAGCCCGCATGACCGCCATCAAACGAAGAACTGAATCAGGCGGTGAGCAACAAATATCTTGTAATGAGTTAAAGGTGAACCTGCTCAAGCGAGAATTTACGATCAACAAAGAGCCTGTGCAGCTCACCAATAATGAGTTTAACCTTCTGGTTTATTTTATGAAAAACAGAAACAGGGTGATCACTCAGGAAGAACTGGCTGAAAAAGTATGGGATATTCATTTCGATACGCAAACAAACTATATCAATGTTTATATCAGTTATCTGAGAAAGAAGATAAGAGAGCATACGGAAGTGGATTACATCGAAACCATTCGTAAAAAGGGATTTGCATTCCGGTGTGACTAAGATCTCACTTTGAACTAATTAGATAATGTCCCTCAAATTTCTGTTTGAGGGACATTTTTTTGTCCAATATGAAGCAAAGTACATACTTAAAAATAACAGATTACCTGAAGGAATTTGCCACCGAGGAAAGGTGGAATACTATAACGGAAGTTGCAAACAGAAGAACCCGACATATTACTTTGGTGATTGAGGATATTTATCAGCCACATAACGCTAGTGCGGTTCTCAGAAGTTGTGACGGATTTGGAATACAGGATGTCCATATCATTGAAAATGCCAATGAATTTGATGCCTCAAGTCAGGTTACGATTGGGGCAGATCAGTGGCTCAGCATCCATCGTTATAACAAAGAGTCCGAAAATAATACGACTATATGTCTGGAAAGCCTCAGGAAACAGGGTTATCAGATCATAGCTACCAGTCCCCACGAAAATGATTCGGATCTGAATGACCTGAACATTGATCATAAAACAGCTCTTGTGTTTGGAAATGAAATGGAAGGTATCAGCGAGACGGTTAAGGAAAAGGCAGATGGGTTTGTCAGGATACCGATGGCCGGTTTCAGTGAGAGTTATAATATTTCTGTAAGTGCAGCAATCTGCTTGTATGATGTAACGCTTCGTTTGAGAAATTCAGGAATAAACTGGCAGTTAAGTGATGATGAACTCGTTCGCCTTCACTATGAGTGGCTCAAAAGATCAATTAAAGCAGGAGAAGAGCTGGAGAAGCAGTGGTTTAAAAATAACCCCGACCTGTAGATCAAACCGGGGTTTAAACCATTAAGAAATTGATCCTGATTATCTGGGTAGTCTTTCTTCAATGTCAGCCACCGCATATGCAAATGCAGCCATGGTAGCTACACATTCATTAAAGTCATCTTTGTCTAGTTTGTCCATGGTATCAGCTGCTGTGTGATGATACCAGAAGTATTTCTCTCCATCTACAACCAATCCCATGCCGGGCACACCGTCATTCATCAGTGGACCAATATCAGCACCGCCACCGCCTCTTGTTATTTTTCCTGATTCAATTGGTTGGAGGGTCTTACCGATCTCAGTTAATATTTTAAATCCACGGTCGCTGCCTGTAAAACCGAATCCTATGGGATCAAACACCCCGGCATCTGATTCCATTGCTAATATGTGGTTATCAAGAGTATTTTCTTCTTCCTTAACCCATCGGTGATATTCAGTGGCACCCCTCAGTCCGTTTTCTTCATTGGCCCAAAGCACAACGCGTACTGTACGTTTGGGTCGAATACCATTCTTGATCATCAATCGAACGGCCTCCCATGCGGCAAGACTTCCACCGCCATCATCCATCACACCTTGACCAACATCCCAAGAATCGATGTGTCCTCCAAGAACTATGATCTCATCAGGAAATTCAGAGCCTTTTATTTCAGCGATGACATTACGGGATTCGAAATCCGGAAGTGTTTTGGCATTCATTTCAAGATGAATTTTGATTTTGGCGCCCCGGTCATATATTCTCTGGATCATCATCGCGTCTTCTACAGTGATTGCAGCATGCGGGATCTTTTTAATACCATCTTCATAGTTCATAGTGCCGGTATGAGGTGTTTGCATGGAAAAAGGCCCCACTGAGCGAATGATACTTGCCACTGCACCAAGCTTTGCAGCTTCAATAGCCCCGTTCATGCGATACTGAACGGTACGGCCGTAGGAGGTAAATTCAGCGTTATATAACACGATCTTTCCCTTTACTTCATCCTTTATACTTTCAAGTTCCTCAAAACTTTTTACAACGATAACCTCAGCTGTGATGCCGCCTTCAGGAGTAGCTACACTTCCTCCTAAACCAAGCATTGGCAGATCTTGTTTACGTGGTGAAACAAGTGTGGCACTTTCTTCACCTCGTACCCAATGAGGTACCATAACAGGCTGTGCCCATATTTTATCAAACCCATCTTTATGCATTTCCTCAAGGATCCAGTCCAGATGCATCCTCCAGATTTTGCGAACCACTGAACCTTGGACCGAAAGTATCTGCCATATAGCTTAACCTGTCCCAGGCAAGTGTTGCCTGATACTGCATCTTCAACCAGGACATCGATATTTTGGTTGTTTGACGGTTGAGAGAACATCCTGAGCCTGAATAGCAAAGAAGCTCAAAAAGCATAGGAAAAGGGTGAGTTGAAGACGCTTCATATAAAATATATTTAGTTTTAAAATCTCTCCAATAAAGTGAAAAGATATATTCAAATCCACAAAAAAAGCCCGAAACCAATGTGGTCGGGCTTTGTCGTCAAAGTTGTTACGTGGATCGGGTTCTAGTCCATTGAATTCTGATTGGTCTCTGCTATCTCTTTGAACATAGCATATTCTTCAGGTGAGGTGTCTGCAAACAGGTAGTAGATAGGATCGACGGGACGTCTGTTGTAGTGAACTTCGTAGTGGAGATGTGGTCCTTCAGATAAGTCCTGAGTCTCCAGCCATAGCAATTTGTTGTCCGCGTTTTACCTCAACACCTGAGCGGATACCTTCGGCAAAGCCTGATAGGTGGGCATACATGGTTTCAAAACCAAAGCCATGGTCAACAACCACAACATTGCCGAGCGTGCTTTTCTTACCTGCAAACCGGATAACACCATCACCGGTTGTCAATACAGGATCACCGACATCGGCCCTGAAATCGAGTCCGTTGTGTGGGTCGAGGATAGCCTAAAATTGGGTGATTACGCATTCCGAAACCACTGAGTAAGATCCCTGTCGTTGGCTTGATGGCAGGAATATTGCTCATCTTTTCTTTATTCACATTGTACTGGTTCTTGATCTGCTCAAAACTCAGTTGCTGAATACTTATACGTCTTTCCAAGTTATCCACCTTGGAAGCTGTCCATTTAAGCAGTTCAGATGTAGATTCTGAGAATACATCAAAGTCTTCGTAAGGGTCTGAACCACCAATACCGGCTTGTCGCTCTTCATAGGAGATCTTTTCCATTCCCAAAACAGAACGGTACATCTCATTGTCTTTTTGGGCGATCTCACTCAGCTGACTGTCCAGGTCTACAATAGAGGTACGAGTCGACTTCAGCTGCTCGTATAGTACTTCATTTTCAGCTTTAAGAGCGAGTTCAGCAGGGGTTCCGATGTAATTGGACAGGAGGATGATGCCAATACCAGTCAGTATAACACCGGACAAGATCCAAATAGAAAGATTATAGATCACCTGCTCAGTTCGTTTGTACGTAATAGGTACAAACTCACACTTGGCTTCATCGTAGTAATAATGATTTTTTAGAGACATTTATTATCCTTGTTACAAAACATGCTAAAGATACAGAGCTCACTGGTCCTTATCAAAGAGTAGCGACTAACTCTAATGTTACAGTATATTTATTCAATATCTCCTTCGAAATATTCAATAGCTCTTTTTGGGGTCATATCACCGCCTTTGCCTTTCTCACCAATACTGGTTTTGATCCGCTCTTGAAAAGCCTTGGCTGGGTCATATCCGTAATGTTTGAGCAAATAGTTCATGGCGATCACTTCAGCGATCACAGTAATGTTCTTTCCAGGGGTGATGGGTAGATGAATGAGAGGGATATCCAGATCCAATACACTAATTGAGTCGTGGTTCAATCCTGTTCGCTCAACTTCCCGTGCTTCATCCCACAAAGTTAGCTCAAGCACAACTTCCAATCGCTTCTGATATCGTATCGACCGGATCCCAAACATAGACATCACATCTACAATGCCGAGCCCTCTGATTTCCATGAAATGCTTACTCATTTCAGTGGCTGAGGACATCAATACATTATTTTTCTTAGTTAACATAACCACATCATCTGCTACCAAGCGGTGACCACGTTCAACGAGATCAAGCGCTACTTCACTTTTTCCGATTCCGGATCTACCGGCAACGAGAATTCCAATTCCATATACATCCATCATGGATCCGTGAACCATCGTTTGAATGGCAAACTGATCTTCCATGAAATCGCGAAGCAGATACATGAATCGAGTGGTTTCAAGTGGGGTAGAGTAAACCGGTATTCCGGCTTCCTTAGCTTCATTTAATAATGGTTGAGGAAGTTCATTGTTATCAGTCAAGAAAATGACGGGCATATCGAACTGAGTAAGATTCCGGAAAGCCTCGATCTGTTTATCGCTTCCCATATGGCCCAGAAACTGAGTTTCTGTATTCCCAATGATTTGTATACGCTGATAGGTGAAAAGTTCAATGTAACCTGCAAGGGCCAATCCCGGCCGGTGTAGATCTGCTTCAGTAACGAATTTATCTGTACTGCAATCTTCAGCAGCACAAGATTCGATTTTGATGTTAACTCGTTCTCTTAGTTTTTCAACTAAATAGTCCACCGAAATTTTATCCTTTCGGGGGATCGGGTCCTGAGGTTTAAAAGGCATATTTAGCGATTATTGATTAGCGTGCATTTTGTCTTTGTACTTCTTCAGCTGACGACTGACAGTTTCAATAGCGTTATGAATGGCCTGTTCGTAGGATTTTCCTGTTTCTTTAGCAGTTAGAACCTTGCGAGGTACCTTAACAATTAATTCGGCTTGATGTGGATTTTCATCTGATTGAGAAGGCTGTAAAACGATATCACACATTACTATACGGTCATAAAATTGTTCTAATTTTTCAACACTGTCTATGCAGTACTGCTGAAGGTCTGTGCTTGCTTCAAAATGGCGTGCTGTGAATGTAGTTTTCATTATTCTACTCCTAAATTATAGTAATATTTAATTTTAATTATGTTTTTGCTCTTGGATGGGCTTGTTCATACACATTTTTAAGTCTGTCGATACTTGTATGTGTGTATACCTGCGTGGCAGCAAGATTAGCATGCCCAAGAAACTCTTTAATGATCCGTATGTCTGCACCATTGTCTAACATATGGGTTGCAAAACTATGCCGCAATACGTGTGGACTTTTCTGTGTGACCTCACTGGTCATTTTAAAATACTTTTCAACGATAAGTCCAACAGCCCTGTCATAGATGCGTTGTCCGCTTGCTGCAATAAAAAGAGCTTTTTTTGCATCCGCATCAGTTCTGTCACCATACAGTTCCGGTCTTTTCTCGATAAATTCGTTTAAAACTTTGGATACTGTATTTCCTAATGGAATAATTCGCTGTTTATTGCCCTTACCTTTTACAGTTACCTGTTTTTGTTTGAGGTCGATATCAGTCAGGTTTAAACCGGTTAACTCACTAAGACGCATTCCGGTACCATAAAATAATTCAAGTATGGCACGATTCTGCAGTCCACGTGTGGTTTCAGTGTTTACTGCATCCATCAAGCGTTCAATATCTTCTACGGTTGCAGTTTTGGGCAGGCTCTTATCTTTTTTTGGGACTACCAAGAAGTGAGCCGGATTTTTGTCAATATGGCCGCGTTTGAAACAGTACTTGAAAAAGGAGCGAAGTGCCGCCACTTTCCTGGCTATGGTAGATTTAGCCATTCCCTTTTCTGAAAGATCACCCAGCCAAAGCCTGATGGATAATCTTGTGACCGTTGAAAGATCGACCTCTTCTGGATCGTTGTCCTCAACCTCAGCTGTGAAATTGAGAAAAGTTTCCAGATCATTTCTGTATGAAGTAATAGTATGTTCTGAAGCATTTCGTTCTACGGAAAGGTATTTCAGGTATTTCTCGATCAATGCTTTCATATGCCTGAATATGTCTATGTATCTGTTAAAAAGAAAACGATTCTTCGTGAAGGCAAGATGAATTTCACATCAAACTTCACGGCCTTTCCACTGTGCCTTTTTGCCGGTGTAAAGATCCCAAAGGCATCGAATGCCAAGAACTTCAAACCAAAGGATGGTGAGTGGCTGCAAAACACTGATAATCGGGTTCCATTTGAATTTCAGGTCAAGCAGCCAGCGTTGAATTAGAATTAAAATTAGAATAATTGCAGCGTAAAGTCGCTGATGAGGTTCTCCTAAAAATAAAATGAAGACCGGAGCAACGTATACTATAAATTGCATAATTGACATAAACAGAAAGAGGAATGTATTTCTTCCAAAACCCACAAAAAAATTCTTCCTCAAACCTTCAAATATTTCATGGTGTGACCGATACATCCTGCAGTTAACCGTTTCTAGTCCGTCATACATGGTTATTTTTAAACCGTGTCTCTTTATTACTTTAGCCAGCTCCACGTCTTCAACGATCTGATCTTTTACAGCTGAGTGACCACCAATGCTATCGTAGGCATACCTGTTAAAGCCGATAAACTGCCCACAGGCCGCAGCAAACTGTACACCGACCTTATTTCTGAATGGCTTAGGAACCCATTTTGGGTTATCCTCAACATATTTTGCCGGAAGCAGGCTGTATAACCCATAGTAGATCATTGGGATGATAAGTTTCTCCCAGAAGGTTTTGATCTCTTGTTTTGGCCAAACGGTAATGGTATCGGAATTACTGAGTGCGTTGACAGATCTGGATATAGCAGGTTCTTCCAGCCAAACATCGGAATCAATAAAGACGAGAATATCACCCTCAGCTTGTTCACTTAGCTGCTGACATGCCCAGGGCTTACCAAGCCAATCGTTGGGTTTAGGTTTGCCTTTGATAATTTTGATAGACGAGTTACGGGATTTTAAACCATTCAAAATATCCGGTGTATTATCGGTTGAGTTGTCGTCAAGAACCAATACCTCAAAATTTTTATAATCCTGATGTAATGCAGAGCTTACGCATCGTTCAATTACCAGTTCTTCATTTCTTGCCGGAATACAAATACTTACCAAAGGTTGTTTATTTGTTTTATTTGGGCATTCTTTGAGAGAACGAAATTCAAACAAGTTGCGTACAAATACGATGATTGTGTAAAGCAAATAAGATGCGGCGACAATAAGTAAAATGTCCATAGATGAATATAACAGGCAGAATCTTAAATTGAGCCCTAGACTCAGAAAAATTTATTATGAATATAACTACTGACTTGGATCAAGTTTCTCCGGATAACGGTAAACCGCCAGAAGGGTACGAGTGGTGGTATTTTGATGGAATAAGTCATGATGGTGAATTTTCATTTGTGATCATCTTTTATCATGAAAATCCATTTTCAACAAAAAAGATCAAAGAACTTCAGAGTGAACCTGCAGAGATAAAGTCACATCCTGCAATCAGTGTATCGTTATATCGAAACAGCAAGCCGGTGTATTATAGTTTCCTGGAATACGATGATAAAGCATTTAAATGGGACCCGGAACAATTATCCCTTAAAGTTGAAAAAAATTCCTTTCAATATGATCTGAAAAAAGACAGATTTACTTACGAAATGAAATTGGATCAGAGTCTTCCATCAGGTCATAGTCTGAAAGGATCGATCTCAGGTAGTGGGCCACTTCCGGAAAAGACCCTTCTTGAATCTAAAAGTAAAGACAGACATTTGTGGAATCTGATCTTGCCGAGTCTTCAGTTTAAAACAAACCTGAGGTTGAATGGAAAAGATGGGGAAGAAGAGATCATTTCAGAAGGAATAGGTTACCATGATCATAACATTGGGTATGAACCTATGAAGGAAAGTTTCAAGGATTGGTATTGGGGGAGATATCATTTTAGGGGTTTCACACTCATCTATTACCTGATGGAAAAGCATGACAACAGGCAGTTCGAAGCGTGGCTCATCGACAGTGAAAATCAAAGGGTAATAGAGTATTTGAGTGAAGCTGAATTGGACTACAAGGCATCAAATGTGTTCGGATTGAGATCTGCCCGAAAAATAGACTTAAAATCACCACAAGTAGCTGTAAATATTATTTTAAGAGATAAAATTGATGACGGCCCATTTTATCAGCGATTTATTGGTGATTCAATAATTAAGTATAAAGGGCAAATACATGCAGCGCAAGGTATTTCAGAGTATATATATCCTAAAAATGTATATAATAAGTTCTATTGGCCACTCGTGCATATGAGGCTCAACTATACTAAGGACAAGGCTCATTGGGTACAGAAATCACCCCTTATGTATCCATGGACCTGGTAACCTAAATAATTTAGGCTAAAATTGGGAATCAAAGCCTTCATCAGAGAAGCCGGCTATTGATCGAATTTGAGCTAAATTTTGCTGTAGATCATGCTCAAATAATTCTGTTAACTCATTGTTGTTCAACTTAATATCATGAACAACTGAACTTCCTATTGATAAATACAGCTCCGGTTCTGCCGATCTGTATGAATGCATGTAAATACCGATCGGAACGAAGTCAATTTCGTTAGCTTTTTTATACAGCCAGCTCAATCCATTTTTAAAATCCGGGGTTGATCCTGAGGCGGGCGTGATCTTCCCTTCGGGGTAAATAAAGAGACATGCATTTTCTCTCTCCAGTGATTCAATTGCATAACGTAAAGATCTAAGAGAAGCTTTAGGATTGCCAAGGTCTATCGAGAAAGCTCCGATCTTGCTGAAGAAGGAATGCTTTCTCATTTGTTTATTCTCCATGATGGCCCGGGCATTTTGTTTGAAGAAGAACTCATTCAGGTATAACGGGATCAGTCCATCCCACCAGGAATTATGGTTCAGGAAGTACACCGTTTTTGAATCTTCAGAAGGGGTGTATTTCTGTTTAACCCAAACTTGTTTAAAAGTTCTTTTTAGCTTCCATTTTGTGTATAGGCTGAAAAACCTAATATAGAATATGGACTCGTTGGCAGGTATAAAACTCAAAGCGATCTTTTTTTGGTTATAATAGGGGGTTGCTACTTATCTTTCAAACATGAAGAAGCACAGAAACAAGCCCATCGTTCAAATAACTGACAAGCAGATAGAAGAATATTCACTCAGAATGACCACAATTGAATCAGAGAGGGTGAAAGACCTCATAGCCTCATCAAGCAGTGAGTTGGAATATATCGACATGCTGTGTGGGAATTTAGTGGGTCAAATGCTTAAGATGCTTATCAAGATCAGTGGCGCTAAGCGCATTCTGGAAATAGGGACATTTACAGGTTATTCGGCGATAATGATGGCTGAAGCTCTACCTCATGATGGGCAGATCATCACTATTGAAATGAATATGAAGTATCAGGAGCTGGCGGAATGGCATTTTAGAAAGTTTGACACTGAGAATAAGATCACTCTGATGAAAGGAAATGCTCAGGAATTAATAAAGTATTTACAAGGGCACTTTGATCTCATTTTTCTGGATGCCGATAAAGTTAGTTATTCTTTTTACTATGAATGGGGATTGGAAAAACTTAAGTCCGGAGGGTTGTTAGTGGTTGATAATGTTCTGTGGGATGGAGCAGTATTAGATCCTCCGGATCATAAAGCAGAAGCAATGGATCAATTCAATAAAAAGATAAACAATGATGATAGGGTTGAACAAGTGTTATTACCTGTAAGGGATGGGCTTACAATAATCAGAAAGATATAGGGTTATATGGCGTGGAGACAGTAGATGAGATCAGATCAAATAAATTTACCAATGCGTTTTAAGCAAAGAAGCTACATGAAATTCTTAGCAATGATATTAATGATGATCGTAATAATGGGTTTGGCTTGTTCGCAGATTCCCGGATACGAAGGAGTAGTTATGGATGATGTAAAGGAAATCAAATCTGAGTATTACTCGAATTATCCTGAAAAGGGTGAGATCACTAAGAGGATCACTGAGAAGGAGGTTTTTGAAATGGAATGGAAAATGGTGCATCAGGGTATGAAGCCTATTCCTGAATTACCCGGAATAAATTTTGATGAACGTGAGCTGATTCTGTTAATGCTTGATTCAAAGTCATCCGGGGGATATGGAATTGATAACTTAAAATTACAGACGAATGAAAACCAACTATTTGTCCATTATGTAGAAAGCCATCCGGGAAGTGGATGTCTTACAACCCAGGCTATAACCCGACCCTATAAATTCATTTCAATACCCAAATCCGATAAAGAGGTCATTTTCTTAAAAGGTGATACAGTGGTAAATGACTGTAATGAGTTGTAAATAAATACTTTTTATTTATTTAAATGATCACCGGGTTAAACGGTAAAAAACGTTCGGAACGAATCATTTCCCAATGTAATTTAGTCTTTGTAAAATTAATAGCGGTGCAAAAGAATAATTAACAATAAAATGAGTGAGTAGCTATGAAAAAGACGGGTTTTCTATGTTATATGTTGGTCACAATCCTAACCTTAGGAGTGTTCAATATGACTGCTCAAGCGCAGGATAAGGGGGAGTCAGAGGCTGTATACCGGATTGTTACAACAGATGGAAATATTTTCATCGGGACACTCGTATCAGAAAATGATCGGGAAATTACTCTTCAAACAGATCAGGTTGGGCGTATTACCATTCAGCGTTCGGATATTAAAAAGATGGAGCAAATAGATCCCAGGCACATAAATGATGGTGAATATTGGCACGAGAATCCTCATAGCACCCGCTATTTATTCAGTACAAATGCGCTTGGGCTGAGAAAGGGAGAAGGATACTATCAAAATACCTGGATCTTTTTCAATAACGTTAATTATGGAATTACTGATCATATTTCATTGGGTGGAGGATTGATTCCTACTTTTCTTTTTGGGAGCGGTAGTGTACCCGTTTGGATTATGCCAAAAGTATCGATACCAATTGCAAATGAGTCCTTACATATCGCTGCCGGAGGTTTATTTGGTGGGGTTTTTGGGGAAGAAAATGCAGGCTTGGGTCTAGTGTATGGTACGGCAACTGTTGGAAACCGGGACAATAATTTCTCGTTTGGCCTCGGCTACGGTTATGCGGATGGGAGATGGGCGGATATCCCATTGATCAATGTGAGTGGGATGTACAGGTTGAGTAAAAATATGTTCTTCATAAGTGAAAATTATTTTGTAATAGCAGATGGAGAAACATTTGGGGTGGTATCCGCTGCATTACGTTGGGCTCCGGAGAATTTTGCAGTTGATTTTGGCCTTCTGCGCCCAACGGATGTTGGTGGAGACTTTATTGGTATCCCTTGGTTAGGCGTTACTATTCCGTTCGGTAGATAATTCTCAACATTTATTGCGACCTTGTAAGAAATCAAACAAAGACCATCAGGGATGGCTCAAAACGTATTTATAATAGGTAAAGTATGGCCTGAGCCGGATTCTTCTGCGGCGGGTTCAAGAATGGTTCAGATCATTGATCTGTTGAGGGAGCAGGGTTGGGAGGTTACTTTTGTATCGGCGGCAGCTAAGAGTCCCTTTACGGCTGACCTTTTAGAAATGGGAGTAAAGACCGAAACTATAAAGCTCAACGATTCCGGTTTCGATGCATATATAAAAGAAATCAAACCGGATGTTGTGATATACGATCGGTTCATGACGGAAGAACAGTTTGGGTGGAGGGTAAGAGATCAGGTGCCTGAGGCTATGACCATTCTTGATACTGAAGACCTTCACTGTTTAAGGGAGGGGCGATGGAAAGCCTGGAAAGAAGGTCGTGATTTCGAAGCTGAAGATCTATACAGTGATATAGCAAAACGAGAGGTCGCCAGTATCCTGCGCAGTGATCTCTCAATTATGATATCAGGCATGGAAATGAACATTCTGAACCAGAAGTTTGAGATCAGCAACGACAAGATAATTCATATACCTTTTCTTCTAGAAACTCTTGATGAAAATCATGTAAATAATTGGCATCCTTTCGATAAGAGAGAACACTTTATAAGTATCGGAAATTTTTTACACGAGCCAAACTGGAATGCTGTACTCTATTTAAAAGAGGAGATATGGCCAAAAATTCGGAATAAGCTACCTGATGTCAAACTCCATATTTATGGAGCATATCCATCTCAAAAAGTTGAACAGTTACACAATGCAAAAGAAGGGTTTCTGATCAAGGGTCGGGCAGATGATGCCCAAAAAGTAGTGAGTGATTCCAGGATTTTACTGGCACCCCTAAGATTTGGTGCAGGCTTGAAAGGGAAGCTTATTGAAGCGATGCAATGTGGAACACCCAGTGTAACAACACAGATCGGATCAGAGGGTATGCATGGCTACCTGCCATGGCCGGGGGTTATCTGCGATGATCCTAATAGATTTGCAGAGGAGGCCATTAAATTATACACCAATGAAGAATTGTGGAAAAAAGCACAGGGTAATAGCATAGAAATAATTAACACCTTGTACGATAAAGAACAACACGGTGACAACTTGATAATACGTATCAATGAGATAAAAGAAAATCTCCATTCCCATCGTATGCAACATTTTACAGGAGAGATCTTACACCATCACACCCTTGGAAGTTCCAGGTATATGAGCAAGTGGATAGAAGCTAAAAACAGGAATCAGTAAAGCTCGTATTCCAAAAGTCGGGCATCAATGGTCGAGTTATAAAACTCAATTCTTTGGTTGGTTCGCAGCCCGATTTTCTTAGCGAGGTCAAAATTTCCGGTAAACACATATCCCCAATAACCGGTGGCTTCCTGTTTAAAGAAATCGCCGATTCCTTCATAAGTCGGTTCAAGATCCTTCTCATTTCCAATACGGTCACCGTAGGGTGGATTCAGCATGATCACTCCGGTTTTATCAGAGGGAATCTCTGTTTCACTGAAATCACATTTGCTGATCTCAATATGATGATCCAATCCGGCAGTCCGGGCATTTTTACGGGTAGCATTTACAGCTCTCACATCGTGGTCTGTGGCAATGATCCGGCCTTCAAAAGTTTTATTCGTTTTGTTGTTCAGATCAGACCTAAGATCGTTCCAGCGGTCCTCATCAAAACCAAGAATATGCTTAATCCCATAATTAGGTCGCAAGTAAGCCGGGAGCTTTATTCAAAGCCTGAAGGGCTGCTTCAATGGCAATGGTGCCGCTTCCGCACATGGGATTGATAAAATGCTGCCCCGGTTCCCATTTGCTCGCTAATATTAGAGCAGCTGCCAGGGTTTCCTGCATGGGTGCTACGCTGGTTTGCGTTCTGTATCCACGGCGGGATATGGATTCGCCGGAGGTGTCAAGATAGATCTGAGCCCGGTCGTTTTTCCAAAACACAAAGATCACTGATTTGTTTAAATTCGACCCTGAATCCGGCCTGACACCCGTTTTCTTACGAATTCTATCAACAATAGCATCTTTGGCCTTTAAATTTGCAAACTGTGTGTTGGTTACTGTTTTGTTCTTGATGAAAGAGGTCACACTTACGTACCCATGCTTATCTATGTAATCCTCCCATGGAATCTTGATGAGCTCGTTGTATAGTTCTTCCGCATTTTTGGGCCGGCAATCTTTTAATCTGTAATGTACGCGGTGTGCTGTTCTCAGGCTGAGATTCAGCAGCATGCAATCATTCAGGCTACCTTCTGTTTCTATACCCGCCAATCTCTCTTTATTGATCGGAAATCCAAGATCCTGAAGTTCTTTTTTAAGATAAGGAGTGATCCGCTTTGGACAGGTTATGGAAATCGTGCTTTTGGAATCAAAGTCAGCCATAGTGGTAATAAGGTAGGGTTCAGAAATAAAAAATGGAGTTCCTCTTTAGAAGAACTCCATATATAAATTTAGTCGTTTTATGATCAGTTTACGATCTCAACCAATTCGATATCAAATGTCAGGTCTTTACCTGCCAGAGGGTGGTTAGCATCAATAGTGATGTTTTCATCTTCTACTTTTGTGATCTGAACCGGAACAGGCTGTCCGTTTGGCTGATTTAGTTGTAGTTGCATACCAACTTCAGGTTCAATGTCTTCAGGAAGCTGATTACGCTCTATAGACAATTCAAGGTCTTCTCTGCGTTCGCCGTAAGCGTCGCCTGTTTCAATGCTTGCTGTGGTCTTGTCTCCAACTTCTAAACCAACAACAGCTTTTTCAAAACCGGGAATTAATTTTCCTTCTCCCAGTGTAACTTCAAGCGGATCTCTTGATTCAGATGTGTCAAATACTGATCCGTCTTCTAATTTTCCAGTGTAGTGAACTTTTACGGTGTCACCGTCTTTTACTTTAGACAAAATATCTATTGTTTTAATTGTGAATTTATTGTTTATAAATATACGTAATATTCGAGACAGATGAGGATCGTAAACACCTATAAACATGATCAGTGATAACAAAGAGATTCGTGCAGTTCTGAAACAAGCTAAAATCGTAGCTATGATTGGCTGTTCGCCGAATGAGTATAGAACCAGTAATTTCGCAGCCAAATACCTGGCTGAAAAAGGATATAGGGTCATACCGGTAAATCCGGAAGCTGAAATGATCTACGGTGAAAAGAGTTACGACAGTTTGATTGATATTCCCGATGACGTCAAGATCGATATCGTAAACGTGTTCAGAAATTCAAGGTATTCTGCTGAGGCGATTAATGATGTGGTGGATTGGAAGAACAAGACCGGCCAAAACCCGGTGGTATGGACTCAACTCGATGTTTCATCACCTGAAGCAGAGAAAGTAGCCGAGTCAAACGAACTACCCTATATCAAAAACCGATGCATTATGGTAGAATGGGATCGGAATTTTAAATGAATAATACTCAATGTTAAATGCCCGCTATTTACCATTGAGCATTTAAAATTATTGTCACTTCAAATTTACGAACTGTAGGGGCACGCCCATATCTTTGGCTTTCATGTGTTTGATAACTGCCTGTAGTTCATCGATCTTTTTTCCGGTCACGCGCACCTGTTCATCCTGAATTTGAGGCTGAACCTTAAGTTTTAATCCCTTGATCTCTTTTGTGATCTTTTTAGCTGTTTCCTTGTCGATTCCTTCCTTTAGTTGCACATCCATCTTCAAATGACCCTGAGAGGTGCCCTGGGGCTCATTGAAGTCCAGGACTTTAGGGCTGATATTCCTTTTGATAAAATTTTTGATGAGCATGTCTTTCACGGCTTCCAGCTTCATGCTTTCAGCAGCTACCAGATGGATCCTGTTCTCTTTTTTGTGAAACTCTACTTCTGTGTGCAATCCTCTGAAATCATACCGGGTATTGATCTCCTTCAGAGTATTATTAATAGCATTATCAACTTCCTGTACATCAACTTTATTTACGATATCAAACGAGGCCATGGGAGATTTTAAAATTTAAGATGAAAAATAGCTGATTAAGATTTGGGGAATATTAATTAAATGTGTTAAAGTTCATTGTATAAAAACTACATTATCACTTCATTACTTCTCACTCAAGTTCTTTGTATTCACTAAAGTCGTCATTTTCAAGTTTTTCGGCAATCTTTTTGGACAGTGTTTTTTCCAGGTAAAGTTCATCTTCTTCTGGAACCATGGTTTTAAAGCTCTTGATAACATCATTTTTCTTGTATTCGATCTCTATCACACCCTCAGAAAACCAGGAATAAGAGATAAAATCATCCCATTTGATCTTCCGGTCAAGTAAGATCAGACCGTTTTCTCTGAATTCAGGAACCAAACGAATTGTGAGTCCATACATTCCGAATGCAATTATTGACAGGCCTGAGGTTACTCGAATGGGAGTGATGGGAAGATCGGAGAGTATTGAGGTCCGTTGTATCCCGAACAGGATCACCCCAATAGCAAGCACATTTGGTAAAATGTCGGTCCAGAAGGAACGGTTCACATACAAGATCTTACCACAATTCTTCTTTTGGTTGAATTGCTGAATTGAGGCTCCAAAGAAGAAACCGAAAAGTGATGCGTATACATTCGCCATTGTAAACCCGGCGGCAGCTTCAGGGAAATGTCCTAATCTGTGCAACCACTGCAGTATCAGGAATAAGAAAAGAACACATAGAAGAGTGATTGATAATCGTCTAGGTGTGATCTGATCTAGGTGCAGGAAACGAAAATGCCCTGAGTATATACTAATGAGAGAAACTATAATTGTAGAAACAACTATCCAAAGCATTGGTTAATTTTGACGTGGTTAAAATTAAAAAATAAGGTTATTAATGGACACAAGCGTATCACCCTCAGGTATCGAAGTTAGCAATAAAGATCAGGTTCTGGAAATTACATGGAGCGATGGTGTTATTTCAAGATATCCATTGCATGGTTTGAGAGTAAATTGCCCTTGTGTAATGTGCAGAGGGGGACATGGAAGTATGGGAGATTTTGAACCGGAAGCCTTCTTCAAAGAAAACCCGCCAAGGATCGAGATCCGAAATATTGAACAGGTTGGTAATCATGCTATTAAGATAACCTGGGGAGATGGTCACAACTCAGGCATGTATCAATGGAAGACACTCAGATTTCTGGATCCGGAAAACCATAAAGATTGATCAGCTGGTTTTACTAAACACTGAAATTTAATTTAGATTCTATCTAAATAAAGCCTTAGTTTTGATTCATTCTAAACAACGAATGTAATTTTAACTAAAGCTCATACTATGAAATCTTTTCTACTCCCGATCATTGCAGTTGCAATGGTCTTTGTTTCTTGCTCTGATCAGCAAGAAGTTAATGTCTACTCAGCACGCCACTATGATACCGATCAGGCTCTTTACAATGAATTTACCAAAGAAACCGGTATCAAGGTAAACCTGATCGAAGGTGGATCAGATGAACTTATTGAACGTGTGAAAAGTGAAGGGCTTAATTCTCCTGCCGATATTTTGATCACTGTGGATGCAGGTCGGCTCTGGAGAGCTGAGGAAGCAGATATCCTTCAGCCATTTGAGTCAGAAACACTTGAAGAGCGAGTTCCTTCCTCTTTCAGGCATCCGGACGGACTTTGGGTTGGATTGTCAAAAAGGGTTCGTGGTATCGTCGTTAATCCGGATGCAGTAGAGAATTATGAAAACCTGACTTATGAAGATCTTGCAAATCCCAGGTTCGAAGACCGGGTATGCATACGTTCATCAAATAATATCTATAATCAATCACTGGTTGCCTCCATGGTAGCTACGATCGGTGCAGATGCCACAGAAGAATGGGCTAACGGGTTGGTTGCCAATATGGCGCGTGAACCACAGGGTGGTGATCGTGATCAGATCCGTGCAGTTGCGGCTGGTGTGTGTGATGTGGCTGTTGCCAATCACTACTATCTTGCTGTTATGATAACAGGGGATGATGAAGCAGATCAGGAAGCGGCTTCGAAGGTTCAATTTGTATTCCCAAATCAGGGAGAGGATGGACGAGGGGCCCACGTTAATATCAGTGGTGCCGGTATTTTGAAAAATGCACCTAATAAAGACAATGCGGTTCGTTTTCTTGAGTACCTGACTACCCCAAAAGCACAGAAATACTTTATCAGCGGAAATAATGAGTATCCGATCAACGATGAAGCCGAGATCGCTCCGGTCCTTCAGCAATTTGGAGAGTACAAGAGTGATGCAGTGAATGTATCAGCTCTGGGAAGCAACAACCCTGAGGCTATCAGGATCATGGATCGTGCCGGTTGGAAGTAAATGGATTGAATACCGGCTATTGAACTAAATATCGCCCCGTACGCTATGTGTCGGGGCGTTTTTATTGCGTTTCAGATTTTCTGGATCTTGCTATAGAGCGGCTGATAATGATGACCGGAATGATCCCTACCAAAACGATCATCAAAGCTGCTCCGGCTGACTCAGCCAATCTCTCATCAGAAGCATACCGATATACCTGAACAGCAAGGGTATCAAAATTGAAAGGCCGAACAATCAGTGTTGCAGGCAGTTCCTTCATGACATCCACAAATACCAGAAGGGCTGCGGTAAGTAATCCACCCGACATCATGGGTATATGAACTTTCCTGAGAACGTTGGAAAAACGGTAGCCTAATCCGCGAGCAGCCTCGTCCATATTTGGAGTGATCTTTTCCATACTCGCTTCCACACCTCCGTATGAAACGGACAGAAACCGAACCAGGTAGGCAAATATCATGGCGAATATGGTACCACTGAGCAGTAATCCGGTCGAGAATCCAAACTGATCCCTGAAGAATCCGTCAACCGTGTTATCAAATAGTCCAAAGGGGATAAGAACACCTACTGCGATCACTGAGCCCGGAATGGCATATCCGAGTGAGCTTACTCGGTTGAATATTTTCACGTATCGGTTAGGATTCAATCTGGCGGAATACGCCATTACTAGAGCCAAAAGGACGGCCAGGAATCCGGTTATGGCAGAAACGGTGAATGAATTCAATGCCAGTTCCAGAAACTTGAAATCCATCAGATCCAGATTTGAGAAAAACATCTCAAGCAAAAGTATAATAGGAATTATGAACCCAATTAAAACAGGGATAAAACATACTGCAAAGGCCAGTGCAGATCTCATTCCTTTGAGTTCAAATCGGTTCAATCGTTTAAATCGGGTGGAACTGGCTTTTTCATTACTGATTTTATTTCGTGACCATCTTTCTAAAATGAGCAGAACCACTATAAATGCCAATAAGAATGCCGCAAGCTGAGCCGCGGCAGGCCGTTCACCTAATCCGAACCAGGTCCTGTAGATGCCGGTGGTAAATGTCTGTACACCAAAATATTGTACGGTTCCAAAATCATTCAGGGTCTCCATGAGTGCCAATGCCAGGCCCGCTGCAATTCCAGGTCTTGCTACAGGCAGAGCAACCCGTATAAAACTTTGCCAGGTTGAGTAACCCATAATACGGCTCGCTTCAAGAAGGGCAGTGGATTGCTCCAGGAAAGATGATCTGGCGAGCATATACACGTAAGGGTAAAATGCCAAAGACATAATAAGTATGGCTCCTTCAACTGATCTGATATTTGGGAACCAATACTCATCAATTCCTAAACCAAAAATATTTCTGATCATATTTTGGAGCGGACCTGTTATATCCAAAAAATCAGTATAAATATAAGCCAGTAAATATGCGGGAATAGCAAAAGGTAGGATGGAAGCCCATTCGAATATTTTTCGACCCGGAAATTCGGTCATTGTGATCAGCCAGGCAGAAGAAACTCCTAATAATATTACACCGGTTGATACGCCTATAATGAGTAAGAGCGAGTTTTTGATGTAGTCGTCCAAGACTGTTGAGGCAAGGTGACTCCATACTTCACCTGCCGGTGTAAACACAGAAAAGACAACCGTTAATATTGGGATGGAAATCAGTAAAGCCACTCCCAGACTTAGCAAGGTCCATTGCTTGGATCGACTTCTTTGCCGATTGGAATCGTGTCTCAATTTTTGAATAGTAGTATGCAGCGCTTTTAGCATTCCGAAAGATAAGTGTATGTCAATTCAAATATTATGAGATGTGGAACTCATTTTTTAAGACTGATCCTGCTGCGTGGTAACCGGACATTCCGTGAACACCACCGCCGGGTGGGGTTGAGGATGAGCAAATATATAAACCATTGGACGGAATTTTATAGGGATCCCATTTCAGCACGGGTCTGCCAAATAGCTGTTTTACCGTTTGGGCACCACCATTAATATCTCCTCCTATATAATTGAAATTATACTGTTCCATCTCCATGGCATGCATGGTATGTTTACTGATGATGGTGTCTTTGAATCCGGGGGCATATCGTTCGATCTGATTCTCAATAGACTCCGTCATGTTTTCTTCTGAACCATTAGGAACATGACAGTAAGCCCACAGGGTATGTTTGCCCTCAGGAGCTCTTGTAGGATCACAGACAGATGGTTGAGAGACTAGTACATAAGGCTTTTCAGGATGCTTTCCATCCCAGACGGCTTGCTCGGCATCAGCAATTTCGCGATAGGTTCCCCCTAAATGTAAAGTCCCGGCTTTTCGGGCTTCTTCGTTTACCCATGGTACCGGTTCAGATAAAGCCCAGTCCATTTTGAAAGTGCCGGGTCCGTACTTATAATTTCTGAGTTTATTTAAATAGGCTTTTGGTAATTCATGTTCTGCAATTCGGGCGATCTGATGAGGAGTAAGATCAAATAAAACGGCTTTTGCTGGTGGAACATCAGAAAGCGTTTTAATGTGGTGTTCAGTTCTGATCTCTCCGCCAAGTGATCTAAATAAATCTGCCATGGCATTGGTTATAGATGCGGAGCCACCTTTAGCCACCGGCCAACCTACAGAATGGGCTGAAGCTCCGAGAACGATCCCAAATGAGGCTGTGAATGATCGGGTTAGAGGAACAATGCTGTGAGCTGCACAACCAGTGAACAACGCCTTTGCTTTTTCTGTCTTAAAAAGCGAGTTCCCGAGAAGCTTTGCCGAGAACATCCCGTACCAGCCAAATTTGGCCATAAGAAGCGGATGTTTGGGAATGCGTAAGGTTCCGAAGATGTCCTGAGAAAGATAATCCCATCCATCTACAAACTCGTTGAATAATTTGAGGTAAGCTTCTTTATCGACTCCAAGTCCTTCGGCTGTTTTTGCAATGGATTGATAGGCTAAACCTGCATCACCATCTTCAAGAGGATGAGCATAGGCAACTTCAGGTTGAATAAACTCAAGACCAAATCTCTCCAGGTTTAAGGTACTGAGAAAGGGGGATCCGGCAGCTGTGGGGTGAACTGCTGAGCAGACATCATGCAGAAAGCCCGGTTCGGTCAATTCCATCGTACGAGTGCCGCCACCTATGGTTTGTTTGGCTTCAAGTATCAGAACTCTCAACCCCTCCTGAGACAAACGAATGGCAGCACTCAGTCCGTTAGGTCCGGAACCGATAATAACAGCATCGTAATCGTGACTTGGTTCACTCATAGAGTTGATCTACCTGCTGAGTTCTTCTGCAGTTTTAATGGCATTGTAGGCGTTAATGATGCCGCCCGTTGAAGACAGTTCTGAAAATGAAACGGCACTCATATCACCGGGTTTATATACAGTTAGATTCACTTTGGTTGCAGTATTCAAAATAATGTCTTTGATCTGTTGTTGTTAACTCAGGATAATACGACATCATGAGTGCAGCGATACCTGAAACTACAGGAGCAGCCATACTTGTGCCGCTGTTTACTTTATACTCGTTTTCGGGGTAGGTGGAATAAACATCCACACCGGGAGCAAAAATATCGACGGTGTTTTTTCCGTAGTTACTGAAGCTTGCAACGAGGGTAGAATCCGTTTTCCATGATGTTGCACCCACGCTTAAAAAGTTGGCAGCATAATCGCCATCCTCATAAAACCGCGAGGGATATGAATCGATCTCATCAATATTCTCACTTCCGTTTCCGGCTCCTGATACCAAAAGTACTCCTTGCTCATCTGCAAACCGGATAGCAGCATCTACGTATTCTTTCTGGGGAGAATATCCCTTTCCAAAACTCATATTGATGACCTTTGCTCCGTTTTCAGTGGCATAACGAATGGCATTTGCAACATCTTTATCACGTTCATCCCCATCCGGCACCGTTCTGACGATCATTAGCTCAATATGATCGGCAATACCCTGAGCACCAATGTTGTTGTTTCGGATCGCTCCAACAATTCCGGCAACGTGTGTACCGTGATCGCTTCGTGGGCCTTTTACATCGTTGTTACCATAAAAACGGTCACTCAGATCGTCATAATCATCACCAACAATAGGGCGAGGATCAAAATCCGGATTTAAGCCATATTCACTCAGATCATTGAGTTGCTGATTGTATTCGTCCAGGTCTTCAATATCCTTGTCTGTTGCGCCATTTGCCTTAAGGCTGCTTATGATCTGCTTGGCCTGAAATGTTTGTTGATCTTCATTGCCGATCAGTGCCAGGCTGTCTTCTGAGATAGCATCAATACTGCTTATCCCGAGCGTATTTTTAGCAAATTGAACAGCCATCCTGATCTGTGAGATCTGCTGAAGCTCCTGATCATTTCTGTTCACTCGGGTCTGATAAGCCTCTTTAATATCAAGGAAGTATTGATATTCATCCATTCTATCGGAAGGAATGTCTGAAGGATCTTTGCCTTCAAACTCATCTCTCATTTCAGCATAGAGGCGGGTGACCTCATACGTATCTTTATCAACATTGCTTCCATCAGGGCCTCCAATAAAATTCCATCCGTGGATGTCATCTGCGTAGCCGTTGTTATCATCGTCTTTGTTGTTATTGGGTATCTCATCTTCATTAACCCAGATCTTATAGGATAGGTCTTCATGCTCGATATCAGTTCCTGAATCAATGATCGCAACGATCACTTTTTGCTTAGGGGATTTTCCTGACAGTATTTCAAGGTATGCTTGTTCAACTCCGGTACCGATGTAACTTTCGTTTGTGGCAGGGGTCAGGTGCCAGGTTTCACTTGGTGTTTCAACCGCGGGTCTGAATGAATTAATGGTGAAGTTATCAACTGAACTGCTGACCTCTTCAGTCACATTTTTAGAACTGCTGCAGCTAACGGTAAAGATGAGGACTGCAATTACATAAAATGCCCTAGATACTGTATTCATAATAATTAGCTAATAATTTGAATTAGTTTGTTTTCTTAATCCTGATCAAAATAACGTCTAACGATAGGGTGATCCCAATTATAACAGAAATAACAAGTAAGCTCGCAATTGGTTCCCATATAATAAGCCCACCAAAAGTACCTAAAACTGCGCCTAAATACTGAATATATTGCAATTGATCGTTGCTGGCGTTTTTGATCAGGGTCTCCAGCTTTTTCTCATCATATTGTCTCAAATTATCCTCAACCAATGCTTGTACATCTAATTGATTAATGAGCTTATACAACATTTTGGTGACCATTTCTTCGATCACTGAACCATTCTCTTCCAGTTTTTCGGGGAGCTCATCCAGAAAGGTGTCCATCTTGTTCAAGCTATTCTCAATACCGGTTGGAAGTTTAAGCAAGGCGCTTTCAATGAGGTCCTGCATTTCCTGACCTTTGAAGAAACTATAGGCTTTTAGGGCCACCTTTTCAAAAGATTTTTCATCCACAGCTTCATCGATCTGCTCGATCAGTTTTTTCGCAATATTGGATCTGACCTCAGGATCAGCGATCATCTCATCTACATAAACTACTACAACTTGTTTCAGACCAAACCGAAACTCCGGATCATCGATGATCTTTTTGATATAGACTGTAGCTTTTTCACGGTACTTCGCTATGGCCTGAGATTCATGGATCTTTTGTTTTATGATGTCGGGGTTGATAAGGTCTTCAGAAACAGCACGAGACAATCGGTAGGCAATTCTATCTTTTTGAGCCGGAATTAACCCCTGGCCAAGTATTGGTCGTTTGTAGGTTGGACGGAAAAGCATGGTGATAGCGATCCAGTTTGTCAGGAAACCGATCAAACCACTGATACTTACAATTCGTAAAATGCCCTCAAAGTTGAAGGTGTGGTTTAAAACGGAAGCTTCGTACTGGCTGAAATCCCAGTAAAATGAAAATATGAAGATGCCAAGAAGGAGATAGGGTATCCCGAAAAGGAAGTTCAGTAACCACCGATGTTCAAGTGTTTTTCTTGGAGGAATATCACGACCACCTGAGGGCAGTTCTTTGGCGCTGTGCTTATCAACCTGAGTACGTAAAAGATCCCAAAGCTGCATTCCAAAAGCCTTGGTTTGTTCTTTTATGATATTTGGTTTGTTTTCAGTGTTCATTCACTTTTATGAGTGATGTACGTAATGTCAGCTTAATTGTTTTCTTCAGCCAGTGCCAAATACTTGTCTTCGAGTCTGGTCATTGCTGATTTTTCTGTTTCAGTTTGATCTTCATATCCGATCAGGTGTAAAAGGCCGTGTATCAGTATTCTTTTAAATTCCCGTTCTGCAGGTTCCTCAAATTCGCCAGACTGTTCCTCAATTCTTGGAGCACAGCAATATAAAGTACCTTCGATCTGATTATCTCTCTCGGCTTCATCGTACCGAAATGATATAATGTCGGTCACGTAATCCCGGTCCAAATGTTTTTTGTTTAATCGAATGATCTCTGCTTCATCTACATATACCAACTCAACAAAGCTATAGGTGATTTTTTCGAGTTCCTCGAGCAGTGACAAGATCTTCTGAGCTTCTGCTTGATCCAGTGGTATACTGACCGGACTCTCATTGAATATCTGCAGAGTCGGTTCACTCATTTTTTGATAAGGCGGGATTAGAATGAAAAATCATCATCCATAGACTCTGTGAGTGAAAGCGCAATTCCGCACATCATCAGGTCTTCCGGAAGTTGGGTAAAATCACCATTCAAAATAGAATGATCAACGTTAGCATATAAACTACAACCAGCTGTTTTCTCAACTATAAGTCCAGAGGTTTTTTCTCCTGACCGTCCGAAGAAAGTAACCTGCTGAAGCATCTCACTGGCAACAAAAGCTGTACAGTCATGTAGCTGTAGAAAGGTGTTATAGGCATACACAGAAACCATATTCATTGTTTCGCCATCTACCTCAAGACCGAGGTGTATTTCTAATGCAAGTTTGCGGGGATCTTCCTCGTTCTTTACTTCGAACCGGAATACATCATTGCCAAGCGGTTTTGGAGAAGTTCCAAGCACCTTGGCGATCTCATCGATGTTCTCTTTTGTAAATTTATGGATCATAACTGCTTATTAATATGCTTCTAATATAATATACCGCGGTAAATAATTAAACAAATACTATTCAATGCCTAAACCGTACCGGTTGATCTCTGACTCACTTTCTTCTTTACTGGCCGGCATTGCAGGAAAATCGGGGCCCATTAGAGAATTTATCTCCGTTGCCAACTGCTCTGCTTTCTCAGTTTGGTCGGCCATATAATAGGCGTATTGAACAAGCGTGAGAGATTGTCTGACTGTTCTGACCTGAGTCAAATACTCCTGAGCATCTTCATTCATTTGATTCAATTCTGATCTGATCTCGCGCTGACGACTGATATTACCCTGACTTCTGGCGCTTTCAAATTCACTTCGTAATTCATTGAATTTTGTTTCAACTTGGACAAAATTATTCAGGCTTGTGTTCAAGTCATTCAGTAGTGGCTCTTCAGCTGTACCGGCTAGTCTTGGCTGCATCTTCACCTAAACCGACCTGACCATATCGAACGGAATATAAAAGTTTTATGGATTCATTATTCTCATCAGGTCTGAACGGGATCTTATCTTCACCCCATTTAAGCCAGTAACCGGCACTGTCTGCCTGTCCTTTCTCCATAAATTTCATGGCAAGGGACATGAAGTTAAACCGATAGTTACTCATCATACGTCTGATATTCTCATCCAGATAAACATCAGGATTATTCCATTCACGGAATTGGAAATTATTCAGGCGATCGATAAAGATCTTGGTATCAATGTAGCCATCCTGTCCGGCTCCAAAATTCTTAGGTACCACACGGTAGGCTTTACCCTCAGTTCTGAAGTAATCCTGAAGGTTCATCTGACTTTGAGAGGAAACCGTATTGGCAAAGTAAACTGGTCTCAGCCAATTATTGGTTCTGAGCAGATCCAGTATTAGATGATCCTGCGTTTGCAGGTAGTAGATACGATTACCCTGTTGGTCCTGACCATAAAGGCGACCATCTAATTGCCAACTCAATACGTCATCCAGAGAGTCGACCGGCATTTCAAAATCAATGCCTTTACGCAATACCTGAAGGGAAGTGTCCTGAGATACGCCTATCGATTCCTTGTAGTTTCGATCATCAGAAAAAGCTTGTTTCAGCATTTCTTTATCCACTGGGATATCGATCTGCTGAGGCTGCCATTGTGAAAGTCCGGAGGTGACACGTTCGATCTCCTCATCAGAAAGAGAAATTGGGAGAGGGGCTGACTCATGTGACCATTGATCCCTCAATTGTTTGATGTACCAGTCTGTGTTAAGAAGACTCAGGCACACAATGCGAACATCCGTCCTGACTCCCTCGACTTCCTGAAGGTACCAAAGTGGGAAGGTATCATTATCACCGTTGGTGAATAAGATTGAGTTTGGTGCCGTCGATTCAAGCAAGTTTCTAGCATAATCAGGGGCGACATACCGGCCACTGCGGTCATGGTCGTCCCAGTTCTGATACCCCATCCACACAGGAGAGGCAAGCAATGTCAGTATTAAAACTCCGACACCGGCCCATCTGTTTCTTATGGAGTTGGTAACCATTTCGATCAATCCGGTTACCCCCAAACCGATCCAGATCGAGAAAGCAAAAAAGGAGCCCACATAGGCATAATCCCGCTCTCTTGGTTGATAGGGGGTTTGATTCAAGAATATAATGATGGCAAGTCCTGTTACTATGAATAGTGCCATAACAGCTAATGCGCGTTGCCAGTCAGAATTAAAGTGGTATATCATCCCAAATAGTCCCAATAAGAATGGGATAAAGAAATATGCATTGTTTGCTTTGTTACTGGGATATGCCGGTCCACTGAAGCCGGATTGCCAGCCTGCATCCTGAATATCAGCCTGACGTCCAATAAAGTTCCAGTTAAAATACCGGAGATACATATGGTTCACCTGATAATCCCAGAAGAAACCCCAGTCTGAACTGTAACGGGAATAATAATCCAGATGATTTGGTGCCGGGGAATAACGGCGTGGGAAAAACTTCTCAGCATCTCTTGTGATCTGCTCAGTATCGTCTTCAAAATAATTTCCTTTCAGAATGGGTGTAGCACCATATTGTTCACGCTTGAGGTAACTGATGAAAGCTTCGGTAGTTTCAGGATCGTTCTCATCAATGGGTGGATCCGCAATGGAGCGGATCATAATGACTGAGTAAGATGAGAATCCGATCAGGATCATAGCATAGCTTATGGCAATGATGTTGGCCAGATGCATCTTTTTGATATGCGTGTAGTAGATACCGATCGCAACTAACACCATTACCAGAAAAATGAAGGTCATAGGACCGATCAGTCCGTAGGTGGCCTCACCAATATCGTTTGCAATGGTTGGAATATTCTGAATAGTGAAAGGGTAGATCGCAAAGAAAGAGACTACAGATATGGCTCCCATGGTCAGGAATGACTTCCACTCAAACTCATACAGCTTGAAGTAAACGATCAGAGCCACAAAGAACAGAGCAAGCAAATTCAATAAGTGAACACCGATGGCCAAACCAAACATATAGGCGATCAACACCAGCCACCGTTCATTATAATCTTTGTCGTAGTTTTCAGCCCATTTCAGTGCCAGCCAAACTACAATTGCCGTAAAGAACATAGAGAGGGCGTATACTTCAGCTTCCACGGCATTGAACCAAAAGGTATCGGTTACTGCAAAGGTCATGGCACCAACAAATGCACCGCCATACATTCCGATTTGATCAAAGAAATTCATTGCATTCGGTTCTCCTTTCCACTCACGTACCAGTCGTACGATGATGAGATACAGCAACATAATGGTGAGAGCAGATGAAAGAGCACTGATAAAGTTAATACTCACCGCTACATAAGCCGTAGGCATGAACATAGAAAAGACTCTGCCAAGCAGGGAATAGAAGGGGGCTCCCGGAGGATGATTAACCTGTAGGCCATGGCCAACTGCTATGAACTCACCCGCATCCCAAAAACTCGCGGTTGGAGCCAATGTTAGCGTGTAGATTATGAGGGAGGTGAAGAATGCTAAAAGTGCTAAATATTTGTTCGTTGTTTTGTGATCTGAAAACATAAAAAGAGGTTAACGGCTCAAAAAGGTTTTGGAATATTGTTGAATACACTTTATGCTTGGCTCGCAATGATAAGCACAGCCTAATATTAATCAAAATAAGATACATAAGATTTTAAACTTCTCGCAGATAAAACGAGAGGTATACCTTTTGTATTACAAATGAAATAAAACACCAATGTCAGCACCCTCCAAAGAACGTTTCTCATCAAAAATGGGAATGATTTTAAGTGTACTGGGAATTGCAGTCGGAACCGGTAACATCTGGCGCTTCCCCCGAATTGCAGCTCAAAACGGCGGAGAGGAAGGAGCCGGGGCCTTTTTGTTTGCCTGGATCTGTTTCCTTTTACTTTGGTCAATACCACTGATCATAGCCGAATATGGAATGGGACGTAACGGCCGTAAAGGGGTTGTCGGTTCTTTTGTAGCCCTTATTGGTGAAAAACGCGGATGGCTTGGTGGCTTTGTAGGCTTTGTTGCTACAGCCATCATGTTCTACTATAGTGTGGTTGCCAGCTGGTGTCTTTATTATCTGATCACCTCAATCACCACGGCTCTCCCGGGAGATCTTCAGCAGGCAAATGCCATTTGGGAAGGATTTCAGGGATCGAACTGGCCACTGGCCGGACATGCATTGGTGATGGGTTTGGGTGGCTTTATTGTAATTAAGGGAATTTCTTCCATTGAAAAGGTGAATAAGGTCCTTATACCATCCTTGATCTTGGTATTGATCATTTCACTATTCAAAGCACTATCTCTTGAGGGCAGTGGTCTTGGAGTTGAATATCTATTTACGCCGGACTGGTCAACCCTTAAGAAACCGGGTATCTGGCTGGAAGCTCTCACCCAAAATGCCTGGGATACAGGTGCTGCATGGGGACTTATCCTCACTTATGCGGCCTATATGCGAAAAAGTGATGATGTGACCGTAAGTGCCTTTCAAACCGGTATTGGTAATAATATAATCTCTTTAGTTGCTGCAATTATTATTTTCTCAACGGTATTCGGGACTTTAAGTCCAACCATGGGCAGTGGAGAGATCCTTGAAGTAATGCAAACATCAGGACCGGCCTCAACAGGACTGACTTTTATCTGGATGCCTCAGCTTTTTGCAACGATGGGAGGCGGTGGTATCTTTGCCATTCTGTTTTTCCTGGGACTGACCTTCGCTGCTTTCAGTTCATTGATCTCGATGATTGAGCTTGCTGTTAAGGTGTTTGTGGATATGGGAGCTGTTCGAAAAAGAGCTACTTTAGTGATCTGCCTGACTGGATTTGGTTTTGGGATTCCATCTGCCCTCAATCTTGGTTTCTTTGCCAATCAGGATTTTGTTTGGGGCGTTGGACTGATGGTTTCCGGTGCACTTATCTCTTATGCTGTGATCAGGTATGGAACCACGAAATTCCGTGATGAGCTAATAAACACAGAAGAGCGTTCAGCTACATTAGGAAAATGGTGGGAGATCATCATTAAATATGTGGTACCGGTAGAGGTAGTGACTCTGCTTGGATGGTGGATGTACCTTTCAGCAGCCGAATACGCTCCTGATACATGGTACAATCCACTGAGTCCTTTCTCTGTCATGACCGTGCTCGTACAGTGGGGTATTGCGCTGTTCCTAGTCTGGTTCTTCCGTAAACGTTTGATGAATAGTGATTCCGGAGGCAAGATAAACAGAAATAACAATGGTTCATCCAATTCAAAAGTGATACCTGGAGGAGAGAATTAATTTCTCAAAATCTTCTTATTGATCCTGAAAACAATCATTCGGCTCAGTTTGAGCCTTTCCGATCACTCGGTGTATTCAGGAGCAGATTTATGAAGCAGGGCTCAGTCAGGTTTTTCAGTGTTAATCATAGAAACGAGATAGAAACATAGATACACTGTTGGAAAGATATATTTCTTATTCTATCTCTGATTGGGCTAAAGTGTTCTCCATCTGAATAAGATTAAAAATGGTTAGTTCCGGCCGACAGAAAAAACGGATCGGAAGCACGCTAAACCCAATTCCCCGGCTTACATAGAGTTGGTTATTCCCATTGCCAATGCTGTCAGCAAATTCGACGCCGATGCTGCCGGTGGCCTCGATCAGGCACTCGTGAACATTGCTGAAATTAACCCTTTGGAACACTGGTTTTAGGAATTACCTCAGGCGACTTGATCATTTACGGGATATATCTGCTTGTGCTCTCTTATTATCTCAATATATTTGATTCTTAAAGCATTGAACCCAAAATTATCATAAAGGCTAATACAAACGTTTTTGCAAGTTCACGGAGGAGAATTAACCTGTCAAATAAACTTTTAAATTGTGATTAAGTAATATGTTAGCCATATTTCTTAAACTTTTAGGGCAATTTTTGACACAATATTTTGGCTATTTTAAATCCGACGAATATATATATCAGCACCACTAAAAAACTTGTATGCATAAAAATATCACTGTTTATTGATAATATTTCTTCTGCTGATGACAGTGCCCGTTAGTGTGTTTCCGCAGGTTCAAAACCAGACTGAAACTACTGAAAAGGATGAAACTACTGCACCACAATGAGTAGGATGTTGCACCTGTGAGCAGACGATTCCCAAATACGGGATCGGCTTGTCAGACGGTGAGGAGCAGGGAGGTGTATTGATGCAGAGATTGAGGGCTTGAATATTGGGATGCAACTAGTCCGATGTATGGCAGTGCCGATACTAATAGGGACGTAGTATGGAACGCTTCACATCAATACAATGGCTGTAGAATACAAACGGGGGAGCTAATTATTGGCTAAAGTAGGCTCAAACAGTAAGGGAACAGGGAGATGTATATGAAGAAATTGTAGGGAGTGAATATGATGCAAAGTCCGAATAGGAAATGCCGATACTAAGCATGGGACTAGTAGAAAAGTTCCTCAATCAGTTCTGACAACCTCCACTTCAGTAATTGATAACCAATGAATATTACCTGTCCTGTGATCCTTAATTTTTAAACCTATATTCACCTTAGAACCGATTTCCCAAGTTGGGCCTTCACGAGATATTATATCAAGTTGATTCGAACTACTTTGATCTTGTCTGACTTCCATTTCATTGGGACGCCAGATTTCATTTTCTCTTACAATATAATGCTGAATGATCTCAATGTTACTTTGGATGTTATTTCCATCCGTGCGGATCAATGTATTTTTTATGGTTAGTCTTACAGGCGGATCAACGATCGGCATAAAGTCTTTCCATGCGAAAGATCCTATCATATATTCTGCACCATTAACAGATACTGAAGAGGAGGATGAATTGATTTGAGATACTATTTCCTTGTCCAGGATAATTTCACCGTTATTTGGTGATTCAGTCTCAAAGTTGCTACTGCTGACACAAGCCGCCATTGAGAATATGATAACAAATACTAAAAGTATAGAGGCTTTCATGACATTGAAGTTTTGTTAACGATGATTAGTAAATTGAGGTATTGAATTTACTAATTCAAGTAACAATACGAATAAACGGACCAGCATATATGCCTGTAACGTCTGAAAGGGGATGCAGGGAAATTATGCAACCGATTAATTCTAAACACTAACAATCGGTTCAGAGTAAATAGTGCCGTGTTATATTAATAGGAGAAAGCCGGGTGGTGGGTACTAAGGAAGAGGGGAAGAAATATGAGATTGATATTTTTGACTGTAGACACTTGGCTGAAGGCCATTCTGCAGTTGAGCGGCGTTAAAAGAGCCACATTCCTAACCGAAACGGCATTAATCTAAAAATAGGTCTATGGTATTTTAACGACAAAGGTTGATCCAATACCTACTTTACTATGAACCTCAATTTTACCACCATGGGCTTGAACAATTTTCTGGACAATTGCCAAACCGAGACCTGTACTTTTTTCTCCTGCTGTAGACTCAACACTGATCTGTGAATATGGTACAAATAACTTGTGTATTTCATCTTCGGGAATTCCCTGACCATGATCCGTTATGAAAATTGTAACTCCTTCAGTCTCATCTATAGGTTTTATTCCAACTTCAATTTCGGTGTCAGGATTGGAATATTTAATGGCATTCGACAAAAGATTATCTAAAACCTGTCGAAATTTATGGCCATCAATTTCTCTATTGACAGAAGAATCGGGTAGGTGGGTGGTTATAGAAATATCTTTTTTATTGGCGGAGGAACGATTCAAAGACACCACTTCTTCAATAAAATCTACTAGATCTATATTCTCTTTAGCTAAGTTAATACTTCCTGATTCAAGTGAAGACATATCGAGCATATCTTCAATGATATTGATCATATATTCACTGGTTCCTTTGATCTCTTTTATCATCATGAACTGTTTTTCATTAAAAATATCATCCTCATGATGGTCGTCCATCAAGAAATCTGCGAAATTTTGTATAACCATTAGTGGATTTCTAAGATCATGGGCCGCCATTCCCATCATTTGATTTTTGAATTCATTCATACGCTCAAGTTCAGCAGTCTTTTTCGTGAGTTCGCGTTGCGTATTTGCAAGCTCATTATTTAACTCACTCATATCGTCATATAAATTCCATTCGTTCTCTTTTAAAAAATCCTCCTGATGCTTTTTCATAAACAGACGCAGCTTGTTTATCTGTTCGTTGTTCATCTCCATCAAACCATTCAGAAACTGTTCAGTATCATCAGGATCAGGTGATCCGATCAATATAATTCCCTTCTCTGTTTTAACACCTGAAAAGTTAAATAACGACGATAATTCCTGTTTCTCAATATGTAGTTCCCAATCGTAGGCTACGCCATTACTGTTAATACTTTCAACAAGACGACAGCCTTTTTCAACACTATCATTTTTTAAGCAGTCTAAAAAAGATGGGGCATTTTCAGATTCTTTCGACAAAATATTGAAGGTATCATGAAGAACTTCCGTAACAGTTCCATCTTCAGTAATTAGAAGTACAACTCCTTCAGGGAAGGGTGTGTTTGATTTTGTCAATTTAATATAAGTTTATTAGCAATTTCGATGGCTTCTTGTGCAGATCCCGCAGATGCATCTGCCCCTATTTTTTCCCATAAGTCAGGCACGATACTAAAAGGGTACCCGCCAACCATAATTTTGATCTTAGCTGTTTGGTTATCTTCCCGTACTTTTTCAATAAGCTTAGCTGCCCTGTCGATATGTAACGGCATGGTTACAGATATTGCCAAGATTTCCGGTTTATACTCTTTAAGTAATTTAATCAGGTGTTCATCTGGCATACTTGCCCCCAGATAATGGGTATCCCAGCCTTCCATTTCAAAAAAGTCGCTTACCATTCTTATTCCAATTTCATGCAGTTCATCAGCTACAGAACAAGCCACTAATTTCTTGCCGGTTTTATCCATAGAGAATATTTTGGGATACAAACCAGACATAATGAGCTGAGTTGCTGCCGTACAATAATGTTCATGGGCTACCGAAATTTTATTATTCTGCCAAAGAGCACCAACCTCATACTGTGTCTTTTGAAAAATATGCTCATAAATATCCCTGATCGATTGTCCTTCCGTTACTAATTCTTCGATAAGACCGGCGGCTTTTTTGCGGTTACCACTCAACAACAGATCAAGATAGTCTTTGGCTTCTTCTGCCAAAGGTTCACCGGGGTTTAAATATGTTTTGTTCCGGTGAGGATTACTCTGCAGCGAATTCAACCCGATATCAATAAATTCAACAAGCTTTTGGGCTTCATCTTTCGGTAATTTCTGTTGAATCGCCTCCTTCATAAATGAGATATTATCTATGAGGTCACTTTCCGGGATGCCGCGTTCTTTGAGCATGGTCCGGGCCCAATCCAAATAATTACTAAATAAGACGCTGCTTTTTACCCGTACGGCCTGTTCCAGATAGCTGATATGATATACAGCATCTTCGTAACATTTTTGTCTGCCTTTTTCGCCGTACTGTTGTTCCAGTTCCGGATTGTTTTTAAAATGTAACTCCGTTATGACTTGAGCAAGCTCATGCCGGGCATCTTTCAAATTTGTGACCATCGATAGCTCGGTATCCACCATAGTATAAGTGCGGTTTATGAAGTTATATGATCAAAGAAATCAAGTGAAAAACTGCGCTTCACTAATTTTAAACCTTGTGGAATAAACTGATGAGATTCACTGCGATGGTGCTTGTGCCAGTGATGAAATGACTCTTCGTCTTCCCAATGGGTAATTAACCAAAATTCTGCGGGATTCTTCTGTGGTGATAAGACATTAAGTCCTACAAAGCCATCGGCATTTTCCACAAATCCGGGTCTGTTTTTAAAAGCTTTGCGGACATCATCTTCCATATTATTTCTTACTTCAAATCTACTGATTGCTGTGAATCCCATACGATATGCCTTCCTGACCAATTAATTAACAATACAACTCTAGACCTAATAAACATCCTATCACTTTTGATTTTATAGTGAGATGTTCAACAATATAAGGCGTTAGCACTTAACCATTCTTGCAAAAGTCAGTATTTGATTGGCACACAAATACTTGAATTTTTCATGAGGTCAATGAGTGCATGTTGTTAAATCGCTAAATGCTTCAAATGGTTATTCTTCGTTTTTCCTTCAAGGTCTTAAAATTAATTTTCTGTAAAAATCAATATTTAAAGGTCAAAATGTTACACTTAATTTATGTGCTAATCCCAAAATATATAATAATCCCAATAAATTACTTTACAGGGTCCAATGTAAAGTAAACAGTTTCTAAAAGATCAAAGAAACCAATACTAAGTTAAGAGATATGAAAACGTTGAATTTGAATAAGAAACAAGTAGTTAGTTCATCCCTTATTCAAGCTACCCCTCTGCGGTTCGCGGTTGAGCCAATACCGTCGTGATTAATCTTGTATTCCGAATTCAAATTCCTTTGGCGGCTCCACATTCTTCAGGTGCTTCACGAAGTAATCCCATCGCTTGCGCATCATGTAATCTTCACCGTAGTAACCATGACCACGATTAGGGAACATGATCATGTCGAAATCTTTGTTGGCTTCGATTAAGGCATTGACCACCAAAAGAGTATTGTAAGGTGGCACGTTGCTATCCAGCGTTCCGTGGGTGATCAGTAGCTTGCCTTTGAGACTGTCAGCCAGCAGCTGATTGGCCTGATTGTCATAATTGGTTGACTGATCGTCTGTCACGCCGTCGTTGTTCATGCCTTTGAGCAAACCCTGCCATTTTTCACCCCATGGATCAGCGTAGTTTCGATTGTCGTGGTTTCCGGCTCCGGATACCGCCACATCATAGAAATCAGGATAAGCGAAGAGGGCACGGGTTGAGGCAAATCCACCACCGGAGTGACCGAATATGCCAACTCGGGATATATCCATCCATGAGTGGCGTGAGCCAAGTTCTTTAATTGCCGCGATCTGATCAGGGAGTCCATTATCGCCCATATTGCCGTAATAAAAATCGTGAAAGGCTTTGGATCGGCCGGGAGTACCCTGAGCATCCACTTCAACCACAACAAAGCCAAGTTCAGCTAAAGCCTGTTTATCAGATCGGGATGACCGGAAAGCACGACTGCCTACGCTGCCGGATTGGGGACCGGGGTAGATGTAGTTCAATACCGGATAGGTATTGGAGGAATTGAAGTTAGATGGCTTGTACAACAGTCCGTACAGATCTGTTTCACCATCGCGTGCTTTAACCGTAAACGGTTCAGGAGCTACCCATCCGGAAGCCTTTAATTCACTGATGTCTGCCGTTGCCAATTCCATGACAACCTCACCCGTCATCGATCTGAGTACAGAGACAGGTGGAGTATTAGGTGTAGAATAGGTATCCACAAAATACTCTCCTGAATTGGACAGGCTGATCTGATGATGGGCAGTTTCGGGAGTCAGAAGTTTCAGACCGGTTCCATCAAAATTTATGCGGTATAGATAGTTGAAGTAAGGGTTTTCGCCGTCACGTCCACCACCGGTAAAGTATATCGTTCGGTTATCTTCATCCACTCTGATAATCTCAAGCACGGTCCAGTTACCGGATGTGATCTGATTTTTTAGGTCACCTGATTGTAGATCGTATAAGTACAGGTGTCCCCAGTTATCACGTTGGGAAAACCAGATAAATTCGTTGCTGCCTTCCAACAATCTCCAACTGATACCTTCTACACCAGATTCAAAGAAGGTGTCGGTTTCTTCCCGGTAAACCGATCTGATTGAACCGGTGTTAGGATTGGCTACAAATAATTCAGCATCCTGATGATCCCTTGAGACTGATACAAACGCCAGGGTACTGCCATCTTCGCTCCATTCATTGTCTAAAAAATTTCCGGACCAGTCGGCCACGTGATCAGTAATGGTCGAACGTTGAGGATCCGGACTTTTTTGCAACGCTACAACACGTGGTGACGGTTCCAGATTGATGACCACGCGGTTAAGTCTGAAGATCAGGCTGTCGCCGGGAAGGGGGTATTTCCATGCCTCCAGTTCAGGATGACCTACTTTGGTAGAAGCCAGATACATCTCACCAACGCCGCGGGCATCCTGTTTGAAGGTTGATATTCGTTTTGAATCCGGTGACCAAAGCACCACAGGACTGTCTCTTTTAACCCAGCCGGCATTGTTGGTTGCATACCCAAAATCTTCTTCGCCATCATAAGTAAGTTGAGTTACTCTACCGGTTTCAAGATTTCGCATATACAAGTTATAGTCACGAATAAAAACTGCTTTTGTGCCATCAGGTGATACCGATTCATTCCAGTTTCTGTTACTCGAATCTTCGTTTGTGGAGCATGTATAATCAATAAGGCTGCAGTTGAAGGTCTCACCATTTGTACTGAATGTTATGGCATCGCCATTAATTGCATAATCAAAGGTGCGAAAGGGTAGGTCCAGCGGTTCAATCTCCTCGTCTAAAATATCAGATAATACCTCGGCAAGTCGTTCATGATCAAAAGCACGTTCTGTTGTACCGGCATTAGGATCCGCTTTCATAAATTCAGTTCCTTCTTTCAAAGAATGCTGATAGAGAAGTACGTTATCGTCAATCCATCGCTGCCCGGATATAGTTCCAACTACAAGGTCGGATGTATGAGAGGAAAGAGCTCTTTCGGCTCTTTTGTAGTCCTCCTCAGTGACCTGCTCAGAACCGGAAGAGCATCCGGTAACAGTTATTGCCATTGTAATGAATAAGAAAAAGGTAGGTATCCTGAATTTCATAAAATTTGATTTAATTATTGGCACAGTGTGAATATTGCGAATATATAGATTAGAGAGTTTCAATCAAGTAAAAGAGTGTCACTAAAGGTAATTCATTAGACATACGTGTATCAGTCAATGCGATTGTGCGTTATCAATCTTCTGATGTACTTCTTTAGGGCATTAAGAAAAGTGTAATTTTCAAAGTAAACGGACAGCACCAACCGCTCATTTTGAGATCTTGTCAGCAGATCCGTTGAGGTCTCTGTAATAAAAAATTTAAGTCCGGAAAGCCTGTTCTTGGCCGTTAGTGTCAGTTTATGATTTTGCAGCACCAGATTTGAGGTACTGGACTTATATTTTTCAGAACCTCTTAACCAGTCAAACACCAAATATCCGTTTTCGACACCGGTTTTCATCATGTGATAGATGATCAGATTACTGGGACTGTATTTGGTGAATTCTGAGTCAATATCATAACCACCTTGAAGGGTATAGATGGTGTGATTGTAATGACAGGTTAGCTCGACGGCAATTATCCGTTGGTTTTTTTCTGCCCAATGAATAGAGGCAAGGCCGTTCCGGAATAAATTCGAAATTGTTGACCGGAAGAAATATTCCATTCTATGATCTGCAAATATTCCTGGCATGTCCTGCTTATGCCATCTGCTCTGATGGAGCCTGACCAGTTCATCAAAAATGAGTTCAAACTTCTCTTCAGTTTTAGCCTCATGTACCTCAAAGACCTCATCATCATATACGTTGCGTAATCCCCGTCGGATATTCTTGCGGGTTGATTTACTCAAAGTGCTTAAATATCGATCCCAACCTAAACCGATCAGGCATTGACTACATTTTGAAGCTTCAGAGTGTTTCAAAGTCCATTTATCTGATTCCTGAAAGGAGGGAAGGCAATGCATTAGTAAACTATGCTCAGGAATCTCATCCAGGCTAATTTGATTCACAGATTGGATCAGCTCTTTAAACAACCCGGGTATTTCCTGTGAGATCAGATCAAAGTGCTCCGGATGAACTATGATGTCAAGATAACCGCCAAAGGCTTTACCAACGGGAAGTAAGCCGTCCTCAGCTGTGGTAATGTGTGAACCTATAAGCTGAAGGGTTTTGACAAATCTAAGTCTACTGAATTTCTTCTTTTGAATGAAAAAGGGAAGGAGTGCAATGAGTTTATCTTTAAGCCAATAGGTAACGATAAACAGTTCATTATCTGCCCTGAACATATTCCACCATGAATATTGCCATTCATGAAGCTGGAACACATCGGCTCCGGCAAAATCTACGAGTTCATTCCACGATTTTTTTAGATCTTTAAAGTCCTTCTCAGACCTGTAAACTCTTTTAGAGAGTTTGAGAGAATCTGTACCCATTGCTGATCAATGCACCTATTATTAAACTATTATATCTATCTGTATATTAATTACTTACAGAAGGCTAAGTAAATTAACAAAATAAATGAACTATCCTATGTTATAGTTTATTTAATTAGGCAAAACAGAAGTACTTTTTTATGAGATCATTATTTCGGTTCTATATCCAAAGCAGTGCACATGTGGCTTTGGCAGTTACTGCACTAACTGCCGTTACCTATTCTGAATTCGATCTGGATCCAAATATTTGGGTACTTGCATTTGCCTATCTTGGTACGGTTGTGGGCTACAATTTTGTGAAATATGCAGGTGTGGGTAACAAGCATCATCTTTCGATCACCAAAAACATTAAAGGTTTAAGGCTGTTCACGATTCTGGCCTTTGTTGGTTTGATTTATATTGTCTTTCATCTCCCTGAAATCGTGATCTATTATGGTGTAGGGTTTGGCATCTTAACGCTTTTTTATGCTGTTCCGGCCTTTAAGGGAAAGAATATCCGAATGTTAAAGGGATGGAAGATATTTGTGATAGCTGCCGCATGGACCGGGGTTTCAGTAATGTTACCGCTGGTTCATTCTGTAGACTTTTTACAGCCTTCAGTTATTATTGAAATGATGTCAAGGTTCGCCTTTGTGATAGCATTGACTATTCCATTTGAGATCAGAGACCTGAAGTTTGATGGGGATGAGCTGGGCACACTTCCTCAGGTACTGGGAATCAGGGAAAGCAGATTGCTCGGTTCGGGATTACTTTTGGTATTCATTTCTCTTCAATTTCTAAACCCGATCATCTCAGAAATGAATTTATCACATACTGCACTGATCGCAGTGATCACGCTTTGGGCTCTCTGGAAAGCCAAAGAGAACCAACATCCTTTTTATGCCTCTTTCTGGATTGAAAGCATTCCGGTGATCTGGTACGGCCTGATTCTTTATAATAGTCTTTAATCCTTTAGCGTGAGTTTTGCTACCGCCTCAATATGGTAGGTTTGTGGAAACATATCTACCGGCTGTACAATCTCAATATCGTACACTTCTTTTAATTCCTTGAGGTCTCTGGCCATTGTGGAACTGTTACAGCTCACATAAACGATGCGAGGCACCTTTAATTCACAGAGTCGTTTTACCACATCCGGATGCATTCCGGCTCTGGGTGGATCTGTGATCAGTACATTTGGGGCACCATACTCATTCACAACATCCTGAGTAAACACATCTTTCATGTCACCTTTGATGAAGGAGACGTTATCAACATTGTTCTCTTTGGCGTTAAATCGCGCATTTTTGACCGCTACATCCACCAGCTCGATACCGAGCACATGTTTGGCCTTGCGGCTCATAAATAAACTAAGCGTTCCAACCCCACAATACAGATCATACACAATATCATTGTCTTTGATCTCAGCAAAGTCTTTAGCTACATCGTATAGTTTTTCTGCCTGGGCGGTATTGGTCTGGAAAAAAGCATTTGGGTGAATTTTGAACGTGAATTCACCGATCTTGTCCACAATAAAGCCCGGTCCGTACAGCACTTTTTCGTATCGTCCTGCTGCCGTAGGGCTCTTGGTATCATTCACGTTGTTGACGACGGTAGTTATGAAAGGAAATTCTTCAAGCAATGAATCTTTCAGTTTACCCATCATTGCCTGATCGTCTTGATATGTAACCAGGTTGACCATGAAATCGTCTGTGTAATGTGAATTCCGGATCATGATATGTCTCATGAACCCCGTGTTTTCAAGGGTGTCATATGGTTCAATTCCGTGCTCAATGCAATAGTTTCTTACAAAGTCCAGGATCAGAAATGATTCAGGAACCTGCAGGTGGCATTCTTTAAGATTCAGAATCTTATCAAATCTGCCTGGGGCATGGAGTCCGGCTGCAAATGCTGAATCATCTACGTACTCATCACTCTTGATCTCTTCTTCTGTAAGCCACCGCCGGGCACTGATGCTGTATTCCATCTTGTTCCGGTAGTAGAACTCTTGATCGGAAGCTATAGCTTGCTTTACGATGTCTCCATCTATGTGACCAATTCGTGTAATGTGATCTTTGACTTGCTGCCCCTTGTACTCCACCTGCTTGGTGTAAGGAACGTGCTGCCAGCTGCATCCGCCACACACATTCGCATGCTGACATCTGGGTACGATTCGGTGCTCACTTGGCTCAAGGATCTCTAAAAGCTTGGCTTCCCGGTGTTTTTTTTTCTTTTTGATGATGCGGGCTCTAACTTTGTCACCGGGAGTGGTGCCGGGTACGAAAACTGCCAGGCCATCAACCTTAGCCAGGCCCTTACCTTTAAATGCTGCGTCAATGATCTCAAGTTCTACTTCCTGACCTTTCTTTAGTGCCATAAATTAAACTGATTCCTCTGGAGTATCTTCGTAATAGGATTGAATTTGTAAATTTAATGCTGTTTGCTCGTCTGCGACCTCAGATAATTTTTTTGTGGTCACTTCGAGCTGCTTTAAGGCTTTATTGGTAAGTGTTTGAAGAAATTTAACGGCAATCTTTGGATGACGATCTCTCAGTACCTCGAAATCAGGTTTGAAAAAACCAAGTAATTCACAATCTGTTACACATCGAGCTGATGTTTTCCTTCTCAAATTATAACCGATCGAAAGAGCTCCGAAACTATCAGGTGAGTGAAGTTCGAGAGAGTTAAGATTTTGTTCTGGATCCTTATCATCAGTTTCACCAACTGTGAGTTCGATCACGCCGTCTTCAATGAAATACATACCTGTACCAGGGTCGTTTTTATAGAAAACATATTCTCCTTCCTTATAGCTTCTGCGATGGCAAAGCTGCAGAAATTCATAGCGTTCAGCCGGATTAAGGTTCGCCAGAAATTTTGACTTAAAAACAATATTGGACTGATCTTTCAGCCTTTTCAGTTTGTCGAACATAGCGTCAGGTATTAAGGTTAGAAGGAGTGACCAATTCCGAAGTTAAAATAGGTTTGTTTATTATTTAACCAACCAGTCTGAAGGTCGTGCAGCCGAAAGGCAAAATCAAACCTAACCACTATATATTCCCAATCAAGGCGCAATCCAGGTCCACTCGAAACCGCGATCTGATTATAGAAATTGTCAAAACGAAATCGACCTTGTTCAAGCCTGTCCTGATTGTTTTCATCCCTGAAGTCATTCCGTGGTCCATACCAGATGTTCCCAGCATCTGCGAAAAGGGCAGCGTACCAGTTGGCACCAAGAAAGTCTCTGATAAAAGCTTGCCTGACCTCAGTGAATGCCGCGAGCTTAATTTCACCACCCGGTATGTTTACGTTGTCCGTTGAAATATCACCGGGACCAAGCTGAAAAGGAGCCCAACCTCGAATGTCGTTACTTCCTCCGGCAAAGAACCTTTTGTTCAATGGGATGGAAGTGGAGTTACCATAGGGTTGAGCAATTCCACCATATAATCGCCAGGCAAGTACACCGTCGGCTGAGATCGGGTAATATTTTCTGTAATCTGCAGATAACTTGATATATCGGCTGTAACTCAGGCTGTTTTCACTCAATCCAAACAGGGAGGGAAGGTTGCCTTCGAGTGTACTTGGTGTGGTTAGATAATTATCTATCAGGTAGGGGATATTTCCACCAACAGCCACAGAATATTCACTGTAATAACCTCTGTTTCTTTTGATCAGATCCGTGTTTTGACTTCGGAATGTATATCGTATAGTGGAAGATATTTGAGGGTTGAAGTCCTCCAGTATTCGCTGAAGCTCGAAAGAATCTTCAATGGTTCCATCAGAAAGTGTATCAGAGCCAAACTCATTTCTCAATCTACTTATGTAGACAGAAGATGGATTCGGATCCGCCAGATCAATCTCAATGAGATCCAGGAAACTGGAATAGTTCTGGGTGTGATTGACCTCATATCTCATGTTAAAACCAACGTCAGAGTTGATATCAAATAACAGCTGATCCGAGCGGCTGTAACTTAAAAGATAACGCGTAACACCACTCGTAAAGCCCGGTCTGTTATCTAGGAAAGAAAAGGGGAAGTTCAAGCGAGGAACTGAGTAATCGGCCACAAGCTCATAACTTCGGAATACGGAAGATTGAGTGGCAGTAGGTGTCGATATCTTCCAGAACAGAAGGGCTCACAAACTCAAAACTGGCATTGGCCCCAATACTTAAATTTTCGGCATTACCGAATACGTTATTATTGGTGTAATCGACACCTAATCCGGTCCCATAACCGTATCGCTTCATTCCAAACAGCTCGGTTGAAATACTGTGCTTGGTCAGAGTTTGCAGATCGAAGTAGGTTGGTATTTTTTCCTGTGAGTAATCCGGCTGAACCTGATCTTCGTTCTGACTGAATCTTTGAATGTATAACATTCCAAGATTTTGGAACTCATTTACGGTTTCCAGATACAATGAGTGATCATATAATTCACCCGGTTTAAATAACAGTTGATTTGAGAGCAACCTAAACTTGGATTGAGCACCGGACTCTTTAAAGAGAGAAATGGTGTAGGTAGAATCCACCGTGTGTGGCGGACCGCTTAAGGTATTCGTTTCATCGTAATTGATCGGAGGCTCTGTATCACTGAGTCTGATTCTGATGTCCCCAAATTTATACTGTCTACCGGGGCTGATGCGGTACATCACATCAAGTGAGTTGGAGGTTGTGGAATCCTCCTTAACCAAAGCGATCACCGAATCGCGCTGTATCGAGGCGTAACCGTTGTTCTTCAGAAATGTAATGAGTCGCTGTTGTTCACTACTTAGGGACTGTGAGTTATAAGCCCTGTTTACCGTAAATGTAGTGTCATTGATCCTTCCCCTTGTTAAGGGACCGTTTTGAAGAAAACGAAATCTTCGGTTAGGCTCAGTAAATCCCGGGAATCCGCTATAGGTTACGGTATTGATTCGATATTGAGGTCCTTCATCGATAATGAATGAAACTTCGATCTTATTAGTCCGATATTCTGCTATAGTGGTATCAACCGAAACATCAAAATACCCCAGCGATTCGTAATACAGAGTGATCCGCTCAATATCGTTGGCAACGGTTAGACGATCTCAGATAGGCCGGTTCTTCCCCAAATCTTCCCCCGGATATGTTCCATATCAAATACCATGGTGTGAATTGTGGGATACTTAAAAATTCACGGTTGGTCCGGGTACGAACCAGGGTAGTCAATGTTCGGTCTTTGATATCTTCATTACCCGAAAAACGAACCCTGCGAACAACATCTTCGGTGTTTTCATCTGCTTCAATATCCTGTGCCAGCGTATTTTGTGGACACAGTACTCCAGCCCATGTGATTAGACACAGCAGTAAAGCTGATAAAAGATTTCGGGGATCGGGTATTTGCAAGGCATTACAGAGTGAAGGTTACGAAGGTCGGACAAGACCGGCTACAAAATGTAACCGCAACTTCTGCTGAAGGAGTTTAATATTTAAACATCGTCGTAGTCGAAACCTTCATCTTCCTCGTTATGGAAAAAGTCTTCTTTTCTGATATAATCAGGCCAGATATCTTCAATACCTTCATAAACCGGTTCTTCACCCTGTTCGATCTCTTCAAGTTCTTCAAGGTTCACAATAACCTGATTAGGCAGGCCATTTCGTTCAGCCCATTCAATAAGTTCTTCCCGGGTTGCCGGGAAAGGAGCATCATCAAGTGCAGCTGCTAATTCTACAGTCCAAATCATATGTATGTAATTATTTTAAAATGAATGAGTGTAATAAACACAAGTGTGATTAAAACACAAGTGAATAAATAAAATTTTTGTTCCAAATTCGTGCCGAAAATATTGTTATCTTCGCACAAATACATCAACTAAATTCTGAGAGGATTATTTTTATGTTTAACAGTTTAGGCGCCCCTGAAATTTTAATTATTGCCATAGTGATTTTAGTTTTATTCGGAGCAAAAAGAATTCCGGAATTGGCCCGAGGATTGGGACAAGGAATTAAGGAATTCAGACAGGCTTCCAAGGATATCAAAAAGGAAATTGAGGACAGTTCCAAAGATATCAATGACGCTGCTAATCACGAAGAAACCACCTCTAAAAGCAATTAAAAGCAGAAATTGAATTACATGACTATTTCAGAGACTCGCGAAAAAGTCTTAAACGGAGAACTACAACTTAACGATATTGTAGAACATTATATCTCGAAAATTGAATCCCAAAATGATGTCATAAATGCCTATGTAGCAACTGATTTTGAAGCTGCCAGAAAGAAAGCTAAAGTGATCCAGAAAAAGATCAAAAAGGGTGAAGCCGGGAAGCTTGCCGGTGTGGTTTTAGGGATAAAAGATGTAATTGCTGAGCGAGGAAAAAAGCTGACGTGTGCGTCAAAGATGCTGGAGAACTTTGAAAGCGTGTATGATGCAACCGTAATTGAACGGTTATTGGCAGAAGATGCCATACTTATCGGCCGACTCAATATGGACGAATTTGCCATGGGTTCAGCCAACGAATACACCAACTTTGGCCCGGTTAAAAATCCGCACAATACTGATAAAGTCCCGGGTGGGTCTTCAGGTGGTAGTGCAGCAACTGTTGCATCTAATATGGCAATGGCCACCCTGGGTTCTGATACCGGTGGCTCAATACGACAGCCGGCGTCGTATTGTGGTGTAGTGGGATTGAAGCCAACTTACGGACGTGTTTCACGATATGGTCTTGTGGCTTTTGCTTCTTCCTTTGATTGTATTGGTCCACTTGCTCATTCTGTGGAAGATACTGCCAGAATTCTGGATGTGATCGCCGGTTTTGACGAACGGGATAACACATCTTCCCAAACAGAGACCGGTAATTATGTCGAGGCCGCACAGAATCCGAATAAGAATATCAAGATCGGCGTGCCGGAAGAATTTTTTGGAGAAGGACTAGATCCTGAGATCAAGGATGGCATCGAAAATTTATTGAGCAAGCTGGAAGACGATGGAGCCGAATTGGTTCCAATTCACCTTCCACATACCAAATACGGTATAGCTACTTATTATATACTTGCCACGGCAGAAGCTTCCAGTAACCTTGCCAGGTTTGACGGTATCAGATATGGTCATCGTGCAGATAAGGAAGAGGTATTGGATGATCTGAAGAAAGAGGAAATGGCTATCAAAGAACAGTTTGAGTCAGCTATCGGTGAGAAAAAGATCATGTTGCAGGAAAAATTGACAAAAATGGACTCAGCTCTGATCCGTTTGTATAAAAAATCCAGAACCGAAGGATTCGGTCAGGAAGTAAAACGAAGGATCATGCTTGGAACCTATGTTCTTGAGCTCAGGTTATTACGATGCCTATTATGGTAAAGCACAAAGAGTGCGCCGACTCATTCAGGATGATTATAAAAAAGCCTTTGATAAGGTGGATGTTATTGTAAGCCCAACCGCACCAACTACAGCCTTTGATATCGGTGATAAACTGGACGATCCGGTTCAGATGTATCTGAATGATGTATACACGATCACGGCCAACCTAGCTGGAATTTGCGGCATTAGTGTTCCTGCAGGCACTCACAGCGATGGCATGCCATACGGAATTCAATTTATGGCCGACAGTTTTCAGGAGGAAAAGCTCATTAATGCCGGCCGACTGGCAGAAATTCATACTAAAATAGATTAAGATCGCATCATGAATCGACTTACAGGGAAAAACAGCAATTATTACAGGAGCTACTGCCGGAATAGGTAAAAGCACTGCAATACTTATGGCTGAATCGGGTGTCGACCTATACGTGACAGGGCGAAGAGAAGAAAAGCTTCAGCAGCTGAAAAAGGATCTGGAATCTAAGTATGATGTGACCGTCATAACAGCTGCTTTTGATATTCAAAACTCAAATGCCTGTACTGACTTTGTTGAATCAATCGAAAGACCCATTGATATTTTAGTGAACAATGCGGGGATGGCCAAAGGGACCGACCCGGTTTACTCTGCGTCCTTCGATGACTGGAACACGATGATCGATACCAACGTCAAAGGGTTGTTATATCTATCTAGATTGGTCTCAGCTCAGATGAAAGAACGAAATTCAGGACATATCATAAATGTTGGATCTATTGCGGGTCACGAATCCTATCCCGGCGGAGTTGTTTATACTGCTACCAAACATGCTGTAAAAGCCATCACTGAGTCAACGAAAAAAGACCTGCACGGTACCAAAGTCAGAGTTAGTATGGTTTCACCTGGCTTGGTTGATACAGAATTCAGTGAGGTTCGTTTTAGGGGAGACAAAGAGAAAGCTGATCAGGTTTACAAAGGTATGCAGCCATTGGTGGCTCAGGATATTGCCGAGATCATATTATTCACAGCGAACCGGCCGGATCACGTGAATATCATGGACACCGTAGTTTTTCCGGTTGACCAATCATCATCCACAATGGTACACAGGGATGAGTAAATGGTTTTATCTGCTGAGTTTTCTGATCCTGATAGGCTGTGGTGATGAAAATAAGGAAGGACTGACTTTTATTGAAAAAGGTCGTGATGTCCCTTCATTTAATGTTGATTCAGCCTATCATTTTGTAGAACAGCAGGTTGAAATGGGACCGAGAGTTCCAAACACTGAAGCTCACCAACAGGCTCTCCAATTCTTCCAGAATAAATTTAAGTCATATGCCGGTGATAACGCTGTCTACGTTCAGCGATTTGAAGCAGAAGGGTATGATGAAACTCTGAAGCTTGGTAATGTGATCGCTGCTTTCAATCTTACTTCACCTGACCGAATCATGATTAGTGCACACTGGGATAGCCGACCACGCGCTGATATGGATTCAACAAATGCAGAAAACCCGATCTTTGGAGCTGATGACGGAGCCAGTGGTGTTGGAGTCTTGTTAGAGCTCGCCAGAATGTTCAGTGAAAACCCACCCCCGGTTGGTGTGGATATCGTATTGTTTGATGGTGAGGATTATGGAGAATCGGGTGATCTTGGTCGGTATTTTCTGGGATCTAGATATTGGTCTAAAAATCCACCGGTTCCCGGGTACAGTCCCCGTTTTGGCATTTTGCTTGATATGGTTGGTGGAACCGGAGCTCAGTTTCCGAAAGAGCAATATTCTGTGAATTATGCCCCAAATTTGGTAAATGAGGTCTGGAATATTGCAGACGAAAAGGGTTACGGTGATATCTTTCTCAATGAGCAGGGTGCGGCCGTATCTGATGATCATGTGATAGTGAATGAACAAGCCGGAATTCCCATTATTAATATCATACACCACTACCGTAAAAGTAATGGAGTTGCAGAATTCCCGTCGTACTGGCACACTCAAAATGATGATATGGATATCATCAGCAAAGAGACTCTTCAGGCAGTGGGTGATGTGATGGCAGAATTAATTTACAACAGACTGTAATGGACTATATTGAACTACGGATTTCGATCAAAGACGACTTTCAGGAATTACTGATCGCGGAACTGTTTGACCGGGATTTTGAAGGCTTTGAACAGGATGATGATCTGCTTGTTGCCACCATTCCTGCCAATCGTTTTGATGATTCCAAGAGGGAAGAGATCGAACGATTAGTGATGGCGCTTGGAACTGATTCATCCATACTTTCAGAAAAAGTGATTGGGCCACAGAACTGGAATGAAGAGTGGGAACGAACTATTCAGCCGCAGACCATTGGCAAGTTTTTTGTGCACCCAACGTGGAAGAGCCATGATGGAGATCTTGGCGATAAGATCGAGCTGATGATAGACCCTAAAATGGCCTTTGGAACCGGATATCATGCCACAACACGAGTTATGCTTGAATGGATGCCTGAAGTAGTTCAAGCAAGCGATAAAGTACTTGATGCCGGAACAGGTACAGGAATTCTGGGTATAGCAGCTCTGAAATTGGGCGCAGAAAGTGTATTTGGTTTTGATATTGACGAATGGAGCGAGACCAATGCCAAAGAAAATATTCTGTTGAACGAAGTGGATAATTTTGAGGTTAAACTAGGTTCAACTGAAGTTATACCAAACGGCGTGAATTACGATCTGATCCTTGCAAATATTAACAGGAATGCATTGATAGAACTTATGCCTGCCCTTATTGATCGTTTAGCAAACAATGGAAAAATCCTTCTTTCCGGGTTACTTGTTGAAGATGAAAAAATTATAAAAGACCAACCGGCTGTGGAAAATCTGCACTACGTTGATACCCGCCAGCACGGTGAATGGATCGCAATTTTATTTCAAAAATGATAAGATCTGCAATTGACATAGGTACAAATTCTGTACTCCTACTGGTAGCTGAAAAGGGTTCCAAAGGCGTCATCAAAACGCTTCATGAAGAACAAAGGCTGCCCAGACTTGGAAAGGGGGTCGATGCCCAAAAAATGATCAATGAAGCCTCTACAATACGCGTAATTGATGTATTATTGGAATACAAGACCATACTTAATGGATCTTACCCTGAAGCCTATGAACCGGTAGTTACTGCTACAAGTGCTGTCAGAGATGCATTGAACGCCAAAGAATTCATTCAGACTGTAAAAGACCAGACCGGCTTTGAGATACGCTTACTATCAGGTAAACAAGAAGCCAAATGGACGGCTGCCGGTGCGCTTGCCATGATCGATAAACCGGCCAACGGCAGAGGAGAATACCTGATCCTTGATATAGGAGGTGGAAGTACAGAAGTTGCTCACGTGCGCGATCAGTATATGGTGGATAAATATTCCTTCGATATGGGTTCGGTCAGATTCACGGAACGCTTCTTTAAGAATGACCCGCCAACAGAGGCTGAAATAAATTCATGTCGGTCGTTTATCAAAAAAACTTTCAGAAACAGATTCTTTCATAATAATTCCTATTTCAATGCAGTTGGTGTTGCCGGCACGGTAACTTCTCTTGCGGCTATAATCATGGATCTGGACCAGTTTGTGGCCGAAGAGATCAATGATGTCATAATTGAACGGGATGAGATACAGGAAGTGATCGAGAAGTTTATGAAACAACCTTCTGATGAAATGCTAAGTGCCTATCCGGATATCCTTAAGGGGAGAGCCGATATCTTTCTGGCCGGTTTGCTGATCCTGGATGGTTTCATGGAGAGATTTGAACGCAAAGAACTGACCGTTTCAACAGGCGGTATTCGTCATGGTGCCATTTTAAACACAAAATAAAAATGCGTTACTGTATAACAGTAACGCATTGAATTAATGTGTAATCTTTGGCCTGAATTTAGAACGGGAATCTAAGTCCGGCACCGATATTTAGCTGATCTGCATCACTTATAACAAATTTAGCTTCTGCAAAAAATTCGGCGAAGTCTAAATTATATTCAAGTCCGGCACCTAAATTTAAACCGGTTTCGTTGCTTGATGAACTTCCAAACCCATCAATATCTACTGAGGCGTTAAAGAAGTTCAAACCTGCCAAAGCATAAGCATTCATACCTTGCTCAGCATCAGTGTAAAACATATAGTTACCATTGAGGTTGAATTCCCAATAGTTGACGCTTACACCGCCTTCGTCCTCAGGAAAATAATAGCCAAAATCAGCAACACCCCTGAACTGTTCGTTGATCGTGTAAACCCCGTCAACACGAATTCCAAGCTGTTCAACCTCTGAACCGTACATAAGACCGACACCGGCTTTGAATTGCGCCTGTGCACTTTGTATAGCCAGAATAGAGAAAAGCACTAAGAATATAGAAGTAGTTAGTTTTTTCATGAGTAGTTATTTTTGTTGTAATTGTAATTGTAGTTGATACATTCCTGTTTCAACTATTAATGCGTAAAGTGTACTAAAAAAGGTTCATATTTAAAATTATACTTAAAAAAAGCATTTTCATTTAGTGCAGTGTTTGTATTTTAAGGGCTGAATTATTTCAGATATGTCAGAAGAAAACTCAGAATTAGAAAATAACTCACCACGAAAAAATGCCTCTGCCAGTAGTCTGGAGGATGATGCTTTAGTCAGTGAAGCCCTGGCAGGCAAAGAGGATTCCTACAGTAAACTCGTAGATAAATATCAGAAGCCTCTCTATTTCCATATCAGAAAAATGATCAAGGAAGTGGAATTGGTTGATGATCTGGTTCAGGAAGTCTTTATGAAAGCCTTCCATAACCTGAATTCCTATAGCAATGAGTATGCCTTCTCTACGTGGATCTATCGTATTGCTACAAATCACACCATAGATTATCTCAGAAAGAAAAAATTGCAAACGCTCTCCATAGATCAGCCTTATAAAACCAAGGATGGTGATATGGAAATGCAGTTGCCGGATGAAAGCTTTTCCACAGATCAGCCGGTGATGAAAAAAGAGCGTAAAGCTATAGTTCAGGAGGCTATTGACAATCTTCCGGAAAAATATCGCCTTGTCATTGAAATGAGACATATGGAGGAAAAATCATATCAGGAGATAGCTGAGATCCTGGATCTTCCCTTGGGTACGGTGAAGGCTCATATTTTCAGAGCTCGAGAGTTATTGTACAAGGCGCTCATTGATAAGAGAGATAAAATTTAATATTCTGATCTGAGCTAATTCTCCTAAGTTTTTCGCATATACTGCTACAAGCATTAACATAAAATCAGTACAAATATGAAAAACTATACTATTCGACTGTTTTCGATCATTTTGCTAATGTCTTTATTCGTTTGGACCTCCTGTGGGGGTGATGATCCGGTTTCAGGAGTGGATCAAGATCCACCATCTTTACCACAATTTGAGCAAATCGAACCCGATCTTTCTTATTTCATGGAGAATAATCCTAAAATACAGACCACTGATAATTTCTATGAAGGAAAATCCTATGTGATGGGTCTGTTAATGTTTGGACAGTTCAGTCAGGTCTATAGTTCCTTCTTTAGTTCGGCCAGTTCTGAAAGTGCAGAATTCAACGATGGGGTTTGGACATGGACCTATTCATATTCCTTCGAAGGGCAATCGGTTTCTATTGAATTGACTGCTCAGGAACTTGTTGATGTCATTATTTGGGAAATGAACTGGTCGTTTGATGACGGTCAAGGCAATTCATTTGAAAACTACACGATGGTGGAAGGAACAACCGCAAAAGATGGCTTATCGGGCAGCTGGACCTTTAATTCCTTAAATCCCGATAACAGCACTGAAGAGCCATTTATGATATCAGAATGGGAGAGAAGCGGAGACGACCAATATGAATTGATCACAAGCTTCTATGACGAAGGCGTTCAGGGAGAGGAATTCTATACATTCACTCAGAACGGGACTTCCTTTGATGTGACCTATGTCTACGGTTCGGAAACTATCATCGTTCACTGGGATAGTTCAACACAGACCGGTTATTATCAAATAGGAGATGATCCAAATAACCGATACTGCTGGGACAGTCAGTTTCAGGACGTGAGTTGTGGTGCCTGACAGAAGTTAGGTATCTGTCTTTAAAGTTTATTTACTATAAAATAGCCGGCTTGTTTATTCAGGTCGGCTATTTTTATGTATTGCAGAGATATGCTTAGTTTAACTATTTGAACTTTTCGATACATTGAATACGTATTCATTGGTGAGGGGAAATGAAATCGAAACTGTATAAATCGTATCAGTTATGAAAAGAATTAAATTTTATGGTGTGTTAATAATGATGTGCGCGTTCATGGCATCAACAGCTGAAGCTCAGATCTGGAAAAAGATCAAGGATAAAACAAAATCGAAGGTTGAGGAGAGGGTATCCGATAAGATATCTGAAAAAATAGCAAATGCTGTGATTGAGAAAATTGATGTGCAGTTCAAGTCACCGAATAATCCCTATGGAAACATAGTAAGGTCAGGGAAGCCGGAAAACCTTCCTGAAAGTTATTCGTTCGATTGGAAGTTTAAAATGAAGATCACCAATGCCGGAATGGAGGATGAGTTATTGTTTGACTACTATCTCACTTCAACCGGTAATTATGTGGGTTATGAGATGCCACAAGCAGAGGGAATGTTCATGGTGATGGATGCAGAGCTCAAAAGCACGATCTCTTATGTAGAAGAAGATGGCAATTCAATGGCTATAACCTACTCACTGCCTGAGGACCTGACTTCTACAGAAGCTTCCGAAATGGAAAGCGAAGATCTGAAGATCACTGAACTGCCTTCAAAAATCGATTATGGGATACGAATCTCAGGGAAAACAAATTGAATCAGATGAATCTACCATCATCATGTATTACACAGATGAGATCGAAATGAATTTTTCAGGAATGTATCCCTCTTTCGCCAATAATGATAGAACACCGGATTATAACTATCCAAAGGATATGCAGAATGCATCCGTTCTATATATGGAAGTGACTGAGAAAGAAAGCGGAGATACATTCATTATGGAGGGGATCGGTATTGAGGAAATCAACCGTGTCATCAACAATGGTGACTATCAGTTCTTTTGAGCTGTTTAAGAAACAACAGTTAAATTTGATAGCTTTCAAAATAATTCTATCTATAGCTGTTGGGACTGCAATTTCCAGGATGTGACATGTTCAGAATTTGGATATTAACAGCCATGTAGTACTATAACATTATAAGCCGGTTTAATTGCGGACTTTATTGATTCTCAGATTCTTGGGAAAGGAGTTTCGTGTATTTTTCTTCTAACTCTTTCTTATCCCAGCTACTATACAAATCAATTAGTCCATTTAAGGTCTGATTGTAGGCGATGTCCTCTGATGTCATTTCATCAGCAGCCATTACGATATCAAAACTTTTCAAAAACATTTTCTGAGCGGTTTCAAACTCATCTATGTTTAAATATGCTTTAGCAGCATTATTTCTGAAACGAATTAGCTTGGGATGACTATCCCGATAATTCATTTTGGCTACTTTCAGAGCTTCATTGAAATATGGGATTGCTTCAAGGCTATTACCCGTTATATCCAGAATGGTAGCAAGGTTGCTTAGTCCAGTGGCAATTTCTGGATGCGTTTCTCCTAATATTTGTTTGTTTAGTGAAATGATTGTTTTAAAAGTATCAATAGATTTTTGGTACTCTTTTTTATGAAAGTGAACCAAAGCTAAATCGTTAAGTGCATTATTATACATAGATGTTTCACGGCCAAGGGCATGAGCATATTTTTCTAAGGCTTGCTCAAGATACCTCTGACTCTCATCATACTGACCCAATTGTGTTTTTATTAATCCCATAATTCTTAGTGCTGTAGCGTATTCTGTGGAATACTCTCCATAAACTTTCTTATTTAATGGTATGGAGATTTGCATCACAGAGTCTGCTTCAGGCATTCGATTCAAATCATATAGATTCCGTCCTTTACCGTTCATTGCATGTGCTTTTCTAAAATCTTTTTTAGGAGTATAAAGCTCGAATATTTCTATACTTTCGGTAAATAAACTGTCAGCTTTTCTATATTTTCCCTTAGCATTTTTGATCCATCCCAGGTAGAGCAAAGATAAGCCAATTTCTGAATGTCGATTTTCAAAAATGGATTGTTTGATGGCTAAGCTCTGACCAACAAGACTATCGGCGTTACTTAAGTTTCCATGATTATACGCTACCCAACCTAATTCTGCTAAGTTGATCGCTTTAAGCTCTTTATTATTGGGAAACTTACTTATGATTTCGGATGAGAGAGTCAGATATTTCTTGGCCTTATCAAAATTTTCAATTTCAACTTGAAAACTGCCATAGTCGTTGTAACAATTGGCACGTAGTTCTGAGTTTCTGTCCGTTGAATTTTCACAAAGTGAAAGTGCGTTATTAAGGAGATTATTTGCCTTTTGTAAATATCCGAGGTCAGAATATATATTTCCAATATTTCTTAATAAATACTCTTTAACCTGAGGCTGATTCTCGAAAGAAGTAAGAGCTATTTTGCTTCCGTTTTCTAAAAGTTGTTCCGCGGTTGGGTTTTTCGTGTAGTTTTCGACCGCGGCACTATTAAAAATAGAAAATAAAAAATTGGAAATAACCTGTGCCCGTTTAGCTTCAATAGCTGCTTTTTCACTTTCTTGTTTAATTTGATAGGTATAAATAAAGCCCGTTGTCACAAATAAAAGCAATACGGCCATTGCTGTAGATAGACTTTTCCAATGGCGTTTCGAGAATTTTGAAATCCGGTATTTAGCAGTGCCATTTTGAGCGGTGACCGGCAATTCATCTTCATAATTATTAATATCTTCTAAAAGCTGACTGGCCGACTCATACCGGTATTCGGGTTCTTTTCGGATGGCCTTCAGAATAATAGATTTTAAATCAGAATCTAACTCCTTGGAATGGGTAAGGGTTTTATCAAGGTTTCCACCACAAATAAGCTGTTCAATTTCCTTTAAGCTTTTCTTTTTGCTTTCAACTGCTCGGTTTCCAGTAACAATTTCATATAGTACCAACCCTAATGTGTACACATCGGTTGCTGTGGTAATAGGTTCTGACATGAACTGTTCCGGGGCGGAATATGCAGGGCTAAGTAATCGTAGTCCTGTACGTGTTTGAACCATATTTTGGCTGGAGAAATCAGGATCCAAAAGTTTGGCAATGCTGAAATCCAGAACTTTAACCTGACCATCATTAGTTACATAAATATTGTTGGGTTTTAGATCCCGATGAACTACCAGGTTTCGATGAGCGTATCCAACAGCAGAACATAAATTTTTAAACAATTTAAGTTTCTCTTTTTGTGAAATTACCTTGGACCGGCAGTATTCACTTATCGGCATTCCGTCTACAAATTCCATAATCAAATATGGATTTCCTTCTTCAGTGATACCGGCATCAAGGAAATGAGCGATATTTGAATGAGTCAGATTTGCTAATATTTCTTGCTCAACTTTAAAACGGATATGACTTTCGTTTGACTGTAGGTTATTGTACAGAATTTTAATAGCCACTATCTGATTTACAGAACCGTCTTGTCTTTCTCCTTTATAAACTGTAGCCATGCCACCTTCACCAAGAAGTTCAGTTAATGTAAAGTGGCTTATTCTTTTCCCAATTAAACTTTTAAAAGAGTGGACTGATGCATCACTATCAAAATTTTTAAGCAGTGTCTTTAAATTGAGGCTCCCAGGTTTGAGAAAATCGGTATCATCCACTTCTTGAATGTAATCAAGCATATTAATAACCTGATCATAAAGTTCTGGATTGTGTTTGCATTGCTGTTGTACAAACTCTTTTCTTTTAGCGATATCCAGTTCAAGGGCTAAATCTATTATTTTTTCAATTTGCTGCCATTGTTCGGTATCCATAAAGGCTAAATTCTGGGTTAATTATTTTATTTATGATCAGACCTGGTGTTTCTTTTAATCCGTATAAAAGGATTTATTACAAATCCATTTTGAGTAAATGATTCGCATAGTTTTATAAACAAAGGTACATGAGTTATACCAAAAATCGTCGGTTCTGAACTCTGATTCTAAGGCTGTCTCAACGATCATTCATACAAATTTAAATTATCTAAAAAAGATAATGATCTTAGATTTATGATTAATGTTCCTGTCCCAGATTATCTGACCTTGGTCTTTCGACTGAAGTAACGCAATAAACTGCAATAATTTGAAATTACTTCCGACTTTCTATGATGGGGAAATATTTTCGGAAACAGCTAAAACATTTGATTTAAACTTATCAAACTTGGCCCGGCGAATCGCGCTGCCCTCAAAGATGGAATCATATTGTTCTTCCGTTAGATTTTGCCAGAACTGAAGGTCGTTGTCAACAACATAATCTCGGGGGTGAAGGTCTGAAAAGGAGGCCAGTTTTGCGTTTTTGTTCCAGGGGCACACATCCTGACAGATATCGCAGCCATAGATCCAGTTCTCGATCCCATCTTGATCTGATTTATCTATCTGATCTTTTAATTCAATGGTCATATAGGAAATACATTTGGTGGCATCCACGCGGTAGGGTTCATAGATGGCATCGGTAGGACAGGCATCGATACAACGGGTGCAGGTTCCGCAGTGGTCGGTTTGAGGGGAATCAGGGCTTAATTCCGCATCGATGATCATCTCACCAATAAAAAAGAAGGAACCAATATCTTTATTTAATAAATTGGAATTTTTCCCGATCCATCCAAGTCCGGCTCGCTGAGCCCAGACCTTGTCTAAAACAGGGGCTGAATCTGTAAAGATCCTGCCTTCAAGTCCGCCATTTCTTTCTTTTGTGAACTGAAAGAGCTCTTTCAGTTTTTTCTTCAAAACCTTATGGTAGTCACGTCCCTGAGCATATTTTGAGATCAGTGGGTTTTCAGTGTCACCGATCTGCCGGGCATGGGATGGATGCCAGTAACTGGCTAAGACAGATACAACCGTCTTGGATCCCGGCACGAGAAGGGTGGGATCAACGCGTTTTTCAAAATGATTTTCTATCCAGCCCATTGTTCCATGGCGGTCCTGATTCAACCACTCACTAAGTCGTCGTTCTTCAGTCGGAAGGTGTTGGGCTTTGGCAAAGCCGCAGGCATCAAAACCCAGTTCCAGGGCATAGGCTCTTATCTGCTCCGTCAAATGTTGCTGATTGACCATGAATATGAGTTTTGATCCATTATATTTAAGATCTGCTATTTAACAGGTACTAACTTATCACCTTTCCAGACAAGGTCTTGTGTCTTGCCATTGACCATGCGAACCGTTCGTGCTTTGTATTTTTTGACAACGGCATAATCATGGGTGATCATAAGTACGGCCATACCGCGGTTATTAATTGTTCTAAGAAGCTCCATGATCTCTTTTGTAGCCTTGGGATCAAGGTTACCGGTTGGTTCATCAGCTAACAGAATACGGGGTTCGTTGGCCAGGGCCCGGCGCAATGACCACCCGTTGTTGCTCACCGCCGGAAAGATCTCTTGGCAGGTGTTTCCGCCTGTGGCTCAAACCCACCATCGTCAGTACTTCAAGCACGCGTTCTTTGATGAATTTAGGTTTTTCACCGGTGACTTGAAGTGAAAAAGCAACGTTATCAAATACATTTCGGTCCTTAAGGAGCTGAAAATCCTGAAAAACGATACCAAGTCTTCTTCGCAGCATTGGGACTTCGCGTTCACTGATCTTGTTCACCGGATATTCAGTGACCCGAACCGTGCCTGAGTCGGGGACCACATCTCTGTATAAAAGTTTCAGAAAGGTGCTTTTACCGATACCGGTAGGACCAATGAGATAAGCGAACTCCCCGTTGTGGAGTTTAAAGTTGACGTCATCTAAGACCCTGTTCTTATCATAGTTCAGGGTTACATTTTTAAGTTCAATTACTGCTGTTTCTGACATTTAAGAACCATTGTTACGCGTGCACTGTTTTCGTCTGCATCTACCAAATCAAAATCTTCGTATTTGGCAACCTGATGATAGGGCGTTTGATCTAAAATTGACAACATTTGATCAAGAGAATAAACACGTTGTTCGTGAACCTCGTGAAAACTTTCTAAAACGGTTTTGCCGTCATTATCCAATAACTCAATATCAAAGATATTGTAGTGAAATTTGTTATGTGGATCGTATTTGCTTTTTCTGAAATACCGGTACGAACCGAAACTACCTTCTTCATTATTGAGATAATCTACGGCTTCAAGAGAGTTTTGCGGGGTAGAAAAATCAAAGATCAGTAGTCCGTTGGGATTCAGTATCTTATAACAACCCTGCAGCATTTTCAGGATCTCAGACTCGTCATGTAAATAGTTAACGCTATCAAAAACCGAGAAAATGACATCAAATTTCTGGTCGATATCGATATCCAAAAAATTCATACTTCGGAACTGGACATTGAGTTCCTGTTCAGCTGCTTTTTGACGAGCCTTTTCGATCATGGCAGGAGAGAGGTCGGTTCCGGTTAGATTGTATTCGTCAAAACGGGCAAGGCAAAGTGATATCGTTCCGGTTCCACAGGCAAGCTCCAGAATATCGATCGGATTAGGATGATGAGTTTGAATGACTTCATCAATAAAATCAGCCCACATCTCATAATCTACGTCATCCATGAGTGTGTCGTATAATTCAGCTAAGGCAGTGTAAATGGGAGTTGAATCAGTCTTCACGCAACTTCTTATTTGATAGTTCTACAGCAAGATCATACGCTTCTTTAAATGAGGATGGGTTTGCTACACCTTTTCCGGCAATGTTGAAAGCTGTACCATGATCCGGCGAGGTTCTGATAATAGGCAGTCCGGCTGTAAAGTTCACTCCTTTACCAAAAGATAAGAGTTTAAATGGAGCCAATCCCTGATCGTGATACATAGCCAGTATTCCGTCGTATTGTTCATACAGTTTTTGTCCAAAAAAACCATCAGCAGGATATGGCCCGGAAACGTGAAATATCTTGCTGTTTCTGTTTATTTCTTTTAGGGTTGGGATGATAATGTCAATTTCTTCCATTCCTATCACGCCACCGTCACCAGCATGAGGGTTCAACCCAAATACAGCGATCTTTGGTTCTTTGATTCCAAAATCGCGCCTGAGGCTGTTTGCAAGTAAATCTGCTTTTTCTTTAATAAGAGAAGGTGTTATGGTCTTCGCAATTTCTTTCACAGGTATATGGGTGGTGACCAGTGCAACCCTTAAAGGCCCACTAACCAGCATCATTAAAACAGAATCTGTGTTAGTGGATGAAGCTAAAAATTCAGTGTGCCCGGGAATGTCATATCCGGCCAGGTTAACTGATTCCTTTGATATTGGAGCTGTGACCAATGCATCAGCTTTGTTACTCATACATAGTTGGATGCCGGTTTCAATAGCACTCATGGCAACCTTACCACTTTCAATAGAAAGAGTACCAGGTGTTACCTTGAGATCAGTTTCGTTGACAGGTAATATATTGATCTCTCCGGATCGCATCTCATTATCATCTTTCAGCACATTGAAATTCAAATCAATGTTCAAAAGCTCAGTATAGAATTCAATGATCTCCAGCGGAGAAATGATGACCGGGGTAGATCTTTGGAGATTTGCTGAAGACAGACTTTTAAGAATGATCTCAGGGCCAATACCATTGAAATCGCCAATTGATATCGAAATTTTTGGTTTTATTTCTGACTGCATAAGTATCTGAAATTACAATTTAAACCTTGTAATCCATAACCTTACTGCTTACCGATCAGCTTGAAATCTCCAAAGCCGGAAACTGCCTCAAATACAAATGTTTGGTTAGGATATTTCCAGGTTTCGCGGGTTTTACCACCGGGTGGGAAAACCCTCTCTTTTGAATTTGGCGGACCGAATTTAATATAGACCTCACCGCGGTCACTTTCATGTCCCATTGGCTCCTGTTGGCTCCCAAATTCATTGTAAGCATAATCGATCCTGCGATAGTATTCTGCCATCAATTCATTGTAAACGGTATTTGGGGTAGGATCCCTTTTCTCCCAGAACTCCCGGAATTTTCGTTCTCTTTCTTTTTCAGAACCACGATTGATGCGTTCTGTTTCATCTTTTGAGACGATGAATTTCAGCATATCAATTGCGATGTTCAGATTATAAAGGCTGGCGGGCATGTCCTGCCAGTACGTTTGAAATTTCCTTTCTGCAACCGTGCTGTCTGATTTGGAGTCTTTGATCGTAAGCGTGTAGCCTGAATTATCAAAGTTTCTTGAGGGAATCTTAACAACGGCAAAAGTAAAATCACCTGATTTTTTTAGTATAAGTGCGGGCTCCGAATTTTTGTTTACACTTAATGATGCATTTTGAATGAACGAATCACTTGAAATATCTGAGTTGAATAATGATCCGGTGCTATCGTTAGCAGATTTGTTGCCATTGGCTTTTTTAACAATTGCCTTATAAGTCTTGCTTTGTTTGTAATCCGGAATGCGGATCAAGGCAGTAAAGTCTTTGCCGAATACGATGTTATCGTCCATATTTATCAGCACATATTCTGTACCGTTTGAATTTTCTTTTACTGAATCGATCAGATAAATTTCACCTTTATTCTTTTTGGAGAGGGCAGGTATTTCGATCTCCCTTCGCTGAGTACTACGCTCATTGATCTCCTGAAGCATGGATAATTGAAGAACATAATTATAGGAACCGGGAGTGAGTTTTGCCGTTAGGGCACCGGACGTAAATTTTTTATTGGTTTGAGTATCCTCAAAGTTCGCGACATAGAGAGTGTCAGTCCAGGTATCCCTGGCAGCAGTGTTAGTACCGGGAGTATTTCTTCTCTTTATCTTACCCTCAAAAACCTCAGCACTGAACCGAAGGGTAGAATAAAATTCAGAGTTAGCAGGAGCTTTTTGGAGCTCTGAAGCCTGAATTCTTCTGAAGGGTATAAAATCATTGTTGAAACGAAAAGAGAACATCAGGGTTGATGAGCTGTCACTATTTGGAACAATGATATCATTGATGAAGATCTGAGGCATCTCAGAACGGTTCACTAGCTGTGGGTAAGAAACCCTTTGGGAAAGTGCCGAATTAGCCATTCCCAGTGAGATCAACAGTACTGCCAAAAACTTATACATACTTAAAAAGGTTTTTTGAATGAATTATTTGAATATCGGGGTTTACTGATTAAATATAATCCCTATTTTCAACGCACCATTTCATTAATCATTATAAAAGTAAATTCTAACTGTCTATGAGTACATCAACCGGAAGCGCTACCAAGAACTGGCTTCATCAACTAATCGAAGAATTTGGAGAAACAGAGGGTCAGATCAAGCTTGGAGGTGGTCAAAAACGAATCGATAAAGAACATGGCAAAGGAAAACTGACCGCGAGAGAGCGTATCAAACTCCTCACTGATGAAGATTCAGAATTTTATGAACTGGGTTTGTGGGCCGGTTACGAAATGTACGAAGAACAAGGTGGATGCCCGGCAGGTGGGGTTATTACAGGAATTGGTGAGGTGAGCGGTCGCCAGTGTATGATCGTAGCGAATGATGCGACAGTCAAGGCCGGAGCCTGGTTTCCTATCACGGCAAAGAAAAACCTGAGAGCGCAGGAGATCGCTATAGAAAACCATATTCCACTGATCTACCTGGTTGATTCAGCCGGGGTTTTTCTACCAATGCAGGATCAGATCTTCCCTGACAAGGACCATTTTGGTCGTATGTTCAGGAATAATGCTGTGATCTCAGCCAAGGGTATTCCTCAGATCGCTGCTATCATGGGCAGTTGTGTGGCCGGAGGTGCTTATCTGCCGATCATGAGTGATGAAGCACTTATTGTGGACGGTACCGGAAGCGTATTTCTGGCCGGAAGTTATCTGGTAAAGGCAGCGATCGGAGAAGAGGTCGATAATGAAACTTTAGGTGGCGCTACAACACACACTGAGATTTCCGGTGTAACGGATTACAAGATGGAAGACGACGAGGAATGCCTGGCTACGATCAGGGATCTGGTTGATAAATTGGGACCGTTTGATACGGCAGGCTTCAATCGAAAACAGGCAAAAGAACCCGAAAGACCTGCAAGTGACATATTTGATATTATTCCTGAATCACGGACCAGTCCATACGATACTTATGAGTTATTGGATTGTATTATTGATGAGGACAGTTTCACTGAATTCAAAAAAGGATATGGTCAGACTCTTATTACAGGATATGCACGCATTGATGGCTGGAGTGTTGGTATTGTTGCGAATCAGCGTAATATAAACCGAACCAAGCAGGGTGAAATGCAGATCGGAGGCGTTATCTACTCTGACAGTGCCGATAAAGCAGCCCGATTCATTATGAATTGCAATCAAAAGAAGATCCCTCTGATCTTTCTTCAGGATGTAAGCGGATTCATGATCGGCAAGCGAAGTGAGCATGGCGGTATCATTAAAGATGGAGCCAAAATGGTAAATGCCATGAGTAACAGCACGGTTCCTAAGATCACGATCGTGGTGGGTAATAGCTACGGAGCCGGTAATTACGCCATGTGCGGAAGAGCATACGATCCACGATTCATGTATGCCTGGCCAACGGCTAAGATCGCAGTGATGAGTGGTGCATCAGCCTCTAAAACGCTAATGCAGATCCAGGTTGCCTCCATGAAGAAAAAAGGGAAAGAGGTTAGCGAAGAGGATCAGGAGAAGATCATGAAGAAGATCAGTGACCGATATGATCGTCAGACCGATGTCAGATATGCCGCTTCCAGACTTTGGGTCGATGGGATCATCAATCCGCTTGAGACGCGTGCCCGTATATCCAAAGCCATCAGTTGTGCGAATCTGAATCCTGAGATCGAGGAATTTAAAACCGGTGTTATTCAAACCTAGTTAATAGTAACCAAGAGCACGATGATTCATTGAATTACGACCTATACAAAGACCGAAATATTGTATTTCTGGGAGTCGAGTCCAGCTTCACGCTGATCGACTTTCTTCTTTTTTTCTCGAGCTTTATTCTAGGTTTTGTATTTGCACTGTTCTTCTTCATTTTCGCATTTGCGGTACTTCAGAAGATCTTTTCACGCTATGAATTTGAATTTGATTCAGATTCATACTCAATAACCAAATACTACAAATTCTTTGGTTACTTCAGGTTCAGGATCCAAACCATTGGTTATGGTGAAATCGATGAGTTTCTGTTGTCAAATTACGACAGTGGAAAAGCATTGTTTGGAAAAGGCATGGAACCGGCCGAATGGTTTACTATAGATCTCGTTACAAATAATGGTTACATCCGAATGGTTAAGGCAGAAGAAGATGAGCTTGAGGATGTGTATGAAATATTTCAGATGTTGAAAGAGAGGTTGGATATTTACTTTAGCTTCAGGATTGAGTTCATTGAGACATGATCGTACACACGAAAGCTATAATTTTACGGGTCATTGATTTCCAGGAGTCGAGTAAGATATTGACTGTCTTGTCTGAGGAGCACGGTAAAATTGCACTCATAGCTAAAGGAGCAAAAAAACCTAAGAACAAGTTGTCCGGAATCCTTGAGACAGGGGCTGTACTCGATATGGTTTACTACTACAAACAATCAAGAGGAGTTCAAACCCTAACAGAGGCCTCGATATACTATTCAGATCACAGTTTCAGAACCGATCTAGAAAAGACCGCAATTTTATATGCAACCTTAGAGTTAATAGCACAGATCGTACATGAACACGAAGTAAATGAACCGGTGTTTGATTTTGTTATGACCTTTATAAAGTGGTTGGGAGACTCGGAAGAAACATACCCTTCCGTTTTTGCGTACGTTCAGATCAGATTAGCAGATATTATTGGATTTGGTTTGGTAAGTAATATGGAAGAAATACCGAAAAATGCTTATTTAAATATCTCAAGTGGTAACCTTTCGGAACATTCTGAGGACGATCTATCTTATAAACTCACAGTTAGTCAAACTCTTTTTCTAGTATTGGCTATGGCTGGCAAGAACAGTAAAATTTTTAATGTTCAATTCGGCAACGGTGAATTGAAACAACTTGTTCATCATCTTGACGTATACTTTAAATACCATATTGAGGGATATCAGGAGCGAAAGTCTGATTCCATATTTGAGCAGATGCTATAAAACTGAATTATTATGAAAAGAAAAGACCTCATCCTTACTGGAATATTATTGCTGATGATCGGTGTGACTGTGGGCACCCTTATAGCTTTATATTCCATAAATAAAGAACTTGCCCCATTATCTGAGGTTCGTGTCACTGAGATCAATCGAAGCTCGGATCCGTTCATCAGTGATGAGGCACTTGAAAATTCGGATGCACGTTTTCTGTTTCGTAAGATAGCAGAAGAGGTCACACTCCTACCGTAGTATACATCGAGGCGATCGTGCCCATTCAGGGAAGGATACCGAAAGATGAGAACCATCAGTTTGAAGAAGAGGACATGGATGATAATGAAAGTATCTGGGACAGACTGATGCCCCAACGGGCACGAACAGTGGGATCCGGAGTAATTATTACTTCAGACGGATATATACTGACCAATCATCATGTGATAGAAGGGGCTGTGGAAAATGGACTGAATGTGGTGTTAAGTGATAAGAGAGAGTATCCTGCACAAGTGATCGGTTATGACACCAGTACAGACCTGGCCGTTATTAAGATCAGTGGGTCGGAGTTCCCAAAAGTAACCATTGGTGATTCAGAGTCGATAGATGTAGGCGAGTGGGTGCTTGCCATTGGAAATCCATTCAGGCTTAGATCAACGGTAACTGCGGGGATTGTTAGTGCCCTGAGCCGTGATGTGCAGATTATAAATGACAGAATGAGGATCGAAAGCTTTATCCAGACTGATGCGGCCATTAATAAAGGGAATAGTGGTGGAGCTTTGGTGAACACCAGTGGGCAGTTGGTTGGTATAAACACTGCTATAGCTTCACAAACGGGTAATTATCAGGGATATGGTTTTGCAGTTCCAAGTAACCTCGCGATCAAAGTAGCCAGCGATCTGATCGAATATGGTCAGGTTCGGCGTGCACTATTAGGTGTATCCATCGCAGCAGTTGATTATAGCCGAGCGGTTGAAAAGGGAATGGAAACCGTAAGGGGTGTTGAGATCATTTCTATAAGCCGGGATGGCGCAGCGTCAGAATCAGGCTTGCAATCAGGGGATGTAGTACTTCGGGTAAACGGTGTGGAAGTGAATGAAGCCAATGAACTACAGCAACAGGTTGCAGTTTTGAGTCCCGGCGAAAATGTAAGGTTGACCATATTACGTGAAGGAGATGTATTTGACAGAGAGGTTCCCCTGAAAATGCAGGAACCTCAAGAAGTTCCGGAGATCGCTGCAAATGAAGAAAATGTTATTCCGAATGAGATACCCGAAGGAGAAAATGGGGGAGTAGAATACAAAGAATTCGATCTTGGGTTTAGGCTGGTAGGTATTGCAAATCCCGAAAACCCAGATAATCATGATATTTATGTGTATCGGGTATATCGTTATTCCGAAGCCTGGAACAGAGGTATGAGGGAAGATCAGCAGATCACAGAAATAGACGGAATAAAGGTTGAGAATCTCGAAAGATTAGAAGAACTTCTGACCCAAAATTTAAATACAAACAGATCGGTCACTCTTCAGTTTAAAAATGAAGAAGGGGCAACAGGATATATACGGTTAGAAAAAAATCAATGATAAACACTTTTAAAGTTCTTGTCTTTTTAGCAGCAATTTCAATCGGAATGATAGGATGTTCTGCAACTCAGAAAACAACAACCTCACCGGAAACTAAATCACCAGCTCCGGCTTACCCATCCTGGTATCAGGAAACAGCTTTTCAGGCCGATTCACTCTCTTTCATTGGATTAGGAGAAGCTGTTGCATCTGATTCAATGACCGCCATCAAAAATGCAGAACTGCAAGCGAGGGTAAATTTAGAAACGGGCGTATCGGAATTAGTTGAGGAAACCAGAAAAACACTCTCCGAAAATGGAAACAAGACAGTAGATACACCTATATTTTTGATCATGTTGCGGAATGCAAGTCAGGCTATTCAGGATGAAGGCACAGTTAATAACAAAGCTGCAGTAAATAAGGAAGGCTTTTTCCGAGGCTACGTGACTGTGCAGATCTCAAGATCTGATGCAAAAGCTACTCTGAGAAATGGTTTTGATGCTAATCAACGCTTTTGGCAAATTTTGGACAACTCTACGTTATTTGATTAATAGATTGTTTCAGGGCTATGACTCAATGAATTTTTAAGCCACTTATCAGCCCTTAGAATCTAAATATATATTATTCAAACTCTCACTAAAACTGAGTTAGATCAGACTTCTGACAAGATTTACAAAATTTAGATAGGATATTCTTTATTACTATCAAATTAATGCAGTTATTCTAACGATTCGAAACTTTAATTTTATCGTCTGCTATGACAAAAACATTTCTAATGATAGCGCTGCTAATTTTGGGGTTGGGAGTGCAACAAGTTTATGCACAAACTACACCGGCACATGCGCTTAAGAACGTGACTATTCATAATGCTGATGGCTCAGCCACTGAATCCGCTACTATAATTTGGCGTGATGGTGTGATAGAAGCTGTTGGAACTAACGTGAACATTCCATTTGATGCCTACGAGATAGACGGAGGAGACAGCCTCCACGTATATCCTGGTTTTATTGATGGCTATTCGATTTGGGGGAGTCCTGATCTGCCAAGCAATCTACCTGATCTGGATGATCCGGGGAACCCACCGTATTATCGTTCAGGAGTACAGCCTGAAAGAAATCCTTCAGATCTTTTAACTGAAGACAAAAATTTCGAAACCGCTATGAAAGCCGGTTTCACGACGGCCGCTTTATATCCAAATGGTTACATGCTTCCTGGTAGTGTTGAGATCTTTTATCTGTCAGACGATCATGAAAGTGTTGAGTTAATTTCTGACAAAGTAGGAATGGCCGGTTCCTTTGAATCTGCACCCGGTGGTTGGGGCAGTGGAGCCTATCCATCCACACTCATGGGAGTGATGGCAAAATTCAGACAGGTTATGTTTGACGCCACAGCTCTGCAGCAACATATTAAATACTATTCTCAGAACCCTGAGATGCCTGCACCAAACAGGGATCAGGTATTGGAAGCTCTCTTCCCAGTTATAAACAAGGAAGCTCCTCTATATTTTGAGGTTGATTCCAAAGAGAATATTGAGCGATTGCTTAAACTACAGGATGAATTTGGTTTCGGTCTTGTGATCGTTTCCGGCAAAGAGGCCTATGCAAAAGCAGATGAACTAAAAAGAAGAAATATTCCGGTTCTTGCGAGTGTAGACTTCACCGATGCGCCAGAATGGTATAAGGATGATGAAAAGAAAGATGATGAATCTGAGGATTCGGAGACTGAAGAAGTTGAAGAAGAGATCTCAGAAGAAGAACAAGCTTACCGCGACAAACAGCTGAAAGCCTGGAAATCTGAAGTTTCAAACATCAAAAATTTGATGGATGCCGGCGTTAAGGTTGGTTATGCCTCTGCCGGTTTAGATCTAAAAGATCTGAATGGAAAAATTAAAACTCTCCTCGAGGAAAGCGGAATGAGTGAGCAGAACCTTGTTCAACTTATGACTCGTAATACAGCTGATATTTTGGGAATCAACAGAACCCACGGCAGTATTATAAAAGGCAAAAATGCTAGCTTTTCAGTATTTGATAAGCAAATGACTGAAGATGATGCCAAGGTCCAGCACAACATTACGAACGGAATTATTCACGAATTAAATGGAGAGTAATACAATGAAGAAATTATTAACACTATGTGTGATCGCAGTTGCCTTTGTTGTTTCTGTCCATGCACAGGAAAAAGGTTCTGTACTGATAAAAAATGCTACTGTAATAACCGTGACTAACGGTGATCTCGAAAATACCGATGTATTGATCCGAGATGGGATCATACAAGATATCGGGAAAGACCTGAATGCTCCAAGAGGGGTTGAAACGGTTGATGCATCCGGTAAGTTTGTGATGCCTGGTATCATTGATGCTCACTCTCATTTAAACGGTGTAGATATAAATGAAGCACGAAATCCCGTTACTGCCGAAGTAACCATGGAAGAATCCGTTGATCCAAATGATGTTGGTATCTACCATGCATTGGCCGGTGGGGCAACTTCGATTCACCTGATGCATGGTTCTGCTAATGTTATCGGCGGTCAGGGCGAAACCCTGAAATTACGTTACGGAACCACTCAGGATGGAATGAAATTTGAAGGAGCGAAACGCACTATCAAATTTGCTCTAGGCGAAAATCCAACCAGAGTTCACGGACAGGGAAATGGTATTCAGCCGCGAACACGAATGGGTGTGGAACAGGTCATTAGAAATCATTTTGATGAAGCTTTGGATTATAAACGTAAACGTGAAGCTTACCTGAGTGCTAAAGCCGAATTTGATCGCAGAGGCCGTGGAACTCCCCCGGTACCTGTAGCAGAGAACCTGCGATATGAAGTATTGAATGACATCATAGAAGGTGAGATCTATGTGCACTGTCACTCGTACCGTGCTGACGAGATCCTGATGCTGATGCGAGTATTCAACGATTACGGAATAAAGAACTATACGTTCCAGCATGCAAATGAGGCTTTTAAAGTAGCTCCTGAGTTAGCTAAAAATGGAGCAATGACCTCAGTGTTCTCAGACTGGTGGGCGTACAAATTCGAAGTTTATTATTCAACAGCCTACAATGCTTCTATCCTGAATGCGAATGGAGTGATCAACAGTATTAACAGTGATAACAATCAACTGTTGAGAACCCTGAATCACGAAGCAGCTAAAGTTGTGAGATACGGTGACACATCTGTAAACGATGCTATCAAAATGATCACCTTACACCCGGCAATACAATTGGGTATTGATGATCGTGTGGGAAGTATTGAAGAAGGCAAAGATGGTGATGTGGTTGTATGGAGCGGTCACCCACTAAGTATTTACAGCATGGCTGAAATGACCTTTGTGGACGGTAAGAAATATTTCGATCGATCTAATGATCCCAATGACATGAGAATTGACATCGATCCGGGAACTGACTTCGAAGACGGAGCCAATTTTCGGGAGATCGTGACTCGACGTGAAGACGATGCCTGCCTGCAGGACGCTTTCATATTGATGCAAAATAATACTCAAAACTAAACAGGAGAACAGAACATGAAGAAGCTAAATATTTTTATTGTAGCCATTGCTCTGCTGTTTGGTTTAACAGCAACAACGCAGGCTCAAATTACTGAGAAACCTGAGTTTGGTAAGTTTGCCATTACAGGTGCGACTATTCATACAGTTACCAATGGTACTATTGAAAATGGTGTGATCCTGATAGAAGGTGAAAAGATCGCTTATATTGGAAATAACATTCGTGTGACCGGAGACTACAAGCGAATTGATGCGACGGGTAAACACGTATATCCCGGATTCATTGATGGATGGACCGGACTTGGTCTTGTTGAGGTATCAGCCGTTGCAGTTACGGTAGATGATGCCGAGATTGGGCAATTCAATCCAAATATGTATGCATTCACAGCATTCAATCCGCACAGTGCTTCAATTCCCGTTACCCGGGTAAGTGGAGTTACAACGGTACTCGCTAAACCAAGATCAGGCAGTATTTCCGGTAAAGCAGCTGTTATGGACCTTTGGGGATATTCACCCGATTCCATGGCCGTTAAAAAGAGTGGTGCTTTGGTTATGAATCTTCCTTCATCAACCGGTGGTGGCTGGTGGGATGACCGTAGTGAGGAGGAGATCAAAAAGCAGTATGATCGTCAGATCAAAGAGATCAACGATTTTATCTCAAAAGCTCGTTTCTATGATGATATGATGAAAGCATATGAAGCGAATCCTTCCGGAAAAACACAGCCTGATCATGATCCAAGAATGGAAGCCATGCGTGAAGTTCTAAGTGGTGACGTTCCTGTTGTAATTACTGCAGATAACGAGCAGGAAATCTTAGATGCCATTGAATGGTCGAAAGCTCATGAAGGAATGAACTTTATTTTGGCCGGAGTAAATGAAGGCTGGAGAGTAGCTGATGAGATCGCTGAAGCTGGCATGGGCGTTTTAACCACAACGCTTTACACTCCAAGTCGCGAGTATGATAATTACCAGCGTCCATATCAAAACCCGGGACTGATGGCTGATGCCGGTGTAAAAGTTGCTATTGTTTCTGATGATACAGAGAATTCACGAAACACAACTTTTGAAGCTGGTTATGCAGCTGCTTACGGAATGGGAACTGAAGAGGCATTAAAGGCAGTGACCATTAATCCGGCTGAAATGTTTGGAGTGGCTGACAAGATCGGTTCACTTGAAGAGGGTAAGCAGGCGAATTTATTCATATCTGACGGTGATCCTTTTGAGCCGATGACGAACATTGAGCAGGTATTCATTAAGGGATACAAGATCCCAATGCAAAGCCGTCACTCCCAGTTATATGAAGAGTTTATTGACAGGGATGCTGTAAACAAATAATCAGAGATGATTTATTGAGTTTTAAAACAAAACCCTGCTTCATAATTAGGCAGGGTTTTTTATTTCACAAGCAGTGAAAATATCCCGATATTAAATCTGAATCTAAGTTGTTATAAATAAGTATTTAAATGAAAGATTTTATCCGTATTGCATCAGGACAAGGTTTCTGGGGCGACCTCCCAAATGCACCCGTTAATCAGGCAAAAAAAGGACCTATCGATTATCTCGTTATGGATTACCTGGCCGAGGTAACAATGTCGATCATGCAGAAGCAAAGAATGCGTAATCCAGATTGGGGATATGCCAGAGATTTTGTTTCTGTTGTGGAGCAGGTTCTCCCTGAGATCAAGAATGATGGTATCAAAGTGATCAGTAATGCCGGTGGGGTAAATCCCTTGGCTTGCAAAGACGAGATCCTGAAAATAGCAAAAGAGAAGGGATATACGGATCTAAAAGTTGCCGTTGTGGATGGTGATGATATTTTGGATCAGATCGATGATTTGATCAAAGATGGCCACACTTTGAATAATATGGATAATGACAGGCCGATTTCTGAAGTGAAGGATGATCTGCTTAGCGCCAACGTATATTTTGGATGTTGGCCAATTGTGGAAGCGCTTCAAACCGGTGCAGATGTGATCATTACCGGTCGTGTGACTGATACCGGGCTTACCTTAGCCCCAATGATCCATGAATTTGGCTGGGAATCAGATGATATTGATAAAATGGCTGTTGGAACCATTGCAGGGCATATTATAGAATGTGGTGCGCAGGTATCCGGTGGTAATTTTACAGATTGGGAAAAAGTTGAAGATTTTATTGATATCGGGTTTCCAATAATTGAGGCTTATCCAAATGGAGATTTTTATGTTACAAAACATGAGAATACCGGAGGGCTGATTAGTGAGATGACGGTAAAAGAACAGCTTTTATATGAAATTGGTGATCCATCTGAGTACATCACCCCGGATGTGATCGCAGATTTTACCTCTATACAGGTTGAAGAAACTGATAAGAATAGAGTGAAGATTACTGGTATAAAAGGACATCCTGATACTCCTACTTATAAAGTATCTGCCAGTTATAATGACGGATACAAACTATCAGCTACACTGGTCTATTGCTGGCCAGAAGCACTAAAAAAAGCTGTAAAAGGAGCGGAGATACTTAAAGGTCGTGCTGAACTTCTTGGTCTTGAATTTGATGAATTTCACAGTGAATACATTGGGTATAACGGGAGTTCAGAAATTCCGGTGACCGATGAAGCTCTTGAAGAAGAATTCGATGAAATTCAGCTGAGGGTATCCTTATCTAGTAAAAGCAAAACTGACCTTAATCGATTTGGAATGGAGATCGCACCTCTGATCCTTACCGGACCAAGTGGTGTAACAGGTTTTGCCGGTGGACGACCAAAAGCCAGTGATGTAGTTGCTTATTGGCCTGCTTTACTTGATAAAAAAGCAGTAAAGCCTCGGGTAACTCTCTTTGAAATTGATTAAGGAGAAGTTTGATCAATTTACCGGTGAGATAATTTATTCATGAAGATCGCGATCATCGGTGCCGGAATTTCAGGGCTAACTGCAGGCATCGAATTAAAAAATGCCGGTCATGGTGTAATGATATATGAAAAGAGCCGGGGATACGGTGGCAGAATGGCAACTCGGTATGCTGAGAATGATAAAACCCTGAAGCTCGATCATGGGGTGCCTTATGTTTCAGCTGAGTCTGACGAATTCAGGTTCTTGCTTAAGGAACTCTATGAAGAGAATATTTTAGAAGAATGGAAGAGTAAGATTATCAAGAAAGATTTGAAAGACGCTCCCCTTAAGCATTATTCAAATCTTGAAAAATTCTATGCTCCTGATGGAATGAATTCAATCGGAAAATACCTGGGAAAAGATCTGGATATTCGATTCAGTGAAAAAGTGAACCGCATAGATCATGCTCAGAAGACTGACAGAAAGGGACATATCTGGACACTGAACTGTGAATCTGGTAACACTGTAAAAGCAGATGCTGTTATAATCTCAGCTCCGGCACCACAAACAATTGCATTGCTAAAAACGGCAGGAAAAAAGACTGAAATTTCAGGACTTATCCATGATCTTGAAGCGGTTTCATATGATCCTCAGTTCGCTATGATGCTTACTTACAGTCACAAAGATCTATCGGATTGGGGGATAATCGAAGTCGATGATGATATCATAAAATTTATTTCAAATGAGTCTAAAAAACGTGATCTTAGAAAAGACGCATTAGTTGTTCATTCAACATTTGAGTTTGCAAGCAAAAATTTAGAAAAAGACAGAGATGTCATTTTGGATGTGATGTCGGAACGAATGACTTCGTTACTTGGCGAATGGGCTGCTTTACCCGATTGGAAACAGCTTCATTTTTGGAGATACAGTCAAACAAGAGATACGTTGCCGCATGATTTTTTGGAGATCAGTGGAAACGGCACTCCATTAGCTTTGGTTGGGTCATATATGAAGGGTAAAACTGTAGAAACAGCCTACCTGTCGGGATTGAAGCTTGGAAAACATTGGGCCAGGCAATTACCTGCAAAAAAATAATAACTCTAAAGCCATAACACCTTGAAAGGTTTGGGCGCTATAAAAGAATTAAATAAATACCTGAAGAGGTACAAGAACACCATGATCCTTGGTGTTTTATTCTTGACCGCTTCAAATTTCTTCCTCATCTGGATACCTGTATTGATTCGAAAGACGATGGATAAAGTTGAGTCTCTTTCAGATGCAGGATTTCAGATCCCTGACAATATTCTGCAAACTTTATTTAACACAGAAGCCTCAGTTGTACTTGCCCAGAACTCACTTTTGTTGATTGGTACAGTTGTCTTGTATGGGATCTTACTCTTTGCTACACGACAGACTCTCATTGTAACCTCTAGAAAAGTAGAGTTTGATATCAGGAATGATATCGTCAAAAAACTAATGGATCTGCCTCAGCGTTTTTTTACAGAGAATTCATCAGGTGAGATCTATGTAAGGGCAACTGAAGATGTTGGTAAGGTTCGGGATTATTTTGGTCCTGTTATTATGTATAGCGTAAATACAGTCACGAGAGCAGGATTTGTGCTTGCCATGATGTTTATTGTGAACACAGAATTAACTTATTGGGCGTTGATACCGTTGCCGTTTATTTCCATTTTTGCTTATTGGATCACTGGCTATATTCATAAGCACTCCACTATCATTCAGGAGCAGTACTCCAGAATGGCCGGGAGGGCAAAAGAAACTTTTTCAGCGATTCGTTTGATCAAATCTTTTAACAGGATCGACCACGAGCAAAAACTATTTGAGGATGAAAGTGAAGATTACAGAAAAAAGAAACTCAGACTCGACATGATTGAATCTTTGTTTCATCCCGGACTCAATTTCCTGATCGGAATATCTCTGCTTTTGGTGATATGGAAGGGTGGTGAAATGGTGATCGAAGGAACCATTAGTGTGGGTAACATCGCTGAATTTTTGATATACGTGGCCTACCTGACCTGGCCGGTTGCTGCGCTTGGGTATACCACTAATAGGTTTCAGCGCTCACTCGCTTCCTGGGATAGGATCAAGGAATTGTTGGATGAGCCAGTCGGGATTGAGAGTAAAGAGGATAAGATCGATGATGAAGTTGATGGACTTCTTGAGTTCCGTCACGTCAGTTTCAAGTATCCTGAATCTGATGAATATGTACTAAAAGATGTTTCATTTACTATCAAACCTGGTGAAAATGTTGCATTGGTTGGCAGAACAGGAGCCGGTAAAACTACTTTAGTTCAGCTAATACCGAGGCTGTTTGACCCATCGCAGGGTCAGGTATTACTTGATGGCCATGATCTTAAAGACTGGTCACTTGAAAAAATTCGGGAATCTATTGGTTTCGTCCCTCAGGAAACCTTCTTATTTTCGGATACGATTGGAGACAATATTGCTTTTGGAGTTGATGACGCCTCTGAAGAGCTCATTGAACTAGCTGCTGAAAAGGCTCAGGTTAAAGAGAATATTTTGGATTTTGAGAAAAAATTTCAGACTATGCTTGGAGAACGAGGAATTACTCTTTCCGGAGGACAAAAACAGAGGACAGCTATTGCAAGAGCACTGATCAAGGATCCGAAAATATTGATCTTTGATGATTCACTCAGTGCTGTAGATACGAAAACAGAGGACGCAATATTAAAGCATTTAAGGCAAGAGCTTAGCGGAAGGACAACAATTATGATAAGTCACCGCATTTCGACTATAAAAGATGCAGACAAGATCTATTATCTGGAAGATGGGAAAATAACTGAAACAGGTACCCATGAAGAACTGTTAGCTCAAGATGGCAAATACACAACCATGTACAATAAGCAGATACTTGAACAGGAATTGGAAGAAATCTAAAACAATAAAATAAAACAGGGCTATTTGTATGAAAGCAAGGCCCCATTAAATCATATCTCACGGGAGAAATAAAATGATTGTAGTACCATTAGGAGTAGCGTCGGCAACCCCAACAGCCGTAAGACATTTACCATCAGTTGCGTTATGGAGAGAAGGTAGCGTCTTTCTTTTCGACTGTGGTGAAAATGCGCAAATGCGCATGTTACAAGCGGGAATCAAGAGATCCAAAATTGAGGGTATATTTATCACTCATTTTGATGTAGATCATTATTCTGGTCTGCTTGGCTTACTGGCAACCCTTCAGTTGCAACGAAGGGAAAAACCATTGACCGTAACCGGTCCTGTTGGTATTAAGGAATTTGTAGAGTGGAATCTTAAGTTTGCAGATATTCAACCGAATTATGATATCAATTTCCACGAGATCAAAGATGATATTGATTCGGATCGTGTAATGGATAGTGACGAATATTATGTGGAAGCCCGTCCGCTGAAGCATAACAAATTTTGTGTTGGCTATCGCTTTCAGGAAAAAGACAAACCCGGAAAAGTTGATGCTGACAAAGCAGAAAAAATGGGCATTTCCAAAGATGAGCAGTATAAAGAGCTCAAATCCGGTAACGATGTAACTCTTGATGATGGCTCAGTGGTTAAATCAACCGACATCGTTGGGCACCCACGGCCAGGTGATAGCTTTGCATATGTGACTGATACTGAGTACACACCAAATGCTGTCAAACTGGCGATGAATACCAACATACTTTACCATGAAGCCACCTTTGGTAATGATCTTGATGACAAAGCCAGTGACACCGGCCACTCATCAACTGCAGATGCTGCTCGTGTAGCTACTGAATCTCAAACAAAACTATTGGTCATAGGTCATTTCTCAGCCAGATACACTAATACCCATGACTTGCTTAAAGAAGCACGAGAAGGATTTTACCCTGCATGGCTGGCAAACGAGCTTCGCCCAATTTTCACGGATCCAATGCACGAAAGAGGCATTATCACTCCAAAAGTTGAGATCAACGAATTGGACGATAAATCCGGTGGAAAGAATTATAAGGGCAAGAAAAACCATAAGGGAGGGAAGAAGAAGTTCCGTTCCAGAAAGGGTGGACCTAGCAGAGGAAAAAGCAGTAGTCGCGGGAACCGAAGCAGCAGCTCAAATCGTTCTGACAGCAGAGGAAGTAATAATTACAAACGTAAGACTTACGGAAGCAGCACTTACAGTTCTAAAATAAAAGATAAAAAGGATGACTCAGATTCTGAATCATCACACCGAAACATTACCCCAAGGTCATCTTACGATGATGATTTTGACAGATTTTAATGAAATAAATAATTGAGTAACACTAAAGATACTAAAGCCGTCGATACCACTTTGATTCGGCGGCTTTATTTTTTTCTAAAACCGTATAAGTGGTTCATTCTGTTAGCTATTGTGCTAACCTTATCTGCCTCTTATTTAGGTGCGATCCGTCCAAAACTGACTCAGATCGCAGTTGATGAGTATATTGCAAACGATGATTTTGCGGGTCTGTGGTATATCATAACTTTGCTTGCCGGAGCTTTACTTGGTGAGTTCATCCTTCTTGTGTTCAACACCTACATTACGCGATGGTTTGGGCAGAATGCTCTATATTCATTAAGGAACACCGTTTTCAAGAAGATCCAAACCCTGAATGTTCAATACTTCGATAAAAATCCTATTGGAAAACTGATCACCAGAACCACCAGTGATATTGAAGCACTAAGTGAATTATTATCAGACGGCGTGGTTGCTATCATTGGAGATATGTTCAGGATCATATTTATCCTTTACTTCATGTTCAGCATGAGCTGGGAGTTGAGTTTAGTTACACTGACGGTACTTCCGATTCTATTTTATGCCACATTCTGGTTTAAGGCAAAGGTCAGGGTTACTTTTTTAGAGGTTAGAGACAAGATTGCTCAGTTAAACTCTTTTATACAAGAACATATCAATGGTATAGATGTGGTTCAGCTATTCAACAGAGAGAAAAAACAACGCGAAAAATTTGAGAAGATCAATGCCGGTCACAGAGATGCCTATATTGATACCATTTTCTACTTTGCAATTTTCTGGCCTATTGTTGAGATCACAGCAAGTTTAGCCATGGCACTTGTTGTTTGGTATGGAGGCGCAAGAGCACTAATGGATGGTGTGACCTTCGGTGTTTTACTCGCATTCATTCAGTATGCACGTCAGTTTTTCCGACCCATTCAGGGATTATCTGAGAAATTTAATACCCTGCAGTCAGCTTTGGCTTCGTCAGAACGAATATTTGGCGTACTGGATACCGATACTGAAGTTATTGAAACAGATAACCCAAAAACTATTAAGGATCCTCAGGGGAAGATCGAGTTTCAAAACGTATGGTTTAAGTACAATGAAGGTGAGGATTATGTTCTCAAAGATATTTCATTTACGGCTGAACCGGGAGAAGATATTGCCATAGTGGGAGCAACAGGGGCCGGTAAGACCACTATTATCAATCTGCTAATGAGGTTCTATGACATTGAAAAGGGCAGTATCAAAATTGATGGGGTTGATATCAGAGATCTGACGCTTAAAGATCTGCGATCACACTTTGGTTTGGTCCTACAGGATAACGCCCTTTTTTCAGGAACTATTTTGGATAACATCACACTTGGTCACCCCGACATAAAGAGAGAACAAGTGATCGATGCGGCTCATAAAGTGGAAGCGCACCGGTTTATAGAGAAGCTTCCTGATAGTTATGATTATGTGTTAAAGGAAAGAGGTGCTTCCCTTTCCATGGGGCAAAGGCAGCTGATCTGTTTTGTACGGGCCCTGGTTTACAACCCTGACATCCTTGTTCTTGATGAGGCCACATCGAGCGTTGATTCAGAGACTGAAGCTTTGGTAACAGAATCGAGCCGTTTGATGATGGAAGGCAGAACGTCCATTGTGGTTGCTCACAGGCTCTCAACTATACAGCACGTTGATAAGATCCTTGTTATGCATAAAGGAATTATTAGAGAGGTAGGAAGTCACCAGGAGTTAATTCAGAAAGAGGGTGGAATCTACAAAAAGCTTTATGAGTTACAGTATAAAGATCAACTGATATTAGATTAAGCTTTTTTACCTATAAAAAAAGCCTGCAAAAGAATGCAGGCTTTGTTACCAAGCTCTATAATAGGATTTAAGTTAGTTTTGTTCCAGCTCTAGTGTACCTATGTCATTTGTTTCGTCAACTGTTACAGTTACACCCAAAGTATCTTTTGCAATATAATTTGTATTTGTTGGATCAACAGAAACAGTGTAACTACCTTCTTCAAGTCCTATTAAGCGAAAATTTCCACTAGTTGTATCAGCAAAAGTTGAAGATAATGTGTCACCATTAGCAATTGCATATACTACTGGCTTAGCATCTGCTGGGCTTACTGTGCCTTCAATATTGCCTGTTATAGCTTGGTTAGTTGCTTTTATAACTGGCTTTAGTATATAGTTTTCACCGGATACTTCAGTTCCGGTTACTACAACAGACCTGCTTGCATCAAAATCAAGAAGCATAGTGTAAGTTATGTCAGGTTGAATTTCTGCATTAACATTTAATTTTATACCGGTTTCAGCTCCGCTTGGTATAAACATGTCATGTACTACACCGTCTGTTACAACACTATGTCCATCTCTACTTAGGATAGAGACAAATTTGTCGATAAGTACCAGGTTCTAATTTTACTTCTCCTAATGGTTCTAAAACACCATTTGTAAGTTCTAAGAGATCAAAACCTGATTTGGAGCTTACTGTGATCCAGCCTTCATACACCGGCACTATTATTAACTTCTACGCTTTCTATAAATACGTTTACTTCATCATAGTGAGCCGGAGCATCGTGAAGAAGAACCTGGAAGGTTCCAGTGCGGCTATCTGATTGAGTGCCACATCCAATAAGTATGAATGTAGAGAAAACAAGTGCTGTGATTGCTTTAAATAATTTTGAGTATAACATAATATAATTGGGTTGGGTTTTGTTGTTATGTGTGTCTACTCATCAGACGACTAACTTCCAGTTTGGTTACTGAACTAAATTATTTTTTTAAAAGTAAGATTAGAGGTATTGATGTAACGATAAATAAATGTCCAAGATGGGCAGATAAGAATAGTAAAGGAGGTGAAAGTTTGAAGTTTAGATCTGAGAATTAAATTCCAACTCCGTTAGTTCCTCCTCCAGTATTATTAGGTCTTCCGGGTAAACCAGACGGAGGGCCGCTACCAATTTTTCCATCAAATAAACCTTGAAGAATCTCAGATGCCGGAGATCCCGCTTGTATTCGTTCTAAAATCCCGTTTACAACATTACCGGCCGGTATTTGCCCTCTGCTCCGAGCTATTTCCATTGCAGAAGGTAAGTTTTGTAAATTAGATGAATCAAATCCGCCCTTGAGAGATCGAATAACAAGTTCAATGGATAAATCTTGATTATCAGCACTAGTTGGAAGATCGGGGAGAATGGTTATTGAAGTTATTACGTCACTTCTACTGATTTTAGAAAGAAGATCCTGATTATCCAATTCATTTAAGAATCCACTAAGTATATTTTCAGAAAAGCCTTGATTCAAAGCTCTCGCTGTACTTTTAAGAACGTCATTTCTGAATCTTTGAACTGACTCAGATGCTGATCCACCAGCCATATTTTGAACTCCGGGCTTTTGCATCCACATATTAACAATAGGGGCCGCATTTTGTGTTGAGGTTTTTAAACCTTCCAATACATTTGATAAGACATTTATTGGGACACCTTTAGCTAATCCTTCAGACGTCTTTTGAAGGATCATGTCGAATGGAAGATCTTCTACAGCCAAATCAACCGCAGGTTCAAGTATTTGAGTAAGCTGATCACTACTAATGCCATTTTCCTGAGCTCGTTCTTGCAGTTTAGAGATATGCGAGGCATCAATCCCTAATTCATTAGCTTTCTGATTTAGAACAGAAATTGAATTTTGTTGTGCCAAAAGAGAAAAAGGAAATGACAATAAAATGCTTAAAAGAGCAAGCTTGGTCATTATTTTTGATATGTATTTCAGTGTTTTCATATTATTATCAATTACTTATTCAACAATTTTCAGGGCATTGACACCACCAAAGTTGTCATTCACTGTTGATATGTCGTTTGAAAATTTAAGCCATTTTTCTTCATCACCGCGTATAACCAGTATCCTGTATTCATATAGTCCGGGTTCCAGCTTCAACGTAGCAGCGTATTTGTTTTTTGAAGTTCTTCTGAGGGGAATGCCAGGTTTTTCCCAGTCATTAAAATCCCCTACAACATATAAGTTACCTTTCCCCCGGTATTTTAATACCATTTGATGCTCACCTGCTACAGAATTCCATGTGGGTTCAGCTGTATTTTTTCTGGAGGTAGATATATTTGGGGTGAATGACAAACGGAAACCTCCTGAAACTTGAACATCCGAAATACCGTTTTCAAGTGAACTGGATTCATACAACAAACGGTCAGCCGAAACAAAAGCAGCGATATTTCTCGAAATTGGATAAGTTGCTTTAAGTTTGAACCGCCACAGCTGATCATCTATAGATTGTGTTTCTGTAGTTGTTCCTCCGGGTGGGCCGAATGGCCCACCTGGCCCTCCGCCATCATCAATAAGAGTAGTATATTCAGTGCTATAATTAATGAACTGTATTTCTGAGTTTATATTGAACCCATTTAAAAATGAATGTCCCAGAGATACTGAAGTTGAAAGTCCATCTTGTGGTGAACTTAAACTTTCCAAACTGCCATAGATACCTGCCTTTAACTGCCATCGAAAATTAAACCACCTTTCAAATTCAAGACTATATGAATTAAAACGATTTTTGGCATCAGGTCTATCTTGTAGGTCTACATAATTCCTGAAATTTGAACCAATCTTAAAGTTCAAAGAGGTAAAACTGGAGGGAAACCAGGTAAGGTAAGGTTGGACCCAGGTAAAATTTCTTTCGAAGTCTGAACGGAATGCACTGGTTCCGACTATTATTCCGGTATTTAAGTTTTGATTAATATCGTACAGATATTTTCCATAGGCTAAATAACCGTGCCATGTTGGTTGTTCTGATAAAAATGGTTCGTATACATAGCCTCCGTTTAATTCAAACTTATGTTTTCCCTTATCCCAAAAAAGCTGGCCAAATGTAGAGTTTAAACCATAACCTGAATCATAGGTTCGATTCCACTCAGAGAAAAAAGGATTAAGATAGGTATTTGTGGAATACCCGGCTCTAAACTCAGATGTTATGGTAGCCTGAACATCTTGTGAGTTAGATGAAAATGGTAATATGGAGCCTATCATTAGCATAATTATAGTTTTGATCCTCATAGATAGATCACTGCATTTTTATTTCCGAAGCCGTCATCTTCATACATATTTGCCAGGGGATCGGTTACCCAGTTTTCTCCATTAACTACAAACATATACTTATTCTCACCACGGGGCATGGCAAAGAAGCCCGTCCAAACGTCCTTGCCATTCACCTGCTGTTCGTTAAGCTGATATGGTTCCCAATCATTGAAATCACCCGCAATAGCAATGTTATCAGCATTTTCGTCAACATAAATAAAACGAACCCAAACTAATTCTTCTTTCTCGGTAACAGTTTGTACTGTAACTTCTTTATTATTTTGGATTATTGTATCCGTAACTTTTTGATTTATAAACAAGGAAAGGGCTGGAATAAGAATAACCAATGTAGTAGCAAAGGCTATAAGTGCCGGACTAAGTTGATAATTCCGTGGTTCAAAAATAGATTGAAGCCAACTAAGGATGTTGGGCACAAAGGGTATTTGTTCGACCTCTTGTGGTTGCTCCTCCAACTGATCGATTTCCATCATTACCTTATCAGAAAATCCCTCAGGTACGTCAAATGATTTACGATCGAAAGATGGATCAGCGAATGATTGTCGTATAAATAACTCAAACCGCAGTGAAGACCTTAATTCGGAGTCGTCTGCTATGGCATGTAAAGCATCTTTCTCTTCAGATGCTGATAACTCATCGTCCAGGAATTTTCTAAAAAGTTCTTGATTATCCATAACTCTGTTACATTTTATGTTTCATAAATTCTCTTAACTCAGCCCGAGCCCTGTGAACCCTTTGTTTAAGGGCATTAACGCTGACATCCAGTTCTTTTGAAATCTCTTTATAAGAGAGTCCATCATCGTATTTCATTAAAAATGCCTCCGCATAGTCGGGAGTTATATTTTGTAATGCCCTGTACAGTAGAATGTTGGTTTCTTTCGTTTCGATTTCATGATTCAGGTGAAATGGAATGTGCGGTTAAACTTTGAATCTCGTGAGATTCCATCTCATTAAAATTTTTATTTTTCCTGCGTACATTTTTCACATAATCACGACAATGGTTCATACTTATCACATAAAGCCATGACGAAAATTTAGACCGCCCGTCAAAAGATTCCAATCGCTCGTAGGTCTTTACGAATATCTGCTGAGCCAGTTCTTCCGTAAGCTCATCATCTTTTACAAATTTACGAACTACATGAAATACTATCGGAGCATATTTGTCTATCAGTTCTGAAAATCTGTTACGCTCGCCGGCAATAACTTTGTCAATAATTTGATGTTCTGAATTTTCGATATTATCTGCATTAAGCTTTGTCATAAAGTCGATTGTACTTAAAACATACTTAAAGATTTCCATTCTTTTAATAGTACGACGACTCAAAAACGATTTGGTTACTTAATTTTTTTTAGAGCTGATTGATATCATGATTATGAATAGATATTTGAACCTGATCTTTATAAATCCAATCGCAAGAAAGAGCTCAAATTTTAATTGTTAAATTTGTATTTTAAGTTAACTCAAAACAGGAGGAATTATGGCTACTAATAAAAAGAATTCCAAAGCAAAACAAGATTTCGAAGAAACCATCTATGATACAACTGAAGTCCTACAAAATAAGGCTGAAGAAACATATGATGCACTTCTTAACCGGTTGAAATATGAGCGTGATGGTATAGAAAGAGAATTAAGACACGAGTACAGAAATGCCCGCAGGTATATAAGGAAACATCCTGAGCAGGGTCTCGGAGTGGCTTTTGTAGCAGGTTTGGTGTTGGGTGCACTGCTTACCCGAAGATAATATTTGATTCAAAAATAACAGATGGTAATAAATTTAGATCGATTGAACGAACTCTATGAGCGCATTGATGCACTCAGGGGGTATCTTTGACTACGACAAACGAAAAGTTAGAATAATAGAACTTACTGAACAAACCCAGGATCCGGAATTTTGGAATGATCCATCTAAGGCTCAAATTATTATGAAGGAGCTTGATCATGAGAAAAGCCTGGTTGAAGGCTGGGATAATCTTAATGATCTTCGGGAAAGCATCAATGTATTTCTTGAGTTTCAAGAAATGGGGGAAGATGTTGACAGTGATCTGAAAACGGAGTACAAAAAGCTTGAAAAAGCTTTGGAGACAATGGAACTCCGTAACATGCTGAGTGGAGACGATGACCATCGTGATGCCATCGTCAACTTTAATCCCGGAGCCGGAGGAACAGAAAGTCAGGATTGGGCTCAAATGCTCTACCGGATGTACATACGTTGGGCTGAAAAATCAGGATTTAAAGTTTCAGTAGTTGACTATCAGGACGGAGAAGTTGCCGGTCTTAAAAGTGCAACCATCGAAGTTTCAGGTGACAATGCTTATGGCTTTCTAAAGGCTGAAAGTGGAGTGCATCGCCTGGTAAGGGTATCACCATTTGATAGTAACGCCAGAAGGCATACTTCTTTTTGTTCAGTTTTTGTAGCTCCTTTAATTGATGATACCATCAAAGTGAACATCAATGAGAGTGAGGTGGAATTGCAGCGTTTTCATTCAAGTGGTGCTGGTGGGCAGAATGTTAATAAGGTAGAGACCGGCGTTCGATTGATATGGGAAGGAGAGCTTTCCGATGGCAGAACCGAAAAGGTGGTTGCTGAATGTCAACAAGAGCGGTCACAATTACAAAATCGCGAAAAAGCGATGATTCTTCTAAAATCACGTATCTACGAGCTTGAGAAAGAGATTCAGGAAGCTGAAAAAGCTAAACTCGAAGGATCAAAAGGCAAGAATGAGTGGGGTTCACAGATCAGAAGCTATGTTTTTGATGATCAGCGTGTAAAAGATCACCGTACCAACTACGAAACTAGTGATGTGAACGGAGTAATGGATGGCGACCTGGATGAGTTTATTAAAGCCTATTTACTTCAGGAAGTGGAGAGTTAACCCATCCAAAAACTGATATCATGATCAAAGTTGGAATAACAGGTGGTATCGGTTCAGGAAAAACAACATTCTGCAAGGAATGGGAAAAATTGGGTGCATTTGTTATATATGCTGATGATTTAGCTAAAGAACTCATGCTAAATGATGAGGACCTTAAGCAGGAGATTCGCGATAAGTTTGGGGATGAAGCCTATTTTAAAAACGGAGAACTTAATCGATCCTATTTAGCCAAAGAGGCGTTTGAGAAAGGGAGAGTATCTGAGTTAAATGAAATTGTGCACCCTGTATTATGGAGAGAGACAGATAAACTTGCTATTCAAAAAGCAAAGGAAGGGGTAGATATCTTTGCCAAGGAAGCTGCTATTTTACTAAACAATGGCAGACCTGAAGACCTTAATTATGTGATCCTGATCTTGACGGATGAAAGTGAAAGAGTGAAGAGAACATCTGAAAGAGATAACTCTGAAAAACAGACTGTTTTAGACAGGATCAACAAACAACCTGACTTTGAGGCATTGACCCATCTGGCTGATTTCATCGTATATAATGATGGATCAATTGAAGAGCTGAAAACGAAGGCAGAGGTCATCTATAAGGAGCTTAAAGAGTTAGCTCTTAATATTTAAGATTTCTTAAAAGATTTTGTCTGATAAACATTCTTATATTAAAAGAAAAGCGCTTCCATAAACTTAATAGGATCATGGTCAGTTCAAAAAGTAAAAGGCTAGAAACCTTAGAAGAATACATTATTCAATCACAAAATAGGTTTCCCGGGGCTACCGGAGAACTATCACAGTTGTTGAGAGATATCAGTTTAGCAGCTAAGATCATTTCCCGTGAAGTAAATAAAGCGGGAATTACAAATATTCTTGGGGTTGACGGTTCGACGAATGTCCATGGTGAAGCCGTAAAAAAATTGGATCTTTTTGCGGACCAACAGTTAATTTCTGCACTTGACCGGTCTCTGATAACATGTATGGTTATATCAGAAGAGAATGCCGGCATTGTAAAACTCAGCAGTCAGGGAGGTAAATATATCGTTTACCTTGATCCGCTGGATGGGTCTTCAAATATTGATGTGAATGTTTCAATCGGGAGTATCTTTTCCATTTATATGAGAGAAGCCAGATTCAATGGCAACCTCAGGGAAGACGACGCACTTCAACCCGGAGTAAAACAAGTTGCGGCCGGATATGTGTTGTACGGTTCGAGCACAATTTTAGCTTACACTACCGGCTTGGGAGTATCTTTGTTTACACTGGATCCAAGTATCGGTGAATTTATATTGAGTGATCGCAACGTTAATATGCCTGACCACGGACCTATATACAGCATAAACGAAGGAAGCTATAATTCGTGGGATCTTGGACTTAAAAAATATATCAAATACTGTCAGGAGGATGATCCTGAAACTGAAAGACCTTACTCCGCCAGATATATAGGCTCAATGGTGGCAGACATACACCGCACTCTTATAAAGGGAGGAATCTTTATATATCCTCATAGCAACAGGTATCCAAAGGGTAAACTTCGCCTCATGTATGAGTGTAATCCATTGGGTTTTATTATTGAGCAGGCCGGTGGTAAAGCAACAGATGGTTCAAAAAGAATAATGGAAATTGAACCTAAATCCATTCATGAACAGACACCCATTTACATTGGCTCTAAAAATAATGTAGATAAAGTCACGGAGTTTCTGGAGGAATACAAAGAGGCAGAAAAGGTTTGAAAGAAAAAAAAGGTTATCAAAACCTGATCTTATAACCTTCCCTGATATCGTTTGAAACAGCGTATCCGCCGTTGGTTTCTACAACATATTTAGCCGGTGCATCAGATAGAAGTTGTTTACTGTTAAATGGCGCAGTGTTGTGGTGGATCCTAACAATGACACTGTCTGAGTCTATAAACATGATATCGAGAGGGAGGGGCGTGTTTGCCATGTAAAAACTTAGGGGTTCTTCTTCGGGAAAAATAAACAGCATTCCTGCATCACTTGGCAGATCGTTTACGTCCATTAATCCTTGATTTCGTTTTTCCTGATCATCAGCCACTGCAACCCTTACTGTTGATACTTCGTTATCAGAGGGATCAATAAATGTTACCGACTCAGTAAAACTTAATGTTCTCCCTGTTCTCTTCTCCACTTTATTTTCTTTTTCTGATGTGCAGGATACTCCGAACAATAATGTAAGTGAGATGATTAAAATAGAAGTGTATTGTATTTTCATAGGGGATATATTCTGTTAACCTTTTGACTTCTTATATGTAAGAGTTTACAAATTAGATTAAAAGAGAATCATAATAAAATGATTATATTCTGAATCTGGTTGATTCATTGAATTTTAGGCGAAATAAGCCTACCTTTGAAGAGCAGTGAGCGTCGGAAGGCACTCGCTTTTTTTTGTTTCAGAATTTAGTGTACATGCAGATAGATATCATAAAAAATATTAAAGACTTAGCCGAACCTCTAGCGGAGGAACGCGGTCTTTTTGTTGTAGATGTAGAACTTAAAACCGGAAGTGGTCTGGCAGAACTATGGGTTCTTCTTGATAACGAAGAAGGTGGAGTTAACATAGATCTTTGCTCTGAAATCAGTAAGGAACTCGGTTTTTTGATCGAAGCCCATAATCTTTTTGACAAAGGCTATAGGCTTAATGTTTCTTCGCCGGGTTTAAGCAGACCATTGAGTGATATACGTCAGTACAGGAAGAATGAAGGACGTGTCGCTACTATTAAATTCAAGAAAAAAGATGCCGGATATAAAAAAATTGAAGGTGTTATAACCGGCATCACGGATGATATGGTTGCTATAACGGATGAAGATGAAGTAGAGACAAAGATCCCGTTTGAAGCAATTGTTGAAACCAAAATTATCCCCGTAATTTAATTATACAAGACTAATGCAGAACGAATTATCAAAACAGATCATCTCCTCGTTTGCTGAGATCGCTCATGAAAAGGGCATCGACAAGGATATGTTGCTTTCAATCTTGGAAGATGTATTTAGAACGATGATTAGAAAAAAATATGAGTCTGATGATGCATTTGAGGTTATCCTGAATGCTGACCGGGGAGAAATTCAAATACTTCATGTACAGGAAGTTGTGCCTGCTGATGAGCTGACTGATGGAGTAGCTGAGATCACTTTTGAGGATGCCAAGAAAATTGATCCTGATATTGAACTATATGATGAACTGGCTCAGGAAATTCAGATCACAGACTTTGGTCGCCGTGCTGTAACGATGGCTCGCCAACAGCTTGCACAAAGAATTCGTGAGATCGAGAAAGATAATATCTACGAAGACTATACCGACCGCGTTGGAGAGATCATTCTTGGTGATGTGTATCAGGTTCGGCAGAATAAGGATATTTTAGTTAATCACAACGGTGTTGAACTTTTGCTGCCAAAGAGTGAACAGATCTATAAAGATCGATACCGAAAGGGAGATACCATTCGTGCGGTTGTGTCTGAAGTACGCATGAAGAATGGTAACCCAACGGTTATTATTTCCAGGACATCGGAACTTTTTCTTGAACGACTTTTTGAAAACGAGATTCCTGAAGTTTTTGATGGAATCATTGAGTTGGTGCGAATTGCACGTGCACCGGGTGATCGTTCCAAAGTTGCAGTACTCTCTCACGACGAACGGGTTGACCCTGTTGGTGCCTGTGTTGGTATGAAGGGAATTCGAATTCATGCCATTGTTCGTGAGTTGCAAAATGAGAATATTGATGTGATCAATTTTACACCAGATAAGTTTGAATTTATAAAACGTGCCCTTCAACCTGCTGAAGTATTAAAAGTTGAGCTGGATGAGGAGAATAAGCATGCAAATGTATTGGTACCTGCCGATGAAGTTTCAAAAGCTATCGGTAAAGGGGGAGTAAACATTCGTCTCGCTTCAAAATTAGCCGGAGTGGAAATTGATGTTTACCGTGAAGTTGAAGCTGAAGATGATATCGATATTGATGAATTCGCTATTGATTTCGGTGATGATGTGATAAAAATGCTTCATGATATCGGTTGCGACACTGCAAGAGCAGTGCTCGAACTGAGTGCAGATGAATTAGTTAGCAGAACGAACGAAGAAATAGATCCAGAGCTTGCTGAGAAAATTATGAGTGTAATTGCGTACGAATTTGAGGACGAGGCTTAAATCGGCAATTCCGAATAAAAATACTTAGTTTATTAAGCTCACATTTAAAATTTATATATGACGTCTAAAAGACCTAAACCATTATTTAAAGTTGCCTCTGAATTCAACGTAGCCACACAATCTATTGTGGATACTCTGACAGATAATGGGTTTGATGCAGCAAATCGTCCAAATTTCAAGGTAACACCTGAGATGTACTCGGTACTTGATCAGGTTTACGGAGACGATAAGGCTAAAAGTGCGGATCACGAAAAAGCCAGAGAAGAGTACGAAAGCCGCAGAAATCAGATGAAGAATCAGCGTAACGATAGTGTTACGATTGACAATGTTCTGGAGCCTATCGAAGAAAGTGTTGGTTTGGAGCCGGAAGATGAAACTCCTGATCTGGAACCTGAAGAGGACTTAGCGCCAGAGCCAGAACTTGAACCCGAAGAAGAAGAGGTTCCCGAGGAAGAAGAGGTTGAAGAAACTACTGAGACCAAGGGTGAGTCTGACGACGATGTTTCTCCGGAAGAGGACAAAGAAACTGAGTCTTCAGGAGACGATGAAGACTCTAAGGCTATAGAATCAGATGGAGATGAAGATGAAGAGAAAAAATCTGATTCCAAGGATAAAAAGACTGAGGTTGAGGAAGAAAAAATAGCTGCTTCAGCTGATAAAGAAGAAGATGATGACGATGAGGCTGAAGAAGAGGATGAAGATGATGAGGTAGTGGAGGAAGAAGATGACGAAGATGAATCGGATTCTGATGATGAAATTGATGACGAAGAAGACGATGAGGCTGAAGACGATGAAGATGATGAGTTAGAGGAGGATGAAGAAGATGACGAAGATGGTGAGGAAAACGAAGACGATGAAAACGAAGGGAAGACAGAAGAAGAAATCATTCGTGGTTCTGCTGGAAAACTAAAAGGAACTAAGGTACTCGGTAAAGCATCATTCACGTCAGATATTGCTCAGAGAAAGCCTCGCAAGAAACGTAAGCGAAGAAAAGACAGAAAAGACGACGACGCATCCAAATCAACCAAAAAGGACGATAGTAGTTCTAAGAAGACAAGTAAGAAAAAGCGTAAGAAGAAAACAGAGATCGACGAGACTGACGTTGACAAGATGATGCGTGAGACCATGAAGAAGATGCAATCTTCTAAAACGGTTGGTAGTAAACGTTCAAAACGTCGACGCGAAAGAAAAGAAGAACGCGAGGAAGAGCTGCAAAAGCAGCAGGAAATGGAGGAGCTCGAGTCTGATATTATCGAAACGACTGAGTTCATCACTGCTAATGAACTGGGTGAACTTCTTGATGTAGGTGTAAACGAGATTATTTCCGTTTGTATGTCAATCGGTTTGATGATCACTATTAACCAGCGACTGGATGCAGGAACGATTGAACTTGTAGCCGAAGAGTTTGGTAAAGAAGTTGAGTTCATTGATGCTGAAGAGATCGATGAAGAACTAACTATACCTGAAGATGATGAAGAAGATCTTAAACCACGTGCACCAATTATTACGGTAATGGGTCACGTTGATCACGGTAAAACCTCATTACTTGATTATATCCGTGAAGAAAAAGTTGCAGCCGGTGAGGCAGGTGGAATTACACAGCACGTTGGTGCTTATCAGGTAGTTCATAATGAAAATGAGATCACCTTCCTTGATACCCCTGGTCACGAGGCCTTTACAGCAATGCGTTCTCGTGGTGCTCAGGCTACTGATATTGTAATTCTGGTTGTTGCTGGTGATGATTCTGTTATGCCCCAGACTATTGAGGCTATCAATCACGCCAAGGCGGCCGGTGTACCTATTGTAGTTGCGATAAACAAAATGGATCTCGAGGGTGTTAATCCGGATCGAATTAAGTCTGAACTGGCAGAACATGATGTCATTGTTGAGGAGTATGGTGGCCAGGTTCAGTACGCTGAAGTTTCGGCTGAAACAGGTCAGGGAATTGAGGATCTGCTTGAAAAAGTACTGATCGAATCTGAACTGCTTGAACTACAAGCTAATCCAGATCGACGTGCTGATGGTGTTGTACTTGAAGCCCGCTTGGATAAAGGAAAAGGTATTGTAGCTAATGTATTAGTACAGGGCGGTACACTTAAAGTTGGCGATCCATTTGTTGCCGGACCTTGTTATGGTCGTGTACGTGCTATGGAAAATGATCTGGGTAAAAGAGTACAAGAGGCCGGTCCATCTACTCCCGTACAGCTTATGGGTTTTGACGATATGCCTCAAGCCGGTGATAAACTGGTTGTAGCCGAAGATGAGAAGATAGCCAAAGAAGTTGCCAGTGAGCGTATGCAGATCAGACGAGAGCAGGCCATGCGTAAGAACAAGCATATGACGCTTGATGATATTTCACGCCGTCTTGCACTTGGTGAAGTCTCTGAACTGAATGTTATTGTTAAAGCCGATGTGGATGGTTCCATTGAGGCGCTTTCCGGTTCACTCCAGAAATTGAGTACCGATGAAGTTGCCGTAAATATTATTCACACGGGAGCCGGTGCAATCTCAGAATCTGATGTTCTTTTAGCTTCTGCTTCTGATGCCATTATCATTGGTTTCCAGGTACGGCCTACTACTCAGGCACGTAAACTTGCTGAAGAGGAAGAGATCGATATCCGATTGTTCAGTGTCATTTACGATGCTGTTGATGAGGTTAGAGATGCTCTTGAGGGACTTCTGTCACCTGAGATCAAAGAACAAATGATGGGTGTTGTTGAGGTTCGTGAGATATTTAAAGTATCCAAAGTTGGTACTATTGCAGGTTGTTATGTAACCGAAGGTAAGATCGAAAGAAATAACCCAATTCGACTTGTTCGTGATGGTGTTGTGATCTATGACGGTGAGATCGATGCCTTTAAACGATTCAAGGATGATGTTAAGGGAAGTGACTTCCGGTTACGAATGTGGTATCAGTATCAAAGGATATAACGATATCAAAGTTGGTGACCAGATAGAGAGTTACAAGATCACTGAACAGAAGCGTACACTGGAAGACTCAGCCGGTTAATAATTTTAAAAAGGATTCGGCTGATATACCAACAGACCGAATCCTTTACTCATTTCATTCGAATCGAATCACTCACATAATATTTCAGTAATGGGATTCAGGCCAGAACGACTAGCTGCAGTAATCAAAAAAGACTTGGGTCAAATCATCCAGAGATCTTATCAACCGGATGGTACATTTGTTACAGTGACCAACGTGATAATGACAGACGATCTGTCTATTGCTAAAGTTTACCTAAGTGTATTTTCTCCCGGAAGAGATGAAAAACCAGTCTATGAATTTCTTGACGAAAAGATCTCTGAGATCAGGTATGAACTTGCCTCAAAAATTAAAAATCAGGTACGAAAGATACCTGAGTTACATTTTTACCAGGATGATACGGCGGAATATGTGAATAAGATCGAAAAGATCTTCAATGAAATCGACATCCCCGAAGAGGATAAGGACAGTTCTGACTCTGAGTAAATGGCGATAGCACTTCCTTTAGAAAGCATTCCAGTTTTTGGTAAACACAATTTACCTGACAAAGATACTGACCTGATAGACGGTGCTATTTTTCTTATCGACAAGCCACTTGAGTGGTCAAGTTTTGATGTTGTTAAGTTTCTTCGAAAACGGATCAGAGTAAAGAAGACAGGTCATGCGGGAACCTTAGATCCTTTAGCTACGGGACTTCTGATCTTATGCTGTGGTAAAGCCACAAAATCCATTTCAATGATACAGGATCTGCCAAAAACCTACCTTGCAGAAATCACCTTTGGAAAATCAACAACCACTTACGATTCAGAGGGGGAAGTTGATGAGGAAGCAGGAAGTGAGCATATAACCCGAGACCTAATTCTTGGCAAGCTTGAATCTGAATTTAAAGGTACTGTTAATCAGGTTCCGCCAATGTATTCAGCACTTAAATATGGTGGTAAAAAATTATATGAGCTGGCAAGAAAAGGAGAGACCGTTGAGCGGGCACCTAGGCAAGTTACCTTTCATGAATTTGATATTCTGGGGTTTGAGTCATCAAAATTAACACTCAAGGTAATTTGCAGCAAGGGGACTTACATTCGGTCACTTGCCAAAGATCTTGGAGAAGCATTAGATTCAAAAGCGTATTTGAGTAAACTGGAACGTACTGCGATCGGTCATTATTTAGTTGATGATGCTTTAACACCACATGAAATGGGAGATCGTCTTAAGGAAATATGGCTAGACTGATAGAACTTAAAAACATTGATCATGTACCAAACACTGTTTTAACGGTTGGTACTTTTGATGGCGTTCATAGAGGTCACCGTGCACTTATCGAAACAGTGGTAAACAAAGCCAGGAATCGTAAAGCCAGGAGTGTCGTTGTTACGTTTGATCCACATCCCAGGGAAATCATCAATCCCGGTAAAAATGGCATTCAGATGCTTACAACTTTAAAAGAAAGATGTGAGCTGCTTGAAGATATTGGAGTAGATGTTCTGTTAGTTATTCCTTTCGACCGTGACTTTTCATTGCTTACATCAGAAGAGTTTGTTCGTGATGTAATATTTAAGAAGGTCGGTGTTTCTGAATTTGTGATCGGGTATGATCATCAGTTTGGGAGAGACAGGGAAGGCACCATCGGTACTATTGAAAAATTGGGAGAAGATCTTGGTTTTGATTCTTATGTGGTTTCCAAGCAGGAAATGGGAGATGTGACCATAAGCAGTACGCTGATTCGTCAAACACTTTCTGAAGAAGGAAATGTTAAACAAGCAGCTCAATACCTGAATCGAAACTATTTATTAAATGGAATAGTAGCACATGGGGACAAAAGAGGTAAACCGATTGGATTCCCGACTGCAAATCTGAAACCTGAACATGAAAATAAGGTTATTCCTAAAAATGGGGTATATGCCGTTAAAGTACGTGTTTCAGGAGAATGGTATGGTGGTATGATGAATATTGGGATCAGGCCAACCTTCAACGGAGAAGAAAAAACGCTGGAAGTACATATCTTTGAATTTAAAGAAGATATATATGGTGAGACCATCCAGGTTCGTTTTATTGATCGCATTCGGGATGAAAAAAAATTTAATGGGGTAGAAGAGTTAAAATCACAACTCGCTGCGGATAAGAAGAAAAGTTTGGAGTTATTGAAGTAGAGTAATCGTCCGACCAGTAACAAGGTTTATGATATTAAATATGGCTCCGAAGTGGTCTGACGATTGAGTTTAGAATATGATTCAACATCAGTCATCCATTACTCCCATTTTCTGGCTTGTTGTTTCAACTGCATTTCTCCGGAATCGATCATCTTTTGTAGCCGCTCATTACGATTCGGCGATTTACTGGTAAGATGCCAATCCCCGCAAAATTCACATTCATACACATTTTGGGGACCCTGATCCGGAGGGAAATTTCGATCGATGTGAATATCGATAAGTGCTGTTTCCGCTAAGGATTTTGTAGGATACTGATTTTTTCCAGTAGGGCATTGCATTTTCTTATCTTAAGATGTTTTTATACTTGAGGTACTACGTTATCAGGGCTGGCAGTCGAGCCGACTTCACCCAACTCACTTGCTTAAACGCCTGAACAGTTCAAAATTACAATTAAATTTCCAAAACGCCGTTCACTGAGGCTTGATTGCTAGACCTGTGTTAGCATTCGTTCAATCATCGTTTTCAAGAATGATATTTTTTAATAGAATAGGTTTAGAACCAGTCAGTCTTATTATTCGTATAACTTCTTGATCAGAAAGGTATTCTATTACCCAATCTTTCTTCGTTGAAACAAGCCAAACTCCAAAAACACTAAGGAATTTATACGGATCAGCGAGGAACGCTTCTACTGATGTTTCTAAATCAGGATCTCCGCCTAACTGACAATGAACAAAATTGTCATCTCGACTAATTAACGATAAAAGTTCTTTTGAGAATCTATTGGTGTTTATTTCGCTATATTTCATATGAGTACTTTCTTTAGCTTCTGAATCTTGAACATTAATTTGAAAATCTTCATATACACCATGATATCCGTCTTTTTTACGAATATCTACGTTTAAATAAAGCCAATTTAGAAACTCAAATTTATAGTATACCTTGTATTTGTAATTAGCGTTTTCCAGAAATGATATTATATAAGAACGCCTGTCCCTAATTTTTTTAAGATCAAGTTCTTTTTGAAATTCAGATCTTCGCTTTTCAAGCTCTTCTCTTTTAGCTTTATCCAAAATAAATTAAAGTTTGTTTGAGTACTTAATGAATGCTAACAGTTCACGGCTATGAGCAGTTGGGGATTTCTTGCCCTAAATTTTTGGTTTAGCACCGACCTTTTATTTATACTTTTTATTTCTGTTAAACACCAAAACCCCAGTTGATTAAAGCCGATGTTGTGGGTAGTTTCTTTTTAGTTCTGTTACCATCAAGTGGTGCCTGGTCAAATATGATTTGTTTTAGTTTATAGGAATATAAATATCAAATTTTGCTCCCTTATTTAACTCACTTGTTGCAGTGATGACACCATTGTGGTTTTCGATAACATTTTTAACGATGGCAAGCCCGATACCTGTCCCTGAGTATTCTTCCTTACTATTTAAATGCTGGAATATTTCAAAAATGCGTTCTTTGTGATGTGGGTCGAAACCGATGCCGTTGTCAGTTATAGTGATATTGCAGTAATTTATTCCAGGAGAAATATTTTTTAAATTTAACTCTGTGCCCTTTACAGTTCTGCCCTTAATTATTATATGTGGTGGAATGTCTGGTTTTGAAAATTTGAGTGCATTGCTTATTAAGTGGTGCATTGACTGACGAAATTTTAAAGGGATGATGTTTGCGTCGCAGAGTTCGGTGACTTCTATGATTGCGTCTTTTTCTTCAATAATATTTTTTAGGTCGCTTAGGACTTCTGCAATAATTAAGTTGAGGTCTATTTTTTTTAACTTGTCTATGGTGCTTTTGGAAAGCATGAAGGAACGTAAATCGTTTAAGAGTTCACTCATTTGTATAGCATTTTGCTGTATTTTTCTAAAATAATCTTTCTCCTTATTGGTTAAGTTTAGATGTTCACTTGATAAGCGATTTATATAGAACTGTAATTTGCGGAGGGGTTCCTGCAAATCGTGACTTGATATCCAAATAAATTTTTTAAGTTCTTGATTACGTTGTATTAAATCCTCTTCTATTTTTTTGCGAAGCGTAATATCTGATCGAATGGCGATATATTGATAGGGTTTACCCTGCTCATTTAGAAAAGGAACAATCGTAGTATCTACCCAATAAAAGGAACCGTCTTTTGCTTTATTTTTTACTTCACCTCTCCATATTTTTCCGTTGGCAATAGTTACCCATAATTCGCGGATAAATTCTTTAGCGTGATAACCAGAATTAATTATGCGGTGGTCTTGTCCGATTAACTCTTCCTCACTATACTTTGAAATTTCACAAAAATTATTGTTTACCTTTTTGATAACTCCCTTTTGGTCGGTTATGGCTATTATGGATGATTCATCCAAAGCATATTTATAATCGGAAAATTTATGTTCAACCATTTTATATTGGATTATCATAAAAGCACATATGATAACAACTACAATGGAGAACAGGCGATTAGTAATAGCAAGATAACTTTCTACAACAGCTGATGGAGAAAGCAAATATCCTGCTATTATCAGCCCAATGGCTGTAATGGCAGTCATTATAATAGATCTTCTGTCTTTAGTCCACATAGATAGAAGCATAACCCCTACATAAAGCATACCGTCTGCAATGCCAAGAGGTGTCTGCAAGTCAAGGATAAAAATGACCACCGACAATAAAAGTCCTATCTTAACTATAAGATTAGAAGATGTTTTTATGTTAGGTGTCATTTTATAATGATTATGTAAAATCTAAATGTTTAGCAGTCCCTCGCTTGCTGCTAACAACAGAGTAAAGTGAACACTATTCACTTTATCCCTATTTCATGCTTAAGTTTTAGTCATTTTATTACTGTTAAAGGTGAAGGAAAATGAATAAAACCGAATTGATATCAAAATACTAAAGTCAGCTTATCCTCAAGAATTACAGTAAGAGAACGGTGGATGTTTATGTGAGTGCGTTGGGGATATTTCTCTCTTATATACAACCAAATGATGTGCAGCATGTGACATCAAAAACACTTGGAGATTTTTACCGGCACGCTATTGTTGAGTTAGGTTACTGTTATTCAATGATGAAGCAATTGCTTGCTTCTGTTAAATTTTTGTATGAAGAAGTATTAAAGAAGGACTTTCAGATCAGGATGAAAAACCTTCTACAATACCTGAAATATTTTTGGTAGAAAAGGTACAGCGGCTCTTGGACTCTTTTACAAATCTAAAACATAAAGCCATTTTCACATTTTGATATTCTGCAGTGTTCAGGTAAGGCGAAATACTAAATATCAAACTCAGCGACATAGATTCTGACAGAATGCAAATTCGGATTGAACAGGCAAAAGGGAAAAAAGACCGATACTCTATTTTATCACCAAAAGTACTTGAACTGTTAAGGAAATATGTAAAGGAATATACACCCAAAGAATATTTATTAGAGGGGCAAAAAGGAGGGAAATATTCAAGTTCATCGGTTCAGCCATTAATGCGGCGCCACAGAAAGAAAACAAACATTAAAAAGAAAGCGACCCCGCATACCTTGCGCCACTCTTTTGCTGGATAATGGAACTGATATACGCTTTAACCAGGAATTATTGGGACACAAACATATTTCGACCACTCAAATTTATACCCATGTCAGTTCACGTACACTAAAAGATGTGCAAAGCCCCGTCGAAAACCTGAAAATATGAAACCGACAAACCCATATTACGTTTATTCTGAGGTGCTGGAGGAAGGGATCAAACCATTATCCATTACCCGGCTTCTCGCGTTAATTATCCTACAATCCTGCTTCATCTGTACCGAATGATGGATAAAGGCAAGAAGTATACAGCCTTGCTTTTATAACACCTTAAAATTGTAACAGCCAAATTCATCAATCACCATAAACAATTCATTAATCCGACCATTGTTGCTTTCCCGAAAAACCCCTATCTTTCGAAACTATAAATCGATTTATACAAGTACTAATTAAACCATTGCAATGAGCATAACCGCAGAAGACAAAAAAGAAATCTTTAAAAAGTTTGGTAAAAGTGAAACCGATACGGGTTCCACCGAAGGACAAATTGCCCTTCTATCCAAAAGAATTAATGATCTGACCGAACATTTGAAAGACAACAAATTGGATCACGCATCACGTCGTGGATTGTTGAAAATGGTTGGTAAAAGAAGAAGGTTGTTAAACTACCTCATGAAAAACGATATCGAGAAGTATAGAGAACTTATCAAAGAACTCGGTATTCGTAAGTAAGTTTATACGTTATAAAAGGCTCCATCGTGGAGCCTTTTTCAATTTATCCCGCCGCCATTATCTCTTATCTGTTGTAGGCCGGATACTAGTAAATCAAAAAGACAAAGAAGACAAATGAAAGAACAAATAAGAAGTGTAGAATTTGCACCGGGAAAGGTGCTATCAGTAGAAACAGGCCGGATTGCCAAGCAAGCCGATGGCGCTGTAGTGGTTCGCATGGGTGATACCCAGGTGTTATGTACCGCTGTGAGTGCAAAAGAACCAAAACCGGGTCAGGGCTTTTTCCCGTTGGTTGTTGATCACAGAGAAAGTTTTTCAGCCGGCGGACGTTTCCCCGGTGGATTTATGAAACGGGAAGGACGCCCTTCTGAAAAAGAAGTACTATCAAGTCGTTTGATCGACCGTAGTTTACGCCCGCTTTTCCCAAAAGGATATTTATGTGAAACACAGATCATCTCAAGCGTACTTTCTTCAGACGGAGAAAATGACGGTGATGTATTAGGGGCATTTGGTTCTTCAGCAGCGTTGCATATTTCTGATGCACCATTTGAAGGCCCGATGGCTGAAGTAAGAGTTGGTCGTGTGAATGGCGAATATATTATCAACCCGACCCTTACAGAATTAAAAGACAGTGACATCGACATGATCGTTGGCGGAACTGCCGATTCTGTATTGATGATGGAAGGTGAAATGGGAGAGATCTCAGAAGAAGATATGCTGGGCGCTATCAAAGCAGCTCATGCTTCTATTATCACGTTATGTGAATTTCAGGAAGAACTGAGAGAAGAATACGGCAAACCTAAGCGCGAATTTGTTGCTGAAGGCTATCCTGAAGAGATCGAGAATAAAGTTCGCGATTTAGCTACTGATAAGATCAAAGATGTAGTAAACATCGGTCTTGGAAAAGAAGAATACATGGCCAAGCTCAAAGAAGCCAAAGACAGCGTTGTTGCTGAACTGGAAGAAGAGTACGAAGAGGAAGTTGGAACGATCAAAGATATCTTAGGTGATATTGAGAAGGAAGAGCTTCGCAATATGATCCTCGAGAAAAAACGTCGTATTGACGGTCGTTCTCCGGAAGATGTTCGCGATATCTGGACTCAGGTTGGATATCTTGCAAGGACACACGGTTCTGCGATCTTCACACGAGGCGAAACACAGGCTCTTGTATCTGTAACGCTTGGTACTAAAAAAGATGCTCAGGGTGTTGATACCTTGTTCGACGAAGAAGACAAGAAATTCTATCTGCATTACAACTTCCCTCCATATTCTGTAGGTGAAGCTGGATTTATGAGAGGTCCCGGCCGACGTGAAATTGGTCACGGTCACCTTGCAGAACGTGCTATTAAGAATGATGATGCCCTCATTTGATGATTTCGGATATGTAATCCGAATTATTTCTGACATTACCGAATCTAATGGTTCATCTTCTATGGCTTCCGTTTGTGGTGGTTCTATGGCGCTTATGAGTGCCGGTGTTCCACTTAAGAAGCCGGTTGCTGGTATTGCAATGGGAATGATTGTCGGTGAGAATAACTCAGTTGTTCTATCTGATATCCGTGGCGAAGAAGATTTCATGGGAGACATGGACTTTAAAACAGCCGGTACCGCTGATGGTATCACTGCTTGCCAAATGGATATGAAAGTGAAAGGTATTTCTTTCGAAGTAATGGAAGAAGCTCTTAAACAAGCTCATACAGGCCGTTTGCACATTCTTGGTAAAATGGCTGAAACTATTTCAACACCAAGTGAAACGCTTTCCGAATTTGCGCCGCAATTCATCAATATGACGATTGACGGTGATATGATTGGTGCCGTTATTGGACCTGGTGGAAAAGTAATTCAAACTCTTCAGAAAGAAACAGATACTGAGATCTGGATCGAAGAAGACGAGAGTGGAAAAGGTAAGATCACCATTTCTGCCGACAGTCTGGAAAAAGCTGAAGAAGCGCAAAACAGAATTAAAGCAATTACTGGTCAGCTCGAAGAAGGAGCTACTTACAAAGGTGAAGTTAAGTCTATCAAAGACTTTGGCGCTTTTGTTGAAATAGCTCCCGGTAGAGATGGCTTGCTTCATATTTCTGAAGTTGCTCACGAACATGTTAAAGATGTAAGTCAATACATGAGCATAGGCGATGAAATAGAAGTTAAGTTGCTCAAAGTTGAGCCGGGTAATAAACTCAGATTATCCAGAAAAGCTTTGTTACCTAAAGACGAAGAAGAGTAAGTCTTTAGATTGTAAGCTTATTATATTTGCTCCGCTCATAAATAATGAGCGGAGCTTTTTTATTTAAAGATTATTCAGGAAGATGGAAAACCCACAAGAAATTGAATTTGTAAACAAAAGTACGCTGCCAAATGGTCTCAGGATCATAACTGAGCATATTGACAGCGTAAAAAGTGTAACGGTTGGTATATGGGTTAAAACAGGAGGACGGCACGAAACGGAATCCAAAGCAGGTATCACTCATTTTCTTGAACATATGTTGTTCAAGGGAACTGAAAGGCGATCTTCTTACGACATTGCTTTGAGTATGGAAGCTGTGGGGGGGTATCTAAATGCTTTTACCTCATCAGAATATACCTGCTACTATTCCCGCTGTGTCAATACTCAACTGGATAAAGCTCTTGATGTTCTATCTGACATGGTACTGCACTCTTCATTCCCTGAAGAAGAGATCGAGAAAGAGAAAAAAGGTGGTCATTGAAGAAATGAAAATGTACAGGGATTCTCCTGATGATTTTATTTTTGAAGCCTTCAACAGTAAAATATTTGAAGGCCATGAGCTTGGAAGGCCGGTTCTTGGATTTGAGGAGTCGGTATCATCATTTAACCGTCAGGACCTTTATGATTACATGAAGGAGCGATATTTTGCGGGTAATCTTCTCGTATCAGTAGCAGGTAATGTAGATCATAATAAAGTTGTGGACCTTGTTTCCAGTTACTTCGATAAGCTTGAAAAAGAAATACGTGAAGAAGAAGAGCAGCCTTTGCCAGCCTTTAAAAAAGAGAATCTTAAGCTCACTAAACCGATCGAGCAAACACACTATATATACGGTCGCCGTGGACTTAACTATGACGATGAAAATAAATATCTGCTTCTGCTGGCTAATACTGTTTTAGGTGGCGGAATGAGTTCACGTCTACATCAGAATGTTCGTGAGAAATATGGCTATTGTTACTCCATACAAACTTTTAATCAATCTTACACTGATACTGGTTTATGGGGTATTTATGTTGGAACCGATAAGGATTACGTTGATCATGTTCGAGAATTGATACTTAAGGAACTTAAGATCATGCAGAATGATCGCATTCCGGAAAAAGAACTGGCAGAAGCAAAATCACAATTGAAGGGAAAGTTGTTGCTGTCTCAGGAAAGCACAAGTAACAGAATGACCCGCCTGGCAAAAAGTGAACTCTATTTTGGAAGGTTTGTTACCTTAGACGAACTGGTTGAAAATATAGATTCTGTAACCTCTGAACAGATCAGGGAATTTGTACAGAATTTCTTTGAAGATAAGTATTTTATGGAAGCCATCTTGTTACCTGATAATTAGTCTCAAGGTTTAAGGTGCAAGGTTCAAGATTGTTCTAAGCTAACTGGCACCTTGAACCTAATATCTTAAACCTATAATAAAACTTTAATCATCACACTGAAATAAATAATGATATACATTAAAAATCTGTCTGAACACGTAGATCAAGAAGTAACTCTAAAAGGCTGGGTTTATAATTTCAGAAGCAGCGGCAGTCTGGTCTTTGTTGAAATGCGAGATGGTTCAGGCCTAACCCAGTGTGTGATTGCTAAAGATGACGTTTCAGAAGATGCATGGGAAGCTGCAACATCACTTAAACAGGAAAGTTCACTGATTGTCACCGGAACGGTTAAAGCTGATGAACGAAGTGTGGGTGGACATGAGATACATGTTTCAAATGTACATGTTATTCAGGTTGCCGAAAACTATCCTATCACACCTAAAGAACACGGTGTGGAGTTTCTGATGAATAATCGGCACCTGTGGTTAAGAAGTCAGCGCCAATGGGCAGCAATGCGCGTGCGAAATGAGATCATTTTTGCTATTCATACCTTCTTTCAGGGCCGTGGTTTTGTACAGATGGATTCACCGATCTTTACAGGAAATGCAGCTGAAGGGAGTACGACGCTGTTTGAAACGGATTATTTTGAAGAAAAAGCTTATCTGGCTCAAACTGGACAGTTATACGGAGAAGCCATGGCAATGGCTCATGGTCTGATCTATACATTTGGTCCAACCTTTCGTGCTGAAAAATCAAAAACCCGTCGACACTTGACAGAGTTCTGGATGATCGAACCTGAAATGGCCTATTACGATCTTGAAATGAACATGGATCTGGCAGAGAATATGATCAAAGCTATTGTAAGCCGGGTACTTGAAAACAGTAAAGATGAACTAAAAATCCTTGAAAGAGATATCAGCTCACTTGAAAATATTGCTGATAATGCTTTTGAGCGTATGACCTACACTGAAGCAGTGGATATTCTCACCAGTGACGAAACTGCAACTATGCTGGATGAGATGGCTGATTCACGTCGTCAAGAAAAGATCGACCTTGAAAAGGAAGAAGAAGAGATCAAAAAAGAGCACGGTTCAGCAAAAAAATGGAGAAAAACTCAGATTGATCAGCGAATAAAAGAAATTCACGCACGTGTCGCTCAGATCGATGAAGATCTTCGAAATATCCCAACCTGGAAAGAATCTGCCCGAAACTTTGAGTGGGGTAATGATTTTGGAGGCAGTGATGAAACTGTTTTAATGATGCAATTCGAGGTGCCATTGATCGTGACGCACTGGCCGGCCGAGATTAAAGCATTCTATATGAAGCGCGATGAAACTAATAAGCTCGCTCTTGGCATGGATATACTGGCTCCGGAAGGATATGGTGAGATCGTTGGTGGGTCACAGCGTGAAGATGACCTAAAAGTTCTTGAAGAGCGTATTGCTGAGGAGGATCTGGATAAGGATGTGTTCGAGTGGTACCTCGATCTCAGACGTTATGGATCCGTTCCTCATTCCGGTTATGGATTAGGTCTTGAACGCACTGTTTCCTGGATATGCGGCCTTTCACATGTTCGAGAGACTATTCCTTTTCCAAGAATGATGGGGCGTCTTAAACCTTAAATTTGAATCGGATCGGGTTACTACTTCTTGGAAAAGATCTTGCCTGATCCTGATTTCTCATCTTTGGATTCATCCTTGGATTTTTCTTTTTCGGAAGAATCAGAACTGGTAGAAGAACTTGAAGTCGATTTAACCGAACTGCTAGTATCTTCGATTGCCACATTAGGGCCCACGTGTAGTGAGCCTTTTATTTGTGCACCATCTTCAATTGAGATCTTTTTTGTATAGATCTTGCCTTCAATAACGGCAGTAGACTTAAGCGTCAGTTTATTTTTAACACGCACGTCACCGTTTACCTTACCGGCTATTTCAGCTTCCTGCGAATTGATCTTTCCGTTTATCACACCTGTCTCATTCAGGATAAACTTCATTTTTGAATGAACCTCGCCTTCAATAGTACCGGCAATTCTCAGGTCCTCATTACAATGAATGTCACCTGTAATTTTGGTGGGTTTGTTGATAAAAGAAATGGCAGGGGATTGATTAGTCACTTCAGTATTCACGTTGGTTGATTTTCTATTTAGCATATAAAGGCAAACTTTAAAAAGAATAATTTGTTCCGAAGAAATTCAATTGAATAAGTCATTTCATTAAAACTAACATTCCTTATCTTTGCCAACGATGGCACGAAAACAAAACAGTAATCAGATCTATCAGACGGTATTGGGGGAGATAAACTCCGGTAACCTGAAACCGGTGTATTTTCTTTGTGGGGAGGAGGAATTCTACCTGGATCAATTGCTGGATCAGTTTTCAAAGATAATTCCACCCGAACAAAAGGATTTCAATTACGATCTTCTGTACGGACAGGATATTACACCGACAAAAGCTATATCCATAGCCAGAAGCTTTCCTATGATGGCTGAAAAACGGATACTCATCATACGTAATTTTATGCAATTGAATAAAGGAGGGGGAGAAGATGGTTCAAACAGCGGTCACATCAATGATTTTATTGAATATTTCGAAAACCCGAATCCGACAACCTTACTTGTTCTTTTTGATGAAAAAAAACCGGCCGGGAACACAAAGATCGGAAAGACGTTAAAGAGTAGTAAACATGCCGGTTATTACGAGTTCGAGAGGATGGCCGATTACCTGATACCGGATTGGGTGATAGATTGGGTCAGAAGTTATCACTCGAAAAACATTGAACCGGCCGCAGCACAACTATTATCTCAGTTTGTCGGAAATAATCTGCAGTTACTGTCCACTGAAATAGATAAAGTGTGTACTTTTGTAGACACTTCTGATACGGTTACTGAAGCCGATGTTAAAAAAATAATCGGGTCATATCGCGAATTTACGGCCATAGAACTCAAAGACGCCATAATTGACCGAAATATGGAACAAGCACTCTATATTTCGGAACAGATGTTGCAACACACTAGGTCAGACACGGGAGAATTAATTCGTCTCGTGGGGTTCTTTACAAGTGTGTTTACCAATGTCTGGCAAATATTGCGGCTCTCAGAAAGAGGGATTGCTAAGAATCAGATCCAAAATGAGTTGGGTATCGGCAGTAGCTGGTACTTTAACAAACTTTGGGATGATGCCTCAAACTTTCGTTATGCTGAAATGCCCCGGATATTCGAAGCTCTTTTAGACGCAGACCGTTCTATAAAGGGATTCAGCACACTAGACTCCACATCGATTTTATTCTTCCTGGTTAAGCGAATTATCGGTTAAGACGATTCGCGGTTATTTATTTAATAGGAATAAAATTGGAGTTAACGATGAAAGCATTTCAAGCTGCATCTGTAACACAGTATAGTGATGAAGATTTAATGGAGTATTTCCAGAATGGGAAAGAGCCCGCTTTTAATGAACTGGTGACTCGGTATCAGGACCGCTTGCACAATTTTTTATATCGTTACACTCACAATCATCAAGACTGTGAGGATCTGGTTCAGGAAACATTCCTTAGAGTCCACAAAAGCAAGCATTCCTACGAGCGTATTGCAAAATTTTCTACCTGGATGTACACTATTGCCTTGAATCTTGCAAAAAGCCTTGTACAAAAAGAAGCAGCGTATGTATAAAGTCTCGATCCATAAGGATGAGTCTGATCCGGACGACAGAGAAATGCACATTGAAGACGCTGATATTCTTCAGGATGACGCTCTTCACGAAAAATTATGTATGGAACAGCTTGAAAAAGCATTGGTTGAATTACCAGAGGATTTCCGTGAAGTAATTATTTTGAGAGACCTTCAACAGCTTTCCTATGAGGAGATCTCTGATATTACAGGTATTCCAATGGGTACCGTTAAATCCAGGATCAACCGCGGAAGGGCTCAGATTCAAGCCCTAATTCAGGATTACGTGCAACTGGGAACAAAATAAAATATTCTGGCTTAAAGGGATTGTAAGGATAACTTAGCAATTCCATTTATGAAGAATTTTTTAGACTTAGATAACGAGTACCATCCTGTAATTGAGGATTACATAACTGATTACGTAGAAGATGACCTGGATTCAGTTGAAAGGTCCACATTTGAAGAAGTGTTGGTTTATGATGATGATCTCCGTGAACTGGTATTTTCTGCGCAAGAGGGGAAGAAGCTCCTCGAACGATTTCGAGATATCAAAGCTATGGATGGATTTTTAGAAAGGCTTTTAGCAAAAAACTCCTCTAAATAAAGATATCCGCCTTAGCTTCTTGTTATTGTTTTAGCTACTAACACAAAGACGATAGCAAATATCAGAGAAATGAAGTTTCCAATAAGGAAATAGTCATTGGATACTTTGTTATTTTTTTGAAATCGGGTACCGATCTTTAAAGCCCCGAAAGCTATGAGAACCTGTGGGTAGCCCGAGATCATTCCTATGATTAGAAACAGCCTTTCTAAAATACCCTTAAAAACTTCTCTTTTACGCTGAGTTTTACTGTCGTTGCTATTCTTTAACCATTGCGTAATAAAATGAAAAGCAGTATTGATGATGGTTTCCATAACTAGATAAGAAATTATAAGAAGCCAAGACCATTTCATTACTACTTAATAGAGGTTAATATTACTTCTTTCAGTAAATTGTATTCATGGACCATAAGTGTATTTCGGCGCTTCCAAATCTGATCCCTGTTCTTGTCATGTTTTTTGCCTACTTCAGCATTATTTTCATTTTCGATCATGTCAATGACAAGCGGAAAATCGTCTATTTTCCAGGATTGGATGACGCTGTCCAGAACCTCAAAAAGACGGTTTAACTGCTGGCTTAGTACTTTGTCTTGTAGAGTTAATTGAAATCGCTTACGGTTTCGTTTTTTACTACTCAATAATTCTCTTGCCTTGGTAAGACCCGGTCCCATCATTTCATAGGCAATTTCCGGATTGATATCCGTATTGATCTCACCATAATTAACCACATAATGCAGTTTGAATTTCAGGGATTGTCTTAAGCATTCCTCTTCAAAGAAAAGCAGAGTAATTATAGCTGTCTTAAGAGAATTTGGGATTCCCTGAAATTCATCGCCTAGGGTGATGGTGTAAGGAGATAACAGCTCATTTTCAAAGGTCTCGTTACATTTATCGGTAAGTGATCTGAGATGCTTTTGTAGCTTTTTTGAATCGTAGTCTTTACTGGAGACTACATCACCCATCAATATGTATTGGTTACTTGACATACAACATTACTTATCTGACATATATTATAACTAAGTTTCATTTAAAATGAAACAAATTATACTGTTTCAGTAAAAATGAAACAATAAATGAAGTATCAAATAGGATGAAACGTCAATAATCTAAAAGCTTTTGCAGCTGTTGTGGGAGGTTAGATTCAGCCATAAATCCGTTCTCCAGCCCTTTGTCGTGAGGAATTGGCATATCAAGTGAAGCACATCGCATGACCGGGGCATCGAGCCATTCAAAGCATTCTTCCGTTATGATCGCCGAGATTTCGCTAAGTGGTCCCAACGTCATAGAAGGCTCCTGTAATAGCAAAACTTTCCCTGTTTTTTGAACCGTTTGCTTGATGGCTTCTTTATCGAGTGGAAGAAGGGTTCTGAGATCCAGGATCTCGATGTTAATCCCTTTCTTTTCCTGCTCTTTTGCCAGTGTCTCTGCCCAATGAATACCCATTCCATAGGTAATGATACTTGCATCGTTTCCTTCTCTTCGGATCTTTGCCTTACCGAGTGGTTCGTAGGTTGCCTTGTCAGAGATCTGAGCCTTAAAACTTCGGTATAATTTCTTGTGCTCGAAAAATAAGACAGGATTAGGATCAAACAGTGAGCTGTACAACAGGTTTTGGGCATCTTCTACTGTGCCGGGGACAACAACCTTAAGCCCTGGAATCTGCATGAACCATCCTTCAACAGATTGAGAATGAAATGGCCCTGCACCAACACCGCCACCGTGAGGTGCTCGGATCGTAATATTTAAAGGAGCAGCCCACCTGTAATGTGATTTGGCAATGTTATTCACGATCTGATTGAATCCGCAGGAAATAAAATCAGCAAATTGCATTTCAACAACAGGTTTAAATCCTTCCAAAGCGAGCCCCATGGCAGCGCCTAAAGCACCTGACTCAATGATCGGAGTATTACGCACTCTGTCCTTACCAAACTGCTCCAGAAATCCCTCCGTGATCTTGAATACGCCACCGTATTCGGCCACATCCTGTCCCATGATCAGAAACCGATTATCTTCTTCAAAAGCCTGACGCAGGGAGATCTGTATCGCGTCTACAAAGCGTTGTTCGTAGGTTACTCCATCTTTATGTTCTGGTATATCTTTGGCCTCATCGGCATATACTGCATCAAGCTCTGTTGCCTGATCAAAGACAGGATCATCAGCCACTAATGCCTTTTCCAGATCATTCCTGAAGGATTTATCAATTTCTTTAGTGATCCTTGCGAAATCGTCTTTTGTGGCCATTCCCTGAGATTCCATATAGTTTTCCAGTCTCAAGATGGGATCTTTGTCAGCCCAGTTTTCGAAAAGAACATCAGGTACATAATGAGTGCCTGAAGCTTCCTCATGTCCCCGCATTCGGAATGTCTTAGCTTCGATCAGAACCGGTTCACCATTTAAGGCAAGTTTTCGGGCTTTTTCGACGGTTTCCATTACTTCAAAGATGTTATTCCCGTCAATATTGAAACCATGCATGCCATAACCCTTGGCTCTGTCGGAAAGATGCTCACAGGCAAATTGTTCAGACGTAGGTGTGGATAAGCCATATCCGTTATTTTCAATGATGAAAACTACCGGCAGTTTCCAAACGGCTGCCAGATTTAGAGCCTCGTGAAAATCACCTTCGCTTGTTGCACCGTCACCGCAAAAAGAAAAAGCAACGGCATCTTCACCTTTAAGCTTTTTGGCGAGGGCAAGTCCGTCTGCAACAGGCATCATGGCGGCAAGGTGAGAGATCATGCCAATGATCTTATGATCCATGCTCCCGAAATGAAAAGACCGATCCCTGCCATTTGTGAATCCGTCAGCTTTACCGAATAACTGACTGAATAAAGTATAAAGCGGAACCTGCCGAGTAGTAAACACACCAAGATTGCGGTGCATCGGTAAAATATAATCTTCGTCTTTGGCTGTAAGCGTAACACCGACACTTATGGCTTCCTGACCAATGCCCGAGAACCACTTACTGATCTTGTTCTGCCGGAGTAACTTTAGCATTCGCTCTTCGATCCTGCGAGGCAGCAGGAGACTTTTGTAGATATGAAGTGCCTGTTCCCTGTTAATGTCTTTTTTGGTAATAGCCACGCTAAGATTTGATTTGTGTTATGTTTTACCAGCCCAATAGGTAAGCAAAAATCAGCGGAGCTACAATAGTGGCATCCGATTCAATAATGAACTTTGGCGTGTCTATTCCAAGTTTCCCCCAGGTGATCTTTTCATTGGGAACGGCTCCTGAGTATGAACCGTAACTGGTGGTAGAATCACTGATCTGACAGAAATAAGACCATAGGGGGGTGTCGGTCAAACCAAGATCCTGCTCCATCATCGGTACCACGCATATGGGGAAGTCTCCGGCAATACCACCGCCGATCTGAAAGAAACCAACCCCGTTGCCTGCGTTATTCTTATACCAGTCAGAAAGCATCATCATATATTCAATGCCTGATTTCATGGCAGATGGCTTAGCTCTGCCTTCAATACAATGAGAGGCAAAGAAATTACCGCAGGTGGAATCTTCCCAGCCCGGCACAATAAGTGGAATACCTTTTTCAGCAGCTGCCAACAGCCATGAATCTTTAGGATCGATCTGATAATCTTCTTCCAGATCTCCACTTAACAAGAGATCGTAAAAGTATTCGTGTGGAAGGTAACGCTCACCATTTTCTGATGCTTTAACCCAGCGTTTCACTAAATGTGTTTCAATGCGACGCATTGCCTCCTCTTCAGGAATACAAGTATCCGTTACACGATTAAAATGATGTTCAAGTAGGTCCTGTTCATCTTCTGGACTCAGATCACGGTAGTTAGGTATGCGTTTGTAGTAATCATGAGCCACAAGGTTAAAAACATCTTCTTCTAAGTTGGCACCAGTACAGGTGATAATATGCACCTTATCCTGACGAATCATTTCTGCCAGTGACAGGCCAAGTTCAGCTGTACTCATAGCTCCGGCCAGCGTGATCATCATCTTTGCACCGGAATTTAGCTGATCTTCATAAGCCTTTGCTGCATCAACAAGTGAGGCTGCATTAAAATGTCTGTAATGATGGGTTATAAAATTTGAAACGGGTCCTTTGTTACTCATGAATTAGCAAATTTATAGCTTAGCATTTTATAGTATAGTTTGGCGGTCAGAAATTGTGGAGCACTAAGACCTTCGATGGGGGCCAGTTCAACAATATCAAAACCCAATACATTTTTTTGTTTGAATACTTTATGCAGATATTGGATCACTGGGTTCCAAAGCATTCCGCCCGGTTCCGGAGTACCGGTTGCCGGCATGATGGAAGGATCAAATACATCCAGATCAAGCGTGATGTACACTTTATCGGTCATTTTACTGATTGAATCTTCCATCCAATCAGTGTGGCCATACATATCTTCGGCAAAATAGCATTTATCCTTATCCATGTATTGCACTTCGCTGGTATCCATACTTCTTATGCCGACCTGTATCAGATTTGCGTTTTGAGACGCATCATATACGGCACAGGCATGATTGTAGGGTGAACCGTGGAATTCAGGCCTAAGATCAGCGTGTGCATCTATCTGAAGAATCGTGATATCAGGGTGGGCTTCATAAAAGGCTTTGATAACCCCTATACTGATAGAATGTTCACCCCCAAAGAAAGTCAGGAATTTGTCTGTTTTTAGAAGCTTCTGTGTGTTTTTATAAACAGATTCAAATACGGCTTCGGGAGAAGACTCTTCCAGGATCGGATCGATGATATGAACGCCTTTTTTATAAACCTCGCTATCGGTTTCAATATCATAGATCTCCATATTTTCAGAAGCGTCCAGAAAAGCCTCAAAACCTTCATCAGCTCCTTTACCCCAGGTACTTGTTCCATCATAGGGAATGGATTGGAGAAGGATGGAGGCATTATCAAAATCGTTATGTTCACCTTCAATACCGGCGTAAATAGTGATTCTTTTTAGTCATTGTATCCTAATATGTTAAGCATGTTATCTACGGTTTGTTCTTCACGATATACATAGTCAAAAAGATTTCCGTCTTCATCTTTATCTACCACAATATGTTTTGGAGAGGGAATAAGACAGTGTTTGATTCCGCCGTAACCGCTTATGGAATCCTGATAAGCCCCGGTATGGAAGAAACCGATGTACAAGGGTTCATCATCATCATTTGAATAGGCAGGTAACAAGCACCTGCTGATTCAGCTCCTCAGAGTTGTAATAATCGGAATGATCACAGCTGATTCCCCCAATATTTACACGCTTATACTGATTCTGCCATTTATTTAGCGGCAGTAGGATGAATTTCTCATTGATCGACCAGGCATCGGGAATGGTATTCATCAGGCTGTTATCTACCAGGTACCACAACTCTGTATCATTTTGTTGTTTTTGTTCCAGAACCTGAAAGATCACGGCACCGCTTTCACCAACTGTATATTTGCCAAATTCGGTAAAAATATCCGGTTCCTCCACATTGGCATCTTTACAGGCTTCCTGAATATTTCTAACGATTTCACCCGTGATGTATTTATAATCAAAGTCGAAATTAAGGCTGTTTTGAATTGGGAATCCGCCACCGATGTTCAAGGACTTTACGGTAGGAACAAGTTGTTTGATCTTGGTGAATTGAGTCAGTGCTTTCTTGAATTCATTCCAATAATACATACTGTCATTTATGCCGGAATCTACAAAGAAGTGGACCATCACCAGTTCCACGTTATCGTTATCTATAACCTTTTCTTTTATGAAATCGATAATTTCCCGCTTATTGATCCCAAGTCTTGAAGTGTAGTAGGAAGCTTGTGGGTCTTCCTCAATGGAAATACGCAATCCGATCTTGATAGGTTGATCCGTTTCTAACTCTGCATAAGCTTATCCAGCTCTCTGGCATTATCTAATACGGTAATGGAATTTTTGAACCCATTGTTGATCAAGCGGCCAATTTTTTTGATGTAATCATCCGTTTTATATCCATTATGCACAATGGTTTTATCAGAATTGAAAACACCTTTGTTATATAAATTTTCGATCAGGTCAATATCAAAAGACGAGGAAGTTTCTAGGGATACATTTTCCTTTAAAGCAGTTCTTACCACATGATTGAAGTGGCAGCATTTTGTACAATAACAAAATTCATACTTACCCGAGTAATTATTCTCTTCAATCGCACTATTAAACCACTGTCGCGACTGAGCGATCTTTTCCCGTATCTTAGGGAGATAAGATATCTTAAAGGGAGTTCCGTATTTTTTTATTAATCTATGTAGATCTACACCATTGAAATGTAGTGTGCTATTTTTTAGATCAAAACCATTTTGAGGAAAATCATAGGTCTGATCTATCAGCTCATAGTACGTATTCTTCATTAATAATTAGGGTGATAGAGATTGGAGAAACTGCGATAGCATAAATGCTGTAAAACAAATATAGGGGATAATTTATTATTTATTTTATCTCACGAAAAAGAAAATGATAAATGGGAAATATCTCTTGAGTTTACCTATGAACAATCCACTAATCCGATTGCATAATGCAATAGTCTGATATATGCTTAAATCAGTCTACATATTATTGGTGCTGATGCTTCCGGTTTCTGCTTTGGCTCAGGGGGCTGAAGGTTCTTTAGATGTATATGAGGTTGGTGAAAAAGTTAGTTTGCCGGACTCAGTAAAAGATCAATTACGCAATCGCTCTTTATCGGGCGAGGAAATATTATTGCGGTGGCTGTCTGATGAGGGATATTTGAATGCTTCAGTCACGATTCGCAATGATTCCCTAAGGATAGACAGGGGCTGTCTTTACGAATTAAAAACACTGACTGTCATTTATTCTGGAGAATTGAATGAACAGGAGATCAACAGACCGGAAGCAGCTTATTCACGTGCTAAGCTTTATTCCGAATTAGATGCGATTTTATTCAATTTAAATGAAAGAGGGTATCCATTTGCGGAGGCTCAAATTTCCGATTTCAGGACAAACAATGACCACTGTTCAGTTGATATAGTTTTTAATGTAGATATTGGGAGAAAAGCAGAAGCAAGTGAGATCATATTTTTAGGGTCAGAAAATAATTCACAGGAATTTCTGACAAAGGTTTCAGGGTTTGAGGCGAATGAATTGATAACGCCCCAATATCTCAGATACCTTCGTTCAAATTTGCTCAGTAGTGAATTATTTAATGATGTGAGTGCCGGCTCCATCATGCTAAAGGAATCAAATCCGGTGGTCGTATTTGAGGTACAGGATCGTTCATTGAATCGGTTTGATGGGTTGCTTGGCTATGTGCCTGATGCAGCCGGAAACGGGCAAATTGTCGGTGATCTGGAATTGTCATTGTGGAATGTACTAAGCGAGGGTAATGGACTCCATTTCCAGTATCAGCGGTTGCGCCCGGAAACCAGTGAGTTGGATGTGGGCGTTTCTCAGGATTGGATAGGGGAGATACCCATAGGTCTTTCGGGTGGATTTCAGTTTTACCAGAATGATACCACCTATCAGTCGCGTCAATTTGATCTGGGCGGGTATTACAGGGTTTCTGGCGGAATGAAGGTTACAGGAGGCATTGAATTTCAATCCTCTATTTCGGGATCAAATATTCCGACGATAGTTGAACCTGATGGCAGTAAACGCACGGCCCGGCTTGGTTTCGAGTATTCTAACCTTGATCGTTTTGATGTACCGACATCGGGAAACTCCCTATCTGTAAGCTATGGGATAGCTAATAAAGATTTGGAGGATGATTCTACTGGGACTTTTAATCAGAATTCATTGGAGCTAAAGGCTCATCAATATTTTTCAGTATTCGAACGAAGTGTGATCGCACTTTCGATGCAGGGTTTTTTGCTGGAGGCAGATCGAATTACATTCAATGACCTGATAAGGTTTGGCGGGGCTAATTCCTTTCGGGGATATGCCGAGGATCAATTTCAGGCCGGACGGTTATTCTGGGGAGATATGGAATACCAATTTCTGCTCGACCGTCAATCATATCTTTTCGTTTTTGGGGCATACGGAGCTTACCATCGGCCAAAGCTACTCACTGAAACGACCAGCGATTTCAGAACGACAAAATACTTGTACTCGACAGGCTTTGGACTGAGTTACCAAACCCGAATCGGTCGCCTAAAATTTACCTATGCCGTTTCACCTGAGGAGAGTTTTGCAAACGGTAAGGTGCATTTTGGAATAAGAACAGAACTCTAATTACCATTACAATATTGCTCTAGTGCTTTGTTCCGTAGTATTTTATTGTGGCTCAGCCTCATATTTGAATCAGGACAATGGTTAGATGCTAACTTTGTAATTCGTTCAACGGGCAGTATTGAATGTTCGATATTCAAATAGTTGCTCTGCTTGGTAAAGAGCTTTATATTTAACTCAAATTTATTGAATGCTTATAAAGAAAGACTGAGGGATTGGGCCCGATGACGTCTTGGCAACCATTAAGCGAACAAATTTTGTGCTTAGCAGGTGCCAAATCCCACACTCCACATAACATTATATGTGCGGTGAAAGATAAGCGAGCTGATCCCTCACCGACTCTTTCTGTATAAGCTAATCTTGATAGGAAAGAGTGAATATAGAAGACGCATTACAACAGAGAGTACTGATACTTGATGGGGCCATGGGCACCATGATACAGCGGTACAAGCTGAAAGAGGAAGATTTTCGTGGCGAACGATTCAAAGATCATCCAGATGATCTGCAGGGAAATAATGACCTGCTAAGCCTGACAAGACCTGATATCATTCAGGCCATTCATGAAGAATATCTGGAGGCGGGAGCTGATCTGGTAGAAACCAATACGTTTAGCGGAACCAGCGTTGCTCAGGCCGATTACGGGCTGGAATCCATCGTGTATGAATTAAATAAGCGTTCGGCGGAGATCGCCAAAAAGGCCACTGATAAATTCACAAAAAGGGATACGGATAAGCCGAGATTTGTTATTGGTTCTATGGGGCCGACCAATAAAACAGCTTCAATATCACCGGAAGTTACGGATCCGGCTTATCGTGCCATTACTTTTGATGAATTGGCAGCTGCGTACAAAGAACAGGCAAGGGGACTTATAGACGGGGGATCAGACGCATTGCTCGTAGAGACTATATTTGATACCCTCAATGCAAAAGCTGCACTCTATGCCATACAAGAACTGTTTGACGAAACCGGAAAGCAAATTCCAGTACTGGTCTCCGGTACCATTACCGATGCCTCCGGCCGAACATTATCAGGACAAACCGTTGAGGCATTTTTGATCTCTGTTTCACATGCTCCAATACTTAGTGTAGGATTTAATTGCGCACTTGGGGCAGAACAGCTGTTTCCATATTTGAAAGAACTTTCTAACCGTTCTCCATTCTACATCAGTGCTTACCCTAATGCGGGTCTTCCAAATGAATTTGGTGAATATGATCAGGGCCCGGATGAAATGACTAGTCAGGTCAAAAAGTACCTCGAGGAAGGCATTGTGAATATTCTGGGTGGCTGTTGTGGGACCACTCCCAAACACATTTCAAAAATGGCTGAACTTGCTGCTCAGTACGAACCGAGACAAGTAGTAAAAGGTGTGTCAGTATGAAGAACGAGAGTAAATCAATAAGAAAGGAATTGGTAAACCATCTGACGACTTTTCCTAAACTCTTGAATCGGAATTTCAACCTCGTGTCGTCTGATGGTTTACAAGTGCAATGCTCATGGATGTCATGCGTCAGACGGACTTTAAGTCGTCAGACGAAGTGCTTGATTTATGAAGATGAAGGGGTGAATTGATATGAAAACATTACCACTGACACTGAGTGGACTCGAACCACTTATCATTACAGAAGATTCTAATTTTGTGAATGTTGGGGAACGTACAAACGTCACGGGTTCAAGGACTTTCCTAAATCACATAAAAAATAATGAATTTGATAAAGCACTAAAGATAGCCCTCGATCAGGTACAGGGAGGGGCGCAGATCCTTGATGTGAATATGGATGAAGGGATGCTGGACAGTGCGGAGGAGATGACACATTTCCTAAACCTGATAGCTTCCGATCCTGATATTGCTAAGATCCCGATCATGATCGATTCCTCAAAAGTGGGAGGTAATCCTGGCCGGACTTAAATGCTTACAGGGTAAAGGTGTGGTTAATTCCATCAGCCTCAAAGATGGGAAGGATGAGTTTCTAAAACGGGCCAAGATCATCCGTCGTTTTGGAGCTGCAGTTATATGTATGGCTTTTGATGAAGACGGTCAAGCTGATACCCTGGATCGCCGTAAAGAGATATGTGGCCGTGCTTACAAACTTCTAACCAATGAAGCCGGATTTCATCCCTCAGATATCATAATGGATCCAAACATCTTTCCGGTAGCTACCGGAATGGATGAACACCGCAGAAACGCTGTGGATTTCTTTATGTCAGCCAAGTGGATACGTGATAATCTTCCCGGAGCTCACGTAATTGGTGGAGTGAGTAACGTTTCGTTCTCCTTTCGTGGTAATAATCGTGTGAGAGAGGCTATTCACTCTGCATTTTTATTTCACGCTATTGAGCATGGAATGGATATGGGGATTGTAAACCCAACTCAGCTGGAGGTTTACGATGATATTCCGGAAAATCTGCTCGAACGAGTAGAGGATGTTCTTTTTGATAGAAGAGAGGACGCTACTGAGCGTCTGCTTGAACTGGCAGAGGAGTACAAGGGTGAAAGTACTGCAAGCAAGGAGAGAACCGATCTTGAGTGGCGTGAAAAAGACGTTGAAGAGCGCATTAAGCATTCTTTGGTTAAAGGTATCAATGAATTTGTGGAAGAAGATGCAGAGGAAGCTCGACAAAAATATGGGAGTCCGCTGCAGGTTATTGAAGGCCCGCTGATGGCCGGCATGAACGTGGTGGGTGACCTTTTCGGTTCAGGAAAAATGTTTCTCCCACAGGTAGTGAAAAGTGCTCGTGTGATGAAACAGGCTGTAGCTTACCTGACACCTTACCTTGAGCAAGAGAAAGCGGATAACAAAGATACTAGTGCACAACCTAAGGTCCTTTTAGCTACTGTAAAAGGGGATGTCCATGATATAGGAAAAAATATTGTAAGTGTAGTGTTGGCTTGTAATAACTATCACGTGGTTGATCTTGGAGTTATGGTGCCTGTTGATAAGATCCTTGATGAGGCAGTAAAACATAAGGTGGATGCGATCGGGCTCAGTGGATTGATTACTCCCTCACTGGATGAGATGATCTATGTGGCCAGGGAGATGAAGAAAAGAAATATGGATCTCCCACTTTTGATCGGTGGCGCCACCACATCAAGGCTGCACACAGCGGTTAAGATCGATCCGGAGTATGATGGATCCACTATTCACGTTTTGGATGCTTCAAGGGCGGTTACCATGGCAGGAGATGTTATCAACCCAAAGAAAAAAGAGAAAATCAAACAGCAGTTCAAACTGGAATATGCGGATCTTCGTGAACAACACGAAAGTCGGCAGACAGCCAAGAAGTTGATCTCTTTTGAAGAAGCTCAGACAAATAAGGTTGAAATAGATTGGGATGGATATGAACCCATTAAACCTGCATTTCTGGGCAAGAAAGTATTCAATGAATATCCGATATCAGAATTAAGAAATTACATAGACTGGTCACCATTCTTTCGCACTTGGATGCTCACCGGTAAGTATCCGGATATACTTGAGGATAGAGAAGTAGGAGAACAAGCTACTTCACTTTATGAGGATGCTCAAAAGCTGATCGACCGCATTGTTGAGAATGATCTGTTAAGAGCAAAGGGAGTTATAGGTTTCTATCCCGCAACGTCTTATGGGGATGATATAAAATTATATAAAGATGAGGAGTCAGGTAGTTTCAAGGAAACCTTTCATTTTTTAAGGCAACAAAATAAAAAGAGAACCGGGCAACCTAACTCATCTTTAGCGGATTATATAGCTCCAAAAGAAACCGGAATTATTGATTACATGGGTTTCTTTGCTGTAACTGCCGGTATCGGGATCGAAAAGTTGATCAAAGAATTTGAAGCTAACCATGATGACTACAACGTCATTCTTGTAAAAGCCATAGCCGATCGATTGGCAGAAGCGTTTGCTGAACGCATGCACGAAAGAGTGAGAAAAGAGTTCTGGGGATATTCTGATGAGGAAACATTCACCAATGAAGATCTGATCGCTGAAAAATACTCAGGAATTCGCCCTGCACCCGGTTACCCGGCTTGTCCCGATCATACCGAAAAACGAACACTCTTTGATCTCTTGAATGTTGAGGAGGAGATACAGATCAGTTTGACTGAATCGTTTGCCATGTATCCTGCTTCTTCAGTCAGTGGATTTTATTTCTCTCATCCTCAGTCACGCTACTTTAGAGTTGGGAGCATTGGGGAAGATCAGGTTACCGATTACGCAAAACGAAAATCTGTTTCTAAAGAGGAAGTTGAAAAGTGGCTTTCTCCAATTATAGACTATCAATCAGGTTCAAAATGAAAGTTACTGAGCACATAAATAAAGCTAACGGCAACACCTTATTCTCATTTGAAGTGCTTCCGCCGCTAAAAGGGCAGAATATCCGGTCACTGTTCGATCATATGGATCCGCTCATGGAATTCAATCCGCCGTTCGTGGATGTGACCTATCACCGGGAGGAATATGAATATAAGAAGCGGGACAATGGACTACTTGAACGTAAAACAGTGCGTAAACGTCCCGGAACGGTTGGCATCTGTGCGGCTATCCAAAACCACTATAAGGTGGATGCTGTTCCTCATATCATATGCGGTGGTTTCACCCGGGAAGACACCGAAAACGCACTCATTGACCTTAATTTCCTTGGAATCGATAATGTATTGCTCATTCAAGGGGACACCAAAAAACCGGAACGAGAGTTTGTACCGGAACCGGATGGACATGCCTACGCTTCCGATTTGATCGAGCAAGTGGTAGACTTAAACAACGGCGTCTACCTGGATGAAGAACTTGAAAATGCTAAACCTTCTGATTTTTGTATAGGCGTGGCAGGTTATCCTGAAAAGCATTTTGCGGCACCTAATATGCAAACAGACCTAAAGTATCTGAAGTTAAAACAGAAAAAAGGAGCTGATTATATTGTTACGCAGATGTTTTTTAATAATCAAAGCTACTTTGATTTTGTGGAGCGATGCAGGGAAAATGGGATCACGCTTCCAATTGTACCCGGACTTAAGCCAATAACATCCATCAGACAGCTTACCATTCTGCCTCAACTATTTCATGTAGATCTGCCTATGGAACTCACGAAAGAGCTGGAAAAGTGCGATAATAACGAACAGGTACGCGAAGTGGGTATAGAGTGGACCATTGCTCAGTCCAAAGAACTGATGGAATTTGGCGTTCCGAGTCTGCACTATTATTCAATGGGGAAATCGGCTTCCGTTTATGAGGTGGCCAAAGAATTATTCTGATCAGTAGTGATCGATTTCTTCATCTAAACAGCGTTCAAGAAAGCGATGGAGATTGGTCATTTGTTTGTGTCCCAGTCGCTGACCAAAATAAGCTACCAGGTATAGACTTAGGAATACGAGTAGGAGAACAGGAACCAGCCAAAGTATGGTTGCCGGCTTATCCAGCGACCAATATGAAAGCCCGATCATAGAAATGATCATAATGACAAAACCAATGGCTGCGTAGAAAAAAACAAACATGGTCCAGACGGATGCTTTAGGCCCATAAAGACCGCGAACACGTGTTTTATCCTCATCATCGTTATCGAGAGTAATTGTGAGCTGCGGAGACCAGAAATGTTGCTCTTCTTCAGGCGGACAAATAGTGGCATAGCCCTTGGTTGATTCTCCACTGCAGACCTGACATTCGTCCTTAAGTTGTTTACGAATACGTTGGTTCACTTCTTCTGGAGACAGTGATGTCTCCACGTAAATTCGGGGTCGTATGCGTTTAAAATTAATTTGTTCACTCATATATTAGATCCATTCCTGATCTTCTACAGCCACTGAACTTTCACTGTGGGCTGAACCGGTGTGAAGAGTGGATTTCGGCTCGATCAGCATTACCCAACATTCTTCCTTGGCTACAGGAAGGTGATCAACTCCTGCAGGAACCACGTACATTTCTCCCTCATTTAGCTCAACGTCATTTCTATCCCTGAATTTTAGTAACAGCGTACCTTTGACTATAAAAAATAGCTCGTCTTCATTTTCATGGTCATGCCAGATGAATTCACCTTTGAGCTTGGCAATTTTTACATACTGATCATTTAGTTCAGCAACGATCTTTGGAGTCCAATACTCATCAAACAGATCGAACTTTTCTTTTAGATTAGCCTTGAGCATCCTTGAAAATTGATACTAATTTATCGTTAAGATTAGTTTCAAGCTGAGGTTTAATGGCGTTACCTGTCAACATCTCAAATAATTCGGCGTAACGCTCAAACACCTGCATTCTGAATTCATCTGGAAGGTCCGGTAGAATTTGACCTTCGAGTCCTTGAAAATTATTCTCCATAAGCCATTCGCGTAGAAACTCTTTGGATAGTTGTTTCTGCTCTTTTCCTTTAGCCTGACGTTTCTCATATCCATCCAGGTAAAAATACCGGGAGGAATCAGTGGTATGAACCTCATCGATCAGAGTCAGCTCTCCGTTATATAACCCAAATTCATATTTGGTATCAACGAGGATCAAACCCTGTTTGGCAGCAATTTCAGTACCTCGTTCAAATAATTTGAATGCCTTGTCTTTGATCTCATTCCAAAGTTCAGTAGAAACGATCTTTCTGTTTAATATCTCTTCTTCAGAAATATCCTCGTCATGACCTTCCTGAGCCTTAGTGGCAGGAGTAAGTATCGGATTTGGAAATTTATCGTGCTCCTTAAGTCCTTCAGGGAGCTCAACACCACATAGCAGACGTTCGCCTGATTTATAAACTCTCCAGGCATGTCCCGTCAAATAGCCGCGCACTACTACTTCAATCGGAATAGTATCACACTTTTTTGCAATGGTAACATTGGGATGGGGGACATCAATAATATGCGTTGCAACAATATCTTTAACCTTCTCAAAAGAGAATGCAGCAAGCTGATTGAGGATCTGTCCCTTAAATGGGATGGCCTGCTTCATAATATGATCGAAAGCTGAAATGCGATCCGTGACCACTATGCCTATTTTATCTGAACCTAAGTCATAAACATCTCTGACCTTACCTTTATAAGGCTCCGGAAATCCGGGTACGTTCGTGTCGGTTATACAATGATTAAGTGCTTCTGTAGCTGAAAAATCTGAATTCACTTCTTGTTTTTATTTTCGGTTGAAGCTCTTTGAATTAACACAGGATTGATCGTTGTCTGATATAGCTCATCATCCGGTTTTTTGATGATCTCAGCCAATCGCTTGGTTGCCTGAACACCGATCGTATACATCTTCTGATCGACAGTTGTCAGGTCCAGATATTTGGTCAATTTGATGTTATCATAACCCATGATTGCAATATCGTCAGGTACTTTTTTACCCAGTTTTGAAAGAGCGTACAAAGCACCTACAGCCTGCGTATCATTTGAGCAGAATATAGCATCAGGGAATTCCCCTTGTTTTTCAAATTTGTAAATTGCTTCGAATCCAGCCTCTTCAGTAAAACCACCATGTTTTGTGGTATCTCCGCTTTTGAACATGTTATCATCAATACTCATCTTGTAGTTTCTGAGAGCATCCTTAAATCCCCGAAGTCTTTCCGTTGATGTTTTTGAGCTCACAATACTCTGGATCATACCAATACGCTCAAATCCCTGTTTCACGAGATGCTCACCCGCCATATAACCGCCCTGATAATCATTAAGCATAAAGTAGTTGTAGGAGGGGTGTGATGAATTAACGAGCACAGCAGGTGTTTGGGTAGCCTGAAGCCGCTCATGTACATCATCACTCACATCAATGGATAGAAGGATCACGGCATCAGCAGTTCCGCGGTCAAAAAAGTTTTGGACACCCTCTTCAGGATTTTTGGAGCCGGTATTATATAAAATGATATCAAGGTCCATTTTTTTGATCTCATCTTTAACTCCCTTCAATACCTCGTTGAAATAAGGCGTTGTGAAAGATGGAACAGCAATGGCCAGCATTTGCGGTTGCTTACTCGCCAGTTTTCTGGCGCTCACTTGTGGCCTGAAATTCAACTCCTTTATAGCCTTTTCTACTTTATTCTTTGTGGCATCAGCAACGTTTTCTGATCCATTTAAGACCCTCGAAACAGTAGATATAGCAACCTCGGCCTTTTTAGCAACCTCATATATTGTAACTTTTTTATTCATTATACCTGAAAAATTTAATAGTTTCTTAAATTCAAGCTAATATCTTTACCCTGGGTAACCTTATAAAGGTAATCAAATTTAAGTTCCAATTATAAACATCAAATACCTAAAATGTTAGCGATAATAAGTTTAATATTTTAATTCGATCAGGAACTATTTGCTTTCGATTACGGCTTTATAGGGTGAAACGGTATAAAAATGACAAATTTACTCAGATATCCATATCACGTATTCCGCCCGCTCTACGAGAAAACCTCGTTCCATACATCTGTTATAGATGATATTCAGGATGAGTCTCTACGGGAAGCGTATACCCATTGCCGATCTATCACTAAGAAGCACGCCAAGACCTTTTATATGGCAACGCGATTTCTGCCGAATGAAAAACAGAGGGGAATCTTTGCCATCTATGGTCTTTGTCGATATCTGGATGATTTGGTGGACGAAGCTGAGGATCTGATCCATGATAAAAAGATTACGATCAATGAGATTGATGAAAAGCTTAATCAATTTAAACAGCGGCTTGTCGATGTTTACGACGGAAAGATCGTGGATGATCCGATCTTATCTGCTTTTTCAGATACACTGAAGCAATACCATATTTCAATGGAACTTCCATTCTTATTGATGGATGGGGTTAAGACAGATCTCGTTAAGGATCGGTTTGAAACTTTTGAAGAGGTTTATGATTATTCTTATAAAGTTGCTTCTGTTGTTGGGTTAATGACATCTGAAGTTTTTGGGTACACACACAAAGACGCTCTCAAATATGCCGTTGATCTCGGTATAGCCATGCAGCTAACCAATATTTTAAGGGATGTGGGAGAAGATCTTGACCGGGACCGAATCTATCTGCCACAAGAGGATCTGGAGAGATTCGGAATTTCTGAAGAAGAATTATTTTCGAAGCAACTGGACGAAAAGTTCAAGACCATGCTCGAATTCCAGATCGATCGTGCCCGTAATTATTATGAAAAATCAGATAATGGGATTCCATTATTGAACAGCGATAGCAGACTACCGGTATGTATGGCCAGGCATAATTACAGCCGGATCCTGAATAAGATCGAAGAAAACGATTACAATGTTTTTGATAATCGCGCTTATCTAAACTACACAGAAAAGTTGTCTATCTTACCGCGAATCTTTATGGATATGAGAGCAGCGAGTTAATTTCTGTTTCACTTGGAGAATCTTGCTGTAAAGTCCTATCATTAGATAAAAATTTCTAAACAGGATTCTATGGCTGAAATCAAGAAAGTATTGGTCGCTAATCGCGGCGAGATCGCACTCAGAGTTATTCATACATGTAAAGAATTAGGGATTGAAACGGTAGCCGTTTACTCTCGTCCCGACGCTCATACACCTCATGTTTTACACGCAGATGAATCTGTCTTTATTGGTGAGGCCGCTTCCTCAGAAAGTTATCTGGTGATCGATAAGATCATTGATGCAGCAAAACAAACCGGGGCAGATGCCATTCACCCCGGGTATGGATTTTTAAGTGAGAATGCCGCTTTTGCTAAACGGTGCAAAAAAGAAGGGATTATTTTTATTGGCCCTGAGCCAAAAGCCATTACCCTGATGGGTGATAAGACTGAAGCCCGGGAGCTGATGAGTCAGCATAACATTCCAACGCCTCCCGGATTAAAAAGTGAACTCAAAGATATCGAGGAAGCTCGTAGAGTAGCTGATGAGATCGGTTATCCAATTCTTGTTAAGGCAGCTGCGGGTGGTGGCGGTAAGGGAATGCGTATTGTTCACAAGAAAGAAGAATTTGAAGCCAGTATAAAGGGAGCGAAATCTGAAGCTAAAAATGCCTTCGGAGACGATCGCATTTACATTGAGAAATATCTGGAAGAACCACGTCATGTTGAGTTTCAGATCATGGCCGATACCCACGGAAACGTGTTGCATGTATTCGACAGGGAGTGTTCGGTACAGCGCCGACATCAAAAAGTAATCGAGGAAGCACCTTGTGCACTTCTGACCGATGAACTCAGGGCTGAGATGGCTGAAGCAGCTATAAAAGCAGCCAAAGCCTGTGATTATGTAGGGGCCGGTACCATTGAGTTTTTGGTGGATAAGCACATGAAATTCTACTTCCTGGAGATGAATACACGTCTGCAGGTAGAGCATCCCGTAACTGAAATGATCTCAGGTGTTGATCTTGTGGCACTGCAAATTCTGGTGGCTGAAGGGAAAAAGCTTCCATTTAAGCAAGAAGATCTTGAGATCAACGGTCATGCCATAGAGTGTCGGATCTATGCTGAGGATCCGGCCGATAACTTTCTACCTAGTACCGGTCTTCTGAAAAAGCACAGGGTACCAACCGGTTCCGGAATTCGTGTGGATGCAGGTGTGGAAGAAGGGCAAAAGATCACGATCAACTATGATCCAATGATCTCTAAGTTGAGTGTTCACGGTCCGGATCGTGAGGCCGCGCGTAAACGAATGCTGCGTGCACTCGACGAATACGAGATCGCAGGATGTAAGACTACGATTCCTTTTGTGAGTTTACGCTGAATCACCCTGCCTTTATTGAAGCAAAGTATGATACGCACTTTGTGCCTGACCACTTTGATCCGGAAAAAATGCAGGACACAATAGGGGACGAGGATGTTGCCGCACTTGCTGCCTCACTTTTGAAAGGCTTCAATAGTAACGAAGAATCAAATACGGCCGTGCACTCAAACGGAATGTCTGATAGCATGTGGTGGAAAAACCGCAGGGAGTAACTAATTTGAGTTCCGAGGCGGATAAACAAAAGCTATTCAATCAACTTGAAAAGCTGTCGACAGAAGAGCGAAATCCAAACACAAAGACAATTGATCTGGCGTCATCTTTGGAGATTGCCACACTCATTAATAATGAGGATCAGACTGTTGCTAGAAAAATTCAGGAAAAAATAAATGAGATAGCGGTTGTTATCGACCTTCTTGCCGATGCTTTCCAAATGGGAGGGCGTTTACTGTACTTCGGGGCCGGTACGAGTGGTCGACTTGGTGTTCTCGATGCCGCTGAATGCCCGCCAACATTTGGTACATCCCCTGAACAGGTTCAGGGATTTATTGCAGGGGGAAGGGAAGCTATGTTTGTAGCACAAGAGGGTGCCGAAGATTTCGAGGGAAATGGAGCACAGGATATTGATAAAGCGAAGGTTGCTCCGCCCGATGTTGTTTGCGGTCTGGCCGCAAGCGGGCGAACACCATATGTGCACGGGGCCATTAAAGAAGCGGCCTCTCGAGGATGCAAGACCATTCTGGTAACCACGGTTCCAGCCGACCAAATTGACCTGAAGGTGGATCATCTGATCGATATCCCTGTAGGTCCGGAAGTTGTGATGGGAAGTACACGTATGAAAAGTGGTACGGCTCAAAAAATGGTGCTGAACATGTTTACAACCGGTGCCATGATAAGACAGGGTAAGGTTTACGAAAATGTTATGGTAGACCTGATGCTTACCAATAAAAAGCTGGTTGAACGCGCCAAAAGAATTCTAATGATCTTTACAGATATTGATTATGATCGGGCTTCTGAATTGTTGGATGAGGCTGAAGGGCACGTTAAAACAGCTCTACTTATGGAGCTTGGTAAAATTGATCATAAAACCTCCAGGCAATTATTACAGAAGCACAATGGATTTGTGCGTAAAGCACTGCTAAGTCTTTAACATTATGAGATTACTGTTCAGTATTTTTGTATTCATATATTTTAGTTTTCTATTTCTGACCTTCTTTTTCATCATTTCGCTAGTCTTTCTGCTAACGTTTCCATTCGATAAGTATCGAAAAGCACCAAACTTCACTTTATCGATCATGGCCCGATTTATGATGAAAGCGAGTCCCGGGTGGAAGATGGAATTTGATGGAGAGGAAAAATTCGATCCGACAAAACCAACCATTTTCGTATCTAACCATCAGAGCTTTCTGGATATGTCATTCATTTACCACTTGCCGTGGAAGATGAAGTGGGTCTCGAAGAGAAGCCTGACCTACATTCCCGTGATGGGCTGGCTGGTTTGGCTAACGGGACACTTAACGATCAATCGAAGCAGTAAATCTGCTCTCAAGAAACTTGATAATTTAGTTGCTCCATTGAAAGATCTGGTTCCTGTGATGATATTTCCTGAGGGAACGCGCACAATGGATGGTAAACTCAAACCGTTCAAGAATGGAGCTTTTATTTTGGCGAAAGAACACGGTTTCAGGATTCAACCAATGGTGATCGATGGTGGACATCATGCCATGCCACCTAGTTCCGGATATCTGAATCCGAATGTTAGTTTCAAATTAAAAGTTTTGGATGTGATTGAGTCTGAGGATTTCGATGACATGAAATCACTCAAAGACCATACGCATCGCGTAATGGAAGAAGAATTGCAGAAATTGAAAGAAACTTGATTCAAAGATTTGTCAAATTATATCTGAATGACCTTGATCATACTCAGAGGTACATGATCGCTTTGATCGGGTCACTCATTATTTTTTTGGCAATTTTCAAGCTTTGGCCTGTTTCACCTTCCGCAGAAGTCGATTATCAGGAATTCTATCCGGACGAAGAAATCCTTATTGATAATACGATCATTACACAACAAACTGATTCCCCGCCACCACCTCCAAAACCTATGGTACCCATTCCAGTGCCAAATGATGAGATCATACCGGAAGACATTGAGTTCCCTGATATTGAGGACGTTTTTGCGGAGGAATCTATGTCTGAAATGCCGGGAAGGGGTGAGGTATTCCGGAAAAGCACAACTCGTTGGAAACCCTCAGTCTCCACCCATGCTGCTCAAGATCGTGGAGCCCACAATCCCGCAAGCTGTGAAAGATCGAAATATCAAAGCACAGATCGATGTCACTTTCTTGGTCGGAGCCGATGGAAGCGTTGAAGATGCCTTTATTTCAGAGATCAGACTTTATGAAGGGGACTCTTTTGAGGTAGTAGAACAGATCGGATATGGTTTGTTGGAAGCTACGATCGAAGCGGCGTTAAAGTGGAAATTCAGTCTACCAGCCAGAGATAACGGAGAACCGGTTCGTACTTACGTAGAAAACAGTTTTAACATTGGTTTTTGATTTGACCAATATACAAGCTACTACCAAGATAACTAGTAGATGTGCTGTTTTAAAGACTACTGGTGGCAATATTGAGTAAGATCAAAATAAAGGGAAATCCCAAGGCTGGCGGCGAAGGGTCTCGCCTAGGTTCGCAGAGTGTGAAACGTGGCGTACTCTGCGCCTTTCCATGCGTTCTACTGCGGTCAAGCTAGGTGCCATGCATCGCCAACGATGCTCAGCTATGAGGCAAGGTTGCACTAAGCTCCGCCGCGGATGCACCGGTAGCTAGGAGCTAAACTCCATCGGCGTCATCCACTAGAACCAGTCAGTCTTGAATCCGCCGGCCGGCAGAGCTGAGATCTGACCCATTTGGTGGAAGTGCGTTTGATCGAACCCAATCCGGCACCACGCATACATACTATGACAATACGGCTATTCATGCTCCGCAATCACACCCAATAAATATTTACCAAAACCCTCATTAATTTCGTTGATATAGGATTTAAATACTTATATCTTAGGCGCCCTTAGACAGGCTATCATCGAAACAAAAACGGAGAGGTGCCAGAGCGGTCGAACGGGCTCGCCTGGAAAGCGAGTGTATCCTTTACGGGATACCGAGGGTTCGAATCCCTCCCTCTCCGCATTTCGCTTATCTATTCTGCATTATCCACTAAAATCAGTATCCTTCGGCTCACCTAATTTCCGTTATGCAGATCATTGATACATCACATATTGATAGGTTTCCCAAAGAGGTTTCGTTGGGTTATGCTCCGATCTCAGGTGATTACTCTACTTATTTTCTCTCAGAAAAAGAGAAGTCAGAATTTCTAAATTTTAAAAACCCTGGCAGACAGGCGGAGTATTTAACTGCAAGACACCTCTTCCGGTATATGTTGAAAGATATGGGTTATGATACGAATGAGGTTCAGTTGGATAAAGAAAAGGGAGGGAAACCATATGCTAAAGATGGAGACAGGAAATTATTCGTTAGTTTCTCGCACAGTCAGGAAATGGTCTTTTGTGCTTTTTCCGAATCTTTGGATGTTGGGGTTGATACGGAAACAATAGGAAGAAATATCCCGGAAAGAGTACTCAACCGGGTATTGGATCAAAACGAAAAACAAGCATTAGAAAACCTGAACCCACTTCAGATATGGACCCTGAAAGAAGCAGCTGTAAAATGCCTTGGTACAGGATTGAGGACAAAGCTGAATGAAGTGATCATAACCGTTGAAAAAGAGGGGGGAATTTCTGCAAGATTTAACAATGATAAATTAATTGAAATTTGTAGTTTTAGGGAAACAGATCATCAGGTAGCATTAGCTTATCAAAGCAAACATATTTGATAGAATAACAAAGCCTAAATACACCAATTGCGTTGGCGCAGCGATAGTGTGTTTAGGCTTTTTTTATAGATATAATTAAAACATCGCATTCAGCATCATGAATATTGAAAACCTTTCGAAACAAGAGATAAGAAAGCACATTGAAGAAGCAGGAGCTCTGAACGTCGGTTCTGATGAGGTCAGAATGCTGTTTGTTCCCAATCATGTTGATGAGAGTAATTTCAGTGAGATCTGTACAACGTATAAAACAGTACTGGGTCAGAAGTTCGATACCATTGTAGTAATAGAATCCTATACCGGTCATTTACAAAAGAAGCTGGCTATGCCTTCCAACAAAACCTTTGAATCCCGTTTTGGTGAAGTAGAAGTTAATGATTATCTGAGGAATGAATTTTGTGACGAAGAGGATGATTTCTTCATTGCTGATGAAGGCTATAGCAAAGAGATGAGTCTCTTTACTCATTTGCCTGTCCTGCAAGCTGTTTTTAATGATTTTGATATAGTCAGTTTACAGATTGGGGATTATGATCCTGCGATCATTCGTGAACTGGCTTACACGTTGGATGAGCTACTCCTGAATAAGAATGCTCTGATTGTTTACTGTTGTGATGTACCGGCCAACAGTCCTGAAGAACTGGAGCACTTAAGGTCTTTGGTTGTTAAAAATAATGAATCAGGACTGATGCACTATTTAAATAGCAATGAAAAGACCGTGAATGGAGCTCGTGCTTTCATGAGTGGCATTTTGGTAGCACGCTCGTGGGGATTTGAAGTCGAATTTCTGGATCACATCGAATCTGCATCTAATATTTGTGGTTATGCTAAGCGCGGTAAACTGCAAAAAGCCTGAAATGGATAAACCCACAATTTCAATAATTGGACTCGGTAAAGTTGGAACAGCTTTGCTCAGGGTTCTTTCAGAAAATGGATACAGAATCCATTCAGCTATTAATAAAGGTTCAATTCCTTATGAATTGAAGTCAAATCATTCTGAAGTGACTTTTCTGAATTCAGTTCCGGGAACCATGGATAACCTGGGAGAACTTATTTTGATCACGGTTCCGGATGATGCTATTTCAGAGGTCGTTGATGAAATTGGTCAAAATTTAAAGACTTTGAATGGTAAAGCTGTGGCTCATTGCTCCGGTACACATTCTTCAGCAATTCTGAATAAATTAAAATCAAAAGGAGCAAAGACCGCTTCATTTCATCCAAACCGATCGATCACCGGTTCAACTAAAGATTTCAAGGATACCTGGTTTGATGTGGAGGGGGATGAGGAGATGATCAGAGTTTTTGAAAGAATCGCAGAAGATCTTAATGCAGATTTCATTGAAATTGAGGCCTCACAAAAACCTTATCTGCATGCTTCTGCTGTTATTGCTTCAAATTATCTGGTGGTTCTTGCGGATCTCATGACCAAAGTTTCGGCAAAAGGAGGCATAACTGAAGAGGTGTCGTTAAAAGCACTTATACCCTTAATGCGAAATACTATGGATAACATTGAGCAAAATGGGGTTTCTGACTCACTGACCGGTCCCATTGCCAGAGGTGATGTAAACACGGTTTCTAATCATTTGGAACTCCTCCGATCTGATCCTGAACTATTGAACCTATATAAGGTTTTGGGCTTGGAGGCGTTAAATATATCTGAGTTGAAGGATTCAGATAGTCCAACCTATGAACGATTAAAGGATATCCTGTCTGATCGAACCACTGAATGAATTTTAGGCTTGCTTTATGTATTATGACTCAGGCTTAGATCATCATCAAAAAAAATACTATTAAAACAGGGATCACATTTTGACTAAACATTTTTCACTGACAGTATTGATCTCTTTATTTGTCATAAATCTTGGATTTGGGCAGGGGCGACTCAGTTTTGGCAATGTAATACCACTTGTTGACCAACAGGTTGAAGATACGTCCGGTCGAAACATCTCACTTCGGCAAGCAGCAGACAATAATGGCCTGATCGTGATCTTCTCATCCAATACATGTCCTTGGGTAGCAAAATGGGAAGACCGCATGATCGATATATCAACCTTTGCCTCGTCTAATGATTTTGGAATGATCGTACTTAACTCTAATGAACGCATCCGCGATCGTGGAGAATCCCTGAATGACATGAACAGACGCGCTCAAAAGCAGGGTTATAACTTTTTGTATGCTTTGGATTCGGGGCACGAGTTAGCAGATGCTTTCGGGGCACAGTACTCACCCGAGGTATTTGTTTTCGATCTAAACCTGCAACTGGTCTATCATGGGGCCATAGACGATGATCCGGATAATGCCTCAGGTGTTTCAAATGCTTATGTAATGAATGCCTTGAAGGCCCTGCTGGATGGTGAAACTATACAGCCTCGTCAAACCCGGATCATTGGTTGCTCTATAAAGCGATCTGAGTAATTATCCCAAAAAAACCGTAGTTTTGGTCGTGCCACAGATGTGGCTTTTTTTATTTGCATAAAATGGCTTAAAACGAACACAAAATTTATTACGGATAATGCCAACCTGGACACTACACACCGAGTTTAAATTCGACGCAGCTCATTTCATTGAAGGTTATGATGGAAAGTGCGGTAGAATGCACGGACATACATATAAAGTGAAAATGACTGCTAAATCGAATAAGCTCAATCCCTCTCAATATCTTGAAACCCCTGATATGGTCTGTGATTTCAAGGAATTGAAATGGGCCGCCAAAGATTCAGAGAAGGGTGGATTTGATCACGGTGTGTTGAATGATCTCATATCACAGAATACAACGGCAGAGAGAATTGCTGAATTTATCCACAAAGTAACCAAAGGCAGGATCCCGGACGGCATCGACCTTACCGTAACGGTTTGGGAAACAGACAGCAGTTGGGTTGAATACACCGATAAGGATGTTTAAAACAGATACACAGATAGACACAGAGAACACCAGGAAATACCTTGATGTGGAATACCCGATCATGGAGCATTTCTACACCATTCAGGGTGAAGGTGCCCATGCGGGCCGGGCTTCTTACTTCATTCGAACGGCCGGCTGTGATGTGAATTGCTGGTGGTGCGATGTAAAGGACAGCTGGGAAGAAGATGGCCACCCTAAACTTACAGTGCGTGAACTGGTGAAGGCAGCTAGCGAGAGCGGAGCGCCTTTTGTGGTGATAACAGGAGGAGAGCCACTGTTGCATGATCTGCTCCCTTTGACCTTAGGACTTAAGTCTGCCGGACTTCAAATCCACATTGAAACTAGTGGTAGCTCCCCCTTATCCGGATCACTGGATTGGATCACCCTCTCTCCAAAACGGTTCAAGAAACCAACCGAAGAAGTTTTCTCCTACGTAGATGAATTAAAAGTGGTGGTTCTGACCAATAAAGATCTCAAGTGGGCACAAGAGAACGCCGAAAAGTGCCCAGAAGGAACCCGATTGTTACTGCAACCTGAATGGGATACCCCGGAATCCATAGATCTTATTGTAGATTACGTGAAGGAAAACCCTGAGTGGGGCATTAGTCTTCAAACCCACAAATTCCTGAAGGTGCCTTAAGGGATTTATATAAGGAATGTATGAAGTCATTTCGCGGCGAATGCCCGAAATCTAATTGTTAATATGGGTTCTACTGTTGACCTTAAGGCACTTATTAGATTCCCGTTTTCACGGGAATGACCTAATTGGGTTATTTGACCACTCCATCACCCGGCTCGAATAGAAATGAACAACAAAGCCTGTTCAAAAAGAGCCAAATGATGGAGTTACTACACATCAAAATCCATCATTTCGTCCGGTATGAATCTATTTCTAGACTTGCCAGGGCGAGGACGGGGTGATGGATTGTAGCCTGATAGCTAATACTATAAATGCACCGGTTGGGAGGTATCTGATTGCCATCCATAAAGGCCCGATCATAGCTCTTATGCTCGGCCCACTCCATCACCCGGCTCGAATAGGAATGAATAACAAAGTCTAATCAAAAGAGCCAAATGATGGAGTTCTGCACGTCGAAATCCATCATTTCGTCCGGTATGAATCTATTTCTAGACTTGCCAGGGCGAGGACGGGGTGATGGATTGTAGCCGATAGCAAACTAAACAACTCTGCACTTTCAGTGCAGAGTTGCTTAGTAAGTAGTTATAAAACTATTGTTTAAGTCGAAGGATAAATTCCCTCTTTGAAGAGGGATAGTAAAATCAGCTTGCTGATTTTACAGGGGGATGTGAGTCAGCTAATTCCATGTCGCAAACAGTTTATTAAAAGTATGTTTTTCTTTTGTTTGAGCCGAATCATGGAGTTACCTTCTTTATACGTATTCAATAATGCTAACTATCATCTATGCCATACAAAGACGCAGCAGTTCTGATATCCGGAGGAAGTAAGGGAATAGGTCTTTCCATTGCGAAGGTATTTGCAAGAGAAACCGAGCGACCAATTATTATATTAGCAAGAAATGAGGATGATCTGAAAATCGCCAAAGAGACCTGTATCAGTGAAGGCGCCCAATCGGTTCATACCATAGCAGCAGATATTACAGATGAAAAGCAGTTGGCACAATCCGATCTCGAAGACTATAATATTGGGATACTAGTAAATAATGCGGGCAGTTTTTTATATAAACCAACGCAGCAAACCATACCGGAAGAATTTCGCTCACAGCTTGAAGTAAATACGGTAGGGGCTTTTAATTTAACACAAGCGGTTTTGCCGGCTATGAAAGATTTGGACCGTGGGCTGATCGTAAACATAGCTTCGATGGGAGCACTGAAAGGATTGGAAGGTAGCGGGGCTTATTCGGCCTCGAAACATGCGCTTTTGGGATATACCCGTTCCTTGCGCAAGGAATTAATGAAGTCTAATATTGCGGTATCGGCTATAAATCTGGGGCAAACATACTCAACTTCCTGGGATGGAGTAGATATTGATACCCAAAAACTCATTGATCCGGAGGATGTTGGACGTCTTATTTTGAGTTTATCCCAGCTCAGCAAACGAACCGTTGCGGAAGAAATAAACCTCATGCCGCAGGGTGGGGAAGTCCCTCCGATGTAATAAATGTGCCTTTAATAGGCTGTCCGGCAGCGATATACAATTTTAAGAGTATTTTAATAGTATCTGTCTTGCACCTTTGTTTATCATGGTGGCAGATCAAACAACAAAGAGGTTGATCATTGACGTACTGCTTAAAAGACTAATTATGTAATATTAAGATTTTTTAATATTATGTTTTTTGTAACAGGACGGTAAACGATACCTCTTGTGATCGGAAACAAATTCACAAACACTAAAAAATTTCTAATTTACTTTGATGCGGTTAATCTTAACATTTGCATCAGACGAAATTGAAAAGTTTAACAACACAAATAAACAAACAAACAATACACTAGGAGATCATCATGGGTCAACAACAATTATTACTCGTAATACTCGTAACAATCATCGTAGGTATCGCAACCGTGGTAGCTATTAACACCTTCGGCTCTGCCGCAGATTCAGCTAACCTGGATGCTGTGAGACAGGATGTAGCAACTATTGCAGCTTCAGCTCAAGGTTATCTACATGAAGCCTGAAATGCTTAGGTGGGGGTGGACAAGACTTCACTGATATTACCTTTGAAAGCATGGCATTTTCAGCTAATGGAATTTCAGATCCTATGCTGGTAATCGCAGCTAGGAAATGAAAACGGACCGATATGTCATATCTGGTGCAGGGACCACTGATCAATTCACTGTAACAGCTCATCCTGCTAGTGATGATGCATATGCTCCTGGAACTGTAACTGATGGTGGATCTAGCCGTGATAACTGCTGCATGATCCATTGATTGCAACTATTGTACCAGATGGACTAAGTTATTCTAACTAAGATCATTAATTAGCATAATTATAAAGCCCTGATTGATATCAGGGCTTTTTTTTTATGAAATATTTACTCCATGGCTTATATTCGTCATTACAGATTTCATAGTTGTATTTAGCCCTTCAATTAATTTTGGTCTGGCAGAATTGTATGATGAAAAAAGAATTTTAGAAAGGAATAGCTTTATTACTGAATTCAGTTCTATTCATTTTATTCTTATCTATAAATTTCGATTAAATATTTCCAACATGGATTGGAATTAGCTTTTTCCTACTCTAGTCCTTTTATTAACAGTCAATATTTTATTTGTTTCAGAGTACAAATATTGGTCAGTTTTAGAAATAGGATGGTATGTCGCTTTGTTTCAAATGACAATTGTAATAGCTCATTATTATAAAAGAAAGTCGGAGATAGTTACTAAAGCATTTATACTTATTGTTTTTTCTTTAGCTTTACTTTATAGCATACGGGTAGCAGGAACAGTAATTCAAGTCCCACTTAGATCCTAATTGGGTATTATGGCCCAATATAAACAGGTATAAAATATTAATTGATGGTAGAAGCTTTTGGTCCTGATCCATTTATGGGATTTGCGCATATCAGATTTTTAAACCACCTTCATACTTGGACTATCCCAATTATGATCGGTGCCTACCTTAAATATAGAGGTGAGTTGGTATTCGGTTTTAAAATCTTATTGATTTTTATTATTTCATGCTGGTGGTCACTTGTTTTTGCTTCAGATGCCAGGGGAACATCGCTTGGGCTTTTAATATCATTATTTCTAGTAATTATTTTGTACAAAAAAAATGCAGTTGAATACTTAAAATATTTTACAATCACTGCACTGATCGGTTTAGCCGTTTATTATGCCGGGTTTCATCTGTTTCACGATACCGGAGGGAAGGTCATTTTAACTCGTACCGGTACTACCGGGAGATTGGAACTGTGGGCTGCGGCATTTGAATATATAAAACAATACCCATTGAGTGGTTTAGGCCCTATGCATTTTTCAAATTTACAAAATCCGTATATGATATCTTCTCCTCATAATATGTATTTACTATGGGGAGCAGAATGGGGATTACCGGCTTTGTTTGATTTAATGATTTCCGGTGCAATTTTATTAGTAAAATGGATCAAGGTTACCTATAACAAAGCAACAAATTTCAACATATCTCTGACAGCTTCACTTTTAGCTGTATTGGTTCATTCAAATTTTTCAGGATTATTTATTTCCCCACTAAGTCAGTTAATGGGGTGTTTAATAATCGGAATAATCATTGGACATTACTATAAATATATAAACAAGGATATATTCTTAATTGAGACTCCTTCAAAACCTATTCAAAAAATTATTGGATGTATTTTATTGGTTGTTAGTATTCTAACATTTTCAATTTTTGTAACTCAATTACCTGATTTAAATGATAGAAGGGAAAAATTTAAGGAAGAAACGAATACTGCAAGAATATATCCTAGATTTTGGGACCAAGGTTTCATTGGAAATGATTAGCAAGAATTAATTCGGTTACAACATTTGGTTTTTTAATATATGTGAAACCAAATAAATGAACATTTATGGGGCAGCAACAACTTTTTTTAATAATTCTTGTAACAATTCTTGTGGGGTTAGCAACTATAGTTGCTATAAATACCATGCAGGAAACTCGTGCAAATGCAAATTATGATGCCATTCGCCAAACGATGTTAGATGCATCAACACGGGCACAGGGATATTATATGAAAAATGAAATGATGGGTGGTGGTGGCAAGTCATTTCAAAACGTGACAATGGAAATTATTGAACTTGAACCTGATAATGAACACGGTACCTTCAGTATTTCGGATGCAGGGCCTGATTCTTTTACAATTACCGCTATACCGGCTGCCGGTGGAGATAATATAGTTGGGGTTGTTTATGCAGACAGTATTGAATTCGTGGATCCATAAAGTCAGATACCTATTAAGTCTATTCCATTACATAGGATCTGATAAAAGGCACTTCCTTTGAAACATCTGTATAACTAACCAATAGCCCATCCCCATATTCCGTGATCTGCGGAAACCCACCGCTTCTTTTTTTAGACAAACCCGGAAGCACATAGTCCTCTAAAAACTTTCCTTGCAGGTCGTATGCATTGACTAACAGTTCAGCATCATCACCATTTGTTCTGAGGGAGCTTACCCAGATGGTTTCATTTACAATGTTCAGGTCCACGCGCCCTAAGGTGTTTTCTGTATCAATGAGAATAATGGGAGCCATAGGTTTTTCCGTGATCTAAGGAGATGGCCAATTGTACTTTGGCCGTATCATTGCGCTAGCTCCGGTGAACCAGGCAACGGCTACTGTGTTTTGGTATGCATCAATGGCCGGTCCGTTAACAGGACAGGCGGCTATCTGCCAGTTGTCGTTATGGATTGGCTTGGGCTCTGCCCACTTATCTTCCACAAGGGTTGTGGTATAAATATCCCGGATCTCATCAGGGCTTCGGTTTCTGTAGGCGGCTGCAAATCCTTTTTCTGTTTTAACGATGGCTGTCTGACAACAATCACAGACGCTTTCATCGATTAAAAAGTCCTGCTTTATGTCACCTGAGGTCGAAATGTGGGCGGCTCTGAGGGTCATGGCTTTATCCATGTTTGCATAATCATCTACCGCACGGTCAAGGGTATTCCGTCCATCCAGCCAGAGAGCCATGTAGCTTGAGTCTGTTGCCGGCGTCATGCTCACAAATCCGTGTTCGGTGGGTGTGTTGTCGGTGTGTGGAGTGAAGTGATTGGTCCAGTCTTCGTTGTAAGCTTTCATCTTTATGTGATAGGCATAGGTGCCGCCCTCAACCTTATCCAGCCAGTGAGCGGCCATGGGTTTGCCGTTCCGGGCAATGATGGCAGGGTAATCAGCCCAGTTCACAAACCAGGTGGAGTCTGCCGCTATTTCGACGGGTTCACTCCATGTATCGCCTTTAAATGTGGCGTATTTCAGTTTGGTAACAGAACTTGAATCCTCTTCCATCCAGCTCATGTATACGGTTCCGGTGTTATCGGTGAAGAGCCGGGGGTAGAAGCTGTTTTCTCCGGCGGGAGAGGGAATTTCTTTAAATTGTGTTTCAGGTGTTGTGGTACAGGCTGCTAAAAGCAATGAAGTTGTCAGGCAGATGAGGCCGAAATATTTCATGAAAAAGAGTTTGGTTTGTATTCAATGGGATGAATGTAAGTGAAATTGAGCAAACGCACATCCCCCTGTAAAATCAGCAAGCTGATTTTACTATCCCTCTTCAAAGAGGGAATTCTCCTTTGATTGCCTCGAAATCGAATGGGCTATAACCATTGCAATAATTTAAATCCGTATTTTATGGACTAAATCCATCATTCGGCTCAATTAAAATGGTATGCAATTATGATTAAAAAAGAGCCGGGTGATGGATGGGGCTTAGCGTGCAGATCAGCGTGTTTTTAGAAAAATCAGAGAGCGCAAATATTTCGTAAGGTTCGTGGAGGATCATACTTAGCGTACTCTGCGACTCTATTGCGTTCTTTGCGGTTAACAATCAATCTTGAAAAGGTGTAATAAATCCATCATTCCGTCCGGTCAGATTCTACTCAAAAAGATCCAAAAGTGTGGACGGGGTGATGGATGGTGCCTGATTTGGGGTATGAAACCTTTAATAGCTAATGAAACGATGGCTCACTCCATCACCCGGCTCAGGTAGTATTAATAACCATCCCTAATTAAAGCGAGCCGAATGATGGAAGTTAGTCCTTATGCCATTAATGACTTCGTTATTAAGCCAACCAAACCTAAAATGAGTCATCCTGAATGAAATGAAGGATCTTGCCTATTAGGGGCAAAGTGTATGATCTAACCAAAGAACGGCTACTACTAATAAAATGTGCAATGCACTCACCCATGCTCCGCTAAAGGCAAGGTTCTTCTCCGACGGCTGGCGGCCTTAATGACGGCGGAATTGAGAATTGTGGCTATGATTCTTTGTTTTAATTCAAATCCATTTACTCACATCCCTCTGATTTTGAGCTGAAGCTCAAAACCGGTCTCCCTTCAAAGGGAGATTATCCAAAATTAAAGTTGATCTATGTTCCAATTGTTTGAAGCTTACAAGAATAATTCCTCTTTGAAGAGAGACCGTAAATGATCGCAGATCATTTACAGGGGGATGTGAGTCAGGCCCCGGATTCCTGCCTGGTGTAAGCCAGATAGGCCAAATATATCCCTATCAGGTGCAGAGATATCACAGTGACAAAATAATAGAGAGGCTCTGTTTGGTGAGAATTTGCAAACTCTATGCCACGCCAAAGAAAGATCAACCCACCAAATAATATTGCATAAAGCTTACTCTTGGATTTCATCACTGTCAAAACAAGCATGGCAGCCAGCCAGGTGCTGGTGAGGACCGAGGCAAAGATCACGTAGGTCCAAACATCTGCAGGCAGGTGTGAGATCCCATAGAAGTTGAATTCAACCCGGTGGTAAAAGGTGATGATCAGTCGGGCAAACCCCTCAAAGAATAATATTCCCAAAAATCCGGAAAAGAGGGTGATGATGGCTTTCATTGAACGTATTTTTAATGCGATTTGTAAAGAGTGCTAAACTATCAACTATAAACCAATAACCATAGTACAATATGCCAGAAGGACCGGAAATATGGAGAGCAGCAGATAAGATCAGTCAGGCCGTGGCCGGAGAGGAGATCGTAGACCTGTTTTTTGCGTTTGATGAACTGAAACCATTTGAGGAAACGCTGAGAGGCAAGAAGATCACTTCCGTAACGCCGCGGGGCAAGGCTATTATCACGGCATTTGAAAACGACCTGAACCTGTATTCACACAATCAGCTTTATGGTAAATGGCTGATCCGTAAAACACCGGACGAACCGGATACCAATCGTTCATTGAGAGTGGCTATCCGCACACAAAATGGGGCTGCCTTTTTATACTCCGCCTCAGAGATCGAAATGCTGAAGGATGAGGACGTGGATGATCATCCCTACATAAAGAAACTGGGTCCCGATGTGGTGCATCCTGACACGACCTATGAGGATGTATTAGCACGCTATAAAGACGACACGTTCAGAAACCGTAAACTGGCCACACTATTGCTTGACCAGGGATTTTTAAGCGGTGTCGGCAATTACCTGAGAAGCGAGATCCTGTTTTGTGCGAAGGTCGATCCGGAATTCCGGCCCAAAGATTGCACGGACGAACAAATAGAGGCTCTGGCTAAATTCTCCGTTGACCTGTCAAAGCGTTCTTATAAAACAGGAGGGATCACCACCGAGCCTGAACTGGTAGAGGCATTGAAACGGGAGGGAACTACCCGGAAGCATTACCGGCATTATGCCTACGGCCGAACCGGAAAACCATGCTATAAGTGTGGAAAAGAGATCGTTGAAATGAAGACAGGCGGAAGAAAGATCTATTACTGTGAGAACCGGCAAAAGGAATCACAGTGACCTAAAAAATATGGGATTATCGAATGAGATTTACCCAAACTTATTTGTATGTTTGGGATCCTAAATAATCAAATCAGATCCTATGAAATTCTTGTACCTGACGGTATTTGTATCCCTTTTATCAACTACATTATTTGCTCAGGATTCTGAGGTAATACGATTATCTGAACCCGTTCAACAAACAGAAGCATATGAAGTATTTGGTGCTTCTGTCGAAGATTGGGACAATTCTGTAAGCTTAAATGATCTTATTGAGTCACCTGACAAATTTAAAGGGGAGACTCTTACCATTGAAACCAGGATTGCTGAAGTTTGCGAGAAAAAAGGATGCTTTTTTGTTGCAAATGCCGGAAGTAAGTCGGCCCGAATAACATTTAAAGACTACGGATTTTTTATTCCAACCGATTCCAAGGGTAAAGCGGTTAAGCTAATAGGAAATTTTGAGGTCAGGGAACTGACCGAAGAACAGGCCAGACACTATGCTGAAGATGCCGGACAGGATCCGGATCAGATTTCAGGTCCACAGAAGGAATATTCTATTGTGGCGACTTCTGTCTTAGTTCCGAAGTCGTAATTGATCTATTTGAAACCAAGAGAAATTTAATTCTAAAATATACATTCTATTCATGCCAGAGAACGATTTTTTAAATGCTGAACCGACCGTACATTCTACCAAACAACTTATGGAATCGCCTGAGGTGGAAGCTATAGCCAAAAAGGTGATCGAGAAACATAAAATGGAATTTGGTCCGGCTGAGATCGGGTACTTTCTTGTTTATCCAAACCTGTCAAAACAACGTGCGGCTAAATGCATGAAAGCAAGTCGTGAGGTAAAGCATTATTCCGGAAATGATTATCTGATAGAGATCTCAGGCGAGCTTTGGGATATGCTGGATAATGATACCAAGGAAATGATGCTGTATCATGAATTGCTACATGTGGATCCGACGTTCAAATCTAAAACACAAGAGTGGAAAATGACGATCCGCAAGCCGGATTTCGCCGATTTCTACACCATCAATGACAAGTACGGAAATGAGTGGTATAAGACCATTCAGGCTACGGCTTCTTCTTTATACGATCTGGATCCGAAACAGGAGAGTAAGGTTAAGCTTTAAAGGAGCAAGGTTATAGGTTCAAGGTGCAAGAATTCTTGTCCTACTTCTTTAGAAGTGATTGTAGCATTTTTTGGACTTCTTCATTTAAAGAAAGTGAAAGTTCAAGATTAGCTTCCTCCAAAATATTGTTTTGAAAGAGTAACAGGAATTGGGTCTCTAACTCAAAACTTGAACCCAGTGAAATCTGAAGAAAGCGCTTAAAATCTTTCCGACTGCTTCTGCTGCTACCCTCGGCAATGTTTGATGGTATAGAAATTGAGGATCGTACGATTTGATCTCTATATGTAAACTTTTCCTCTTTTGGTAGATTTCTAACAACTTTTGTTGTTTCGTGCGCAAGTTCCATACTTCTTTGCCAAACAATAAGATTTTTAAAATTCTTCATATTTTTACTGTTTATCAGGGTTAGTATTGCTAAGTAAGAGCAGTGCAATTCTAATTCCTTACAAAAAATTTCTAAAAACCTTGAACCTTGAACCTAACACCTTGCATCTAGCCTACCTGATATCCCTCTTTGGCCAGGATCTCCTTGATTCTATCCACATGATCTCCCTGTATTTCTATCACCTTCCCTTTTGTGGTTCCGCCTGTGCCAAGCTGAGTTTTTAGTTTCTTCTCAAGCTTTTCGATGACCTGCGGGTTGTGCGTGATACCTCGGATAACGGAAACTTGCTTTCCTCTTCGTCCGGCTGTTTCCATTTTTACGGTTACTTTCATAAATGACCTATTAATAGTTGAATCTTAAACTTTTCTATGCAGAAGGTAAGGGTTGTGAAGGGGCTATTAAAACATAAAAAAGTCCGCCGGAGTTAACCGGTCGGACTTTAAGAATATAATGCAAGTATGTTACAGCTTAATTAGCTGTTTTTCGCCTCGTTCCTGAGATCTGATCATATACGGTTTCCTCACCGGAAGGAGAGGTTACAGTGATCTTGATAGTCAGATCGGCCGGATCGTTTGATTCTTCATCCGTATCTCTGATTGAGAAATTGAATTCAGTTGAACCAGGACCCGTATTTAACCGATTTCCAAGTGTGAAATCTGTTGCACCGGTCACTTCAATACCTTCTCCGCCTTCAACACTGATTTGAGTTCCAGCAGGCATGGGGTTCCCATTGATATCCGTTACGGTATAGGTAAAGCTTGCGCCTCCGTTTGGCTGAAGGTCAAAAGTTGTAGGGTTAGCAGAGATAAGTGCTTCAGATGAAGTAAAGAGAACCATCACATTCTTTTCGATCTCCTGACTATCTCCGTTGATGGTCTTAGCAGTAATCGTTGCATAACCAGGCCTTCCACCGCTTCCCGGCACTGCATCATTAGGTCGTGGATCGCCTGAGATCAGGTCAACCGTGACCTCACCGTCATCATTGGTATTTCCCTGTCCGGATCCCTGAATAATTCCACCGGTGGTGGAGAAATATACGGCTGTACCTGGTTTTACTGGATTTCCAAATTCATCACCAAGTATCACCGTTAGGCCATTTCTGTTACCATTAATGGTCCATCCTTCAAAATTCAAAACATCAGCGGCTATACTGAAGTGATCAAGATCAGGGAAGCCACCATGAATGGTAATAGCAACAGGTTTAGATCTAATGGTCAAACCAATATCATCCCGAACGATCTCGGCCTGTATCTGAACTACTCCGGCCAAATTACCACTAAATAAGTTTGAGGTAACGGTTCCATTTGCATTGGTATTTGCCGTTAATGGAGTTATTCCTTCACCGCCACTGGGACCGGATAGAATTGAAAACTCAACTTCTTCCGCATTATTCAGATCTAATGCTCTGCCGGAAGAATCCTGAACCTGGAAGGTAAAGCTGGAGTTAACAATACCACCGGTTTCGGCAATATTAATGGACTCTTCTGTAATTCCATCTAGAATGATGGCTGCAGCCCCTGCGGAGGGACCTGATACTCCAGTACCATCATTACTTCCATCATCATTGTTTTCAGCTGTCAATTCAAAATCAAAGTTGGTCAGATTATCTCCGCCCGCTACCTGCACGGTTCTGCTTTGGGAGTTGTAGTCAGTAGCAGAAGCTGTGATCGAAATAGAAGTCAATTCATTTACATCGATATCAGACAGAGAGAAGGCTTCATTTCATCACTTCGGTATGTCATCGGAAGTGACCTTGGATTAGCATTCATCTTCATTGACAGGCAATGATAATACAATCGTAGGAACGCGAACAGCAAAGTAAGTAGAGATATTTTGCGCATAGTTTTTTCTTTAATAGAGTTGATAGCCGATACTAAGTTACAATATTATCGATATCAAGTTAGAAAAAGAAAAATCCGCCTTACATTTTAACTGCTTAAGATCAGGAAGCAGAAATAGAGTGAGTATTATCAGTGTTGAGTTCCGGTTCGGGAACATGTCTCCAAACGATATATGCCATTATAAGTATCATCACGGTTCCGATGACTGTATTGCTTACATAACCACTTTTTACATAAAAGGGTCCTGCTATAGATCCGCCAACGCCATATCCAACCTGACCGATTGCTACCAGCAGGCTCATCAAAGAACCTCTGTTATCAGACTTGATTAGCTGCGTTGAAAGAGCCTGAAATGGACTTATCCTCATGGCAATAAGAACCATGGTCAGGAAAAAGATGACGTAAGCCACCCAGAAATCTTTTATCACATAAGTAGTAATAAGCATAACAAAGGATAAACCAAGACACGAAATAATGATGATCTTTTTCCGGCCAACACGATCTGATAACTTACCGGCAATGGGACCAGTAATAACGTTGGCAATACCTCCAACAAAGAAAAGGGAAGCAATAGCAGTTCCACTTACACCAAAGGTTTCTTCAAGCCAGGCCGGTAAATAAACGACGTATACCGATACACTTAGGAACATAACTACGTAGGCCAGGGCCACTGCTCTTACATCACTTCTTTTCAATAATTTTATATATTTATCGAAAGCTCCTTTAAATGTGATCTTATCTGTAGATAACTCCACGTTTGGCTGGGGTACTTTAAAATAAGTCAATATAAACGTAAGCGCCATAATGCCACCAAAAAGGACAAATGGAATCCGAAAGCCAGAAATATCAGCAAGCAGGGTACCGAGTGGAATCCCAAGAATCTGTCCCATAGCAATACCGCTCATGATCCAGCCATTAGCCCATCCACGTTTTTCATAGGGAAAGTAATCCCCGACGTAGGCAACAGCGGCTCCGCTTAAAACTCCACCGGCCATGCCGGCCAAAGCCCGAACAACCATTAATCCCCAAAATGTATCTACCAGTCCATGAAGAAAAAGGGATATGGTAATGCCACCGGTTCCGATCAGTAGAATTTTACGCCGACCAATTTTATCTGACAGTGGCCCCATTATGATCGCAAATATTCCGACCATAACTGCATATACTGTTACAAGATTACCAAGGATCTCAAGAGGTGTGCCAAGCTGTTCACTGATGCGTGGTAGAATGGGAGAGATGATCATGACCTGACTACTGGCTGCAAATACCAGGAGCCATAAAGCAAAAATAATAATGTAAGGGTTGCCGTCTTGTTTTTTGGTCATAGGATGTTTTTTGCCAAGATATACTGCGTCAATTTAAAAAGCAGTAAATATTTGTACTCCTAACTCTAAGCTTACTCTCACAGTTTATTGGAAAACAAAATAGTTTGTGCAGTGTTTAGCAGTTCAGTAATTAAAATAGTGACAAATTCATTATGCTTATTTGCTAAAATAATGTAGTTTAGCGCATCATCTATAGATATATACAGTGTTTTTGGTTACATGAAGAATAAATAATTTGTTCACTGTTTAAATATTTTTTTATTTCAGGTAATCAATATCGGGTCGCAATTACATAGAACCCACAAGCAGCAGAAAAAGTTACTATGGCACAATTCAGGCTAAAAGCTATATCCCAAAAAGGTAAGGTCGTACAAACAGAGTTTGAAGCTGACAATAAAAAGGAAGCTCAAAACAAAGTAGACCGCTTGTCAAAAACGAATGGATTGAAGATCCAGGCGCTTGATGAAAAGAAAGTTTACATGTATAAGGCCCAACGGTCCGGGAAAAGCTGTAGTTTCCGGAGAGCAGGAAGCCTATAGTAAGGAAGAACTTGAAAAGGCTTTAGTAAAACTTGGGTATAAGGTAAAAAGCGTAAATAAAAAGCTGTTTGATTTTAAAGGCAGTGTTCCCCACGATGAAGTTGTAACCTTTATCAGTTTGTCTGCTGATCTTCTTAAACAACAGCTACCTTACGATGAGATCCTTAATTTACTTTATGAGGATACTCAGAATAAGCGTATGAAAGAGGTTATTAAAACCATTCAGAAAGACCTTAAGGATGGTAAAGAAGGGGATGAAGTTTATGGTAAGCATGAGGACGTATTTGGGAAGTTCGCCTCCTATATGTTAAGTGTTGCGTCTACCTCCGGTAATATGGCTCTTGTATTTGAAAGTACTGCTAAATTCCTTGAGAGGGATGCTGAGTTTAAGAAGAATATGCGTCGTTCACTGATGATGCCTGCCGTAACGGTATTAGCTGTTATCGGTGTGATCTTGTTTTATGTAGGTTATATTTTCCCGGCAACAGCTGAGCTATTTCTTGAGTTTGATATTGCACTCCCACCAATGACGGCTGCCACACTGGAATTCAGCTATTGGTTGAGTGACAACTGGATACTTATATTGATGTCATTCCTGATCCCGATATCAGCCTTTATCTATTTCATTAAAACGCCCAAGGGGGCACTTCTTAAGGACAAGTATATCATTAGTATTCCGGTTATTGGTGATTTGCTGCATAAAACAAGTATTGAGATCTTTGCGCGGGTATTTTTCACACTTTACAGTGGTTCCGGACAAAATATTGAAGTCATTAAGGTTGCGGCTGAGGCCTGTCGTAATAAATACATGGAAAAACAGATCAAGGAAGTGGCAATCAGGAAAATGCTTAAGGATGGTGCAGGCTTACTTGAATCTATGGAAGCAACGGGCGTTTTCACTAATACAGCATTAAGTAGATTCAGACTTGGGGCAGAATCAGGAGCATTGCGTGAAAACGCGAAACAGCTCGCTGAATATTATGAGCTTCAAACTACTTATAAGATGCAATCAGTAATTGATGTGATAAATCTGTTCGTAAATTTATTTATTATGATTGCGTTGATCGCAATTACGGTCGTATCCTCTGAATCAGCGATCATTCAACCAAATACGGGCGTATAAAAATCAGAAGTGATAAATGGGTAAAATAAACATCCGCAGACATATAGGTGATATCCTTGTTAACAAAGGGGTTATTTCGGATGAACAACTTCAAAAGGGGTTGCAGATATTATCTGAGGAGCCAAAGGAAAGTAATCGCCGTTTAGGGCAGATATTATCTCAGGATCTTGGGCTTAGCCGACACACGATCATGAAAGAGATCGCCAATATCTATGCCTTCCGGGAAGTACTTAAGGATACGGAAAATATTCCGGCTGAAGTTCTCGAGCACATCAAGGAAAATATTGATGAACTATCCAAAGAGATCGTTGATGAGTTGGTTCATCATAAAGCTGTGCCTTATCAGAAGACCCAAGATGCAATAATAATTGCAGCAGCAGATCCCTCTGATCCAAACATTCAGAACATCCTGAATAAGATCAATTTCAAACAGACTGAGCTAGTTTACTGTAAGTACGAATCAGTTGAAGAGATCCTTTCAAAAGTTTACGAGCAAAAGAATGAATTCCTGGATCTGCTTGAAGAAATAGATTATGAAGAACCTGACATTGAAAAAGATCAGGAAGAGGTTGATGAAGAAGAGATCGATGCAGAGATCAATCAAAGTATGCTTAATTCTTTGGTTGAAGGGATGCTCGTCGAATCGGTACGGCAGGGGGTAAGTGATATGCACATCGTGCCGAGTTCACCAACCACTACGGATATTCGTTTTCGTGTTGATGGTAAACTACAGCTTTGGTATCAGCAGAAAAATGTAAAACCTGAGGCTATCACTGCTGTAATAAAGGATAAAACCAGAAATGTTGATCGTTTTGAAAGAGACGCCTCTCAGGATGGTTTTATACAGCGACAGATAGATGGTGTGGGTATTCGTTATCGTGTATCTATTATGCCTATTGTAGGTAAACAATTTGATCGCAAGTTTGAGTCTGTTGTTATTCGTGTTTTGGATGATCGAAACGTTATTCGTGATCTTGATAAACTTGGTTTGCAGAAAAACGCCAAAGAGAACTTTATTAAATCGATCGAAAAGCCGTCGGGTATTGTGATCATAACAGGTCCGACCGGTAGTGGTAAATCAACCACTCTTGTTGCTGCTTTATATTTTGTGATCGATCCAACTAAAAATGTTTTGACGGTTGAAGAGCCTGTTGAGTATATCATTGAAGGGGCCAGACAGCTGAAGATCAGTCACCATATGACCTTTGATCAATCCATTCGTGGTATCTTACGTCATGACCCGGATATTGTATTGGTAGGTGAGATGCGTGACCTCAAAACAGCAGAGATCGCTATTAAATTAGCAAATACCGGTCACCTTACCTTTTCAACCCTTCACACAAATGATGCACCCAGTGCGGTATCCCGTTTGTTTAAGATGGGTGTGGAGCCATTTCTGATTGCAAATGCGGTGAATCTTGTTGTGGCTCAGCGACTTATACGGAGATTGTGCAATAACTGTAAGGAGGAATTTCAACCCCATCCTGAAATGGCAAAGGGTATTGGATTTACTGATGAAGAAATAGAGACAACTACTTTTTATAAGACGAGTGGTTGTGATAAATGTAACAACACGGGCTATAAAGGTCGTGCAGGTATACATGAGGCCCTTTATTTCTCTAAAGAGATCAAGCAATTGATCCTGGATGCAGGTGGGGATATTGATGAAGGAGCGATCAAAGATCTGGCAATATCTCAGGGTATGCTCACTTTGCGCGGTTCAGGCCGTGAAAGGATCAAGGAAGGTATTTCAACAATAGAAGAAGTTATAGCAGCAACTATTGAAGATTAATAAGAGGTAAAAATTGAAAATTAATATTAACTTGACGAATAGCGACAGTTTGTTGTCAGCGGTAACTACTATAGGGGTTTACTATGAGCAGTGATAATTCAAATTCCAGTGATGAACTAATGACGGACTACATTAAGAAATTCCTTAAGGAGCCTCCCTTGCTTCTAAAGAACTTCCACTATGAGGACGTACTGGAATTTTTACAGCTGGGTGTTGAAGAACGTTTTTTAAATGACGAAGTGATATTAAATGAATCAGAATATGTAAATTCAGCTTACTTAGTTGCTGAAGGTAAAGTCAGTATCTGGAAAGACAATATTCAGATGGCAACTTTAGGGGAAGGTAATTTTTTGGGTGAAGCTTTTCTTTTCAGTAAAAATAACAGAATGGCTAAAGTGACAGCCGATGGAGATTGTGTTCTATTGAGATATGAGAGGTATGAAGCTCTCAATTTCTTTCGTAAAAAGCCTGAAAAGCTTTTTAATATTTTCACAAAAAACATTATTGAAATTCAACAAAGAAAGATCAGTAACATGAATGTTCAGTTATTGAATCTTAAGAAGCGTTTATTGAACGATACTAACTGGTAATAGATAACAGCTAAATTTTTGGGTACATTTAATTTAATGTTGTTTTATTAGATTAATTTAATTTAGTTTGTAACATATCATCTACGAAATCATCTATTACTGTGTCATCTTAAAAAGTTATTGGCTTGTGTATGGAGACGGCTAAAATCTCTGATAAAATTACTGAATTAGTTAAGCCAGTCATAGATCAGGTTCCGCGTTCGACGCGGGGCGTTGACCGGCATATTGCTATTGGAAAGGTTATTGACGGCCTGGACGATGATCATAGGTCTCAATTGACCAGTATCATTGATTCATTGCTCGTCAGAATGCTTAAAAATGAAGCTTCTGATATTGATATGGGGGGACCAGGTTGTGATGGAAAAGTCTGGTATCGTGTTTATGGAGACAAGAGTCCTGCCAAGAAGCCAACCGGTTTAACATTAGATCAAACTGATGTACTCCTACACAACATTATCCTTCCTACTCAAAGAAAAAAACTAATAGCCGATAAAAACCTCGATTTCTCATATAGTATTTCACTAAATGAAGATAAAAATCAGCGATTTCGTGCTGATATGTATTTCGATCTTGAGCACCTTGCCTTGAACATGCGTAAGATCGATAATACGATACGTCCCTTCAAAACTTTAGGTGTTCACAGTGAGATTGCGAAGGCTCTTAGTCTGAAGTACTATAAATACGGTCTGACATTGATAACCGGTATTACAGGATCCGGTAAATCGTCCACGCTTGATACGATCATTGATGCAAATAACAGAACGGTAGATTCTCACATCGTGATAATTGCATCACCTGTTGAATTGATCCATAAGCCTGTTAAGTCGGTGGTAAGGCACAGGGAAGTGGGTAGAGATGTGGAGTCTTTTAAAGATGGTGCCATACAAGCTTTGCGTCAGGATCCGGATATTATTGTAATTGGTGAGCTTAGAGATCCGGAAACTATTATGACCTCTTTGGAGATCACTGACTCCGGTCACAAGACCTTTGGAACACTTCACACTTCTTCAGCTATGGAGAGTATTGAGCGTATTTTGGGTGAGGTTCCAACCGAAGAGCAGAATCGCGTAAGAACCCGACTATCAGATGTTTTGACCTGTGTGATCAGTCAAAAACTAATACCAAGCCTAGACGGTAAACGTGTTTTGGCTAAAGAAGTATTGGTCGTAAATTCATCTGTTCGTGCGGCTATACGTAATAACAACATCAGTGAGATCTATCAGATGTTAATGGAAGGTAGTGAGCGTGGCATGAATACTATGGAACAAGACCTAAAAAGGCTTTATACTCAAGGTGTTATTTCTAAGGAAACTGCTTTAAATTACGCTAACAATAAGACCAAGATCTTGCAATTATTAAGTGAAATTAACTACTAACGGATAGTTCATGTTCCAAAACAAGACATATACAGGTATTGTTGTAGAAGGTGATTCACTTAAAGTTGCCAAACTTAAAGTCGCCGGAAAAAAGCTAGAGCTTTTAAGTCTGGACAAGGTCAGACTTATTGAGCCACTTAAGACTCGTAAAAGTCTTCAAAAACAGCAAGCTGAACCCGTTTTTGATGATTTTGATATGGATCAGGATATCGATGATGATGAATTGATCTTTGGTTTAGATTCTGATGAAGATGAAGACGATGGTCTGGATCTTGAAAATCTGGAAGATGACCTTAATGACCTTGATTTCGATGATCTGGATGTTGATTCGCCAGAAGAGATCATTGATACCGATATGGTGAATGAGGCGGATGCACCTGCTTCTAATGAACTTATGCTATACAACTTGCTTAGCTCAATAAGCTCAGAAAGGGTAGATCTTGGCATCGGTATTCCAGCCGGACAAACAATTTTTCAGATCCTTAAGGACACGGATTTTTCCGATACCAAGAAAAAAGACTTACAGGTCATTGTTGATGACAGACTTGAAGCTCTACACGGTGTTCCAAAGGGAGATGATTTTTATTCTTATACAGTACGTGATGATGGGGCGTTATTACTTACATCTATAGATGATGAGCCTCAGTTATTAACTCTGGTAAACAAGACTCAGGACCTATATAGAGGTAAACTTTTTATCAATCAGGTTCTTCCTGAAGAGATCCTGCTTTTGGGACTTATCAGAGCTAACTATGAACTCGAAGAAAATAGCATTTCTGGTGTCGTTCAATTTGGTGAAGAATTTTGTCGGGTGATATTCTTGCGTGGCGATCAGCTTTGGATTGTGTCACCAATAATTACTGAAGGTGTACAGAGTAAGAAGTTTTTAAACACCGTATTTTCCAAGATATTATTTCAGTTAGATACCGGAGAAGTTCCTAATCTTGACAGACTAATCATTTGTAATAATTCTCTAGGCGATTCAGCCATTGAATTTTTTGAGGAAAGATTTCAGGATGTTGATGTTTCTGAGTTTAAATATCAGGACGACTTTATAGAGACTGAGAGTATCAGTGAATCTTCAATTTCATCTTTTACAACGGCTATAGGTGCGGCTTGGGCTGCTTCCGGTTATCAATCAGAGGCGCTTCCAAAGATCTCGTTTTTGCCAAAATATGTAGATGACCGTCAAAAGATCTTTAAGCTCCAATGGCATGGATTTCTTTTGTTATTTCTTATCCTAATAACTCCGATGGTAGCGAACTATTTTATCAATCAAAATGCATCTGAAATCGATCGTCTTGAGGGTAATATAAGTACACTGGAAGCACAGATAAGATCACTTGAAGCCACGGTACAGAGATCAAATGAGATAACAAATGAATTGGGTCAAATTCAATCCAAATTAGCCCTTTTGAGTGAATTGAACCAGGGAACCTTAAGATGGTCCACTAATTTAGACCAACTCAATAGCGGTGTGAGGGATATCAACTCACTATGGATCACAGCGATGAGGCAAAATCAAAATAATTCTGTTGAGTTAGCCGGCGTAGCCAGGTATAGAGATAGAATACCAATGCTTGCAGATCTTTTCAATAATGCGACTTTATTGAATGTTAGTTCAGCAGAGATCAGATCTGAAGAAGTCTTTCAATTCAGATATGTGGTGGGAAGCTTTTTTGAAGATGAAAATATATATACCCCTGAGAATGTTCAGGGTATTCAAGAAATAATAGGGGAATAAATTGTCATACGGCGTTAGAAATACCATAATCCTATTAGTTGCACTCTTATTACTTGGGGGTGGAGCTTTTGGCTATATTCAATTTATTCAGGTTCCAGAGCTTGAAAAACTGGAAACAACATTGCAGGAAAAGCAGCAGGATTACAACAATAAAAGAGCGATCAGTGATGCTTTTCCTCAGCTAAATGAGAATTATCAAAATGCCTTGTCCATCATCGAAAACTATGATAAATCTCTTTATAAAACGCCAAATCCCGACGATGTTTTTGACTACTTGAATTATATCAGAAATAGCTCGGAAGATCTTACAGTATACTTTGATTTTAACTTTATTGACTCGACTGCACAGGAACAATATGGTATCATTCGTTCGAATTTGAACGGATACGGAAAATTTGAAAATGTTATTAATTTCATCAATATAATAGAAAACAGTCAGTTACTTAATAAGGTTACAGGATTGTCTTTGGTGCCACCCGGAGGTAACAATGAGGGACAGGAACTAACGGATATCACATTTACTTTCACGCTGGAAAGTTACTACGAGCGGATACCAATTCAGGAGAATGTATCAAGAACTAATGTATTGACCAGAAATCAGCAGGTATCAACGCATAACTCATTTTATCCGCTTATTCAACCTACGGTAGCACCAAATACCGATAATCTCATTAACGCAGAACAAAGCAGGATCATTGGTATGACTGCATCCAGAATTTTTATAGTTGATCAGGGAGGAAATGTACAGTCTCTTACAGTCGGAGACGATGTATATCTTGGCTCTCTTCAGTCTATTGACATAAATAATAAAACTGCTACTTTCAATTTAAACAAAGGTGGCATCACGGAACTAGTTACCTTGGAGATAGAACGATGAACACAATGAAAGCACTTTTTAAAAAATATTGTTTGTTATTCACCTTCTTCATGGTTGTGCTGCTGAATGCTGTACCTCAGATAGCTTCTGCTCAAATCGTTGATCCGCTCAGGGAATATACTAATCCTGATGAAGTGGTCGCTTTTAATAAAAGTACCACTTACAATGAGGCTATTGAGATCATTGATACCTTTGCGCAAGAATATGAGAATAAATTTATAGTTGATAACTCTGGTTATAGTGGAGCTATAGGAGTTAATTTACCGGCTATGCACTGGAAAGACGCTTTACAATACTTAATGCGCTTCCAGGACCTGGAGCTGAATGAATTTGAAGAATACTATGAGATCGTTGTTCCTCAACAAACCTCAGCAACTGCTACAACACAGGCTTCGGGTGGGGCAACAAGAACTGGTCAAGGTGGTACAGGTGTAGTTCTGCCAACCACAGAAACAAGAGAAGTTAGAATTAACGCTACTTTCTTTGAAGGTAACAAAAGAGCGTTACAGGAAATAGGTGTTGATTGGTCAACTTTGACAAGTGATGTGCCTGATAACCTGAATGATTTTGTTAGTGGGGATGGTAATGAGTCAATACCCAGTTCTGACTTTGACGATCAATTTGTTGCCATTAATTCATTCAATGCTCAAAGTGTATCACAAAATGCATTTAACGCACTTGTTAATATGGGAGAATTTGGTCCCGGAATCAGCGTTCAGGCATTATTTAGTGCATTCGAAGCTGATAACCTTGGTAAAGTACTCGCAACTCCATCCATCAAGGTTGTAGATGGGGAAGAAGGTAATATACAGGTTGGACAGGATTTTTCGATCAAACAAAGAGACATTGCAGGTAATGTGACCGATAACTTTGTTAGCACGGGTACTATTCTTACGGTTACTCCGCAGATTATAACTCAGGATGACACATCATTCGTCTACCTGGAATTACAAGTAGAAAGATCAACAGCTCAGCCCGATGTTGTTAGTACAATAATTAACAAACAGGAAGCAACCACTTCAGCTATTCTCCTAAATGGAGAATCAACTTATGTGGCAGGCCTATACAGAACGGAAGAAACAACAGTACGCCGTGGTATACCTATACTAAAGGACATACCGGTACTCAAATATCTGTTTGGTTTCAATTCAAAAGATTTTCTCGAAAATGAATTGATCATCATTGTACAGGCAGAACTTGTAGAACCGGTCAGAACCCGTTTCGACAATGTTAGACTTTCAAAACGAGATGTGCTTAATGATACCAGAGATAATATGAGAGCTGATCTCGATAGGGTATTTTCCAGAGAAGAAGATAGATTTTTAAGTCCCGATGCAATAGATAACTCTGACAAAGTAATAATTGAAAAACCTCAGGAATCTGAACAGACAGAAGAACCTGTTGATGAAAAAACAACAGATAAGATTGACGAAGAGTTAACTGATGAGCAGGAAGAAATTGCAAAAGAACTCAGTATGCCCGTTCAAAAACCTGAATTAATGGTTGTAGTACCCAAGGCATTTAGTTTAGAAGAGTATCTTGAGTACAAGGCCAACGGTGGGAAGGAAGAGATCATTAAAAATAATATCAATACTGATATCAAGTATTTCATCATAGGTGGGTCATTCCTTGTACCCGGTAATGCTCAAAGATTTAAAGAACGTTTGGATGAACAGGGTTATAATACCAGAATCCTTTTTAATCCTGAGACACGTTTTAACTACGTTGCCTATGAAGGATATGCTGACTTTAATAAAGCGGTAGACCGTACTTATGAGGTAAGAGGCTCATTTAACAATGAAGCCTGGTTATTCACGCTTCGGGACAATACGGAAGAAGTCACCAGGTAAGGAATTATCCTATACAAATTGAGGAGATGGAAAAATTTCTCACGAATGAGATTTCAGATATTCGATTGAAACCCTGTTAAATGCTCCCGGTCTTTCTACATTACAGACGTGACCGCAATTGTCAATCACCTGCAAACTTGAGTTTTTGTGTTCCTGAACAATAGATCTGACAGGTGGCAGGAACATGTGGTCTTCACTTCCCATAATATATAACATTGGGGATTTGACTTCTCTTTCTTTAAAGTATCTGAGTAAAGGATTTATTTCATTTGTAAGTTTAAACCACCTTAAAAACTCTTTTTGATAAAGTTTCTTTGCTTCCCGGATAAATAAGTTTCTGGATTTAGCGTGACGTTTTTTTGGCATAATGATCCATGCAAAAAACTTATATAGCCACATGTATGGAATAAATCTTTTGAAAGTATGGCCAAGGAATACAAGAATTCGGGACCGAACATTTAAACGTGTTATAGCACCACACAAAACTGCGGATTTCACCCTCTCAGGTGCAACTTCACCGATGGTTCTGATTATGATAGTTCCTAAGGAAACACCTATAAAGTGAGCCTTATCAATTTCTAAGTGATCCAAGACATCAATCACATCCTGACTTATAAACTCAAAAGAGTAGTCCTCCTCATAATATTTTTGAAGCAGATCTTTTGATTTACCATGGCCTCTGAGGTCAATTAATAGAACGTTAAAATGCTTTTTAAAATCTCGTAACTGACTAAACCAGATAGAGGAACTTCCACCGGCACCGTGGATAAAAATTACCCAATCTTTATCCTTAGATGATATATATTTCTTGTAATAAAGCATTAGCTAAGCTTAGCAATAATTTTTATCTATTTAAATCTTTAAAGAACATTTAACATAGTTGTTAACAGTTTAGAAACAGTTATAGTTTACGTTGGTTTTGTTATTATTCTTGTACAAAAATAAACCTAATACAGTATTTAAACTAATATGAGGCACATTGCAGCTGTAATTAAATTGTTTGCTTTTTTGTTGGTCACTTTGTTTTACTATTCAATAATGATGGCAGTGTTGGTATTATCTCTGGTCGGAGTTAATTATGAGAAATACAGGGGCTATTTACTCAATTATTGGGGTAAAAGTGTTTGTATGATCATGAGAATAAAATTTGAGATCAGTGGAAAGGTACCTGAACCACCATTTTTTTTGGTTTCAAATCATCTAAGTTACACAGATATATTTGTTTTATTCTCACAATTAAGATGTCTTTTTGTGGCCAAAAGTGATGTGAAACAATGGCCTTTTATTGGGTTCATTGTGAAAACCTGTGGTATTTTATTTATTGATCGGGAAAGAAAAAGAGATATCACGAGAGTTAATGACAACATTTCAAAAAACATTAACGAGAACCAAGGCATTATTATATTTCCTGAAGGGACTACAAGTCCCGGTGCCAATGTGCTAAGATTCAGAGCTCCTTTACTTCAATATCCGGCCAGTATGAATTTTCCCGTTTCGTACGTAGCGTTGTCTTATCGAACACCAGAAAATGAAGAATCTGCCTACAGGTCTGTCTGTTGGTGGGAGGATATCCCATTCTTTGTACATTTTTATGATTTGCTCAAGTTAAAGTCAATAACTTGCTTTATGAGATTTGGTGAGGAAACTATTGCACGAAGTGACCGTAAAGAGCTCACCATATCATTAAACAAAGCTGTATCAGAACGTCTAAAGCCCACCATAATGACTAAAGAGTTTAACCTTAAACACGGGGAATTCGAACCCCTTAAGATTTAGGAAGTGAGGGGTTTAATTTCATTTAATCTGTTATTGCTTTGTTTTACAGTTTTTTCCGTCGTGAATTTATGTGCACAAGATTCAACATATTTAGACTCTGTATCTAGTTATGATATGCAATCTGTGCCAAAAGACAGTCTTGATAAATTACTGCCTTATCTGGATGAGGTTAAGGCTGATTCCCAAAATGAGTTGAATGCGTTGTATGTGTTGGCAATTGCTGCCTCATCACTAATAAGTGAGGATCTTGCTGCAATAGGGGCAGGTCTTATGGCGGTCAATGATCTGATCCCGTTTTGGTATGCTGTTCTAGGAGCTGTACTCGGAATATTATTTGGTGACTACTCACTTTATTTTGCAGGTAGATATTTAGGCAGGCCGGTTTTAAGAAGAGCACCATTACGCTGGTTCCTTAAAGAGGAGAGTGTTGAAAACTCCGCTATTTGGTTTGATAAGAAAGGTCCCTTTATTTTATTCTTAAGCAGGTTTATACCCGGAAGCAGATTGCCTGTTTACCTTACAGCCGGAATATTGGGAACCGGATTTTGGAAGTTTACGCTATACTTTGGACTTACAGTTATCATATGGACTCCAATATTTATATGGATGGCTATGTTAGCAGGGCAGGAGATCCTTAATATGTATGAAGCCTATGATCAATACGCCATTCCTGCTATCATTCTATTCATTGGTATATTGTACGGTTTTTACAAAATACTACCGCTTTTACTAACCGTCGCAGGAAGGCGTTTACTCTGGAAAAAGATCAGGTTCTATATAAATAACCGGAAAATGAATTCATAAAAAAGTCCGGATATAGTTGGTATCCGGACTTTAGAAATAAAAACTATAAAAAGTATCAGATCAAATAGCGTTGATGATCTCATTTAGCGTGTTACTTGGTCTCATGCGCTCATAAACGAATTTAGAATCTGGCCAGTAGTAACCGCTAATATCTTCAGGTTGCCCCTGAGCCTCGATCAGTTCTTTGTTGATCTTTTCTTCACTCGATTTGAGCTGTTCTGCAACCGATTTGAAGCGCTTTGCTAATTCTGCGTCTTTACTTTGATTAGCCAAAGCATCAGCCCAATACATGGCTAAATAATAATGACTACCACGATTGTCATGTTCATTTACTTTTCGAGACGGAGACTTATCGTTTTGCAGGTATTGCGTATTTGCTTCATCAAGAGCTTCTGAAAGTACAAGGGCACGTTCGTTATCAAATGTTTTACCCAGGTGTTCCAGGGAAACAGCTAATGCAAGGAATTCACCCAGTGAATCCCATCTGAGGTGGCCTTCATCCAAAAATTGCTGAATATGTTTTGGAGCGGACCCACCTGCACCGGTTTCAAATAACCCACCGCCATTCATAAGAGGAACAATGGAAAGCATTTTAGCACTTGTTCCAAGTTCCAGAATAGGAAAGAGGTCGGTAAGGTAATCACGCAGTACGTTTCCTGTAACAGATATTGTATCTTTTCCGGCTTTGGTTCTTTCCAGCGTGTATCGCATTGCTTTTACCGGAGACATGATCTGAATATCTAATCCTTCTGTGTCAAACTCAGGCAGATATTTATTTACTTTTTTGATGAGTTCGGAGTCATGTGCACGGTCTTCATCAAGCCAGAAAATAGTAGGAACAGCGGTTTCACGTGCTCTGCGGACAGCAAGTCCAACCCAATCTTTGATTGGAGCATCTTTGGTCTGACACATTCTCCATATATCACCCTCTGCCACATCATGCTCCAAAAGGCTTTTGCCATCTTTATTTACTACGCGAACTTTACCACGACCCGGTATTTCGAAGGTTTTATCATGTGAGCCGTATTCTTCAGCTTTTTTAGCCATCAAACCCACATTAGGTACACTACCCATTGTGGTTGGATCAAAGGCACCGTTTTCTTTACAGAAGTCAATCACTTCCTGGTAAATGCCTGCATAACTACTTTCAGGAATAACAGCTTTTGTATCCTGTGTTTCGTCATTCTTATTCCACATTTGGCCTGAAGTCCGGATCATAGCCGGCATCGAGGCATCAATGATCACATCACTTGGGACATGTAAATTCGTAATTCCTTTGTGTGAATTAACCATGGCAAGATCAGGGCCATTTTCATAGCATTTTTGGATATCAGCGCGGATCTCAGCTTGCTTGTCTTCATCAAGGTCCTTGATCTTAGCCTCCAGGTCTCCGAAACCGTTATTAGGATCAACCCCAAGTTCTTTGAGCGTTTCACTATGCTTTTCGAAAACATCTTTGAAGTAAACTCTTACGGCATGACCAAAAATGATCGGATCTGAAACCTTCATCATGGTTGCCTTCATGTGTAGTGAAAATAGGACGCCTTTGTCTTTGGCATCCTGAACCTGCTCTTTCAAAAATTTTAGAAGAGCTTTTTTACTCAGATTTCCTGCATCAATGACTTCGCCGGGTAACAGTGGTGTACTTTCTTTTAATACCTGAACATTTCCATCATTATCTGTGAATTCAACTCTAACATCATCTTCGCTACTTAATGTCACCGAACGTTCAGAATGCGCAAAGTCATTGTCATCCATAGTAGACACATGAGTATTGGATTCAGAACTCCACTCACCCATAGAATGAGGATTGTTTTTTGCATATTCCTTAACCGGTTTTGGAGCCCTTCGGTCGGAGTTACCCTCACGTAATACAGGATTTACTGCACTTCCCTTAACTGCATTATACCGTTCCTGAATTTTTTGTTCACTTCCGTTACTTGGCTCTTCAGGATAGTCAGGAAGGTTATACCCTTTATCCTGTAATTCATTGATCGCAGCTACCAATTGTGGCACTGAAGCACTGATATTTGGCAGTTTCATGATGTTTGCCTCCGGCCTTTTAGCCAGTTTACCAAGTTCAGCAAGGTCATCCGATACTTTTTGATCATCTTTAAGATAATCCGGAAAGTTAGCCAGTATTCGTCCTGCCAGCGATATATCTTTTGTTTCAACGTTAACTCCGGCAGCCTTAGTAAATGCTTCTACAATCGGTAGAAAGGAGTGAGTTGCAAGGTAGGGGCCTTCATCAGTAATCGTATAAAATATCTTGGCTTTATCAGTGCTCATCTTTTTGAATTGGTTAGCAGTTTGAAATTATGTTTCGAATTCTTCAATATTGAAATTAAAGGAATTAACAAGGTCTTGAGTTTACAAAATTTCGGGGCAAAAGGACATCCCGCTGGATACTGAAAATTGATCAAAAGAATAATGAATATCTAACGAGAGTGGTTAAATCGGTAAAATGAGTTTAATGAATAATCCTGATTCAGTATTCGATATTCACCCTTTTGATTTCCTATATTAAAACAAGCTAGGTTAGCTTATACCGTTAGCCATTCAAAGCCAACTAAATTGAGGTGCTGTTATGATCCGACCAATGTTCGGCTTCCGGCCAAAGCCAAAAAAATTCGATTACCAACCCAGATATTATGATCCTAAAAAGGATGAAAGAGAGAAAAGAAAACAACGTATAAAATTCGAAACGCACAACCGAAGGAGACCGGCACAGTTTACCCGGGTTGTTTTTTACGCAGCCTTATTGAGTCTTGTTGTATATTTAATATCACTATAAAATCAATAAAATAACCCATTGAGCGACACGCATATCAGCGAATCTATTATTCATCAGTTACCTCCCGAGATCAGTAATAAAATTGCAGCGGGAGAGGTTATTCAAAGACCGGCCTCGGTAGTAAAAGAGCTATTGGATAATGCCATAGACGCAGGAGCCGATCAGGTAAAGATCTTGATCCAAAATGCCGGAAGAACCCTGATTCAGGTATCTGATAATGGCTGTGGAATGAGTAAAGAGGATCTTCCACTCTGTTTTGAGCGACATGCTACTTCCAAGATCAATTCTGTTGACGACCTGTTCAAAATACGTACCCTTGGATTTCGTGGAGAAGCTATGGCTTCAATCGCTTCCGTTTCACAGGTTACGGTTAAAACCAAACGTGCTGAAGACGAAAACGGTTGGGAATTTGAAGTATGGGGTGGTGAGGAACGTGAGATCAAACCCACAGCCACTGATGACGGTACGACCATTGCAGTTCGAAATCTATTCTTTAACGTACCTGCCCGGCGACAGTTTTTAAAGACAGATGTGACAGAACTCCGTCATATTCTTCGCACCATTCAGTATGCAGCCCTTGCAAATACAAATGTAGCATTTTACGTTGAAGCTGATGGTGATATCATTTATGATCTTCCGATACAAGACCTTAAACAGCGGGTAACACAAATATTTGGAAGTTCGTATAAAGCCAGTTTGATTGATTTTAGTGAGGAAACGAGTTATGTGAAGATCCATGGATTTGCCTCTGATCCCAAACTTGCCAAAAAGAGTAGGGGAGAGCAGTTTCTATTCGTGAATGGAAGACCGTTTCAGCACCGATATCTCACGCATGTTATTTTGAGTTTGTACGATGCATGGACTCGAAATAATGAATATCCGTTTTATGCTCTATTTTTTGATATAGATCCCTCTAAAGTGGATGTAAACGTGCATCCATCCAAATTGGAAGTCAAATTCGAGGATGAAAGAAGCGTGATTCAGCTTGCACGTTCTGTAGTAAACAGAGCATTAAACAAACACTTTCAGGTCCCCGATATTCAACCTGACGAAGACGTATTTCTGAGTGGTCAGCAAACAAGGGGATTTGATTCAGGTTTTAGTTTTAAACAGCCTAAGACGAGTCGTAATACTGATGGAGGATTTCAAATCTCTTCCCGTATAAATACCGGTTCGAATCCGGTTGAAGGCCGTGGTGATGAGTTCAGTGATCAACTCTATGGTAACAGGGGGGCAAATTCATCAAACTTTAGTTTTACGGATGACCCGGATATGAACAAAGAGGCCGGGACTAATAATGTAGTTTCTCAGGACAAAGGTTTTTGGCAACTGCATAATACCTATATCCTTACCCAAACCAGAACCGGATTGACCGTTATCGATCAGCATTTGGCGCATAAGCGTATCATCTTTGAAAAAGCGATAAATGCCACTGAAGAGGCGCTTCCAAGTACTCAGCAGCTCTTGTTTGCCCAGACCCTTGAACTCTCAGCTTCTGATTATACATTGTTGAAAGAGTTGCATTCTATTATCCAGAGAATGGGGTTTTCCGTCCAACTCCTAAGTGGAAATACGGCTATGATCAATGGAGTACCGGCTGATATTGAGATAGGTAATGAGGAAGAAGTTTTGATCTCAATGTTACATCAGTATCAGGAATTAAGCCAAAAGATCAAGCTGGAAGCACGCGAAAAGGTAGCTATTGCCTTTGCTTCCAAAGCAGCTATTCCAAGAGGTAAAAAGCTTTCTCAGGAAGAAATGGAGTCGTTGGTCGATCAGTTGTTTGCCTGTGAGCAACCCTATCTTGATCCACTAAAAAAACCAACCATTAGTTACATTCCTTTAGACGAACTGCAGGCACGTTTTAGATAATAGGGTGACTTTTCTTTGTCAATATATATAGCCCATCCTAAATGTTTTGCTATGTAGACTCATACCATCGCAAGATTTTTTCAATGGCTTGTTCTAAAGGCCCAGGATCGAACATTTTTTCCTATTAAATTTTTATTTACAATTCTACAATGAGCAGGAGTAAGTGAATTATATAATTATTATTTATACCTATACCTACATAATTTACGGTAAATTAATTGGCTGTAGATAAAGACGAATAACAAAATAATTATAGCCTGATTTTCAAATTGAAACTAAATGTGATTACAATCGAATTATGTGTTTTAATTTTCTATTAAGCTAAACTGACACTCTATACGATGAAAACAATTCTTTTTGTTGCTCTCTCATTATTGATCTCTGTGGGGGCTACTGCACAAAACACTGATTCCCAAATATCAGAAGATGAAACCCTTCTTATATTTACCCGTCACGCTGAAAAAATTAAGACTGATGATCCTGATCCTTCGTTAAATGCCTCCGGAAAGAAACGAGCCTATAAGCTTTTAACCTTATTGCGACATTATGATACCATAGAAGCGATTTACTCTACTAATTACAATAGAACCAGGGAAACGGCTCAACCCGCAGCAGAACATTTTGAGTTGCCCATCAGGATTTATAACCCAAAAGAGTTGAAAATATTCAAGGATCAGATAATTGAAAACCATGTGGGACAAACCGTACTCATTGTGGGACACTCAAATACTACACCGGCATTGATCAATTTAGTGTTGGGTGAGGAAAGAATTGACCAATTTGATGAAAATGACTACAGCAACATGTATATCATTAGAATGAAAGAGGGGGAAGCTCCATTTATCAAACATTATCTTTACTGAGCTATAACAAACAAGACACTCTTTAAGTGATCATGGAAGAGAGTAATATTTTCTAAGGAACCACTCAGATCCAAGAATAAGAGTTAAAATCAGAAACCAGTAAATGGTTCTCACCGGAAATATATAATTTTCAATTGTAGCTGTATCTTTTGAAAGTACCCCTGATTGCCTGAATTCATCCCAAAATCCTTGCATTTCATTGTACACGAAGTAAGACCCACCGGAGTTGTTGGCTATGGAGCGTAGCAAAGCATCGTTTCTATTTGTGTTGCTAAATTCGCTGCTAGTGTTTGATACCAGGAATTCACCTTGCTGAGTTTCGATCAGTCGGCCGGATTTTCGTGCATTTGCTGTAAATGTATAATGACCCTCTGATAGCTTAGGAAGCTCCAATCTGTAACTGCCCTCACCAATATTTTCCATATTAAAAGTCCTGGATGAAGTGTTTTCTCTTTCAACCTGAACTTCTATGACGGCATCCGATTCTGGATCACCGCGTTCGTTTCTTACTAAACCCTTAAGAACAGGGTTTGCCGAGGTATTTATGATCTTGTTTTCCGGAATGACTCTGAGTAATCGATCATCCGGATTATTAGAAGTCCATGAAATAATATTGCTGAATAGGTTTAGATAAAATTCTCTTACAGCCGGATCAGAACTTTGAAACAGTTTGAACCAACCCCAAGGTAAAACATGACTACGCCTGACGTTCCCTAACTCTGAGATAGAAACTGCCGGAAAGGTTGTTTCTACACCATTATAAACAAGGTTATACAATGTTGAGGCTCTCGGGTCATTTAAAGAACTTCGTCTGGAACTTAGCAGAGGAGGGATGTTTTCCAGATTAATCTCAGGTAATTCCAGAATTGAATGCTCGCTGCTACTGATATTTTGTTTCAACTGAGTTTGAAAGGAAGGCATTAAGGCTGAATTGATCAACCGATAGGAATTCCAGCTATTTTCCATATTCTCTTGAGAATTAGTTCTTCCTAGCTCCATGAACAATGTGGGGGTATTGGACAGATCACTCAACAGAGGAATTTGAATGGCAGTACTTGGTCGGCCATGGATAATCAAAAGATCGACCTCATTCTGGTCAATTTCTGGGAATTCTTCGATGAAACGGTTGTTTCCGAGTGATGTTAACGTATACAGAACATTGTTTTGATCAGACTCGATTAACCTTCTTAAGGCTTTTACATCCGGATGTATGGCAAAAGAAACATGAAATATTCTAACACGGCTGTCAATTACATCTATTGAAACCAAGCCGGTGTTATTATCTTGAGTCCACTCATCCTGTAAAGGTTCTGATGTGATTTCATACTGCTTTAAACCAGGATCTTCCAGGAGAATTTCAAATAAGACAGACTTAGTTTGATCATCTGTTTCAAAAGATATTCTTTGTTCTTCGATGATCTCATCCCCGTTTATAAGCTTCACATTTACAGTAGAGCCTTCAAATCCTGTCTGAGTGATATCAGCTTCTATCACGTGATTAGTATTGGTGTAGCCGGTTGTATTTGTAGTGATATTTGAAAGGGCTATATCACGAACATAGGAGGTGTCACCTATGCCAATGGTATAGATTGGAATAGATGAGTTAAAAGAATTTACAACCGGATTTCGCCCGTAGGTGATGATCCCATCAGAGATCAGTATAGCTGCCTGAACATTCTCGTTCATCTCGAGCACTGACTGTACCGGAGCAGATAGATTTGATTGAGTCTCAGTTCCATCCAGCGAGTCAAAACCGGATGAAGTAACTTTTTCGCCAAATGAATAAACATCAAAGTTTACATTCTCAATGGTTTCCAGATCAAGTTCCCGAATGAGATTTCGATATGACTCTAAACCATTATAATCACTTTTATTAATGGTTGTGCTTACAGAATTATCGAAGAAAACGGCAATGTTGGGTGTGATTTCAACCTGGCGGGATGAAAAGAAGTATGGATTAAGGAGAAGAAATAGAACTAAAATAAAAGCAGCAGACCGTAAAGAGATCAGTATCCAGCGTCCTTTTTCCGAAATGCTTTTAAGCTTACTGTAAGAAAACCAAGCCAGCGCGATCAAGCCTATAGCCAGAATAAAGATGAGAACAACAGGGAAAGTATTTTGAAAACCATGAAATTCCATCTCAAATTCTCCTTAAGTTGATTTTAACCCTCGTCCAACAACATATTGATCAACTTAACAGTCGTAAATCCTTCAGCTTCAGCTGCATAATTATTTACAATACGGTGGCGAAGTACCGGAATTGCTAAAGCTTTAATATCATCTTCTGTAACATGATATCTACCCTGAGACAATGCCCGGGCTTTTCCACCTAGAATTAAATATTGAGAAGCTCGTGGTCCGGCACCCCAGCTCATATATTTATTGATGTAATCAGGTGCAATATCAGTGTTTGGTCGCGTTTTGGAAACCAACTCAACCGCAAAGTCCAACACATTTTCAGGAACAGGAACTTCACGAACCAAAGCTTGCAGCTGCTGTATCTTTTCTTTGGTCAGTAATGCCTGAATTTGAATATCCTGATGAGCCGTAGTTTTACTTACGATCTCTTTTTCTTCTTCTAGAGTAGGATAATCCACCCAAATATTGAACATGAACCGGTCTAGCTGAGCCTCGGGTAGAGGGTAAGTACCTTCCTGTTCAATAGGATTTTGAGTTGCAAGTACAAAAAAAGGTTGATCCAGATCGTAGGTTTTACCACCCGTTGTAACATGATATTCCTGCATACCCTCAAGTAGGGCAGCCTGTGTTTTAGGAGGAGTACGATTTATTTCATCCGCCAATACAATATTGGCAAACACAGGACCTTTGATAAAAGTAAATTCTTTACGCCCTGAATCCTTATTCTCCTCGATAACCTCTGTCCCTGTAATATCTCCGGGCATCAGATCTGGGGTGAATTGAATTCGGCTGAATGATAAATTCAATGATTCTGCTAATGTTCTAATAAGCAATGTTTTAGCTAATCCAGGTACACCTACTAAAACACAGTGGCCTTTAGAAAATAGACTAATAAGAAGGAGGTTAATAATGTCCTCTTGCCCAATAACTGCCTTATGTATTTCAGCTTTTATCTCATGAAATACCTGGTGAAATTCATCAGCCAGTTTCACAGAATCCTTCATTTCACTGCTCATAAAGTATTCTCCAGATCTAAATTACTATCAGGTCTGTTGATTTTATACTCTATATAGACCTCATCACGCAGCTCTTTTAACCACTGCTGCATGATCCGGTTTTGCTTTTGCTGAAGAGCAATATTCTTGATCCGCTCGTAATCCTGATCGAGATTGGCAATATGTTCAGGGATCTGTTGATCAAGCCTTACAATGCGAAAAGCTTTTTTATTCTGACTTTGCAGCGTGAAAGAGCGAGGTTCAGAGATGTAACCTTCTTCGTCCATCAAAAGGACAATTCTGTACATAGCAGGGTCGAGTCTGTTTAATGGGATAAGACGTTCACCCGATTGTGGATCAAAGATCTTGCCACCATATGGTTTAGAGTTGGGATCTTCACTGAATTTTCTGGCAACAGCTGCAAACTTTACATTTTCATTTGTCAGAATACTGTCCCTCAGCGTTTTCAATCTTTCGATAGCATATTCTTCATCAAGTTGTTCATTATCTACAGAAATAAGAATGTGATTGGTTTCAATTCTGTCACCAACCCTGCGGTTTAGTTTAATGATATGAAATCCGAATTGAGTCTCTACAACTTTTGATATACCACCGGGTTGTAGGGCAGAAGCTGCAGCAGAGTATTCAGAAACCAGTTCATCCAAGCCCATCAACGGTAGGGCTCCACCATTTGTCGCTGAGCCTCTGTCATCGCTGTGGCGACGTGCAAGTTCCTCGATGGATTTTCCATGCACTACAATGGAATCACGAAGTTGTTGAGCAAAATCAAAGGCTGCCTGTTTTGCATCATCTTTAGCCGGTGGGAGGATCACTATTTGTGATAAAGAGACTTGCTCAGGAATGGTTGGTAGTGAATCGGTTGGTATTGCATTGAAAAATTCCTCAACCTCAGGTCGTGTAATTTTGATTGATTGTATCTTTTGCTGTTGCACACGTTGAGCGATCATTTGCTCCCTGAAATCTTCCTTAAAATCTGCACGAAGTTGTATAATGGATTTACCAAAAGCCTGTTCCAAGGCACGTTCACTTCCCGCCTGAGAAACCAATTGCCGGATCCTTTGATCCATTTGGAGGCTTACCTCATCATCAGAAACGGTTATCGAATCTATTTGCGCTTTCTCCAGCATAACGTAATTGTTTATGGCAGATTCTAGAAAACTAAACCAAAGTCCCTTACTGAACTCGATATTTTGATCTGATACGCGTGCTTGCCTCATATAATCTGCTACACTTTGGTCAATATCGGACTTAAGGATAATGTTGTCATTTACATGAGCAACAATTCGATCTGCCAATACCGGCTTTTCCTGAGCTTTGAGATCTAATTGGGTGAATAGGGTGATTAGAAGGAGGGGTAATAAAAGAAGCTTATTATTCATTATTAATTTGTCTCAATGAAACTGTATCTGCAAAAGCATTGCTGCTTTCGTCAGTGTTGTTATAAATTTTAATTTCGTTATTCGCCTGTGCCTGAAGATAAAGATTCTTTACGTATGTGTTGAATGCTCTTTTACGTTTTTCAAGCGTTAACCATTCACGTATTTGCTCTATCAACCAATCAAGATCCGGATGGTCACCCTCAGGTCGCTCATCTATTAACTGCACAAAATGATATTCATTGCCCGAACGATAAATTGGGGAAATCTCAGATGGACCAATAACCCGCAAATATCGGTTAAGCATATTAATGTCGCCACCTGATATGGAAATTGGCCAGAATTTTTGGGATTCCCTGATCTTCAGGTCAGGGTATTTTGAGTATCTTTTAGCGACTGTCTCCCAGTCTGTACCTCTCAATAATTCACGCTTTGCATTCTGAGACTCAGAAATGGATTCGGTTATCACATGGCGATATTGAACATATTGTTCATCGAGAGTGAACTTATCTTTGTTTTGTTGATAGTAATTTCTTGCTTCCAATTCGCTTACACTCAGGTCATCCTCAAATTCACTGATTATGTAATCCTGAACCGCCTGAAGTATAAACTCATCCTGAACCCGTTGCATACGTTCTCTGACATCTCTTCTGTTCATAAAATTAAGGCGATCAGCTTCCTGTAAAATAACCTGTCTTCTTACCCAGTCTTCAGTATACTTCTTTAATGCAAGAGTGCTGTCGGTTGCAAGCGAGTTTACAGGAATAGAAGAAATAGCTTCTGATTGTGTTAAAACCTGATTTCCAACTTCAGCTAATATGACTGTATCATCGCCGTTCTTTGGCTGACAGGCTTGAAAAGCAAGCAAGATAAATGTGATGAACAGTATAAAATTAATCTTCATATCTGAATTTATAGCTATTGTAGGCTTGCTCTAAGTTAGGGTAAATCTCATTCACTTTATAAGCTTCTCTTAGGTCCTCAATAAATTGCTTTTCTTTTATTGGTAAATATTCGTTGAATACCTGATTAAATGCTTCTCCAAAGGTCATAATTCGTTCTTCAAGATGATCTTGAAGCCATATAACAAAATTTCTGTTGTTAAGAGATTTAATAGGTGAGAATGTTTCAGCTTTAATGCTCCTAAGTTCAAAATCAGATATGTTTTCGTAGCTGGTTGATGAATCTGATATTACCTGAATATTTTTAAAATTATCAGCAACTGCTGAAGGTTCGTTCCCTCTTTCAATAAAAGAAATAACGTCTTTCAGTGAACTTGGGTCGCTACTGGTGTATTTGTAATAGTAGGGCCGAGGTTCAATCCTAAACTGTTCTTTATATTTACTATAAATCTTCCTTACTGCAAGCGAATCACTGGAATTGGCTGACCAAAGGTAATGCTCGTTGATCTTAAAAATAACCAGACCTTCCAGATAAGATCTTGCAATTTCACCGAATTCAGGATACAAAGAAATGGTCTTATCAACGACGTTAGCATTATTGATGTTCTCATCAGGAAACATTTGTTTTAAGCGCTTGAGTATAAGATCCTTATTCTGAAAGTTGTAGGAAGCATTCTCAAACCTTTCCTGCAGATATTCTTTCTTCTCATCGGGACTGTTAAACGTGCGAACTGAGTCAATTTTAAAAATGTGAAACCCAAATTGAGTTTCTATGGGCTCTGAATAGGGTAGGGAGGGATCAAGATTCATTACTTTATTCAGAAATTCCTTAGGCAGATTGGATGTGTAATCAATCCAGCCAACATTCCCATTGCGAGCGACAGAAGCCGGATCTTCAGAGTAGTTTTTAACAACATAACTCCAGGTTCGACCGGAATCAGCTAATGCACGGTGAGCTGTCTCAATTTTTTGTATAAATGCAGAATCCGATTGTCTCCGGGTATAAATATGGCTAACTGATCGGGCCGGGGTTTTTGCCCTTCTATCTAAAAGTACAGTCAGATGGTATCCAAATTGAGTTTGAAATACCTTAGAGATTTCTCCGGTATTCAGGCCATACACAACATCTTCAAATGGTTTAACGGTTGTTCCGGCAGTGATCCATGGGAGGGTTCCACCCGTTCTTCGTCCTTGCATCACGCTTGAGTACTTGTAATTTACCTCTTCATAAGATACTCCATTCTTTAGATCCTGTCTGGCTTTCTCAAGTCTGATATTAATAGATTCCAGTTCTGATTGATCATTTAAATCATTTGTAGTGATGAGAACATGAAAAACCTTCAATTCCCAATTTGAGCGTTTGCTAAATTCTTCAAACAGTTCAGGCTTCACTACATTATTTTGTAGATAAGAGTAGGCTGCCTCATTTACATAAGTGTTATATTCTTTTATGAGAAGAGAATCTCTGAAATATCCTTCATCGTAACCGAAGGCTAATTTTGCCTTATAGTTAAGATACAGAGGGAGGAAGGATTTCAACCCGGCTAGCTCAGGTTCACTATTGCCGGTTTTTGTGTATTCCGTGATCAGTTCACTTATGTAAATGTTTTCATCATCGACAGTCCCAACAGGCAGGCTTGATTCAGAGCCTTGACTCATTACTGGCAATGAAAGCATCAGTAACAAAGTTGTAACTGATAAAACTCGGAGTAATATCATAACAAATAAGTTCCGGTTTAGATCGATTTTAAAATAACATACCTGCAAAAGTGGCTGTCATTAGATTAGCAAGTGTACCGGCAAAAACGGCTTTAATACCAAATTTAGCCAATTCAGATTTTCTACTGGGAGCCAATCCTCCAATCCCACCGATCTGTATAGCTATGGATGAGAAATTGGCAAAACCACATAAGGCAAAGGTTGCCATTGCAATGGTTTTAGGAGAAATATTTGCTGCGCTCACCTCTTGCGCAAGCTGAAGGTAAGCTACAAATTCATTCAACACGATCTTTGTTCCAAGCATCGATCCCATGTTAACAGCATCAGCCCAGGGTACTCCGATCAGCCAGGCAATAGGGGCAAACACCCAACCAAGCAACATTTCGATGGTAAGTGATTCGCCTAGTAAAGAAGTAATCCCAATAAGGTCGCTTCCCCAACCAAGTATGCCATTGAACATTGCTAGTAATGCAATGAAAGCCAACAACATAGCGCCAACGTTTAAGGCTAGTTTTAGGCCTACGCCGGCACCCGTTGCGGCTGCATCAATACCATTTGCATCGGTCTTTTCAACATGCATGGATACTTCACCTTTAGTAACCGGCTCACCATCTTCTGGTATTAATATTTTAGCTATCACGAGGGCGGCGGGAGCTGCCATCAAACTTGCACCAAGTAATCTTTCCGCAAATAATTGCTGAGCGACGGCGATTTCAAGTCCGTTTGCTTCAGCAAAAGGAGTTCCAAGCATGGCAACATAGGCTGCCATTACACCACCGGCAATGGTAGCCATACCACCTGTCATAACCACCATGAGTTCGGATTTTGTCATTTTCTCAATGAATGGCTTGATCACGAGAGGAGCTTCCGTCTGACCTACAAAGATGTTTGAGACCACAGAAAGCGTTTCAGCCCCTGATGTCCCCAAAAGTTTTTGAATACCCTTAGAAACTATTTTAACGACAAATTGCAGGATGCCATAGTGATATAAAATTGCCGTTAAAGAGGCAAAGAATACTATGGTTGGAAGCACCTGGAAGGCAAAAAACACGCCTAAACTTTCGGGGTGTCCTGGACCTTGCCCTAATCGGCCAAATATAAATGATGCCCCCTCAGTTGTGTAATTCAAAACCACCACAAAGAAGCTCGCAACTTTTTGAAAAGCCAGCATTGGCCAGCCCAAAGGGGCCCAAAAAGCAGCAAGAACATCTGCTTTTAGTATAAATATGGCCAATAAAAATTGAAAGCCAATTCCTATTACTACCAGTTTCCAGTTAATATTATTTCTGTTTTTACTGAAAGCTAAAGCAAGCCCAAGGAGAGCTACGATTCCAATAATTCCACGAATGATTTCCATTATGGTAAATTAGGTTAATTCTTTTTGTTCTTGTTTTGAAGACTGATTTTCAGGTTTGTCAGCGTTGGGATTCATAAACGGTCTTATTGGTTTTCCCCGGCGTTTATCATGGGGAGGGCGAAAACAATGCCGGGCTCTGGGTTCATAGGCGTCATATTCTCCAACTAACACTTGTCCTTCTTTTTCAACAATGCGTTGAGAGTAATGAGCCATGGTTCCGCTTTCTGCGCAAATCGCATGGAGTTTAGTTACATATTCTGCAACGGCAAGCAAATAGGGCATGGGACCGAATGGCCTTCCCTCAGAATCCATGTCTAATCCGGCTACGATCACTCTTTTTCCATCGTTAGCCAGAGTATTGGCGACGTCTACAACCCGATCGTCAAAAAATTGAGCCTCATCAATACAAACCACTTTAGCGCTGCTGGTTAGTAGAACGATCTGGTCAGCCGTATCCACAAGTATGGAAGGGAGGGCCGTCTCGTTGTGAGAAACCACCTCTTCTTCACTATATCTTTTATCTAACGACGGTTTGACGACAACTACGTGTTGCCCGGCGATATGAGCTCTTTTAGCTCGCCTTATCAGTTCTTCAGTCTTACCTGAAAACATTCCGCCACAGACCACTTCGATCCATCCAACTTCTCGTGGAGCCAATGAGGGTTCGTTGATCATTAATTTCTTCTATTCTGTATTTGAACCTTGTGATTTTTGAATTTGGAATATATCAGGCAACAGGGAGAAAAGGAAAGTTTAAAACAATAGATTTCCGTATTCATATCAATAGATATTTAATCGTTAGAATCAATAGAAGATCTAAGCAATACATAATTTTTACATATACAAACAGATTGGTATCTTGGAATATGAAAAAATTTGTATTGGAGAAAGATGAACCGGTAAAACGGCCTGAAGACTATTCGATAGCATATAAAGAGCTGCTGAATGATCGTCAACTTGAGGCGGTATTCCATGATAAAGGTCCGGCTTTGGTTGTTGCAGGAGCCGGAACCGGTAAAACCCGGACATTGGTTCACCGGGTAGCCAGGCTAGTTGAAAGTGGAGTTAGTCCCTCAAATATATTATTACTCACTTTTACCAGGCGCGCAGCAAAAGAGATGCTTAACCGGGCCAGTAATATATTGGATGAACGGTGTAAACAAGTGCAGGGGGGAACCTTCCACTTTTATTGCAGCATGCTTCTGCATCGTTATGCCGATGCAATTGGCTATCCTTCGAATTTTACCATCATTGATACCTCTGACTCTCTTGAGGTTATACAATTTGTCAGAACACAGCTCGATCTTCACAAAAAGAAAAAACGGTTTCCAAATAAAAATACCCTTTTGAATATCATCAGTACAAGTAAAAATAAGAATTTGGACATCAGGATGGTTCTTCAGGAAGATTATCCGCAATTCCTTGACCAGGAGGAGAAGATCCTTCAGGTAGTGGGTGCTTATCAGGACTACAAAGAGAAAAACTTTGTCATGGATTTTGATGACTTGCTCATCAATACGAGGGACTTGTTGAGCGAGAATGACGATATCCGGATCAAAGTGGCCTCCGGGAATAAACATGTGATGGTAGATGAATTTCAGGATACGAACAAGTTGCAGGCTGACCTGACGGAACTGTTTTCAAGCGTGCATGGAAATGTAATGGCCGTAGGAGATGATGCACAAAGTATATATTCCTTTCGTGGGGCCGATCATCAGAATATTTTAGAATTTCCCAACCGGTTTAAAGGGACCAAACTCATCAAGCTGGAGGAAAATTACCGGTCATCGCCTCAAATACTACAGGTTGCTAATAATCTGCTGAAACAGGCCAATTTTAAATTCGAGAAAGAACTTTACTCAAATAATGAGGGAGGGGAACTTCCCGCCTTGGTACAATCATCAAGCGAACATGATCAAAGCCGGTTTATTTCTCAGATCGTATTACAATTGCGTGAACAAGGTTTGGATCTTAATAACATCGCCATATTGTTCAGAAATGGAAGGGATTCCTTTGATCTGGAAGTTGAGCTTAACCGTAAAAATATTCCATTTGTGAAGTATGGTGGCCAAAAATTCACAGAGGCGGCTCACATTAAAGATGTTTTGGCTCATGTGAGGATATTAGTGAATCCTATGGATACCATTGCCTGGAATCGGGTTTTGATGCTAATTGATGGTATTGGCCCAAAAACAGCACAGGATATGTTCGAATGGATACGTTTAGCCAAAAACCCGTATCAACTTGATCTCTCTGGTACCACCAGTCAGTCATATGTCGACCAACTGAAAGAGCTTAGCAAGCTTTTGGTAGATATTAAAGAGTACGATCATTCGATACCCAAGGTCATTGAGCTCATTACGAATTATTACAAGGTATTTTGTAAAAAAAGATATGATGATTACCCTAAGCGTATTAAAGACTTAGAAGCTTTTGTTAATGTGGCAGAAAGCTTTACAACACTCCCAAAAATGCTTGAAGAATTAGCATTGGATCCCATCACAGCCACAGCTGTTGATACAGAACAAAAGACCAAAGAAGAAACCCCTTTGATCTTGAGCACCATTCACTCTGCCAAAGGATTGGAATGGAAACATGTGTTCATTATTCAGTGCCTTGATGGCATTATCCCTTCGGCTTATTCAGTTGAAGATGAAAAACAGCTCGATGAAGAACTCCGGCTTTTATATGTCGCGGTTACAAGGGCAGAAGAGATGCTTTACTTCAGTTATCCGGTACTGGCACAATCTGCATATGGGGATTACTTTACGCAGCCTTCTCGTTTTATAAAAGAAATGAACACTGATCTGGTTGAAGAGTGGAAACTCATTGAAGAGAGTAGCCAGCAAAAGTTAACTGAAGGTGAACAAAACAAACTGAATGAGCCCGAAAGTTAATTAGTTTACTTCTGTTTCATGTGCTTTCGTTGCATATACATGTCATATATCAGCCAGGCAATAGGGTAGATTGGTACAAAAATAGCCAGTGCAATTTGCCAGTTGTAACCTCGCTTGCGGCCTCCATCATAGGGCAGAGTTAATCCTGCCATACCAGCCATCCAAAAAATGAAAAATATGAACATAAAGACGGCTATGAATAGAGTGCCAAGGAATCCGAAGTTTTCGTAAAAGCTTTGAAGCATAGTATATTGTGCTGAATTATGCGTACCTTTATTGCTTGTTTTAATCTAAGAATCTAACACTTAAAATGCTTCCAGTAGTTTCAATTGTAGGACGCCCAAATGTCGGTAAATCAACCTTTTTTAATAGATTGGTCGGAAAACGAAAAGCCATCGTTCATGATGAATACGGTGTAACACGAGACAGACATTACGGTGAAACCTTCTGGAACGGACGTGATTTTAGTGTAATAGATACCGGTGGTTACTTACCCGATGACATGAACGTGATGTCTGTTGGTATCAGAGAGCAGGTTCATATTGCTTTAGAAGAGTCAGATGTCGTTCTTTTTGTGGTGGATGTTGAAACCGGTGTAAATACTTTGGACAAAGCCGTTGCTTCTCTGCTTAGAGAAGAAGACAAACCGGTTATATTAGTGGTTAACAAAGCTGATAATGAAGAGAGAAGACTCAACGCCACTGAATTTTATGAGTTAGGTATTGAGGATCTGTACCCGGTCTCATCTATAAGCGGTATGGGAACCGGAGACCTGCTTGATAAAGTGGTTGAACACCTTCCAGAGGCTGAACCGGAACCGGAAATCAAAACACCGAAATTAGCTTTTATTGGACGGCCTAACGTAGGTAAAAGTAGTCTATTCAATGCTTTGCTTAATGACAAAAGAGCTATCGTTACCGATATTGCCGGTACAACCCGTGATTCACTTAATAGCCACCTGCATTATAATAACAAAGATTACATACTTATAGATACGGCCGGTTTGCGAAGACGAACCAAGGTGAAAGAAAATATCGAATTTTACAGTACGGTAAGAACTGAAAAGGCTATACGTGAATGTGATGTGGCCATTCTTATGGTTGATGCCATGCAAGGTTTTGATGCACAGGATAAGCGTGTACTTAAAGAAGCTGAAAAGTTCAACAAAGGGCTGGTGATCGTTCTAAACAAATGGGATCTGGTTCCTGAAAAAGACACTAACACAGTAAAAGAGTTTGAAGAGTATATCCATACTTCAGTTCCTCAGCTTTCTTACATACCTATAGTTACAATTTCTGCATTGAATAAAAAACGGGTACACAAAGTGTTGGATATGGCACAAACCGTTATAGAAGAACGTACAAAAGAGATTTCAACCTCTGAATTCAACGATTTTATCGATAATATGTTGGCTGCACGACCATTACCAATGAAAAGGGGGCAGCAGCTTAAAATCACTTACGGTACCCAGGTAAAGAGTAATCCTCCTGTGTTTAAATTCTTTATGAACAGTCCGCATGAGTTGCCTCCGAATTATCGGAAATTTATAGAAAGTAAGATCCGTGAAAGGTTCGGCTTTATTGGTGTGCCGATAACGATGGTATTCAGGCAAAAATAATACTCAGGAACTATTATTATCCATTGATGCTATGACAACAAAGAAGTATTTTCATCGCAATTGTTCTTGAATAAGAACATTATGGAAATGGCTAAAATAAATAAGTAGTAATTAAAACGATTTAACTCCCGCGTCAACTAGCTGGTCTTAGAGGTTTCATTTCGAATGGAGATAAAACAAAGCCAAATTGATTCATTAATTAATGATGTAGCATATCTTGAACATGAGGCTGAAGCCTTGAAATACGTGATAGATTCGGTCCCTTACGATGAAGCTCCTTCAAATGGTAAGTCTATCGCAGAAACACTTCATTTTATTGACCATGCTCAGCAACAGTATTATAGAAGAGTGATCGAGGATACTTTTAAGAATAACCGGCCGATCAACCTGAATTCGTATACAAAGCCCTCAGAAAGTTACGAAAGGGACGAGGAGTTGCTGAAAGACATTCAAAAACTGCTGTACAAGATATCCAAACACAGAGTTGCGCTACTCAACCTGACTAAAAACTTACAGTTGATAGATTGGGAGAGAGAAATAACAGAAGGGCGATCTACATTGACCTTGTACGAGTTCACGTTAGAAATGGTCAATAAGGAAAGAAAGATCTTAAAGGAGATAGCTGACTTGGTTATGACTTATAAAAAATCGAATGACCCGAAGCAAGAACTTGAAAGTAGAAATTCGAACAGTTGATGGAACCGGTACAGTGGGTTGACCTTGTTGTTGTTGTGACATTATTGATCAGTATGTACACTTTATTCAGGCAGTACATGCGTAGAAGATCATTGGTTGATCTATATTTTGGATCTTCAGCACTGATATTATTTGTTGCATACTCAATTCACCTGTTGGAATTACAACCCAGACAGTTTTTTATGAACTGGGGTAAACTTATATCCATAACATTCTACATCAGTGGACTACTGGTACTTATCAGAGAATCGAAGCCATCTTTTGCTCGATTCCCATTATATTTAACGGCTTTACCGTTTATTAGCTTCATATTTTTTCCATTGATCATCGATTCTATTGTCATCAAAGACCTTGTAAACGGAATTTATCAGGGGGGAGCCTTGATCGTTACTATTCTGGTCTTCACTATAAATAAGGGTAATGTAATTGGGAGAAGATACTACATCTCAGGACTTACATTGGTAAGTATAGCTTTTATATTGTTTTGGTTTGTTTTTAACCGGGAAATGCCTGAAAACATCTGGATAAGTGAAATTTTGTTTTCAGTGGGAATTTTATTGGTGTTGTATAGATTTATTCATTCAAATAGCACCCAAACCAATAATTAAAGTTCAAGTATTTGAAAGCAATAGATTTTACCTTAAAAGACACCAACTTAAAAGACGTATCAGTTAGCTCATTTGAAGGCAAAAAGAATGTCGTATTACTTTTCTTTCCACTGGCATTTAGCAGTGTTTGTACAACAGAATTGTGTACAACAAGAGATAATATGAAACTGTATGATTCACTAGATGCAGAAGTAATAGCTATCAGCGTTGACAGTACATTTAGTTTAAAAGCGTTTAAAGAAGCCAACAATTTGAATTATATACTTCTCAGTGATTTCAATAAACAGGTGAGTGAAGCTTACGATGTTCTTTATGAAGATTACTTTGGAATGGAAGGTGTATCTAAACGCTCTGTGTTTGTGATAGATAAATCAGGTGAGATCGCACACAAAGAGATCTTGGATAATTCAGGGGACATGCCGGATCTCAATAAGGTTCAGGAAGTGTTAGTTGAACTGAATTGATCATTAATTTTAATATATAGGGAAGAGTATAGAGTTTATGTATACAAGCTACTTTACATAATATAAATTATAAGAATTATTATACATTTATATAATCAGATTGCTTAAATATTTCTTATTATCGAATAAGATATATAATTACTTATGACGGTTGGTTAACTAAAAAAAATATTAGTAATGAAGATAATTGTTGTCGAAGACGATAAAGTATTATCACTTTTATTATCAAAAATGATCGAGAGACTTGGACATGAGGTTGCCTCTATTGTCACTAAAGGTTCAGAAGCGATCGATCAAATTCAAGCTTTGAGACCTGATCTCATATTAATGGACATAATGCTTGAGGATAATATTGACGGTATTTCTGTCATGGAAACCATCCGTGCTAATGAACTTCATTATCCCGTCATTTATATAACCGGTAATTCAGACCCGGTTAATCTGGAAAGAGCCAGATCTACGAATTTTGAGGAGTATCTTATCAAACCTGTCAGTTTTGATGACCTTAGAGAGAATATTAACTCCGTAGAACAAAAAAAGCCCTGAAAGTATATCAGGGCTTATCTTGAATCTCTTTTAGATCGAATATTTAACTACTCTGATCTTTAAGAGTAAAGCTAATTGGCATACTGTAACGTACTAAAACAGGTTTACCACGCTGCATACCTGGTTTGAATTTCACCTTTTTAACTGCTTTCAAGGCTACCTCATCACATCCACCGCCGATTCCTCTGATAATTTTAGGATCCATTACGTTTCCTTCCTTATCGATAATGAATTCAACGATCACGCGACCTTCAATTTGAGCCCTTCGTGCCATTTCAGGATATGTGATGTGTTTATTCAGTGAAGCCAGTCCGCCTATAAGTTCAGGCATTTGCTCAACCACAATAAAGATCTCTTCTTCTTCACCCGCTTTATCTTCATCTACTGGCGGTGGTGGTGGTGGCAGTTCCATAAAGGATTCATCCAGATCCAATTCTGCATCAAGATCAATAAAATCATCGACAATGATCTCATCATTTGGCACTTCCACAGGAACCATTGGTCGTGGTGGTGGTGGTGCTTTTATCTCTTGTTTGGTTTGTACAATTTCTTCAACAAAAACTTCTTCCTGCCTGTCTACAACCAAATCATCTTTTTCCTGATCTATATTTATATCAAGTTTAAAGGCAGATATCATCACGAGAAGTGCTAATATAAACCCAATCTCGAGGCGGATGAAATAACCTTTTTTTAAGTCATTTTTCCTATCAATTATTTTAACCGGAACTCTCATAGTGACCTCCTTTCGTTTTAGAAGTTACATAATAATACTACCTGCTAGTGAAGATATTATGAAGCTAAAACACAGATAATTTACTTCACTATGACATTTAGAGAAGCTCTTTCCATTTTAAACTGATATCGCTTTTGGAATCCCATTTGTTCACCATCGCTGTGAGTTCTCACTTCTTTCGAGATATTGATTTCAAGTGTACTTTTGAAGTCATACACTTCCACAACATTTTGGTTGAATGATATGCCAAAAGAGAGTTTTAGGAATTCAACGATAAGTCTTAGTCTCGAGATTCCATTAATTACAATGATCTCAGCTATGCCATCGCCACTATCTGAGTTGGGAGAAATTTTGTATCTCCCTCCTTCAGTTTTTCCGTTCGCAATGGCGATCATCCAAATAGAAGTTAATTTTTTTCGAGCATTTTCATCGATTTTTATATCTAAATCAAAACGATGGGCTTTAGAAAGTGCTTTAAGTCCACCAATAAAATATTTAAGGAAGCCGGATTTAAATTTTGAATTAGAAGCGTAGTAATTTGTTAGCCCGTCAACGCCAATGCCATATGTATTTATAAATAGCTCATTATTGGCCCGGATAGAGTCAATTATTCTAACATTCTCTTTTAACAATACAGAAAAGTCGTGATCAAAATCCCCGTTCAGTCCAATGTTCTGAGCAAAATCATTTCCGCTGCCTAATGGTATCACTCCCATTATCTTATTTTGATCGGCAAGGGCGTTAGCAACCTGATTAACAGTTCCATCACCACCGCAGGCGATGAAATGAGTGAATTTCTGAAGGTTATCTCTCACATACTTTTGAATGGATTCGTCCACCCGAATATATCTGAATACAGCATCAGGAAGTTTATTTTTAATATGCTTTTCGTGGTGCCTGAAAGTAGTTTCAGAAGCGGAAGCATTTGAAGCACAATTGATTATGAAACAGTATGTGGCGGTTTCACTCAATTGTTATCAGTCAAAATGCTTTATATCAAGAGAATACTTTCCTTCCTTACTGGATTTTAAGACGATCTTATCTATCAAAGCATCTTTGGTCACTTCACCCAGGATGTTTATATAGTCTAAATCATTGTCTTTTACATGTTTGATTGGAGCCTGTATCCTTAAAGGGTCCAATACGATCAGTAACAAAGGCTCTCCGGAATACACTTCGTTTATTATTTTCTCAGCATCTTTACCTGTGAATGTTCTTAAGTTTCCGTCAACGCTGAATTCAGGTGAATAAATGAATTCACTCTGAGAGATTTCACGCCAGTCAGATTTTTTTACAGCAAAAAAAAGCAGATCTATTTCCAATGTCCTGATATTTATTTGTTATATGCAAAATGAATGAGAGCATCACCCTTATTAACTACAGGGCAATTATTTAGGCCAATTACCATACCATCACTTGGAGCCAATACTCGTGAGTTTAATTCTCCGTAAGGATCTTTTATTAATCCAAGTACCTGTCGTTTGTTTAATTCTTCTCCAAGTTCCGTTTTCGAGATAAATAAGCCAGCATTTTTGGTACGTATCCAGGTAGAGGTATTGAATATATTTGTTTTATTAGCATCCGGTGCATTTTTTATCATACCAAGATGCTTCATTAGTCGACGGGCACCGTCTATACCCTCTTCAATGCCATACTCATCGTATCTGAGTGACTCTCCAGTCTCAAATACCATAATTTCGACTCCTTTCTTGTGAGCCGCATTTCTGAATGTTTTAGGTATCAAACCTGAATGCATCATCACAGGGCTGCCCATAGCTTCGGCTAATTGCTTCTGGCTTTATCGATCTTGAAGGAACACCTGACCTGAGGATAGTTAGACCTTGAGGCACCACCCGTATGAAAATCGATACCATATTCTACAACAGGAATGATCTCCGACATCAATGTATGGGCCATTAACTTGGCAAGTGACCCTCCCTCTGGCACCGGGAAAACTTCTGTTAATATCCTTTCCATCTGGTAAACCACGGGAATTCTGTATAAATCCGTAAATGTTTACAATTGGGATAGCTATGACCGTTCCTTTGTCGGGTAAAACAAGCTCCCGTTCAATCATTCTTCTTATGGTCTCAACCCCGTTAATTTCGTCACCATGCAGTCCACCCGTCAGAAGTAAAACAGGGCCATCTTCAGGGGCGCGATAAACTAAAACAGGCAGATCGATGCTGGTATAAGTGGGAAGACGGGCAATATTCAGATTTACCGTCTTTTGTTCACCTAATCCGATCTTTTCCTTATTGATCGTAATTTGTTTAGGCATTCTTTTTAGCCTTCTTTTTGCGGGCCGGGTTCTGTTTACGTTCTTCCACGGCTTTCTCAATATACTTGATGATAAAGGAAGCGATATCCTTGTTCGTGGTTTTTTCTATACCTTCTAATCCTGGAGAAGAATTTACCTCCAAAATCAGTGGACCTCGTTCTGATTGTAACATATCAACACCAGCAACTTGAAGGTCCATGGCAGTAGCAGCCTTTAAAGCAGCGATTCTTTCAGTTTTGCTTAGCTTTATCAATTCGCCGGATCCACCCTGATGAAGATTGGATCTGAATTCACCTTCCTTGCCCTGTCGTTTCATAGCCCCAACTACTTTACCGTCTACAATAAAGGCTCTAATATCTGCACCCTTAGATTCAGATATGAATTCCTGAACGATAACCCTTGCTTTCATAGCATGAAAGGCTTCAATAATAGATTCAGAAGCCTTTTTAGTTGGTCCAAGAACTACTCCGTGACCCTGTGTGCCTTCAAGCAATTTTACAATGAGTGGTGCGCCACCAACAGACTCAATAATTTTTTTAACTTCTTTTGAGTAATTTGTGAATACAGTTTTTGGAAGTCCCACTCCGGAACTCGCAAGCAGCTGCAGGCTTCTTAGTTTATCTCTTGAGCGAACCAATGCCTGAGAATGAACCACGCTGAATACATCCATCATCTCAAACTGCCGGACTACAGCAGCTCCATAGAAGGTTACTGAAGCACCTATTCTGGGAATGATGGCATCCAGGTAATCAATCCTTTTACTTTTGAAATAGATCTTAGGATCATCCTGCTCTATAACGATGTCACATTTAAGGTGATCAATGACCTCCACCTGATGGCCATGAGCTTCAGCAGCTTCAATAAGTCGTTGTGTTGAGTACAAAGAAGAGTTTCTGGAAAGAATTCCAATGTTCATTATATAAGACTCCGAGTCTTTACTAATTAATTTTATTTAGATTTACTTTTGTCACATCCACAAGGAAAGGTCCTTTTTGAAGAAACTTCCTGCCAATTAACAGAGGGTATTTCATTGCTGAACGGTCTGTCAATGAAAATTCAATATCGTAAGCCTGCTCAAATAAGATCACTTTCGTTTTAATGAAATATCTCATTTCAGATTCGCCATTAGATGATTTTACTTCACGTTGGTCATGAACCGGCATAAGAATTTCCTGTTTATTGTATGACTCGTGTTCGGGATCCAATAGATAAAATTTAATCCAACTCTCTCCATCCTTTTTAAAAGCTTCAATATCATGGCAATGCAGACTTGAAGTGTATGCACCGGTATCAATTTTTGCTTCAAGATCGTTAAAATTCCATTCAGGAAGGTCTAAAAGCTCAATTCGGCCAATTATTTTAGGTTTTTGTGTGGTTTTCATAAGCCGTTAAAATAAAGGTTTAATTGGGTAATAACATTCTCTTTAAAAATTAATTACCTATAGTCATGATTTCATATCTTAGAACAGATATTAATCAGTTAAATACAGTCAATTATGAAACGTTTTATTTACCTCTTTACGATTTTATTTGCCACTTCTTGTGCATCCACTCAAACAATTAGTGATTCTGAAGATTCAAGACCCGATGATCCATCCCTGCAGGCCACGCTTTGGGTGCAAAACTCTGCTGAATATGTTGCACTGAATTACCAGACTTATAAAACCGCTGAGAGAAACCTCCCTCTCCCCCTTGAAGATTCTTTTTGGACAGCATCTGTGAACCAGGCTAATGAGTCAAATTTTAATAACCTTCCTCCAGCTATAATCATGGATATTGATGAAACTGTGCTCGATAACTCGCCCTTTCAAGCAAGGATGATATTGGAAGGTAAATCTTACAATGAAGAAGATTGGAATGAGTGGGCTCTGGAGGCTAATGCTGATGCAGTACCAGGAGCTCTTGAGTTTACCAGGTATGCTAATGAACAAGGGGTGACTATCTTCTACCTCAGTAATCGTAGTTACGAAGTTGAGGAAGCCACTAGAAAGAATCTGATAGACCTTGGTTTTCCTGTATCAAGAAATCTGGATAATATTCTTACCAACGGCGAGCAGCCTAACTGGAACTCATCAAAGATCAACAGACGAAAAATGATCGAAGATAATTATCGGGTTATAATGATTTTTGGAGATGACCTCAACGATTTCTTCTCGGCTAAAGAGATCAGTCAAGCACAGAGAGAAAACAAAGTTATTGATTACGCAAAATACTTCGGAAGAAAATGGTTTATTCTGCCAAACCCGATTTACGGTTCCTGGGATTCTGTACTTAGGTTTGAACTTGAAGACGGTGATTCTTCACATTACGGTTTAGATCCCGTTTATAAAAATTAAGTGACCTATAATTTAAGATGATTTCGATGTACCCAAAACTTTATCTGGATCTGGAAATTGTTAATCATAACGTTCAAAAAATGGCTGAGAAGTGCCACCGCAATGATATTGAATTCAGACCGCACTTTAAGACTCACCAATCAGCTGAAATTGGACAAATATTCAGAGAATACGATGTAAATGGAATAACCGTTTCATCTCTGAAAATGGCTGAATATTTTGCAAATGATGAATGGAATGATATAACTATTGCTTTTCCTGCCAATGTGTTAGCATCATCAGTTTATAATAAATTAGCATCCATAATAGATCTAAAAACACTTGTAATTTCTGAAGAGGTTATTTTATGGTTGGATTCTGAGATCTCTCATAAAATGGGCCTGTATATAGAACTGGATCCGGATTATGGTCGCAGCGGCGTGCCCATTGGTGACCACAGTAAAATGGAGAAACTCTTAAAGACAATAGATACTTCAAGTCATTTTTATGCAGCCGGATTCTATTGCCATGCAGGTTTTACCTACAAAACCCGGTCATCTGATGAGATCATAAACCTTATCGACCCAATTAAACGGAATAAGCTTGCTATTATCAAGAGCAAATATCCTGATTTGCCTATCTGTTTTGGGGATACTCCCTCCTGCAGTGTGTTAAACGATTTTGGCCCGGTAGATCAGCTGAGCCCCGGCAATTTCGTGTTTTATGACTGGATGCAGGTTGAAATCGGTTCGTGTTCACCTAATGAGATCGCAGTCTATATGGAATGTCCGGTAATTGAGAAATTTGAAAACAGAAACGAGGTTTTGATACATGGTGGTGCTGTTCATTTTTCTAAAGAATCTATTGAAATAAATGGCATTAAAAGTTTTGGAGAACCAAGACTTAAACATCTTTCACAAGAAACGTTTTTGAAGAGCGTATCTCAGGAACATGGGATCGTAAAGTGCAGTTCTCAGGTATTTGATGAGATAAACGTTGGTGAAATGATTCAGATATTTCCTATCCACTCTTGTCTCACAGCCGACCTCATGCAGTCTTATGAAACAATTGATGGCAAATTGATCAGGCATTTATCCGGCATTAAAAAGTAGCCTTATATACACAATCAGTATGTTACTGCGTATTCTTTAAATCTGAAGATCATTTTATCTGCATCCATTTCAGCATTCATGCCAACCGGTATGGTTAAGTTGTTATCTTCGTGGCTGATCATGGCGCCATAAAATGCCGGAATTTCCAAAGGCTCAATGTGATGTTTCAGTACCTCATCCATTTCCAGGCTATTTTGGCCTGAACTGCAATCCGTACACTTCCCAAATATCAAACCGTTGATCTTGTCCAAAATACCGGCCATTTTGAGATGAGTAAGCATTCTGTCAATTCGATATACATTTTCACCAATATCTTCCAGAAATAATATTGCACTTTCAAGATCAGGTAAATAGTCTGTGCCGATCAAAGTTGTTAATACGGATAGATTTCCACCATATAATTTTCCGGAAGCCTTTCCCGAACTTATCATAAAGCCGTTTTCTCTTTCATCTTCCGGAATTTTCATGTCTTTTAATTTTGGAGACATCACGGTGTTTCGGAAAGCCTGAGTCGTAAATTTATTCCAAACTGACTTTCCGACTGGTCCATGGAAAGTGTAAAGCCCTGAGTATTTATTAATAGCCAGGTGGATAGAGGTTATATCACTGAAGCCACACAAAACCTTAGGGTTGTTTCTGATCAGTTCATAGTCAATTTTCGGCAAGATCCGGTTACTGCCCCATCCTCCTCTAATACACATGATGCCATCCACTTCATCATCCTTAAACATAGTCATGAGATCGTGCAACCGTTCTTCATCCTTTCCGGCCAGGTATCCATACTGTTTTTGAACTGAATCACCGAGTTTGAGTTGAAAGCCAAGTTCTTCAAGGTTATCAATCATTTCATCAAATACCTGATCCTGATATATTGGACTTGCGGGAGCCACCAGGCCTAAAGTATCTCCAACCTTCAATGCTTTTGGTTTGATCAATCAATGGTCTGTACCACCCAAATACTGAATCGTCGGTGAATGAAGTAGACACCTGTTAACGACAAACCTGTAGCTAACATAGAGTTACGAAGAAAGTCTTTTCTGGATATTGGCATACTTAATTCAATATTTAGGTTGGTTATTGATAAAGATTATTATCCATAATGTACTTATAAACCTTCGGTGGAAGTAAGTTTTCAGCCTTTTTTCCTGCAGATATCAATGACCTTACCATTGTTGAGGAGGCTTCTACGGGAACATGCTTTACGAAGTGGACCTTTTCCAGGATATTATCGTCATCTACTTGTTCGAAGTCAACATCCGGCCGTTCAGCCACAAGTAAGGTCACATATTTCAGGATCTTCCTGATAGTCTCTTCCATTTGTCAAAATTGACCAAACTATCCTCTCCTATGCATAAATAAAAATCCACTTCTGGATGCAGCTTCTGGAGATGCTCTATCGTTCTGATTGTGTAGGAAGGCTTTAGGTAAGATCCGATTCAACCGAACTGATCCCGCACACCCTTTTAACGTCCTGAAATGCAAGTTCAAGCATTTCCTTTCTGTCATCATAGGATATATGCTCCTGATCCTGTTTATGAGGTGGAAATGGTGTAAGCAGTACCCACAATGCGTCAATTTTTTGAGAATCCAGAAATGCGTTTACAATAGCAATATGTCCATTATGGACCGGATCGAAAGTACCCCCGAATAATCCAATCCGTTTAGACATTAGTTGTCAGTTGAATCACTGATCATATCATTACGAACATCAGTGAGTTTATTCTGAACCTCATCATGCATGTCCTCAACATTGCTCCTGTAATTACTATCAGGAAAGAGTTGCAAGAATTTCTCATAAGTATCTACAGCTTTTGAGTACCGCTCTTCCTGCCGGGCAGGAACACTGTTGTCTGCATAGGTGATGTACGTTTCGATAAGGTCCACCAAAGACTTTTCAGCCCATTCTGATTCAGGAAACTGATCAATGGTTTCTTCAAGATATATGGTAGCTGCTAAATATTGATCTGTTCTAACGTAGAATTGAGCAGATTCATAAGATTTTCGAGCCAGCTTATTTCTGAGCTCATCAATTTTATCTGCTGCATCAGTCACTAGTTCAGAATCGGGATACCGGTTATTAAACAGCTGAAATCGTTCAATGGCATTACGTGTTGCTGACTGATCCAAGTTTGTATCGGGGACTCTGATGGTAATAAGACATGGCGGCTTTAAACTCTGCATCCTGCCTGCGTTCTTCATTTGGATAAAGACTGATGAAGCGATCATATTCCGAAGCAGCCAACAAGTATTGCCTGTTCTTAAAATAACTTTCTGCCAGATAGAATTGAGCTTCCTGACCGTAATCTGTCCCTCTCCCCAGTCTGGTAACTGTGTCAAAGGCGTTCGCGGCTTCGGTATAGTCTTGATCCATATAAAATGCCATAGCCTTTTGATATGCAACCTGTAAGGTATCTCCCCTTTTTATCAATTTATCGTTTTGACAGGCTGAAATTATGAACAGCAGTCCAAATACCACTAACAGTTTATTAAACATCGAAATTTTTGGTTGTTTTTTAATGATCACGTTGTCGTAAGAAGTTAAGAAGTTTTTCAAGCTCTGTTTTGTATTCTGAATTTTCAAATTTGTTTAAAAGATCAAAGGCCTTTTGGTAGTGTTCGTCAGTTTCGTTAGCCACATCATTCAATACTCCAAGAGTATCCATTACCTGAAGCACCTTTTCGACAGATTCTTCAGAAGGTTTATCTTTTTCCAAAGTACTGCTGATGAGATTTTGTTGGTCCTCATCTGCTCGTTCTAACGAAAGTATGGTAAGATATGTTTTCTTTCCCTCATAAATATCCCCACCGGGTCTTTTACCGAATTTTTCAGGATCTGCAATAGCGTCTAACAGATCATCCTGTATTTGGAAGGCAATACCCATCTCATATCCAAGTTCAGCAAGTTCAGCTCTTTTATGATGTGTTGCATGTGCCGCTACGGCTCCCATTTCAAGTGATCCACTTAGTAAAGCGGCCGTTTTCCCACCGATCATCTGTAAATATTCCTTGTCTGAAACTTCTGTACGGTTTACAAACTCCATATCCAGGGCCTGACCTTCACACACAGTAATGATCGATCTTGAGAAGATATGATGCATAGCCGCAAATTCCTGCTTAGAGAATTTATCAGAGTCACCGTAGTAATGTAGTTGTTTATATGCATCTGCAAACATCACATCACCGGTTAGTATAGCAGTGTTTTCATCCCATTTTTTAAACACACTAGGTTCACCCCTGCGAGTATCTGCACTGTCCATAATATCATCATGAACCAACGTAAAATTGTGAAGGATCTCTACAGCAAGTGCCGCAGGAAGAGCATCGTCAAGATCACCATCACAAAGTCCACAAGCCATCAGAGTCAGTATAGGTCTTATCCTTTTACCGCCAACGGCCATAGCATATTTGTAAGGCTCATACAAGGAAACAGGTGTCTCCGGCAGATTGGTTTTTGCCAGTGCCTGCTCGATCTTCTCCAGTAAAATGTGTTGTAATCCGTTTTTGCTCAATGCTCTTTTGATGTGATGAGACTATCAATATAAGGAATATCTTGCAGCTTATGGGCTAAGCTTTTCTTCTGAGATCACTCTTCTTGAATTCTTGAATGTTAGCATGTCCTAAAAGAGTCAATATGGTTTTAAGATCGTTTTTCCAACCCTTATATAATACTTCGAGACCATCATAGCCGTCTTCTTTTATAGCTTTTATTACGGGTTGAGCCGAGGCTGTAAAATGTGCCCCCAGGCATAATGATATAGCAATATCAAAAGCTGATCTGATCCCTCCTGAAGCTATCAGTTCGAATCCTCTTTCCCACTCAAGTTTACTCAATTCAATGAGGCAATCTACAGTTGGAATCCCCCATTCATCAAAGGAATGATTAGCTTTTTGGTTTGTGCTTCTGAAATTTTCAACCTTAGCCCAGCTGGTACCTCCGGCCCCGGCAACATCTATAACCTTTACCCCTGCATTCAATAAGCGCTTTGCCGTATGTTCTGAAATGCCGGCACCAGTTTCCTTAACAATTACAGGCAGTTGGGTGTCAGAAATTAACTGTTCAATTCCATTTAAAATGCCTTTAAAGTTTCGATCTCCCTCAGGTTGCATTAACTCCTGAAGTGGATTCAGGTGTACGATCACGGCATCAGCATTGATGGAGTCTATTAGGCTTTTCAGCAAATCCGCTTTCAATCCACCAATTAATTGTGCACCGCCAATATTTGAAGCTATAAAGGCAGTTGGTGCTTTATCCCGAACAATAGAAAACGTGTCTGTCAACGACTCATCTTCCAGCATTGCACGCTGACTGCCAACACCAAACGGAATGTTCTCAGTTTCACAAAATTCAGCGATCACTGCATTAACCGGTCCTGCATCAGCATAACCACCGGTCATTGAGGAAATAAACAGTGGGAAATCAAAAGTTCTGCCTAACAAGTTAGCTTCTGTAGTAACCGTGTTGTGGTTTATTTCAGGAAGTGCATTATGGATAAAGTAGAACTGATCAAAACCGGTTGGCGTACTGTACTGTGTTCCATCTGTAACGGTTAACTCAACGTGATCTTTTTTTCGGTCTCTGATATCTGTCATACCTTAAATTCCTAAATCATTCGTCAAATTGCTACAGTAAAGCTTAAATATTTTATAGATCAGATAAGGTATGAACCGGAATTAACATGAAATGTTTGACCTGTGGCATGTGTCAATTTCCCTTCAGCCAGCAAACTCACGATATTAGCGATCTGTTCAGGTGGTGCAATTGAATCTAAGGCAAGATCTTTGGTGAGATAATCTTCTCCATATACTTCAATGGATCCTTGTGCCATATCTGTGTCCACAAATCCGGGTGCGATGGTGTAGGCTGTGATCCCAAATTTACCTAAGCTACGTGCAAGGCTTTTTGTGAATGCGACCAGGCCTCCCTTACTGGCAGCGTAGCTTGCATACTCTCCGGTATCTCCCCTATATCCGGCTCTGGATGATATATTGATCAGACGTCCGGCTATACCATTCTCTTGCCACGCATTAACCGCAGATTTAGATAATATAGCTGCTGAGCGTAAATTTACTTGTAAGGTCTTATCCCAGTTTTCCAGCCAATCCTCGTCCGATATATCCAACTGAGCTTCATCGAACATTCCGGCATTGTTAATTAATACCTCAGGGGGTTCTTTGTCTTCAAAAACATTTTTCAGTTGTGATATATCATCATCTTCAGACAAATCACATTTAATATGTGAATATGATGAGTTATCCGGAAAAGGAAGTTTTTCTGAACGTGAGGTCCCAATTACTTCGAAACCTTTGTTTAAAAGATCTTCAGCAATTGAAAAGCCAATTCCGCGTGAGGTACCAGTGACGAGTAATTTCATTTAACAAGTAAATTTAATGAGTTATAGCTATTAAGATAAGGGATTTGATTTTAGTGTAGTAAGATAAGAAATTAACCTCGCCAAACCGGCACGTTAGAACAAGCTTCACCATACATAATTTTCTTGGCTCTTTTTATTAACTTATTGGTAGCCAGTAAGTAAACTGAATCGGGTACATGAATGTCACCGCACCCTTTCAGCAAAACAAATTTGTCCTGATATTGATCCCAGTCATGCTGCACCAAAGCCCTTTTATACAGTTCGTATAGAAAAGTGTCTTTTGTACCTTTAAAAACCTCAGAAGCAGATTTTGATGCATGAGCCGTAATTAGCATCCATGCCCATGGAGCAATGATAGCATCAGAACTGCAGTAAACGTACAGGTATTTACCTTCATATTGTGTCCAATCATACTCCTTCAAGCGCTGCCGAAAATCTTTTTCTTTCAGCAATAAATCCTGAAATAAAAACTGTTTAATGTCTAGCCCCTCAGTAGGAGTCTCATCATGGAATTTCTGAAGATCCAGCGTAACCAGCTTGGTGTTTTGTTGGACTTTGTTTACGATTGCTTCAGACATGGAATGTTTAATTTGTGAAATGTTTAATTTTCAGTTTTAAATGTTAAATGAGCTGCCCCATTTAACATTTAGTATTAAACATTTAAAATTATATAGAAAATGATTCACCACAGGAACAAGTTCGGGTGGCATTTGGATTTTTAAAGTGAAATCCCTGTCCGTTTAAACCATCCGTATAATCAAGTTCTGTTCCGGCCAAATATAAAAAGCTTCTCATATCAACAAGGATTTTAATGCCTTCAATATTAAAGAGCTTATCATTCTCCTGAAATTCAGAATCTGTATCAAAGTCGAGATCGTAGGTCAAACCGGAACAACCACCACTAACCACACCAACACGTAGGGTCGCTGTATCAGGCACACTTTTTTCCTGCCGGATCTCATTGATCCTGTTAATAGCTCTGTCTGTTACCGTGAGTTCCATACTATTTTCTACGACCCATTATTTTTAAACAGAAATAACCTGAATTTCAGGATCGATACGCTTTACCATGCTTTCGATGGCATAAAGCGTTCCGGTTGTTGCAGTTGGGCAGGTTCCGCAAGCTCCCTGATAATGCACTTTGAGGCGGTTCTGCTCAAGTCCCAATATTTTTAATCCACCACCATCAGCAAGCAGATAAGGACGAACTTGTTCATCCAGCATCTTGGTAATTTCCTGAAGACGAGGATCATCAGAACCCTGAACTTCTTTACTCATGTGCACATCGCTGTCATCTTCCTCATTTGTTAAAGGCTGAGCTTCGCGAATTGGAGGAGCTAGTTTGCGGAGTAATTCCGACCAAACGGCTTTTCCATTCTGCGTAACGGTGATGTATTTATCCACATAATAGACGTTAATAACGCTATCAACCGCAAAAAGCGCAGATGCTAGTTCATCGCCTTCAGCTTCGGTCGCGTTTTCAAAGGAACGGGTGGTTCCATTGGTCAGCGGTTCAGCCAATACAAAGCGCATGGCATCAGGATTTGGAGTGCGTTCTATTTCTTTAATTTTAGCCATATCAGTTCTTATTTGTTGTCAAAAAAATTCTTGTACGTATTTAATTCCATCTGCCAATCGGTCAATATCTTCGGTCGTATTATAAAAAGAAATGGAAGCCCTTGCTGTGCCGGGGATCTTATATCTATCCATGATCGGTTGCGTGCAATGGTGACCGGTTCTAACGGCAATGCCCCTTTGATCCAAAATGGTTCCGGCATCCGTCGGGTGTATTCCATCAATTAAGAACGAGATCACAGAGGCTTTGTTTTCGGCCGTTCCTATGATCCGAAGACCATCAATCTGATTTAACTTCTTAGTTGCGTAATCTAATAATTCCTGTTCCCGGTCTGCAATATTATTCATACCGATCTCTTCAAGGAAAGCAATAGTTTCAGCAAATCCCACACCGGCTGAAATAGGTGGTGTACCGGCTTCAAATTTATGGGGAAGATCGTTCCATGTTGTTTTTTCGAACGTCACCTTATCAATCATATCCCCCCCTCCTCTATACGGCGGCATTTCTTCCAGTAATTCTTTCTTTCCGTAAAGAATGCCAAACCCGGTTGGACCGCACATTTTGTGGGACGAGAATGCATAAAAATCTGCATCCAATTCCTGTACATCCACTTTCATATGTGGAACAGCCTGCGCTCCGTCTATCAATACCGGGATATCATTTGTGTGAGCCGCTTCAATGATCTTCTCTACCGGATTTATAGTACCGAGGGTATTTGAAACATGAACCACCGCTACCATCTTTGTTTTATCTGATAGTAAACTTTTGAACTTATCCATCAGTAATTCCCCGGTATCATTCATAGGAACGACCTTTAGTACGGCTCCGGTCTGTTCAGCGATCATTTGCCAGGGCACTATGTTAGCGTGATGCTCCATAGCAGATATCAGGATCTCATCACCTTCATTGAAATGTTTTCTGCCATAGCTTTGAGCAACCAAATTGATAGAATCTGTAGTACCGGTCGTATAAATAATCTCTTTCTCGTACCGTGCGTTGATGAACTTATGCATACGTTTGCGAGCCAATTCAAAAGCATCAGTCGCTTTCTGGCTCAGAGTGTGTATACCACGATGCACATTTGCATGCTCGTTGGAATGATAATCGTTGATTCGATCGATCACACGCTGTGGCATTTGTGAGGAAGCCCCATTATCCAGATAAACCAATTTCTGCCCGTTAACTTCTTGCTGAAGTACAGGAAACTGACTGCGGATTTGCTCCCAATCAATGTTGGTTTTTGTATCTCTTTTCAGGGTTTCTTGCATGATATTTTTTAGTTCTCATCCTGAACCGCCAACCGGCGGTGAAGGATCTACACAGGTCTAATTTGTGACGGTTCTTCGCTTTCGTTCAGAATGACTTTTAAAATCAATATGTAAAATCTCTCATTGAGGAGAGATCAACAAATCAGTTGTTCCTGATTTGTTGTGAGAGGTGTTAGTCGATCAAGCAATATTGCCCTAATCAACACCCTCCGCCAATTTTGCCAAGGCAAAATATTGGCACCTCCCTCAAGGGAGGAATTTTCAATATTGAAATCCGCGCATTATTCGCAAAATCTGTGTCATCCGCGTTCAATTCCTTAATTCAGATTAAGGCTTAATTTCCTACCGCAACAAATTTTTCGTCGCGAGAGGTGAATTTGACTACTTCGTCTAACAATAATTTATGAACCGATTCCACCTCCATATTCTCGATACTTTCGAGAGTGAAAGCATAAACCAATAGCTCACGGGCCTTCTTCTTGGTTAAGCCGCGACTGTGAAGGTAAAATACCTCGTCTTCATTGAGTTGACCGATAGTTGCACCGTGAGAACACAATACATCGTCAGAAAAGATCTCAAGTTGTGGTTTAGTATGAACCGTACCATCCACAGAAAGCAATAAATTTCTGTTTTCCTGAAAGGAATCGATTTTTTGCGAGTCTTCACGAACAAAGATCTTACCATTGAATATGGAATGTGCTTTATCATTCACTACAACCTTGTGTAGCTGGTGACTTTGTGCATGCCAATGGCGGTGATCAATTGCAGAATGTGTGTCTGCAATTTGCTCGCCATCAATCAATACAAGTCCATCAATAGTGAAATTAACTTCTTCGTCATTTTGCACTACCCGCGGGTCGTTACGGAACAATTTTGCACCCAAACATATAGTGTATGAGTGATATTCAGCGTATTTATCCAAATGGGCGATCGGACGAGAAACATGGCTTGCCTTCTTGCTATCGCGTTGAATTCTGGCATGGTGAATATTGGAGCCTTCCTTCATTTTGAACTCAGCAACGGGAATATTCAGATATTCATTCTCGGCAAGACCGATATGCTCCTCAACTATCGTTGATTTAGAATATGCTTCTCCGATAAATAAAACACGGGGAGTAGCGTAGAAAGGTTTCTGAGCATCCGTAAATACATTCAGAATATGAATGGGAACTTCAACTTTGGTCTCTTTAGGAACGTGAATGAACACTCCATCTTTGAAATTGGCATCATTCAGTGCATTAAAAACATCCTGATCTTCATCGTAATTAGTGTATTTACCAAGATGTTCTTTCACAACCTTAGTATCACCGTGTTCTACAAGCGTACCAACAGTTACATTATCAGGAATGGCATCAGTAGAAGATAGAGCTGAATCAAACTCACCATTCACAAAAACCAACCGGCTTTCCTGTGCTTCAGGCAGATAATGATTGCTGATATCGCCCACCGGCTTTGCACCGGCTTCTGAAACAGGAACAAAATGGTTACGGCTGATGGATCTAAGATCGGTAAATCTCCAATCCTCATCTTTTTTAGTGGGAAATGGGAATTCCGAAATATTTCCTGCGCCCTTCTGATTCAATCCGGCAATAGCGGGAATGTTCGATACAGTCCCGAAGTCACCGTCTATAAAGTTCAGTATCGTTTCTTTTTTTTGTACTGCTGTACTCATTACTGAGCCTCGCCGTTTAGGGAAAATTCTTTTTCAAGTTTCTCATAGCCTTGGGCCTCAAGCTCATGCGCAAGCTCTTTACCGGCAGACTTTACGATCCGGCCATCCATCATTACGTGCACATGATCAGGCGTGATGTAGTTAAGCAGTCGCTGATAGTGAGTGATCAATACGATCGCATTTTCAGGCCCGGCAATCTTATTGATACCGTCAGAAACAACTTTCAGGGCATCGATATCCAATCCGGAATCAGTTTCATCCATAAAAGCAAGCTTTGGATTCAGAACCGCCATCTGGAAAACCTCATTCTTCTTCTTCTCACCACCGGAAAATCCAGTATTGATACTGCGTTCTAGGAACTCATCTTTCATATCGATGATTTCAAGACGCTCTTTCAGGTAATCATCAAATTCGAGTGGATCCAGTTCTTCACGGTCATTTTCACGTGCAATGGTATTATAAGACTCACGAAGCAACGTTCTGTTAGTGATACCCGGTACTTCGATCGGATATTGAAATGCGAGAAATAAACCCAGGTGAGCACGCTCATCGGCATCCATTTCGGTGATATCTTCGCCTTCAAAAAGGATCTCCCCTTCAGTGATCTCGTACTCAGGATGGCCGGATACTACTTTGGCCAGCGTACTTTTACCACTTCCGTTCGGACCCATAATAGCATGGATCTCTCCTTTGTTTATGGTGAGGTTTACACCTTTGAGAATTTGTTCGCCTTCGCCTTCAACCGAGGCATGTAAGTTTTTGATCTCTAACACGTTTCTGTTCTTTTTGTCTTTTTTGATTATTTAATTTCTTTAAGAAATGTTGAATGCTCAATTTTGAATTTTAAATGTATACTGCATCATTTAACATTTAGCATTCAACATTTAAAATACTATCCAACACTACCTTCCAGTTTTACATCAAGCAGAGCGTTAGCCTCTGTCGCGAATTCAAGTGGGAGCTCTTTCAGAACTTCCTTTACGAATCCATTAATGATCATGGAAATGGCATCCTGTTCGCTGATTCCACGCTGCATCAGGTAGAATATCTGTTCCTCTCCAACTCTGGAAGTTGAAGCCTCATGCTCCACACTTGCAGTTGGATTTTGAGAAGAGATATAAGGGAATGTATGTGCTCCACAAGTTTGACCGATCAACATCGAGTCACAAACCGAGTAATTTCGTGCACCATCGGCACCTTTTCCTATCCTAACTTCTCCGCGATAGCTATTGTTTGAATGTCCTGCAGAGATACCTTTGGAAATAATAGTACTCTTTGTGTTTTTACCGAGGTGAATCATTTTCGTGCCGGTATCAGCTTGCTGTCGCTTGGTAGTTACGGCAACTGAATAGAATTCTCCGATTGATCCATCACCCTGCAAGATCACACTTGGATATTTCAGTGTAACGGCTGAGCCGGTTTCGAGCTGAGTCCAGCTAATTTTTGAATTCTTGCCACGGCAGGCTCCACGTTTCGTTACAAAGTTGTAGATACCGCCTTTACCATCTTCATCACCGGCATACCAGTTCTGTATGGTAGAGTATTTGATCTCAGCATTGTCCAATGCCACCAATTCAACCACGGCAGCGTGAAGCTGGTGCTCATCATACATTGGAGCCGTACAGCCTTCCAGGTAACTAACATGAGAATTATCTTCCGCAATGATCAGTGTTCGTTCAAACTGACCTGAATTCATGTTATTGATACGGAAATAGGTAGAAAGCTCCATAGGACAGATAGTGTCCTTAGGCACGTAGCAAAAAGATCCATCCGAGAATACCGCTGAATTTAGAGCTGCATAGAAGTTGTCGCGAACAGGAACAACCGATCCCATGTATTTTTTCACCAGATCAGGGTGGTTTTTGATCGCTTCTGAGATAGAGCAGAAGATCACCCCTGCTTCTGCCAGTTTCTCTTTGAAGGAAGTAAAAACAGATACACTATCAAAAACAGCGTCTACAGCGACACCAGACAAAGCTTTTTGCTCTTCAAGAGGAATCCCCAACTTATCATAAGTCTCTCGGATCTTTGGATCTACGTCATCCAGGCTATCCAATTTCGGCTTATTCTTTGGAGCTGAATAAAATTGGAGGGTATCGAACTTTGGTTTCTCGTAAGTGGCATTGAACCAATCGGGTTCTTCCATTTCCGTCCAGGCGCGATAGGCCTTCAAGCGGAATTCAAGCATCCACTCCGGCTCTTCTTTGCGTGCGGAAAGCTCTCGAATAATGTCCTCATTGATTCCTTTTGGAAAATCTTCGTATTCAATATCAGTAGAGAAACCATACTTATAGTCTTCTCCGATCATTGATTCTAAGGCTTGCGTCTCGCTCATTAGCTGTTTTTAGTCTTAGGGTTTGCTTATTATCACACCGAAAAACAACCTTGTATTACAATGCGTTCGTTGTTGCCCGGCTTATTTAGATTGAGTACAAATATACGAAAACTACCCCTCTTAACTAAATCGAATTGATTGAGAATTTCTATGACTTCAATCAAAACTAGGTTATACAATTGTCAGTTGTGATTTGATGAAAAAACAATTCTATCTTATGATCAAAGAAAGAAACGCTAAAAGTAAACAGTACAAGTTTTGAATAAGTTAACGACAAAAGAAATACTGGAAGAAAATCTTTCAAGAACTACGCCTCATAAGCTCAGTTCATTGAAGATCATGGTCCCAAATATTCGAAGCTTGCATAATGTTGGGTCTATTTTCAGATCTGCGGATGCATTTGGTATTGCAGATATCATTTTGGCAGGGTATACCCCCACACCGCCCCGCCCTGAGATCAATAAGACAGCCATAGGTGCAGAAGAGTTTGTAGCCTGGAAGTATGCAGATGACCCAATTGAGACCTTGCAGAAGCTTAAAAAACAAGGTTATTACATCATTGGACTCGAACAAACCGATAAGAGTACGGATCTGCCCGATTTTGATGCAAAGATTCACGAAAACCTGTGTATTGTACTTGGAAGTGAGGTTTCCGGTATTGATGATGAATTACTACCCCACGTTGATGAGTTTGTATCTATTCCTCAGTATGGAAGAAAGCACTCCCTTAATGTATCAGTTGCGGCCGGAGTGGTTTTATATGCCATGCTTGAAAAATTATGGAGTCGCTAATGCCTGATGGCAAACTCATTGTCCGTCTATTTAGTAAATTGATAGAACTTTCAAATTTGTGATTTTCAAATAACCATTATCAAATTGCCAGAACCAAAAGATCTGATCGAAAAAGCTGAACGATTTTTGAAACAACAACAGGATATGTATGGGAAATTTTCTGTGCGTTTGCCTGAAACTGAAGAATCAGAAGTAAAAGTTACAACCGGTAAAAATCCACAGACTCAGAACTCTGATCAGGTAAACAGTACAAAAGAGGATTCTGAGTCTACAGATAGGCAGAAATCGGTTCAACCCAAAGCTGAGAAAGAATTAAGTCTGGATGAGAAGATCTCAGCATGCCAAACACTGGATGAATTAAGGTCTTTGTGTGAAAAGTCAGAGGAATTACGAACCGATCTTGAAGGAACAAACCTTGTCTTTGGTGTTGGAAATTCAAATGCAGATCTGATGGTGATTGGTGAAGCACCCGGTTACAACGAGGACAAACAAGGTGAACCATTTGTTGGTGAAGCCGGTCAATTACTGGATAAGATATTAGGTGCTATCAATTTTAATCGGGAGGATATTTACATAACCAACATCCTGAAGCATCGTCCACCTAACAATCGAGATCCAAAATCTGAAGAGCGCCAACATAGTCTGCCCTTCCTGTTAAAACAGATCGAGTTGATCGATCCAAAATTAATATTATGTGTTGGTAGAATATCAGCCACTACTCTTTTGGGTAAGGATACTTCCTTAGGTAAACTCAGAGGAAAATTTCACTCATTTCATGGACGAGAATTGATGGCTACTTATCATCCGGCGGCACTTCTCAGAAATCCAAAGTGGAAACGTCCAACTTGGGAAGATGTTCAAAAATTAAGAAAACGATACGATGAATTGGGTGGATCTTAATTATTGACTGAAATCAGTAATTTCAGGAACGCAGTTCTATTTATTTCCATTTTATCGGCGAATCATCAGCACAAACAATTTCACGTTGTCAAAATTACCCGACGAGCATAAATTTATAGATCTATCCGATTACGGGAGGCCACTGGCGCGCCTCATCGCAAATTCTCTAAAGGAAACTAAGTTCACTCCCATTCATGTCACCACTTGGTTTGTTATTTCAGGCTTGGTTGCAATCACTTGCATACTAACCGGACATTACAACCTGGCGGCCATTTTTCTGATCCTTAAATCAATCCTGGATGCTGCTGATGGTGAATTAGCGAGGGTTAAAAAAACTCCCTCCTATACAGGTCGGTATCTTGATTCTGTATCTGATTTTATTCTGAATCTGCTCATAATAGTTACTATCTGGAGTATCACAAATACTCATTTTATTTTTGCAGTTTTAGCCTTCTTCGGCCTGCAACTTCAAGGTACACTTTATAATTATTACTACGTGATACTTAGAACAAAGGTGAATGGAGATAAAACAAGTCAGATTTTTGAAAATGAAGTTCCTGAAGCACTTAAGGGGGAAAAACAACAAACCGTAAACATTCTCTTCCGTACCTATAAATACCTATACGGGCTGTTCGATAAGACGATCTATGCTTTGGATAGTGATGCCGCAAAGTCAGCTAATTTTCCTAAGTGGCTTATGACGCCGCTTTCAACTTTCGGGTTAGGGTTTCAGCTTTTAATAATCAGTATTTTTCTGGTTACCGGAGTTAAAGAACTTATCATACCCTTCTTTATCGCCTACTCCTTTCTCATATTTGTATTCATCGGAGTTCGAAAGTTGATTCCAAATTAATACCCTGATTGTGGATAACAGTGTTTAAAATTTGTTCAAAAAGAATCACTATTCGGTCTGATTTTATACCTATTTTTGCATTCTGAATTTGCACACGATTATTAGTTTTCAGTTTAAAACATGGCGAAAAAATCAGGGTCTTACAATAATAAGTATCAGCAAAACGACACTAAGGAATTAGAGAAAGGTGGTCGTGTTCCTCCACAAGCAGTAGAGGTAGAAGAAGCTGTGTTAGGTGCCATGCTCATTGAGCATGGAGCTGCAACGATTGCTCTTCAAATGCTGAAGCAAACCGATTTCTATAAAACAGCCAACCGGCATATTTTTGAAACACTGTCCAACCTCTACGAACGAGATAACCCGTTGGATCTTCTGACTGTAGAAAACGAACTCAAAGACAACAACCTGCTTGAAGTCTGTGGAGGTACTACCTATCTCTCTGACCTGACACGGTCTGTAAGTTCATCAGCTAATATTGAATACCATGCGCAGATCATCATTGAAAAAGCAATCAAGAGAAATCTTATTCTGGCAAGTAATGATGTTATAAAAGATGCATATGATACTACTTCTGATGCATATGATGTATTGGACCATGCTGAACAAAGCATCTTTGATCTCTCAAATCAGAAAAGCCGTAGCTCTGCCGTACCAGTAGAAAAATTACTTAAAGACACATTATCGTACCTGGAAGATCTCAGAGGAAAAGAGTATGGTATTACTGGTGTGCCTACTGGATTAGCCGTAGACGATATGACGGCAGGTTGGCAAAAGGGTGACCTAATTATTATTGCAGCAAGGCCATCAATGGGTAAGACGGCATTTGCACTTACAGCTGCTAGAAATGCCGCCTTGCATCCTGATGAAAATCTTAGAACACCTATTGCCTTATTCAGTCTTGAGATGTCCAATCAGTCACTTGTACAACGACTTCTAACAATGGAAGCTCGAGTTCGAGCTGACGAAGCCAGAAAGGGAACACTGAAAGACGAAGACTTTAGGCGACTTATTGATGCAGCAAGTCGCTTATTCAGTGCTGATATTTATATAGATGATACACCTGGTATCAGCCTTATGGAACTTAGAACTAAATGTCGCCGACTAAAGAGTGAAAAAAATATTGGGCTGATCATTGTAGATTACCTTCAACTGATGCAGGCAAATTCAAAAGATATTGGAAACCGTGAACAGGAGATCGCTACTATTTCCCGTGGATTAAAAGGCCTGGCTAAAGAACTTGATGTGCCTGTGATAGCTTTGGCTCAGTTATCCCGAGCAGTTGAACAGCGTGGTGGAGATAAACGACCTCAGCTCAGTGACTTACGTGAATCAGGTTCTATTGAACAGGATGCTGATATAGTTATGTTCCTCTATAGAGCTGAATATTATGGGATAACGACAACTGAGGAAGGTCAGTCTACTTCCGGACTTGCTGAAGTCATTATTGGTAAACAAAGAAACGGTCCAACAGGCAGTAAAATGCATCTGTTTATTGAGGAGTACGCTCGTTTTGAAAATCTATCCTCAGCAAATAACAACAATTCTTCGTTGAACGTCAGTAATAAGAATGGTGGCACAAATCTCAGTGATGGTGGTAATGGTGGCCCACCTCCTGCTCCTCATAATCCCGCCCCAGATGAAGATGCACCATTCTAAAATGGTAATGGGTTTAAGAAGAAGATGCGACGCTTACATCAAACCGTATCTTCAAACAGCTTATCAAAGTGCCTGATGCGCTTAGACCATTCCAAGTGCTTGTTTATGTTTTGCAGCGATGATTTTGGCAATGGCTTGGTCTTCCCTGTTAACAAGTCTTTAAGATGATGGAATAGATCATCTTCATTATCATACAAAACCGGAGCATGCAACAGTGGGTCATGCAGACTCTTTGGAATCAGTTCGGGATAGTGTAATTCATTGGGCACCATAGGGTGACACCCACAATATATTGCCTCCATGATAGCCACGCAGAAGAACTCATAACTGGCTGTGGATACCACTATGTCACCGGAATGGAGCAATTCACTGTAGTTGTCTTTGTCATCCACGTATCCAAAATGGGTGATCTGCTGACCATAACGCTGCCAGGCTTTTTCAAACTCTTCAGGTTTTTCATGCTGTGTATCTCCGGCTAAAATCAGATCAAATTTTAAATCAATGTCATTCAATCGGTTCAACACTCTGAAGAACATGGCCGGATTGCGATCAAACTGCCACCGTTGATTCCAAACTATGACGGGAGTCTCATTTTCTTCTCTGGTATCAGGCTGTGAATCAAAACTTTTTAGATCCAAACCGGGATACATGACCACACTTTTTTCACGGATCTTTTCGAGGGTGTTGTACTGTTTACCATCAGGAAAATTATCCAGGAATGATGGTAATGCGTTTAAAAGATCATCCAGGTGAAATTGAGATGAGAATACAAGCTTATCGGCAACCAGCATGCTTAAGTAGTTGATGTAGCAATAGGTCAGGTCTCGGTTCTCCCCTTCTGGAATGGGCCTTGTGAATTGATTCTCATGCATGTACATGATAACAGGTGTATGGGAGAACCGCGGATTGGTAAGTGCCATAAAAGCAGGTAAGTTGGTCATACTGCTGGTGAGCAAAAGGTCGATCTCTTCTTCAACCTGATTGGTCATTTCTGTAAGCGTAACGGAGTCACCATGCATTCTCCATTTCCAGCCTTTGTAGTTTAGCTTGATGGGAATAATATTATGACTTGAATGCTTTTCAAGCCCCTTTAAAAATGCTTTATGAGAACCGCTGTAAAATGGTTCAACTGCCAGAATGTTCATGCCAAAATTTTAATGTCATTTTTATTAAGGCTAAGTATATGAATTTTTAAGATGGTCAAATAAATTTAATGAAATATGACGGTCTTTGTAATTGTATAAGAGATAATTCGTCTTACGTTATTATAATATTGATCTATTGATTTATTAGGTTCGCTCCAAATATTTCAAATCCAATTTTACGGCATATGAAAGTCACTTCACGAAATTATGCTAGGCTAACTTGAGTAGTTAATTAATCAATAGCATATTTCTATGATTCGCGAAAATAATTGTCCATAAAAAAAGCCGAACAAGGTTATTGTCCGGCTGGCTTTCGGGTATCATGGGTAAAGTTTAGTCCATCAATCCTTTCTGGTGAGTACTATGATCAATCCAACAATAGTTATGAAACTCAGACCTAACAGAATTGGAATGACATACGAGGTAGGTTCAGTTTCGTCTTTCCAGGTTATGAGTTCAGAATCAATAGTTGAGATCTGACTCATGGTTAAGACTTCTCCATCCTGTATGTAATTGCCCCACTCATTCTTGACCTTTGAAGTCCAAAAATCATAAAATGAATTGAATTCTTCCCTGTTTTTATCAGAAATGATCTTGTCTTTGCTACTTTCAACTGAGTTATTGATAAAAGACTCTATAGCTGTGTAGAAGCTCTGATTGTTATCAAAGGCTCCAATATTTACGTTATTCTGTTCAAGGGTGTTGTTAATGGAATCCCACATATTCTTGGAAGTGCTGGCTTTCCAGTCTTTAAGCTGACTATCGATCTTACTCTTCCACTGTTGAGATTCGTTTCCACCGTAAACCTGACTCAGGTCTCCGCCGACTTTGTTCCAAGTCTCTGCAAATCGTTTTTGAATGGTATGCATTTTAAGATAATCTTCAGTACCAAGCTCGGTTGATCCTGCTTTTAGCACCTGTATATTTTCTTCAATGGTAGCCTCAATGAAATCCAGGGGATTATCTCCCTGCTGTATGGCTATGGCACTAGATGCAATTTCGTTGTTGCTTCCGGGGCTCATTTCGAGTTCACGATAGGCCACAAACAGTGAGTCCATCATCTTGAGAACAAATTCGTCTCTTTTCTCTACCCTTTGTCTGTATTGCTGTACCAAACGGGATAGATTTTGCTCGCTTTCTTCTGATTTTGCGATAAGTGTCCTTAACGAATCGGTTTCATTATTCAAGAAAGCTATTTCAGTCTGATAATTAGCGATCTGCTCATTGAGCGACGTTAATCGTTCGCCCTGATTCTCAATGATCAAAAGAACTTCTTCAGTTTCGTTAGATTCGGCAAGTAAGTCCTGAATGGAATCATCGAAAGTTTTAGGGTACAATGCATGATCGATCAATGATTGATGCTCGGCATATGTTTCTCTAAGCTTATTAATTTCGTTGTTAAGGCTATCTGCTTCCTCTATAGTAGTAGCGTTTTTAATTGAAGCTTCAAGTGATCTATAGGTGTTTTCGAATTCCTTAGTGATCTGATAATCAGATGACTGAGCGTATATTGTATTAGTTGTGCAAAGTAAGAGTACGATCACTCCTATTGACTTGGCTAAATTTTTCATGATTGCTCTTCCTTATTTTTCAGAATTCCTCTTTCATTCATCTCAACAACCTCGTTGGTATCTCTCATTACAAGTTGCACACCTGAGGTTCTTAAATTAAAAGCAGGGTCTTCCAGAGGAGACTCTGATACTTTGATCTTATTCTTTAATTTTAGTGATCCTTTACCGGGTTCCATCACATAAACATTCGTGAACTGATTTGCAGTGATGAAGTAGAACCCATCTGCATTACGGATCAGACGTATTTCCCTGATCTGTTTTGTAGAATCAGAAGCCCCGAATTCCTGCTCTTTTAAGGCATTCACATTAAAGGAAATACCATGCCTGACATCGGTAACGTTTCCATTTTCATCAGGGACTAATACTGACTCAAGTTGTTGGGAGTAGTCGACATTTTCCACAACAAATGAATTACAGGCAGAAGCTACTGTTATAAGCAGCAGACCCAATAAAGTTTGAGTTATTCTGTTGATTCTCATTTTAAGTTTAGTTATTGAAATTTACTGTTCAATAACTTGTATTAATCAAAATGAGATATGTTCCGCTACTCTATAATTATACTATCGATGGGCACACCTTTTTTAAGTTTCTTTCGACCATTAAGAAATGAAAGCTCTATGATGAAAGAATACCCTATCACATCTCCCCCTAACCTATTAATTAGTTTCGTTGCGGCACCTGCACTCCCCCCGGTTGCAATAAGATCATCATGGATCAGTACTTTGGCTCCCTTAAAAATGGCATCTTCATGAATTTCTATGTTGTCTTCCCCATATTCAAGAGCATAGGTTTCCGACAAAGTTTTCGCTGGCAGCTTGCCCGGTTTACGAACGGGAACAAAACCTGCATTAAGGTCCTGAGCTAAATTGGTACCGAAAAGAAACCCCCTGGATTCCAAACCGACTACATAATCAACGTCTATGTGGCGAAATGGCTGAAGTAACATAAAAGATGTCAACTCTAACGCCCGCTCGTCCTGCAGTAATGTAGTAATGTCTTTGAACTGTATACCTTTCTCCGGAAAATCGGGAATAGTTCGGATGGTTTCAGTAATGTAATCTTTTATACTTTGCTCTACTTTTTTCATCAATATTAGATTAAGTTCGCGCCAAGGTAATTAAAAGAAATGATGTCAGACAAATAAAATGAGTATCACAGACCTTCCATTGATGCAAAAACATCAAAAATATATGGCCAGAGCTTTTATGCTGGCTGAGCAGGCTTATGAAAATGATGAGATCCCGGTCGGAGCTATTGTGGTCTATAAAGATCAGATAATCGGGAAGGGATATAATCAGGTTGAGATGCTGAACGACCCCACTGCGCATGCTGAGATGCTGGCAATATCAGCAGCCTGTGAGACGATCTCAGAAAAATATCTGAGTGAGTGCATTCTATATGTTACTCTTGAACCGTGTGCCATGTGTGCAGGAGCTGCCGTATGGAGTAAACTCGGAACGATCGTGTTTGGAGCCCAGGATGCCAGATCCGGAGGCTGTGGCAGTGTTTTTAATATTGCCGCCAATAAAAAATTGAATCACCAGATCGAGATCATTCAGGGTGTTATGGAATCAGAATCTGAGTACTTACTCAAGGAATTCTTCAAACAAAAACGCAGATAGGTTTAATCAAACTCACGTTTTGCTGCCACGTAAACGATATGCCACTTCATGTTCAAATTTCCCTTTTTGTCCCAGTGATCTAATAGTAGCTTAAATTGTTTATAGCTTAGGGATTTATCAAGAACAGAATAAGATTCACCCGTTTTTTTCAGATTTCGGAAGAAGTCTAAAGAACTTTCAAATTCCTTATACAGATCATTTTCATAATAATCGATCTGCATGGGTCCCATGGAAAGTTTTACTACCACCTCTTCCACATCAGGTAGTGGATTGGCCGTGTGCGGAAGCCCCAGTTCAAGGCAGTTTTCGTACCAGTTCGGAAAAGAATGATTACCCGGGAATGAGCAAAGCATAATCCCTCCGGGATTTAAAGTTTCCGAAAGATTTTGCAGACCAAGAGCAGTGTCCTTGAACCAGTGAGGTGTAGAACCGCTGATGATCAATCCATAAGACTCATCATCTCCTGATTCATATTCATCAGCATTTAAAACTTGAAAAGTTATCTTTGAGAGGTCTTTTCCGGTGTGCTTTAAATTCTCTCTACACTTTTCGAGCATTTTTTCAGATGCATCTGTTACCAAAATTTCCCTGTCAGAAAATTGATTGATCAGCTTTTCGGTCACAAATCCTGTTCCACACCCTACTTCTAAAATTGGCCCGGGTGGAACGGCTTCTTTCCATGGTATCAGGGAAGCAATTAGCCCATCAGCCACTTTGTGCTGTATAAAAGCGCATTCATCATATGAATCAGCAGCCTTATCAAATGCTGAAATTATACCTTTGTGATAACTCAATATATTTAAATCCTTTCTCTTGTTAAGCTGATCTAGCTTGGCGGATCGTATTGTTCGGTCGTCCAGGATGAATCAGACTCAAATGTCCTTCCCATGGCTCTGAACTGACGAACAAATGGGAGTTTTTTACGAACGCTTGGTGCAAACTGATTATAGTCGATCATAAAAAGTCGCTTGGAATCCGGATCGTAATAAGTGAAGTTAACAAAAGGTCCTGCCATCAAACCATTCACCATATACCATGTACCTCTTGTTTCATCAAGCAATTAATCTTCCCGTACTGGAAGGATTCAGTGACCACAGCCGGTCTTATCTCGGTCGTTGTCAGTATGTTTGAACGTACATTGAAGTCTCTCGCACCCTTTATGAAATTGTTTTGATAATGAATCCCGGGTAGCAGATGATCCAGTCATCTATCTAGAAACGAGATATCTTCAACGTTATCCTTATACCAAATCCACATCCAGCGGTCGTTTTGAGGTAATGCCCTGCGATAACTAAGAAAATTCAGTGTATCAATGTTCTTGATGTAATCATGCTGAAAACGAACTTTAAAGCCCCTGTTTTGCCAAAGTGAATCGGAGTAAATCTGTTAATTCCATTTTCTCATATACAAAATACTCCCATCTTCGAAGTTCTTTATCCAACATGTTAGATAGCAGGGAGTTTTCAGTATTTCGAATTTTTTCAGCCAAAGTGGAGTCTGAGGTTGATGTCAATATGAGTGCATATTGATCCCGATACCACTGATCCTCAAATGGGAAAGCAAAGCTCTCACCCTGGCGGACACGCTCTTCTACATGTTATCATCCAGATAATCCTCGAACCTGACGGCCAGCGTATTCGTATCCTCATCGATTGGAGCCGCAAAAATCAGGTTTTTTGTTTTCTAATGCGTTCCAGCTGATCCTGAGACCTGACCTGAGTGAACTGAAGATCATAATAGGGTTCACCGTTGGGTACGGTCAGAACCCACTTACCAAAGACATCACGGATGGCTTCAGCTGTTTCACTTTCCCATTTTGTGGAATCCATAACCACAACTACTTCCCGGGTATTTCCATCTGCAAGCGGGCGATAATCTCCATCGCAGGATACGGTAGTAGTCCAAACGCAGAAATTAGCAATTGAGACCAATAGTATAATCGCTTCATGTTTCGTTGTTATTTTCCAAATTTCAGTGAATGAACAAAAGAATACAGCTCAGATTGCCAGCCGTCGTTCGGATAATGTTGTTTGATATTGTCAATTAAGGCACTTCCAACAATAAATCCATCGGCATTTGATGCGATATTTTGGGCGTTTTCATGTGATTTGATTCCAAACCCTACCATCACCGGGTTTTTGCTGATATTTGTGCGTACACGGTTAATGAACCGATCGACAGACTCAAACCTCTTCTCCATCACGGGCACCTGTAACACCCGTAACAGAAACACAATATACAAATCCTTGAGAGTTCTCATCAGCTAGTTTCATTCGTTCATTGGATGTGTTTGGAGCTAAACCAAATGATATAAGCGTCCAATCTCGAGTATTTTCAGCATACTCTTTAATGATTCCATCCCTCTTCAAGTGGGAATGTCTAGGATGTATCAGTCCATCCGCTCCTGCCTCTAGCCGCATTTTGGCAAAATCTTATCCACTCCGTACCTCGAAGAACAGGATTCATATAACCCATGAGGATTATTGGTATCTAGCAATTTTTCACGGACATCTCTGACCATCTCAAAGATCTTATTCATCGTGATACCATTTTTAATGGCTACCTCACTTGAATACTGAATGGTTGGCCCATCGGCAAGTGGATCACTGAAAGGCATTCCCAGCTCGATCATATCAGCCCCGTTATTCTCAAAACCCAGAATAAGGTCTACGGTAGCATCCAGTTCAGGATATCCTGCGGTGATGAAAAGACTCATCAGCTTATCATTTGGTTTCTGGTTCTTAAATAAGTCTTCAATTCGATTCATGCTCTTATTATATCTATGCTAGTGATGACGATCATTTCATGAATCTGCGCTAAGACACAGAGCGTCTGTCATCGAGCATTAATTACTAATTAATTATCCTCTATTCTCTTACGAATAAACTCTGAAATAGTGCCCATGTCCTTATCGCCTCTTCCGGAAAGATTCAGTATCACGATCTCGTCTTCTGAAGTTTCTGGCATCAGATTTTCAAGCCATGCGAAAGCGTGAGCTGTTTCCAGTGCGGGAATAATACCTTCGGTTTTTGAAAGTAATTTGACCGCATCCATTGCTTCCTCATCAGTAACCGCATAATATTGAACACGGCCAATGTCGTGCAAATGAGCATGTTCAGGTCCTACTCCGGGATAATCAAGTCCTGCGCTGATCGAATGAGCTAGTTCGATTTGTCCCTCATCTGACTTTAGCAACAGGTAGCTAAATGATCCGTGAAGAATTCCTGGAGTGCCTTTACTCATGGTAGCTGCCGTTTTACCGGAGTCTACTCCAAATCCGGCAGCCTCTACCCCTATGATCTCAACTGTTTCATCATTTATAAACGGGTAGAAAAATCCAATAGCGTTTGAACCTCCCCCCACGCAGGCCAGCAGATAATCTGGGATTCCGGCCCTTCCAGCTTATGGTATCTGATTCCTTTGGTCTCATGACCCAATGACTTCATGAAAATGTCTGACCATCATCGGATATGGATGAGGGCCAACTACAGAGCCTATGATATAAAAGGTTGTATCAACATTGGTTACCCAGTCTCGGATGGCTTCATTAGTGGCATCCTTCAGTGTTCTGGAGCCGCTCGTCACTGAACGAACTTCTGCACCCAACAGTCTCATTCGGTCAACATTGAGTTTCTGCCGAACCATGTCTTCCTCTCCCATATATACGATGCATTCAAGGCCAAATTTGGCACAGGCTGTCGCTGTTGCTACTCCGTGCTGTCCGGCTCCTGTCTCAGCAATAATTCGTTCTTTTCCCATTCGTCGGGCAAGTAAAACCTGACCAATAGCATTATTGATCTTGTGAGCTCCGGTATGGCAAAGATCTTCACGTTTTAAGTAGACCTTTGCTTTGCCGTAATGCTCAGTAAGCCGATTGGCATAAGTAAGCTTGGTAGGCCGACCAACATACTCATCCAGTAATTTAGTGAGTTCAGAGTTGAACTCAGGATCATCCTTGGCTTTTTTGAATTCCTCTTCTAATTCCTGAATAGCAGGAATTAGAATTTCAGGGACAAATTTCCCTCCAAATTGGCCATAATAGCCTCTTTCATCCGGAAATTTGTAAGTCTTTGTCTTGATTTGTGATGTCATAATAATTATGTCGATCGTCATACTGAGGGTACTCCAGAAAGACCTTCACAGGTTAAAATTGTGCAGGTTTTTCGATTTCGCTCAGAATGACTTTAAAATTTAATTTTGTTCTATTGCTCTGATCTCATCCATAAATGTTTCGATCTTGTCAAAATCTTTAAGTCCTGGTTTTTGTTCTAAACTACTTGAAACATCAACGGCATATGGCTGAACTGTTTTAATGGCTTCTTTGATATTTTCAGCTTTGAGTCCTCCTGAAAGGAAAAACGGTATGTCTATCCCCAGATCGGTTATGACTGACCAATCAAAGCTTGTTCCGGTTCCTCCCCATAATCCATCGATCTTAGTATCAAATAGCAGATAATCGGCGACTTCAGAGTATTTTTCGATCTGATGCTTCAACAAATAATCAACCGATTCTTCTTCAATGTGAATGGCTTTTATGATCGGTTTCTCAATCAATTCGCAATATTCCGGGGATTCATCGCCATGAAGCTGCACATAATCAAGTCCCGTTTGCTTAGCGATACTGTTTACGTCATCAAGAGATTGATTCACAAACACCCCAACTTTCTCAGGTCCTTCTATCCAGTTGATGATAGCACCTGCCTCTCCCGGCTCAATATAGCGGGGACTTTTATCGTAAAAGATGAATCCCAGATAATCTACCAAGGCTCCGGCAGCAAATCGGGCATCCTCCAGATTCGTGATTCCACAAATCTTGATTTTAGTTCTATCAGCTTGTTCAGTCATTTAAATACAGTTTTTCAAATTCTGCTTCCATTTGCTCAAGTAAGTCTTTTACTGCCTGACCAGGGTCTTTATGACTCATAAAGTATTCACCTATCAAAGCTGAGTGGATGCCTTCTTTTTTCAATAAAGCCAAGTCTTCTCCACTAGATAAACCGCTTTCAGATACTAATACCGTGCCTTCAGGAGCTTGCTGCAAGATCGAAATTCCTCGGTGAACGTCCACTTCAAAAGTCTTCAGATCACGGTTGTTCACACCCAATATATCCGTTTGTTTAAAGTCTAAACGATCAAAATCATCCTGATCGTAACATTCAACCAAAGCATCCAATCCAAATTCTTCAGCTGCGTGTTGCAGTTCCTGAAGCTGATTTCCTTCTGTTATAGCCACTATGATCAAAACGGCATCAGCACCGTAAGCACGTGCTTCTTTAATCTGATAGGGATCTATGATGAAATCCTTGCGGAGCAAAGGTAACTCAACTCTTTTAGAAATTGCCTCCAAATACTTTAAATCACCCTTAAAAAACGGTTCATCTGTTAATACAGAAATGGCTGAAGTTCCTCCTTCCTCATATCTCAGCGCAATATCGACCGGATCAAAATCAGTTCGGATAATACCCTTCGAAGGTGAGGCCTTTTTAACTTCCGCGATAATCGAAACTGTATTGGTGTCTTCGAGTGATTTTTTAAATGAAATTCGTTCCTTTTCAAATCCCTCAAATGAATTAAAATCAGCTAGTGAGACCTGTTGTTTTCGCTTGACAAGATCTTCAGCTGTCTTCTCTGTTATTTCGTCTAAGATGGTATTCATTAGTATTTAAAGGTCCCCATTGCATCATTAGTTGCATCAACAAAATCGTTAAATAGTTTCCTTGCTTTGCCGGATTCAAGAGCTTCTTTAGCTATCTCTTTGGCTTCTTCCAGTTTATCCACTTTACCGGAGGCCTGAATGGCAAAGGTTGCATTCAATAAAGCAATACCTTGTTGGGCATCAGTAGCTTTATTAGCCATGATTTTGGTTAGGATCTCGGCGTTTTCTTCTTTACCTCCTCCCATTAATTCTTTCATTTTCACTTTCTTAAAGCCAATAGATTCCGGATCAAATACAATTGAGGTGGATACCACCTTATCTTTTAGTTCAAAGATCTCGGATTGTGAGGTCAAACTCACTTCATCAAGGCCATCATGGGCATTAAATGTGTATGCAAAGTCAGTTTCGAGGTTTGCTAAAATATGAACCATTTTATCAGCCACTTCTTTACTGAAAGCACCTATTACATATCTTTGAACTCCGGCCGGATTTACCATTGGTCCCAGAATATTGAAAAAAGTTCGGAATCCGATCTCACGTCTTGAGGGCATTACGTACTTCATTGCCGGATGAAACATAGGCGCAAACATAAAGGCCATGCCAATTTCATCAAAAACCTGCTCAACCTGCTCTTTACCAAGCTCGATTGACGCTCCCAGATGTTCCAATACGTCTGCACTTCCGCATTTACTGGAAGCACTGCGATTTCCATGTTTAATAACAGGAACCCCTGCCGCCGCAGTTATAAAGGAAGCGGCTGTTGAAATGTTGAAAGTTCCTGATTGATCTCCGCCAGTACCTACCAGATCGATCGCACCAGTAACATCAACATCAACTTTAACGGCTTTGGAACGCATCACTTTCACGAAAGCAGTGAGTTCTTCAACTGATTCGCCCTTTAGGCGCATAGCCGTCAGGAAAGAAGCGATCTGGGGTTCGGAAATATCACCCGACATGATTAGGTTCATTGCCGTTTCTGCTTCAACTTGGGTTAGATCTTCTGAAAATGATAGCTTATTAAGTATGGTTTTAAAATCCATTTTCCATTATTGATTTAGCCAGTTTGAAATAATTTTTGGTCCTTCTGTTGTTAGAATGCTTTCAGGGTGAAATTGAATTCCCTGAATTGGAAATTCTTTATGACGTACCCCCTGTATCACTCCATCGTCTGAATGAGCTGTGATCTGAAGTACATCGGGTATTGTTTCGGGGTCTAAAATTAGAGAATGATATCGGGTGGCAATAAAATCTTTATCGACTCCGGAGAATATAAATTGTTCATCATGTGATACCTTAGACACTTTGCCGTGCATGAGTTTAGGTGCATGAATAACTTTAGCACCAAACACTTCACCTATGGCCTGGTGACCCAAGCATACCCCTAAAACAGGTGTTTCTTTCCCCAACTCACGTATAATCTCCTCAGTAATACCCGCTTCGTGCGGTCTGCCGGGCCCCGGTGATATGAGGATCTTGGATGGTCTTAATTCACGAATTTCATCCAATGTCATAGCATCGTTGCGAATTACCTTATAATCTTCGGTTTCCGCTGCAACCAAATGCACGAGGTTGTAGGTGAAGGAGTCGTAATTATCGATTATTAGAATCACAGGAGTTTCAAATAAATAGTTTTCAAGATTCCTTTAATTAAAAGTGGCGCACTATACCGGTTACTTCTCTGATCGGTTCCATAACTTCTTCGGCACGTTTGCGGGCTCTTTTACTTCCCTGACGGAGTACATCATGAACGTAGTCAAGATCAGTTTCAAGGTCTTTTCGTCTTTCCCTCGCTTCTGAGAAGTAATCTTCTATCATGCCCAAGAGTTCCTTTTTAGCGTGACCATAACCATAGCCACCTGCACGATATTTATCTGCGATCTCTTTCTGTGTTTCCTTATCAGCAAAAAGCTTGATCAGGGCAAACACATTATCGCTTTCCGGATCTTTGGGATCTTCAAGAGCTGTTGAATCTGTTTGTATGGACATCACGCGTTTTTTCAGGGCTTTGCCTTCTGCAAATATATTTATAGTGTTATCGTAGCTCTTACTCATTTTGCGACCATCGATACCCGGTACAACCGCAACTGATTTTACAATGTGTTCTTTCGGGAGTTTGAGATACTCACCATCATATGTATGATTGAATTTACCGGCCAGATCTCGAGTGATCTCTATATTCTGTTTTTGGTCTTCGCCAACTGGAACTATATCAGAGTGGTAGATCAAAATGTCAGCAGCTTGAAGTATCGGATAAGTAAAAAGACCAATGTTCGGGTTAAGACCGGATGCGACTTTATCCTTATAGGATACACCTTTTTCCATAAGTGAAACCGGAGTTAGGGTTCCAAGCATCCAGGCTAACTCAGTTACCTGAGGCACATCGGATTGTGCAAAGAAAGTTGCTTTGCTTGGATTCAAGCCTAACGAAAGATAGTCAAGCGTTACATCGATTGTGTTTTGGTATAATTGCTTACCATCACTAAGAGATGTCATAGAGTGATAATTTGCGATAAAGAAAAAGGCTTCTCCCTCTTCCTGCATGGCAATATGTTGACGTATAGCACCAAAATAATTACCAATATGAAGTTTTCCGGAGGGTTGAATGCCCGATAATATGGTCTTTTTTTTACTCATTGATCTGATTTAAATAATTTATTGAATATCTAAAGCTACGCTTAATGCTTGAACCAGTGCTCCTGCTTTGCTTTGAGTTTCTTCGAATTCCTTTTCAGGATCACTATCTGCCACAATACCAGCTCCAGCCTGAATATAAGCTTTGTTTCCTGTCACAACCATCGTTCTGATGGCTATGCATGTATCCATGTTTCCTGAAAAATCGAAATAGCCAACGGCTCCTGCATAAATTCCTCGCTTAGTGGGTTCCAGCTCATCGATGATCTCCATAGCCCGAATTTTCGGTGCTCCACTTACCGTTCCGGCCGGAAAACACTGCATGAGAGCATCGACTGAAGTTTGATCGTCCTGTAATTCACCAACCACATCACTTACTATATGCATTACGTGTGAATAACGTTCGATCACCTGATTTCGCTCCATTTTGACCGTGCCTGGCTTACATACTCGAGACAGATCGTTACGACCCAGATCAACCAGCATGATGTGCTCAGCAACTTCTTTAGGATCGTTTTTAAGATCTTCCTCTAAAGCGAGATCTTCTTCATGAGTTTTTCCACGGCGACGGGTTCCTGCGATCGGCAGTACTCTCGTTTCACCTTCCTGCACACGAACCAGTACCTCAGGAGATGAACCGACCAGCTGAAAGTCCTCAAAATCCAGGTAAAATAAATACGGAGAGGGATTTACCATTCGTAATGCTCGGTACAACATAAACGGATCGCCACTCATATCTGCTTCGAAACGCTGAGAAAGTACAACCTGAAATATATCGCCTTCATAGATGTATTCTTTGCCTTTCCTCACGATCTTTTCGAAGAACTCCTGATCCATGTTACTGTAGAGTGAGTCTGTATCAATACTGAATGGACGGTTCCTGAAATTTGAACTCAAAGCCGCTTTTTCCATTCCATCCAGGTTTTGCAGCGCTTTCTGATACGCTTCTTCAAGGTCATCCTCTTCCTCAACAAAAACAGTTTTGATCAACACCACTTGATGTTTAACATGGTCGAACGCAAAAATCTCATCATAAAAAGCCCAGATGGCCTCCGGAAGATTCAGGTCGTCCTCAGGAACATTTGGGAGATTCTCCACTTGGCGAAAGGTATCATAGGCTGAAAACCCAACCGCCCCACCTTTCAATCGAGGAAGTCCGGGAAGTGTAGGTTCAGAATAAGCCGTTGTAAGTGCTTTAAGTTTTTCAAAATAGGATGATGATACAATTTCCTGACTATCATTAGTTTCAAGAATGGTTTCAATTCCATCAAATGTTAGCTTTTGATATGGATTTCGTCCAATGAAAGAATAACGAGCCAATTGCTCACCACCTTCAACTGATTCCAGAAGAAAAGGAAATTCAGCTCCTTCGCGAATATTCATGAATAGGGAAACCGGAGTTAGTACGTCCGCCAGTAATCTCCTATAAACCGGTATGGCCGTATATTCTTTACTAAGTTCTAAAAATTGTTCTTTGTTCATCTATTTTTCGTTATCAATTTATTGGTTAATAATGGTTATCGTGAATAACTAATAACACACTCATAAAAACAAAAAAACCCACTATTCGATCGAACAGTGGGTTTTAAATTTCTTTATTCAAATGCTCAATTACATAGCAGTCCCACTGTTATTTTCTATAACGGGCCACCACCAATTTTGTAATTCGTTAATTTGATTCTTCATATCGCGCAGAATATAAAGGCCTGATTAGGTTTATGCAATACAGAATCCTGATTTGTTACAATTTATGATATAGTGGACTTAGGATTTATCATTCCTTAACATTGATATAAATCTCACGCCATAAATTAAATGAATCTGATTCATCACTCATTAATTGGTTTTATTCTCTGTTTTATTCTAATCGCTGGCTGTGAAACCGGAATTGAGAATAAAATTAAGGAGTCTACTCCGATGATAACTCATTTCAATATCTCTCCCGGGGAAATCAACTTTGAAGGGGTTACTGATCAGGTTTTTGATACTACACTGACTATCAATATAACAGGACAGATAAATCAAATTTCAGAGAACACTCTAACCTATTTCTCAATAACTGATATCCAAAACGATCAAAAAATTGATGAGGGGAACCTTAATTTATTTTCAGTTTCTCAGGGAATCGGTAATTTTGATCAGGATCTGTCTTTAACGGTTTCTACTTCCACTATCAATAACTTCTTAGTAATTGTTATTGCAACTGACGTTAACGGAAACGGCAATTATGCGCAAAGCGCGCTAAAGGTCAACGGAATCTCAAATTCACCCCCTGAGATCCTTGAAGTTGAGAATCCTTCTGAATACCCTATTCCTCAATCTGGTACAGAGAATATTAGGTTTACTGCAAAAGTGGCCGATAAGGATGGTCAGAGTAATATTGAGGGTGTTTTTTTAAGGCTAATTAGTCGGACTAGCGGAGAAGCGACCAATTCACCTTACGAACTATATGACGACGGACAATCTTTTGGAGATATGGTGGCAAGCGATTCCGTATTCACTCTTACATTTCCAGTAAGTTCAGAGAACCAACCTGATACATATGACATCCATTATTTTGCAGCTGATCGTGCTGGCTTAGTAAGTGATACCGTTAAAACTACTTTCACACTTGTAGAATGAAAAGATCTCTCCTAATCATAATGCTATTTTCTCTGCTACCTGTATTGGTAAAAGCTCAGTTGTATGGACCACAGGATCCAGATAAAGACCATTTTAACAGTATTCGACAAAATGGAGTCAGTACTATTGCAGCTTATGGTGACACCCTTTGGATCAGCCCCGCACTAAACAGAAATATTGCCAATGAAGCAGGTTGGTTTACTTCTCCAAACGCAGATAGCGTTAATAATGGCACCGGGAGAGTTTTTTCACTTTCCCTGAGTCAGGATACCGTTGTAGCAGGTCTGGGATTTTCTTCAATCTCCGCTACTGGTTCAGTACCATCGGGTTATGGTTTTTATATCAGTACAAATGGAGGCAATAACTGGCTTTTTGAGAAATTCCCAACTGACCCAAATCCTACATCAGAATGTGAAACAGGATCTGAAACGTATGATCCTGACTGCGATATCGCTTTCACCTACGGTGGAGAAACGTATTATAGGGTTAGGAATACGGTCAGAGAACAATCACCTCCCTATTCTATCGATCATAAGGGGGATGTGATTCTGGCTGCTTCCTGGGCTTCAGGCTTAATAAGAAGCCGGGATTTTGGGGAGACTTGGGAACGTATTATTCTTCCACCCTTCAATTCTTCAGAACTATCACCGGACAACTCATATACCTGGCGATCTACTGTAAATGGTCAGGATATCAACCGATATGATCCCAGATTCGATAATAATCTACTGGGATTTGGTCTGCTTATCGATACAACCGGTCGGGTTTGGTTTGGAAGTGCGGGTGGGCTCAATGTATCCAATAACGCTTTGAGTGCTCCTGCAGATAGCATAGGGTGGCGACATATTAGGTTTAACAACAGTGCTGATGGACTGCTTGGAAACTGGATCATTCGAATTCGGGAAAATATCGAAACAGGTAGGATCTGGATGACAAATTGGGTCGCTGACTCACAAGAAAAACAAGGCCTGGTTTACACGGATGATGGTGGTAACACCTTTATACAGACTCTTATTGGAGAACGGATCAATGATATAGGCTTTAAAGACAATTATGTATTTGCGACCGGTGACAACGGCCTGTTTATATCAAATGATGGCGGTAACACTTGGATACGATCCCCACAGATACAAAGTCCAAATACATTTATAAAAAATAATGCACAGTTTTATTCCGTCGCTTCAACTACAAATCGGGTTTGGATAGGAACAGAAGATGGATTGGCCTCAACGAGTGATTATGGTCAAACCTGGGAAATAACCCGAGTTGATTTCCCTCTGAAAGGCGGAAATGTATATCAGCCCAATACCCGGAATGTAGAGTCATATGCGTACCCCAACCCCTTCTCGCCACGAATTCATGATGTTGTAAGAATTAAATTTGAGTTAAATGAAGGTGGGAATACTCAAATTCGAATTTTCGATACAACCATGGGACTGGTTAAGAAAATTGAAGGTGCACAGCTCAATTCCGGTACTTACGAAGCAGTTTGGGATGGTACCGATTCATATGGAAGAACCGTTGCTAATGGTCCTTATATTTATGTGATAGATGCATCAGAAAGACAGATAACAGGTAAGATACTTTTGGCAAGATGATAGCATTTCAGAAAACATATCATTTGGTTTCAAGAGTATTGATTCTCTGTTCGATGCTGTTCATTTTCCCGTTTATATTATCAGCTCAGGACGCCGGTTTTGCAGGAGGATCATTTCAGATGGGTTACAGTGCACGTGGAATGGCTATGGGTAATGCTATGTCGGCCGTCACCTCCCAGGGAGTGTATTCATATTATAACCCGGCTTTAGCAGCCTTAGAATCAGAAACCAGACAAACAGACCTGTCTATTGCATCCATGAGTTTCGATCGATTTTTACAAACAGCCGGTGTTCATTTTCAGTTGCCACCAAGTGCTGGGCTGTCATTCATTATCATCCATACCGGAATCAGGGATATTGATGGAAGAAGCGTTAGCGGTTATCCAACACGTATGTTTGATGCAGCTGATTATCAGCTTAGAGGTGATTTTGGAATCCGCTTGAATGAGAAATTATATGGGGGTATAGGAATAAAGTTCAGCCTTGCGGATTATCACCCTGACCTTGAGAATGCTACCAGTTTCGGTATAGATCTTGGAATACTTTTAAATACTGAGTCACCGTTTAATTTTGCTTTTACCATTAAAGACCTGTTTGCTGGATATAACTGGAATAGTCAGAGCTTATATAGCCTTGATCAGGCTCAAAACACGTTGAACGAATTCCCTACCCGAGTTACCTTTGGTACTGCTTATCAGGCTGAGGAATGGACCATGTCTGCAGATTACGAATATGTGATCAGTAAAACGGATATCACCAGAAATCAGATCATCTTAATTGATGGATTTCCCTCCTATCAGTTGATCACTGAAGATGTAACTTCTACTCTTTCACTACTTAGTTTAGGAGCCTCTTATGATCTCCACGAAAGATTTACAATACGCGGTGGCTGGGGATTGCCATCTCTTGATAATACAAATAGCTGGAATGTAAGTACTGGATTTTCAATACATTTACCCTTCGATTATCTTCAACCTTCCATTGATTACGCATTTGTCAAAGAACCATACAGAATTTCAAATATGCACGTTTTTTCATTGAGGCTGAATTTATGAGGATTTTGATTATTTCATTATTGGTTCTCTTTGGCACAGGTCACATTGCTTTTGCTCAAAGCGGAGGGCTGGATCTCTTAAACATCAGTCCATCTTCTTACGCACTGGCAAAATCAGAAGCAACCACATCCATCCCTGATGGCACTTACTCAATTTACAGTAACCCCGCTTTACTTGTATTTAATAACTCTTCCTCATTAGATCTCTCATATACATTTTGGGTCGCAAGCATTCAAAATGTGTTTGGCGGCATCAACTTTGTGAACGACAAAGGAGCTTTGGCATTCGCTTTCTATAGTTCCGGGGCGGATGATTATGAGCAATACAATAGGCCGGGGCCAAGCAATGGAAATTTCTCGGTTCAATATCTTTCTCTTTCAACTGCCTATGCTTACAGGATCAGAAATATCTCACTGGGAGTTTCTGCTCAATATCTCAGAGAGGAAGTATTTACCTATACCGCAAACGGTTATGCCTTCAATCTTGGTCTTGCAGCCATTTTGATCAACGAAAGAGTAGATTTTGGATTTTCTGTAAATAATCTTGGGGAAATGGAGAAATTGAATACTAATGCAACTGATATACCTAGTTCCTTTAAGATCGGTGCTTCAGCTGAACTCTTCACTTTTACACCGCCTAAGAATGAGTCACTTCCAATTATTGTTTCTGTTGCCGCAGATATAGTCAAACCCTTTGAAACCAACGATAATTCTTCAGGAATAAGTAATAACCCCACTACCGAGTTTTTCAATCTGTCAGCTTCATTTAATATTTCAGATGCTATTGAGCTGAATACAGGATTCAGAACTGGAGAGACTTCCAGACCTATGTCTTTCGGAGTTTCATTTTATACCGGTGAACTGAAATTCAATTATGCCCTTTTGCCATTTGAAACCGGCTTTGGCACTGCACACTCATTGGGTATACAGTACACCTTTTAGATCATGAAGAACTCAGAATCTTTAATCGAACTCTATAGGTCAGTGAATCCAAACGCTGAAAAGATCTATGTGGTGCCTCTGATACGGTTCTCCCACAAAAAAACAGACTATTTATACTTGCTTTACGAAAATTTGATCAAAGGGAATGAATTCAAGATCAGGTCAATAAGTATTTTTGACCACTTTAATCTGATAATAGCCATTCTTCAGAATAGAAATTCCATCCTGCATTATCACTGGTTTGAATTTCAGGACTTCAAGTCTTTGATAGGTATGCCATGGAAATTATTTTGTGTCTATTTCTTTCAGAAGCTTGGGGGAACTATAGTTTGGACCATCCATAATGAATTTCCCCATGATCGGAAGTATTTAGATCTGCATTATTACCTTCATCGAAAAATGGCCCAGTGGTCAAAGGCCCTTCATGTTCATTGCAATAAGGCCGTAGAAATCATGTCTAATCGGTTAAAGTGTGAAAAGAATAAGTTTCATGTCATTCCCCATCCTGAATATCCACTTGACCCTATCGATAAGGTTGAAGCACGAGAGCTTCTGAGAATACACTACAATGTTGTTATTGAAAATGAAGAACCCATTTTGCTGATGTTTGGTAATATCAGTCGGTATAAGAGAATGGAGCTGGTAGCCAATTTGATCATAGAGTATGATCTGAAATGCAAGCTGTTGATAGTTGGTCCGATCAAAAAAGGAAATGAAAAGCTATATAAAAAACTAAGTGTCTATGAAGAATCCGATGACAAAATAAAAGTCATACCTCATTTTATTAAAGAAGATCGGGTTAGCTGGTTCTATTCAGCCTCTGATATCACCATTTTTAATTACAGAGAGATCTTGTCTTCCGGAAGTTATCATATGGCTCTTGCATTTAATAAAACTATCATAGCACCTGAAAGTGGCTGTTTGTCTGAAGAATCCGGAAAACCAAATGTATTCCTGTTTAAGGATCAAAACCAACTTAAACAACTGATCAAACATCACACCGAAATTCAGGATGATGACACAGCTTAAAGAGAAAGCTTTCTGGATCTTGGCCGGTGATTTGCTTGGTCGTGGTATGTCTTTTTTTGCATCGATCTACCTTGCAAGGACACTAGGTGCTGAATATTACGGGTTGATCCTGTTTGCCATATCCATTTTGGGTTATGCAAATTGGTTTGCTGACATGGGGTTATACCAGATCGGTTCAAGAGAAAAAGCCAAACCGCCTGAAAAGCGTATTTTTAGGATATCTGAGATCTTTAACCTGAGATTGATACTTGGAGTAACAGTTATTCTGGTTTCAGCTTTACTGTTATTTGTTGTAGATATTGATTTGACTCAAAAAAAGGTACTTCTTGGATTTTTGATCTCTTTGGTACCATATATGTTCTTGATGGAATGGTTCTATGCCGGTAAACAGGACTTTGGAAAGATCACATTATCCAAAACAGTTCAGGGCGGTATTTATTTAGCATTGATCATTTTTATGGTAAAGTCAACTGAGGACGTTCAGCTGGTTCCTCTTTTTTATGCTGCCGGTGTTCTTTTGGCATCAATCACGCTGGGTGTTTTTGCTTTCAGGGATAAACCATTTACATTGCCATCACGAGGTAAACAGATCTATCCTGACCTTTTTAAAAGTAGTTCAATCATAGGTTTAGGACAGTTATCTGCCCAGGTTATTCAGTTACTACCACCGATACTTATAGGCCTGTTTATGACGTTTGAACTTGCCGGTATCTATGGAGTTGCTTTTAAGATTGTAATTCTTGCTATGATGATTGACCGTGTGTTTGTACAGCTGCTCTTGCCCAATCTATCTTCTTTATGGGTTAGCTCTAAAAGTGATACCAGAGAAAAGGTATCGATGATCTTCAGGGTCGTATTGTGTACAGGATCTGTGATAGCACTTTTCACAGCTTTAAGCTCTTATCAGATAATTTATTGGATGTTCGGTACCGAGTACCTTGATTCCATTTATCTACTAAAGATCTTATCCATTTTTATTGGGCTTACATTTGTGAACAGTCTATTTTCATTTGGACTCATAGCTACCAACCACGATACCGAGTATTTTAAAGCTACGCTAAAAGGTGGAAGTATATCGGCTTTGCTACTGCTCTTAACAACGTATTTTGGAAACCTGATCATTGTTACTATTTCAGTTGTATTATCTGAACTAATCATTACTGGATTTGCTTACCTACAGTTCAAAAAAGTTTTCAGTTTTAACTACTTTCGGCCATTCTTATCCGTATTGGCTTTAACTTTGATTTTATACTTTGTTTTCAATGCAGTGCCTGTACCTCCTGTTTTATCCGGATCACTGGCTTCAATAATACTAATGTTGGCATTTATAAGACTTAATCTTTTAACTCAGAGTGATGTTAAATGGCTTAAATCGAGGTTATTGTAATGAAAAGACCACTTTGCATCGGGATATTTGACCTAACCCCTGCATGGAGAGTTTTTCTTGATCAGGTCGGTGTTTGGTATGAAGAGATCACCACAAATAAGGATCTATATGAAAACTACAGTGCCATAATTGTAAACAAATCTATAAACAAAGAGCAGCTACAAGATATTCGAGGTTATCTAAAACTAGCTGGTAACGTGATTTTTGTAAATGATGACCACGGTAGTATGCCTGATAAAACCTTTAACCGAAAGTATTTTAAGAGGGTTTATAATGATCTCAGTTTAGATGGATTTCAACATATACCCTATTTAGATTTCTATAGCACAGTAAAAACCACTGAAAAAGCCAATTTATCCGGTTTATTGAGCTTCAAAAAGCTTATGAAGGGTAATGCAGCCTACATTGGTTTTGACCCGGCTGAACTCTTATGTCACACTGACTATACCCGAAAATGTTTTGATAGTACAGTTGGAGCATTTCCTGATGAAATAGTCAATAAAGTAACTAAAGGACAAGTATCAGACTTTTTTCTGCAAGTATTGAGAGAAATTCACTTCAAAGCAGATTTACCTTTTATACGAAAATGGATATCCCCAAAAAAGGCCCCCGTTTTCTGCTTTCGTATCGATTCTGATTATAGCGATAAGCAACATATTGATGAAGTTTACAGTCTTATAGACGATCACAAAATCAAGGCTACCTGGTTTCTGCACGTTAATGCTCATGAAAGTTGGCTTTCCCATTTTAAAAAATATTCTGATCAGGAAATAGCTCTGCATGGTTACAAACATGGCACCAGCAGGTCTGAAAGAAAGGTCACTGATAATATCTCCGTTGGTTTGAACAAGATGTCTGAATCTGGATTCAATGTAACCGGATTTTGTGCTCCCTATGGTATTTACAACTACGCTTTAGAAAGATCATTGAATAGATTTGAGTTCAATTATAGCTCAGAGTTTACCTATGCCTATGATTCAATACCCTTAAAAACGAGTGATGGATTACTTCAAATTCCGATACACCCCATTTGTACAGGTAGTTTGAATCGAAAAGGCTATACGACTGAAGAAATGCTTGCATATTTTAATGAGATCATGGTTAGAAAATTAGACCGGCATGAACCGGTGATCTTTTACCATCATCCCCTTCAACCCGGTTTAGAGCTCTTCGATTCGATCTTCAAAAGGGTTAAAAATGAAAAGCTAACAAATCTAACATTTGAAGAATTTGCTGATTTCTGGCAAAAAAGAGAAGTATGTTCGTTTGAAGCATACTATAAAGGTAATTCCGGTCAACTTGAGAATGTATCTGACAAGTCACAATTATTTGAAGTATCCTTTGAAAATGGTTCCTCTCAGCTGATAACATCAAAAGAATCAGATTTTAACATCGAAAACAACCCGGATATTCAGTACAATAACAATAATAGTCAGTTCAGTGAGAACGACACTCCCGATGCAGATTTTATCGGTAAGCTGAGGCTGCTTAAAAGGTCAATTTTAGACTACAGAAACAGAGATCGCCTATGAAAGTTGGATATATTGCACCTGCAAGCATTTCTGTTGTAAATGGAGGGGTTCGGACACAATCGAATATGACCATCGAGCAGATAAAGAATTTTGGTGTTGAACCAATATTGATCTCACCTTGGGAAAACTTGAATATCAGAGAGCTTGACCTCATTCATGTTTTCGGTGCCACGGTAGAGAATGCCGGTATTCTTCCGCAAATCGTAAATCAAGGCATTCCTGTAGTACTCTCCCCTGTTTTTTACTCAAACCGAAGTGCAAATCTGATTAATAAATATATTCGGATCGAAAAACTACTTTCTTTCATTGGCAGTGGAATCAGGTCAGATCTTGGAATTAAAAAAGAACTGTGTGATATGGCTGATTTGATCCTGCCAAACACTAAACAAGAATCCGATCTAATTAAACAAGGGTTTGGGATTCCTCACTCAAAAATAAATGTAATTCCAAACGGTGTTGAAGATAGGTTTAATGAGGCAGATAAGACCTTATTTGTTGATAAATACAGGATCGAGGATTTTGTGCTATTCGTAGGTCAGGCAAGTGCAGAACGCAAAAATGTGATCAGTTTATTGAAAGCAGCTCCTAAGCTGAATTCCAAGGTTGTGATCGTAGGATCATTTGATCAAAGTGAATACAGCCAAAAATGTTTAGCCCTGGCAAAGAACACAAATAACATCCTGCTTATTGATTCTTTATCCCATAATTCTGATCTGTTATCATCTGCTTATGCCGCCGCAAAAGTGTTTGTTTTACCCTCATATTTTGAAACTCCAGGCATTGCAGCTTTAGAAGCGGGACTAGCGGGGGCAAATATCGCTATTACCGAAGTAGGGGGAACAAAGGAGTTTTTTACGAATCATGCTTTTTATCTGGATCCTAAATCGGAGAGTTCGATTGTTGATGCAATAAATTCAGCATTAAGCAAAGATGTAAACTCTGATCTAAAGGTTCATATCTTGGAGAATTACACCTGGAATAAAGTTGCACAGAAAACACTTGATCAATATAAAGGACTGCTTAAATGAAGAATATACTGATCGTTTTTGGTACACGTCCTGAGATCATAAAGATGGCCCCGGTAATACATGAACTAAAGTCGGTGTGTAACCTTAAAATAATGCATACCGGTCAGCATAAAGAACTTGCAGAACCACTTTTTAAATTATTCAATATTCAGCCTGATCTTGATCTTGAGGTTATGGAAAAAGGTCAGGATCTATTCGACCTGACTTCAAAGCTTCTACCCTTGCTTAGATCTTCAATTTCTGATCTCAATCCTGATTATGTTATTGTACAGGGCGATACTACCTCCTCCTACCTCGCAGCTCTATCAGCATTTTACCTGCACATACCTGTGTTACATGTAGAAGCCGGATTAAGAAGTCATTCTTTAAATGAGCCATTTCCTGAAGAAATGAACCGAAGACAAATTTCAAATATAGCAAGCTATCACTTTGCAGCTACTGAATTGAACAGGGAAAACCTGCTAAAAGAGGGAGTTGATGAGAACCGAATTCTTGTAACAGGTAACACAGTTGTAGATGCTTTAAAGTGGATATTAGATAATAGATCTGTATCGAATAAAATTTTAGATGGCTTGACCGATCCATCAAAAAGCCAGAAGAAGGCATTACTTACTGTTCACAGAAGAGAAAATCACGGAAAGCCACTTAAAGATATTTTGAAAGCCGCTGAAAAGTTGCTTGAAATATTTCCTGATCTCAACATCTTAATGCCTGTTCATCCAAACCCAGAAGTTCAGGATATGGTAAAGGATCATGGAGTCAATAATTCCAGATTCAAAACAATTCCTCCTGTTTCGTATGACGATTTTGTCAAAATAATTCAAAATTCTGATCTTATTCTTACTGACTCAGGAGGTTTACAAGAGGAAGGCGCTGCCTTGGGAAAGAAAGTATTTGTACTCAGAAACAGAACAGAGCGTCAGGAACTGATTAAGTCAGGTCTTGGGGAACTTGTTGGGACTGATCCAAAGCTGATAGTTGAACGTGTTAGCGAATTTTTAAGATACCCGTCTGATATAAAAGCACTGAATATATTTGGTGACGGTAAAGCTGCAGCAAGGATCAGGGATTACATCTTAGATCAGCTATAATCCTGAAATTCGTCTGTACCCTCGGGACCATAATCATCGGTAAAGAATTGTATAGCCCCTATTGTAATTCCCTTTAAGACAAAGATTGTGAACACGATCATTAAGCCATATTCTTTGAAGGCCAGAATCAGGATCAGATATGTGATGAATAAAATGAACGTGCCACGTTGTTCACGAATAGTATTTCGGTCAAATCGTGGGATCTTATCAAATGGAAGCGTACTTACCATCAAAAATGAGATCACGACGATGATCGGTATCAAAGCTGAATTCACACCGTTTTCAAGAAAAGAAAATAATTGAGGGGAGTCCTTGAAGGTCAAAAAGAAGGATCCTAAAATAATGGCCTGTGCAGGAATAGGTAATCCTATGAAAAAGCCCTGAGATGGTTGAAGTCGGGCATTAACGTTAAAACGTGCAAGTCTTACTGCCCCACAAAGTGGAGGCAAAGCACTTACAATGATCCCTACAAAGCCAAGTTCGTGTAAGCTCCAGCTGTAGATCAAAAAGCCTGGTGCAACCCCAAAGGACACCATATCACTTATCGAATCCAATTCAATGCCAAAATCACTGGTGGCATTGGCCAATCGAGCCATCAACCCATCAAAAACATCAAATAAACCGGCTAAAGCGATCAACCAGGCTCCAAGCACATAATCTTCATTGGATATTGAGATAATGGCTAAAAATCCACTGAAGAGATTCATTAGTGTAAAGAAACTGGGAACTGCAATTCGCTTATTAACAGGCGGCTTCGTTTCCTTTCGTCTTTTCTGACGCTGTTTAAATGAATGATATTTTTTCTGGATCGGATATTTCATTATTTATTCAATTATTCCAAGTACAGATTCCCCGGCTACTGTTTTATCACCTTCTTTAACTTGTATTTTAACGTTATCGGGGACTACAACATCCATTCGCGAACCAAATTTCATAATACCAAAACGGTCTCCGGCAATAAGGTTATCTCCCTCTTTGATCTTATAAATGATACGACGGGCAAGGAATCCGGTGATCTGTCGGAAAAAGATCTTTGTTTCCGAAGCGTGAAGAACACCAAAATCTGCTCTCTCATTCAATTCAGAAGCATCTTCGGTCCATGCCATCAGATATTCACCCGGGTGGTATTTAAGATATTCCAGCTTTCCCGATACCGGATTCCGGTTCACATGTACATTTAAAGGGGATAAGAAAATACTGATCTGAGTTGCTTTGCCTTTAATATATACGTCTTCATCTACCTCCTTTACAAAAACAACCTTACCGTCGGCAGGCGAAATGATTAAATTATCATCTGAAGGAACTGCTCTGTCCGGATCACGAAAGAAATAAATGGTTAAAGCTGTAAGGGTAAAAAAAATCAAATAAAAGATATTTGCAATCCATTCCGGTAAGTAATAACCGGCAAAACCGCTTACCAACACCGAAACAAGAACAACAAATGCTATTGTGCCGTAACCTTCTTTAGAGATCATTTTAAAGTCCCAGGTACCTGAATGCATCGTTAAACATAACAAAGATAAAGAGGCCTATCATCAGGAAGAAACCGATCTGTTGAGCCACCATTCGTACTTTTTCAGAAGCTTCTCTTCTTGTTATTCCCTCGTATAGTAAAAATACAAGATGTCCTCCATCTAATGCAGGGATGGGTAGAATGTTTAAAATGGCCAGAGTGATACTTAACAGGGCCGTGATATTCCAGAAACCGATCCACCCTGCCTGATCTGTAGCCTCACGGGTTATGTTGGCAATAGCAATCGGACCTCCAAGATTTTGAGTCACAGAAATATCTCCGGTCAACATCCTTGCAAATCCCTGAAGGATCCCCGTGGTTTGTTCCATTGTTTGATTATACCCTTCACCTATGGATTCAAAGAAACCATAATCAATTCGCTCAAACCCTAAAGACTGAGGATTCGGTGAAGCAATACCAATGGTTTTACTTTCCTGATCAGGCATAATGGAGGCATAAAACAATGAGTCACCCCTCATCACACCAAAGTTTACAGCAGTGTCTGCTTCCTGAATGATCTCCACCAATTGCACCCAGTAGTTTACACTATCTCCATTGGCAGAAACGATCCTATCCCCTGCTTTAAGCCCTGCTTCTGCTGCAGGCCTGCCGGGAGGAACCGATGAGACTTTACTTGGCAACATATAGCTTATATCCAGAAACCCACGGGTTTGAAGACTGTCCAGATAATTTGAACTTACCGGTACATTGATATTCTTTCCATCACGTAATACCGAATAGTTCAGGTTATCGGCTGTTAATTCAGATGCGGAAACAAGGTCATTGAAGTAAGTTACTTCCTTCCCATTCACTCCTACGATCTTATCACCGGTTTCAAAACCTATTTCATTCAAAATAGATGTCTCTGGTACGTAAATACCCTGAGATTCTTGAATTGGAAGAACCGCTTTTCCATTGGAATAGGTCATCCCAAAATAGATGAAGAAAGCAAGGATCATATTAAAAATGACCCCGGCCGTTATGGTTATGATACGTTGCCATACGGGTTTACTTCGATATTCCCAGTCTTCAGGTTCTTTCTCTAAATGATCCGTATCCATACTTTCATCGATCATTCCTGAGATCTTTACATAGCCTCCAAGTGGTGTGGCACCAATGCAATAATCGGTATCACCTTTCTGGAAACCCCAGACTCGCGGTGGGAAACCAATTGAAAAGCGTTCAACTCTCATTCCAAATAATTTGGCCGCTAAAAAGTGACCTAACTCATGAACAAAAACGAGGATCATAATAGCCCCGCCAAAAATGAGTAATGTGTTTAATAAACTTAAAAACCAATCCATGTAATTTATTTAAATATTGATACTGCGAATGCTCGCGTTTCTTTATCTATTTCTTTAATACTTTCAAGACTCAAACTATCATTCAAATCTATGTTCGCCAAACTTTGTTTCACAATTTTTGGAATTTGAATATAACCAATTTCTCCATTCAAAAATCTTTCAACTGCCACCTCATTTGCTGCATTCAAAACAGCCGGAGCAAACCCTCCCTTTACAATGCTTTCCATGGCTAATTTTACACAGGGAAACTTCTCAAAATCAACAGGTTCAAAAGTCAAATCATGCGTGTTATTCCAATCCATCCTTGGAGTTTTCAGGGGTAGCCTATCCGGATATCCCAATGCATAAATGATCGGCACCTTCATGTCAGGAAGGCCCAGCTGTGCCTTATTTGAACCATCTATAAACGTAATAATGGAGTGAATAATACTTTGTGGGTGAATGACCGGCTCGATATTCTCAACAGGGATATCAAATAACCAATGAGCTTCAATGATCTCAAGACCTTTATTCATCATAGTGGATGAATCTATGGTGATCTTTGCCCCCATATCCCAGTTTGGGTGATCAAGGGCTTCTTTTAAGGTTACTTTTTTAAGCTGATCAACTGAGTGATTTCGAAACGGTCCCCCACTTGCTGTAATAATGATCTTTTCGATGTTGCCCATATCCTCACCTGCCAGACATTGAAGCATAGCACTGTGTTCTGAATCTACAGGAAGAAGCTCAGCATCCGATCTCTTCAACTCTTGCATAATGATCTCACCACCAACTACAAGAGATTCTTTATTGGCCAATGCTACCTTTTTATTGGCCTGAATAGCCTTTAAAGTAGATTCAAAGCCTGCAAAACCTACAAGACTGTTTAAAATTATATCAGCTTCATCAAGGGTCGCCAATGCTGTTAAATGCTCTTCACCACTAATGATTTTTGTTGATGAAGGGGCATTACTACGAAGAACAGAGTAATGGTCCAAATTACATATCAGGGCATATTTGGGTGAAAATTCTATGATCTGCTCTAAAAGTAATTCCCAATTTGAATGAGCTGAAATTGCTAAAACATCAAATCGATCGGGATGTTGATGAATAATCTCAAGAGCCTGCGTACCAATGGATCCTGTAGATCCTAGTATGACTACTTTTTTCTTTTCCACTCTTAAAGATGAATGTTATTCAATTATAATTCTCTTTCAACGGTCGTCAAGGTAAGAAATGAAATTTCAAAACCCCATTTCTTTTGCTACTTCAAACATCTGGGCATGAGCCGTTACCGTTTCAGGTAATGTTGGTGCATACCCACCTGATAATAATAATGTTATCGGTTTATTCCACTGTGTTATCGTTTCAATTACGATACGATCCCTCTTCCTTAACCCATCCATAGTTAATGATAGTCTACCGAAATGATCTCTTTCGAGCGGATCAATGCCACCAAGGTAAAACACAAGATCCGGGTTAAACTCACTTTTGATCCTGCTCAAAGCACTGATGAGAGCAATATGATAGTCTTTATCGTTTGTTTTATCTGGCAGACCTATATCAAGATCTGATGATGGTTTTTTGAAGGGATAGTTGTTTTCACCGTGAATAGAAAACGTGTATACATTTTCGTCCTTCTCAAAAATATGAGCTGTACCATTACCCTGATGAACATCACAATCAATGACAAGAACCTTGTTCACCCACATAGACTGTTGAAGCACCCGTATAGCAACTGCAACATCATTATACACACAAAATCCCTCACCATGATCCGGCATGGAATGATGGGTTCCTCCAGCCAGGTTTCCCGACAAGCCATCTTGTAAAGCCATTAATCCCGCATTTATGGTACCCTGAACTGCTAACCTGGATCGAATGGCAAGTGATTTACTCCATGGTAAGCCCATCCTTCGAATTTCTTTTCTATCTAACTCACCTGACCAAACTGCATTTGCGTATCGTTCAGTATGTACAGTGATTAAACTGGAAAATTCGACCAAAGATGGCGTTATAACTTCATTTTCGGATACTACACGATGGTTGATAAGATAATTGTGTAACCCGCTGAATTTCTTCATTGGGAAAACATGATCATCAGGGATATCCGCAACATAACCCGTGCTGTAACTGACTCTCAATATGAACTACCTAATTTAGTTTTATCAAAGCCATCATTCTTCCGCTCTGATCTTTCTGCCTGCGGTAAGAATAAAGGTTTTCATTGTCGATGGTACATACATCACTTAATTCAATATTGCCTTTTAGAATTCCTTGTTCTGTTAACTGACCTTTGATAAATGAACTGAGATCTACATGAGGTTTTTTATAGGACCTATAATCAACATAGCGGGATGGAAATTGCTCAGCCACTTTCTCTCCTACTTCAAAGTTTTTTAATGATATACAGGGACTAACGAATGCCTTTATATGTTTTACATCAGCTCCCAACTTTTTCATATTGTTTATTACTTTGATGCAAATATTGTCAGCCGCACCTCTCCAACCGGCATGTGCGGCTCCAATTACCCTATTTTTACTATCTCCCAATAAAATTGCTGCACAATCAGCAACCTGAATACCAAGTATAAGGTTAGTTTCAGAAGTTACTAACCCATCAGTATCAGGATATTCGCCACCGGTGTTAACCGTTTCGATATTTGTCTTGTGAACTTGTTTCGCATAAGCTAATTGCTGCTCATCTAAACCCAAACTTTTGAGTAAAAAATGTTGGTTACGCTCCACTACATCCTTTGGCTCAATGGTATTCAAACCAAGGTTCAAACCGGGTATCTTATTATTCTGGTTAACGGTTTCATGATTTCTGAGAGTAAACCAACTGGATATACCCTGCCCATTAAGCAATGCGGGACGAATAAATTCAATTTGGGAAGACATCATCTAGTTTCATTTTTATCAAACCTAAGGGAAATTCCTGGCCGGTCCACATTTTAAAGGATTTTGCGCCCTGGTGGATCAACATATCCAATCCACCCACAGGGATTCCATCAGCTTGTTTAGCTTGTTTTAAGAACTTTGTTTCCTGTGGATTATACACAACATCATAACATATTTTATCTGTCAATATCTCCACTTGGTCATCAGCAACCGGTGAGGCATCCGTATTTGGTGTCATTCCTAATGGTGTCGCGTTAATAATAATTGAAGCATCCTCCGCATAGGCTGCCCAGTTATCATAATTACACATTTTTATATCATTTTTTGGCTCATATTGGGCGGGCCTTCTTGAGACCATGAGGATCTCTTCTAACCCCATGTTATTTAGAGTATAACAGATGGCTTTGGTCGCCCCACCTGTTCCGAATATGATGGCTCGTTCTCCATAGAGTTCATCCTCATATTCCTCAATGGGAACTCTGAACCCATATTCATCTGTGTTTTCACCGATTATCTTACCATCTCGCTTCACAATAGTGTTGATCGCTTCTATCTGAGCCGCTTCCATTCCAAGCGTATCCATGGCTTCAAACATGGTTTCTTTATAGGGAATGGTAACATTGGCACCCAAAAATTCGATTTTGTTGAAATGAGCGATCAGACTTGGTATTTCACTCTGACGTACCCCGACTGCATGGTATTCTGCTTTCAGTCCGTGATGTTGTAAAGCGGTATTGTGCATCAACGGTGAAACACTATGGCTGATAGGACTACCAATGAGTAAATAATGCGGATACTGGCTCGATTCAGAGTCCAGAAATTCACTGAAATTCATAATGGTGATTTATTGACAAAAAAAATGCGCATCGTAAAGGATGCGCATTGAATAATGTATTATATCTTGATCTGCTTAAGCAGTAACTTCTTCTTTCTCTTCGTCGTTCTCGATCGGAGTTTCTTTGAAAGTTCCGCCTTCAGCTAATTCCTTGAACTTTTTAAGGTCTTCAGCTAGCTGAGCTGGTGAATCTTTCATAAAAGAAGCGATTTCTTCCTCAGGCTCACCGAAGAAAGTTCGGTAGTCTAATGAAAACTCAACGCGTGTGCGTTCTCCATTATCAAGTGGAGTGAAACGAATAGTACCGGTTTGGTTTAGGTTACCACTAATGGTAATCCAAGCAAAACGAGTATTGCGTAGGTTGTCAATTAAGTTAGTTGTCCAACTGTACTCTTCTTCCCCAATCATTGTTTTATACTCAAAAGTTTGCGAGTTCACTCGCTCCACTTTGTCGATGCGTTCCAGAAACTTAGGAAATTCAACTGGGTTACTTAAGAGTTCGTAGACTTTAGCAAGAGGTAGATCAATTTCGATTCTTTCGTGCGCCATAATTTAATACTTGGTAGTTATGATCGTTAGAATTGTATTCTTTTGATGAACTGGTTGTCATGGAAAAAGGCAGGACTCATCCAGATTGTTCTAAATTTACGGATAATATGACTAAGCCTCAATCAAATGAGGGTATAAAAATTTATTTATTTTAACTTTTTAGGGTAAAATGTCTTTTATTTCATAGATTTGACAATGAATACAGTCCATTAAGACAACTTTTTTTCAAGATTGCCTACGATCTCTTCATGTATTATATGAACTTCCTGACCTGCATCAATTGTTTTAAACCTCTCTTCTGTTTTGGCTAACTGTTCGAAACCATCAAATACTCGTTTGAAAAATGAATTTCCTGAGAGCTCCATTCTGTCTTTTTCAAATCGTTTAGTTCGTTCAGCAGCTTCTTCAAGACTCAGGCGCAGGTAAAAAGTTATATCAGGGATCAATTTGTGTGTTGCAAACTCGTTGATCTGTTTGATCTTCTCTATGGGTATGCTTTGCCGACCGAAGCCCTGATAAGCCGTTGTGGAATCAAAGAACCGGTCGAGGATCACTACAACATCCTTATTTAGTAGCGGCTTTAACTTTTCTACAACAAGCTGCGACCGAGCTGACGAAAATAACAATAGCTCTGTAACCGGATCTATTTTGATCTCGGGGTTCAACAACATGCCACGTATCATTTCAGATACATCAGTTCCTCCAGGCTCCCGAAATACGTTGACCTCATACCCTTTTTTTATCAAGTACTTTTGTAATAGTTCGATCTGAGTCGACTTGCCGCTTCCGTCTATTCCTTCAAATGTTATAAGCATAAACCTAAGTTAAGGAGAAAGAGAATAAATATGAGTAATAAAATTACTACCACCTCGAACTCGATCTGACGGATTACCAGTCTGATCGATGGATTAGGGCTTGGGTGGAGGAATCAGCCAAACGGTCAGACGGACTTGGAGCCGTCAGACCGTGGAGATTGTTAATACAATTTCTGAATGACCTGATCCGGGATGGTTTGCTGAGATATAGTTTTAAAAGCTTCGGGATCTTTGGGCAGATCAAATAAATCCCTCGCTAATTCTATGTTGCATAATGTACCCTTTCGAATGCCTGCATAATCCCGGTAAGAAGAATACTCCCACTCTCCCAACTGTTTCACTAATCCCGCTCTCAATGGATTTTGATGGATGTATAAGAAGCAGTTGATTCCATAATTATCTGCATCCGGTTTATCTTCACTTAAGGATTTCGCTTTTTTTCTTGTGCGGAATAGTGATCCGGTTCTGTCATATTTTTTATTGATAGCCTGGGTATAAGAACTTTGCAGCGTCCCTATGGCCCGGTTTAACGGATTAACCTTTTTCTCTTTGTTGTGAAGCACTGGCTTATTCGGATACTTCTCATGTACCCGGATCAGCCAATGAAAATGATTGGGCATCAGGCACCAGGCTAAAATATCAGCATGTGGGATTAGATGATCTTTCATCTTGGACAGGAAAAACAGGTAATTATCTCTCTCAAAGAAGATGGATTCCTTGTTGTTTCCCTGATTGTACACATGATATGTATGCCCCGAATAAAATTGCATGGAGTACTATACGAACCACCTTGTCACATGAATCGATCGATATTAGCCTTTTGAAGCTAAAAAACGCAACTCTGACCGGTACCGTTCGGGATGCTACAGAACCGATCTGTACGGCTACCGTGTGATCGATGAATTAGGCTTGGGTGGTCGAATTAAACAAACGGTCAGACGGACTTGGAGCCGTCAGACCGTGGAGATATACGTTATTTAAAGTGGCAGTACTTGGGCAACCCCATCCATCACCCCGTGGATGTGGAATTTAGTTATTGAAGTTATTCACCCATTAAGGCACAAACACATGCTGTGTTAACAATATCTTCCCAGCTACAGCCTCTTGAAAGGTCCATCATGGGTTTTTCCAATCCTTGTATTACAGGACCTGTAGCCGTTGCCCCTGCCAGTCTTTCTGTAATTTTATAGGCAATGTTGCCGGCATCCAGGTTTGGATAAATAAATACGTTAGCTTGTCCTGCCACAACGGATCCAGGTGCCTTTCGTTTACCGATCTCTGGAATGACAGCGGCATCAAACTGAAGTTCGCCATCTACAGGGAAATCCAGGTTATGCGATTTAACGATCTCTAAGGCATTTCTCACGAGGTCTATACGCTCGTGATCTGCGCTCCCTTTCGTTGAAAATGACAACAATGCTACTTTTGGTGCATTGCCAGTGACTTTCTCGTGTGTCTGAGCCGAATCAATCGCTATCGTGGCTAACTGCTCCTCATTTGGATAAGGAACTACAGCACAATCTCCGTAGGTGTATACCCGGCCGTCATCAAAACTCATTATAAAAACACTTGAAACCACATTGGATCCTTTCTTCAACCCAATGGTTTGGATTGCAGCCCTAAGCACATCTCCGGTAGTTGCTACTGAACCGGCTACAGCACCGTCTGCATCACCGGCAGCAAGCATAGATGCTGCAAAAAACAATGGATCTTTTACGATACCTATGCTATCAGCTTCAGTAATTCCTTTATGTTTCCTTCTTTCATAAAATGAGGCTGCATAAGCCTTTAACCTTTCATCTGAAACGGGATCTATCACATCTAAATGCTTTGGAATCGAAGCTCCTTCATTTTGGATCAGGATAGGAAGTGCCAGCTTATGTTCCTTTAAATATTCAGCCGCTTTAACTACGCGTTCATCTGATGAACGCGGTAATACGATCTTTTTTGGTTTTGATGATGCTCTTTGTCTAATATTTTGTATAAAACTCATTATCCTATCAATAAAATAATTGAAATTACAGCTACCGCCAATCCTGACCATTGTTTTACAGTTGGCTTGTCTTTCCAGACCCATACCCCTATCAGGGTTCCTAAAATAACCAGAGAAACATTTACGATCGGGAATACCACCGAACCCGGCATTAATTTTAACGCATAGATCAGAAAGATAGAGGAATATAGATTTACTATTCCTGTGATAACACCATACACTATTTCTTTAAAGGTAAAATGAAGTTCACGCCTTTTGATCAGAATCCCTAACCCAGTTAAAAATGAAACAAAGAAAATACCCGATACAAAAAGCTCTTCTGAAAGCTGTGATGCAAATACTCGTTCGTAGACCTTTAACCCTGTATCTGCTGCTCCTGTCATTAAAAAGATCAAAACCGGCAACCAGGCATCCGAAAGTCCTGAGATCTTTTTCGTTTTGATTCTTGGTACCATCAGAAGTAATGCAACCAAAGCTAGTAATATCCCTAAGTACCTGATAGGTACTAACTCCTCCCCAAAAACAAACAAACTGACAGCAATGGGGAAAATCAGAGACATACGCATGGCTGCGATACTCACTCCCATTCCAACACGATCTATCGATCGACTGTAAACCACCAGATTCCCGATGAAGATCAACCCAAGAAGGATGATCATACCACCCATTACAAGGTTATGATCAAGCAGGTTCAGACTGTTAGAACTGAATTCAGCAGAATTGAACAGACTGATCAGTGAGCCTGCCAGATAGTTTATTACAAGAATACTCATCACTCTCATCTTGTTGTTCTCTGCGATCTTTAAGATCTGAGCAATAGAAAGTGAACAACAAATACTGAGAAAAATGAAAATAAAGGCCATTACTCTACTAATTGAATGTCAGATCGTCCAATTAGTACAGGATCCTGAGGTCGGTCATAGATACTTCTTGATCGGAACGGGACATTTCTCTGAAGGTGATCCAGAATCTGATCAATTCCTTTTTTATTCTGTTTGAGAGCTTCTGCCAGATAGTAGCTAAAGATGCTGTGGCGATTCCTCTCACCATTTTGGGACGAATAGATGCCTGAGCGCTGGGTTGAATTACTTGAAAAGATCACGGCTGAACGTGATATGCTATCTGTAAGATCTGAAACGATTGTCTGATAGTCTAGATCAGAATCATCGGTTTGTATGATATCAAGGTCCACAAAACCTATAAATTCGGAAAGCTGACTTTGGGAAATCTGATCAAAAAATGTTTTTAAATTGATCAGCATGGGCTTCTCTCCATTGTAGTTTGTACCAACCATATACAAATTACCATCCTCAACTAGTGCATATCCATTAATGTATACGATCGCCCTGTTACGGTTTCTGTCTATCAGATTTAACAAACGGTCAGCCGCGGCATTCATTTGTTCAGTTGAATCAATGTTAAAGCTTCGAATAAAATTATTTGAGCGAATACCCAATCCCTGAGTGAAATATTCTTCCAATAGCTGGCTATCACGGTCACCATAAGTTCTTTCACTAAACTGTCCTGAATACTGATCATTAGAAATAATCAAAGCTGCCGTGTTTTGTGAAAGATCCCCTAACTCCGGAATATCCCGTTCTACATCTATGGAGCCAAAAGGAATATTTGGAATGGTAACCACGGTAAGATCGGATGAAAACTCTGCAGGTCGCCAAATAGTGTAAACATCACTGGTTGATATCCAGGTTTCAGAAATACCATATAGTACCTTAAACCATTTGCCCTCTCTTTTAACTAATTTAAGCTGACTGCCCTCTGCAAGATCAGTTAATACATTATCACTATTCACATCAGGAGCATTTCGCAGTGGAGTGACCTCCGTATCTACCACTACAAACTGTTCAAAAATGGAAGCAATGGGAGTACTTTTTACCGTTCTTAGAGTATCATATTCTACTGAAATTTTTATCTCATACTGAGGATCTTCGCCAAATGAATTTGAATTGATCTCTTCAGCCAGGTTGATAGAAATATTATTATCGTTAAAGCCATAATTTTTGCTGTTGATCAACAGGCTGTCTCCGTAGGAAATAGACACTTTTACTTGTTCCTCAGTGTAAGGCAATGTTTCAATGGTATCTGCTACCATTATTGTACCGGTTTTGCGAAGTAATCGTGTCTCCCCTGTTTTAGTGGGTTCATCCACCGGTTTCATATTTAAAAAAGACAAACCGGTCAGCAGCGTACCCGCTCCTATCAAAGAATATCTTTGAGGGTCTGTTGGCTGCTGTAACAACTGATCAGAAAATGCAGCGTAGTATGAAAGTCCGGCACCTGCAACTCCTAACATAACATATCCTAATCTAGGACGATATCGTTGAATATAACGTTCAGTCCGGATTCGCTGGGCATATTCGTATGTATTAACTGCCATCAGGTCTACATTAAGAAAGGGAGCCTGAGGAGTGATAGTATCATTGGGATCCAGGAAAAATTCTGATTCTGTTAATTCGTAATCACTGACATCGGTTGCATCTTCCTCAATAACAACCCAGCTTGTACTCGAACATGAGACTGAAAAGAATAAAGTAACCACTAAGAATAAGGCAGTCGTTGATCTACCCAAAAGCCTGTCACCTAAGGCTGAGAAGTTAAGATCATTTTTAAAATTTGAACGGATTAGGCCCATGGAGTTTGCTTGGAAGCCGTTGCAATTTTTGCCGCATCAATAGCGATAACCAATTCCTCATTTGTTGGAATAACATGTACTTCTGTATCAGAATCTTTTTTAGTGATAAGAGTACTTTCTCCGCGATCTTTATTTTTGTTTAGATCCAACTCAACTCCGGCGTAATCCATATCAGACATGATCTTTTCCCGTATTGGCGCAGCATTTTCCCCAATTCCTCCGGTAAAAATAATGGCATCCACTCCATTCATAGCAGCTATGTAAGATCCGATATATTTTCGCACTCTGTAGCAAAATACATCGATCGCTTCGATACATCTGCGATCGCCATTTTCAGCTTCTTCTAGAAGGTCACGCATATCTGCAGCATATCCGCTTAGTCCGAGTAGTCCACTGTGTTTATTCAGCAAAGCGTGTACATTAGCCAGTGAAAGCTCCTCTTTCTCGATCAAATAGAACAGTATGGAAGGGTCGATATCACCACTTCTGGTACCCATTACAAGTCCTTCTAAAGGTGAAAACCCCATACTTGTATCATACGAATTGCCATCTTTGATTGCCGTTACCGAACATCCGTTGCCCAGGTGACAGGTAATGATTTTTGAACCTTCTTTTTTCTTGTCAGTCACTTTATAGTATTTGCGACTCACGTAATAGTGAGAAGTTCCGTGAAAACCGTATTTCCTGATCTTGTACCTTCTGTACAAACGGTTAGGTATTCCATATAAAAAGGCATGCTTTGGTATGGAATGATGAAATGCAGTATCAAACACTGCAACGTGTGGTATATTTGGTAAATGCTTTTTAGCAGCCCTGATCCCGTCCAAATTTGGTGGGTTATGAAGCGGAGCAATATCAAATGCTTGTTGAATAGCTTCCTCAACATCTTCATCAATGAGAACAGAGTCCTTGAAGGTCTCACCACCGTGCACCACGCGGTGACCGACTGCTTCAATTTCATCCAGATGATTGAAGGTGGTCATTATCTGCCTCCACCAATAGCTCCATGACGGTCTTTAAGGCTGAAGCATGGTTTTCTATGACCATCGTTTTTTTGTAAGGCTTCTCCCCTTTAAATTCTTGCTTTATGATAGAGGTAACCGCCCCGATCCTCTCAACAAGACCTTTACAGAGACATTCGTGACTCTCTGTGTTTATTAGCTGATACTTAATGGATGAGCTGCCACAATTAATAACGAAAATTTTCATGAGTGAGTTAGAATGAGATTACGGCTCCGATACCTATTAAATTACGATATTTAAAATGCTTTTCTGATCCCATAGGTTCGGAAATCCAAAATGGGACTTCATACCGAATTGCAACGCCTCTGTCTTTTCCAAGATAATCCGGAATATTAATAGAAAACTGTAATACCAACACCCGCATCTGCGATCCATGTTGGATTTTCTACCATTGGTAAATTCAACGTTTCCTCTTTGTCAAAGGTGCAGCCGACGTCACCAAACAGGTACGACCTAAGTTCTACGAAATCACCTAATTATGGTGCCATCAAGCCTGTTATTCACAAAGTTTGGAAACTCAAACTCGGTATTAAAAGCAGTAATTGATTGGTACTGAGGAATACCGCCGCGACTTAAAATTTCAAAATCATGCCGGGTATACCCTCTCAGATTGGGACCGCTGGCGAAGCTGATCAAACCATCGCTAAGCCAGGCTTCTCTGAGTGTACCCTTTGCCCTTGAAACACCGTTGTTGAGCCAATCCATGGGCAATCCAAAGCTATAACCAAACAAATATTCAGGAGCTCCATTTTCAGTCACATATCCACCAAAACCACGCAGACGGAGCTTAAAAGAATCACTTAAAAAGATCTGCTCACTGATCTCAACAGTTCCGACTGTAAAATAATTGGATGTCTCATTAACGTTCTGAAGCAGCGTAAACTGTAGATCAAATTTTTGCTTTTCCCATTTTTCACTGATCCAGAAGTCCAAACTCAGAATGGATTTCCATTTATCTTGCCAAAGTTGAGGATAGGGCCTGTATGCATAGTCGATCAGCTTTTCCTGACTGAAACCAAGTGATAGCTCTTTGAACTTCAATTCATCAAAACCCGGTTGCCATCTTTTATTAAAAGACACTTCATGGTAACTGTATCCGGTTCTCACTGATGATAGCAGCTGAATATTCCCTTCGTTGGCATATGATGAAATGGCTGGGATCGGCTCAGTATATTTAACAAAATACGAAAGCGGGGATTTAGGTAAAGAGGTTCCTAACCAAACGCCTGCTTCAAGCCGGTGTGGACCGCTTCTGAATTCTCCTTCCATATTACCCGCCATCCGAACCCCCAACCTGACACCGTCAATGGAGTTATACCAGGCATCAGGGGCAAAAGACAGCTCATACTTATCTGATTGTGCCATCAGTCCTGTGGGCAGTAACATCATAAAGAAGAATACTATCAGGTATCTACAATCCACTCTGGTAAAATTTCATTGTTTCCATTCTTTAAAAGCTCATCAATAAGTCTTATCAACCTCCGTTGCTCAGGCCATTTTAAGTATTTGGATACATCATTAGCTGTAATCCATTTATAACCTGTGTGTTCATCATCAAGTTTAATATAAGCCTGATCCGGTATTTGTGCTGCAAAGGCAGGGATTGAGTGGATCATATCTGATTTGTGTTCATAAAACTGATTCACAGAAGGAACAGTCCAAAACTTCACTGGCTTTATTCCGGTCTCCTCCTCAAGCTCTCTTAAACCTGCCAGCCAGCTTGTCTCATCAGAATTTACCTTACCGCCAATCATTCGCCACTGATCAGCGTAGATCTTTTTTGACGATCTCTTAAAGATAAGGAAATGAACCTCGTCATTGACGATTTTATATGGGTAAACATCGATGAGTTTTTTCATGCTATAGCGGTAGTGATCAATCTATCTCTATTTTGAGGATCTCGAGTTCAAGCTTTCCTGCAGGTACATCTACTTCAACTATTTCACCAGGTTCCTTACCAAGCAGTGCTTTACCAATGGGAGATTCAATAGAGATCTTACCTGCCGCAAAATCAGCTTCATTTGGGGAAACAATAGTGTACTTCATCTCTTTATCCATTTTTTTGTTTAAAATGGTGACAGTGGTAAGTACACGAACTCTAGACAGATCAAGATCTTTCTTATCCAATACTCTTGCATTAGCTAGCGCGTCCTCAAGTTTTGTAATTCTATCCTCGAGATGTCCCTGAGCTTCTTTCGCTGCATCATACTCGGCATTCTCACTGAGGTCACCTTTTGCTCTGGCCTCAGATATGTCCTCGGCGATCTCTCTGCGACCTCTTGTCTTCAGGTCCTTTAACTCAGCATCAAGTTTATCATAACCTTCTTGCGTCAGATATTGAACTTTACTCATAATTTCTTTTTAATCGGTTTCTATAAATAAAAAAAGCAACCTACCGATGGTAGGTGGCTTTCACTTTCATTTGTATTGTTACTTAAAATAAGAGCTTAATTGATGGATTTCCATCTCTCTTTTTAATTCAGTTAATCTTATAAATTGTTTTTATAAATGCCTGTCAATCTTGATATTTAAGCTCAATTAATGACTTTATAATCCAATAGATGTTTGGAATAGCTCCCGAAATACTTTTCGTATACGGTCTGATTTTGTTGGCGGTTGTATTATTTGTTAACAAAAGAATCTCCTTCGATATCACTTCATTGATCCTGTTAGCCATATTAGTAGTTTCAGGAATACTGACACCTAAAGAAGGACTTTCAGGATTTAGCAATCCTGCCACAGTGACTATTGCCTGTATGTTCATTTTGAGCGAAGGACTTCGAAAAACAGGAGCTCTCGATATAGTTGGCGAATATTTTTATAAGCTGAGTCAACTTAATTTTCGTATTGCTATTTTGATCATCATGCTTGTGATCGGTGTCATCTCTGCCTTTATAAATAACACAGCAGCGGTGGCTATATTCATTCCCGTCATCATCAGTCTATCGAAAGATCTGGATCAAAGTGCTTCAAAACTACTTATGCCACTTTCTTTTGCAGCAATGTTAGGTGGTGTTTTCACCCTCATAGGGACATCTACCAATCTACTTGTAGATTCGATTGCCAGGGATAACGATATGGCCGGTTTTACTATGTTTGAATTCGCTCCCGTTGCTGCTATTTTTTTTATAACCGGTTTTATATATCTCTTTACGATTGGTATTAAGATCATACCCGAGCGCCGTAAAGATGAATCCCTGACTGACACTTTCGAAATGCAGAGCTATTTAACGGATGTGGTTCTACAACCAGAATTCTAGTTTGTAGGTACTCCGCTAAAAAATACAGAACTCATAAAAGACCTTGATCTGGATATTGTTGAGGTATTTGATGCTAAGATGAATTCCAAACCTGATCGGGGAAGCGTCTCACTTGAGTCTAATGATGTACTTAGAATTCGTGGGAGCGTCAAAGAATTAAATAAATTATTGAACCGTGAAGATGTTTTGATCAAACCAACCAGAGAATGGGAAGATAAAGACTTCGAACTTGGCAATGCTCAGCTGGTTGAGGCTGTTGTAGCCCCTGAATCATCTTTTGAAGGTAAGAAATTGAATCAGCTTGGGCTCTATCATCAGTTTGAGGGCATTGTATTGGCAATTCGCCAAAAGGGAAAAATTGAGCAGGAGCACTTGTCTGATATCAGGCTGCAGAGTGGTACTTCTTTGTTACTTTATGTGAAAAAAGAACGCGTAAATGATATAAAGATATCAGAGGAGTTTGTACTGGCTACGGAGATCAATATTCCCGATCACAAAACCTCAAAAATACCTGTAGCTTTGGCAATTATCGCCAGTGTAGTCGGATTTGCAGCTTTCGGAATTTTACCCATAGTTGCTACTGCTATTTGTGGGGTTATATTAATGGTTATTACAGGGTGCCTTAAAAACGAAGAAGCCTATCAATCTGTAAATTGGAAAGTCATATTCCTTTTGGCCGGAGTACTTCCATTGGGCATAGCCATGCAGAAGACAGGAGCAGCTCAATTGATGGTGGATGGCTTGATCACCCACTTTGAATCACTAGGCCCTACAGCCGTGTTATCAACTTTCTTCTTCCTGTCAATGATGCTTACTAATTTGATCTCAAATCAGGCCACAGCAGCACTTTTGGCTCCAATTGCTATAGAAGCGGCTTCAACATTAGGCATTGATGCCACTCCCTTATTGGTAGCTGTGACTATGGCTGCCTCGCTGAGTTTTATGACACCGATCGGTTACCAAACCAACACCATGATCTTTGGACCCGGTCAATATAAATTCACTGATTTTGTGAAAGTTGGTACTCCTCTTAACATTCTTTTCTGGATTATTGGTACCTTTGCGATCCCTTATTTTTGGCCATTTTAAACTGACAAATGCAGCACTTTCTGTCTAAATACTTACCTATTTTTGATCTACTTAAAAACTATGACCTTTTTAAGTTTAAAGCCGACCTTATTTCAGGCTCTACCGTTGGTGTAGTTCTTATTCCTCAGGGAATGGCCTATGCGGTTATTGCAGGCTTACCCCCAATCTATGGTTTGTATGCCGGCCTTATTCCTTTATTTGTCTATCCGTTATTTGGAACTTCCAGGCACATTTCAATTGGCCCGGTTGCTATAGATATGCTGATCCTGGCAGCAGGTCTTGGTTTTTTAGCCGGAAGTGATCCGACTGAAAAAATCACCTTTGCCATTCTCATCGCTCTGATGACCGGTACCTTTCAGATCCTTATGGGATTCCTGAAACTTGGTTTTGTCTTTAATTTGTTTTCACGTCCGGTGATATCAGGTTTCACGATTGCTGCACCCATTATCATTATTGCAAGCCAAATGGGAACTCTGCTTAACGTTGAAATTCAAAATTCCCAGTTTATACACGTGATCCTTTTTGATCTTTGGCAACAAATTGGAAACATCCACATCCCATCATTGAGCCTTTCTGTCTTCTTTATTTTATTCTTGGTATTGATGAGAAGATATTACGCTAAGGTACCGGAGTCGGTAATATTAGTGACGATTACAATTATTGTGGTATCATTCATCAGTATTTCTCAATGGGGCATTGAACAAGTTGGCACCATTCCAATTGGTTTGCCTGAATTTGCACTACCCACTTTTAATACCGAAGCAATTAGGGAAATTGCTCCCAATGCATTTACCCTTGCCCTGATTCAATTTATGACCGTAGCCTCACTTTCCAAATCATTCGCCAGAAAACATGGCTATACCGTCAATCCAAATCAGGAATTATTGGCTGTTGGCGCGAGTAACATTGCCGGTAGCTTGTTTCAGTCACTACCTGTCTCATCAAGTTTCTCCCGCTCAGCGATTGCTGAACAGGCTGGAGCTCAAACATCACTTAACAATGTATTTGCGGGTTGTCTCATTTTATTTACTCTTTTATTCCTCACCCCTTTATTTGAGATTCTCCCGGTTCCCTTACTTGGTGCTATTATTGTGGTGTCAGTAAGTAGCCTCGTTGATTTTAAAGAACTTAAATTCCTTGTAAATACTAAAAGAAGAGACGCACTTGTTGCTTTTATCACATTTATCAGTGTTTTGGCGATTGGTATTCAGGAAGGGATCGTTATTGGACTGATTTCTTCAGTATTGGCTCTTCTTATGAAGATGAGTAAACCTACCGTGGCTGAATTAGGTTTGGTTCCTGAAACGAGAGACTTCAAAAATAAAGAACGATTTTCGGAGGTTAAAACTATCCCCGGCATACTGATTCTCAGGGTTGATGCCGCATTCTCTTTTGTAAATGCAGAGTTCTTTAAAAACTATATTCTCGAAAAAAGTATGAACGAATCCGAAGCACTCAAATATGTGATCATAGATGGTACAACCATTGGTGACCTTGATGTATCTGCTATGGATTCTTTGTTAATGATCATAGAGACTTTAAATAAGCAAGGTATAGAACTTTACATTTCAGGTTTGATAGGCCCGGTTCGAGATGTGATCCGAAAATCTGATATCAGCACATTTGTTAAATCAAATCGATTCCATAACACCGTTCATGACGGTGTAAGGGCTGCACTGAAAAAATTGGATAATGCAGATGGGGGTCATCGTTTAAGTGGCTATAATGAAATTTGCGCCTGATGTGCAAATATGTATATGCAAACTGCATACTTTGTCTCATCATTTTGAACATTGAGACATTCATTTCTTATCTTCCAGAAAAAAAGACGGATAAATCACATTCATGCCCGATAAAAAACGAATTCTTGTTACTTCGGCCCTTCCCTATGCCAACGGACCTATTCATCTCGGACATTTAGCTGGCGCCTATCTTACTCCTGATTTTTATGTGCGCTATAAAAGACGAACAGATGCAGATGTAGCATTTATTTGTGGATCTGATGAACATGGTGTTCCTATAACCATCGCTGCCGAGAAAGAAGGTGTTTCACCTCAGGATATTGTAGACCGATATCATGAGATGAATAAAAAGGTATTTGAGGAATTCGGGATCTCGTTTGATTTCTATGGACGCACTAGCTCAAAAGTGCATCATGAGACCTCACAGGAGTTCTTTACAAATCTGCATGATAAAGGTTTCTTTAAAAAGAAGACCGAAGAGCAGCTTTATGATGCTAAAGCGGATATGTTCCTGCCTGACCGTTATGTAAAGGGAACCTGTCCCAGTTGCGGGTATGAGGAAGCTTACGGCGATCAATGTGAAAAATGTGGAACATCCCTTTCCCCTACTGAATTAATTGACCCCGTTAGTGCCTTGACCGGAGAAAAACCTGAGCTTAAAAAAACGGAGCATTGGTACATGCCACTGGGTGACGTTCAGCCTAAACTTGAAAAATGGCTTGAAACGCGCGAAAACTGGAAACCGAATGTAATGGGTCAGGTCAAAAGCTGGCTAAAAGAAGGACTTACTGATCGTGCTGCTACAAGAGATCTGAGTTGGGGAGTTCCTGTACCCCTTAAAGAAGCTAAAGGTAAAGTTCTGTACGTCTGGTTCGACGCCCCAATAGGCTACGTTTCTGCCACCAAAGAATGGGCATTGGAACAAGGAAAACCCGAGCTTTGGAAAGATTATTGGCAAAATGAAGATACCGAGTTGTATCACTTCATTGGAAAAGATAACATCGTATTTCATTGTATCATGTTTCCGGTTGTATTGATGGAGCACGGTGGTTATGTGCTACCTAAAAATGTACCGGCTAACGAATTTTTAAACCTTGAAGGTAAAAAGCTATCCACATCTCGTGGTTGGGCCGTCTGGCTTCACGAATATCTGGATGTTTTTGAACCTGATCTGTTGCGATATGCTTTGGGAACAACCTTGCCTGAATCAAAAGATTCAGATTTTTCCTGGAAAGATTTTCAGATGCACATCAATACAGAATTGGCCGATGTTCTCGGTAATTTTACTAATCGCTCACTTTCTTTTACAGTAAATTATGCTGATGGAAAGGTTCCTGAGTTGATTGAACCTTCTGAAACAGATCTGGAAGCATTACAGGCTATCGAAGACCAAAAAGTGAAGGTCACTCAGGCATATGAAAACTTCCGATTTAAAGAGGCTATCTCAGAAACTATGAATCTAGCCCGTATCGGGAATCGATATTTTACAGAAACAGAGCCTTGGAAAACCCGAAAAACCGAGCCTATCAAGGCTGGAAATACTCTGCACATAAGTTTGCAGATCAGTGCAGCCCTTTCATGTCTGTTTGATCCTATCCTTCCTGACAAGATGAAACAGTTAAGAGCTCAACTTGGGTTAACAGACTCATTTTCATGGAAAGACATATCCAACAGTATGTTAAAGGTTGGCGATTCTGTGATACAAGGTGACATATTATTTGACAAAATTGAGGACAACATCATCGAAGAACAAATTCAAAAATTACACGATAAAGCAAAAGAAGCTGATCCTACCCCCGACGTTCCCGAACTGAAAGAGAACATTGAATTCGAAGATTTCATGAAATTAGATCTTCGGGCAGGCAAGATCTTGTCAGCTAAAAAAATTGAAAAATCAAACAAACTGTTAGAGATTAAAGTTGATATCGGACTTGAACAAAGAACCATTGTATCTGGAATCTCAAAATATTTTGATCCGGATAAACTTGACGGTCAAAAAGTAAGCGTAGTTGCCAATCTCGCCCCTAAAAAACTTATGGGAGTTGAAAGTAAAGGCATGATCCTGATGGCTGAAAATCCGGATGGCTCTCTCAAATTTGTTGAAACCAATGCAGAACCGGGAAGCCCGATCACTTAATGCCTAATACTTCAGATTACGAATGCACAGTTACCGGTCTTGAAGAATATCCGCTTGGATGTACGGTCACTGATACTGCAACTATTTTCAGGTTATTTTCGCCGCAAGCTCATTCTATTGAGGTAGTCATCTTTGAAGATTATGAAGATGAATCAGGCCTCAGTTTTGAAATGGAGAAAGACCAAGATGGAATATGGAATTGCCTGGTTCAAGATTGTTTTAGTGATCGATGGTATGCCTTTAAGATAAATGGCCCTGATAGCAGTCATTTTTTCTTATCTACTGAAGATTATATAGCAGACCCTAGAAGCAGGCATGTAACAACTAGAAATCATTATCTACAGTACCCAAAAACTAAGATATGCACTTCTAGTGACTTTGATTGGGAGGATGACACCTTTGTGGCTCCTGAAGATCCAAGAGACCTTATCATCTACGAGACACACATCAAGGATATGGTGGCTCATCCATCAGCCAAAACTCATGTAAATGGTATTTATAATGATTTCAGGGAAGCTGGTGTCGGCGGTATTAAACACCTTAAAAGATTGGGTGTCAATGCAGTAGAGTTTTTACCTCTTCAAAAGTTTGCATATTTTGAGCCTCCCTTTAAAGAAACGGTTTCGGATGGAATAAAGAATGTGTGGAATCCGTATTCCAAAAATTATTGGGGGTACATGACGTCTTTCTATTTTGCCCCTGAAACAATTTATGCTTCTGATGCTACTTTGGAGTTGGGTAACGTGGTCGGGAGATCAGTCACTGCTGAAAATGAATTAAAAGATCTTGTTAAAGCCCTTCACAAAGAAAATATTTCCGTATTGATGGATGTAGTGTATAATCATGCATCCCACTACGATCTGAATCCACTAAAGTACACAGCAAAAGATCATTATTTCTGTCTTGATGACACCGGTAATTTTACCAATAACAGCTGGACGGGGAATGATATTGATACTTCAGCGAAATATTCCAGGGATATATTAGTAGAATCCGTAAAATATTGGATGAAGGAATATCATATCGATGGATTCAGGTTCGATCTTGCCGGGATCATTGATTGGGAAACCATAGATCTGATCAAAAAAGAAGCTCAAAAAATTAATCCTAATGTAGTTCTGATTGCTGAGCCCTGGGGAAAAGAATATAAACCGGATGGTTTTTCTGATCACGGGTGGTCTTCCTGGAACGATAAATATAGAAACACCATAAAGGGCTATAACCCTAAAGAAGACAAGGGTTTGATCTTTGGCAGTACCGGAGATAATTCAAGATTTGGCATTGAAAATATGATCCGCGGAACTATCAGATCTGAGGAAAATGGATTATTTCAACACTCGGGGCATTCTGTCAATTATGTTGAAAGCCATGATGGATATACTCTTGGTGATTATATAAGGATCGCTTTAGATCCTGAGAAAGCTGAGCAAGTTTTTCAAGATGTCAATCATGTGGTAAATTTAAATGAAAGAGAAGAATCTATTTCAAAACTGGCGGCCCTTACATTGTGTGTCTCTCAGGGTATCGCAATGATGCATGCCGGTCAGGAATGGGCTCGCTCAAAGATCATCCGTGATCCTAAAAATATAGACCCACAGAAAGGAAAAATTGACAGAGATACCTACAACAAAGACGATAAGACAAACTGGTTGAATTTTAATGAAATTGAGATCAATAAATCTCTTTTTAATTATTATAAAGGTTTGATTAAGTTACGTTTAAATGCACCTGCGTTACGACGATCAAATCCTGAAGACATCAATTTTAAGGTATATAATGATCCCCTTCACATCACATTCTCAATTGACGGAAAAAGTTCAGGTGATGTGTATAATTACTTTGTATCATTGAACGCAAGTTTAGAGCAGGAATACGAAATCATACTCCCAGATGGGTATTGGGAGGTGGTTACTGACGATCAGCATTCCGGAAATAAAACTTTAAAAAGCGTTAAAAGTAAGTATATAGTGCCGGCAAGCTCAGGAATAATTTTAAGAAAGTTGCGTGTGAGCAATGCTTAAAATATTTTATGCCATCTCAACAATAACCATCCTAAGGAGGAAAAAACTTGGCTGAAACAACTACCACTGACAGAGGTTCATGGAATTCGAAACTAGGCTTTGTTCTCGCAGCAGCGGGTTCAGCGGTCGGACTGGGTAATATCTGGGCTTTCCCAACAAAAGTTGCAACCCAGGGAGGCGCAGCCTATCTGATCATTTACCTGCTATGTACTTTTGCTATCGGTTTTCCGGTGATGGCGGCTGAGATCGCTATCGGTAGAAAATCTGGAAAAAATCCCGTTGGGGCTTTTAAGGCTATTAGTTCAAATAAATTTTTCCCTCTTGTAGGACTTTGGGGAGTCATCTGTGGTGTGATGATCCTCTCCTTCTATACTGTAATTGCAGGTTGGGCTTTCGGTTTTGCTTTCGAGGAGATATTCTATTACTTCGGTTGGGCCGCAGCCGCTGATTGGCTCACAGATACAGGAAATGGCTTAAAAAATGCCGTAATTGCCACAGCCTTCATGCTGGGAACCATTAAGATCATCACTGGTGGAGTCAGTGATGGTATTGAACGTGCAACTAAAGCCATGATGCCAATGTTGATCAGTATCATTGTAATAATGATCATCTACGTGTTACTTCAACCCGGTAGTGCAGAAGGGGTAAGAGCTTATCTGTTACCTGATTTTTCTAAGATCAACACAGAATTGATCTTTTCAGCCATGGGTCAAGCTTTCTTCTCCCTTTCATTGGGTATGGGTGCACTTATTACCTATGGTTCCTATTTGAATAAGAAAGAAAATATTCCACAGGCAGCTGCCTTTGTAACTCTTGCCGATGTTGGTATTGCTTTCCTCGCCGGACTTTTGATCGTACCAGCTATGTATTTAGCTCAAAGTCAGGGCATTAATATTAATGCGGGTGGCTCACTTGCTTCCAGTACGGATCTTGTATTCCAGATACTCCCTGCCCTGTTTCATACCATTGGTGGCGGTGTAGGAATGTTACTAGGCGTTACTTTCTTCCTTTTGTTAAGTATTGCAGCACTGACCTCCACAATTTCTCTGTTGGAAGTTCCCGTTTCGTTTGTGATCGATGAATTTGAGGTTAAACGTAAAAAGGCTGCATGGACTGTAGGACTTGGTATTCTTGCTGTCTCAATTTGTGTGGCATTCTTCCCTGTACTTATCGGATGGTTTGATTACCTATTTAGCAGTATTGGTCTTCCACTTGGCGGTTTTCTGATCTGCATGTTTGTGGGTTATGTATGGACTACTGATAATGCCATTAATGAAATGGAGTATGGATTTGCAGGTATCAAACAAACACTGTTTTCAAAAGTTTGGCCGATATTCATTAAATATATATGCCCTGCAGCCATTCTTTATAACTTAGTCTCTAATTTCATTTAAACATGTTTGTTATCCAAAGAGGCAGATGCTATTTTTGGACGAATTTTATTTAAGGAGAATGTAACGAATGTCAAAAGTATCAACATCGGATTTCAGAAACGGTATGGTTCTGGATATGGACGGTGAATTTTATTCAATTACTGAATTTCAGCACGTAAAACCCGGTAAGGGACCTGCTTTTGTAAGGACAAAACTCAAAGGCATTCTGAATGGTAAAAATATCGATAAGACCTGGCGTTCAGGTGAAAGTGCTGAATCGGTTCGCATTGAAACAAGAGACTATCAATACTTATATAATGATGGAGGACTATACTATTTGATGCACACAGATACCTATGAGCAGGTACCTGTAAATGCCTCTCAGGTTGAGCGCAAAGGATATTTTGTTGAAGGCCAGAACTGTACTGTTGTGGTTAACGCAGATGAAGAATCGATCCTTTATGCAGAACCTAAAGACCATATCGATGTTACAGTTGAAAAAACTGATCCAGGTTTACGTGGCGATACTGCCCAGGGTGGCAGTAAACCGGCAACCTTAGTATCAGGAGCTACCGTTCAGGTACCTCTTTTTATCAACGAAAATGAGAAGATCAAGGTTGACACCAGAACAGGCGAATATATAGAACGAGCTAAATAAATTAATTATGGATTTAAAACTTATAAAAAACATATTAGAACTGATCTCAGAAAGTGATGTGAATGAAGTATCACTTGAAGAAGGAGATTTCAAGATCAAGGTGAAGAAACAAGGTGAAGTACAGCAAGTTAGCTATACGCAAGCTGCTGCGCCTCAGGTTCCTGCCCAACCGGCTGCCCCACCACAACCGCAACAGGCTCCACAACCTCAATCATCTGAGTCCACTGAGGATGATCAACCGGCCGGTGATACTGTCAAATCTCCTATTGTTGGTACCTTCTATACTGCCCCCTCTCCAGACTCTGACGCTTTCGTTAAAGTTGGAGATCATATTTCAAAGGGAGATACACTTTGTATTGTAGAAGCTATGAAGATCATGAATGAGATCGATGCCGAATTCAGCGGAACCGTTCAAAAAATACTGGTCGAAGATGGACAACCTGTAGAGTTTGACCAGCCATTATTTATCATTAAAAAAGACTAAGCGGCTTTCATGTTTAAAAAAATTCTGATTGCCAATAGAGGTGAAATTGCACTCCGTATCATTCGTACGTGTCAGGAAATGGGTATTAAAACCGTTGCTGTATACTCTACAGCCGATGCCGATAGCCTTCATGTTAAATTTGCAGATGAAGCAGTTTGCATAGGGCCTCCTGCCAGTAAAGACAGCTATTTAAAGATACCAAGTATCCTGGCAGCTGCAGAGATCACTAACGCTGAAGCTATTCATCCCGGTTATGGTTTTCTGGCTGAAAATGCCGAATTTTCTCGTATTTGCCGTGAACACGAAATTAAATTCATTGGCCCATCCCCTGAGGCCATCAATTCCATGGGTGATAAGGCCGTTGCCAAGGCTACCATGATCGAAAGTGGAGTACCTGTGGTTCCCGGAAGCGACGGAGTAGTGGAAAGCTATGAAGATGCTAAAAAGGTGTGTGACGAAATCGGCTATCCTGTGATCATAAAAGCTTCTGCAGGTGGCGGTGGCCGCGGAATGCGTATGGTTATGGAAGCAAAAGAACTCGAAAAAAATTATAAGATGTGTCGTCAGGAAGCCGAAACATCGTTTAATAATCCTGCTGTATACATTGAGAGATTTGTATTGAATCCACACCACGTAGAGATTCAGGTTATGGCAGATCAGCATGGTACTGCCGTACATTATGGCGAACGAGATTGTTCTCTGCAGCGTCGCCATCAGAAAGTGTTAGAGGAATCCCCTTCCCCACTTATGACGGAAGAATTACGAAAGCGTATGGGTGATGCTGCAGTAAACGCTGCCAAAGCGGTAGATTATGAAGGAGCCGGAACTGTAGAGTTCCTGGTTGACGATGACCATAACTTCTACTTTATGGAAATGAATACCAGAATTCAGGTAGAGCATCCTGTTACTGAAGAAGTCACAGGAATTGACCTTATTGAACAGCAGATTCGTGTAGCTGCCGGTGAAAAGATCGAAGAGTACCCGCTTAAATTTGTAAATCATGCAATAGAGTGTCGTATTAACGCCGAAGACCCTGAACATAATTTCAGGCCATCTGCCGGTGAAATTACGGTATTTCATCCACCAGGCGGTCATGGCGTTCGTTTAGATACTCACGCCTATTCAGGTTACAGGATTCCCCCTCATTATGATTCTATGATCGCTAAGTTGATCGTCAGTGCGCCTACCAGAATAGAGGCGATCAAGAAGATGAAGCGTGCACTTAAAGAATTTATCATCGAGGGAATTAAGACCAATATCCCTTTTCACATTCAGTTAATGGATGATGAAAATTTCATAAAGGGTACCTTCGATACGAAATACCTCGAAAGAGAATTCAAATATATACCTAAAAAAGATTGAGATGAGTATACCAGCTGATTTAAAATACACCCGAGAGCACGAATGGATCAAAGATAATGGTGATGGAACAGTCACCGTTGGAATTACAGATTTTGCTCAGGGTGAATTGGGCGACATCGTATTTGTAGAACTAGAACCTGAAGGTACTGAATTTTCAAAAGATGACACGTTCGGTACTGTTGAAGCTGTCAAAACTGTATCTGACCTTTATGCACCAGTTGATGGTGAGATCGTAGAGATCAATGAAGCTTTAGAAGACGAACCTGAACTCGTTAACGACGATCCATATATTGATGGCTGGATGGTAAAGATCAAATTGTCTGATAAAAGTCAACTCGAGGATCTTCTCACTGCAGAAGAGTACGAAGAGGTTATCGCCTAAATTTTTTAACAATCTGATTACATGCATAGCCGACATTCTGAATGGATCTTGATACTCGACTACGGTTCTCAATTTACACAACTTATCGCACGTCGGCTTAGAGAGCTGAAAATCTACTGTGAAATTCACCCTTATAATATAGATCTCGACTCAGTAAGGGAACCACACCCGGGTGGAATCATTTTATCCGGAGGTCCAAAAAGCGTAAATGACAAAGATGCCCCTGCCCTTCAAACAGAAATTCTGGGTTGGGATGTCCCAATATTGGGAGTTTGCTACGGTTTACAGCTTTTGGCTCATACAGAAATACCGGGCAGTGTAGAAAAAGCTGAGAAACGGGAGTACGGGCGTGCAAACCTGTTAGTTGATAACAAAGAGGATCTTCTCAAGGATATTCCAAACGAAAGTGTGGTTTGGATGAGTCATGGAGATCATATCCATGAGTTACCTGCTTCTTACGACATCATTGGCCATACGTCTAATGCGAAAGTAGCGGCTGTACGTCATAAAAGTGCTCACATTTATGGTGTCCAGTTTCATCCGGAAGTGGCTCATACAGATCATGGCACACAACTCCTTCAAAACTTTGCTTATGATATCTGTGGCCTTAAAGGTGACTGGACATCGGAATCTTTCATAGATGAACAAATAAAAAGTATTCGTGAAAAAGTCGGGGATAATAAAGTTCTTTGCGGTTTGTCAGGTGGCGTTGATTCAACTGTTGTAGCCACACTGATTCATAAAGCCATTGGTGACCAACTTGAGTGTGTGTTTGTTGATAATGGGTTGTTACGTAAGAATGAGTTTGAATCAGTCATGCATTTGTACACCAGAGACCTTCACTTACCGGTACGGGGTGTTGATGCCTCCGATCTGTTTTTGGAACGATTAGAGGGTATTTCTGACCCTGAAGAGAAAAGAAAGATCATCGGTAATACCTTTATAGATGTTTTTGATGATGAAATCGGACATGATACCGATTTTAAATATCTGGCTCAGGGAACACTTTATCCCGATGTGATTGAAAGTGTGTCTTTCAAAGGACCTTCGGCTACCATCAAATCTCACCACAACGTGGGCGGGTTGCCAGAAAAGATGAAACTCGATCTGATAGAACCTGTAAGGGAATTATTTAAGGATGAGGTTCGAAATGTAGGTCGCACACTTGGAATTCCTGATCACTTTATCAATCGCCACCCTTTTCCAGGCCCCGGGCTTGGTATCAGAGTTTTAGGTGATTTATCGAAAGAGCGATTAAGCTTACTGCGTGAAGCTGACTATATCTTTGTAGAGGAACTCAAAAAGAAGGATCTATATCATGATGTCTGGCAGGCTTTAGCTGTTCTTTTACCGGTTCAAAGCGTTGGCGTTATGGGTGATGAAAGGACCTATGAATTTACCTGTGCACTCCGTGCTGTAACAAGCCTGGATGGAATGACAGCTGACTGGGCGCACTTACCCTATGAATTTTTAGCTGATGTCTCCAACCGTATCATAAATGAGATCAAGGGAATTAATCGCGTTGTTTATGATATCAGCTCTAAACCACCCGCTACAATTGAGTGGGAATAAGAATTCCGAGAACAATTAGGTCTCAATTAAGTATTAACTTAATGTATCCTAAACCAATGGAAATGATGAAACGAATCTCAATACTATTCACTCTGTGTTTTATATTTGTATCTGTAAATGCACAATCCCTGCAGACAGGTATTAACTTCTATGAAGAAGGGAATTATCAAGAAGCTCTTAGAATTTTTGAAAATATTGAAGAGTCTCCCTCTTATTTATATACCGGTAAAACATATTTTGCCCTTAACAATTATCTAAAAGCAAAGAACTCTCTAAATAAAATAGATAGTACTTCCTCAGAGCTCTATTATGAAGCTAAATACACAATAGCTTTAGCTGATTTTGAGCTTGGTAATTTCGCGGCTTCACTTGATGCTCTTAATGAGATAAATCAATTCTCTATGCAAGGCAGCATAAAAAGAGATGCCTTCAATTTCTACAGAGAACTATTGAACTATCTCACTTTAGAGCAACGTTTTAAAGCCTTTAAAGGCGTATCACATGATCAGATCAGACTTGATCTGATAGAGGCCGTTGTGGGAGTTGTGGATTACCCTTCTGCAAAATCACTTTTCACAGCTTACACCAACACAGTAAACATATCGGACTCCAGCAGATATAAAAATCTGTTCCGGGTTTTGGAGGATTCTGCTTCCTACGCACAACGTTATAATCCCAATAAATACACACAGGCTCCATCGGGATTATCCTACAATATAGGAGTAGCCTTACCAGAATTCGATCTGGATGCAGATGAATTTGAGATCACCCAGCATTTATATTTTGGTATTCAGCTAGCCATTGAAAATTTCAATTCACAGAATACACGACAGAAAGCATTTCTGACCTATAGAAATACAGATGCTGATGTAAATAGTGCTGCATTTATTGCTAGTGATCTGGTCTGGAACCATGATGCAGATGCAATAATTGGTCCCCTATTCTCCGAAGTGGCTTTTGAGCTTTCCAAGTATGCTGAGCTTTATGAAACTCCACTTTTAACACCATTGGCAAATTCTGATAATCTTAATCTGGATCTCAATTACACATTTCAGCTTAACCCGACTTTTGCCGTTCAAGGCAAAGAAATGGCTCAATATGCAGTACAAACCCTTCAGTTTGATACTTTGGCTGTATTGGCAGAAAAAGGATCTTTAGGAGAGGCTTCTGCCTATGCTTTTATTGATGAAGTCAGAAACCTGGGTGCTGAAGTTGTTAGATTTTATGTTGAAGATCTAGCCTCACAGGGATATGATATCAGCGAGTATGTAAAGAATTTTGATCCTGAAGTTGACACCGTTTACAACTACAACATTGACGCAATTTATGCCCCATTCACTGGAAATATAGCTCAAACCCTAATGAGTGCTTTGATCACTAATCTGGAAGCCATGGGAAGTAAAATGTCTATTTTGGGTTCAGAAGAATGGGAAACTGCCGAAATAAATTCAGGAAGACTACCGGAAACAGAAGTTTACTACACAAAAACCTTTGAAGTTGACACTACCAATTCTGCAGTTAATGATTTTGATAGTGAATTCAGGTTGAGGTTTGATACTCAGCCGAACCAATTTGCTTATATCGGTTATGATGCAGCAAAAGTGTTATTAGAGAGTTTAATAAGAGTTCAAAACCCTGACTACTTAAAGGAAGGACTGAAATCTTTTGATAACTACAGAGGTTTGATCACCCGTGTTAGTTTCAGTGGATCTCACATCAACCAGGAAGTTACGATCAAGAGGTTGACTAAGCCTGATAATTAGGACTCAACTATCAGTTTCAGGTTCACTTTTTTGCCCGGCTTCCTGTTGCCGCTTTATGCGATACTGTTCTCTTAACCATATTCTCCATTTTTCACTTTCACGCTGATGTTCCCTGAATGTCTTGGTGAACACGTGTCCTCCCTCCGGGTTTGCTACCATATAAAGATAATCATGATCTTCAGGAAATAAGGTAGCCTTAATAGTGCTTAAACTTGGATTTGTGATCGGCCCCGGTGGTAACCCTCTGTTTATATAGGTATTGAATGGATGATCAAACTGATAATCTTCAAATAAAAGCCTTCTCCTTTCTCCCAAAGCAAAATTTACCGTTGGATCTGCTTGCAAACGCATGCCTCTTTGAAGTCGATTCCAGTACAAACCACTGATTATTGGTTTTTCTTCACTGATCTTAGCCTCCCACTCAACGATAGATGCTAAAGTCACTATCTCTTCAGGAGAGTAATCGAGCTCTTCAAAGCGATCCTGATATGGATCTGTAACATTCACTTTGAACTCTTTCAGTATCTGATTGACAATTTCCTTGGGTGATCGTGTCCAATACGTTGAGTATGTATCGGGCAACATTCTACCAAACAATTGTTCTTCAGTTAATCCTTTCTCAGATAAATAAGTGCTATCTGAGAAAACTTGAAGCAGTTCACTTTCATCAAAATGTAATCTTTCAGCAATAATGGTTGAAAAATGCCCTACGGTTATTCCAGGCAATATGACGATCTCAACCGGATCCTGTATGCCACGAGTCATTTTAGATAGAAAAGCATTATAACTTACAGGCCCCTCAAATTCATACCTGCCTCGTTGAAATTTACGCCAGCCAAGTAAGGTAGCTGCCCATCGTAATTCAGCGGAATTGTATTCAACATTAAAAGAGTCCAGTTTGTTCTCAAGCATATCAAGATCAGAAAGTTCTGTGAATGATATTGAAGTATTCGAATCAAACACGATTGCTTCGTTTCCGGACAATCTTGTGAGTCTTGAGGTCATCACAGATCCCAATACAAGCAGGAATACTGTCAAAGCTGTGATAAGCTCAATTCTACTTATAGATGTCAGATGTTGAATGTTCATAGTTAAAGATAACAAATGGTGTCAATTATGACGCGTTTTAACTTATAGAATAATTAAAGCTTATTATAAATAACGAAGTTTGTAACAATTCTATTCATTGGCCGTAAACCGGACACGAAGAGCAAAAAGAGCTTTTGGATGCTGCATAAGCACCAAATGCCCTAAAGAAAAAACCCGGGTCTTGAACGATCCGGGTTTTTTAATGAAATGAATATTGTAAATATGAGCTAAAATGTTGGATTCAAACGGATCCAAAATACACTTTGTCCTCCTGCACCTGTAACAGGCTTGGCGACTTCAAATTTTATAAAGCCCAATCCTAATCCCATTCCAATATTATGGGAAAGATCAGAGAAAACAATATCAAAATGATCTAAGGGATTGTCAGCTGCAATATGTTCAGGATTGAAGTTGGAGTAACCGGAATCCATAAAAACGGAAATAGAGGTATTACTTAGATCAGGCCATTGGTTACCATTATTTCTGCTGTTACCAAATTCAAGTTCAAGATTACTAAGCAACATCTGATTTCCTTTCATCATCTTATATCCAAAGGCTCTCAAACTACCAATACCTCCCAGGGCAAAGTTTTTATAATCAGGAGCAGTACCTGTAATACTACCTGCCATCAACCGCCATTTCAGTAAGGTACTTTTATCCAAACGAAGATATGATTTGGCCTCTGCCTGATATGAATTGTATCGGAAATCATTGTCAAATCCATTGAGGTTGGCTAGTTCAGCTTTGGCAGAAAGAGTAGTTTGAAGCGTAGAATTGCTTCTGATACCATATGGATTTAATGTTATTCCCACGGTAAGATATTGTTGACCAATACGATCAAATTGTGAATCAACAGCTGGGTTGGGTCTCCAATTAGAAAACCTGTTGAAGATCGAAAAATCAGTCTGTTGCTCAACCGTATTAACTATTTGATCGTTATAAGCTAATCCAAGTTCAAGATTTCGGACAGGCTTTAGTAATGTATATAATCCAAATCCTTCATTTTGCTGATAATCCAGATAGTCAAAACCTGACATCAGAGATGAGACAGAATTTTCAAAGATTCCTGTTCGCCAATAATCTTCAGTTGAAGTGGAATTGTAGAATTCACCTCCGACAAGCCACCACTTACGATCATCACCAATACTTTTCTCTGCACCCAGCGAATATTGGATATTACCTAAACCAGTTGAAAATCCAATCAAACCATGTAGATCTACATCTTCGATATCTAGAAAACTGGAGTTATTCCATTCCATTTTATCTTCCTGATAACCAATAAACAAACCGTCTACACGATTGTAACGAAGCATGGAGTTTACAGGAAAAGCAGAGTAAATAGGGTTTTTTACACCAAAATTACTTTCAGTATAAAAATTGGTGTCTAATCCTTCATACAGATCTACAGAGTAATGAAGTTTGTTCTCCAGATGCTGGGCATCAACGCTAATTGAATAGCTCAAAATTATGATAATTGCACAGTATACTACTTTCATATTATCCCGTTTTATTGATGTTTGTACCTCTCTTAGTAATTAATACATCAATAGAATAATAAAAATCGCATAATTATGCTTTAAAAACATTGATCAGGAATTGTATATGGTCTCTTAGCTCTGTTTCAATCATTTGAGCTCCCTTTTTAATGTCCTCTCTTGGAACATTTGCTGCAAACTTCGAATCTTTAAGCTTCTTGGTTACTGACTTAACCTTCATATCATCAAATTTATTAGGTCTCATCAGTGATACGGCATTCATAAATCCTGAAAGTTCATCGCAGGCAAATAGATACCTTTCGATTTCACTTTCGGGCTGTTTACCGGTTCTTTCCGGTGCGTGAGCCTTCACAGCCTCTATCACATCATCTGCATAACCATGTTCGGGCAAGATCTCGTTTACGGCTTTATTCGGATGCTCATCAGGATATTTCTCCCAGTCTATGTCATGTAACAAGCCTGCCTGCCACCACCTTTCTACTTCGTCCTCACTTTTATCAAGATGTCGTGCGTAAGCCTCCATTGCCTGGGCAACCATCTCGCAGTGATTTACCAGGTTCTCATTATCAATATATTGCTTTAATAACTCTAAAGATTTTTGTCTGTCCATGTTTATTTAATGTATGAGTGTACTTCTTTTGCTACTTTTCTGTTGTATTCAAAGGTAAGGTCTTTATAGTTTATTAGGTCAACAATTGTACCTATCACGCAAAGTCCACCCGTAAATATATAAAGGATACCCATTCCAATTTGATTCAGAATCAACCGGTGAACACCGGCAATCAGAAAGAATCCAAGTAAACAGGTTATCAATATTGTTTGAGGATCTTTTCTCCTGCTTCGATAAACATTTGTAAATTTTTCTGCTTGATTCTCATTTAATTGAGTTAGCAGTTTCCCAATATATAATGATTCATCACCTTCAAGTTCAGGTAAATAATCTATTACGTTAGCCATGATATTCCTTTTTTTCAGTTAGTTTAGTTGTGATCATATTTTTCCAGATAAATACGATCCTTAAGATTAGTATTAAAACAGCGGCCGGGCCTGCTATATGTGCCTCCAATGCAGAGCTCATATTGCCTCTGAATGTATATGAAATAGAATGTCCCAGACCCTCACCGGGACAGAAATCCAATCCTACCCATTCAAATAGACATAGACTGATACCGGCATCATCAGGACTCATCAGAGCCAAGAGTAATAGTCCAAAGCTGAAAGCCAACCATTCCGAATGTTTTTGGATTGTTTTGATATTCATAATTAGACTACGTGAGCTGTGATAAATGGTTTCTAATTATTTCCATTTTTGGGTTGTATCGGAAGTTTAACGAAAAAACTCGTACCCACATTTTCTTCAGACTCCACCCATATTTCACCTTCGTGAATTGAAACGTAAAGATGTACAATATCCAAGCCAAGTCCTGTACCAGCTTCTCCACCGGTTCCCTGACGTGAATATTTCATCTCATTTTCAAAAAGATCATCCCGCATACTTTCAGGGATTCCAATACCTGTATCTTTAACTTCAATGAGTATTGAGTTTTCTTCATGATTCTGATCGACAAATACTGAAACAGTTCCACGAGATGGAGTGAACTTTAAAGCGTTTGACACGAGATTATTGATGGCAATTTCTATCTTATTTTGATCCAAAGTTGCCCGAAGATCTGCAGGCTCTACACTGTATTCCAATTCAATGTTCTTAAGCATTGATTTTGCTTTGTTCATGGATATAATGCGCTCAACGAGTCCTGCAACTTCTACATCCTCCAGATCAAGTGATTCCGGCACTTCTTTTTTACTTTCTCTATCCAGTACTTCACGGACCATATTCAGGAGATTATTTCCACTGTTTTCAATCACTGACAACATGTGTTTTCTTTCTTCTGAAGTGATTTCTTCCGTATCATGCATAAGTTTAACAAGACCTATTATTCCGGTAAGAGGATTCTTGATATCGTGGCTTACCATTCTAACAAGATCATCCTTCTTTTTGTTGAGCCTGCTTAACTCCACTTCACGGTCTTTCAGAACATCTATTCTCTCGTTCAGCTGCTTCTGTAAATTTCTGATCTTCAGATGAGTGTCAATACGGGCTAGTGTCTCTTCTTTTTGAAAAGGTTTAGTGATATAGTCTACGCCACCGTATTGGAAAGCCTGAATTTTGTCATCTGTTTCTGTTAAGGCACTAAGAAAGATCACTGGAATATCATCAAGCCCTTCCTTTGCTTTAATCCTTTTTACTGCTTCAAAACCGTCCATCTCAGGCATCATAATATCCATGAGTATCAGATCCGGCTTGTTAGATTCAGCCAGTTCTATAGCTTCTTTTCCATTTTGAGCCTTGATGTGCTTATATCCAACATTTTCTAAAACATGCGATAGTAGTTTTAAATTGAGCTGGGTGTCATCGACAATAAGAATAAGGCTATCTTTGGTAACAGTCATGAACGATCGTAAGGTTACAGATGATAATTTGTATCACCCTCTCAATTTGAAAGGATATATAGAGTACTGAATAAACTAAAAAAGACATCCCGATAAAAGGAATGTCTTTAAAAAATCGTAAGTAAGAAATGGTACTTAAAAATATGGTCTAGAAATCAAAATCATCCATCAATTCAATGGGTTCTTTTGGCATAGCAATAGCCAATCCGATGTAGACTAATAAACTTGCTCCATAACCCATTATGAATGCAGCTACGAAAATAAATCGGACAACAGTTGAGCTAATGCCAAAATATTTTGCCAAACCACCACAAACGCCAGATACCTTTTTGTCGGATCTGGATTTCATTAATTTTTTTGAATGCCGGTAACCGTAAGCATCCAAGCTGTAAGAAGATGAAGCAGAAGATGTTCTACTCTGATCACGGTCCAATGCATTATTCAATCTGGAACCTGAATTAATACTCTCATCTTCAGATCCATGTATGTCATTGTAGCTACTGATATTCTGATTTTTCTTTGCTCTTTTTCTTGCCTTTTTAATCTTCCGTGCTCGCTTTCTATCACCAACTAAAAAGCCAAATCCAACTAAAGTGATCAAAGCCCCCCCAATAAGTGGAAGTACAGATGAGCCGATCAGTCCTTCAGTTAAACCGGAAATAAACCCACCTGTCGGCAAACCAATGGTTTGAATGATGAAAGTGAAAGCCAGAAAGATCATAACCATACCTGAAATTGTAGCAATGTTCCAGATACTTTTGCCGGTATCTTTTTCCTCATCTTTAAGGAATTCCTGCATGGTTGAATTTAACTCAAATTCATCAAATTCAAGGGTTGCTGTTCCCGTTTTGGATGCCGTTCTATGTTTAGTTTGCTCAGCCATAATTTTTCCTTTGTTGTCTACTACGATGTCAAAGTAATAATGTTACGTGTAAATCATTTCCTTGTCTGTAATAATTGCATCCAATTTTTCATCAAACGATTCTGTTGGAATTTCATTGAACAAAAATTCACTAAAAACCAAACCCACTTTAAAAGCTTTGCTTTTATTTAGAAAACGATCATAGAAACCTTTCCCATAACCAAGTCTGTTACCGGATCTGTCAGCCGCGGCCATTGGAATGATAATCAAGTCCAGCCTTGAAATATCAAATTCATTGACAGTTTCGGGCTCCCTAACCCCCCATTTATTCTTTTTCAGGTCACTTTTATCAACAAGTAACGAGTGAGTAAGCGTCCCGTCTTCAAAATTAGTGACCGGTATTACAGGCTTTCTGTCCGAGTCTAAAATCTCATCGATCAAAGCTCCTGTTGCCACTTCATTTCTGTCATCCATTGACACATAAATGTGAATAAATTTGGCCTTATGAAACTGTTTTAAGTTCTGAACTTTTTCGACAATGAGTTTTGACTTTTTTTGCCAGATCAGTGAATCAAACTGCTCTCTTTCTTTTAATACTTTTTTTCTCAGGTCAGATTTTTGTTTCCTGTGATCGGGCATATCATAACTCTATCAGGTGATGTTTGGTAAGGTCAACTCCTTGCTCTATCATCTCTTCAAGCATCTTGTGCCAGATGTCAGTTCCATATTTATTCATGAAATAGATCGGTGAAACTGATCTCTCTTGTAAACCTCCATCTGGAAAGAGATTGATCTTAATCTTTTCGATTCTTTTAAGCTGAGTCTCTTCCTGTTGTTTGATGGATCGATATACCTTCCCTTTTAATTTATTAAGCTCATTCTCGAAGCCTGCGACCGTTTTGCCTACAGTTCCATCCAATGTCGGATCAATATCATCAATGACCTTTAGTGGTTTTTCAGCCGCTTCTTCCAATTTCTCCTTCCATTCATCAAACACTTCTTCTAGATCCACATTATCTGTCTGTTCAACATAAGCTGATTCAAGATCCTCAATGCGCTGATCGTACTCACAAACCTTGAAAGGTAATTTCTCCAAGATCCTGGAAATACCTGATTCTATTATCGTAGCCGTATATCGTGGGATAATAAGTGGCATCTCAAGCCCAAACACTCCGTAAAAAGAACGCATCTGACCATAATACGCCAACTCGCCGGGTCCGGAAACGTATCCAAGTGTTGGAAGCAGTCTATCCTGAATGATCGGGCGAAGGAACACATTCGGAGAAAATGACTCGGGTTTTTCTTCAATGTCTTTTACCAAATCATCCGTAGACCATATTTTATTCTCTGCGGTCCACTTATCAACATCCCGGTGGATCTTTATTCGTTTTGAATCTTCATTCAGATAAAATAGATTGGAATCACCATTTATCACCTGCCTGTGAAATGCAGACTCTAATTCTGTACTCTTTTCTTCTATAGCTTTATAAACAGCATCAGCTGATGAAATGCTTTTTGCAAGGTCATCTGCCAAAAGTTTTTTCAAGCCATTATGATTGCTACCGGCAATCAATACTCCCTCATTAGCAAATAGGTTGTTAATAAAGCCGGCAAAAGCCTCCCCATGAGTCCTTCCCTCCTGATAATGTTGGTCAATGATTCGCCATAGTTCTTTTGAAAAATCAGTATCAAACATTTCGTCTTTTACATTTTCCCTGAACCGCTCCAAAGTATCATCCAGCACCTCATTGAAAACAGGAATATCTTTTCCTGTTTGTTTAAGTTCTATTTTGGCAAAATTGTCTCTACCTGCTATCCCCGTCCAAGAGATCTCATCAAAATCGTGATCCTCATCAGCCATCCAGAAAACAGGTACAACAGGTCTTCCGAGTTCTTTCTCATACTTATTAGCTAATGCTATGGCAGTCAGTGTTTTATAAATAGTAAAGACAGGGCCGCCATACATCCCCAACTGCTGACCAGTAACAACTGCAAGAGCGTCACTTTGAGATAATTTATTTAATTGATCTGATTGATCTTCTGCTATTCCTAACCTGTTGTGATAGTCAGAAAGTGCATCTATAAGTTTTTTTCTATTGACGGTACCCGATACATCTTCAGCCCTTCGTTGTACATCTGTTTTTAAAAATGGATTATAAGAATAGAACGAACTTAGTTTGTCAAAATCGTCAAGGTAAGTTGTAAATAGTTTTGAGTATGATAGCTCACTAAATGAACAGCCGGAAATATCCAATGTTTATCCTTTCATTTTAGAAATGCGGTCTCTGATCTTTGCCGCTTTTTCATAATTTTCAGTTTCTATGGCAGTTTTCAATTCTACCTCGAGTTTTTCGAGTTGTGATAACTCTTTTTGCCCCGGCGAGGTTTCATCACTGTTTAATGCTTCTTCTATCGTTTTATGTTCAGGTTCGGTTTTGATACCTGCCTCAATTAATACGCTTTCATCAACGTAGATAGGAGCGTTAAATCTAACGGCAAGTGCAATAGCATCGCTGGGTCTGGAATCCAATTCTACGATCCCATCCTCCCTTTCAAATATGATCTGAGCAAAAAATGTACCTTCATTAAGTTCGTTTATATACACTTCTTTGATCTGCGTATCAAAATTGAGAACGAAATTTTTTAGAAGATCGTGAGTCATAGGCCGGGGTGGCTTTATATTTTCCAACTCCAAGGCAATAGCCTGAGCTTCAAAGGAGCCAATTATGATCGGCAATCGCTGATTTCCCTCGGTTTCACTTAATATCAGCGCGTATGCACCTCCACTGCTGGGGCTGGTAGAAAGTCCAAGGATCTCCATTAAAATTTTTCTCAAAACTTTACCTGTTTGCTTAAAATTGACTTTAATTAAGTTAATGATTTTTCGTTAAGTCTTAAACCAAACTGCATAATATTCCGGTTCTTATGTTATTTACTCCTTTTTCAGAAATAGCTAAAGAATAAAGCTAATGTAAACTGTTTAATTTCGGATATAACAGGCATCAATTTTCTTATAACATGAATTGCCTAATCTAAACATGCGATACAATGTTAATGGGCGAGTCATTATGATCTAATAAGTAATTACTATTAACCAAACAAGTGAGGGCATCATGAAAGCTCTAAAATCAATTATCATCATTATTAGCCTGTATGCATTGAGTTCCTGTACTATTTATGATAACGATGTAGAAGGCGAAGCTGATCTTGTTTACTCCAGTGTTATCAACATTCGATCAAATGATTTTTCATCTGTGGATGACTACATCACAATGGCTGAATACGGATGGGATAATCTTGATGAAGAAATGGTGGATTATGGGCTAGTACATGGGTACCTGCGATTTGAAGGAACAACAGCCTGGCACGCCCTGCCCTTCTCAGTACCATTTGAGAATGATCTGGTTAACCTCAGATATCAGTTTGATATTGGAAGCTTTAATCTGATCCTTGAGGGTGAAGTTGCCGGTAACAATCAGGCAAATGCCGATCTCTTTCACAATGATGTGCTTCGGGTAATCGCTATTCCTCCTTCAGCTATTGTGAGAGGAAAAGGTGTCGATTACAGGAACTATCAACAGGTTATTGAGTTGTATGGACTAGAAGACATTAAATGATCGAATTAATAGTTCGATCAGATATAATCTTAATTCATTAATTAACCATAAAACCCATGAAAACAATTACAAATTTAAGTTTTGTATTTGCTGTAATCTTAAGTGTTACTGCAATTCAGCTTCAGGCACAAGATATCCCTGAATCCGGTTCAATTGGACTAAGGGCGAACTTCACAGGTCAACCTACCATTGAAGTTCCTTACATGCTCAATGAAGAACTTTCTTTGGCACCATATATCGGTATCAATTCAACTCAGGATCAATCCACTAACTTTTCTATAGGCGTGAGACCACGATACTATATGAGTCAGGATAGATCATTGGCAACCTATATCACAGGAGCACTTGGCTTCTCAAATACTTCATTCAGTAATAATAACATAAACTCGGTTACAAACTTTAATCTGGGGATTGGGTACGGTGCTGAATACTTTTTTACTGATCAGTTTAGTGTCAGTTCTGATGCAAATCTGGGTACGCGATTTGGTGACAGTGATACAAATGTTGCTACTTCAGCAAGAATATCAGCCTCTATTTACTTCTGATACAGTTACTTATAAATGATGTATAAAAGCCACAGATATTCTGTGGCTTTTTTATTTGCTTCAATAATTATAAGAATTATTTTGATAAAAACTGATTAGTGAACTAGCTAGGCTTATATTTAAATTTAATATCAATTGTATGGGGTCTCAGTTTATTATGTTCACCATCTAACACGGAAGGCACATTAGAGTACATGGTTGATCGGAAAAAAATAATTGAAATATTTAAGCACTCACCTACTCCTACCTCTATTCTCCAACCTAAAGATGGGGCATATACATATGTTCAGGTAAATAACTCCTACTGCGAAATGACCCAAACTGATGCTGATGATCTCATCGGATTTGGACTTTTTGAGAAATTTCCTGCAAATCCGGATGAAGAAGAACCTCAAGGCCCTTCCAGACTTTTGAGTTCTTTTGAAAAAGTCTTAGAAACAAAGGAAACTGATGAAATTCATACCATCCGATATGATATTATGTTGGATGAAAATGTTTTCAATGAGATCTACTGGAAAGTGATCAATACACCGGTTTTGGATGATGAAGGCAACGTTGAATACATTATAAATTCTGCTACACCTAAAACCGAACAGGTGCTAAGCGAAAGAGCTCGAAACCTCATGCTTAATAATACTGAGGACAGTTTCGTTTACCTGGATCTAACCCTGAGCATCATAGACTACAACACTAAATTCTTTCTGATATATAAAGATATCTTCGACAAAGAGATCAAACGTGGTACTAATATTCTGGAACACGTGCCGCCTGAAAGAGAGAAAGAACTGATTCAACTATATAAGAGCGTGTTATCGGGTGAGACTATTGAATATAATACAGTTTTTAATGATCCTACAGAGGGTAAACGGTACTTCACTGTTAATAACAAACCTGCCATAGATGAAGGTAGTATTGTTGGGGTATTCATTTCAATGCTGGAAAAAACTGAGGAACAAATTGCCCGCTTAGAGCTCAAGAAAAATGAAACTCGTTTTAGAGCTTTGGTCGAAAATGGCAGTGATGTTCTGCTGATCATGGATACCGATGGAAACACAGAGTACGCCTCTCCTTCCATTAAAAACATTTTGGGTTATTCTCCTGAGGAAGTCCTAAAGATGGAGATTTACAATAAAATTCATCCGGATGATTTATATCCTTTGCAGACAAAAATTGCCGAATGTCTTAACCTGTCCGGAGAACCCGTATTAGTTAAACCGGTGCGGTTGAAAGATAAGAACGGAAACTGGCGATGGTTTGATGGATCAATTACCAATATGCTACATGAACCTTCAATTGAAGGACTAGTTTATAATTTCAGGGAGATAACTGAAAGAATTGAAGCAGAGCAACGAATTATAGAATCCAAAGAAAAGTATCAGTCTTTAATTGGCACCATTGATGGGGTCATTTGGGAGGCAGAGCCTGATTCTATGCAAATTACTTATATCAGTGAACAAAGCAGAACCATGTTCGGTTACGAACCAGACCAATGGGTGAAATCAGATAAATTTTGGATGCAAAAGCTTCATCCTGAAGACAGAGATGCTACTGTAGAAAAATATCAAAAAGAAGTTGAAGCAAGACGAAATCACGAACTTGAATACCGTTTGAAAAAAAATGACGGCCAATATGCCTGGATCAGAGATCTAATCACCGTGGTAACCGATGATGGTAAGCCAACCAAGGTTCGTGGTCTAATGATGAATATTTCGGAAGAAAAGGATCTGCAAACAAAACTCGCTGATGCTTATAGGTTGTCAAAGATCGGAACGTGGGAATTGGATCTGGTTAATGAAAAATTGAATTGGTCAAAATTCGTAAAGGAATTACACGAGGTTGATGCTGATTATAAACCTGATCTGGAATCAGCGATCAACTTTTATAAAGAAGGCTGGAGCAAAGATAGAATTAAAAAAATAGTTGATACAGCTATCAACGAACAAACTTCTTTTGATGAAGAACTCCTGATTGTTACTGCAAAGAACAATGAAAAATGGATTCGTGCTGTAGGCCAGCCGGATATTGTTGATGGTAAATGCATTCGTATTTATGGAAGTACACAAGATATTACAGATCGCAAAACCACAGAAATTAAATTAAAACGATCTAACGAGGCTCTAACCGAGAGAATTAAGGAGCAGCGTTGCTTGTACAGAATTTCTAATCTGGACGAAAACAATCTTAAAATTGATGAACTACTTCTTAAGGCAGTAAAGATTATACCAAAAGGTTGGTACTTACCTGATCACGTACAGGTTCGGTTAAACTGGAACGGCACGGAGTACAACTCCCCTGCCTTTAAAGATATCGGTTCTAAGCATGTTATTACAGATCAGATTACTAATGAAAGATCTAATTTACAGATAACAATCGGATACCCTGAGTCTGAAGATTTGCCGTTAAATGTTCAGATCCTTAAAGAAGAAAAAGATCTTTTAAAAGCTATAATACATCAACTGTTTCAAAAGATTGATCAGATCCAAAAACAGGAAGAACTCAACTCGGTTCAGCAGAAATATAAAAATGTGGTTGAGTATTCTACCAACATGTTCTACCATCACGATACTAATGGGGTATTGACTTACGTGAGTCCTCAAAGTAGCTGGTTTTTGGGCTACCCGCCTGAAAAGGCAAAAATTAAATGGACTGAATTCACAACCGATCATCCGCTAAACGCTATAGGAGAAAAAAGAACCCATAGAGCAATAGAAACCGGAGAAGTACAGGAGCCTTATGAGCTACAACTTAAGACAAGTGATGATCGATTAATCTGGGTTGAGGTTAACGAAGCACCTATAAAACAAGATGGTGAGGTTGTTGGCGTTGTTGGATCACTGACTGATATTACAGATAGGAAATTAGTTGAAGATGATCTAAAGGCAAGTCTTGAGCGCTTCGAGTTTGTTAAAAAAGCTACACGGGATGCGATCTATGACTGGGATATCGTTAATGATAATCTCATATGGGGTGATGGGTTTATGTCTTTATTTGGACATAATCCACAAACTCATCAAAAAATTAGCGAATGGAAGCAACACGTGCACCCAGAGGATGTGGAAAGCGTGAAGCACGATCTTGATTTCACTTTGAAAGATTCTTCAATGAATCAATGGACCATTGAATACAGATATAAAAGTGATAATGGTTCGTTTGCTAATGTTATTGAGAATGGATACATAGTCAGAAATGAAGATGGTGTAGCCTTAAGAATGATCGGATCACTTCGTGATATAACAGAACAGAAGCAAACGGAGGAAGAACTCAAAGCTTCTTTGAAAGAAAAAGAAACACTATTGGCTGAAATTCACCACAGAGTAAAAAATAATTTAGCTGTGGTTTCCGGAATGATGCAGCTTCAGGCCTTTGAGTCACACAATGCATCTGTTCAGGAGCAGCTTTATGATAGTGTGGTTAGAATTAAAACCATGGCCACTGTACATGAGTTGCTTTATCAATCGAATAGCTTTTCACAGCTCGATTTTTCCGATACATTGCTAAAACTTGTGCAGAACATTACTGATACACTACAGTCTGAAAATGAAGTTGATGTTAAGTTTAACTCCGTTCCTGTCAATTTAAATATCAATCAGGCTATTCCTGCTTCACTCATTGTTAATGAAGTTATTACAAATGCTTTTAAACACGCGTTTGTTGGCATAAAAGAGTGTATGATAACCATTGAGCTTAAACAGGAAGGTGAAAAAATCTCAATAACCATTCTTGATAATGGTGTTGGGATGCCGGTTAATATCAGTTCATCGAGTGAATCATCACTGGGTTTTCATCTTATTGATCTGTTATCAGAGCAGGTTAATGCTGACACGGTCTATCAGAAAAATAAAAACGGAAGTGGAACTATTTTTAAACTTACATTTGAAAAACAAGACAACAAAAAAGGTATTGGCAGTTCATCACTTACCTGATCAGACAAACTATTCTTTATGTTCAACTAGAAAAAATTCAAATTTTGGTTGAGAAGAGATGAGAAAACTTCAATTCAAAATGGGAAGTTCACCTACTCCCAATAATTCAGCTAATTTGATTCCTACATAAGTATTATCTCTCCACCCCATAAATTCTGTAGCATGAGGTCCGTAGGCCATTAGTGGAACTGGAACTCCAGTGTGGTAATCAGTTGACCAAAATATTTCAAGAGAATCACCCTCAGCAACTTGTCTTTGCATGGTCATTCCACCTGTTTCATGATCGGCTGTAAGAACAACTAACGTTTCACCGTCTTCTTTTGCAAAGTCGAGAACTTTTTTTACAGCTTCATCAAAATCCTGAACCTCCCGATTGAGGTATTCAACACTGTTGCCATGGCCAGCCCAATCTATTTGACTGCCTTCAACCATTAGGAAAAACCCATTGTCATTTTTATTAAGAACCTGAAGAGCTTTACCAACCATAGCTTTTGAGGAAGGTTCACCTTCATTTCTTTCTAAACCATCATCTGCAAATAATCCTAAAAGCTTTTCTGAAGAAGAATTTGACAGGTCCTTATCAGTTAACAATACTTCATACCCTTCTGTTCTAAATTTACCCATCAGATCAAGTGAATCAGATCTTTGGTCTTCTGAAAACCACTTGACACCACCTCCAAGAAATACCTCAACTCCAGAATCCAGAAAATCCTCAGCAATTTCTTCCTGCATACTTCTTTGAATTACATGCGAAGCAAAACTAGCCGGTGTGGCATGAGTGATAGATGATGTTGAGATCAAACCGGTACTTAATCCATTTTCTTCAGCAAGTTCCAGAATTGTTGTACAGGCCATTTGTTTTGATGTAACACCTATGGCTCCATTATAGGTCTTTAAACCACATGAGAAAGCAGTAGCACCTGCAGCTGAGTCGGTTATCAAATTGTCAGACGAATGGGTTTTAACGATCCCGGTAACCGGCATAGTTTGCATGTGCAAAAGACCATCGGGTCCGGCTATAGCAATTTGACCTGAAGCTATCTGAGCAAGACCGGTTCCATCACCAATCAACAAGATCACATTTTTGATCTTTTTGTCTTCAACTAAAGGCAGTATATCTTTAGAGGAAGTCTCTTTGGCCACCTCTAGAGTTTCGATCTTATAATTATCAGTTTCCTGAGTGGCGGTGAATGAGATAGTTATCAGTAGAAATGCTAAAAACTTTTTCATGACTTTTATTTTTAACTTAAAACTTAAATCAAAGAATTATGTTAAGCCTGTATAAATTATCTGTTAAGAGAATAAAGCTTTAATAAGACCCCAGATTCCTTTGGCCGGTTTAAGAGATTTTTGATTTCTTTTTGTCGCTTTCTTTATCCTTTCAGCCGGGATAACAGGCTCGTTACTACGAGTTTCGTTTTTAGTATCTGATGATTTCCTTCGAGATTTTTCTTTTTTTGAATCTGACTTGTCTTTTCCTGACGAGCGCTTATCACTATCATCTGATTTTTTAGATGATTTGGTTTGGCTGCCCTTCAGTACCACATCCACGTTATTCAGATTTTCTACCCGCCTGTTTGCTTCTTCAATGTCTTTTTTAGTGATTTTCTTTTTTGGTTCACTCTTGTTTTCTGAAGCCTTTTTCTCTTTAGGTTCTTTAGAAGAAGCTGAGTTTTTCTTTTTATCATCAGGTGACTTCTCTAACACTTTTCTCTTTTTCGTATCGGATTGTTTGTCTTTGTTCTTTGAACTATCAGACTTCGAAGCCTTTTTACTTACCCTTTTATCCATTTCCAATATTTCAAGTTGATCACCAACTTTATCCTGAATGGCTGAAAATGCTCTCCGGTCCTTTTTATTCACAAACGTAACAGCAATACCTGATTTATCGTATCGGCCGGTTCTGCCAATTCTATGCACATAATCTTCAACCTGACGAGGAACATCATAATTGATGATCATTGAAATGTTATCAATATCAATTCCCCTGGCTAATACATCCGTAGCTACAATTACCGGAACTTTCCCACTTTTAAATTCGTGAAGTGATTTATTCCGTTCATCCTGATCCCTGTCACCATGAATACTTCCGGCTTTGATCCCTTTTTTTATCAATAGCCGCTCTAACTCATCGGTACCTCTTTTTGTTGCACAAAAAATAAGGCAGGATTCCCAGACTGTTTCATCTAATACATCCTGAACCAGCTTTAGTTTTTCCTTTTGATCAACGAAATAAGCTTTTTGAGTAATACTGCCTGAAGGTTTTTCAATGGCTATCTCGATCTTCTCAGGATCTTTCATGAAATCGTTTGCCAGCTTTTTAATCTGATCCGGCATCGTCGCAGAAAACAGTAATGTCTGGCGTTCTTGAGGAAGTTTTTTAATGATCTTAGTCACATCAGGAAGGAAGCCCATATCCAACATTCGATCCGCTTCATCAAGTATCAGGAACTTTATATGACTGAAATCAATATCCAGAACTTTGGTCTGGTCGATCAGTCGGCCCGGTGTTGCTACAATAATATCGATCCCGGATCTGATAGCTTTGGCTTGCTTGGAAAAGTCTTCCCCTCCAATAATGGTGGCAGACGTAATGCTGGTGTGATATCCCAGAGCAAAGATCTGTTCGTCAATTTGTTGAGCCAATTCCCTGGTAGGAGAAAGAATTAATGCTTGTGTATGTTCAGATGGATTTTGAAGGATCTGATGCAACACCGGTATCACAAATGCACCCGTTTTACCGGTTCCGGTTTGTGCAGCACCTATAAGGTCCTTTTTATCTAAAATAATTGGGATGGATTGCTCCTGAATTGGAGTTGGTTCTGAATAACCAATATCTCTTAAGCCCGCCTGAAGTTCGTCTTGTAAATCAAAGTCGTTAAATGTCAATGTATTCGTCTGTAATGAAAATTTTTTATCTATCTTACAATATACACAGATTATATGATTAATTATTCCACTTTGCCATGATTTCCCCTATTTTATAAGCCTTTGATAATCATAAAAATCTAATAACCTCAATAACACACATGGATTTTAAAAAATTAAGTTTAGCTGCGTTACTTTGTTCTGCAATTGTGATCACCGGATGCAATCAGGATATGGATAATGCCGGAAAAGCAGACCTTTCAACAGAAATTGACAGTGTAAGTTACGCACTTGGATTTCAGAACGGTACGTTTTTAGCCAGGGAGGGCATTACTGATATTGACATGAGTAATTACGCTGCCGGACTAAGCAACGGACTTGGATCTGAAGAAGGCGCCCTTACTCAGGATGAAGTATATGCCGTTGTAAACCAATACGTACAGCGAATGAATGAAGAGAGAAGTACTCAAAATCGTGAGGAAGGAACATCATTCCTAGAAGAAAACAAAGATAAAGAAGGTGTGATGGTAACTGAATCCGGACTTCAGTATAAAGTACTTGAAGAAGGTGACGGTGAATCTCCTTCAGCCGAAAACATTGTGAGTGTAAATTATGAAGGCCGACTCCTCAACGGAGAAGTATTTGATAGTTCTTATGATAGAGGACAACCTGCTGAATTTCCATTGAATCAGGTAATTCCCGGCTGGACAGAAGGCGTTCAGTTAATGAGAGAAGGAGCAACCTATGAGTTCTACATTCCTTCTGAATTGGCTTACGGTGAACGACCACCACAAGGCAGCCCAATTGGACCTAATGAAACGCTCATATTTAAAGTAGAATTACTGGAAGTAAAGGACGCCCCTTCTTCTAACTAGTAATTCGTGTAGGTAATTTATTATAAAAACCTGTTTCACATCTGTGGAGCAGGTTTTTTTATTTTTGGAATGTAATTAGGTGCACAAAACAATAAGAATTCTTTAATCCCGATTAAAAATATCTAAGTGGTAATTAATATAGACTTGCACATATTAAGGAAAGCAATGAGGGGAAACAGCTATCAACTGTTTCCCCCTGATACGTTGGCTTTTTGGGGTATAAAATCGAGCTACAATGTGTAATGCATTGTAGCTTTTGTTTTGAAAAAAGTTCCGGGTTTAAAATTCAGACATCTCAGGTGCTCCATATCTTACCTTTTACCCCACTCTGTCTGTTTACCGAACGCTCTACTGTTTTTTGAATTATTTCTTTACTTCCAAATACAAGAGTACTATTTCGGGCTCTTGTTACAGCTGTATACAGGATTTCCTTAGAAAGTACACCTAAGTACATCTCAGGCAGGATAATCGCTACATCATCAAACTCCGATCCCTGACTTTTATGAATAGTAATTGCGAATGCACTTTCATAGTCATCTAATCTCGATGGAGATATCGAGACATTATGTTCACCCTCAAACTGTACTTTACGTTCCTTACTGCTGAAAATCCCCATTTCTCCGTTCCTTATTCGAAGTACGGCATCGTTCTTTGTCGCCATCACCAACCTTCCATCATACCACTCAATTGATCTAATTAAACTATTTTTCCTTTTAATTCCTATTTCTACTGTCTGATTAATTGACTCTACACCCATTTTTGTCTTTCTGATAGCACATAAGATCTTACGTTTATTAGAAGCTTCCATTCTATTTTTCGGAATAACCGAATATTCTTCAAAGTGATTTATTCCATACTTAGAAATAATTATCTCCAAAAACTCGGTTTTCGATTCAATCCACTGCAGATCCTGATGATCATCACTTTGCAATAGGTTGATGACGGTATCACTATCTTGATTGTTTATAGCATCCGCGAGTTTTTTAATTCCGCTTTCTTCTCCAAATCTATAACTTGTTGTCAAAAAGACAACACAATCATTGATTGCAGGCGTATTCTGCAAAGCTGTTGATGGTGCTGTTCCGGTTAAATCTGCGATCTGCGTTGCAACTGCACTTGAATACGAATTTTTACCCCCACAGATATCCCCAAGTATTGAACCGGCCTCAACGGAAGCTAGCTGATCCTTATCTCCCAAGACCACTAATTTGGTATCAGGACCAATCGCCCGTACCAACCTAACCCACATATTGATATCCAGCATAGATGCTTCGTCAACTATGATCAGATCATGGGGCAAGTGGTTAAAGTGATCAAATTTAAACGTATTCCCCCTATAACTCGCTCCCAATAATTTATGAACGGTTAAAGCATTATCAGGCAGTTCGATCTTTTCTTTGATATGATCTGGCAGCCTTTCTTTTCCTTCTTCAATAGAATCTATGAGCCTGCGAGCGGCTTTACCGGTTGGTGCAGCAAGAGCAATGCTAAAATTCTGACCCTGTTTTAATAAAGACTGAGCAGCAATAATATTCAAAACCGTATAAGTTTTCCCGGTACCCGGTCCTCCTGAAATAACTATGAGATCCTTAATGAAACTCAAACAAAGAGCCACTTCCTGCCAGTTACTTTCAAACAGATCATTTTTAGGCTCTAAAAACTCTGATATCGCTTTTATTTCACTTTTAGTGACCTTGTTTGTAACCTTTGCCCTTTTTCTGATCCAATCTGTTAATTCTTCCTCAAATTTCCAGAGTTTATGCAGATACAGTCGCCCGTCTTCAAGGATCAGGGGTTGTAATGATCCATTTTGACTTACAATGTCACTTTCCTGTAGTGAAGTTTCCCATTTTTTCAATGTCTCAAGGTCGAGTCTTACTTTCGTCTTATCCTCGTCAAACAGGGGCTCATTCGTAGGATTGTTGAGATCTATGCAAATATGACCATTCTTTTGCGCATAAATGCACGCAGTAGCTGCCAGTAATACATCATTGTTTATATTTGCATCTATCTGCCGTAAAAACCTTGCGTATTCGAGTTCAACATCAGTTACAAAGCCTTCAGCTCTCCAATTTTGAAGCATGTTCCAGGTACTCATGATCCCCCCTCTCTGAATAAGTCATCCAAAGAACGGACCACATTTTCCTCAGGTTTATGAAAAAATATTCCGGAACCTGCCTGCTCTACCTTTATACCCCTGAGAAAAAAGTACAGTACACCACCAAAGTGTTCATTGTAATCGTATTGTCGCAATCTCGTATTAAGATAACGGTGAAGTGCCAGCGTGTAGATATGATACTGTAGGTCATATCCGGCATCAAACATTGCATTCGCTAAAGCCACCGAGCCATAATCTTCAGAGGAGTTCCCAAGGAAATTGGATTTATAATCAAGGATGTAATATTTACCATTCCATTGAAAAGTCAAATCTATGAATCCTTTCATAAACCCATAGAATGATTCATAAGTTGATCCTTGATTGAAATCGGGACGAATGATATCCCATATCTTATCCGTATCTAGTTCATCAACAGGAAAATAAAATTCCATTTCTTTCAGAACATGATCATCCGATATTATTGATAAGGAGGCATCAGGAGTTCCAAGTGTATGGTTCAATGAATCGATTATCCACTCCTTCACGGTATCAAACCATTCGTCCTTAAACCCAAACCGGTTAAGATTATACAATATGACCTCATCAATATTTTTAAGATCAGAAAAGCTTAGGTCTTCAAATATAGTATGGAGAAAAGATCCGGCATTAGCGCCCTTTGGAAACGTAAACTGATCTTTGACTTTATCTTTTTCATCAGGGTCCGTATCAGGTATCATAAACTGCCTGTCGTAGTCTCTGGCTGAATCATCAGCACTGTGACCTCCTACAATGGTTGAATAGCTTAGCATTCTTGGAAAATTGAACACATCCTGTCTTGTAAATTCAGCTGCTGCATACACTTCTTCAGTCTTATCCCAATCTCCACCTTTTTGTTTTAGCTCGTTTACCGGTTGTCTTACCAACATGTGATCACGACCTTCAAGTAGCAGCCTGATGGAATCAAAATCCGTTGCATTATTCCCGTCTTTGCCATTGAGGATATAAGATATGGATGAATCATTAATCTTATTATAATCAGGTAAGAAAACGTAACAAGCGGATTTAGCTCTGGTTAGTGCTACATATGACAATCGCACATCCTCAGCTTTATTTTGAAGTTCTGTCAAATTTTGAAACTCCTTTTTTTGATTGTGTTCAAAATCCTGACTTACATCGATGTGAATATTACCCTCGTTATGAAATTTAAGGACCTCATTACTTTTTTGTTTTGCCTTAGAACTCCACAAAAACGGACAAAATACGATGGGGAACTGTAATCCTTTCGATGAATGCATAGTTGTGATCTGCACCAGTTCTTCATCGCTTTCAAGGCGAAGTTCTTCATCATCTGACGCTTTACTCTCTCCGGCATTATTGATCTTTTGAAAATACCATCTCATAAGTGATCTTGTAGTGAACCTATTTTCACGGGCTGCTTTTGAGAGTAATTCAGAGATGTGCAACAAATTTGAAATTTGTCGCTCGGCAGATCTTTGCAGCGATAATCGTTCAAAAACATCAAACAATGTGATTAAATTATTAAAAGCTGCATCTATCCCACTATTATGCCACGTTTCTTTGATCTTTGAGAACTTTTCAATCTGATTAGCCCATAAAGTTTCATCCTGATCCATTTCTAAAAGATCTTTTGCCGAAAAACCTAATAAATTCGTAGCCAATGCACTTCTGACACCTGCTTCAAAACTGATCTTTTGCACTGCACTTAAAATTCTGAATAACTGCTCCGCCTCATCAGTTTCAAAAACACTCGTGTTAGATCTCAAAACACTTTTAATGTCATGCTCTCTAAGAGCGTTTTGAATAGCTTCCCCTTCTTTACCGGTTCTCACTAAAATTGCAATATGCTTTTCTTGAACAGAAACAAACCCTTCTTTATCCTCGTAGATCCTGAATTCACCGGATAACAAATTCAGTATTTCTTTACTGATCGATCTGAAAACTGCCTGATTAATATCATCTTTATTTGTATATGATTGATCATCCAATGTAATGAATTGCAGTGGTTTAACAACTTCATCTTGATTATCTATCAAATAATCTTCATCGTCTTTATTATCAGGGAATTGAGCTTTCTGAAACTGGATATCATCGACGATAAAGGAATTTTGCCCTCCTTCAAATAAGCTGTTGACGCCTCTGATCATCTCTCTGTTAGACCGATAATTATTAGATAAACTGTAAGCCTGTCCTTTTGAAACATCGTCTTTAGCTTCCAGATAGGTGTAAACATCAGCCCCACGAAAACTGTAAATAGCCTGTTTCGGGTCCCCGATCATAAATAAACCCTTACCAGGGCGTTTGTGATAAATGGCCTTCAATATGTTGTACTGTATCTGATCGGTATCCTGAAATTCATCTACAAGTGCAATTGGATATTTTTGCGCCAGTCGATTTCTAAGATCTGAGGCTGATTGTGCCTGAAGTCCCTTTTCAACCTCAGTTAGCATATCGTTGTAGCTTAGAAATTGCTGCAATTGCTTGGCGTTTTCGAAGCGGATTCTTATATCATCAACTGATCTTTTGATAAAAGCAGGTTTAAGTGCTTTTAACGACTCAACTTTATCAAGATACTCGTCAATAAGTTCACAGATGTCTAAAACAGGTAATTCCGGTGAAGATTTCTTTAATGATCTATAGATCTTTGTTCCAAACTTTTCTAACCGATCAGATACAGCAACTTTTGAGTTTTCGTTGTCCAACCAATCAATTAGTAACTCCCAGTCTCTTTCATGAGTAGCATCGGTATAAATGTTTTTCTTTAAATGTTCACTATTATACTGTTCCTGAAGCGATTTCTTTTCCTTAGTCCACAAACTTTGAATTGTATTATAAACAGTCTCCAAATCATCTAGTCTTCTTTTTAATTCGCTCAGGTCCAGTTCAGGTACAACTTTAGCATTTTTGTGATCCATTACTTTCTTAACCACATCCTGAAGGTCATCGGGCCCAAAACCAATGTCAGTTAAATAATCCAGTATTTGCCATTTAAAGTGATCCGTATCTGTTTCCTGAATGAAATCCCGCCAGTAATCATCCACGCATTCCTGAAGCAATTCTGATGGGTCTGCAAGCAACTCATAGTTCGGAGGCACATCAAACTGGACACTGTACTCAGTTAACAACCTGTTGCAAAAGCCATGAATGGTAAAAACAGAAGCTTCATCAAATGAACTGATAGCCTCTTTTAACCTACACTCAGCATCGGGTAAATTTTGCTCAATCAATTCTTTCAGAAACTCATCATCCTTTGTGAGGTTGCCCCGGATAGCCACCAATGACTCCTTTAATCTGGAACGCAGCCTCGCTTTCAACTCTGCTGTAGCTGCCTCCGTGAAGGTCATAACCAGTATTTGGGATGGTTCGAGGCCTTTTTCAAGTATAGCTCTCACGTACAAGGATGTGATGTTATACGTTTTACCTGTACCGGCACTTGCTTCTACCAGACTTATTCCATCCAAAGAAGCTTCGAATACATTCAAGGATTTCAAGTCGATCATTTGGAGTCCTCCACTGCTTTGAAAAACGGCTCCCAGAACCTGCGAGCATTGTCCTTAAATGCCTGATACTCAGTTGGATCCTTACCTCTCCAAATCAACTTGTTAAAGTATTGACTACCCTCAGCATATGAGGTATTGTATCCACCGAAATACTTGGTGTGTGCATTTCCCAATGCGTATTCTTCCGAATTGTCTTTTCAAAGCTGTAATACAAATTCCTTGCTGGTTTCAGGGAAAAAATTCAGTTTGTCTAGTGTTTGTTTATCTGACAAGTACCATTCCATAAGATCTTCAAACACTGATCTATCAATTGTATTTGAATCCAATTTCAGGGTCTCTACCCTATTTTCCTTGTTATCGACAGATATGTAGTAACTGTTTACGAGCGGGTATTTACTGGCTAATAAGATGTTATGAAGGATCCATAGTCTGATCTCATGGCTGGCTCGTCGTTTCCCGATTCGGTGAAGCACTAATGAATTTCCATAAATGCCATTGATACTCCCATAAACTTCAATATCCCGGTAGTTAACGCTAACCTCTTCCTTAACTTCATCCCCCGAGGTTATTTCACGTATTTCATTAAATAACTCTTTGGTATTATTTAGCTCCTGCTTAAAAACCTTTTCTCCCTGTAATTTATCAGGAATCATCCCAGAAGTCAGTAAATAATTGAATACAGTAGTTGACTCTATGTTTGCGTGTAATTGAAGTGAATCAAAAAGTAAACTGTCCACCTTATATCGGTCCAAGCTTTTCAAATCGAACAATTCGCGGTCTTCAATCTCATTATTAAATAATCGTTCTGACAATCCAATTTCATTGGTAAGCAATTGTTTACCTGGATCAGTAAAATATGATATTATATCATTAACGGACACTAAGCTGGATCTCTTTGAGAAATCTTGAAGCACTAAATTATCAATAAAATCCGGATTCAGATTTTTTGCGGAATTCAAATTCTCAACTAACTGTCGGTCTTTTTTAGAATATGATTGCGGCATTGCATTGGGATTACCTCCCTTATGATCTTCAAAATATTTACTGCTGAAGGCCTGCAATTTATGCATAGTTGAATTCAGGCCACTTTCAGGCAATACTTCTTTTAACTGCTGAACCAGCATGGAAGGCAATCTGTCAGCTTCTGTTCGCTGATCTTGCCCCATGTAGCTTATGTGAAGATGTTGTTCTGCCGCTGTTAACGTTTCTAGAAATAAGTAGGTATCGTCATCACTTTGAATACGATCACCTGTTTGAGGCTCTTTATAAATGAGATCAAATTCAGGTCGTACAGTTCTTCTGGGAAAAACACCTTCATTCATACCTAGTACAGCAATGAAATTAAACGGAACCGACCTATATGGAACATAGGTACTGACCGTAATACCTTGCCCAAACCTACCTGAAGCCGATCTATTGGTATTGATCTGTTTCTTAAGCCAGTTTTTTATAACATTGTAAGGAACAATTTCTTTGGAGGTGGTGTATTCTAGCTGATCAATTAATTTTGTAAGTGTACGTAATAAACCGGATGATCCATTATCATTTGTATCAGGTGTTACTAGCAGGGTCTCAACCAACCTTTTAGTGAAACCAAGCCATTCTTTTGGTGTCTTGTTGGTTTTTACTTCAGATAGGCAATCCAATAAGGCATGGATAAACTTAGAGAAACTTGCAGCTAGTTTAAGCTCTTCACCGGACGTAGAATCCACAGTAGGTACCAGTCCACGGTAAACTTCCAGAAAATCCGGAGCCATAGTAAAGCCTACGAACAACTGATTTAACCCTTTCTTCCACGTAAATGGCGTATTAAACGATTCCCCGACTCCGCGGTAGATCCTATTCGCATTGATCCACTCTTCCAATAAACTTATATCATCATCATTAAAACCAAACCGTTCTTTAACTGGTGTTAAAACAAGAATATCTACTATAGAACTAGGCTTAAATGATGAATTCAACACATCTAAGATCTTTACGAGTGCATGTTCATAGACCTGAGTTTGCTTCCGAGAAAGCTTGGTTACCGGAAGAGATGTGCCATTGTCATTTTCTGAATTATTGAAAACAGTCTCGATCATGGATGCATATTGGTCCGGATCGGGAACCATGATAAGAATATCATTAGGTTGAGCCTTCGGATTTTTATTTAAATATCCCAGTATCTGATCTTTGAGAACTTCAACTTCCCTTCGTGGATTATGGCACGAATGTAAATCAATAGAGGGAAGTTTAGTCTTCTCATCTGCATTCAATGATCTAAGAGGGATCTTCTGATCAATCAGAATTTGATGTAAATAATCTAACTGTAATCTATACGGTATGGACCAGTTCTTAAACAATTCTGCACCTTCAGTACCAGGTTCATCCAATAGTATTTCTCTGGAGAAGAAATGAACATCCCGATGCCTGGATAAACCTGAAGTTATATCAAGAAAAGGTCGGCTTAAATGAGACAAACCGAATACAAATATTTGATCAGGTAAGCTTCTGATCAATTGTTCATTCGTATCTTTTATCCAGATCAACAATTCTGTGTAAGCATCTGCCCTACTTGGAATTAATTTACTTACCTCATTTTCATTCCAATATAAATTCAGGCGTCTCCACAACTTTAACTGCCAAATTTCATCAGCATGATTTGTTAAGGGCTTTCCCTGGATCCAACTTTCTAACATATCCGGTCGGTAAACCTGATATTGATCAAATACATCAGCAATCTGGCCTGCCAATTGGAACCTCTTTGAGATTGAGATCTCAGCAATATTAACAGAAGGTATATTTGAAATCAAATTGGGTTCATTACCAAATAACTCAAATAGGCTCCATTGCATCGCATTTAGATCAGATGGAAGCGTTTTAGGTATACTATCATTCTTAAGCCGGTATAAAGTCCAGATAAACTCAGAAGGAAATATAAAATTGAAATTACCTGATATACCCTGTTCTCTAGCCAGCTGAAGTGACAGCCATTCCTTAATTTCATTATTCTGAACGATGATCCAAACTGGATGCATGGGATTCATTGAGTCTGAAAGGTTTACTTCAGACAATTTTGTCGCCAGGTCTGTTAACGAAGGTGATTGATATTCATAAAGCATAGTCCATTAAATATGGACTTATTAATTAAAAGAAAAGCGCAAAAATATGATTTAAGAATCAGACGTAATATCCCGGAGAGAGTCTTTTAATATATTGTTAACAAGAGCAGAGTAAGAAGTCTCTTTTTGATCAGCCAGATTTCTAACTTTATCGACAACAAACTCTTCTAAATAATAGCTTGCTGTTACTTTGTTTACTTTTTTCTCTTCTTGAGCAGACTTCTCCTTATCCTCCTCTTCTTTATAGGAAGGAGCAATGAAATCGAAAGAGGCATGTGCCCGCGTGCTGTAAGACAGCGGATTATGCCCTAAGCTTTTCTTTTTACTCATTGGTTTAGTGTCCGTTTTTAACTTCTTTTGCCAGTGCAAAATAATCCTCGGCACCTGCACTGCTGCCATCGTATTCAAATATGGTCTTGTGGTGACTTGGAGCCTCAGCCAATGCTACATTATCTCTTATAATGGTCTTAAATACCTTAGGCCCAAAATAGTCCTTAATGTGGCCTACTACTTCCTTGTTAAGATTCTTACGGCTATCGTACATTGTACATATAATACCGCCGACCTCAAGCTGATTGTTCAACCTCTGTTGAACAATTTTAACAAGGTCCAATAGCTTGGAGAGCCCATGAAGGGCTAAATATTCTGATTGCAAAACTATAAAAATATCTTCAACTGCGGTAAATGCGTTCAGCGTTAGTAAACCAAGGTTAGGAGGGCAATCGATCAAAACGTAGTCGTAGTCGTAATTTCTCTCTATGTCTTTAATAACGTTTTTAAGCAACCCTTCTCTGGCAGGCTCACTGGCCAACTCGAGTTCAGCTCCTGATAATTCCAGGGATGAGGGTAAAAAGTCGAAACCATTGTGCTCTACAAGGATATCTTTAACACTTGAGCCCCCCTTAAGCGCATGATATATCGTTTTATCCAGACGATGGGAATGAGTTCTGAGTGAGTAAGTCAGGTTAGCCTGTGGGTCAAGGTCTATGAGTAATACTTTTTTCCCAAGCTTTGCTAATCCCGCTCCAAGGTTAATGGTTGTGGTTGTTTTACCAACACCACCCTTTTGATTTGTCAGTGCTATTGTCTTCATAATTTATTAGCCGTGATATTTCTTTTTACACAGAGAGTAAAAATCGATCGCTTTGTTACAATAAAATAAGTTCTATTGATAATCTAATAGAACATATTAATTCTAACATTCTTAAATCAAATTATTTGATTAAATCATTATCCCTTATCTTTAAGGTACTAATAATCAACAAAGATAATATGAGATTTTTCAGTAGGAAATTAATTAAACCAGAGGATTTGAACGCCCATGGCACCCTATTTGGCGGAACTGTCATCTCCTGGATAGATGAAGAGGCTGCCATCTATGTGTTATGTCAGCTTGGGAAGGGTAACATTGTTACAAAATACATGTCTGAGATCAACTTTGTAAACTCAGCGAAGCTTGGTGAAGTTATTGAGATAGGCATGGAAACAGTTAAATTCGGACGGACCTCCATAACAGTTAAATGTTTGGTGCGCAATAAATTCTCTAAAGAACATATTATCACTATTGATAAAATTGTCTTTGTTCATCTCGATGAATTTGGCAAACCGACTCCTCACAATATCAAAGAACCCGTAAACGAAGAATAAATTGACTGATAAGACCACATTGATAGACTTCACCAGTCTGTCAGAAATGCTGTATGGGGAAGAAAAATACATCAGTGAATTTTCAGAAGCTGCTGTTGACTCGTTTACTGAGTTCAATAACAATTATGAGAAATTTCTACTGATTCGGGATGAAACCAGCTTCAGAAAGGCGGGGCATAAAATAAAACCTGTCGCTCAAATGCTCGGTTTGGATCAGATTGTTGATGAATATGAGCATGCAAAAACCTTATTGTGGGATGAGAAACCGGATGAAGAGCTCGAGAAATCAATTAAAAAAATCAATAGAATTTGTGATAAGGTAATTGAAGAATTAAAGCTTCAGATCAATTAGATAAAAATTATGAATGTATTTATTACTGGTGGAGCAGGATATATTGGAAGTCACACGGTTCTTGAACTCCTGGAATCAGGCCATGAAGTTGTTGTAATTGACAATTTGTCCAATAGCAGTTTTGAGGCTATAAAACGGGTAGAAAAGATCACAGGAAAAGCGGTCACTTTTTACGAAGAAGACCTTTTAAATAAAATAGCTGTTAGAAAGATCTTTGAAAGTCATCCTATCGATGCTGTTATTCACTTCGCAGGTTTTAAAGCCGTTGGTGAATCTGTCGAAAAACCACTTATGTATTATAACAACAACATCACTAGTACTCTGATACTTTGTGAAGTTATGAGAGAATACGGTGTTAAAAAACTGGTATTTTCATCCTCTGCTACAGTTTACGGGGATCCTGAAGAAGTACCGATTACTGAAGACTCCCCTCTTTCTGCCACAAATCCATACGGCCGAACCAAACTTTTTATTGAGTACATACTCAAAGACCTTCATGTGGCCGATAATTCATGGAATATTTCGTTGCTTCGATATTTTAACCCGGTTGGTGCACATGAAAGCGGACTCATAGGTGAAGACCCAAATGACATTCCCAATAATTTGATGCCTTATGTCTCACAAGTTGCAGTAGGTAAACTGGATAAACTTTCAGTATTCGGAGGTGACTACCCTACTCCCGATGGAACCGGAGTAAGAGATTATATTCATGTTGTAGACCTTGCCACAGGTCATTTGAAAGCACTTGAAAAACTGGAGTCAGACCCTGGACTAATAATACATAACCTAGGTACCGGTAAAGGCTCGAGTGTTTTAGATATGGTTAAAGCTTTTGAGGCGGCATCCGGAAAAGAAGTACCGTACCAGATCACTGACCGTCGACCAGGCGATATTGCAGAATGCTATGCCGACCCATCTAAGGCTGGAAAAGAATTGGATTGGAAGGCCGAGCGTGATATCAAGCAGATGTGTGAAGACACCTGGCGATGGCAATCTAATAACCCAAATGGTTATCAGTAATTTATTGCTTATCCATTTCCACAACCCAGATCCCGCGTAACTCCTCTACACCATATCCTGTAGCCTGATCATCCGGATAAAGCTCGTTGATCTTTGCTAAAGTCTCTTCATTGATCTGTTCATTTTCGCTGCCATGGCACTGCATGCAAAGCTGATTCGTGATAATAGGGTAATAACCGGTTATTTTTCCTTCAATAATATTTATTTCAGGCTTTACGTCTTCACCTGAAGTTAAATTCATCTTCGCAGAACTAATGTACTCCAGTTGTCTTTGATCAGCAACATTATCAGGATTTCTGGGTTTATCAGTGACTCTAATAATGTGAGCTTGCAACTCAGTTGCCATACTGTCGGTTAAGGGGTGGGCTTGAATTTTACAAAATTCAAGTGCATTGACCGGACCGCCCTCATTGATGGCTTTTATCAAATTAGATCCAAGTACTTTTTGTGTGGTACCTGCCAGCTCCCCCCCTTTTGCGCGGTACTCTGTCATCTCAGACTCAGTAAGAGTTATATCCGGTTCAGATTTATCACTTTTTTCACTACACGCAAACCCGGCAAATACTATTACAGAAACGATAAGCAAGAAATAATACGGTTTCATAGCTACTCCATTTGGTTTTTATATAAGGAACAGTGTTAACTCCTATTTAACAACTTGTAGTAATAAGTAAGCCTCGCTAGGGACTACCTTATGAGACTCTTAAAGATAATTAAATGAATTCAGATCATTATTTAATTCTTCCCTCGATGATCTGCTCAACTACCTCTGGATCCTGCAGTGTTGATACATCTCCAAGTTGATTAGTTTCATTTGAAGCAATTTTGCGAAGAATACGCCTCATAATCTTACCGGAACGGGTTTTTGGAAGTCCATCACAGAACTGAATTTTATCCAGCTTGGCGATCGGACCAATATGTTCTGTTAGTATCTGATTGATCTCTTTTCTCAGATTATCCTGAACCCTTGTCTCACCGGTTTCCTTAAGCGTAATGAATCCATACAAGGCATTCCCCTTGATCTCGTGAGGAAAACCAACAATTGCAGATTCAGCAACTGCAGGGTGTTCGTTAATTGAATCTTCGATTGGAGCTGTACCAAGATTATGTCCTGATACGATCACAACATCATCAACTCTACCGGTAATTCTGTAGTACCCTGTTGCATCTCTTCTGGCACCATCACCGGTGAAATACATATTCTCATAAGCTGAAAAATAGGTATTCTTAAACCGTTCATGATTCCCCCAAATGGTCCGAGCCATTCCCGGCCATGGATGCTTAATGCACAATCGTCCTTCTACCTGATTTCCTTTGATCTCATTGGAGTTTTCATCCATTAAAGCCGGTTGAACTCCCGGTAATGGCATAGTTGCAAAAGTTGGGATAGTCGGTGTTACATATGGTATCGGTGATATCATGATGCCTCCGGTCTCTGTTTGCCACCATGTATCAACAACTGGGCTGTTTTTATTACCGATATTGTCATTATACCAGTGCCATGCTTCCTCATTTATCGGCTCACCTACTGTACCTAATACCTTTAATGAGGAAAGGTCATGTTTTTTCACATAGGACAAGTTCTCTTTAGCTAGTGCTCGAATAGCCGTTGGGGCAGTGTAAAACTGATTCACTTTATGTTTTTCTACAACCTCCCAAAACCGGCTATAATCCGGATAGCTTGGAACTCCCTCAAACATCACTGAAGTTGCGCCGTTTAATAACGGGCCGTAAACGATGTAACTGTGACCGGTTATCCAGCCAATATCTGCAGTACACCAATAAATGTCATCGTTTTTATATTGGAAAACATTCTTAAATGTATAGGCCGTATAAACCATGTACCCTGCAGAGGTATGAACCATTCCTTTTGGTTTCCCCGTTGACCCGGATGTGTAGAGTATAAATAATGGGTCCTCTGCTTCCATGATCTCTATCTCACATTCATCTGAAGCCTCATCTAACAATGGCTGCAACCATTTGTCCCGGTCCTCAGCCATATTTATATCAGATTTAATGCGTTTGGCTACCAGCACGGATTCAACATCGGGACATTGTTTTAGCGCCTCATCAACAATTCCTTTTAGGTCTATGGTCTTTTGGCCCCTGTAAGAACCATCTGAGGTTATCACAATTTTAGCATCACAGTCCTGAATTCTAGTGGATAGAGCTTTTGACGAAAAACCAGCAAACACAACTGAGTGAATAGCTCCAATTCTTGCACAAGCCAGCATGGAAACCGTTAACTCGGGAATCATGGGTAGATAAATACAGACTCTGTCGCCTTTTCCTACGCCCTGTTGTTTTAAAACATTGGCAAATTTATTAACTCTCTTATGTAGGTCTGAGTAACTAATATGTTCAGCCTCTTCATTGGGATCATTCGGCTCAAACAGAATAGCTGTTTTATCTCCTTTGGTAAGTAAGTGTCTGTCAATACAGTTTTCAGTAATATTGAGTTTAGCCCCTTCAAACCACTTTATTTCAGGCTTGTCGAAATCCCATTCCAAAATATTGTCCCAACTTTTCCGCCAGGTAAAATGCTCTTCAGCTATTTCAGACCAAAATATTTCAGGCTCTCTGACTGAGTGACGATAAACCTTAAAATATTCCTCTAAACTTTTGATATGGTAATTACTCATAACACCTACTTAATTTTGGTTTGGTTTATGTTTTCGCTTAAAATAATAATAAATGAAACTGATGCTATAAATAACTCACCTATAAGTTTAAAAAATCAGCATTTTTCAAAGACTTGAGGTTAAAAGACATAAAAAAAGCCTTGCAGAAGTATGCAAGGCTTTAGTACCAAAGGTGGGACTCGAACCCACACTCCCGGAGGAACGCGATTTTGAGTCGCGCGCGTCTACCAATTCCGCCACTTTGGCTTTAGGTAAGACTTCAAAGATAAGGTTTCCTGCCAGTAAATAACAAAGTGTATTTCCACAATTAATTCTCTAAAAATTAAATGCTTGATCATTAGAATTCAGGAACATTATGGACTGCACACATTATAACTTTATAATAATTTTGTAACACAAACGGTCGTCTACCCTCTTGTAAGAAAAACAATTCAAGGTGAAGGTTATGGTAAAGTATTTAGTTTTCTGTGTGTTCGTAGCAGCTAGCTACATTGTCTATTCAACATTTCCTGTAGACCGAGGTCCGGGCATAATGGTTAAAAATGCTCCTGATATAGAAAGACTGACCTGGCAAGAGCCATTCACTTTTAAAGGTGCTACAGTTACACCTAAAAAAGTTATTGAAGGCGAAGTTTTGATCATCAAGCGTAAGCGTTACTTTTTTGATCGGGTTAAGAAATATGCCCCTGCTGATGCTATGGTAGGCTGGAATCAACTTTCCGATGAGCGCAATCTGGATTACATTTTTTACTCTTTAAAAAACCGTTCTTACAAGTTAGACCTGACGCGCCCACCTCTTTCATTAAATATTATATACGGGGAAAGCGATCTATGGCATCTTTTGCCATCAACGTCTAGTATAGATGAAAAATTAAAAACACTACGAGATGGTCATATCATCTATGTTAAAGGCCTTATTGTTGATGTGGAAACTGAGGGTGAAGTTGTTCTGACATCCAAAACAGAACTGACCTCAACTAAGAATTCTGACGGAATGGCGATCTGGATCGAAGAACTAAGAATTCGATAAATGTAACTAATTACAGGTTACAGTTGATTGTATTGTTCCCAAAAATTATTTTAGTTCCTGTTATGGGTAACTTTAGTTAGTTATTCAGCTAGTTAACATTAATTAATTTTTGGGTTTTATGTCAGACAAGCAAAAGGGTACGGTTAAATGGTTCCACAATACTAAAGGTTACGGGTTTATTAGTACTGATACAGGTGAAGATGCATTTGTTCACTACTCAGAAATTCAGGCTGACGGTTTTAAGAAGTTAAGACGAGGTGAAGAAGTAGAATTCCATCTGGACGAGGGCGATAAAGGTCTTCATGCCAAAGAAGTAGTATCTCTCAATCCAATACAAGATCAGGTAGAATAATATTAATGAAATGGCTTAAAGACGCCTATCTCGACGTAGTTGTTCTTCTAATTATCGCATTATATGCAGTATACCCCAGTGATGTTTTGAACATCGTTCTTTGGGTTTATACAGCCTTATTGTTGATCAGCAAGCTGCTAACCTTTGTAATGCCTACACTTAACAATAAGGCTAACAAAACATCGGCTCCCCCCCTGTTCTATCACATAATCTATGGACTTACAGTAGTAATTCTATTCTACGCAGAAAATTTCTATTTGGGTGGTGCATGGATCGTAATATGGGGTGTTTCAGTTATAAGTTTTTTAAAGACAAAAAAATCTAAATCCTGATACTTCCATTGAAATTTATTGGCTCTCATAGATCAACCATTCATTTATTAATTATTGGATTTCTGTTCTTAATTACTCATTCAGAGCTATACGGGCAGAATAGACCAACATCAATAACCCCCGAAACCAGATACACTATTTGGGGGGGGTACTCTTCCCAATCCATTCGATTCTTAGGTAAGACTCAAAACTCTCAAACTCAGATCCTAAGATTCGGTTTTCAAAAACATCTGAAAAATCTTAGCGAGGATATTTCCCTATGGTACACCGCCGGTATTATTCCTTACCTTCATTTTGATTATCCAAAACGGGATGCAAACGACCGCAAAACAAAAAACAGTGGTTATGGAATCTCCCCGTTTGGCTTTATGGTGAAAAATTATAAATCTGATTTATTTTCGCCATTTGCACAAACCACGGCCGGTATTATTTATATGGATGATTATTTCCCCACGGATAAAGCCAGAAGGCTTAATTTCACTTTTGATATCATTATCGGTAATATTTTTAAGTTGAATTCTTTTACTGATCTATCTTTGGGGTATAAATTTCATCATATTTCTAATGCCCAGACGGGTTCTCAGAACCCCGGCCTAGACTCAAATTTTTTATTTTTAACCCTATCTGTTCACTGAACTAGTTATGAATATTTCCTGCGCTATCAACACGTCTAAAGGACAAATAAATATTGAACTGTTTCCTGATAAAGCTCCAAAAACGGTGGCAAACTTTGTAAATCTTGCTTCACGTGGATTCTACGATGGCCTGCATTTCCATCGTGTGATCAATGATTTTATGATTCAGGGTGGATGCCCCGACGGAGATGGCCGGGGTGGACCCGGTTACCGGTTTGATGACGAATTTCATGAAGGTCTTGTCCACGATGAACCAGGAAAACTCTCTATGGCTAATGCCGGCCCAAACACAAACGGGAGTCAGTTTTTCATTACACATATAGCAACACCCTGGCTGGATGGGAAACATACTGTTTTTGGTGAGCATCGTATCCGAAGATGATATGAATGTTGTCAATCAGATCGTTCAGGGCGATAAGATCGAATTCATAGATCTGGAAGGTGATGTTGAGGAATTACTATCAAGTGTTGAAGAGGTCAATAACTGGAATGATGTTCTCGATGAAAAATTACCTGATCTGAAAGAACCACTGATCTGATCAATATTGATTGAGAAACAAGGTTATTTCATTATAACTTTTTTGAGTTTTGTGCGTATTGGATTGCGAATTCTCAAAATATAGTTCAGGTCATGACTAAACATATACTAACTGCTTTATTAATTATCATAGGATTTACTCTAAATCCAGCTCTTTCCATTGCTCAGGATCACGAATATGATGACCTGGAATATAGAAAGTGGAGAATAACCCTGTTCCCTCCTCTCAGCACTAATGGTGTCGAGGCTCCTAATTATACCGCTAGATATTCCATAAACATTCTTGGAGGTTATCATGGTGGATTGGATGGTATTGAGATCGGTGGTTTGATAAATTACAACAAACGCTACGCTTCCGGTTTTCAGCTGGCCGGATTAGGTAACGTCACAAATGGAGAACTTGAAGGTATAAACCTCGCGGGAATTGGAAATTTTTCTGGAAAAGATATGACTGGCGTTCAACTATCAGGGGTTACAAATTTTTCTCTGGGTGAGCTTGAGGGTATTCAATTTGCCGGTGCAGTAAATATTTCAGGTGAAAGTTCCAGTGGTATACAATTTTCAGGCTTTGCTAATATTGCCAAAGGTGATATTGAGGGATTGCAAGGTACAGGCCTCTTCAATGCCTCATATGGAGATATCTCCGGTCTTCAGCTTTCAGGTATCACCAATTTGGCTAAAGAAAGTATAGAAGGTCTTCAGGTAACAGGTGTTTTAAATTTTGCGGGTTCTGATGTATCGGGATTACAAATATCCGGAGTTGGAAATACTGCCTTGAGTGAGATTGAAGGTCTGATGTTATCAGGGGCATTCAATTTTGCGAAAGATAATGCCAGTGGGTTACTTGTTACAGGTGGTGTGAATTATGCCAAAGAACTTGAAGGAGCTTCCATTTCAGGCGTAGCAAACATTGCTCAGGAAATGACCGGGCTTCAATTTTCGGGGTTATTAAATGCATCACAAAAGGCAACAGGACTTCAGATCGGCTTTATCAATTATGCTAAAGAGTTTGAGGGAGTACCGATCGGTTTTATCAGTTACTATGGCAACGGCCGTAAAAATATTGATGTCAGATATTCTGATGGTGGTTTCACAGACGTTGGATTGACTCTTGGAACTCACAGAGTGTACAATTCTGCTTTATTTGGGTACAACACCCTTTTAAACAGAGATGTTTACCGCATAGGTTTAGCAGTTGGGCTGGAGAAAAATGTGACTGATTCATTTGATAAGTGGGAGAATGAAACAGTGTACGTCAATCAGGAATTTTCTGTTTTACACCATTTTGAGGATGAATGGAGAGAAAACCTGAACCTCATCTATTCATATAAATTTATGCTTGGTAAGAGACTTTCCAATGGTTTCTCACTCTATGGCGGACCATCTTTCAATGCACAGGTGACAAGAGTGAATGATGCAAACGAATATACATGGTATAGTTTGTGGTCACCTGAGAGAAAAGGAAGACAGTACCGCTTTTGGGTAGGTATCACAGCAGGCATTCGATTGTTCAAACAAGAAGCACCCAAAAGATTTAAGAACGAACACAGCAATTGGGAAATTGACTGGTAAATAACTCAGTATTTTAAATGACTGCAAACTAATTGACAATGTTAGCTGTTAAACAAGTGACAGAATTCAATCAGAATATAAAATTTTATGAAATTAACCATTACAGCAATAATTGCAGTCACTTTTTTGAGTCTCGGTCTATACTTATTGAACAGCAGTAAATCTCATGAAACTGATGTGAATGTTCAAACCGCCTCAATGCAAATTGCACACACTGACACCATTCCTGAAGAAGATTACCCTCTCAAAAAATCGGAAGCCGAATGGAAGGAAATACTTACTTCCAAAGAGTTTCGAATACTCAGAGATCGCGGAACTGAACTTCCTTTTGTAAATGAGTACAACAGTAATAAACAAGAAGGCATCTATGTGTGTGGAGCTTGCGGGCAGAAACTGTACAGTTCAGAACATAAATATGAAAGTGGTTCCGGGTGGCCAAGCTTCTGGAAACCAATTGCAGATTCTTTGGTTGGAGAACGGGAAGACAATAGTTGGTTTATGACCCGCACTGAGATCGTTTGTTCAAACTGTGGTAGTCACCTTGGCCATGTTTTTGATGACGGTCCTCAGCCAACCGGTCTCAGGTATTGCATGAATTCACTCGCAATGGATTTTATTCCAAATGAGGATGCGGAGAAATTGGGAAATAACTGAGTTGCTAATTATTGAGGGATGTCAGATAATGTCCTCGCATTTAACCTCTAATTCTGAATCATGACCTCAAAAGCCACAGTATTACAAAAAGCTGAATTCAATCCTCGTATCAAATCATACATTTTATGGTACGGTTCATTAGTGATGGTTCTTACTATCGTCTTACTTCCTTTGCTACCGTTTTGGCTTTTCCTTGGAAATATATATCTGAATAGATACTTCGAAAGATTGGAATGTGAATTAACAACCCGCTCCCTTCGATTTAAAAAGGGATACATATTTCAAACAGAACGAACGATCCCGTTAGATAAAATTCAGGATCTAACCTTTAAAGAAGGTCCCCTTTTAAAGCATTTTGGTTTAAGTATATTAAAGATTGAAACTGCAGGTAACACGGGGCAAACTTCTGCCGACCTGTCATTGATCGGAATTGTGGATGCTGTTGATTTCAGAAACATGGTATTTGAGCAAAGAGATAAAGTGACTGAAATGTCCTCTGGTACAGAGGAATCTGAAAATACGACAGAAATCCTCGCAGATATTAGAAATACACTGAAGTCCATTGAACAAAAGATTCAGTCTTAAACCCTACAGTACATGAAAATTGCGGTCATTGGTGCTGGTTTAGGTGGACTTTCTATTGCTAATTTACTTGCAGCTAAAGGACATGACGTTTCTGTATTCGAAAAGAATGAAAACGTTGGTGGTAAAATGAATCAGATAAAATCTAAAGGGTTTAGATTTGATACTGGCCCCAGTTTATTAACTATGCCCTTTTTGCTCGAAAAGCTTTTCGATGAGTGTGGTGAAACCCTGGCAGACCACTTAGAACTTATACCCTTGGATCCGGTCTGTAAATATTTTTATCAGGATGGAACCGAATTCAATAATTTTGAAAACCGACAAGATTCCATTGAAGAGATCAAGTCTTTTGCCCCTGAAGATGCGCAGTCTTATTCGGATTTTTTAGATCATGCTGCTACCCTTTATCATAAAACTGCCGATGCATTCATTTTCAACCCCCTTTACAGTTTTAAAGATTTGAAACAACTCGATATACTAAGTTTTTTCGGGATCGATGCTTTCAGTACAGTAGCTGACAAGGTAGACCGGGAATTTAACTCCAAATATTTGAAAAAATTCTTTAAACGATTCACAACCTACAATGGCTCTTCACCTTATCAGGCTCCGGCAACTTTAAATGTAATACCTCATGTGGAACTCAATCAGGGTGGTTTCTACGTAAAAGGCGGTTTGTACAAAGTAGCTGATAGTTTATTTGAGATAGCAAAGGCAAATGGAGTTGATTTTCAGTTTAACAGCCTGATTCATTCGCTTGTTATCAATAATGGTGTGGCGAAAGGTCTTGAATTAACAAATGGTGAAACAATAGATGCAGATTTGATCATTGCTAACAGTGATGCTACAGAAACCATCACCAACCTCATTCCTAAAGAGTCTTTAAAAGCATCAAAAAAGAAAAAAGCGAGATCGGTTGAACCCTCCTGTTCCGGATATGTTCTGCTGCTTGGTTTAGATAAACAGTACGAAGACCTGGTGCACCACAATATCTTCTTCTCCGACGATTATGAACACGAGTTTAGTCAGATTTTTAGAGATAAAGTAATGCCTGATGATCCAACCATATACATTGCCAATACTTCATATTCGGACCCTTATCACGCTCCAGAGAGCGGAAGCAACCTGTTTATTTTAGTCAATGCCCCCTACCTAAGTGATCAATATGACTGGAAGGAAAGTCAGGAACAGTACGGAGACAAGATCATTAGTAAATTAGAGGAGCGGGGTTTGAGGTCTCTATCGGATCATATCGTATTCCGTACACAGATTACGCCCCTGGATTTTTATGAGAAATACCTGTCTAACAAGGGAAGTATTTACGGAACTTCATCCAACGATTTATTTTCAGCTTTTATACGTCCCCGGAATAAATCAAAAGATATCAAAAAGTTATACATGGTAGGCGGTTCAACACATCCTGGTGGGGGGATCCCATTGGTCGTTCAATCTGCTTTTAACGCAATGGAATTGATCGAACGTTTTGAACAGGTTTAGATCAAGGATTTACTCAACAGATTCCTCTTCGTCCACATCAAGGTTGATCACTTCGACATTATGTATCTTTCCGTCATCGATCTGAAAACGAATAATGGTTCGGTCTGTTTGAAAACCTTGCTTACCGGCCGCACCTGGATTCATGTACAGCATATTTTCAAGGTCAGAATCTCTCGAAATTCTCAGAATGTGTGAGTGGCCACAGATAAACAGTTCAGGTGGGTCATTTTCCAATTCATGTCTGATTGGTAAGCAATAACGGCCGGGAATTCCACCAATATGCGTAATCCATACACGAAGCCCCTCTTTTTTAAATCTCTGATGCAGTGGAAATTCCTTTCTAATATCTTGCCCATCTATGTTTCCATAAACTCCAACAACTGGAGCAATTTTTCGGAGCATCTCCGCTATCTGGATGTTTCCAAAATCTCCAGCATGCCAGATCTCATCACATCCCTTAAAATAATCCAGAACCTGAGGATCCAAATAACCATGCGTATCAGATATAAGCCCAATTTTGATCATACTTTTTGTATCATCTAACGTTTGTTCATTTAGCCGGTGTCATCTTCGGCAACAAAATCTTTTTTTTAACATTCATAAAATTACATTCATTCGTTGAAAGGCTTTAGCATAATCATTGTAACCTGGAATGCCCTTGAGCACCTCAAGAGGTTTCTGCCATCCGTATCTGAAACTGATTACCCTGATTATGAGATCATTATTGCAGATAATGCCTCTAATGACGGTTCAAAAGAGTGGATCAGATCCAATTTCCCTGATGTAAAAATTACGTCCTTAGACCGAAATTACGGCTATTGTGGCGGAAATAACAGAGCTGTTCCATTCGCTTCTAAAGAAATATTATTGTTCCTGAATAATGACGTTGAAGTAGATAAAAAATGGCTTCACGGCATTAATAGGGCTTTAAATGATGAAGCAGTTGCTGCGGTTCAACCTAAACTGAGAGCTTACAAGCATAAAGATCACTTCGAATATGCGGGTGCAGCCGGAGGTTATATTGACAAATACGGGTTCCCATTTTGCCGGGGAAGGATCTTTGATACAGTTGAGAAAGATCTGGAACAATATGAGACTAATACTGACCTTTTTTGGGCATCGGGTGCGGCTATAGCTATACGAAAGGATGTATTTATTAAATCCGGTGGATTTGATGAAGACTTCGAATTTCACATGGAAGAGATCGACCTATGCTGGAGATTGCAAAATCAGGGTTTTAAGATCGGATACGCACCTGATAGCATAGTTTATCATTTAGGTGGAGGTTCACTGCCTATGGACTCACCCCGTAAGGTCTACTATAATTTTCGCAACAGTTTGTTCATGCTTTGGAAGAATTATTCAACCTTCAGTCTCATCACAAGAATCCCTGTTAGGTTTGGATTGGATGCCGTAGCAGCCTGGAGAGCCCTTTTAGAAGGAAAACCAAGGGAATGGCTGGCAGTAGCAAAAGCTCATTTTCACTTCCTTAAAGGATTGTCAAAAGTACACCGAAAGCGAATACACCTTCAGAAGAAAAGAATCGTAGATCAGGATCCTTCCACTATGATGAACATGAGTATTATATGGCAATATTTTATAAAAGGCGTAAAGAAATTCCAGAAATTACATTGATATAATTCACTTGCTGCAATGATCTTGGAGCATGCAAAAGCCTTTTTAGCCCATTCCATGCCGACACAAAGAGCTAGGCATGAGCGAGATTAAAACCGGTCCGGATATAAAATTAAGAAGCCTTCTTTTTCTTTTTAAAGGTATTGATCACCCCGCCATCTAAAATTGCTTCACGTTGGCGCTCACTGAGGGTGTGCTTAACCACGTATTCATTACCTTTTGTGACATTAATGATTCTGGCTGTATTTCCACTTTCAATACTTGCACGGATATCCTCAGATTTCAGGATATCTCCCTGGTCGATATCATCATAGTCATCATCGTTTGCAAACTCAAATGGTGGAATTCCAAAATTTATCAGGTTTTGCCATCCGATTCGGGCATAGCTTTTTGCAATTACGGCTCGCTGACCTAAAAACCGGGGCGCAATAGCAGCATGTTCACGACTAGAACCCTGTGCATAATTCTCGCCGGCAATGACCATATGTCCTCCATGTTCTGCTTTTGCTTCGAGCGCTCTATCATGGAAATTTTTATCTACCACATCCAGCGTAAATTTGCTGATCTCCGGAATGTTACTTCGGAATGGCAGCACTTCCGCTCCTGCTCTCAGAATCTCATCCGTAGAAATATCGTCACCCATTTTCAGTAAAACCGGGACTTCAAAATCACCGAGTTCATCAAAATTCGGCATACTTGAAATATTAGGTCCTTTTTTGATCTCTCCTCTTTCTCCCATGGGAACCGGCTCTTTCAACATATCCGTATTAACGATCGGATTTTCAAGATCTTTAAACTGCGGATATTTCATATCATATAATTTCTCGAGATCCCGCGGATCAGTTATCTTACCGGTCAAGGCTGAAGCTGCCGCTGTTTCAGGACTTACCAGGAACACCGAATCTTCCTTCGTTCCTGATCGATCTGGGAAATTTCTTGGTACTGTTCTCAGGCTATTTTGTCCCGATGCCGGTGCCTGCCCCATTCCTATACATCCATTACAACCCGCCTGGTGAATTCGCGCACCTGACTGCACAAGATAGAACATCACATCATTCTTCACCATATTTTCGATGATCTGGCGTGAGGTCGGGTTAATATCCAACGACACATTTTCGTGCGCCATTTTACCTTTTACAATTTCAGAAACCATCCAAAAATCACGATAACCGGGATTGGCTGAAGATCCCACATATGCCTGATAGATCGGCTTGCCTTCCACTTCTCTAACCGGAACTACATTACCTGGACTGCTTGGAAGGGCAATCAATGGTTCTACATCATCAAGGATCAGTTCTTCGTATTTATCATATTCAGCTCCTTCATCAGCTAACAGTTCAACGAAATCATCGCCTCTGCCCTGGGTAGTCATAAAACGTCGTATCTCATCATCGGCAGGGAAAACAGTGGTAGTGGCACCCATTTCTGTGCCCATATTGGCAATCACATGGCGATCCATAGTAGATAAATTCTTCAATCCTTCCCCAAAATATTCGATCACATATCCGTTAGCTCCATCCACATCATAGCGGCGAAGCATTTCAAGAACCACATCTTTTGCGCTAACCCAATCCGGAAGATTTCCCTTAAGTTCAACACCCAACACTTTTGGCATCTTGATATGCATCGGCTCACCCGCAATTGCAAAAGCTACATCAAGGCCTCCGGCTCCAAGAGCTAACATACCCATACATCCTGATGCGGGAGTATGACTATCAGATCCGGCTAGTGTTTTTCCAGGAATGGCAAATCGCTCTGTTTCTATTGGGTGGCTCACCCCATTACCCGGACGACTAAACCACATACCAAATCTTTCAGCGGCAGATTTAAGAAATACGTGATCATCAGGATTTTTGAAGTCGGTTTGTAGAAGATTGTGATCTACATATTGGCAGGATATCTCGGTTTTAGCGTCATCAAGACCCATAGCTTCCAGTTCCAGCATTACCAAAGTTCCGGTAGCATCCTGGGTAAGAGTTTGATCTATCTTTAGGCCGATCTCTTCTCCGGGTATCATTTCACCCTCTACCAAGTGAGCTTTAATTAATTTCTGTGTGACGTTTAGCGGCTGACTCATGATTACCTTGTTGTTTGATATCTGTATAATTTCTACTATCTCAACTCGATAAAAGCCCAAATGATTCAATTAAATTGAATTTTAATGCAGAACAAACTCTCGATAAAGCACTGCCCCACATTAAGAAATGGTGGTTTTCAGTGGTATGTATCCCGTTTTGCTGGGTGCTTGCAGATCAGTATTGGATGGCTCTAAAATGGGAGATCTCCTTTGCATGGATCTACTCCTACCCTTTTTTTCTATCTCCTTTTTTCTTTCTCATCGACAATTTTTTATTGATCGTCCATGAAGCCGGACATACTTTTTTTGGCATGTTCGGATCTAGATTTATTACCATACTTGGGGGGACCTTATTAGAAATACTACTGCCCTTTGTGATCTTTGTGTATGGATGGTGGAATCGACAACATTTGGTTGCTCAGCTTGGTTTACTAATGACGGGCTTTGCCTGGATCGAATCATCTGCTTATGCTGCCGATGCTATGTTCCGAAGGATGCCATTGATCGGTAACTTACCCAAATCGGCCCATGATTTCTTTAACTTATTCTCCATGAAAGGCATTCTTAGCGAGTATATGACCTTTGCATGGCTTATGTATTGGATAGGAATTACTACTTTACTGCTCTTCCTGATTTACCCGCTTATTGAACGAGAGGAATATACTTCTGAGGATATTGAGCTCAATCTCTAGCGAAAAAATATAACAACCATGAATTCGATCTGATCCGATGGATTAGGCTGGGTGCTGCAATCAAACGGACTTGGAGCCGGCAGACCGTGAGATGAAGAACACAACCACGATCTCGATCTGACGATTACGTCTGATCAATGGGTCAGGCTTCAATGGTCGAATCAGGCAAACGGTCAGACGGACTGGAAGCCGTCAGACCGTCGGAGGTTGTTAGTACAATTTGCTGAATGACTTGATCCGGGATGGTTTGCTGAGATATAGTTTTAAAAGCTTCGGGATCTTTGGGCAGATCAAATAAATCCCTCGCTAATTCTATGTTGCATAATGTACCCTTTCGAATGCCTGCATAATCCCGGTAAGAAGAATACTCCCACTCTCCCAACTGTTTCACTAATCCCGCTCTCAATGGATTTTGATGGATGTATAAGAAGCAGTTGATACCGTAATTATCTGCATCCGGTTTATCTTCACTTAAGGATTTCGCTTTTTTTCTTGTGCGGAATAGTGATCCGGTTCTGTCATATTTTTTATTGATAGCCTGGGTATAAGAACTTTGCAGCGTCCCTATGGCCCGGTTTAACGGATTAACCTTTTTCTCTTTGTTGTGAAGGACTGGCTTATTTGGATACTTCTCATGTACCCGGATCAGCCAATGAAAATGATTGGGCATCAGGCACCAGGCTAAAATATCGGCATGAGGGATTCAGGTGATCTTTCATCTTGGACAGGAAAAACAGGTAATTATCTCTTTCAAAGAAGATGGATTCCTTGTTGTTTCCCTGATTGTACACATGATATGTATGCCCCGAATAAAATTGCATGGAGTACGATACTAAAAACCAGATACTTCTACCACCACGATCTTTATCTGATCGATGGGTTAGGTCTTTTGGTGGTCGTATCAGACAAACGGTCAGACGGCTTTGAGCCGGCAGACCGTGAGATGGAAAATACCACTTCGATCTCGATCTGACGGATTACCCGTCTGATCGATGAATTAGGCTTTGAGCCCTGACATGAAGGTTTGACAGGTTTGGAAGATAGAATCTAACAATCAGCCAAACGGCTTTGAGCCGTCTGACTGGAGGTAGATCATATAGGAAAGGAACACTTTATTATTTTTACTTTTCTGATTCTTGATTATATCTGCCATTTCTTATCTTTGCCTAATCAATTAAGCAGACGATATGATCCCTAAGGAAATCCTTAAAAAAATTCGGAAACTCGAAATTCAAACCAAGGGAATAGTTAATTCTCTTTTTGGCGGTGAATACCAATCCGCCTTCAAAGGCCGAGGTATGGAGTTTTCAGAGGTGCGTGCTTATACATACGGTGACGATATCCGTCAGATCGACTGGAATGTGACTGCCCGAACCGGTGATCCTTTCATTAAGATCTTTGAAGAAGAAAGGGAACAAACCCTGATGCTTTGCATCGATATTTCCCAAAGTGGGACTTTTGGTACCTTGGATCAAAGCAAAATGGAACTGGCAATTGAGATCTGTGCGGTGCTGGCTTTCAGTGCCATCAAGAACAGTGATAAAGTTGGGCTTGTGCTATTCAGTGATCATATCGAAAAGGTAGTTCCGCCCAAGAAAGGCAGGACGCATGTCCTTAGACTTATTCGTGAGATGTACACTACTGAACCAACCGGCAGGGGAACTGATATCGCAGACGGACTTTCCTATATAAATCGTCTGTTGGATAGAAGAGCCATTGTTGTGCTGGCATCCGATTTTCAGGATAAGGATTTTGACAAACAGCTCAGGATCACCAATCAAAAACATGATTTGGTCAGTATCATCATCAACGATCAATTTGAAGATGAACTACCTGATCTTGGCTTGGTAAAATTGAGAGATGCTGAAACCAGAGCTGAAAAGATCGTAGATACCTCGAGCGATAAAGTGAGAAAAGCCTATAAGATCAACCGAATGAAACAGAAGGCTTACCTGCACGAAATGATGCTCAAAATGAAGATCGATGCGGTTGAGGTTAAAACCAACGAATCGTATGTGAAGCCTTTGATGAATTTCTTCCAGCGGAGAGGCAGCCGATACTGATCCGATTCATTCAAAATCAATCAGTTGAAAGAACTGAAGCTACGTTATCTTCACCCTTTATTTCTTCCATTTGCACTTTTAATCGCTTCATCAGATCCTCAAATTCACTTCTTTCTGATTCATCGATAGCTTTTGATGGTGGAAGGTCTATAGTCAATGGATTTACAGGTTGACCGTTCTTGTAGATCATATAGTGCAGATGAACACCGGTCACACGGCCGGTTCTACCTACATAACCAATTACCTGTCCCTGACGCACTCTTGTACCGGGTGTAATGCCTCTGGCAAAGCCATTCAAATGCAGATAAGCTGTAGTATAGGTACCGTTATGTCGAATCTTGACAATATTTCCGTTTGCTCCTCTATACTGAGCCTCTGTCACTTGTCCATCACCTACCGATAACACAGGAGTTCCAGTTGGGGCCGCATAATCCACTCCGGTGTGTGGCAATCTTCTTTTTAACACCGGATGAAATCGATTTCTGTTAAATGAGGAACTGATCCTTTGAGAAAACTTAAATGGTGCTTTAAGCAATGCTTTTTGCACTCCATTTCCTTCACTGTCGTAAAATCCCATACTCTTCTCACCCTCAAAATAATAGGCATCATAGGTTCTGCCATTGTGCTCAAATTTAGCGGAAAGGATCTCTCCAATTCCATAGGGTTTACCATCTACAAACTGCTTTTCGTAGATCAGCTTGTAGTTGTCACCGGGATATAATCTAAAAAAGTCGATCTGCCAGGCAAATATCTCACTCAAACGATTGGCTATAAGAATGTTCTTATCCTGTTCTACCAGAGACTCATACAGAGATGAAGTAATAACACCCGAAGCTTCGAAGATCTCTTTTTTAATCTCTTTCTGCCCAGCACTGACGTTTATACCACTTCCCCATTCAAATATCACGTAATCAAGGGCGTCGCTATGAAGGATCAGTCGGTAAGGCTGAGAATCTTTTGAATCCTTATAAACGATGTATCGCTGACCGGGTTTCACACGATTACTTTGAAACACACCTTTTGATTCTCTGTTGATCTGATAAATGGTTTGAGGCGATACATCCAGGTCACGCAATATCAAATACAAACTTTGGTTACGTTTCACACGGCCTTCCTCAAGTTCTGCATCTATGACATTAAAACCATAAGAATCGAGTTTAATCTCTTCTTTGATCTCGACCACGTTATGTTCTGTAATAATGAACTCCGGAGGCTTGTCGTTTCCGGTAAAATTAAGAAGCAGCACGGAAGTAACCAGCAAAATTACTATTAGCGCACTGAGGCCCCATTTATTTTTGATCTTTTCGTCCAACGTGTGTTGTAAATTTCTTAAGATTTATAAAGAAAATGATAAGGATTAATGGGGTACTTTCATAAACGGATATATACTTTAAGTTTTGTGAAATATTTACATATCAAAGTGATATTTTCAGACCACGTTAATCATAAATCAGTCGCTAATACCCTAAATGAAAGAACTCCTGTTGAACCGATGTGCAACTCTTCTGTTCCTTGCATTATCTATTTTTATTTCAGGAAATGTTCAGGCACAATCCGTACGTACACAGGTTGATACGGACTCCCTTCGTATAGGAGATACTTTTAATTATTCTCTCCTTCTTCAATTGGATGAGGAATATCAAAGTGTACAGTTTCCGGACACCAACTCCTTTCCATCTTCAGTTGAAGTTTTGAACCGAAAACAGTTCAAACTCTCCGAGTTTTCAGATAGCCTGATATATGAATTGCAGTATTTTGGAAATGAGGACCTTCAGATATCTTCCCTGCCCGTTACTATACTTAATGAATCTGACACCACAACATTATATACAGATCCGGTTACTATCTTTTTCCAACCTGTAGTGGCCGAAGGTGACACTACATTAAAATCTATGAAGCCTAACTATGAATTTCCGCGGCCTTGGTGGCCATGGATTTTGGCTTTGATCGCTTTGGCTGCGTTCCTGATCTGGTGGTTTAAATTTAGAGAACAAGATGAAGATGTACCTGAAGTTCAAAAACCGACGATCCCTGATTTTTACGATCCAATCAAAGAGCTTGAAAATGATCTTATTCGTATCAAAGAAGAAACTAAGGTTGAACAGACCAAAGACTTTAAGTTATTCTACAGTCAGATCGGTGATGCCATACGGACCTATTTTGAGGAGCTTTACAAGATTCCGGCCCTTGAATCCACTTCCGGTGAGTTGATACGGTATCTGGATGCTTATGGGGTTGATGATATACTTGCTGAAAAAACGAGAAACATTTTACGAAGAGCTGATCTTGTTAAATTTGCCAAGTTCACCCCTACCCTTGAAGATTCTTGGAAAACTTATGATGAAGCTCTGGAGTTTTTAGAACGAGCCAAACTAACAGACGCACCTCGAATTGGCAGATTAAAGACAGAATATGATACAAGATATTACTCCTCAGATAAAGAAGTATCTGAAAGCGGAGGTAAAGCATAATGGAATTTGCTAATCCATATTGGTTTTGGGCATTGATCATTGTACCTGTCATAGCCGGACTATATATCTTCCGCTTTTTCTCAGGCAAACAATCTTCTCTTTCATTTTCGTCACTTGACCTATTGGAAAATCTTCCAGGCAACTGGAAAGCACACTTACACTGGCTACAGGCAGCTTTGAAATGGGCCGGATTGGTCTTTCTTATCATAGCTCTCGCCCGACCACAAGAAAGGCTGACCACCGTTGAGCGCAATGCGGAAGGTATCGACATTGTGATGGTCCTGGATATGTCTACCTCAATGCTAGCTGAAGACTTAAAACCCAACCGATTTGAAGCCGCAAGGCAGGTAGCTAAAGATTTTGTAGACAAACGGGAAACAGACCGTATTGGTCTTGTAACCTTTGCCATGAATAGTTACACCGTAGTTCCTCCTACTCTCGATTACCGATTACTTAAAAGACTGATAGATGATCTTGAAATGGGGGTTATTCAGGACGGTACAGCGATTGGCATGGGTATTGCCACTGCGGTGAACAGAATGAAAGAAAGCCCTGCCGAAAGTAAGGTTGTAATATTATTGACAGACGGACAAAATAACTCCGGAGAGATCGATCCTGTTACTGCGGCTGATCTGGCACTGACCTACGACATCAAGATCTATACCATAGGTGCGGGCACAAGAGGCACGGCTCCTTATCCTATTCAGGACCCAATTTTTGGTCGCCGTTATCAAAATGTACAGGTTAATATTGATGAGGAGATGCTCACACAGGTTGCTGAATTGACCGGTGGCCGTTATTTCCGAGCTACAGACAGTGAACAACTCGAAAGTATCTATGATGAAATTGATGAACTCGAGAGAACAGAAGTTGAAGAATTGATCTACACTGACTACGAAGATAAATATCCGTTTTATCTCGGAATATCTTTATTACTGTTCGGCTTGTCATTTGTTATCAAGATTACCTTCACACAAACAATCACACCGTTGGATTAAACCTTTCTGCTTTCTATCAGTCGATCACAGTCTTAAATAAATAAGATTACATACTAATTCCTTTCGCTTTATCTTTAAAGCCTAACCGAATTTAATAAAGTCACCCGCACTGTTAATGAGCATTTCCTTCATAAGAGAGCATCTCAAAAAATCAGACGTATTCGATAATATCTATGATAGATTACGATCTGACTCTTCCCTCACGTTAAAAAAAAGTATTGGGGCTTTAAACAGCTTTTTGATTGATGCTTTACATGCTCATTACGAAAACATCATTGTTTTATCAGAATCAGATGAAGGTGCTCGTTTTTTGCATGCCGACCTGAACGCGATCTCTCCCGACAAGAAGGTTATACTATTTCCCTCATCAAACAGTAAACCGTATGACAATCAACAGTTAAGGGACACTGCCCTTTTAGTTCAACGATCTGAGGCCCTCCAAGAAGTCAATGAACAACCCCATAAGATCGTCATAACCTCGGCTGAAGCCATTTTTGAAAAAGTAGCTCCTCCCTCTGCTCTGGATGAAGTCAGTATCAGGTTGAAGAAGGGGGAAGAAATTGATCCTGAAAAGCTTAGGGGAGAACTGGTTGAGCAAGGCTACAACACTGTAAAATTTGTGGATGAGCCGGGTGAATTTGCTATACGAGGTGGTATCGTGGATGTCTTTCCGTTTTCCGGAGAATATCCGCTCAGGCTCGAGTTTTTTGGCGATGAAATAGATACTATAAGGGAGTTTGATGCAAATTCACAGCGTTCGATAGCTTTTTTGAACGAAGCCCGTATCATTCCGGACCTGAACAACCTACCTGACAGAGAAAAAGCCGATTTTCTGTCCTACTTCGATGAGAAGACACTTTTGATTACCTCAGACAGAACTTTCATCGTCTCGAAGATCGATGATTTATATAAGAAAGCTGAAGATGCTTACGAAGAGCACAGCGATAATGACTCCCTTGATCTGCCGGAAGAACTGTTTATGTCAATGGAGTTATTTGAAGAAGAACTCGATCAGTTTGAACATTCACTTTATGTGGCAGACGTCAATGCCTCGGCTAAGGATGATAAAACCCTGACACTTGAAGCAAAGCCTCAGCCTGATTTTCACGGTAATTTCAACCTGCTCCGGGAAGAGATCACCAGAAATTCAAAGAACAACTTAATCACCGTTATTCTGTGTGATAATACAGGACAGCAGGATCGGTTTGAGGAACTTTTAGGAGACGCAAGTGACAGCTTTGATTATTTACTTACTGTAGAAACCCTGCACGAAGGATTCGTTTATCCACCTGCAGGTATTGCGGCATACACAGATCACCAGATCTTTAACCGGTATCACCGCCCAAAAACGAAAAGAAGAAAATTTCACGGGGGTATTTCGTTTAAGGAGCTAAAGGATCTCAGTATGGGAGATTTTGTAGTTCATGTTGATTACGGAATCGGAAAGTTCCTTGGTTTTAAAAAGATCAAAGTTAAAGATACCGAGCAGGAAGTGGTAGTTCTTCAATACAAAGATGACTCCACGCTTTACGTAAACGTGACTAGCCTGCATAAACTGCAAAAGTATTCAGGCAAAGAAGGGACCGCGCCGAGGATCACCAAGCTGGGATCAGGATCATGGGCTCGGAAAAAAGCGCAGACCAAAAAGAAAGTCAAAGATATTGCGAGAGAGCTTATTCAGTTATATGCCAAACGTAAAGCTCAAACAGCGTACGATTTCTCCCCAGATAATGAGTGGCAGATAGAACTGGAAGCTAATTTTGAATACGAAGAAACACCTGATCAATACGAGGCTATTAAGTCCGTAAAATCAGATATGGAAAGTGAACACCCCATGGATCGTTTGGTTTGTGGGGATGTCGGATTTGGAAAAACTGAAGTGGCTGTTCGGGCCGCCTTCAAAGCCGTTTTAGATCACAAACAGGTAGCTGTTTTAGTTCCTACAACTATTTTGGCTGAACAGCATAGTAAGACATTCAAACAAAGAATGGAGAAATTTCCGGTCAGAGTTGAAGCTCTTTCAAGATTCCGAACAGCTAAAGAGCAGAAAAAGGTGATCCATGATCTGGAAGAGGGTGAAGTTGACATCGTGATCGGTACCCACCGTTTACTTTCCAAGGATGTGAAATTCAAAGACCTTGGTTTGATCATTGTGGACGAGGAACAGCGTTTTGGAGTCACGGCAAAGGAAAAACTGAAGAAATTTCGTGCAACTGTGGACGTACTAACGCTTAACAGCTACGCCCATACCAAGAACCCTGCAGTTCTCTCTGATGGGCGCACGCGACCTGAGTGTGATCAACACTCCACCCCCTAACCGACAGCCTGTTTACACCGAAATACACAGTTTTGATGAGGAATTGATACGCGATGTCATACTTCAGGAAGTTTCGAGAGGCGGGCAGATATTCTTTATCCATAACAGGGTAAAAAATATTGAGGAGATCGCAGAAATGGTCCGCCGGCTTGTGCCTGATATTCGGGTGCGTTCCGGTCACGGACAAATGAGTGGCAGCCAGCTTGAGAAGATCATCAATGATTTTTATCAGCATAAATTTGATGTGCTTGTTTCGACAAACATTGTTGAGAACGGGATAGATATTGCCAATGCGAATACCATCATCATCAATCACGCTAACCATTTTGGTTTGGCAGAGTTGCATCAGCTTCGCGGGCGTGTGGGAAGATCGAACCGAAAAGCGTTCTGTTATCTGTTTACCAATCCCATCAACACACTGACATCTGAAGCCAGGAAACGCCTTCTTGCTCTCGAGGAATTCTCTGACCTGGGCTCCGGATTCAACATTGCCATGCGGGATCTTGATATTAGAGGAGCCGGTGATATCCTAGGGGCAGAACAAAGCGGATTTATAAATGATATTGGGTTTGATCTATATACTAAGATCCTGAACGATGCTGTGAATGAACTAAAACGCACGGAATTCAGTGACATGTTCGATAATGTCGATATTGAGGTAGAGCGACCTGAAACAACTGTTGAATTTGATGAAACCGCCCTACTCCCTCAGCATTATGTTTCCGATAACGTAGAGCGGCTCAATCTCTATCGTAAACTATCTGAGACAGATAAACCGGAACAAATCGATGAATGGCAAGAAGAGATCAAAGACCGATTCGGGCCGATCCCAAAAGAAACCAACTACCTAATCCTGGCAAGCAAGATCAAGCTCTTTGCTTCACTTAACTTCTTTACGAAGGTCACGATCCGCGCCAACAGAATGTGGATGGTTTGCCCAAAACAGGATTCGGATGCCGGAAAAAATTTCTTTGATACGGGTAAATTTCAGGAAATTTTAGAGATCGTTGAGCAACTCAAGAATGACAAATTTCAGGTTGTTCAAAAGAAAGACACCGTACGTTTTGTTATTCAGGAGATTCCAGATATTGAAGCAGCACTTTCATTTCTTAAACAATTGAATAAAGATGAAGTCCATGCCTGATATAACCCCATATGTAAAAATAATCAAGGAAGGCGGCATCGTGGCCTTCCCAACTGAAACAGTATATGGATTGGGTGCTGATGCCTGGAATCCTGAGGCAATTCAAAAGATCTACGATACCAAAGGCAGGCCAACCGATAACCCACTTATCGTTCACCTTTCAAACATAGAAGAGGTTCATGATTTCGTTGGAGAAATTCCTGAAGAGGCTAAGTTACTGATGAAGCATTTCTGGCCCGGCCCCCTTACTTTTGTATTGGACAAAAAGGAAGAAGTGTTGGATTTAATCACTGCAGGTTTACCAACTGTCGCCCTTCGTGTGCCCTCACATCCGGTTGCACTCGAACTCATAAAAGAAACGGGACCGCTGGTGGCACCAAGTGCCAACCGATCCGGAAAACCCAGTCCAACCCGTGCGGAACATGTAACCGAAGATTTTGGAGCTGATTTTCCGGTTATTGACGGAGGTTCAACCAATGTTGGGCTTGAATCCACTGTTATTGGCTTTGAGGATGACTGTATAGTCATTATGCGTCCCGGTAAGATCGGGGCTGAAGAACTTGGTGCGGCATCCGGATTAGAAATAATTGAAGATCAATCAAATATAGACGTCGCTCCAAAGAGTCCCGGCCAGAAGTATTCGCATTACAAACCGGAAGCGGAAGTTGTTTACAAAGGTGTCAGTTCTTTCAACAATCATACTTTATACCTAATGCAGACAGCTCCTGAAGTTCATGAGGACAATGTGATCTGTTATCATGGCGACCTAAAACACCTTTCCAGAGAGCTCTATGACCGATTTCGCCAGGCCGATCATCTAGGCTATACTCGTGTTCATATCGAACCATTTGACGATCACAGATCTGAGTATCCAGCCTTTTATGAGGCCTTAATCAACAGGATCCGCAAAACTTTGGGATAGACAGAACGGATTTATTTTCATTTCAGTTAATTCGACATAGTCATAAGACTATTTTCACGTGTATTAACTGTACAAGTATGGAAAACATTACCGATAAACAGTTTACTGAGTGGAGTCAGGCAATCAGAGATGGAAATAAAAACAGTTATTCTGCTTTCTTCCGTGCCTGCTACGAACACTATGTGCGATTTGCTTATCGATATGTTAGATCTAAAGATCAGGCATGTGATTTAGTGCAAGAAGCTTTTATAAAGCTTTGGAAAAACCGTAACCAACTGGACCCTTTAAAATCATTGAAGTCCTACATGTTTACGATCGTCCGAAATCTTAGCCTTAATCACATAAGAGATTATAAGAACAGATTTGAAACCCTTGATGGTGACGATCATTCTCTAAATGCCCTGATTATTCATCAAGAACAAGACAATGAATCGAACAACGAGCAAACAATACAGATCATTGAAAAACTCATAAAGGAACTTCCTGAGAGACAACGAGAAGCTTTTGAATTGAGCCGATTTGACGGTTTGCGACACGAAGAGGTCGCTGAGGTCATGAATATCTCAGCAAGAACAGTTAATAATCATATTGTTTCCGCTTGTAATTTTTTAAGGGAAGAATACGAGTCTTATAACAGACGTGAAATAAATATTGCTTTATGAAAATACGTAGGCATAGTAGTTCAAATGACAAGGATAATAATTCCTTTACGGATGAGCTCGATGAAAATCTAAAAGAATACCAACTCTCCGAAGAGAAGAGGCTATCTCTTTCTAATATTGAAGTTGAAAATGCATTAGATAATGTGCTTGGTCAGATCGATGAAGATGAGACTAATGATCCAGAAACTGAGGGAGGCTTTACCTTTAATTGGAAGTTAATGTCTATAGCGGCTACTATTACATTTATCGGGATGCTTTTCGCTTTGTCCATTCCTGTAAATGTTGAGGTGCCAAATGGTGAACTTGCAATGGTTGAACTGCCAGACGGAACTTCAATAACGTTAAACAGTGGTTCAAAATTAACTTACTCCAGACTATACAATTATATAGGGCGTAACGTTACGCTTTCCGGAGAAGGATATTTTGAAGTTGCAAGTGATCCCGATAACCCGTTCTCAGTAAATACTTTAAATAGTTCAGTAGAAGTATTGGGTACAAAATTTAATTTATCTGACTGGGATGCTAAAACAGGAACAAAAGCAAAACTGACAGTTACAGAGGGATCGGTAGAATTTGCAAACTTGAGCAACAATAATTCTATCGTTCTCACTGAAAATGAAAGTGCTATTATCACTGAATCATCGGATGTTATTTTATCTTCTTTTGAATTTGATAGAATGCTAGCCTGGTTATCTAACAATATTGCTTTTCAGAATGAGCCCCTGAATCAAGCTTTTGGTATTCTCGAGCGCCGATTTGATATAACCATTGACCTAGACAACAATTTGGCCCTTGAAGATGAAAGTATTACTGCGTTTTACCACAATCCAATAAATCCGGAATCAATAATACAGGATATTTGTACGATCAAGGGACTGAGTTATCAGACAACTCACAATGGGTTCAAGATATCAGCAAACTGATATGAGATCTCTCCTTCTCATATTAACAGTATTATTAGTTTCTGAAACAGCGTTTGCACAATTAGCCGGTGAAAATTCAATACTGTATTCCTTAACTCTCAGAAATGTAAGTATTGAAGATGCCCTCATCGAGTTATCAAACATATCTCATATCGATATCGCCTACGATTCTGAGATAGATCTTAAGGCTCCCATTTATATAGACGAAAGAAATAAACCTGTGGATATGATCCTAAAGGAGATCCTTTCGTTCTCAAATCTGGATTATGTCATCCTTTCAACAGGAACCTATGTTATTACCTCCTCTCCTAACCAAAGGGCAGAATACGGCAGTTTGGCAGGATACGTGAGAGATGCTGAAACAGGCGAACCACTTGTCAATGCCACTATCCTGATCACTGATGCAACCGGTGCTACTGCAACAAATCGAAATGGCTATTTCAGTATTTCATCTTTGATCTCCGGTGAATATCAGGTTCAAGCCACTTACATTGGCTACGAATCGAAACGGAGTAAGATTGTTATAGGCCCCGAATCAGAAAGAATCACTGTCATTGAGTTGCAACCTAAAAGCTACCTGATGGAACCCCTTATAGTTAGCAGTAATTCACCTGTGTTTGGATTTAAAGGCAAACAAAACGGAACAAGCTATTCCACTATTGACGATAATTATATTGGTGCTGACCGGAATGTGGTTCGTTCACTAAAAGCGTTTCCGGGACTTTCATTTTCAGCTGGACAGCAAAATTTTAACATACAAGGCAGTGATTCAAGAGATCATACTGTAAAGTTGGATGGTGTCCCCATTTACAACTCAACTATCGCCGGCAATACATTTGGCATTTTCAGCCCTTACGCCATTGATCGCATAAACGTGTCAAAATCAGGTTTTAGTGCTGATGAAGGAAGCTCCTTATCAGGTTTTGTGGATTTTAGTCACGATATTAATGACCGAAAGAGTTCGATCTCAACTTTACAGGTTGATCCTTATGCTCTGAATGCACGGCTGGAAATTCCTTTATCAAAAGATAGCAAGTGGAGCTCCATGACAGCCGCACGACTTAATATCTGGGATTTATATAAGGCTCCTGAGTTAAGCAATACGTTTGACAAGTGGAACCAACTGGACCCCTTGTTGCAGAACTTCATCATGGGCAGTAATAATGACATTGCCCATTACAGTTCTATGGTTCAGAATTCTGACGTGATGTTCTATGATATTCATTTTGCCCTTAATCGAACAGGTGATTATTCCTCAACAAACATTTCCGCTTATCTGGGGAAGAGCTTCATTGATACTCGTCTGCTTTCCGAAAGGCTGAATATTGTTTCACAACAACCCAATTATGTTTTTTCAGAGGATAAATCGACCCAAAATAATGCAATGTTTAACATTGAACACAGTGGGATCTTAAGTGCACGTTCAGATTATTGGTTCAAAGCCTATTTTACCGCTTCCAGGTTCGAGAACGATTATCGTATGATCGGTGACGATGAACTTGCAAACAATGGTATCGACCCACGAGCTGCATTTGATTACTTTTCTGAAATAAACACACTCGATGGAATCAATGCCAACAAAAACAATATTTCTGAATATAGTCTGGAAACCGGTTTAACGTACAATATTAATACTAAGAGTCTACTCAAATTTGGTTTAGACCCAAAGATCGTTACATACGATTTCACTCTTAGTGATCTGTTCTATTTTCCAACCACAACGTCCAAAACATCCTACATTTTGAGTTCCTTTGGACAGTTGACTCACAATTTCAGCAATCAAACCAAGATACAATTAGGGGCACGTGGTACCTATTTACCTGAAAAAGGTTCATTTCATTTTGAGCCAAGGTTTTCAGCTGAGTACCTGACTGAAGAAACCGGTACCGGATATCATTCATTTAAATTCTCTACCGGTGTCTACCATCAGTTTATCAATCGTTATGATCTTGCGAGTTTTGGTCCAAGTGCACTGGTTCCTTCCTATAAGTTCTGGCAAGCCAGTGATCAGTCCACAGAAGTTCCTAAATCTTATCATACTGCATTTACATGGTCCGTTTCTGCTTCAGATGCTTTTATGCTAAGCATAGAATCGTACTACAAATGGAAACCTGTGAACTGGCGCCTTAATTATCACGAGCTTCTTAAACCGCAGGTATTGCCGGGAAATGTTCTGCAGGATCAAAACTCATATTTTTCAAAAGCTGAAGGTTTTGCCTATGGAGGTTCACTTACAACCAAGTTCATATTTGAAGAACCAAAACTTACAGTAAATCTGACTCACCAGATTAATATTTCTAAGGAAAAAACCGATGATCGTTTTAACGAGGTAATGGTACATACTGAATGGAGTGAGCCCTATTCCCTATCTTCTTTTTTGAATTGGAATGCGTTCAAAAATTTCAATACCCTCGTGAATATTGAATGGACACCCGTTAGATACTGGGCTTATAACAAAGCCTATTACGACTATCTGGGAATTCATGGAGAATCCAGCTTTGGAAACTATAACCTTTCTTCCCCTGAAAACACAACTCTGCCTCATTACTTTAGGTTGGATGTTGGTTTTAACTACTCGATGATAATAGGAACCGGCTTTCAGCTTGAAACTAAAATTGATCTTATAAATATACTGGACCGTGCTAATCCCGTTTTCTATACGTTGAGTCCGCAGCTTCAGTCGAGTAACAATATCACATACGATAGAAACAGCCGAACAATGCCCGGTTTTACTCCATCTTTAGCTATCGAATTGTCATTTTGATTTTTTTTCATATATAACTAGTCATACCTCCTTTTCGATGTGTAATTATGTTGAACCTTAATTTTAAAACATCGATAAAAATGAAATCACATTACTATTCATCGAGATTTACATTATTCGTTGCTTCTTTATTTGTGCTGTCCATGACCTTTATGGCATGTAGCAATGGTAAAGACGGCGGAGGCTTAGGTCCTGCACCTGAACCAAACATTGTTGAAGTAGCTTCTGAAAACGGCAACTTTGACATCCTGGCACAAGCAATTCAAGATGCCGGCTTGGTCGAAGCCCTTGAAGGCGACGGACCATTTTACCGTATTTGCTCCAACTGATGATGCCTTTGGCGAACTGCCAGACGGTACACTTGAAAGCCTAACTCCTGAACAATTGGCTGAGATCCTTCAGTTTCACGTTGTATCAGGTTCTATTGCTTCAAGCAGCCTTGCTGCAACCCAGGATGTACCCACCTTATTGGGTGAAGATATTCTTGTAGAAGCCGATGGCGGAGTACTTGTCAATGGTTATTCAAATGTAGTAACTGCTGATGTACAAGCGTCCAACGGAATCATTCATGCTGTTGATGCTGTATTGCTTCCAGAAGGCTACAGAGATGCTAACGTAATTGATCAAGCTGTTGAGCTTGGTAATTTCACTACTCTTGCCTCTGCTGTAGAGCAGGTCGGTTTGACTTCTACTCTAAAGTACAAAGGTGACTTTACTGTATTTGCTCCAACTGACGATGCTTTTGCTGCACTTCCCCAAGGGTTATTGGGAAGCCTTAGTGATGCTCAACTGACTGAAATACTTACATACCATGTACTTTCAGGCGAAGTTTTTGCAGACCAACTAAATGCTGAACAGGCTCCTGCTTCCCTTGAAGGTGGAGAAGTATTTGTAACCAAAGATGGTAACGGAAACGTAACCGTTAACGGTGCCGCTTCTGTAGTAGCTGCTGATGTTGACGTATCTAATGGAGTGATCCATGCTATTGACCAGGTAATCCTGCCAGATGCTTATGGAACTGTTGTAGATGCTGCTTCGAAACGTTACAATTTCGAAACTCTGGTAAGTGCTGTTGTTGATGCCGGACTAGCCGGTGCCCTTTCTGCTGAAGATGGAACCTTTACTGTGTTCGCTCCGACTGACGATGCATTTGCTGCTCTTCCACAAGGCTTATTAGGTAGTTTAACTACACAGCAACTGGCAACTGTTCTTAGTTACCACGTACTTCCTGTTGAAGTTGCTTCCGGTGACCTGTCTGCTGAGCAAGCTCCGGCTTCTCTGACTGATGAAGCAGTCTATGTAACTGCTGCTGATGGAAACGTTACTGTAAACGGTTCAGCAAGTGTAATTGAAGCTGATATTGTAACTAACAATGGTACAATTCACGCAATTGATGAAGTAATTCTACCTAACGAGTTCCTTAATGTTGTTCAGATCGCATCTAAGAATTATGATCTCAGCACACTTGTTACTCTTGTAGCTGATGCCGGATTGGTATCTACTTTGGAAGGAACCGGACCATTCACTGTTTTTGCACCAACTAACGCAGCTTTTGATGCTGTTAGTGCAACACTTGAGGGATTATCTGAAGCTCAAGTTTCTGAGGTACTTCAATATCATGTTGCAGCTACTGAAGCCCTTTCAGGTGACCTTTCTGATGGTATGACCGTATCAACTGTACAGGGTGAAGACATTACTGTAAACATTGATACTGAAGGAAATGTGACTCTAAACGGTTCAGTTAATGTAACGACCGTTGATCTACAAGGAACTAATGGAGTGATTCACATCATTGACGGTGTATTGTTACCACCAAGTTTCACTAACTAAGATCTTATCTGTGACTATAGTCTTTTGCTAGAGTCACATTTGATCCAAAAAGAAAGCCTGTTCGTAATGAACAGGCTTTCTTTATTTAATGAAGTAAATAACACTGCTTTTAGCTAGTTGTCATCTCCAAAAACCGAAAAAGTTTGGTCGGGACTCATGGCTAACACAGTCTCAACCATGACATCGATCAAGTTCTCAACATCCTTCATTGAAACCATTTCAACAGGAGAATGCATGTATCTAAGCGGTGTGGATAGCAAAGCGCTCGGTATGCCGGTCTGCTGATAGAAAATGCTATCTGTATCGGTACCTGTTCTTACGCTGGTAGCTTCGTGCTGAACAACGATCTTTTTCTTTGCACACACGTCTTCAATGAACTCAACCACTTTTGGGTGATTCGCGCCACCATGCTGAACAGTTGGTCCTTTACCCAATTCTACAGTTCCGTGTTCTTTCTGATCGATTCCCGGAGTGTCAGTGGCATGAGTCACATCCGTTACAAGGGCTACATCAGGCATAAACCGATAGCTCATCATGCGAGCACCAAATCCGCCTACCTCTTCCTGAACTGAATTTAGAGCGATCACATTAACCTTAAGATCTTTCTTTCTCTTACTGAGCTTCTTCAACGCTTCAGCGATCACATAACCACCAATTCTATTGTCAAGTGCGCGGGCTGAAAGCAGGTCATCATTCAAAAATTCTGTGTCTGTTGTATAGGTGATCGGATCACCGACCTGAACTAACTCAAGTGCTTCTTCTTTTGAAGAAACTCCTATATCCACATAAATATCTTTCCATGCCGGCTGTTTTCCGCCACCGTTCTTGTTATCCTGAAGATGAATGGCTGTATTACCTGTTATACCTACAACACGACCTCTTTTATTGTGAATGAAAACCTTCTTGGCACGGGCTATGGTCGAGTCACTTCCACCAAGTTTGTTGATATACACAAAGCCGTTTTCGTTGATATGCTGAACCACCATACCGATCTCATCACAGTGGGCTTCAAGCATGACAGTGGCCACATCACCACTCATGTTAATCTTAGCAGCACAGGAACCGTAGGCATCTGTCACCACGTCATCAGAAAAATCAGATACATAATCTTTCCAGACCCGAACTCCTTCTTTCTCATATCCGGTAGGACTTGGTGTGATCAGTAATTCCTCTAAAAAATCTCGCTCGTTTTTCTTACTCATCTACTTATTTATTTGTTTAAATTTCATGCACATAAATATAACAATTATACAGGGCACATTACGACATTAGTATCATCCATTTAGAATTAAGCTCTGTACTAAAACAGATTATGATTCATGTTCAGACCCGAATACGACAAAAACCTTTTTTATCACTGGAAAGAAATCACTGTAAGATTCAGAGACCTCGATCCACTTAATCATGTTAACAATGCCCTGTTCAATACCTATCTGGAAGAAGCGAGGATCAGCTTTTTAGGGAAAGTGGGTAAAATGCAGAGTGAATTCACTGATGGTAAAACCTTTGTACTCGTTAAATCGACTATCGAATATCTGGATCAGATTAAATATCCCTCCAGTGTAATGGTAGGAACCGGAGTTGGCAAGATCGGAAACTCCAGCATTACGGCAATTCAGGCCATTTATAACAGTGATACTAAGGATCTGCTTTGCATAGCTGAAACCAAGGGTGTATGGTTTGATATCAAAAACCAAAGGCCTACTCGACTACCCGAAATTGAAGACATTGAAAAAATGATGATTGAAGGAGCTCTTGGATAGTACTTCAGGTTTAAATACTCATCACATTTATGTGAGCAATTTTAAATATCTTCAAGCGCCTTTGAACCTAATGTTATCATGATCAATGGATAAAAGCACTCGTTACAAAATCTTTAACGATCCCATTCACGGATTTATAACCGTTCCCAAAGGACCGATATTACGACTCATAGATCATCCCTATGTTCAACGTTTACGACGGGTACGACAACTTGGTTTGGGCTACCTTGTTTTTCCTGCTGCAGAACATTCCAGGTTTTCGCATGCTTTGGGTGCTCTCGAACTGGGACAACGAGTCCTGAATAATCTAAAGGAAAAAGATACCACCATTAGTCAACCCGAATATGATGGCACACTGATGGCCATTCTGCTTCATGATGTGGGTCACGGGCCACTTTCGCATACGCTTGAACATTCGCTCATCAAAGATTTCAATCATGAAATGATGAGCCTCGCGATCATGAAAAAATTAAATCAGGAATTTGATGGGGCTTTAGACACCGCTGTTTCAATATTTACCAATCAGTATAAAAAGAAATTTCTGCATCAGCTTATCTCCTCACAACTGGATCTTGACAGGCTAGATTATCTTCGTAGAGACAGCTTTTTTACAGGCGTTTCGGAAGGTTCCGTAGGTATTAACCGGATCCTGAAAACCATGCGCGTCTTTAAAGGTAATATCGTTATTGAGAAAAAAGGTATCTATGCCATTGAAAACTACATCATTGCACGCCGTTTGATGTATATGCAGGTGTATCAGCATAAAACTGTATTAAGTGCTGATTTTCTACTCAAAAAGATCTTTAATCGGGTACGCTTCCTTATTGACTCAGGAACCGAACTTAATTTTGCTTCCCCTGCCCTTAAATATTTCATGGAAAACCAGCCATCTGCCAAGAAAATGATCTCACCTGAGGTGATCGATCAATACACACAGTTGGATGATCACGATGTATACCTTTCGATCAAACTTTGGCTGAAACATCAGGACAAGGTATTATCTGATCTTAGTTTCAGATTCTTAAACCGTAAACTGTTTCGCACAACCTTTTCAGATAGGAAACTCAGTCAGTCTGCAGTCAAGAAAATTAAAGACAGAACTATCAAGCAACTTAAAAAGCTCAAGATCCCAGACCCTGAAAAAAACCTGGAGTACTATCTTGGCTTTGAGAATAGTTACTCTGAAGCTTATAAGTATAAAAACGAGAGTATCTGGATCCTTGAAAATGAAAAGGCCATAGAGTTTTCAAAGGCGGCAGAGACCAAGAATATCATAGCATTGACTGAGCCGGTCATCAAGCACTATTGCGTACATCTGAAAGAAATTGATGCTTCAGTTTAGGCTTCAGACACCGCATTTAAGTTTTGTTCAGGAACCGGCATAAACATGGATATCTTTCTTATCAATTCTTCTTCCCTGAAAGGCTTTTGAATATATTCAGAGAAGCCTTTCTCCATCAATTCTGACCGACTGCCTGCATGTCCACCGGCAGTTATGGCAATGATCGGCGTAGTGGAATGTTCTGTATGATTAAGTTCACGAATTTGACGCATAGCATCTACACCATTCATTACCGGCATCGAAATATCCATCAATACCACATCCGGTTTGTCATCATTAAATACCTGAATGGCTTCCTTGCCATTTTCAGCTTCAAAGGTTTTGAAATTTCGTGTTTCCAGCATGATCCTGGCCAATTTTCGGTTTATCACAAGATCATCAACGATCAAAGCTTTCGGAGATTTTGGTGCATTTCCAATAACTGTGAACTTATCATCCTGTTTTACCAGGCTCATTGTGCTTTGTTTTATTGGAATACTTATATCAACGATAGTACCTTTTTCAACTTCACTCTTCATGCGGATATTGCCACCCATAAGTGAAACCAGTTTTTTGCAAGTTGCCATCCCAAAGCCTTTATGAGCTTGAGAAGTAGTATCTACGAATCTGAGTGGTTGGAATATGTGATCAAGTTCCTCCTTTGTAATACCAATACCTGTATCCTTTAGCTTAATATTCAGCTTTTCAGGTGATTCATCTGCATAAAGCATATCAAGGACTACCTTGCCTTCTTCAGTGAATTTAAAGGCATTATTCAGCAATATGAATAGAACAGTGTTGATCTTGTTTTTGTCTCCAATGAAAGACCTGCCGTTTATTGATGAGCTATTTATAATGAAATCAATTTCTTTAATGGAGGCAATTGACTTGAATTCATTAATTATTCCCTCGACCATAGAGTTAGCTTCTATCACTTCACTCTGTAATTTCACCTTTCCGGTTTCAATGTTAGAAAGCTCGATGATATCGTTGATTATATGGAGCAGCTGTTGCCCGCCTTTTGAGATATTACTTATATGAGACATCTGGTCATCAGTCATGTTTTGACTTTTACTTAACAATTCAGAATATCCTAAAATAGCATTCAACGGTGTGCGTAATTCATGAGACAGCGTTTCCACCATCTCTGATAATTGAATATCATTCTTCATATTATATTTTTTTTCCTGTCCGGAGCTTTTATAAGGTATTCCAATCTAAAACGCGTGCAATAATTAGATCTGGGGTATAGCCTTTAATTTGATAATTAAGACGTGTAGCCAACACTGAGTTTATTTTTTACTCAAAAATGTTGGATAAAACTATCAAAATGCTTGGTAGCAAGCAGGTTAGGCTTTCTTAATTAGCGATTACTAATCTCTATTATGCTATTTACGCAGATAGGTAATAAAGGACAGTTCGTTGTTGTCTTCTCTCTCGGTTTCTTTCCATATGGAGCCAATATCGTCCCGATATTCCGGGAAATAAGTATCACCCTCGTATTCCTTCTGGATCTCGGTTATTATCATTTTATCGGCCGTATCCATGGCATCACGATAAAGAACTCCTCCTCCTATTATGAATACTTCTTTCTCTTCACAGGCATCAAGTGCTTCCTCCAGAGATGTATAAGTATCAACATTATCATAGGTCTTAGTGGTGCTTAACACGATATTTGTGCGACCTGGTAAAGGTATTTCGTTAAGTTCCTCAAACACCCCTCTTCCCATAATGATGGTATGACCTAAAGTAGTTCTCTTGAAGTGTTTGAGATCTTCAGGATAACGCCAAGGCAGTCCTCCATCCTTTCCAATCACCAGATGAGGATCATGAGCAGCAACTATGGTTTTGATCATACCGCAACCTCAAATTTGATCACAGGATCCGGATCATAATTCTCTAGAGTGAAATCTTCGTAAGAAAGTTCATCTACAGGTTTGTTCGCGATCTTTAATGTAGGAAGGTTCCTTGGCTCACGTTTAAGTTGTTCTTTCAGGCCGTCAACGTGATTTTCGTAAATATGAGCATCAACAATAGTATGGGCAAATGTACCCGGCTCAAGCCCAACCTCTTGTGCAATGGCCATTGTTAGTGCAGAATAACAAGCCATATTGAATGGAATTCCAAGTGCAATATCTCCTGAACGCTGGGTAAGGTGGCAGTTAAGTTTACCGTTTTGAACATTAAAGACGTACATGATATGGCATGGAGGAAGTGCCATTTCATTTAATAATCCGGGATGCCAGGCACTTACCACAATTCGGCGACTGTTTGGGTTATCCTTAAGCATATCGATAGCCCGCCGCACCTGATCAAATTCTTTACGTACCCACACGTCTTTGTCTAAAGCTGAACCATTTCCTTCAAACCTTACTGATTCTTTTTCGAAATAAGGAAATTTTCTCCACAACACAGGGTATATCGGACCAACATGCCCATCTTCGTCAGCCCAAGCATCCCAAATATGGACATCATTTTCATCACGTAGCCAGCGAATGTGATCTTCTCCTCTCAAATACCAAAGCAACTCCATAATTACCGATTTGAAGAATACTTTTTTTGTAGTCAATAATGGAAATCCTTCTGACAGGTCTACTTTATAAAATTCCGAAAAATTTGATATGGTATCGGTACCTGTTCTATTTTCTTTACGAACTCCATTTTCTAAAACGTTTCTGACCAGATCATGATACTGTTTCATAAGACAATAATGTATGTTTAAAGGAGTGTTCCACTTAATAGTAGTATAGCTATTGAAAAATAGATGATGATTCCGCTCACATCTACTATGGTAGCCACAAAAGGTGCTGATGAAACTGCAGGGTCCAAATTTAGCTTGGACAGAACAAATGGTAACATCGCACCCGTAAAATTACCAAATAAAACGATGCAAAATAAACTTAAACCTACAACTCCTGCTGTGAGAAAAGTGGTGGAAACGATTGGTAATCCCATCATATAATCCCAGCCAACTAAAGTAACAAATCCTAACGTTCCTATGAGTCCGCCCAGCATCAGTCCGGAAATGAATTCTCTTTTAAATACACGGATCCAGTCATCCGGTTTTATATCATCCGTAGCCAAAGCACGAATAACCAGCGTAGCAGCTTGTGAACCTGAGTTTCCTCCACTTGATATGATCAAGGGAACAAAGAAAGATAGAGCTACAACTTTTTGAAGAACTTCCTCATATCCCCCCATGGCAATAGCTGTCAGGATCTGACCAACAAAGAGAACGATAAGCCACCAAAGTCGCTTTTTTACCAGATTAAAAATTGTAGACTGGGAATAGTAATCATCCAGGGCATCCATACCGGCCATTTTCTGCATATCCTCAGTGGTCTCTTCTTCAGCCACATCGATTACATCATCAGCCGTAACAATACCAACCAACACGCCATCAGAATCTACAACAGGAAGCGCTACACGATCATACTTTGCCAGCATTTTCACAGCTTCTTCCTGATCATCATATACAGAAAGAGCCTCAAAACTACGATCCATCAGGGTCTCTATATGGTCATCCTGATTTGCAAGAATGAGATGATTCAGTCTGAGGTCATCAATAAGGTGCTCTTTATCGTCAACCACGTAAATTACGTTAATGGTCTCAGCCGTTTTCCCATACGTCCTGATATGTTCCATACTGCGACGAATGGTCCACTCTGATTTTACCCGAACATATCTCGGGGTCATCAAACGACCAACACTCTCTTCCGGATAACCCAACAGCTTTTTCAACTGTTTTTGGTCTTCCAAATCGATAGAGTTCATGACCCTTTGTGTCAGGTGACCGGGTAACTCCTCGAGAATAGAGACCTGCTCATCCGGCTCAAGATTGCCCATTACGTCACTTAACTGCTGTTTGTTGAAAAGTTCCAGCAGCTCGACACCTTTAGTGGAAGGCAACGCCGCAAAAACATCTGCAGCAATAGGCTTTTTTAATAGCCTGAAAACAACAATAGCTATTTCTCCGGGCAGTTCGAGTAACAGATCAGCAATGTCTGCCGAAGGTACATCATTTAAAACCTCTTTGAGAGCAACCCAGTCTTTGGCTGCTATAAGCTCCTCAAATTCTGGTTTTATAAGCTGTACAAACATAAATCTATCCGGATGAAATTGCCTTATTAAGATGGGCTAAGAATCGGAGTTAATACGACAAAAAACAAATATAAGAGGCTATAAAATCAAGAAAAGCACCTATTGATGTGAATCAAAGGTAATAATGATTGAAACTTTCTATTCTAACTTGTCTAAGGCTTCCCTGGCTGCTCTTTGTTCAGCTTTCTTTTTACTTTTGCCTTTACCTTTTCCAAGTTCTTTATCCCCTATTATAACTTTAACCTCGAAGGTTTTGTTATGGCCCGGTCCGGTTTCATTGATCAGCTCGTAATGTGGAATCGGTTTCTTTTGGGATTGAGCCAGCTCAAGTAATGCACTTTTATAGTTATCTGTAGTGTTTATGAGCTCTGAAAGGTCAAGATGTTTTTTGATGACTGAGTGTACAAAATCGTAAGCATCCTGATAACCTTTAATGATATAAATTGTTGCTATGATAGATTCAAATGCATCTGCAAGGATACTTCGGGAAATGGCACTTTGTCCATTTCTTTCACCCAGTTCCATAAGTTCATCCAAACCCAGTTTTACAGATAACTCAGAGAGTGTATCACCCCTTACCAATTTTGCTCTTACTTTTGTAAGAAACCCTTCATCCTTTTCCGGATAATCGTTAAAAAGAATCTCTGCAGCAATCAGATCCAGAACGGCATCACCTAAAAATTCCAGGCGTTCATATGAATCATATGTCTCGTACTTTTCCTGAGATAATGTGGAGCGATGTCGGAGGGCTTTCAAAAATAGAGAAGGATCGTCGATATCAAAACCAACGATCCTTTCTAATTTTTCTAATCTGCTTTTAAGTTCAGGACTAAGATCTGATTCTTTTTTACTAAAAAGTGACCTGAACCATTTAGGCATACGGCATCAATCCTGATATTTCTTAAAGACTAAGGTTGAATTATGTCCACCAAAGCCAAATGCATTATTCAACGCATATTTAACATCACGAACCACAGATTCATTTGCAGTGTAATTAAGATCACACTCAGGATCCTGATTCTCGATATTAATGGTTGGAGGAATAGTGCCATGATAGATAGCTAACAATGTAGCGATCGATTCTATGGCTCCCGCAGCGCCTAAAGTATGCCCATGCATACTCTTAGTTGAGTTCAGATTTATATTCATGGCATGTTCCCCAAATACCTTCTTAATGGTATTGGTTTCAGCCACATCACCTAACGGAGTTGATGTTCCATGCATATTTATATGGTCAATATCCTCAGGTTTGATACCTGCCGCTTCCAAAGCTCTTGTCATAGCAAGAATCACCCCGTTTCCTTCAGGATCAGGAGCGGTAATATGGTAGGCATCAGCTGAGAAACCATAACCTTTGATCTCCCCATAAATTCGGGCTCCTCTTTCAAGAGCCGAATCAAGGCTTTCGAGAATAAAGATTCCGGCACCCTCACCTAACACAAAGCCATCACGGTCTTTATCGAATGGACGCGAGGCTGTTTCAGGTGAATCGTTTCGAGTTGACATTGCCTTCATGCTATTGAAGCCTGATATACCAATTCTGGTAACAGGAGCTTCCGTTCCACCGGCTACTGCATAGTCAGACTTACCATAACGAATGGTATCGTATGCCAGCCCAATATTATGCGAACCGGTAGCACATGCAGAAACAGCACAATAGTTCGGTCCTCTGAATCCATACTTTATGGAGATCTGTCCTGATACAATATCAGGGATCAACATAGGTATGAAGAACGGAGATACACCTCTTGGGCCATGCTCATGGAAGGATATCGATTGTTCGTAGAATGTTTCCATTCCACCGATACCGGTGCCTACTAAGACAGCAACTTCATCTTTATCAATTTTTTCCAGATCAAGCTTACTATCTTTGATCGCTTCTTCAGAAGCAATAAGGCCATACTGTGCAACCTTATCCAATCTTCTGGCTTCTTTGCGATCGAAGTAATCAGTCGGTTCGTAACCTTCAATCTGAGCAGCAAATTTTGTGGCAAAATTGGAAGTATCGAAATGTTCGATCGTACGAACTCCATTCTTTCCGGAAACTAAACCGTTCCAGAAATCAGGCGCACTTTTACCCATTGGGGTAAAAGCACCGATACCCGTTACTACAACTCTACGAGTGCTCATAGGTAATTTATTAAATTATGTTATTTAAGACAATTTACCTGTCAGGTATGTTACAGCGTCTCCAACAGTTGCAATGTTTTCAGCGTCTTCGTCAGGAATACTAAGATCGAATTCTTTCTCGAATTCCATGATCAATTCAACAGTATCCAAAGAGTCAGCGCCAAGGTCGTTAGTGAAGTTAGCTTCAGTAACAACTTCAGATTCGTCAACGCCTAGTTTATCTACAATGATAGCTTTTACTTTTGATTCTACGTCTTGTGACATTTTTTGTCCTTTTCAGTGATTAATTAGTAGTTATAATTTTGATAAAATAAGTTTTTCAACTTAAAGATTCAGTATCGTATCTGCAATACATGTAATTACATTGCCATACCGCCATCAACTCGGATGACTTCTCCGGTAATGTATGAACTCATATCAGATGAAAGGAATGTAACAGCATCGGCCACCTCTTCGGGGTTACCGGCTCTGCCCAATGGCGTTTCATCTTTAATTCCCTGTAAAACTTTCTCGTCAAGTTCTCCTGTCATATCGGTCAAAATATATCCCGGAGCAACCACATTTGCACGAATATTTCTTGATGCTAGTTCCTTGGCATATGATTTGGTAAATCCAATGATACCCGCCTTTGAAGCAGAATAATTACTTTGACCGGCATTTCCGGTAATACCAACAACAGAACTGATGTTGATTATGGAACCGCCTCGATTCCTCATCATTGGCTTGGCAGCTGCTTTTGAGTAATTAAAAACACTCTTCAGGTTTGTAGTGATCACATCATCCCATTGCTCTTCACTCATACGAAGGATCAGATTATCTTTTGTGATACCGGCGTTGTTCACGATAACATCTATCTTACCCCAGTCATCAACAATTTCACTGACCACTTCTTCGGCCCTGCTTAAGTCTACAGCATCGGCTTGAATAGATTTGCATTTTCTGCCAAGCCCTTCAATTTCTTTCTTTACTTCCTCAGCTGCATCTGCCGAACGTGAGTATGTGATGGCAACATCGGCACCAAATTCTGCCAGCCTGATAGCAATAGCTTTACCAATTCCACGGCTTCCGCCGGTTACGAGACATGATTTTCCTTCTAAAGTAAGACTCATAATATATTATTGATATCCTGAAATTTTTACGTCTTTCAATGTACGTTTTACCAAGCCCTGCAATACTTTACCAGGACCAACTTCAACAAAAGAATCAGCACCATCTTTTTCCATATTGATCAGTGTTTGCGTCCATCTTACAGGATTTAACAACTGATTTAAGAGTTTAGATCTGATCTCTTCAACATCCGTGGTCGCCTCAGCAGTATAATTACTGTAGATCGGGCATTTTGGTTCTTTGATCTCTAATTCTTCCAGCTGTGTCTTCAAACCATCATAAGCAGGCTTCATCAAAGAAGAATGAAAGGCACCACTTACAGGAAGAGTTTTTGCGAGTCTGACACCCTCCTCTTTTGCAATTTCAACAGCCTTTTCAACAGCATCAATATTTCCGGAGATCACTATCTGTCCCGGAGAGTTATAATTAGCTGGAATGACTTCTTGTCTTGTTTCTTCACTCGCTCGTTTACAAACATCTTCGACATCCTCATCATCCATTCCTATAACTGCTGCCATTGTTCCGGGATTTGAGTTTCCGGCTTCCTGCATCAATTGACCGCGTTTGCGTACGATCTTCAAAGCATCTTCAAAAGATACAGCTCCACAACCTACCAGTGCAGAAAATTCACCGAGACTATGCCCTGCTACCATGTCGGGTGTAACATTCAATGTCTTGAATAATGCAACCGAATGCAGAAATATCGCGGGTTGTGTGAATTCAGTCTGTTTTAGCTTTTCTACGGGGCCTTCAAACATGATCGATTTAAGATCGATCCCTAAGATATTGTTAGCCTGATCAAAATATTTCATAGCCTCAGGATTGGTTTCATAAATGGACTTACCCATTTCAACAAACTGAGATCCCTGTCCGGGAAAAAGATACGCTGTCTTCATTACTTAATTCCCCATTTTAGATAGATAGCACCCCAGGTGAAACCGCCACCAAAAGCTGCCAAAACCAAATTATCTCCATAATTTAAACTGTCCTGCCAATCATACAAACACAAAGGTATAGTTGCTGCAGTCGTATTACCATACTTGTTGATATTGATCATAACTTTCTCGGTAGAAAGTCCCATCCTTCTGGCAGTTGCATTGATGATCCTTAAATTGGCCTGATGTGGCACTAACCATGCAATATCTTCCGGCTCCAGGTTATTACGCTTCATGATCTCAAGAGATACATCAGCCATACCGGTTGTAGCCTTTTTAAATACTGCTTTACCATCCTGTCGCAGGTAATGTAACTTATCTTTTACAGTTTCTTCAGTTGCAGGATTTCGACTTCCCCCAGCCGGTTGATATAAACTACATTCAGTGTCACCTTCAACATAATGTTTTTGATCGATGATACCCGTTTCATCGTCTGATTCTTCCAACAATACTGCACCGGCTCCGTCTCCAAATAGAATACAAGTCGTTCTATCGGTGTAATCAAGAATTGAACTCATTTTATCGGTTCCGATAACGAGTACTTTTTTAGCTCTGCCAGATTCTATATACATAGACCCTGTACTCAAAGCATATAAAAAACCGGAGCAAGCAGCAGAAAGATCAAAGGCAAAGGCATTTTTTGCACCGATACTTTTTTGAACCAAACAGGCAGTGGCAGGGAATAAATAATCTGGTGTCACCGTCGCCAAAATGATCAAATCGATTTCCTCTGCGGAGATCCCTCTTTTGTTGATGACCTCCTTTGCTGCTTCAGTCCCCATAAAAGCGGTTGCTTTATCAGGGTCTTTCAGGATACGGCGCTCTTCAATTCCTGTTCTGGATTTTATCCACTCATCATTGGTATCCACCAGCTTTTCAAGATCATGATTGGTCATACGATCTTCAGGCAGATAGTGACCTACTGTGGTAATTTTGGCTCTTTTAACTTCCATTAATAAATTTTTCTCAATTTAGAGATGCTACAATTTTACCGTTTACATCATTTTCAACGGTCTTAACGGCACTTTTGATCATATTTTTTATGGCCAGAGGAGAACTTCCACCGTGACCAACAATACTTACGCCATTAACGCCTAGGAAAGGAATACCACCAACATTCTCATAATTAAAGGGCGCCAGGGCTGTCCTGAGAACAGTGGTTATTTTCTTTAGGTCTTCTTGAGAGAGATCCATGTCCATCACTGCTTTCCCTATCATCTTCTCAAGGGTCTCAGGAATAGACTCACCAAATTTTAGTACGATATTCCCTACAAATCCATCTGAGATGTACACGTCAGCTTTACCGGGTAGAATATCTTTCCCCTCAACATTTCCAATAAAGTTAGGGAAAGATTTAAGGTGATCGTGAATTTCTTTAATACATTCTGTTCCTTTCCCTTCTTCCTCACCCACATTCAGTAAACCTACCTTGGGAGAATCTATCTTTAGGATCTGTTGGCAATATATCTGAGCCATTTGTGCAAATTGAGCCGCTGTTTCCGGTTTTATTTCCAGATTAGCACCGGCATCAACTAACAATCTGAATCCTTTCAGTGTAGGATAATAAGATGCAATAGTAGGTCTTAAAACTCCATCCAGTTTACCTAAAATAAACATGGAAGCAGCCAATAAAGCCCCGGTATTACCGGCACTCACAAAAGCATCACATTTACCTGCTTTATGAAGTCCCAGACCTACAACTATAGATGATTGTCGTTTAGTTTTGACAGCCTGAGCGGGTGATTCTTCCATCCCAATAACCTGAGGGGCATCCTGAATCAGAACACGATCTTTGTCGTACTCATGATTCTCAAGCTCTTTTATGATGATATCTTCGGGTCCAACCAACAAAACAGTTAGCTCCGTGTTTTCATCAACAGCTTGTATTGCTCCTTCTACTGGATTTTTTGGGTAGTGATCTCCACCGGCTGCATCTACTGCAACAATCATAAATAATTAGTTTAGTTAGCAGCTTTCATTACTTGACGGCCACGGTAATAACCGCACTCTGAACAAGCATGGTGGTATCGATGCAATGCGCCGCAGTTTGAGCATTTTGCCAATGTTACATCGGAAATAGCGTGATGTGCACGTCGCTTGTTCTTACGGGCATTCGATGTTCTTCGTTTTGGATGTGCCATTAAATATTACCTTATCGTTATTCTTTTAAGTCTTTCAATTTTTCCCACCTTGGGTCGATGTTTTCCTCATCTTCATCAGGTATATCACCAAATTGTTCATTCAGAACTTCTTTGGGGTTTCCATCTTCATCAAGGTAACGGGGATGTAATTTTTTTATCGGGAGATTGAGCAAAATAGTATCTCTCACATCTTGCTCCAGGTCTATTTGCTTAGATGCATGGTCGTAATTTCTTACGGCTCCATTCTCATCTGCAGATTCTTCAATTTCTTCGGCCTTAAAAAGAACTTCATATTTTTGATCAACCTTATGATCGTAAGTATCTAGAGAACGATCACAAGTCAGTTCAACATTCACATCAACCTCAAACTGAGCTCTCACAAAATGAAGTGTACGGTGAAACTCTAAATGAATTTCTCCACCCTTAAAAGCAAGGTCACCCAGATCCAGGTCATCTTTTCCCAGGTCAACGGTCCTCTCGCTTTGGCCTTCAGGTATTTCAAAGATCTTAAATTTTAACATAGAACTTCTCCTCAATAGCTACCTAAAATAAGGATTATTGATCTGTGGTTCAATCAATTAAATAAACCAAACATGCGTTGGTCAATTAAGTCTATCACCTTACCCAGATCTTCATCATTACTTACAAAATCCAGGTCATCAGTGTCTATTATTAGCTTATCATGCGGATATCTTCCAATCCAGTCCTCATATAAGTTGTTGAGACGCTCCAGATATTCAATACGAATTGTATTCTCATAATCCCTGCCCCTCTGCTGAATCTGCTTTACGAGAGTGGGAACCTGTGCACGTAAATAGACCAAAAGATCAGGGGGACGCAGATAGTGACTCATCTCATTGAACAAGGCTTCATAATTAACAAAATCCCTGTCACTCATGAGATTCATTTGATGAAGGTTCTTTGCAAAGATCTCCACATCCTCATAAATCGTACGATCCTGAATCAAATTTACATCATCATTAAGCATTTCCTTTTGGTGCCTGAACCGACTGGATAGAAAGTAGATCTGAAGATTGAAACTCCATCTGCGCATATCTTCATAGAAGTCTTGCAAATAAGGGTTGTCATCAACCGATTCATAAAATGCTTGCCAATTGTAGTGCTTAGCCAGCAAGCCGGTTAGCGAGGATTTACCCGCCCCAATATTTCCGGCTACTGCTATGTACTTAGATTTATTCTTTTGATCCATAGATAATTATTATTTACCAAGTAAGCGATACATCGCTTTCTTATAGTCTTCCACTCCGGGCTGATTAAAAGGATTCACATTCAGGCTATATACGAATATACCTGTCAATAACTCAAAGAAATAAATGAGCTGACCAAGGTTCTCTGCATTTAGTGCCTCCAGATATATCCTTACAATCGGAACAGCTCCCTCACTGTGTGCTTCAATAGTTCCTTCCATGGCTTTTGAATTGATCTCATGAAATGATTTACCGGACAGATAATTCAGTTTGTCATCATTATCCTGAAGTTCATTCACTGAAAGTTTGGAAAATGGTTTTTCCACAATGATGAAAGTTTCCATCAGGCTTCGCTGACCCTGTTGAATGAATTGTCCCAAACTGTGAAGGTCTGTTGAATACGTAGCAACCGCTGGGAAAATTCCCTTCCCTTCTTTTCCTTCACTTTCACCAAGCAACTGCTGAATCCACCCACCAATTGATGAGAGCTCAGGTTCAAAGGTGGCAAACACATCAATGGTTTTACCCGACTGATGAATAGCATTTCTGAGAGCTGCATACTCTAAAAGATCTTCTGCATTTTCTTCATATTGATTATAAGCAGTCACAGCTCCATAAAATAAAGTGCGTATATCGATCCCGGCTACTGCTATCGGAATGAGTCCAACCGGGGTAAGCACTGAAAATCTACCCCCCACGTCATCAGGTACAATAAACTTTCGATAGCCATTGGCTTCTATCATCTTGTTCAGTAATCCACCCTCCTTACCTGTAGTACATATAATATGTTCGGAAGCTTCATCTCCGTACATCTCTTCCATGAGTTCGCGAAGCATTCTGAAAGAAAGGGCTGTTTCCAAAGTAGAACCCGATTTTGAAATTACGTTCAGATAGATGCTTTTCTGTGAACCGTCTTCTTTAGGTTTCTTAAGATGAGAGAGTAGTTGTTGAAGATACTTCCCTCCCATATGGTGACCTGCATAAAAGATCTCCGGGCCATCCTGATCAAAATGATCTGATAATGCGTCGATGACAGCCTTTGCGCCCAGGTACGATCCTCCGATACCACATACAATAAATACGTCTGCTTTTAACCGAACCTCCGCACCTAATTCCGATATTTGCTCAAGTTCTGCGTCATTTGGATCGCTAAGGATATCACGCCAGCCAAGCCATTCGGACCCCGGTCCTGTCTTATCTTTTAACTGCTGCAGGGCCTGATCTGCTTTTTTACGTGATTGCAAGTAGTCACCATCATCGATGAATTTTCGGGCTAAATTTATGTCACTTTTGATCATATTCTATCTCAGTGTTTTGGCTAAGTCAATTAATGTGTGATCAATGTCTTTTTTCTTGGAAATCGCAACGCGTATTGGCGTTAATTTAAGTGCATTATTAACTACACCAACCATAACATCACTGTGTCCTTCTTCCAGAACTTTAACCGCTGCAGAACCAAGTCGGCTTGCCAATACTCTGTCTCGTGCAGATGGTGCACCACCTCTCTGGATATGTCCTAAAATACAAACTCGTAAATCATATTGAGCAAAATCATCCTTGATCTTTTCTGCGAGTTTGAGAGCGCCACCTGTCTCATCACCTTCTGCAACAACTACAAGACTGCTTCTTTTTTGAGCTTGTAACATGTCATGCAGTTGCTTTTTCACTTCATCTACGTGAGTCAATTCTTCAGGTAAAAGTGCTATTTCTGCACCACTTGCAATACCTGTTTCTAAGGCAAGAAATCCGGTATCTCTACCCATTACCTCTACGAGGAACATGCGTTCGTGTGCATCTGCGGTATCACGGATCTTATCTATGGCTTCCAGGGCTGTGTTAAGCGCTGTATCATAACCAATGGTTTCATCCGTGCCAATAATGTCGTTATCAATGGTTGCCGGCACACCAACTACATTGATTTTATGCTCTTTGCTAAGTTTATTGGCACCTGTAAAGGTTCCGTCTCCTCCGATCACGATCAAAGCATCAATGCCGTATTTCTTCAGGTTTTTTGCTGCCTTGGCTCTACCTTCTTCAGTTCTGAACTCATCAGAACGAGCTGATTTCAGGAAGGTACCGCCTCTCTGAATAATATTGGAAACGTCGTGTGTATCTATTTCAATGATTTCTTCGTTAATCAGGCCATAATAACCATGTTTAATTCCAAAAATTTTTAGTTCAAATTTCTCTGCTGTTCGGACTACGGCTCGTATCGAGGCGTTCATACCGGGAGAGTCTCCTCCGCTAGTCAAAACACCAATCGTTTTAACTTTTAATAATTCGTCTGTCATAAAATTCAATGAGTGTGAGTGATTGTGAGTAAATAATTGTTCTGTATTATCAGTAAATTATTACACGGCCAAGTTTAAGAAAATTTCAACACAATTGATGACAGATAACGAAGACTTAGAACAGATAAATTCTGAAACCGTTTCCAGAAAATCTTTAAAAGAGATCACAGCTCCGGTTTCAGAAAATCTTTCGGAATTCAGGAGTTTTTTCAAGCAAACCATTAAGTCTGATGTTTATCTGTTAGATCAGATCATAAAGTATTTGCTGCGCCAAAAGGGGAAAGAACTACGCCCCACTCTGGTGTTTATGACCGCTAACCTATTTGGTGGTGTAACTCATAAAAGTTATATCGCGGCAACGATGATTGAATTACTACATACAGCAACATTAATTCATGATGATGTTGTAGATGAAGCGGACAGTCGCAGGGGCTTTGTTAGTATCAATAAGATATGGAAGAACAAAGCCGGTGTTCTTTTGGGTGATTATCTTCTATCAAAGGGATTGCTCATTGCACTCGAGAACAAAGAATATCAGCTTCTTGAAGTTCAGTCAAGAGCGGTTCAGGCCATGAGTGAAGGTGAGCTAAGGCAGCTTAAGACAGCCGGTTTATTCAATATGACCGAGGATCGTTACTTCCAGATCATTTCAGAAAAAACAGCCAGTCTGATCTCAACTTGTTGTGAATGCGGTGCTGTGTCGGTAAGCGATGACGAGGAAACTCACGAACTTATGAGGGATATTGGCCTGAACATTGGGATCGCCTTTCAAATTCGTGATGACCTGTTTGATTATGGTGTGTATGATATCGGTAAGCCAACCAGAAACGATATACAGGAACGCAAGGTAACCCTGCCTTTGATCAAAGCCCTTGCACACGCTCCAAAAAAAAAATCAGCTCATATCAGAGCTCTCATGAAAAAGCGAAAGAAGTCATCCAAAAATATGGATGAGATCGTAAACTTTGTGCACGAAAATGGTGGCATGGAGTATGCAAAAAAAGCTATGTACGACCATGCAAATAAAGCCATAAAAAAGCTTAAGAAAGTACCGGCATCAGATGCCAGAGATGACTTTGTAGATCTCATAGAGTTTGTGATCACCAGAAAAAAATAAGTGAATGATTACTGAGCATATTTTCATTTCGGACGTCCATTTAGGGGCTTTTTCTCAGGAGACAAATAGTAAGATTGAACAAGATCTCATCAAACTTGTCCGTTATTGTACTGAACACAGGATCAAAATCAACATCCTGGGCGATCTTTTTGATTACTGGATGGAATTTCCCGAGAAGAATTTCATTCCTGCACTGGGCTCTGGAGTATTAAAAGAGTTTGAACGATATAACAAAGAAATCACATCCACTCTTTATATAACAGGCAATCATGATAACTGGACCTTTGGTCACTTTGAGGACTGTGGATTTGACGTTGAAGAAAATTTCAGATTGGTTGAGATCCAAGGTACCCGAGTTTTAATGATGCACGGTGATGGTGTGGCGGCTAGCAAAATTGATTTTCCGAGAGCTGTATTTCACCGTTTATTACGTAATCCGGAATTTATAAATGTCTATCAAAAGGTATTCACCCCGGAACGTGGCCTCGCAACTATGAAAGCTTTCTCTAATTTTACCAGACAAAGAAATAACCATAATCCTGAACCTTTAAACAGACAGGCTAAAAAGATATTTGATAAGCATAATTTAGATTATATTATAAGTGGTCACGATCATGTGCCCCGGATAGAAACATTTTCGCAAGGAAACTATATAAACCTTGGAGCTTTCTTTAACAACAGAACCCTCGCATTGTATAACAATAAGGGATTGAACCTCGTTAAATGGAAGGCTGAATCGAACTCATTTATCCCTTTTTCAGGCAACCAAAGCAAACTATGAGCGAAGAACATAAAGAACCAATTGACAACAAACGGTATTTCAGTGATCCTGAATACAGAAAGCAAGTATTGGCGGACCGCAAAGCTAAGAGTAAAACCAACTCTAAGGGTATGAATCCTTATCTCAAAAAGGCTTTGACGTGGGGCGGTGGCATTGCTGGAGTTCTTCTTCTTGTGATAGCCGGGTACGTAATTTATTTGATCTCGGGCCTGCCCTCTGCTGATGAATTTGAAAATCCTGAAACTGCTATTGCTTCAGAGGTCAAAAGCCGCGATGGAGTTACCTTGGATAAATATTTCATTGAAAACCGCAATTGGGTTCGATATAATCAAATATCCCCTCATGTAATTGATGCTTTGATCGCGACAGAAGATCACCGCTTTTACAATCACTGGGGAATTGATACCTATGCGACTCTTGCCATACCATGGCACATTATCAACGGCAGATGGCAGGGAGCTTCCACAATTAGTCAGCAGCTGGCAAGAAATCTTTATAAGAAGATAGGACAGGAATTTTCGGTTACAAGGAAGTTTAGGGAAATGATCACAGCCATACAGCTTGAACGACGTTACACCAAGCGTGAGATCACAGAAATGTACCTGAACACCGTTGAATTCCCGAATTCTACCTTTGGCATAGAAGCGGCAGCTCAAACTCATTTTGATAAACCGGCTAAGGAATTGAACATTTCTGAAGCAGCTGCCATGATCGGTTCTCTGCAGGCAATTTATGCCTTTAACCCCCGTATCTTTCCGGAGCGATCAAAATCCCGGCGTGATATTGTTCTGAGTCAGATGAATAAGCGTAATTTTCTCACTGACAGTGAATTTCAAGTACTAGCCTCAGAACCCATTGAGCTTGATTACCAACCTCCTTCCAAGGCCGGCCGACAAAGCCGTTATTTTGGTGAATACGTTCGCCAAAAGGTAAATCCATGGCTGGAGGAAAACGGATACGACCTATTCAAAGACGGACTTGTAGTATACACCACTATTGATTCCAGATTACAGCAACACGCTGAACGTGCCGTTAAAACCAAACTGGATTCACTTCAAACCATATTTGAACAGGAATGGACTACCACCGGCAGTGATGAATACATGGATAAACTGTGGAAAGAATTCCCTCTTTTCTTTAGAACTTTCGTTAGGGAGACCGATCGTTATAAGAACGGTTTCTCCAAATACGATACTAAACTGGAGAAGGTTGTTTTCGATTCTCTCTTTGCAGACACTGCTTATGTGGATTCAGTTAAGCGAGCACGCACCCAATTGCAGGCTAGTTTTGTAGCGATAGAACCGACAAACGGGAATATTCTGGCTTGGGTTGGTGGTACCGATTATGGCGATGTTCAGTTCGATCATGTCTATCAGTCCAAACGTCAGGCCGGTTCAACCTTTAAGCCATTTGTTTATGCCGTGGCTATTGATAATGGATATAAACCTTATCACAAATTTTCAAAATTCCCGGTCACATTCAGACAACGTGACGGAACAACCTGGACGCCAAAGGATGAGACAGTTGCTGAAGGCCCGGTTGAAGTGCCTTTGCGAGAGGCTTTAGCAAGAAGTATGAATAATGTTACCGTTCGTTTGCTCCCTGAAATTGCTGGAGCTCCCGGTACCAATAAACTATGGGAATTGGATCCTGCAGCTCGCAAGATCAAAGACATGGCATCCAAACTTGGGATCGATATGAGTAATACTCCAGCCTATCCCTCTATTGCATTGGGTACGGCAAATGTCTCATTGCTTGAATTAACGAGTGCCTATACCACGTTTGTTAATGCCGGTGTTCATATTGAACCGATCGCTATCACACGAATTGAAGACAAAGAAGGCAATATTTTAAAAGAATTTCATCCTGAATTAACGGCTGAGGTGATCAGCCCTGAGACCGCCTATATCATCACTGATATGTTACGTGGTGTAATTCGTGGTGGAGAGGACTTTTATGGAACCGGAGTCCGATTGAGAAATACCTATGGTGTACGACAAGATGTAGCCGGTAAAACCGGAACTACTAACGACGCAGCCGATAACTGGTTTGTGGCCATGATGCCGCATATTGTTATGGGTGCCTGGGTTGGTGGTAAAGACAGAAGGGTCAGATTCAATCAGGATATTCCTGTTACATATAGTATTGGTCAGGGAGCACGAACTGCCTTGCCAATAGTGGGCGAATTCATCAATTATGCAACAGCAGACGAACAGGCCTATTGGAAATACGATGCCTTTGAGCCACCTCCCGGTTTTGTGATGCCTGAGGATCCTGAAAAGACCCGCAACGAATTGATCAAAGATGAGAATAAGGGAAAGATAGGCTGGTAAAGCTACCTCTTCCCTGTTATTCCATTACTGAGCTAACCATTTCATAAGGCTCCTTAAGAATTCAAGATTCTGAGGAGCCATTTTTTTGTTATTGAGTCCTACTTTGAATTCACCCTGAGGGGTGGTTATGGTTTGGGCTGTAAACATAGCTGCCTCACCAAAAACGGCTAACTTTCCTTTGCCGTATTTCATGATCGCCCCCTGACTATAACCGGTAATATCCGTGGTCTTTGTGTCATCATTAAATTGCCAGGCGACCTCCGGCTCAAGGCTAAAATCACCACTTTTGAATAACAGAATAGGATTTGCCCTCGAAGGAATTTGAAAGGCAGATCCGGTAAAAGTCGTAACACTGTATATGCTTTTATCAGGTAGATTTTCTGCGACCAATCTTCCGTTAACTGAATTAAATACATCCGGTTCATTCTGTTCCTTTTCCAAAGAAGCGAAGCCATTGTTGAATTCAAATCCAAAAGATCTGCCAAGTTCTGCGGCAGCACCCGCAAAAGGCATATGATCAGCTATCAGGAATAACCTTCCGCCTGTCTCAACCCAATTTCTAATTGTGCTAATCTCCTGATTTGAAAATGCAGAGGGATTTGGTAGCTGCCAGTTGTTGATGTTACTTTCATGAAGAGGATTGACGATCACAAGTATTTTGCAGTCTATTAATGATTCAGTATCTGAATCAGGTTTTTGGTTGATGGAGCTTACCTTAAAACCATCCAGGATAAGAGCTTTAGCGAATGGTGCAAAACCGGTTTCGGCTGTATGAAAATTATTGTGAGCCGCATCAATGCAAACCGTTTGGCCCGCATCATTTTCAAACAGGGGATCCGTGAAAATCGCTATAAAAGAGGTGTCAGGTCGTTGCTGAGCATTGGCTGATATAAGGCTTATAAGAACTACTATAGCTGTAAAGACTGTTCTGATCATTGTTCATAAATATTATTCAGGACTGTATAATACTAATACTTAGATATCAGATACAAAAAAAGCCGATACCCAAATGGATACCGGCTTTTCAATTCATTTACCTGATAACAGCTTAAGATTCGCTCACTGATTCTGCCAGAAGTGTTAGTTTGTTGTTATTCACTTCAACAAATCCACCTGAGATTATATAGGTCACATCACCACCTGTTTTACGAACTAGAACAGTTCCCTCATCCAGTGTTGATACGATCGGAGCGTGATTTACTTTAACTTCAAAACTCCCTTCAGAACCAGGAAGTTTTACCCCGCTTACCTCTCCTTCAAAAAGAGAACCATTAGGTGTCAATATCTGTGCGTTGAAAGTATTCATGATCAGCTGTTCTAAATGATTTACGCTGCTTCTTCCTGCTCGGATTCAGCAAGCAGTTTCTCACCTTTTTCAATGGCTTCCTGAATATCACCAACCATATAGAAGGCATTTTCAGGTAGGTGATCAAGTTCGCCATCAAGGATCATCTTGAATCCTTTGATAGTGTCTTCAACTTTCACATACACACCCGGTTGTCCTGTAAACTGTTCGGCTACGTGGAAATTCTGTGAAAGGAAGCGTTGAACGCGACGTGCGCGGCTAACCACCAGTTTATCTTCATCAGAAAGCTCATCCATACCAAGAATGGCAATGATATCCTGAAGATCTTTATAGTTTTGCAGTAGACGTGTTACTTTGTTTGCAGTATCGTAATGTTCCTGTCCTACTACTTTAGGATCCAATATGGTTGATGTTGAATCCAAAGGATCAACCGCTGGATAAATACCGATCTGTGTCAATGCACGGGAAAGAACGGTAGTGGCATCCAAGTGAGTAAAGGTTGTTGCCGGAGCCGGATCAGTCAAGTCATCAGCCGGTACATATACGGCCTGAACCGATGTAATAGATCCATCTTTAGTAGAAGTAATACGTTCCTGAAGGTCACCCATTTCAGAAGCCAATGTTGGCTGATAACCTACAGCAGAAGGCATACGACCCAGAAGTGCAGACACCTCAGAACCGGCCTGTGTAAATCGGAAAATATTATCAATAAAGAGCAGGATATCACGGGATACTTCGTCACGGAAGTACTCAGCTACGGTCAAACCTGAAAGGGCTACGCGAGCACGTGCTCCCGGAGGCTCATTCATCTGACCGAATACCAGTGTAGCCTGAGATTCTTTTAATTTCGCTTTATCTACTTTGGAGAGGTCCCATTCTCCTTCTTCCATAGATTTTTTGAATTCATCACCGTAGTTAATAATTCCGGACTCAATGAATTCGCGCAGAAGGTCATTTCCTTCACGTGTTCGCTCACCAACACCGGCAAATACGGATAAACCACCGTGCTGCTTCGCAATGTTATTAATAAGCTCCTGTATCAATACGGTTTTACCTACACCGGCACCACCAAACAATCCGATCTTACCACCTTTAGCATACGGGCAAAGCAGGTCAACAACTTTAATGCCAGTTTCAAGCATTTCAGATGAAGTAGCAAGCTCATCAAAGGCAGGTGCATCACGGTGAATTGGATAAGAATCCTTTCCTTCCGGAGCATCAATACCATCAATTGATTCACCTACTACATTGAACAAGCGACCACGAATATCTTCACCAATCGGCATTGAGATCGCCTTGCCGGTGTTGATCACTTCCATGCCTCTTACCAGGCCATCGGTAGAATCCATCGCAATAGTACGCACACGATTTTCACCAAGGTGTTGCGCAACTTCTAAGGTTAATGTGGATCCGTCTGTCATTTCGATCTCAAGCGCGTTGAGAACAGGTGGTGTTTTACTTTCTAAAAAATCAACATCAACTACAGGTCCAATTACCTGGGCTATCGTTCCTTTATTCATGTGGTAAATCGCGATTTTGTTTGTTTAGCTTTATTGATTTGGCTGCAAATCTATGCACAACTCCAAAGGCTGGTAAAGATAGGGAGATACATATAGAGAGGCAACGAAAATTATGTATAAATAAATGATATCGTACCTCTGCACTATCTTAAGGAATGCTCACGGATGAATAGATCAAGTCTTGGGTGGTTGATCTAAACAATATATCAGATGGCCGATAATCGGCAGCCGGATTAAATATAAGAGGTCGATTCAAACCCATTCATCACCCCCTTTCTCTTCGGTAATTCTTTGTTACCCGGGTTTAGGGGAAACGAAATGATGGATCATATGCTGCAATACTGCATAATTCGTCTCACTTGAATTTGAATTGGGAACTCTGATTTCAGAAGAGCCGGGTGATGGAAATACTACCACGAACTCGATCTCACCGATGTGCGGACTCATCGATGGATTAGGCCTGGGTGGTTAATACAAGCAAACGGTCAGACCGTGAGGTGACACAAACTTCAGATACTTATAAAAAACCATAGTTGACCGGTTAAAATTTAACAAGGCCCTTCGGTCTATGCTAACAGCTATTATAGTTTGTTTTGCTACCCTATGGCAAATAGAACCTCTCTGTTAACCAAAAAGCGTTAGCTGATCGGGTGGTTTGGTGGTGAGCTACCTCCAGGATTGATTTAGACAGTGTTCAGCTTAGACTCTCTATAAAAATGCATTCCCCGCACCCTTTTTCTCTTCTCTCTTAAATGTAATGGTAAACTGAGTTCCCTGCTCAAGAGATTTATAGGTATAATCTGCATTCAACTGGCTGGCCAATGTCTTAATTAGTTCCAGACCAAGAGTTTCTTCTGTTCCATTAGGATCAAAGTCATCAGGCAATCCTTTTCCGTCATCCTCAATAATTAACGTTATGTTGCCTGCTTCTTCGAATAAAGACAAGGAAAGTGTTCCGGATTCCCCCTCATCAAATGCGTGTTTTAGTATATTCGTTACAACTTCGTTTATGATTAAAGAGAATGGGATGGCCTGATTTATATTGAGGACAATTGATTCGAGATTAAAATTTACATCTAAATCGGCAGATGTCTCATAGTACGAGGTTATGCCGGCAATGAGCTTCCTGATGTTTTCTTTCAGCTTCACATTGGTAAAACTTGACGACTGGTAGAGAAGTTCATGAATGTTTGCTATCGTCTTAATCCGGCTCACACTGGTGAGCAGTTTATTCTGAATCCGTTGATCTCTCTCCTTAAACGACTGCAGCTGCAGCATCCCCGATACAATTGCCAAGTTGTTTTTCACCCTGTGGTGAATCTCCATCAACAGCGTTTCTTTTTCTTGCACCAAGTTTTTCAGCTTCTTCTGCTTCTCTATATCATCCGTTATATCTATTGAAATCCCTGCTACTTTGCCACCACTGATCGGAAACATGTTGGTCTTGTAAAACCTTTCCCCCATTTTTGTCTCAATGCTTTCTTCAAACACATAAGACTTACCTGAATTCAGTACTTTCTGATCATTTTTATTAAATTTTCGGGCTGTATCTTTATCAAACAGATCATAATTTGTTTTCCCGGCAACCTTCTGTTTATCCAAATCAAAAAGATCTATGTAATTCTGATTCGTGAACAAATGTTTTCCTTCACGATCTCTTATCCAAATCGCTGTGGATGTGTGATCCGCGAGCTCTTCCAGCAGTTTCTGATGCCCATAAGCCAGGTCTTCCGCCTCTTTTAAATCACTCATATCCACAATCGCCCCGATAATTTTATCCGGAGTGCCATCTTCTTTGCGGTCTATGTATTTATGGTTTATTACATACTTATAAGATCCGTCGAACGTCCTTATCCGGTACACCAGCTTAAACTTTTCTATTCTCACCCTCCACCGTCATTGATACATCATGTAATACTCTTTCAAGGTCATCCGGGTGGATCTTGTCAAGCCACCAGTCGTAGTCCACAAACCGCTCTTCATTCGGATAACCAAGAATATCCGTCAGCTCATCGCCCCAGGCCAGGTTTCCTGATTCCCACTCCAGTTCGTATACCAAATCCGTAGCTACATCCAATACTTTTTGAAATTTGTTCTTGAGTTTTGAAACACTTTCTGCCTCTTCTTGATTAAAATAGAGCAGCTTAAGAATTATTTCATCAGCCAGGATCTTTAAACATTCTTTTTCTGATTCGGTTAAATCTCGTTGTTCGGAATCGAACATGCACAACGTGCCCAGCCTGTTGCCCGATTCACTTATCAGTGGAGCACCGGCATAAAAGATGACTGAATCTAAATCGTTATACGGAAAATTCGTTTCAAATCCGGATGTTCCCGGATGTTATTTATGACCTGGACTTCATGTTCCGATCCTAACTTTCCGCATATGCTTTGAATTTTTGAAATCTCCTCATTACCCCATTCCCCATACTTAGCCAGCGTTTTCTGTTCATTCTTATCTTTGAGAATAACTGCTGAAAATGGAACACCACAAATCTCAGTTGCCAATTTTAAAATGGGCTTTAACTGTCGATTAGTCTCCTCTACATTGAGATTGTGAAAATTGAAATCACTGTTCCAAATATCATTTTTTGAAGTATCCATCTTGATCTTTTTTAATAAAATGCAGATCCATAAGCGCTTAAATGTTAATCTTTTGACAAGCGTTTATACTTTAATTAAGGCTTAATAATATACCATTATTAATTAGGTGAGATGCAATGAATTCTCCAAAATTGACATTCACTATAGTTTTTGAGAAGTTCAGTAAGCATCTCGGCCAACCTTATTCTGAGGGATTACACATGAATAGCTCCCATTCTGTCAGGTTCAGGCTTCATTGAACTGACTAGCACGAACAACTTCTTTAAGAGCCAAATCAACGGGTTCTCTAATCGGTAAATGTTTGGCCCCTTGCCGTCAGGTTGGATTATTTCCTCACCTGTAGACCATGTACCGTTGCGACCGGTAACCCATAACAATTCGAGCAAGTACTTAAGCATCTGGTTTTTTAATTCTTCAATTTTTAAAATCAGTAATTAACGAATAGTTGTTAATTACACATTTATCTAAAAATTCTCTAGCAGAATCATATCTTTTACCGGACACTACTGATAAAAACTTCAAAACCCATACTTATATTAGCAAGTCCCGCGTTAAAATTTTATCTTTCGAAGCTATTGAAGCCACATAAGATTATTGGTTTCACTGAAAGAATCGAACTAGGTGCAGAAGGTGAATTCAATCACCTTTTTTTATAGCAGGCAACCACAAATTTAAAAATCTGACTCCTTTGGAAACTGAATTATCAGAACGCTCAGTAAGTGTAGACATTCTCATTGATTTCGACGAAAACGGTCGACTGAATTATTCTAAAGCGGATGAACTTGAGACCCGTGAACGTGCACAGGTGCGTGAATATGTTCAGAATATCTTAAGAAAAAGAAGCTATCTGGATTTTTTGATTGATGAATTTTCAAGCGTTTCGGTCAAAGAAATGAAACCGGGACTTAAAAACATTCTAAGACTGTCTATTTACGATATGCTGTTCATGGACAGCACGCCTGATTATGCAGCCATCAACGAAGCCGTTGAAATCGCGAAGATGAAACTCGGTTCCAAAACCGGTGATCTCGTAAATGCTATTATGCGTAATCTGCAAAGAGACCGGGAAAAACTACCTAAGCCGGCTTTTAAAGACAGAAATAAATTAGTAGCCACAACCTTTTCTCACCCTGAGTGGATGGTTGCACGATGGAGAAAACGATTTGGTGAGCGCGAGGCATTTCAGCTCATGCAAGCCAATAATTCCCGTCCACATTATTATGTGCGTGTAAACAGCCTGAGAACCAAGCCCGAGAATTTCGAGCTCCGCATGGAAAAAATGGATGTAACTTTTGAACCGAGTGACTGGCTGCCCTATTATTATAAAGTAGATTCGGTTCAACCTTTCATTGAAAAAGGATTGCTCAAAAAAGGTGTTTGCCTGGTACAGGATATTGCAGCCGGCTTTGCCCCTACTATATTGGATCCGCAACCGGGTGAGAAAGTTTTTGATCTTTGTGCTGCTCCCGGAACCAAGTCCATTATGATGGCTGACCTGATGCAAGCTGAGGGTGATATCACCTCAGTTGACATATCAAAAGAACGGCTTCAAATGCTGGCTGAAAGTGCCCTCAATTATGGAGCAGAGAATATTAAGATCAGAGGCGGTGATGTTCGTGAAGTTAGCCTTGGATTAGCCGATGCTGTTTTGTTGGATGCCCCGTGTACCGGAACAGGTGTTTTAAGTAAACGTGCGGACCTCCGCTGGAGACGGGATGAAGAAGGCCTGAAAAACGCTGTAGCCCTTCAGGAAGAACTACTTGAAGAAGCAGCCAACATGGTGAAACGCGGTGGTCGACTAGTGTACAGCACCTGTTCTTTGGAACCTGAAGAAAACATGGAGCAGATCAACAAGTTCCTTGAGAAGTACGACAACTTTGAACTGGAGCCACTTGATGACTATCTCCCAGAGGAAGTATTGGCGGAAGACACACTTTCATACCAGACTTTACCTCACAAACATGGATGTGACGGACACTTTGGTGTGCTGCTGAAGCGAGTAAAATAGATAAACCACAGAGGGCACGGAGGATCACAGAAAGTTCAAATTTCATCAAACTCTGTTTACCTCTATGGCCATCGATATTGATAAAGTAGATTCTAATGATACTTTTGGATGAGATTACCAACAAAGTGATTGGTTCAGCCATTCGGGTTCACAAAGAACTTGGGCCGGGTTTGTTGGAGTCTGCATATCAAGAGTGTTTACTTTATGTTTTGAAAAAGGAAGGGTTATCGGTAGAAAAAGAAAAACCGATCCCTATAAAATTTGAAGATGTTGAACTTGATTGTGGTTACCGGATAGATCTTTTAGTTGAAAACAGACTAGTTCTTGAACTAAAATCAGTTGAAAGTCTTAACAAAATTCATTTTGCCCAAGTACTGAGCTATTTAAAACTCGGAAATTCCCCCCTTGGATTGCTTCTGAACTTCAACGTATCGTTGATGAAAAATGGCGTTAAAAGAATAATAAATTAATAATTTCACCACTCTGTGCACCTATGTGCTCTCAGTGGTTAAAAACAATCTTGCTTTGAGTAAAGACATTCCCGCACAATACGACGCCTCTGAAATTGAGGATAAATGGTATCAACACTGGATGGCGAATAATTATTTCCACTCCACTCCGGATGATCGAGAATCTTTTACGGTTGTCATCCCTCCTCCCAACGTAACCGGTGTGCTGCATATGGGACACATGCTTAATAACACCATTCAGGATGTTTTGGTGAGAAGAGCGCGTATGCAGGGCTACAACGCCTGTTGGGTGCCAGGAACCGATCATGCTTCCATTGCAACAGAAGCCAAAGTAGTTAGAAGGCTTCGGGAAAAAGGAATAAAGAAAAGTGATCTTGGTCGTGATGAATTCATGGAGCATGCCTGGGATTGGACACACGAGCACGGTGGAATTATCCTGGAGCAACTCAAGAAATTAGGCGCCAGTTGTGACTGGGATCGCACCAATTTCACCATGAATCCCGAGTACTCCGAAAGTGTGATCGACGTATTCATTGATCTGTTTGAGAAAGGAAAGATCTATCGTGGTGCAAGGATGATCAACTGGGATCCCGTTGCAAAAACCGCATTGAGTGATGAAGAGGTGATTCACAAGGAAGTGAATTCCAAACTGTATCACATCAAGTATAAAATTGTGGGCGAAGATGATTTTGTAACCATCGCCACAACCCGACCGGAAACGCTGCTGGGTGATACGGCCGTATGTATCAACCCAGACGATGAGCGATATACTCACCTAAAAGGTAAAAAAGTGATCGTGCCGCTGGTGAATCGTGAAGTCCCCATCATTGAAGATGATTATGTGGATATGGAATTTGGAACCGGATGTTTGAAGATCACTCCGGCTCACGATGAAAATGACTATAACATTGGTCAGAAGCATAATTTACCCACCATCAACATGCTGAATGAAGATGGTACGGTAAGTGAGGAAGGCGAATTGTACATCGGTATGGATCGATTTAAAGCTCGTAAACAAATTGCCAAAGATCTGGAAGAAGCAGACCTGCTACTAAAGACCGAAGATTACAAAAACAAGGTCGGATATTCAGAACGAACTGATGCCGTGATCGAACCAAGGCTTTCGCTGCAATGGTGGGTATCCATGAAAGAACTGGCTCAGCCTGCCCTAGAGAACGTGATGGACGACACGGTTGAGTTTCATCCTGCGAAATTCAAAAATACTTACCGCCATTGGATGGAAAACGTAAGGGACTGGTGTATTTCCCGGCAACTTTGGTGGGGACATAGAATTCCGGCTTGGTATAATGAGGATGATGAATTTGTAGTAGCAAAAACCGAGGATGAAGCACGCGAAAAATTCAAAATTAATAATTCAAAATTTACGAATTTAAAGCAGGATGAAGACGTACTAGACACTTGGTTCTCTTCATGGTTATGGCCGATCTCGGTATTTGATCCCCAGTATATCAAAACCGGAAAAGCCAACAAAGAATTAGACTACTACTACCCTACCAAAGATCTGGTAACTGCACCGGAGATCATGTTCTTCTGGGTGGCTCGCATGATCATTGCCGGATATGAGTATATGGACGACAAACCGTTCGATAATGTGTACTACACCGGTATTGTGCGGGATAAGAAAGGCCGCAAGATGAGTAAGAGCCTTGGGAATTCCCCTGATCCACTAGAACTCATTAAAAAGTACGGAGCCGATGGTATCCGCATGGGAATGCTGTTTGCCACTCCAGCAGGAAACGACCTTCCCTTCGATGAAAAACTATGCGAACAGGGACGAAATTTCTGTAACAAGATCTGGAATGCCTTCCGCTTTCTGACCATGAATATGGAAGATGATGTGGATTATGAACCAACTCTCGAGATCAACCAAGATGACATATCTGACCGTTGGATGTCGGCCCGTATTCAGGAGACTATTGCGGGAGTCAACAATGATTTCGAAAATTACAAGCTGAATGATGCCCTTAAGAAAGTATATTCTCTTATTTGGGATGATTTCTGTGACTGGTACATTGAGTTGGCTAAACCGGAAGAATACGGCCAGAATATCCCTAAAGAAAAGCTAAACACCGCACTTGGATTTTTTGAGCAGCTGATGAAGCTCCTCCATCCTTTCATGCCGTTCATCAGTGAAGAGATCTGGCAGCATATACAGGACCGATCTACTGATGAAGCCCTGCTGATTACCGAATGGCCGGAAGTGGATGAATCCAAGTTGAATGAAAAGGATATAAAAACCTTTGCTGTTCTTCAGAATATGGTATCCTCGCTAAGAAATATTCGTTCTGAAGTCAATGTATCACCAAAAGAAGAGCTGGAAGTATTCATTCAATACCAAAGATCAGTCTACAGCTGAATCAATTTTAGCAAACCGTGTTGTTCTTGAAAAGCTTGAAAGTATCTCAAGTCTGGAAATAGGAACCGATGTTGAAAAACCTAAGGTCTATTCCTCATCCATGGTGGATGGCAACGAGATCTATGTGCCGCTTGAGGGACTTGTTGATTTTGAAAAAGAACGCGAACGCATTCAGAAAGAGATCGACCGGCTTGAAGGTTTCCTAAAGGGCATCAAAGGTAAATTAAACAACGACGGATTTGTTAATAATGCACCTGATGCGGTTGTTGAAAAAGAGAAAAAGAAAAAGACCGACACTGAAGAAAGCATAGCAAAATTGCAGGAGCAGCTGAAGGATTTTCAAGATTGATCATCTGACTGATATCTCCATATAAATGTGCAAGCTCATTTTCTTTCCCTTTTCAAATAGGGAATTCTCTTTAGCACTTACAGAGGTAATTTTACCATCTTGATTCTTCAAGTATTTGAAATATACTATTGTTTAATTATCCCTTTGAAGGAAGACAGCTTGAGTGCTCCGGCACACAACGAGAGGGATGTGAGTCAAGTAGCAAACTAACATTTTTTAATTCCCTGATGCCTCAAAGCAAACAGGAAATTCCTATATATGAAAACATTTTCACTACCATCTGAAGAACCAAAGGGGCGGCCTGATTTTCTGGCTTCATTGAACCAGCAACAGAAGCAGGCTGTTACTCACACCGATGGCCCATTGCTTATTGTAGCGGGAGCCGGTTCAGGTAAAACCAGGGTTCTTACCTATCGTATCGCCTATTTGCTTCAGCAGTATAAAGCTGCCCCAGAGCAAATCCTTGCGCTTACTTTTACCAACAAAGCAGCGCGCGAGATGAAAGACCGAATTCAGAGCTTGATCGGCGATAAAGGTAAGAAATTATGGATGGGAACCTTTCACTCTATTTTTTCAAAGATACTGAGATTTGAAGCAGAAAAAATCGGTTTCGGATCTGACTTTACCATCTATGATTCCAACGATTCGCAAACGGTAGTTAAGCAAATCCTTCAGGAACTGAATTTTGATCCTAAAGAGATCAAACCCAAGACCATCCATAACAAGATCAGTGATTCTAAAAATCAGCTGATCACAGCCGATACTTTCCAGGAAAAATTCATCAGCAGTACTTTGGATGATATTACTGCACGGGTTTACTCAATCTATAATAAGCGATTGAAGCAAAGTAATGCCATGGATTTTGATGATCTGCTGGTGAAACCAATCGAGCTGTTTCAGCAGCATCCGGACATTCTGGAAAAATACCAGGATCGTTTCAAATATATTATGATCGATGAGTATCAGGATACCAATCATGCCCAGTATAAAGTGACCAAAATGCTGGCCGCCAAATACGAAAATATTTGTGTGGTAGGTGATGATGCCCAAAGTATCTACTCTTTTCGTGGAGCTGATATTTCAAATATCCTGAATTTCAAACAAGATTATGAGGATGCCACTCAGGTTCCTTTAGAACAAAATTATCGATCCACAAAAGCCATTCTACAGTGCGCCGATTCCATCATCAAGCAAAACACCAAACAGCTTGATAAGACCCTTTGGACCGAACAGGATTATGGCGAGCGCATCACAGTTCTGGAAAACTTTGATGAGCGGGATGAAGCCAATCGCGTAGCCAGTCATATTCAAAACCTTAAGATGCGGGAAGGCTATGAAAATAATCAATTTGCTATCCTCTACCGCACCAACTATCAGTCTCGGGTTTTTGAGGAGGCCCTTCGCCGAAAAGATCTGACCTATCAATTGGTAGGCGGTCTCTCCTTCTATCAACGGAAAGAGATCAAAGATGTCTTAGCTTATCTAACACTTTTAGTTAACCCTCATGATGAAACCAATTTATTGCGGATCATCAATGAGCCAAGTCGTGGCATTGGTAATAAATCCATTCAGGATATTCTGAAACAAGCTCGCAAAGAAGGTCGCTCTATGTGGAGTATCATACAACAGGTGGAAGATCTTGATGTATATAAACCTGCTAAAGCCCGCGTCCGGGAATTCGTAGACATGATTGACCGACTTAGGAACGACCTGGAAAATGGAGAGACTTTGGTAAACGTAACCAAAACGATGCTTGAGCAATCAGGTTACATGAGAGCTCTGGTGGAAGAAAATTCTCATGAATCAATGATGCGCCGCGATAATATCATCGAGCTTCAAAATGCCATTTCCTACTTTGAAAAAGGAAAATCGAAAGCTTCTCTTAGTGCATTTTTACAGGAGATCAGCCTCATCACCGATCAGGATAAATTTGACGAAAATAAGCCGGCTATCACCTTAATGACGGTTCATGCCTCCAAAGGACTGGAATTTCCGGTCGTCTTTATTGTGGGACTCGAAGAGAACCTCTTCCCCATGGGAGCCCGGCAGAATTTTGATGTGGATATAGAAGAGGAGCGTCGCTTGTTTTACGTGGCAATTACGCGGGCTGAGCAACGTTTGTATTTCAGTCATTGCAGAAGCCGATTCAAATTCGGAGAAGAGACCCGTCAGGCTCGTTCCAGATTCCTGGATGAAGTGGATGCGGGCGTGGTACAGACTGAGACCGGTTCTACCATCACTCAGAAAAAAGACCGTTTCAGCAACGAAAGTGAATCCGATTCCTCTAATTATGATGCAGATTACGACTGGAAACAGGATCGAACCAAAAAAACATACAACTCCCCTTCTGCTACCATTCATTATGATTATCAGGAGGGTGAAGACCCTTTTCAGGTTGGTGTACAGGTTAAACACAACAAATTTGGACAGGGCAAGATCATTTCACGAACGGGATCAGGCACAGATGCTAAAGTTGTTGTATTTTTTAAGAACAGAGGACAAAAGAAGCTCATGCTAAGGGCAGCACCTCTACAAGTAATTGATTAGTTATTATACAGCTTAGGAAGGTTAAATGAAGCAGGTTATTAACGGCGCTGCTTATTTGCATGTGCAGGATGTTCGTCTGGAATGGCCCAGCCTGTGTTAACACCCCGGAATATGGCTTTGGGTGGTGGCGGAAGTACTTATATCACAGATTTTAACGCCAATTTTTACAACCCCGCCAATCTGCTTATCCTTGATTCTGAACGCGGTTTAACGGTTGGAATTGGTATATCGGGTATCTATTCAGATCGCCTTCTGAACTACACATCTATCAACACTCAGATCAACAATATCAAAGATCATTTTGAGATCTATAAGCCCGGTGATCTTACCATCGATAATTCGTTACGAGAACAGATCATTAATGATAATTATCCTGGGCGCAATACCCTTTCGGATAACAGGATCAGATCTGATATCACCCTTGCGGGAGTGAAGTGGCATCAAAATGACCGATCCTATGCCATAGCCTTACGAAGTCGTACATCAAGTTCATACAGGGTTGGTTTAGGTTGGTATGATCTTAATTACAAGATCAACTCCTCCAACGAAAACCTATTGGACCGATCACTGATATACCGAAAACAAAGCATGTATGAGATTTCTTTTGGTTACTCAGAGTCTTTTGAATTTCTTACTGGATTGACGTCCCGTCTCGATAACTTCATTATTGGGATAGCACCAAAAATAATCATAGGCACGGAATACGAAAATGCTGAATGGAAAAATGTGTACACCTCACCTGATGGTTCGGCTACTGCAGAGAGAGTTCAGAGCTTCAGTTACAGTGCCACAGGGGAGCATGCTTCTGCAACCACACGTTACCTGGATGGCAACACTATTACTCAGTCAAATCAGGTGTTTTCAAAAGATCCGTTTGATTTCAATGGAATCGGAGCCGGAATGGATATTGGTGTCACTTATCTTTTAACCCTTGGCAGTGACCTTTCTGCTATCACGTCAGCGACAGGCAACCAACACAGCGCTCACTTCGGCTTTCATTTTCAATGACCGATATTGGCTTGATTTCCTATCAACGATAATGATATTTCGGTTTACCTCACCTGTTGATACCACTGGATAGCATGTGTACCCGATGCACCACTAGTAACGGAATCTTTTCAGTGGATCAAAAGGTCAGTATATTACATTTCGTTGAGCATTTTGGCGAAAATCAATCCCTTTAACGAAACACCCGGCCCGATGACAACACATTTTCAACTCTGCTACCAATGGCTTTGCATGGTGGAGCCTTACTCGAGATAAACCGGCTTAAACTCATGGGCGATGTAAGCTTTGGCCTAACAAACAATGCATTCAACTCAACCAAACTGATATCTTCATTTGGAGTCGAAATACGGCCCATTTCGTTCTTACCACTTAGAGGAGGAATCAGATTTGAAGCTCAGAGGCCCGACTTTATAAGTACCGGTACAGCCATTGAAACCGATCGATTTGATATATCAGTAGCTGCAATGTTCAAACCAAATTCACTGTCAGAGCGTCCATCTTTAACAGGAGCTGTAATTTCTGCACTTCGAATACATTTTTAAAGACTGACACTTTGCCCTACTTTCCTGACAGGCAGCGGGTATGTATGACGGTTTGTTTCCAACTGAAATAATGGCTTTGTATTTGCCATTAGATATATAAAACAGAAAAACTTTTTTTAGAATATACATCCTATGAAACAACGTTTTGAGCTATTTCAAAATTTGAGTGACTCTGATGACAAATTTGAGGATTTTGAACAGGCTATACCGTTAATGTCCGAAGAGGAAGAGCGGGAGCTTACACAAGCTGAGATCCCTGAATCCCTCCCAATTTTACCTCTTAAGAACACTGTGTTGTTCCCGGGAGTTGTTGTACCTATTACTGTCGGCCGAGACCGTTCTTTGGCACTGGTGAAAGAAGCCTATGAAGGTGACAAGATCATCGGTGTGGTCACGCAAAAGAATGAAGATATTGAGGAGCCCGAGTATAAAGACCTGCATAATATTGGAACGGTGGCTCAGATCCTCAAGCTCATCAAAATGCCCGATGGCAGTAAAAGTATAGTCATTCAGGGTAAATCCAATTTTAAGATAAAGGACTTCACTCAAAGTAAGCCCTACTTCAAGGCTAGTGTTGAGCCATATGCCAAAGAAATGGATATTGAAGGGGTTGAACTTGATGCCTCTGTTCGGAACATCAAAGAGACCGCAGCTAAGATCATCAACATGTCTCCGAATATTCCTTCGGAAGCCTCTATTGCCGTTGATAATATCAACAGCCCTACCTTTTTATTGAATTTCATTTCATCCAATCTGAATGTAACGGTGAATGAAAAACAGACTCTTCTTGAGATCCGAAAGTTTTCCGATAACCTGGATAAGGTCATGGAATTCCTGGAAAAAGAAGTTCAGGTATTGGATATGAGTGAAAAGATACGCACCAAGGTTAAATCGGATATTGACGATCAGCAGCGTGAGTTTTATCTGCGTCAGCAAATGAAAGCCATTCAGGAAGAATTTGGTGACGATGCCGAACAGCAGGATATTGAAAAACTTCGCGAAACGCTTGGCCAAGAAAAGACATTCCCAAAGAAGCCCGCGAAACGGCGGAAAAAGAATTGCAGCGCCTGGAAATGACTCCAAGTGCTTCGCCTAATTATGGCATTATCTACGCTTATGTAGAATGGATCCTGGACCTGCCTTGGAATGAATTTTCAAAGGATAAACTGGATCTGGAATTTGCCAGAAAGGTGCTTGATGAAGATCATTATGGTCTTGAAAAAGTCAAGAAACGTATTGTAGAATATCTGGCTGTGCTAAAGCTCAAGAAGGATATGAAAGCCCCTATCCTTTGTTTCTACGGCCCTCCCGGTGTTGGTAAGACCTCGCTTGGTAAGTCTATTGCAAGAGCACTGAACCGTGAGTTTGAGAGATTCAGCCTGGGTGGTATACGGGATGAAGCCGAAGTTCGTGGTCACCGAAGAACATATATCGGTGCCTTGCCGGGACGAATCATCCGGTCTATGAAAAAAGCCGGAAAAGGTAATCCGGTTATCATGCTGGATGAAATTGATAAAGTTGGTGCCGACTATCGTGGCGACCCCACTTCTGCCCTGCTTGAGGTACTTGACCCTGAGCAAAACGACACCTTTACGGATAATTATCTGGAGCTTGAATATGACCTATCTAAAGTCATGTTCATTGCCACAGCAAACTCACTGGATACCATTCCGGCTCCACTCAAAGACCGTATGGAGATCATCAACATCAGTGGTTATACACTTGAAGAGAAAACACAGATCGCCAAGAAATACCTCATTCCAAAACAGATCGAAGAAAATGGATTGAAGGAAGAATCAGATCATCATTTACCGATGAATCGATTGAACGGTTGATCGATCAATATACGCGTGAATCGGGTGTCCGTAATCTGGAACGACAGATCGCGGGTGTTTGCCGTGGTGTGGCTGCCAAGATCGCTTCCAATGAAATTGAGAAATTTGATGTGGGCGTAGATGATATTGAGGAATTCCTTGGCAAACGTAAATTCTTCAGTGATGCTGCAGAACGAACCACTGTTCCCGGTGTCGCAACCGGCATGGCCTGGACCCCTTACGGCGGCGACATTCTGTTCATAGAGGCTAGCGTATCGAAAGGATCCGGAAAATTAAATATAACCGGTCAATTGGGTGACGTCATGAAAGAATCGGCCATGCTGGCTGTTTCTTATCTTAAAGCTCATTCTGACGAGATCGGTATTCCCGACGAAGCCTTCAAATATTGGGACCTTCACGTACACGTACCTGCCGGAGCGGTACCTAAAGATGGTCCTTCAGCCGGTGTTTCACTTATGTCGGCTATTGCCTCTATCTTCACACAAAGAAAAGTAAGAGGCACTATTGCAATGACGGGTGAAATCACCTTGCGTGGACTTGTGCTGCCTGTGGGCGGTATCAAGGAAAAAGTTCTGGCTGCTAAGCGAGCCGGAATCAAGAAAGTGCTGTTACCTAAAAAAAATGAGAAAGATGTAGCTGAGATAGAAGAAGATGTACTCGGCGATCTTGAAGTGCAGTATCTTGAGCGCATGGATCCACTGTTGGATGTAGTCCTTGAAGATAAACCTGAGATCGAACCTAAGGAATTCTTTAAAGTAAGCGAATCACATAAGGCTGCTGTTTCCGGAAATAACGGTAAACTTCCCGATGACGTGGAAGTGGCGTCACGAGATCAAGAATGAACTAAGAAAGGGATTTTTATTTCAGTATTTCTTGTTTTGAAATATTAATCCCTTTTGTTCAATTTTCACTTGTCATAATAAACAGCGGCTGCATTTCAAAGCTTTTGTAATGAGGCCGTAGTCGCTCAGTATTATAATGCCGGTCCACTTTCACCAATTTTTTCCTGCTGGTCACAATATCCACAGGTACATTATCATAACGGCCATTTTTAAGCACAACCAGCCGTCCGTGAATGTTATCAAGAATCAAGTCAAGGGCGAGGTTCCCATATGCCATGGGTACTATTGAATCGATTGCATCCGGATCTCCTCCCCGAACCAGATAACCCAACTTTTGATTTATAATATTAACTGTTTTCCCGTTGTTGAATTTTGGTGACAATCGCTTTAGCTCCTCGGAAATCAAGTCACCAATACCTCCCAATTTCTTGTGACCGTAGGCATCGGTAGTAGCATCTTGGAAAATCATTTCTCCACCCTTGAACATCGCTCCTTCCGAAACAAGCAACATAGAATAGTTGCTTGGGTTCAAATCCCGATCATGGCTCATTAATTCCGCAAGATGTTCGATTTCAAATTCATATTCCGGAATAACACAACGATTGGCGGCCCCCGCCATAGTTGGAAGCATGGCAGTAAAACCGGCATATCTTCCAAATACTTCCATCACCAAGAACCGTTCGTGAGAACCTGCTGATGTCCTCAAGTTATTAGCGTGTTGTATAGTGCGCGTAACACAGGTACTGAAGCCTATACAATAATCGGTTCCGGGAACATCATTATCCATCGTTTTAGGTATGGCAATTATTTTTACCCCATTTCTGTAGAGATGTACGCCATAACTTAATGTATCATCGCCACCAATAGGTATCAGATAATCTATTCCAATCCATTCCAGATTCTTTATCACTTCCGGGGTCAGATCATTCATTTCATCAGTATAATCTTCCTTCAGGAAATCAGGGACTTCACTTTTTTTCACATGACTCGGACGGGTTCGTGATGTATGCAGGAATGTTCCCCCGGTACGCCCGGCCTTGTTTACAATATCTTCAGTTAGTTCTTGAAAATTCTGACTGTTATCATGCTTCTTATCCCGAACTATATCGATCAAGCCGGCCCAACCTCTTCTAAAGCCAATTACACGATATCCTTCTCTCAATGCCCGTATTGTAATTGCGCGTATAGCAGGATTTAAACCGGGTACGTCTCCTCCCCCTGTTAAGATACCTATGGTTCCCTTATAGTTTACCTTATTGGCCATGATTCCTCCGGGCAGAATTTATATTTAGCAAATCATAGTATTTATTTATGAAGCATTGATGAAAGCCAGTAATAATGAATGAACTTCATACAATCTTCAATAAATTTAGCTAATAATTAATCCTACATAACAAGGAAAGGGAGAGTTATGAAAAAGAAAAAGAGAATAGTAATTGTTGGATCAAGTTTTGCCGGTTACACAACTGCTGTCCAATTAGCAAAAAATCTGGGCCAAAAGCATGAAATTATAGTAATAGATAAGAGTGCGGAATTCATATTTACTCCTTTTCTTATATGGTACCCTTTTGGGTATCATGACATTGAAAACGGTTCTTTTGATACTCGCCCAATTTATGAAAAGCTGGGTATTACTTTCATCAAGAGCCTTGTGTATGGTTTTGACCTAGAAGATCGACTGATTTACACTCCTGACCAAGATATTAAGTACGATTATCTGGTTATAGCAACCGGAACCACACCCCACTTTACAAGCATAAAAGGATTGAATCCCGGCAAAAACTCGTGGTGTGTATATTGCGATTTTCATCACTCTGAACACACACGTAAAGCCTGGAAAAATTTCCTGAATAACCCTGGTCCTGTTGTGATTGGTGCCGCTCAGTGGGCTGGATATTCATTTGCGGCTTATGAGTTTCTATTCAACTCACTATACCACCTGCACAAACATGATTTATTAGATAAGATTCCCATCCATTTTGTTACGGCAGAACCATACCTCACTCATTTTGGAATCGGAGGGCTTGGTCAAGATCCTGATAAAGCACTTACCCTGCTTGAGAATTTCAATGTCCAGGTACATTTAAATGCTGAAATACATGAAGTAAAATCAACCGATGTGATATTAGAGGGTGGCACCCACATACCCTCTTCATTTACTATGATAATACCTCCTTTTAATGGAGTTGACGCAGTCAAAACAACTCGGAAATTAGCCAATGAACATGGCCTCATTCAGGTCAGTGATCAGTTTAATCATCCTAATTATCCAAATTTATTTGCAGCAGGAGGATCAGTCTGTATTTATCAAAAGGCGGATAGTAAAATAGGACTCGGAATGCCGTGTACACATTCACTGTCCGAAATGATGGCGAAAGCTGTTGCTCAAAATATCACAGCTGAAATTGACGGCGGCAATCACGTTACAAGTACAACTGATCAATTTTATAACCTCATTCGTAAAGATTTAGAGTATCTGGGTAAAATGATTTTCAGAGATTATACAAATGTTACGGAAGCTCTTGATTTCATTGCCAGAGGTTCTCAGGATAAATGGGCTAACCACTCAATGGAAAAATACATCGAATCTTCCTACCTAGATGATTTTATGAATATAAAATATTAAGTATGATTATCGGAAAACACCAAGTTTGGGAATTGCCGGTGTAAACCTGTTTTATAGAGTTTTCGGATAAGAGAGTAAACCAGACCTATTCTTTGGGTGAAATACCTAGTCGTAGTTTTTGTAATATTTAATTCAGTGATTTAATCAAATCTATTAATGTCTTACACTATATAGCAGTTATTTATTTCGAACTGTTTATTTAAACTACTCCTTGTTAATGTTCTCTTGTTCCCTATTTTTAGCGCATGCAAAAGGACGCTTTATATAATCAAACGAAAGCTGGTATTTTGTGGATACCGGAAAAGAGATCGTGAAAAGTCGTTTAACTGGTCGCTTTCGATTGGACGAGAAAGAAGTAACCTAAACCTATTGCCGTTGGTGATTACGTCGAGTTTACCCTAAAAGATGATGGTTTCGGTAATATTGAAACTATTGAAATACGCAAATAACATAAGGCCGCTGTTTCCGGTAATAACAGAGAATTTCCCTAAGACGTGCAAGTGGTAAGCCGGGATTCAGATAAGAAATAAGCGTCAATCCGTTTACTGAAATAATTAACAAGGCAGGCTCCAAAGGTCTGCCTTTTTTATTGTACAATTATTGACTCCTCAGAAACAATAAGATCCTGAAATATTTTCACCTTTATCTTGCGTTGATCACCCTACAGCAGCATAGTGTGTTACCCTACACCCCACTCAGAATTTACCCTTTAGATAGTATCAGGAGTACTCTATAGATTCTGTTAGCAAATGGTACAGATAGATCATTCATAAATGGATATCGTAACGCATACTACATATGAGAATTAACTGATGGAGGTATCACAATGAGACTCACAACTAAAAGGCACATAAACATCGTAATGACAGGTGTGATCTTACTGCTAGTTGGATCATTTATCTCGTGTGAGGATACCTTACAAGGTATCAGAAGCAACGATACTGCTATTCTGGATAATGCTGAGATGATCTCTAATTCAACATCTGATGAGATCAATGGGGAAGCCATTTTAGTAGCAGGTCGTACCAAAAACGTTGGTACAGTTGATGTAACTAACGATCTTGACAGTCTTTATATTAATCTAAAAACTGATGACAGTTGGTATCTGAAGGAATCTCATTTACACATTGGTACATCTCTTGATGATTTTCCATTAGCCGGTCGTTCAAAAAATCCGGTACCAGGTAAATTTGAACATTCTGCGGATCATGATAATGGAACCACTGACTACCAATACTCTGTAGCTTTGATTGACTTGAAACCAGACGATGTGGTCATTATAGCTGTTCATGCCGCCACAGAACAATGGTTTGATGGAAATTTAGAAAAAAAAGAAGGTGCCTGGGCTTCAGGAGATCGATTTACCGAACGGGGCAGTTGGGCCACCTATTTTTACTATACGATCGAGGAATCAGGGTTAAATCTATTCAACACACTTGCATCAGAATATGACATAATAAATAGCCAATATGGACCTGCAGGCATAATTGTCGGTGATGTGAATTTTGATCACTTTGTTAAAACCGGTATGGGTATCACACCGAATTCTGGATACGCAGATAGCGGTGTTGACTTCCCGACTACTATCGTTGACCCTGAAAAAGGCACGGTTGAAATGTGGGCACAATTCTATTACAAACCTCAACCCTACAGCCATGGTGTCTTTGGATTTGTGAATGTACACCATTGGCGATTTGAGGGAAACTGGCATAATGTTATGATGTTTGCATGGCACAATAGTGGATCTCAGTTATACTTTGGTCTTAAATTCAACGGTAACGAAACAGGATTAACGATCCATAATTTCGATCCACCATTAAATACTCCAATACACCTTGCTATAGCCTGGGATAGAGAAGGTATAGATGGAACCAGTGATTACATGAGAATTTATATTGATGGAGTTTTGGTTGCGGCTAACAACTCAGATAATTCCTGGGGAAATGACAATACAATCGGTGCTTTTAGAGTGGCTGCACCCTGGGATAGAAATTATAGTATCGACCGATACACATTAGCAGACTTACAGGTTTGGGATCATGCCAGAACTAAATTTCAGTAGGCATGTTGTGTAACAATACATGTGGTGGTTGGGGTATTTAAAGGGCAAACTCAGGTGGGTTTGCCTTTTTTATATAGCATAGCCCTTTTCACAATAAATCTGATATATGGGCAAATACGTGGTCTGTTATACTGCTTTAAGGCTAAGAAAAAACCAATGTAAAAATATATCTCTAAAATTACTTTTCTATTGGTCACATACAATCCATTGCATCTAAAACCATATGAATGATAAGGCCGAGGCCAATGAACTGAATGACATCCAAGCGCTTTTGTACCGACTTTTTATGTGATCTTTTTTTCAGAATTACCGGTATCAAAAATAGCAGAACATATACCCCGATAGCTACATAACTATGCAAAGGATGAAAATTGATAGAGCATCTCATTGGATCATAAATGGGATCAGCCAGCAAATGATCTGCATCAACCAGCATAGTGAGGATCATAAATGTGGAAGCAAAAAACCACCGGTTCCTATAGAACAGAAATCCAACCATTATAGGTACCAAAAAATGCGAAACAATATGAATCATGCCCTAAATTAGGTTGATTTACCACAAGAGTCCACAAAGTCAGCAGGCATTTGATTATTTACTTCCGATTTGTTCTTGTTAATCCCCTCTTCTTCCGTATTTTTGGCGCATGCAAAAAGGACGCGTCATACAATCAACCGGTAGCTGGTATCTTGTGGATACCGGAGAAGAGATCGTGGAAAGTCGTTTACCCGGTCGCTTTCGACTGGACATGAAAGAAGTGACCAACCCAATTGCCGTTGGCGATTATGTCGATTTTAACGTAAATGATGATGGCACCGGTAATATTGAAACTATTGAATTACGCGAAAATTATATCACAAGGCAGGCTACTCATGGCAAGCGTGGTGAGCAGATTCTTGTATCCAATCTGGATCAGGCCTGTATAGTTCAATCCATAAAAAAACCACGCCTAAAAGAAGGATTCATCGATAGATTATTGGTCACGTGTGAAGCTTATGAAGTAAAACCGGTGATCATCATGAACAAAATGGATCTTGCGAAACAAGGTGGAAGAGATTTTGCTGATGAACTTCAGGAACTTTATACCGGTCTTGGTTACACAGTTTTGCAGACCAGTATTGAAAACAAGGATTCGCTCGAAGCTCTTAAAAAATTGCTTAAGGATAAGACCTCTGCTTTTATCGGTCCATCCGGCGTTGGCAAAACGAGTCTCATTAATGCTATAGACCCTAACTATGCGCTTAAAACCGGGGAGATCTCTGATTTTTCTAACAAGGGAAAGCACACCACAACTTTCGCGCGGTTGATCCCTCTCTCTTTTGGTGGCTACATTGCAGATACACCCGGTATCCGTGAATTTGGGTTGGTAAATATTGAACCGTATGAACTTTCCCTTTTCTTTCCTGAGATGCTGGAACCCCGGGAACATTGTAAATTCAGCAACTGCACACACAACCACGAACCCAAATGTGGTGTGGCAGAGGCCTTTGAAAATGGAGAGATTGCTGCGAGCAGATATGAATCGTATCTGAATATGCTTGAATCTCTATAACAATGTCGTAACGTTTAGAATATTTTTAACTCTTAATGTTGTCTGTATCATTTATTGCAGATATTGTACTCAACTAATAATAACTATCAGATAATTCTATGTTAAACTACTACAGACGTTTTCTAAAAATCGGTATAACCTTTTTAATAATGGCTTTCATGGCTACAGGGTCTGCCTACGCACAGCTTGGTGACATCGGTGCTTTCCTCCGAGCCGGTGCTGATGATGCCACCATATTAACCAAAGAATACTTAAAACCTTTTCCTACCGGTTTTGGTACGGGATTGAACGCTGGATGGAACGAAGAAGCTGCTCCAAAAAAGAAGCTTGGATTCAGTTTACAGATCCGTTCTTCACTTGCATTGGTTCCAACCTCAGATCAAGAGTTTGATATTTCCACTCTCAATTTAACCAATATGGAAGTTGCCCCCGGAAATAGCTCTATCACACCCACCATTGCCGGTAATGATTCCCCGGGACCCGAGATGATCGTAAATGATGACAGTGGCAATGAGATCTCTCGTTTTAATATGCCTGAAGGAAGTGGTTTTGCCTTTGTTCCGGCTCCAACTATTCAGGCTAGCGTTGGTTTGATAAAAAATACCGATGTAACTGTTCGATACTTTCCTAAAACTGACATCAGTGATTTTGGAAGTTTTGGAGTTATTGGTGGTGCCATCAAACATGACATTACACAATGGCTTCCAGCCGGAAATGTATTGCCTGTTGATATTAGTTTAATGGCAGGATTCAACAGAATATCTGTTGATGGTAACTTGGATGTACAACCTGAATTTGGCTCTATCCCAAATGACCCAAATAACGTTGGAGATTTCAGTGACCAGGAAGTAAACACTTCCACCAATTCATTTGTGATCAATGCTCTGGTGGGTAAATCACTACCTTTAATTTCAGGATATGTAGGTGCAGGATATCAAAAATCTACCTTTGACCTGAACGTAAACGGTGACTACCCGGTATCTCTCCCTCTGAACCGCTATGAGGTAATTACTGACCCTATCGGGTTTTCTGTTGATAGTGAATCAAGTGTTCATTTGCTTGGTGGCTTCAGAGTTAAACTCGGTTTCTTAGCTATTTATGGTGAGGCAACCCTTGCTAACTACTTCACAGCTAATGCCGGTATCGGACTTAGTTTCAGATGATCTTCAAAAACATATGACATTAAAAAAGGCGCTTTAATTGCGCCTTTTTTATTTAATTACTTTTTGGTGTTCGATTCATATCAAATCGCCACCTCAAAATTTTCAAGTACAGGATTTTCAATTTTGGTATCTGATTCTATCACTCCATCACGTAAACGAATCACACGGCGTGCATGATCTGCGATCTCCTGCTCATGGGTCACTACAATTATTGTATTACCTTGCCTGTATAGTTCTTCAAACAGCATCATGATCTCTTCACCTGTCTTCGTATCAAGGTTACCGGTAGGCTCATCGGCAAGAATGATGGATGGATTGTTAACCAGGGCCCGTGCAATAGCCACACGCTGCCGCTGACCACCCGATAGCTCATTGGGTTTGTGATCGATACGATCCCCAAGTCCCACTTTATTCAACACATCTTTAGCTCGTGCTTTGCGGTCAGCAGATTTCATACCTGAATAGATCAATGGCAGTTCTGCATTAGCAAGACAAGAGGTTCTCGGCAGTAAGTTAAAGGTCTGAAAAACGAAGCCGATCTCGCGATTCCTAACCTCGGCCAATTCCGCATCGTCCATATTGCTTACGTTGCTTCCACTTAGTATGTAATCACCGGATGTTGGGGTATCCAGGCACCCTATCATATTCATTAACGTTGATTTACCGGAGCCGGATGGCCCCATGATAGCAATGTATTCGTTCTCAAGAATATCAAAGGTGACTCCGGCCAGTGCGTGGACTTCGGTCTGCCCCATTTGATACACTTTTGTAAGATCAGATATTTGAATGACAGGCTTTTTAGACATAATACTTACCCTGATTAGTTATTTACCGTTTTAGAATTATTTACTGTGACCTTGTCACCATTTTGAAGCTGATTAGACAATATGCGATAACTTCCTGTCACGATCTCTTCACCTGCTTCAATGCCGGAAAGAATTTGAATATGTGTGTTATCACTGATACCGGTCTCAACTTCTTTACGCACGGCCTTACCGTCCTCAACAACAAAAACCACCTTGCGAATATCTTCCTGCTCTATAATAAGATCACTGCCCTGATCAGAAGCCATGATCATTTCTGCCTCATCATCGGCACTTTCTGTGGTATCGGAATCAGACTCAGTATCATCATCCAACGCAAAATCGCGAACTGTCACAGACTGAATAGGTACAGAAACCACATTGACAGCCGTTTGTGTTTCAATATCAACAGTTGCAGACATTCCCGGCCTGAAATTTGGAACAAACATTTCTTCAGGGTCTTCTGAAGCTTCATTCCGTACCATCTGCTCTGGACTGCTATCTAAGTTGTGTGGAGTTGTAATGCGGACCTTTACAGAATAGTTGGTCACCTGCTCATTCGTTCCACTGCCGGTGATTCTTGCTGAATTAGCGATCTCAGTCACCACCCCTTTAAACATGCGTTCAGGGTATGCGTCTACTTCGATCCGTGCAGTGTCAGCGTAATCTACGTTTACAATATCGTTTTCATTGACTTCCACCAGAACTTCCATACGATCCAGTAAAGATACGCGCATCATTTCAGTTCCGGCCATCTGAGAATTACCTAACACCCGTTCACCCTCTTCCACTGCCAAACCGGTTATGGTACCGTTTTGTGGAGCTCTGATCACCGTTTGCTCGAGCTCTTCGCGAGCCTGTCTTAGTTGTGCCTCAGCACTTTGGATCTGATACTCAGCTGCTTTAAGGCTTGCCTGCTGTGAATCATATTCTGATTTAGTTTGAATGTATTCCATTTCAGAGATCAGATCTTTTTCAAATAGTTGCTTGTCCCTTTCAAAAGCCGCTTTTGCACGGATCAAAGTTGCACGTGTTTGTTCAAGTCTTGCCTGCTGAGTCAGCAATGCTGCATTCAGGTTATCGATCTGTGCCTGGTAGATGTCCGGTTTAATTCGAACCAGTAGATCATTCTGACGAACAAAATCACCCTCTCTAACGGCAAGTTCAATGATCTCACCCGATACATCCGGGCGGATAATGACCTCAATTTCCGGTTGTACCTTACCGGAAGCCGAAACCAGCTGAGTGATGGTTTTTAATTTTGCGGTAGCAGTCTCTACTTCTTTCCCTTCATCGGTATGTCCAATCACACCGGTGAATCGAAGAGTTAAACCAACCACAATTATGATACCTAAAACTCCAAGTATCCAAAAAAGAGGTTTTTTCGCAGATGATTTCTTATTCGCCATTTTATATACCTAATCTATCTTATACGTTTTTTAAAAATCTACGTTTTCACTGCTGAGTTTGCCCAGGTAATAATCCAGTAATTTCTCCTGAAAAATGAGGTTGTAAACAGCCTGAGTATAGTCAGATTGTGCACTTACATAATTTGCCTGAGCCTGACTCAGTTCGATCAAGGTGCTTGAACCAACGTTATAGCGTTCCTGTTGTGTTTCAAATGCCCGTTCGCTGGCTTTTAGTGATTTTTCGGAGGCCGCAAGCTGTTGTACATAGGAGCTGTAATCGTTGTAAGCCTGGGCTACTTCCTGAATAACCTGCAGTCTGGAGTTATCAAGATTCAGCTCAGCATTTTTAAGCTGTATCTTAGAAGACTGAATATTCGTCATACGGTTCCAGTTCTGAAAAATCGGGATATTTACTGAAAACCCAAGTGAACGGTTAATACGCTGATCAAAGAACTGATCACTAAATCCTACTTCCTCTCCAAATACTGAATATTGATCACTGTAAGAAGTTGAAAGACCAAAACTAGCAGAAACAGATGGATATAAGCTTCCTTTTGTGATTCCAAGCTGATATTCCAATGCTCTAATATTTGAAATTGCACTTTTCAGATCAGAACGGTTCAAAAGTGCCTGATCGATCAATTCACTCAGTGAATAGGTTTGCATATTGACTGAAGAGATCTCGGATTCAATTTCCGGAACCTCAAACTCATAATTTCCTAGAGGATCGATCTGCAATTGTCTGATCAGTAGCAGTTTACTGAACTTCAGGCTGTTCTCCTGCTGTGTAAGTAATAATTCCTCATTGGCAACCTGTGCCTCCTGATTATAAAGATCTACAGTTGGACGCGATCCTACTTCAACCTGGGCCTGAACCTGCTCTAATTGCTTAAGTGAATTTTCAATATTTTCTTTTCTGATCTCAAGCAGTTCCATATCAAGCAAAACTTGTAAATAGCTGGATGCTGTATTAAATATCACCTGCTCTTTTGCTCTTTGGAAGCTCTCTTCTTCTGAGATTTTAGATTGTTGGCTGGCTCGCAGTGAATTGATATTCTCAAAACCGTTGAATATTGGAACGCTTGCACTCATACTACCTGAAATAGATTTAGATGTAATATCTACAAACGGGTCAAGTCCTTCACTAAAACGATCAGAAATAAATTGCTGACCGGTTCTTCTTGAACCATTGATATTACTGTTCACCGAGGGCAAGAAATCAGCATATTCACTTTTAAGCCTATACTCAGAAAGATCCAGGTTATTTTGGGCTTGTTTCAGCTGATAATTGTTTTCTAAGGCTATATCAATGGCTTCCTGAAGAGTAATTGTACGCGATTCCTGCGCAAAGCCGCTGTTTGTTAAAAACAGAAGGGCAATAAGAAGTAGTGATGATATGAATCTTTTCATGATTAATGTTCGTTTTGTGTTGACAGATTGGTACACGATAATGGACGAAAATAGTTACACTATAGTTGCCCATTTTTCGAAATTTATATCCTTTTACAGGAGAGAACAGCTTTTAACCCCGGATCAGTTTCGATCAGATGTGTCTTTATGCTTCATATTCGCAATTTTATCATCCAGAAAGTCTAATAACAGACTTAGTCCTTTTTTGGCAAGCACTTTTTTGATCTCACGCGAAATACCGGAATCAGGTGTACTGTTTCTGCTGTGAGTGTTAGATGATAGTTTGGATGAATCCTTTCGGATTTTGCCCAGGAAAAACCCAAGTACCAAAGAAGCTCCAACCGCAGGCAGAGGATATTTGCGAATGATGTTCTTTGGATCCATACTGGAAGAAACTCCCTCTCTCACATCGTCAATTGATTTATCAAGATCAGATTGAATGGTAGCTAATTCATTTTCCAATTCTTTCTTCTTCTTTTCCAGATTAGACAAGTTAGCTTCAGACATTATTCTCAGTTTCTTTTTTAGAATTTTTTTCGGAAAGCAAGACTTTTTCATCCAAATCTCTTTTGTCAAGAGAAGTTAGTAATTCATCAAGCATTTGATCCTGAAATTTTTTCACTAACGATTTAGGCTTTGCGATCACCAATATTAAACCGGCAATTAAAATAGGTGCAGAAACAATGGCGAACCCGGCCCATTCCTCGCCAATCAGGTCTCCCAAAAAGATGGATAAAGCGATCAGTGCAAACACCAAACCCAGTGTCAGGATTGAGTATCCTACCAGGCTCTGAATCGATCTTCCGACCCAGTAAGTGATTTCACCTGTGATATTCAGAATGGTAAGCTCCATTCTCTTTTCTACATATTCTTTTAACTCGTGCGTTATGTGCTTAATGCGTTTTCCCAGGTCATCCATAACAGATCAGTCTTCAGAAGTGAAAATTTTAGATACTACAAAACCGACTGTAAGTCCCAACACAACGGATTTTACCGGATGACGACGTATTGTGTCTTCCGTTTTAAATTTAAACTCCTCTATACGCTTCTGAAGTTCTTCGTCTTCCAGAATAACCCGTCCCCTTTCTATAGCGTTATCTAACCTTTCATTTAAATTTTGCAGGATCTCTTCATTCATAACAGTGCCCTATTTTTCTCTTAATATAACAAATTGAAGCGGATGCTTAAATCATTAAATTGCTAAATGTTATTCATACCTTAAACTTTCTATCGGATCCAGTTTTGCGGCTTTAAACGCCGGATAAACACCAAATAATAATCCGATAATGAGCATTCCAACAAACCCTCCTACAACCGACCAAATTGGAACCACAGCTTCAGTCTCTATCCATATGGCCATAAGATTACCTACCCCTATTCCTAATATCATTCCAATAACTCCACCAAGCTGGCATATAAAAACGGCCTCCATCAAAAATTGATTGGTTATTGCTTTACGGGTAGCACCCACGGCTTTCCTGATCCCGATCTCCCTTGTTCGTTCAGACACTGAAACCAGCATAATGTTCATGACACCAATTCCTGCTCCCAACAAAGTGATAAAACCAATAGCAAAACCTCCTATATAAAGAGCATAGGTAAAGGTATCAAAGGTACCGGCAAGACTTTCGTTGGTTGATACTTCAAAATCATTACCCTCTCCAGGACCAACCTTCCTTATCACCCGCAAAATACCGGTTATTTCATCCACTGTACGCTCGATCAAATCAATCTCAGGTGCCTTTACCTGAACAGAGATATTTCGGTTTTTACCGTACATATTCATAGCCGTTGTGTATGGAATCAGGACGAAGTTATCGAACGATTGCCCAAATATTTGCCCTTTGGTATTTAAGGTACCTATCACCTTAAATGGTTTCCCCTTGAAACGAACCTCTTTCCCCACGGGATATTGAGTTTCAAATAGAACATTAGAAACATCTTTCCCGATGATCACAACATTTCTTCCGTACTGAATATCATCACTATTAAAATTTCTACCATCCTCGACCTCATATGAATTATTTTCAAGGTAATTCTCATTACTCCCTCGTATGGCTACATTTGGTTCAGTTTCCTGACCCATGTATGAAACGACTGTAATATCAAAGTATTCATCAGGACTCATACCACGTCCAAGTTGCATTTGCTCATCCAGTCGTTCTGCAGTTTCAAAGGTGATGTCTTTTCGGTTCCTTACGCTCTCATCCAATGAACCCATCTGAACGGCGGGAGTTTTTGACACCACGATCACATTACTCCCCATGATACTCATGGTATTTTTGAAGTAATTATCCAATACTGCCACTGCTGTAGTGGAAACGATCACTGAAAACACACCAATCACTAAAGCCAAAAGGGTAAGTCCTGACCTAAGCTTATTTGCTCTTATTGAATCGTAGGCTTGTTGTATAGTTTCTTTGATCTGCATGTTATTCGAACCTTAAGGATTCAATTGGGTCTGATTTTGCAGCACGATAGGCCGGGATAAATCCGAACAGCACTCCAACAGCTGTACAGATACTAAAACCAAGTATGACCACACTCACATTCATTACGGCTACAAACGCCTGATTGATGAGAATAGTAAGTCCGGCGGCTAAGGCCACTCCTATCACTCCACCCAGTAAACATATGGCAATGGCTTCAAGCAGGAACTGAAGTAAGATTTCCCAGGATTTTGCCCCTACTGCTTTTCTGATCCCGATCTCTTTTGTGCGTTCACGAACCGATACAAACATAATATTCATTACACCGATACCCCCGATCAAGAGGGATAAACCACTTAAAATAAAGCCGACTGCATAGATGCCGGCTTTCATCCCTGCCAGTTGTTGCTTAAAGGCTTCAGGCTTATTCAGTGCAAAGTCATTGTCTTCTGTAGCATCAAGTTGGCGAATTCTCCTCATGATGCCTTCAAGCTCGTATTCCCCTTCCACCAGAGCCTCCTGATCCCCAAATTTAACTCCGATTTGCAGTCCACTTCTTAGGCCATAAATATTTTGATAAGCTGAAATGGGAATAATGATCCGGTTGTCAGTATCCTCAAGACCCATAAATTTCCCTTGTTTTTCGAGCACGCCAACCACCGTAAATCGTTTACCTCCAAGCCTGATCTGCTTACCCAGAGGCGTTTCCAATTCAAAAAGTGATTCCTTTAAAGTATTCCCAATCACGGCAACATTTGAGCCGGATCGTACCTCCTGTTCCACGTACATTCGTCCTTCCTCAATATTCAACCCCTGAATTTGCAGATAATTTGCTGTTGCACCTTCCAATCCAACTGATTCCGCACTTTTTTCCTTGTATCTGACACTCACCCCTCTGCTGGCGGAAGCAGCAACATTTGTAGCATAATCACTGTACTCACTTATTTGATCCACGTACCGAAGATCCATTTCCTTTCGGTTCCTGTATTCCCACCATTTGTACTCACCGCCCATGCCCCACGGCCACTTTTCAACATACACTACATTCTGCCCCATCATAGCCATGCTTTTTTCAAATGTGATATCCATTCCCGTAGTGACAGAGTCTACCACAGTGACCATGGTGATACCAATGATGATACACAAGGCAGTAAGTGTTGACCTGATTTTGTTTGTTTTAAGAGCAATGAAGGCAATCCTGGCACCTTCTGAAAAACTATTTAAAAATCTCATATAGAATATTCAATGGTTCAGACAAAGGTTACGGGTAATAAAATAATTCGTTGCAGTTAATTATGATTTTTTTATTTACGAACCTCACAACAATAACCGTTATCTTTTTTGCAGACTTTAAAACTATAAATTATTAGCTCATGGATTTAGATGTATTGGTATTCGCTTCACACCCTGATGATGCAGAACTCGGTTGTGGTGGCACTATTACTTCGCTTACATCAGCCGGTAAAAAGGTTGGTATCATTGATCTCACCAAAGGTGAAATGGGTACTCGTGGCACCGAATTAACGCGTGCAAAAGAAGTTGAAAAAGCATCAGAGATCATGGGTATAGCTTATCGGGAGAACCTGGATCTGGGCGATTCACTGGTACCCAATACCCGGGAGAATCAGATCAAGATCATTGAACAGGTTCGTAAGACACAACCTCATATTTGTATTACCGGGGCACCCTTTGATCGTCATCCGGACCACGGCAAAGGCACTTCGCTGGTTTTAGATGCTCTATTTTATTCCGGATTGAAGAAAATACCGACCTCAAACGAAAACGGAGCGCCGCAGGACCCGTGGCGACCATCCCATATTCTTCACTATATGCAGGACCGGCCAATTGAAACCGATTTTGTCTATGACATTTCAGAACACTGGGAAACCAAGAAAAAAGCCATACTGGCATTCAAATCTCAGTTCAATATAGACGAACCGGGTAATGAGCCTGAAACTTACATTTCCTCTGAGAATTACTTCAAACAGTTAGAAGCACGGGCAAGGTATTTTGGACACCTGTCAGGATTTACCTACGGTGAGGCTTTTCAATATTACCTGTCTCCAACTCCACTTCGTTCAATGGATATATTTTTTGAGCATGCACCAAAGCGGTAAATAACCAAAGTTTAAGGTGCTTCACAAACACTTCATCTGACCAAAGTATTTTATATGACTGAAATTTGGATCAGATGAAAAATAAAAAAGCACTTACTTTTCTCGTTGCAGTTATTGCAGTGGCAAGTGCCATATCTGCGCTATTCGGATTGTTAAGCTCGGGTGGGCCGGGTAGTTACCAATATGATTCTATTCGTGATCAAACTATAGTTATATACGGTTCCGGAATTTATAAACATATGTCCCTTGAAGTAGCGATACAAGGAATAGCCCAGGACCTGATCACTCTATTGATTGCAATTCCGGCTTTGATCATTAGCTTTATCTATTCTTTGAAAGGGTCGTTGAGAGCACGTATCATTTTTACCGGAGTAAGTTTCTATTTTTTTGTCACTTATCTGATGTACCAGTTAATGGCAATGTATAATCAGCTCTTTTTAGTTTATGTGTTCTTAGCAGGGGCTTCTTTTTTTGTACTGATACTCAATTTGTACCCACTTAGATCTTTGGAAGTTAAAAGTGTTTTTTCTAAAAATGCTAAAACAACATTTGGCGGTGCTTTCTTGATCTTCAATGGGGCCGCTATCACCCTTCTTTGGCTGAGTATTGTTATTCCACCTCTTTTGGATGGGTCAATTTACCCTCTTGCGGTTGAACACTACACCACATTAGTTGTTCAGGCAATTGACCTCAGCTTATTGCTTCCACTTGCATTTTTGTTTGGGTATTTGCTTTATAAACAGAAACCTGAAGGATATTTATATGGAACAGCCTATCTCGTCTTTTTGGTTTTCATGATGACTGCCTTATTATCCAAAATATTATTTATGGGTGCATACGGGTACAAGATCATTCCGGTCATAATAATTATTCCGGTGATCTTACTATGTGCGCTGATTGGTTCTTATGGAATGCTTAAGGGTTTCAAGACTGGATAGCAGGTCTCACATCAGGCTCATTACTAACATAACGGTCAATATTACGGGCAAGCTCTATGCGCTTGATAAAGGAGTTAATGAGTTTTTTGTATAACTCCTCACCTAATACTTTATCCTCAATTCCACTATCTATGTTAGGGTTATCATTGACTTCGATTACATACACTTTTCCATCTACTTCCTTCAGATCAACCCCATATAAACCATCTCCCATAAGTTTTGATGCTTTCAACGCCGTATTAATGACTCTTTCAGGAACCTGATCAAGTGGCAAGGTGTCCGCATTACCTTCCATGTTCTTAGGATCTGAATTCCAGTTATATATTTGCCAGTGATCTTTAGCCATATAATACTTACAGGCAAAAAGTGGCTCATGATCTAAAACCCCGATCCTCCAGTCAAACTGAGAGACCATAAATTCCTGCCCTATCACCAAGTCAGACCCTTTAAACATATCGTTTAATGAAGCCTCTAATTCATTAAGGGTCTTTACTTTAACAACTCCCAAAGAAAAAGAACTATCGGGTTGTTTTAAAATAACTGGTAAGGGTGTTGAAGCTAACTCTTCTTTGGTTACCATTCCTTTCATAAATACCCTAGTAACCGGTGTAGGAATGTGATTCAGCTTCAAACTTTCATGAAGGAATACCTTATTTGAACATCTTAAAATTGACCACGGATCATCAATAACGGCTAGACCCTCAGCATATGCCTTTCTGGAGAACTTGTAGGTATAATCATTGACGTTGGTCGTATCACGAATAAATAGAGCATCAAACTCAGGGATTCTGTTAAAGTCATCTTTGGTTATAAATTCGGTATACACCCCCAGTTCTTCAGCTACTTTTCTCAGTTTTTTCAGCGCCTTTTTATTTGAGGGCGGATGTTGATCATCAGGGTCTGTCAGAATAGCCAAATAGTATTTATAAGCCTTCAATTTAGTTCTGTGATATCGTTTTGCCTTGAAATAGGAAGCAGCCATCTCCTGAATTACTGAGATCTCATTCTTTTCAATTTTATTAAGGCTCTGGGATCGAACCTTTTTTATCTCCCATTTGTCATTCCGTTCAAATTCAACCAAAAACAAAGGATATTGAAATATATTGTATAGACTGTGAGCCAATAACTTATATCGATCATTTGAATTTCTACCAAAGTATATTTTCAGAGTGATTATCTCTTCTTTACGCCCCTTAAATGAAGATTGTATAAGTTCATCAATGTCTTCCGTCAATGACCTCACCAAACTGATATTCTGTAGGTCTCTGATGTTTGTGACATTAGGAATGGCACGATGCTCTCTTGCAGAAGCGAGTAACGACACATAATATCCTTTACTTTGGTAGCGGTAGGAATTACATAAATTAAATACCCTCAAGGCCTTTTCTGAATACAACCTTTTGTTGGTTATATAGTCTTTAGACGAAACGATCTCCAGATCATCAACTTCTATGCTGAGAGAATTCGGATCATCCGTTACAATGATATTCTTGATCCTGGTTTGTGGAGTATTGGCTGATATGATTTTGATCATTTTATAGGCATCCACACCATCCGCGTAGTAATCCGTAATTAGTTCAACAACTTCATACCCCCTTTTTCTATACCATTCAATTAACTTCTTGTTACCGGCCTCTGCCTCAAGGCTAATACGCTCGAACCCACTTAAACCCGCCACGTCTTCAGCTTGCTTCAACAAAGCATCCCCGACACCCTTTCCCTGATGACCTTGAGAGGTTGCGATCGAATAAAGTCGAAGTGTCTTCTTATGAATATATAAGATCAAAACTCCGCAGATCTCTAAGTGATGTTCATTATCACATTCAGCTAACCAAACCTGTTGAAAATTGCTCCTGAGGGAAAGTTGTAATGTTCTTTTAGAACTTTGCTGAAAAACAGGAAATGCTGATTTTTCAATTTCAAGGATCGGTTCCAGATCTGTTATTGTACCCCTGCGGATATTTATATCCATTGTTAAGTCATTAGGGATTAAAGCTCAATGATATTAATTTTTTTCGATATCAGTAGCGAATTTTGATTGAATAATATTGAAGATATACAGTCATTTAGGCTGTCAGCTCATCGTCGTTAAAGCACTCTCTTATTTCACTGATCAAAAATTCACAGATCGGTTTATTTCCTGCAACTATCCTTTGTCCAAACAACCAATCGTCCCCCCTTTGCCAATCCATCACTAATCCACCTGCTTCCTTTATTATCAGTGATCCTGCAGCTACATCCCAGGCACTCAGTCCATATTCATAAAACCCTTCAAAACGCCCACAAGCTACATTACACAGGTCCCAGGCAGCTGTACCGGGTCTTCTCACCCCATGTGTTTTCCCCATCATGCGCTTGAATAATTTCAAATAATTATCTACCAAACCTAATTCTTTATAAGGAAATCCGGTACCTATGAGTGATGAAGCGGGATTAGTTTCCTGGGAGATTAGAATAGGCTCCCCATTTCTATAAGCTCCACCCCCTTTTATGGCATGGAAAAGCTCATTATTAGCCACTTCCATGACCAGACCAACCACCGGCTCTTTGTTCTCCCATAAGGCAATTGAGATACAATAGGCAGGGAAACCATGAGCAAAGTTCGTGGTTCCGTCAATAGGGTCGATGATCCAAATACGCCCTTGCGGTAACACATCTTTCTGCTCTGACTCTTCTGCAAGGATCTCATCATCAGGAAAAGTTTCCTTAATGATCTCGATGATCCTCTTTTCTGAGGCCAGGTCAGCATCCGTCACCAGGTCATTTTTTCCTTTTAAGGTCACATCAAAAGATGATTCCTCAGCATATTCGTTAATAATTTTTGAAGCTTCGGCTGCTGCTTTTTTTGCTGTGTTTAGTTCTTTTCTGTAGTTACTCATTCTTGAATTGTACCAAAAAATCGAATTCGCATTTTAGTTACCGTCAAATAACTTTTTAAGAATATTTCCGCCTTTCTCTTTCAGATAATCTTCCACGATCTTTTTGATCACTGCTTCATTCGGGCGAACCGTCGGATTCGAATAATTTCCTGTGATCAATAGAGGAACAGAAATCGTACCATTTTCTTGTGTCAGTGCATTTACGGCCTGTTCTCCAATTACGGTGGACAGTCCTTTTTTAAACGTACCAGGGAGTGCGATTACGGCCTCATAATCAATTTTATCGTTCCCCAGGTGATGGGTACCATTCATTTCAAGCCCGATCTTATCACTGGTTAAATTCAGTTCCTTAAACGTCAACACTTCATTTTTAATGGTGAAATCTGATCTCCATTCATCCAGTGCCAGTGTTTCCAGTTCTTTTACTTTAAGGAAGTTAGCGACCTTCATCTGTATCGGATGATTGGCCAATCTGGCTTTGGTCATACCAAATGAGCCTTCTGCATCGGTTGTTGAAAGCACCGGAGATAGAGCAGGATTCAAATCAGAAGCGTAATTTACCTCCGCACTGAGCATTCCCTCTATGTATTCATGAATGGTACTGTTCACACCTAAGAAACCCGTATCGCGGAAGAAAGCTTTCGCAGCAAGGCTATCAAGTGTACCGGAGAAATTGATTCTTGTGTCGGTTGGAGTTGGAATATCCCAGATCATATTTCCGGTCGCGTTGCCTTCAAACATAGTTGCTTTAGCATCGCGGAGAATGAGCTTTTCAGGGGTCATTTCACCAGACCCGGTCACATCTGTTAAATCGATCCCTAAAATAATAAGTTTTGAGATCTCAGCTCCAACATTTGCGTTTATATCCGGCAATTCAATGGGAATGGGTTCATTGGGATCAGTTTCTTCATCCCAATCGATCATCTCATCCATGTTCAGCAAGCGGGCATTATAATTTCCGGTCACATTTGGGAGTTCGGCCTGTGAAACGTCTTCTTTTATAAAACTCAGATAATTACTCATTTTGCCCACAAACTGTATATCTGATGAACCAAATTTCATAGTGAAATCTGTTAGATCCATTGACCCGGGAGATACCGTAAGCTTACCCCCCAGATCCGTTACCGGTAGTGCAAGTGAATCTCCACTTGCACGTACTTCACTTAAATTTAGTACTCCATTTAAATCAATTTTCAGCGGATCACCGGCCGGACCCTGAGCTTTTAAATTCATCACCGCATTCCCAGCCAATTCATTGATCCAAGGTTTCAACTCATAATATCTGCTTACATCACCTAACTGGGCATTTCCGTCCATGGTGAGATTGAGGATTGGATTGTCAGACAAATACTCTTGTATATTTCCCGTCACTGAGAGATCATTGTTCCCGGTTTTAAATTTAGCTAGCGAGATCACAAGGGCATTCCCGGAAACTGTTCCCTCAAAAGTAATATCCTCAATGGGATCGGCAACCGATGAATGTGCAAAATAACCATTGGTCAGGTTTAGTGTGCTCGACTGCAATAGGTTCTGAATATCAAAGGGCTCCAAATTTCCTCTTAGAACAATATTTGATCGAAGATCACCTCTCATCATCAATGTGTCTTCATCAATGGGATAAAATTCTTTAATGGTCGCCAGATCAACATTTGCCTCTCCGGTAACATCAATACTTCGTACAGTTTTATCCAGCGGGTCATTTATTGAACCCGTAAAACTGAGGCTGTTTCCTGCCGCAGTAAGACTTGCACTCTGAATATTGATCATCTTATTCGTGGCATTCATATCTACATTAATGTTCTCAATTGGCTGTGAAACGCCGGCATACTGAATCAGTCCATCAGAAAGAATGATGGTGCCATCCAGCTCCGAATTTTCAGGATCTTCTACCTTTCCTTTTGCATTTACGTCAACAACAAGTGTACCGGCCATTCGCTCAACATCAAAATCACTAATTGCATAAAAACTTTCGATAGTCGAAAGGTCAATATCGCTATCAATATTCAGATCGTAACCCGGGTTGTCTTCCAATGGATCATACAAAGTTCCTGAAACAGAAATAGTGTTTTGAGCGGCTTTAGCTTCAAAGGTTTGTAGAGCAATTTGGTTGTTATCTGCAATAAACGAAAGTTGTATATCCTCGATAGCCCGAGGCAGTTCGTTATTTTTGATGTAGCCATCCTCAACTGTGACAGTAAAATTATAATCCGGAAACTGATTCTCTGAATACTGTCCTGAAATGTTGCCTTCAATATTTAATTCACCTCTTGTTTCAAGCCCCGTTATGTATTCTTCATACTCCGGGGGTACCAAAGTCAATAACTCCCCAAAATCATCTGTTGAACTCGAGGTTGTTAAATTGATATTCATTGCCTCACTGCTCCAGGAATCGATCTCTCCTTCCAGATCCAGCATTAATCCCCGTATTGCAAGACTTCCTTCCTGTATAACCAAATGTTCGTTATCAAGATCAAGAGTAGAAATTTGATCTAAACGCAAAGCAAGATCATTCAGATAATTTTCTCCGTCTATATTCACCGTTAACGAATTCAGTTCAGAAGTCAGGTCGGTTTCAATTAGATCTGCATACTGCAGAGAAAGCTGTGCATTTAAGCCGTCAGCAAGGATCTCCGTTTTCGAGCTAAGATCATTATAGTGCAGCTTGCCGTTTGTGATACTCAAGTTAGGAATAGCCAGTGATATTCCATCCTCATCCGTTGCCGGTTCTTCCGGATCATCTGCTAACAGAAAATCAAAATTTGAAGTACTGTCTTCATAAATGGTGTAATAGACCTCAGGAGAATTCAGAGACAGTTCAGTAATATTTACGTCTCCACTTATTAATGGGATTATTTTAACCGATAATAATAGCTCTTCTAATTTTATGACCGTTTCGCCATCCTGATCCGGTATCCTTACCCCTTCCATACTTACTCCGGCATTCGGAAATGACCTGAATAAACTTAATGACATTTCTGAAACTTCTACTTCTGTTCCAAGATTTTCATTAAGCATCGGAACTACAGTATTTCGCAACCGTTCGTCACTAAAATAAATGTTAACCCCAACCAACAAAATTATGAGGGTCACCAAAAAACCGGCAAGTATTTTTAAAAATAGTTTCATTATAGCGTACCAAATATCTCTTGAATTTGATTTATTAACTGTTTGACATCAGTTAATTTTCCGACGCTCCCAAACGTGGTCCAGTATATTATTGTCAATCTGAAAACTTGACAATCTTAATCGTATATATTTAAACAGCAATATGAGCTAACTAATTCAGATATTTAATATACTTTTAAAAAGAGAGTGTTCAACTATAAATAGGGGCCATTTAAATTCTTTAATCTCATTAAAAAAATGAGGATATTCACTGCCCAAATTCTTATCCAAACTTTATTACGATGATCATTCCAATAGCCAGCGACCATGCCGGATATCCGGCCAAAAAAAAAGTGATTAAGATCCTGAAAGACATGGGCCATGATATTGTTGATTATGGTACACATTCAGAGGAATCCGTTGATTATCCTGATTTTGCCGTTCAGGTGGCACAAAAGGTCAATGAAGCAGAATACAAACTTGGTATTTTGATCTGCGGTAGTGGTCAAGGCGTGTGCATGACAGCCAATAAATTCCCTAAGGTTAGAGCCGGACTGGTTTATTCCTCACAATCTGCTGAAATGACACGACTACACAACAACGCTAATGTATTGTGTTTGCCCGGAAGAGAGCTGAACGAAGAGCAGCTTAAAGAGTTTGTTAAGATCTGGTTGAATACGGAATTTGAAGGTGGCAGACATAAGCGCCGAATCGATAAAATTGAATCCCTAACTAAATAATAGCCTTACATGAAGTCACTACAGGATCAGGATCCTAAGATCTTCAAGCTACTTGAAGAAGAGACGGATCGACAAAACTACAACCTGGAATTGATCGCATCTGAAAACTTCGCTTCCAAAGCTGTTATTGCAGCGATGGGCAGTGTACTTACAAACAAGTATGCGGAAGGTTATCCCGGCAAGCGCTATTATGGTGGATGCGAGGTTGTAGATGTGGTTGAAAATATTGCAAGAGACCGTGCTAAAGAACTTTTTGGAGCTGATTGGGTGAATGTTCAGCCTCACTCAGGGGCTACAGCCAATGCAGCTGTATATCTTGCATGTATGAATCCCGGTGATACCTTGTTGGGTTTTGATCTGTCGCATGGCGGACACTTAACTCACGGTTCACCCGTCAACTTTTCCGGTATTACCTATAATGCTCAATTTTATGGGGTTGAAAAAGACACCGGTTTGCTTGATATGAACAAGATCCGTGACAAAGCAAAAGAGGTAAAGCCAAAGATGATCTCAATCGGTGCTTCGGCCTACCCACGTGATTATGATTATGAAGCCTTCAGGGATATAGCTGACGAGGTTGGTGCCTTGCTTTGGATGGATATGGCTCACACAGCCGGTTTGATTGCCACTAAGAATTTAAAAGATCCTCTTCCGCACGCTCATGTGGTCACAACCACAACTCACAAAACTCTGCGTGGACCAAGAGGCGGCATGATCTTGGTTGGCAAGGATGGTGAAAATACGCTTGGAGTAACGGCCAGAAAATCCGGAAGGACCAAAAATTGGGGTGAGATCTTTGATTCGGCTGTATTCCCCGGAACTCAAGGCGGCCCTTTGATGCATGTTATTGCGGCCAAAGCTGTTGCATTTGGTGAAGCACTTGAAAATGGATTTAAAGACTATCAGACCCAGACTCAGAAAAACGCCAAAGCATTGGCAGACAAATTTATAGAGCTGGGATATGATATTGTGAGTAAAGGCACTGACAACCATCTCATTCTCATCGACCTGAGGAATAAAGACCTGAACGGTAAGATCGCTGAAGAGGCACTTGGTAAAGCGGCCATCACTGTAAACAAAAATATGGTTCCCTTCGATACGCAAAGTCCATTTGTAACTTCAGGCATCAGGATCGGTTCACCCGCAATGACTACCCGGGGCCTAAAGGAAGCCGAGTTTGAACAGATCGCTGTTCTGATGGATAAAGTTTTGCAGAAACCTGAAGATGAAGAAAATCACAAAAAAGTGGAGCAGGAAGTCAGAGACCTCTGTGAAAAGTTTCCACTTTACAATTTTGTAACCGCTTAAGGAACAACAGACTTGAAAGAACGGCAGATAATGCAAGGCACCCCTCCCGAAGCCAAAAAGCCGGCTGATCGTACCGATACTATGTCATTCCTGGAACACCTCGAGGAACTTCGCTGGAGGATCATCAAAGGATTAGTAGGAGTACTGGTTGGTATTGCTATCGCTTTTGTCTTCTCCGATTTCTTTATAGAAGATGTAATGCTAGGACCTACCCGCTCAGATTTTTTCATGTATGACATACTAAGAGTTGAAGCTGAGAATTTTGAACTTCAAAGTCGGCGACTTCCAGGACAGTTCTTCACCTTTTGGGGAACTTTGTTTGTAATGGGTTTTATCATCAGCTCTCCGTACTTCATTTTTCAGATGTGGTCGTTCATAGAACCTGCCCTGGAGCGAAAGGAAAAGAAAAAGACTTTCTTTAGTGCATTTTTCATCACACTCTTTTTTCTACTGGGTGTGGCATTTGGATATATGATACTTGTCCCCTTTGCCCTTCAGTTTTTTGCTCAGTTTCAGATATCAGACATCATTAGGAATGATTTTGACATCAATGAGTACTTCAGCTCGGTATCTATGTGGGTAGTGGCATGCGGTATGATATTTCAGATTCCCGTAGTAAGCTATTCACTTTCAAAGATCGGCCTGCTTACACCTGAACTATTAAGAACTTATCGTCGTCATGCCATCGTGATGTGCCTGATCCTATCCGCAATGCTAACGCCGCCAGATCCAATTTCTCAGATCCTTATAGCATTACCTCTTACTATTTTATACGAGATCTCTATCTGGGTAAGTGGTTACGCAAACAGAAAGCGTAAAAAGGAACTGGAAGAAGCCATAACCGGAGTATCAGAATCCTAAATGATATATCATACAGGTTTGAAGTCATCATATGGTATTATGATCGTTAAACCTTATCTTGTGTCGTCATACTAAATATGCTAACAGATAGTTAACAGAGCGATAAAATAAATTAATCATCTCAACCCGTACAATGACAATCAGCAAACGAATTTTTTCACTATTACTGCTTTCCACTTTTACCCTTGGCCTCATTTCCTGTGATAATGACGACCCTTTTGAAGTTGACTACTCTGCTGTACCCGAACCTTTTGATATTACGAATGCAGAAAGAGTTGAAACAGAGACCGGATTGATCTACTATGTTGTAGAGGAAGGAACCGGGCCTTTTGAGGTTCAGCGCCGTGATCGTGTTCAAGTGTTTTATACCGGTCGTATTAACAACACCGGAGAGATCTTTGACAGTTCTTACAGAAATAGAAATACATCCCCAACCAGTTTTGCCTCACTTGAGAACCTGATCGCAGGTTTCAGGGAAGGACTTATCGGCATGAAGGAAGGTGGAAAACGCGTTCTTATTATCTCACCTGAACTTGGTTATGGAAACTCTCCTTCATCAAGATTAAGTGACGACACGCTTCGTTTTGATGTGGAACTGGCAGAAATCGTAAGCGACTGATTTAGCTATCCTATCAGTCCAGATAGACCCGTTTTACTTTTGGGGATATTGCCGTGGTAATTTCATACGGTATAGTCCCTACTTTTTTTGCCCAGGTTTTAGCTGTCAGTTCATTGTTTCTGAGGATTATAACCTCATCTCCTATTTTAGTCTTGGCATTGTTCAAATAGATCATAAAGTAATCCATACTAATAGTGCCCACTTCCTGCACTAACTTTGAGTTAAGTTCTACCTGGAAATTATTGGACAAGCCCCTGAAAATACCGTCAGCATATCCCACAGGAACCACTCCTACCCAGCCATCTTCCGGAGCTGTCCAACGGCTTCCATAACCAACCATCTCACCCTTCCTGATCTTCTTGACCTGAACCAGCTTAGATTTCCACTCGATAACCGGTTCAAGTTCTGCTATCTCATCTGAACCGGGTGCATAGCCATAAAGACAAACTCCCGGGCGAACGGCATCAAAGTAGAGATCTTCATCCCCGTAATAGAATATGGCTCCGCTGTTTGCGGTGTGGGTAATCAGCTCGTCCGGGAACTGAGAACGAATACTCCTGAAGATTTCCAGTTGCTCTTTCACTCTTGGATGATCCTTGACATCTGAATTGGCAAAATGCGTGTAAATACCGGTGTATTTAAGATCATGGGATTCCATTCCCTCAAGAGTTTCACTAACCTGATCAGGTAACATACCAAGCCTGAACATCCCGGTATCAAAGTGAATGTGAGCTTTTGTACCGGACTTCAATCTATCAAAAACAGAAAGATCTGAAATACTGGCTGTAATGTTGTGCTTCAAATAAAGCTGTTCACTGCCTTCCGGTGGAATCTCAAAAACAAGGATATCATTTTCTATGCCATTTTTCCTTAACTCAATTGCTTCATCAAGTTTAGCTGTACAAAACCACTCGACTTTATCCTGTAAAAATTTAGCAACCGGAACTATCCCGTGTCCATAGGCTTCGTCTTTAACAACAGCCATGCATTTCACGCCTGTCCCAACCTTATTCTTAACGGCGTTCAGGTTGTTGAGGATCTTGCTGAGGTGTATGTATAAAGTAGAATTCAAAATCTGTTTTTAACTGAATGAAAAGAATTTCTTACGATTGTTTTTCAGGATTACCTGAGCTGCGTTATGCCCGGCAGCACCAAATACTCCCCCACCCGGATGGCACGAAGCGCTGGAAAGATATAGATTCTTGATTGGCGTTTCATATTTACTCATTTCCGGAATTGGCCTGAACATAAACATCTGATCAAAACTCATTTCCACATGCATGACGTTGCCACGTAACAGACCGTGTTTACGTTCAATATCCAAAGGTGATTGAATATACCAGTCGATGAGTTTTCCCTTCATATTCGGGGCATAATCAGTGACTACATCATAGATCTTTTGAGCCTCACGTTCACGAATGTCATCCCATTTCAAACCATTTGCCAGATCATACGGGTGCCATTGCGCCCAGGCAAATAAGGTGTGTTTTCCATCCTTTGCAACCTCAGGATCGATCTTGGAAAAGGTCATACACAAAACAGCCGGCTTTTCAGGTGGTAATTTTTTGGTGTAATCACCGATCGCATTGTTCATATACTGTACTGAGGGAGCCAGAAGCTGAATACCGTTATGAATGTCCGGGTCGCCCGGTGCAGCCGTGTATTCAGGCAGCTCCTCTACAGCACACCGAATCACCATCCCAAATCCATTACCAACATTGATATTTTTCACTTTAGTGAACAAAGAATCATCCAGATGATCTCTTCCAACCATTTTCATCATGGTGGTCTGAACGTGGGCATTGGAAACGATAATCTTGGCTCTGAATTCTTCTCCATTTTCAGTTCGGACACCAATAGCTTTATCATTCTCTATCAGAATATCTTTGACCGGATGATCAGCCCTGACTTCTCCGCCATGACTTTCGATCATTTTCTTCATAGCCTGCGTGAGCATTCCACTGCCCCCTTTTGGATGTTTTGCCCCACTTTGATGCAGCATGGATTGCCAACCGGCAAAATCTCCGGTTGCTGAATGATCTGGCAAGGGACCCGATTGTGCTGCAAACCAGAGAATAGCCGCTTTCATATAGGGACTATCAAAAGCATCATCAACAACCTTACCATAGCTGGATAATATCTTTTGCAATCCGGCGGCCTGCTCTCCTTTTTTGAACATGGCTCCATCTTTAATCTGAGCCTTGGTCATCTCAGCAAATAAGCTACCCGCTGCAGGTGTGGTCATAAATGCCTTTAACACCCCTTTGTTGATCTTTCCCCAAAAATCAATAAAGTCCTTGTAGTTCTGTACATCTTCAGGCGCCACTTTTGAAATGGATTCAAGGGTACGGTCTACATCTTTCCAGAAATGGATCACACCTTTTCCGGTTGGAACCGGATACGACATGATCGGATCCATGTCAATGTACTCGAGGCCATATTTTTCAAGCTCCAGGTCTTCAATAATGCCGGTTTGATGGATCATGATATGCACTGAAGACCCCACATCCATTCGAAACCCATTAGGGTTTTCATCAGACTGAAACATAGTTTCAGTTCGAACTGCACCGCCGATGGTTGTATCTTTTTCCAGCACCAGGACTGTATACCCGTTCTTTACAAGGTAACACGCAGTTACCAAACCATTATGCCCTGAACCAATTACGATCACATCAAATGTTGACATAGATTTATAAGTTTTTGGATGGAATGAAGAGGAACTTTTACTAAGTTGAGCCAACAAGACTAAAACCTGTATTCATTCCATTTATCATTTCCCCAAAGTACTTTAAATAATAGACAATCATGACTTTTTTTAAATCATTTTTAGCTTCATGCCTGGGCATTTTTGTAACATTTGCCTTGTTGGTGCTAACCTTATTCATCTTTATTCTTGCCAGTTCTTCTCAGCCTCTACCTGAAGTTAGGGATAGCAGTATTCTCACTATTGAGATGACAGGTACTATGCCTGCCCGCGTCTTGCCAAGCCCTTTTGAAACCTACCTTAACCCTGCTGCAGGGAATAAATTATCGCTGGTAACGCTTAAAGAAAATCTAAACAAAGCAGCAGCTGATGAAAGGATCGAAGGAGTATGGATCAAGGCCAACATGATGAGTACGTCGTGGGCGAATCTTCAGCAAGCTTACGATTATCTGGAAGAGTATAAGGAAAGTGGAAAGTTTCTCTACTTCAGCACCGATGATATAGGAATGAATGAGCAGTCATACTACCTGGCAACAGTTGCTGACAGTGTATTCAGTCCCCCTTATACAAATTTCGAGTTTGATGGATTTGTGTCTCAATTCACGTTTTATACCGATATGCTTGATAAGATCGGGGTTGAGCCGGAGATATTCAGAGTTGGAAAATATAAGTCAGCTGTGGAGCCTTTTTTAGTGACCTCCGCTTCACCCGAAAGCAGACAACAGATCTCAGAGATCCTCAATGCAGCCACCCAAACATTTACAGAGGCCGTGGCTAAGAAAACCGGTAATTCAGTTGAGGAGATCACAGAACTCCTGAACAGTGCTCCTGTTAACAGACTAGAAACAGCTAAAGAATTCGGATTGATCGATGAGCTGATGTTCGAGAACGAAGTTGAAGATATCATCCGTACGCGTATGGGAATCAGTGCTGAGGAGGATCTTAATACTATTTCCTTCAAAAAATATGGACAGATCCCAGCTGCTTCGGCCGGTGTATCTACCCCATCCACTTTCGACAGAATTGCTGTTATCTATGCCGACGGTCCAATCATGCCTGAACTTGGTAATGAAACTCCTTTCGATAATTCTGCTACCATCACTTCAGATAATATGAAGAAACAGATGGATGAAGCAGTGAACAACTCTTCTGTAAAAGCCATAGTGGTTCATATCAACAGTCCGGGTGGTTCAGCCTCTACTTCTGATCTGATCTGGAATACACTGAAAACTGCCTCAGAGAAAAAACCTGTGGTTGCCTCAATGGGAAGTGTTGCCGCCTCAGGCGGATACTATATAGCTATGGGTGCCGATACAGTAGTTGCTAACACCAACACCATTACCGGTTCGATCGGAATATTCAATCTGCTTTTTAATGTGAAAGAGCTGACCGAAGATAAGATCGGCCTCGATTTTGAGATCGTTAAAACCCATCAATATGCTGACCTGCTGGATCTTACTACCCCATTCACGCCTGCTGAGGGAAGAATTATCCAACAAAATGTTGAAAACGGATACGAAGTATTCGTAAGCCGTGTGGCTGAAGCAAGGGGAATGACAAGAGATGAAGTACATGAATTGGCTCAGGGCCGTGTTTGGACAGGAGCTGCTGCTAAGGAAGTAGGATTGATCGATGAACTCGGATCCATCGACGATGCCATTGCAATAGCGGCAGAAATGGCCGGTATGGAAGAATATCGCATTGAAAACTATCCGAAAGCTAAAGGATTATTTGAATTTCTTATGTCGGGAACTGAAGCTAAAGTTTACAGCTACATCAACAGTTGGTTTCCATTTACGAATAGTGAAGAGGTTAAAAACCTAAGAATGCTGATGAATAAACCTGCCGGACAAAACTGGATGATCATGCCAACCGACATTTCAATCAGATAACTTTATGAAAATTGGCCGATTTGAAATAGAACAATTAAGTGAAGGGATCTTCGAGATATTTGAAGATGGATTGATCCAGAAATCAACTCTCTCTGAGATCAAAGAAGATCCGGACCTGCCAGGCCTCAGGGAAACCTCACAATACATTGGTATAAATCCACTGCTGGTAAAAGATGGTAAACACAACATATTGGTAGATACCGGTCTTGGGTGGGGACTGGATAACAAAAGTTCATACACCGATACTTCAAATCTCCTCACAAATCTCGATATTTTCGGCCTCACTCCTGCTGATATAACCCACGTGGTGCTGAGTCATCTTCACTATGATCATGCAGCAGGATCAACCTATGTGGATCATAAAACGACTACGCAGCCTACGATGTCTTACGCCAACTATTTCCTGCAAAAAAAGGAATGGCATTTTGCCTTAGAGGAAACTGCCAAAGGAAAACAACGTCCCGGTGCAGGTTATCAGCTGGACGAATTATATAAACTTGCTGCTGAAGATAAACTGGTCCTAGTAACCGATCAGCAATTTGAGCTTTTGCCTGGTATAGAGATTATACGCACCGGCGGTCATACACCGGGACATCAGATAGTTAAGATACAAGATGCCGGTGAGACGGCTTATTTTTTGGGAGATCTGATTCCCAGTGAATTTCATCTCAACCATTATGCCATGCGAAAGTTGGATGTTAATTCTATTGAATCAAAAAAGGCAAAAACCCTGATTCTTAGACAGGCTCTCAAAGAAAATGCCGTATTACTTTTCTATCATTCTCTGCATGCCAAAGCAGGTAAACTGGTTTTGAACAACGACAAAAAATTCGCACTCAAAGACATTCGGTAGGCGATTCTGTAGCATTAATTGCCTATTTCTTTTGCAAGATTTGATAAATATCATGTTTTCTTTTCAATAATATCAGGTCAAATATTTATCATCTAAGAGTTTGCAGGTTAATGAAGCACGTTTTACTTCTATTCAGTTTTGTTTTTCTACCTTTTCTTATTACAGCACAAACGGTAACTGTTAAGGATGCTGAGACCGGAGAACCATTACCTGCAGTAACACTGAGCAGTGAAAACCCAACCTATTTTGTTACAACCGATGAAAACGGACAAGCTGAGTTCGGCCGTTTTCAAGGTGTAAATCGAATACAGGTTCGTATGCTTGGTTACCGAACCATTGTTCGCAGCTATTCTCAGATTGAGGCGGCTGAATTTGAGATCTTAATGCAGGCTGTAGCCTTTGATCTTAACGATATGGTCGTTTCTGCCAATCGATGGTCTCAAAATTCTTCAAATATACCTTCAAAAATTTCTTCAGTCAGCCCAGAGGAAGTCAGGTTACAAAATCCTCAAACAGCCGCAGATCTCCTGAATCTTTCCGGTGAGGTATTTATACAAAAAAGTCAACAAGGTGGCGGCAGTCCTATGATCCGTGGATTTGCAACGAACCGATTGTTATATACTATAGACGGTGTGCGCATGAATACGGCTATTTTCAGAGGTGGAAATATTCAAAACGTGATCTCTCTTGATCCCTTTACCATTCAAAACACAGAAGTCTTATTCGGCCCCGGTTCCGTGATCTATGGAAGTGATGCTATTGGCGGAGTCATGAGTTTCAGTACACTTACTCCAACGCTTTCAAGAAATGATGAACTACGTACAGATCTGGGAGCTTCAATTCGATATTCCTCTGCCAACAGTGAAAAAACAGGTCATATCGATCTTAGTGTTGGAGCGCAAAAATGGGCTATTCTAAGCAGTCTCTCCTATTTTGATTATGGCCATCTTCGGCAGGGAAGCAATGGCCCTGATGATTACGTCAAATCATACTACGTTGAACCACAGCTGAATAATGATACCGTTATTTTGCAGACTGATCCGCTTTTACAGATCCCAACAGCTTATTCTCAGCTCAACACCATGCAAAAGATACGGTTCAAAGCCTCCGACAAACTTGAATTCAATTACGGCCTGCATTATTCAGAGACATCCCCCTACGGCAGATATGACCGCCATAACAGAATCAGAAACGGCTTACCACGCTATGCAGAATGGAAATATGGTCCGCAAAAGTGGATGATGAATCATTTTAAAACCGACTATGTAAATCCTTCTCTACTTTTCGATAATCTGAGTTTAAGCCTGGCTCACCAATATTTTGAAGAAAGCCGAATCAGTCGTGACCTGAACAGCACAAACCGGGAGATCAGAGTTGAAGAAGTGCAGGCCTATTCCGTTAATCTTGATTTTCTTAAGATCACAGGAGATAAAAACACATTTTATTATGGGTTTGAATATGTACTTAACGATGTAAACTCAGAAGGTACTGATGAGGAAATATTCACAGGTACTGAACAGGATGGTCCGGCAAGATATCCTGCAGCAACCTGGCAGTCTTTGGCGGCTTATATCAACGATGAATTCAGGGTATCTGACAAATTTACTCTCCAAGGTGGACTCAGGTATAATCAGATCATCATAGACGCTGAATTTGATACCCGCTTCTACCCTTTTCCATTCGAGGAAGCTAACATCAATAATGGCTCACTCACCGGAAGTATTGGTGCGGTGTACAGACCAAATGATAGCTGGATCTTCAGTACAAACCTATCAACCGCATTCCGAGCGCCAAATGTGGATGATATCGGTAAGATCTTTGACTCTGAACCGGGAGCCGTGGTGGTTCCAAATCCGGGCTTAAAACCTGAATATGCCTACAATGCCGACCTGGGTATCGCCCACACATTTGGTGACTTTTTAAAGGCTGATGTTACAGGGTACTATACCATTCTGGAAGATGCTATTGTTCGCAGAAATTTCAGTTTAAACGGATCCGACAGTTTAATGTATGATGGCGTGATGAGTCGTGTTCAGGCGCTTCAGAATGCTGCCGAAGCACATGTGTATGGAATTCAACTTGGTGCAGAAGTAAATTTATCATCCAAGCTTGAACTGACTTCTGACTTTAATCTTCAAAAAGGTGAAGAAGAACTGGATGATGGCAGCACAAGTCCCTCAAGGCATGCAGCTCCATGGTTTGGTGTAACCCGACTTACCTATGGACTTCAAAGTTTGACCGTAGAACTCAATTCTCAATATCAGGGAGAAAAATCACACAATGATCTTTCGGTAAGTGAAAAGGGAAAGACAGAGATCTATGCCCTAGATGGAAGTGGAAATACATATTCCCCTGCTTGGTACACGCTTAACTTCAAAGCTTTGTATAACCTGAGTTCAAACTATATCATTACGGTTGGGCTTGAAAATATCACGGATCAGAGATATCGCCCCTACAGCTCTGGCGTCTCAGCTCCCGGCAGGAATTTTATTATTTCACTGAGTGTAAATATCTGATCTTTAGCTAAGATCACTTATTATGATGAATTAATCCATATGCAGATGGGTCTGCCGAACACTCGCAAATCTATTTATATAGAACTGTGATTAAACTAAAGACCAATTTTTAATGAATGATTTGCCTCTTTTCTTCCCCTTTCCTTTTTGAACCAAGATTTAAAGGTTTTCAGGATCAACAGGATTTTTTGCGACTATTCACGAGGCAAGATCCCTATCTGACTGATTGGCGGTCTGATCGACGGCTATTGCCATGATACTCGAATCCACTCATCGGTCGGACGGTTTGGAGCCGGCAAACCGAGAAATTGTTCAAACATCACAAACTTCATCAACCTCGCACTAAATTCTACCTGTCTCCATCAGCACTGCGATGAGTTTTTTTGATTGTGGAAGGTTTCTTAGGATAAAGAGTTTGCATTCGCATCTGTCTTTAAGCCATTATTGAAAGCCGGTAGCTGCCAATGTAAAACTACCAAGATTTCCCAGGCAACAAACCGAAAGATTGAGCTTCGTTAAACTATATATAACCCCAAAAACAGCCCAAATTTATGGCCCTGCTAACTGTGAACTGATCACTGCTAACTGATCACTGAAAAAACCCCTACTTATTCATTGAGATCAGAAAATCTTCGTTATTCTTGGTTCCCTTGATCTTCTCAAGAAGGAAATCCATAGCTTCATACGGACTCATATTCGTCAGATAACGGCGAAGCAGGACCACTTTTTCACGTTCAGCATCAGATACAAGCAGTTCCTCACGACGGGTTCCACTTCTGAAAATATCAATAGCCGGAAATAGTCGTCGCTCTGATATCCTACGATCCAGATAGATCTCCATATTACCGGTACCCTTGAATTCCTCAAAGATGACATCATCCATGCGTGACCCGGTGTCAATAAGTGCCGTGGCCATAATGGTAAGAGAGCCACCGTTCTCAATGTTACGTGCAGAACTGAACAGTTGTCGTGGGGCTTTCAGTGCTTCAGAATCAACACCACCACTCATCGTACGGCCTTTGTTAGAAGCCACAACATTATAGGCTCTTGCAAGTCTTGTGATGGAATCCATCAGCATTAAAACATCGTGGCCGCTTTCTACCAGGCGCTTTGCCTTTTCAAAAACGATCTCAGCAAGACCGATGTGGTTTTCCGGTTTCTCATCAAATGTAGAAGCCACAACCTCGGCATTTTTAACCGTCCGCTCCATTTCCGTAACTTCCTCGGGACGCTCATCCACAAGAACTATCAGTATCTTTGTTTCCGGATGATTAGCAGCAACAGCATTAGCAATGTTACGCAAAATAGTCGTCTTACCCGTTTTAGGCTGAGCTACAATCAAGCCTCTTTGCCCTTTTCCAATTGGAGCAAAGAGATCGATGAGACGGGTCGTATGTTCGTTCGGGTCAAATTCCAGTCGATATCGTTTGTCGGGGTGAATAGGAAGCAGATCTTCAAAATCCTGTCGATTATCCATATCGTGTGGAATACGCCCATTAACGCCTTCGATCCTAAGCAAAGCAAAATATCGTTCACCCACTTTGGGTGGTCGGATCACACCAATCACGCAATCTCCCTGCTTTAAACGAAAACGCTTGATCTGCGATGGTGATACATAAATATCATCCGGACTCGCTTTGTAGTTATAGTTCACTGAACGAAGGAAGCCATAGCCGTCAGGAAGGATCTCCAAGGTGCCTTCATTAAAAAGATAAGGTCCCAGATCAGGTTCAAGTTCTTTGATCCTTTCCATTAAGGTGTTGGCATCAGACTCAGGCAGCTTATTATGCTCATGCCCTGCTCTACGCTTTTTATTCTTATGCTGATGCTTTTTCTTCGATCTGTTATCTTCTTTCTCGTCCTTCTTCTTGTAAGACACAATATGATCCTGACTTCCATAGGACTTCATCTCTGAATTCTTTTGGGTGGATTCATTTTTTTGATTGTCTGTCTTATTCTCTTTGTCTGAAGAGTCGGAGTTTTTCAATTCGTTTGCTTTTTCTCGAATACTCTCGATAAGCTGTACTTTACGAATTCCGGTAACCCGTTTAATACCTATAGATTTTGCAATAGTCTGTAATTCGTGAAGCTTTTTCCCCTCTAAGGATTTCAACTCCCCGGCCGAGATTCCGGCAGTTTGATTATCTGACATAAAATGTGGCTGTTAAAAATATATGATTCTTACTGAGTTTTGGGGTGAACATCGTGCCGTCTGTCATTCAAAGCGACTATAATAGATATTCAATCGGGTAAGGATAATAGCGATGTTAGTTATGATACGTTTCTTGTCCACCGCTTAACGATAGGATAAAAGTAAAAACTTCCCATAAAAATTACTAACTCAGACTTCAATTCATTTAAAATATTTCCTGCGTTCATTTCATCCATTATTTCTACACTAATCTGTCCGTGTATATCCTTAAATTTTGCTGCCCTTTCCCCTGTCTGTTCTACAAAGTACCTGTGTCCAAATTCATTGAAACTATTTAGGAAATCCGGGTTTACCTTATCCTTCATCGCCGAAAAAACAACCACTGTGTTCTTAAGTGATTTCAGCTCTTTAACTGCCTCTATGGAGGATAACAGCGCATCCTTATTGTGTGAACCGCAGAAATACCACTCATATTCATGATGGATCTTCTCGAACCGACCGGGAGCTCCCCTAAAATCTTCAATGGCATTTTTAAATGTTTTATCCGAAACGGGGAACTTATTTCTTAGGGTATCAACAGTTTGCCAAACCATCGCAACATTCCATTTATTTACTGACTCCCGGAAAGATGTTTGAAATTTTAAACCCGGTTTATTGAGCGTGATAACTCCCTTATTCCATTCAGGATCAGATAACCTTGCGTGAGAAACCGGTGCTTTCACCGCATCAGCATTCCGTGTACAAACCTGTTCAGCTGCTTCAGGCATATTTCCCAAAACAACCGGCGTACGTTTTTTTATGATCCCGGCTTTTTCTCCAGCTATCTCTTCCAGGGTCTCGCCCAAAATATCCTGATGATCCATCCCTACACTTGTTATGATGGACAACACTGGATGAATGATGTTCGTGGAATCGAGTCTCCCACCCAAGCCTGTTTCAACGATGGCAATGTCAACACTCCGCTTCTCAAAGTACCAGAATGCAATAACAGTACTGATCTCAAAATAACTCAGCTTGATCTCATGAAGAGGATCTTCCCATTTGCTGAAAAATTCCAAAAGATCAGAGTCAGGGATCTCTTCCATATTGACCCTTATTCGTTCATTATATCGAATAAGATGTGGGGAGGTAAACAAACCTGTGGTGTATCCTGCATCACAGTACACCTTCTCAAGCAAATAACCTGTAGTTCCTTTTCCGTTTGTTCCGGCTATATGAATAGCAGGCAATTCTCGGTGTGGATCCCCTATTTGATCCAAAAAAGTAAGAATGTTGTCAAACGAAAAATTAGCGGCAGAGGCTCCTGAATCCTGAAATTTCGGTATACGGTTGAGAAACTCCCAGACCTCCTCAATACTCCTGAATTTGCTCATTTTTTGAGGGCCTTTTCCCTGAACTTCAGAAATGAATCTTTTATCTGCATAACAAAATCGTGTTCGCTATCGAACTGATGGTTATCAATACTTTTAACCTCTAAGATCTCAATAAGTGAATTGGTACAGAAAGCAGAGTCAGCGTCGTAAAATGACCGCGGTTCAAACTTTCCGATCTCAAAATTAGATCCAGATTCTTCTAAGAAGCTGAGTATGAGGTTTCTTGTAATGCCGGGAAGAAGATCACACTCCTCTGAAGGTGTATAGATAATTCCATCTTTCATCCAAAACAAATTGGCAATAGTAGTTTCACTTACAAATCCATCAACAGTCAGCATAAGCGCATCGTCTTTCTGCTGCCTCTCAGCCTCCTGAGCCGCTTTAATGTAGTTCAGGCCATTGCTTAGCTTATGTTTTCTTTCAAGGGCTTCTGAGGGAATACAGCGCGTTTTTGCAGTAATGAGATCTAACGGTTCTTTTGGCCGATCGTACGAGCTGACCTGTATCATTCGGGCTGTTTTTTGGGATGAGATCTTATAACCCCGACCACCTTCTCTCCAAAATTGAATACGAACCATGGCCTCTTCCGCCATCAGGTTATTTGCATCAAGAACTTCCCTGACTTCATTTTTTAACACGGATGAACTGACCGTTGATTGCATTTCCAGATATTTAAGGCCACGCTGTAGCCTGCTAAAATGTTCATTCCACTTCAGAAATCTGCCTTGATAGCATTTCAGGGTTTCAAAACATCCATCCCCATACATCATTGCTCGATTTTCAGGAGATACTGTGGCTTCACCGCTTTTGAATAGTGATCCGTTTAGTGATATGTAACCGCCATCAGTCATTTAAATATACTTTCAAAGAATCGTATCCGACACCCTTCTGGTATCCCACCTGCGAATTGATCACTTCCGAGTTCTCGTTAAACACGATATAACTTGGGTAACCGGGCACTTTAAGGTCGTTGAACAGTTCGGTTCCGTCTGTGTAGATGAATGTTGAATACGTTTTTTCATCAGGCAGAGATTCTACTGCATCTTTTACCAAAGCGGCAATCACTTGTAGCGAATCTGACTCAAATTGAGCTTTCTCTATCTCGCCAAGCATCAATTCTGATTTTTCGGACCAGCTGGCCCAAAATACCATAACCGATTTCTTTCCCTTCAGGTCACTGATCCTCACTGAATCAGCCTCACCAATCATTCTCATATATTTCAGGGTCAATGAATCCGATTCAACCAGATTCTCCCTGAAGCGCTCTTGTCGCTTGTTGTTAAAATGGAAAGATGAATAGATAATGATCACCAACGTGATAACCCCAACGGTGATCATAAATGGTACAAACTGCTCTTGTTTGAGACGCATAAATTTTTTGTTTTGAAGATAGAGAAGTTTCTACTTCAATATGAGGCCTGAAAGTGGATTAATTTTGATGGAAGAAGTTACATATGAAGTTCCATCTAACATATCCTGGAGATTCTTTTCACCAATAATTTCTCTGAGATCGATCGCTTGTTCAGACTCAGACCTGTTAAGGATCACAAAGATCTGCTGCTGCTCATATTTTCGTTTAAAGATCACGATCTTTTTACCTGAATCATGATGCAGAATATGTGCATTCACCATGCTTCAGGGCATCTGTTGTATTTCGAAGTGATAATGAGCTCCTGATAATACTCGAATAATTCACGGTCAAAATTAGTGCCGTCTGCAGGCCGATCATCTCCAAATGGATGGTGGGTTTCCGGTTCATAGTCCATATCCTCCCAAACCATTGGTTTGCGGTCATCGGGGTCATCAGCTCCCCACATGCCGCTTTCGGTTCCATAGTAGATCATCGGTGCTCCCTTCCAGGTAAATTGAAACAGGGCTACCAGTTTCTGTAACTGTCGTTCTTTCTCGTTGGGTTTGCGAATTTTGAATCCATCTCTGGGGTGACTCTCTCCCTCATATTCCACACCCTGATTTACTGTAAAAGAAGCCAATCGGGCCGTATCGTGACTATCCATTAGATTTTGAAGTACATGACCGGCACCTTCCGGATAATCCTCCTCTATTTGATTCAGACGCTTTACAAATTCCTCTGTACCTATCTTATCGTCGATCAGGAAGTCTTTTGCAGCATAAGCGAAACGGTAATTCATCACAGTAGTAAACAGATCACCAGAAATATATTCTTTAGCATTCTCAGTCCAGATCTCAGCAACGGTAATAGCTTCAGGATTCAAGTTCCTTACCAACTCATGCCATTCCTTCCAGAATTCAACTCCCACTTCTTCTGCCACATCCAGTCTCCATCCATCCACGCCATCAGAGGGATCACCGTCTCCATTAGGATCCATCCATCGTTTTGTAACGGCAAATATATGATTCCGGATCGGTGCAACGAGCGTTTCATTTCGCTCCTGAAAAACAGGAAGACCCTTAAAACCCCACCAGCCTTCGTAGTCAAATTCATTGATGTCAGGCGTGGTCGGATCATCAAATGAATTGACGACGTACCAATCTTTATAATCTGATTCCTCCTGATTCTCTACCAGATCCTGAAAAGCCCAGAATTCGGTTCCGGTGTGATTCCAGACACCATCTATAACTATTTTAAGATCTTGTTCATGAGCTTCTTTGATCAGCTGAAGAAACAGTGAATCGGCTGAGGTCCAATTCCAGGTTGAGGGATCACCGGGATCTTCTGCTTTAAATTCAGCCACATCTCCCTCCGGATCAGGACCAAAATTCCGGTCGATATGGTGGTAATATGAGGCATCGTACTTGTGCATAGATTGGGCATCAAAAACCGGATTGAAGTAAATGACACCGACACCCAGTTCTTTTAGATAATCGAGCTTGTCGATCACACCCTGAAGGTCTCCCCCATATCTTCTTTCTCTTACAATAGCATAGAAGTCATCAGTGTGGTTACTCTCCCATTGATCTCGCTTGTACCAATCCTGTGTCCACTCAGTGATCTTCCAGCCTTCCGGTCCCCTGGCTCTCGCCCGATCAGGTTGATTGTCAGTGTCTCCATCCCGAAAACGCTCCGGAAATATTTGATACCAAACAATGCCTTCTGCCCATTCCGGGGCATCATATGATCCTCTTGGCTCTCTTTCAGTTTCGGAACCTGAGCAAGCCTGTATTATTATCAACAGGACAAACCAGAGTAAAATAGAGCCGATTCTTATCATGGAATTTGTTTTACCCTTCAACCTCATCCACGTCATCCACGAAATACATGGTTGCTGCAGCAATAAATAGTACTATTCCTCCGAGAACCAAAGCATAAACGGCTTCACCACCGAAGTATGTTCGGGTAACATAACCCAAAACCGTAGCAGCTATGAGCTGTGGGAGTACTATAAAGAAGTTAAAGATCCCCATATAGAGGCCCATTTTTTGGGCCGGAATAGATCCGGCAAGTATGGCATATGGCATGGCTAGAATTGAAGCCCATGCAACACCTACCCCAACCATGGAAACGATCATCATCATTGGATCTGAAATATAATAGATCATAATTAATCCCACTCCACCCAACATGAGTGAAATGGCATGCACCCATTTACGACTTAACATTTTGGCCATAGGAGCCAGTCCAAATGCTACAAGGGCTGCTACTCCATTATAGACACCAAACATCAAACCAACCCAGTCAGCTCCTTCGTTGTAAAGTGTTGAGGTTGTATCACTTGTTCCATAGATATGGGAAGTAACTGCGGCTGTTGTGTAGATCCATAGGGCAAACAGTGCAAACCATGAGAAGAACTGAACCAATGCAAGCTGCTTCATGGTTTTAGGCATGTGGATGAAATCGTGCATAACAACTACCAGTCCCTGTTCTGTTTTACCGGATTTTTGCAGCATGCCTGCAACCATCATCACCAAACCAACTACCGTTAACCCACCGGTCGCAACAAATACTTCCTTATCCAAACTGTATTTATAGGTCAGCCAAGTTGTAACGGCTCCAAATATCGCAAACACGATACCCAGAACAACTTTCTTTTGACCATCGCCTGCTTCAATGGGAACTTCACGAAGAGCATTTTTATCTTCAATCTCTTCCTTTTCAGCATCTTCAAAGGCCTTCAGCTGTTCGGGGGAATATTCCTTCGTTTTATAAACGGTCCAGACTACGGCTCCAATAAAAGCAATAGCACCGAGATAGAACGACCATTTTACCGATGGTGGAATGACCCCTTCCGGAGCTGTATTTGCAACACCAAACCAGTTAGTAAGCACCCAAGGCAAAGCTGAGGCAACCACGGCTCCGGTTCCAATAAAAAAGCTCTGCATAGCGAAACCCTTGGTGCGCTGTTCGGATGGAAGCATATCTCCCACAAACGCACGGAATGGTTCCATCGAAATATTTATGGATGCATCCATGATCCAAAGCATACCTGCCGCAACCCAGAGTACCGGTGAGTTTGGCATAATGATCAATGCTGCGGATGCTGCAATAGCACCAAATAAGAAATAAGGCCTCCTTCTTCCCAGGCGGGTCCAGGTTCTATCACTAAAATACCCGATGATCGGCTGAACCACCAACCCCGTTAACGGAGCAGCGATCCACAGAATCGGAATATCATCAACATTAGCACCCAGTGTCTCAAAAATCCGGCTCACATTAGCATTTTGAAGGGCAAAACCAAACTGAATTCCGAGGAACCCAAAACTCATATTCCAGATTTCCCAGAAACTGAGCCGTGGTCGTTTATTTAAAAGTTGGTCTGACATAAGAGGATGAAATTAAATTGGTGGTTGGTATAAGTGAAATCCTATTAAAAGAACAATTTAGAGATCCATCTGACGGATAGCCCGTCTGATGGATTGGTCTTATCAAGTAACTGGGCCTGATCAAAACGATCAGACGGACTTTGAGCCGTCAGACCGTGAACAAGCAATATTATTCATTAGCGATCAAAAGCCAGGAGTTAGCCGCAACCTCAAAGTAGTTGTTTTCAGTCGGAGGCAATTGCTCGGAATAGATCACATAAGTAGCTTCATCCGTAGGAATTTCATAATCTTCTAAGGGTACATTTATTGACTCTGTACTGTTGTTCAAATATACAAAGACCCAGTCATCACCTTTAACTCTTTTGTAAGCATATGTTTGTTCAGGTGACTCATAAACATTCAGATCACCGCCGTACTGTCCATTCCAGAGAGCTTCGTTATCTTCCTTAAGCTCAAGAAGCATAGTATAAAACGGCTGATAATCATATTCCTTCCACTCGATCTCGTCTTTTTCAAAGAACTCGAGCTGCTTATCAAGGTTTGATTCCTGTCCATTATAGATCAAAGGCATTCCATCAATAGTAGCCGATAAGACTGCAAAATTTTCAAAATTGTCACCATACATTCCCGGATCTGTTCCGGTCCATGAGTTTTCATCGTGATTGGTTGTAAAATACATACGGTAAGCACTTTCAGGGAATTTGGCTTCTTCTACTTCCAGGAGGCTGTCCAAGTGCATCCAAAATCATCGATTACCGGCTCGCAATTTCGCGAATCGATGGTGCATAAGTCCAGGCATAGGTCATATCGAATGCTTCGTGCATTTCAGGGCCTTCATCCTCTGCCAGCATAAATACCGGTTTAATATCGTCCAGTTTGGTTCTGACGTTCTTCCAGAAATCAAGGGGAACCATTCCAGCCACATCACAGCGATAGCCATCGATGTCGAAATCGCGAACCCAGTATTCCATGGCATCGGTCATGGCAGCTCTCATTTCTTCATTCTCAAAATCAAGTTGAATAACGTCAGTCCAGTCTGTACCTCTTGGAGGCATGAAATTGCCCTCCTCATCCAGTTCATACCATTCCTTGTTTTCCGTCCATGGACTATCCCACGCGGTGTGATTGGCAACCCAGTCAATGATCACTTTCATGCCCAATTCGTGAGCTTCATTTACAAGGGCTTTAAAATCTTCTTCGGTACCAAAGTTTGGGTTAACAGCTTTATAATCCTGAACAGAATAATAGCTTCCCAACGACCCCTTTCGGTTCTCATCTCCGATCGGATGGATCGGCATGAGCCATAGTATATCTACACCCATAGCTTCCAGCCTGGGAAGATCTTCACGGAAAGCGTTAAATGTTCCTTCCTCAGAATATTGACGAATGTTCACTTCATAGATACTTGCATCCTTACTCCATTCAGGGTGAGCCGTGACGGGGTCAATACTTGCGTTATCGGTATCAACCTCAGGTGCGGCACAAGAAGCAAATACGAGAAGTGTCCCGGTTAACAGGGTAAGAAGATGTTTCGGTAATTTTAACATGGGTGCGTTTTAGAGTGTTAGTATTTCAAATTTGTTAGATGGTAAGGTCACGATCAGATTCCCATTCTCAATACTGAAATCATGCCCGAATTGTGCCATTAGGTTCGTATAGTCAAATTCTTTGCGCAGTTCGATCTCTATATCCTGATCAGAGTCAGCTTTGTTAAATACAACAATCACCTGATCTCCAAAATAAGCTCTTGAATAAGCCATGGTATTATCTTCAGTGGCATGGAATTTAAAATCTCCATAGGTCAATGCCATTTCGCTGTTTCTGAGACCTGTGATCTTCGTAAAAATGTTTCGATTCCTTTTCTCAGGTTCGGTAAGCTCGCTTTCATCAAACTCGATCCATCTACGGTTATCGGGATCGTTAGCTCCCGGCTGGCCGTATTCATCACCCTGATAGGTAACAGGAATTCCCGGAATGGTTTGATTAAAGGCATGGAACATACTGAGCCGATCGTAGGCAAAGGCCTGTGGATCTTCAATTTCACGGGTCCAGCCTGCTAATTTTCCGTCTTCATCCCAGCTGACCTCCCCACTTGTAAGTGTAATAAAACGGGTCTTATCGTGATTCCCTGAGATGTATCCCATTAAATTATGATAGCCGAAGTAGTTGAAACTTTCCTGCAGTTGGGTTTTGAGATTCTCAAAAGTATTCCCCTGCCCGAATGTGTTTAACCCGGTATCATATATATTGAAATCAAACTGACTGTCTAACATACCGGAGTTGATATAACTGGCAACCAGCTCACGACTGCCATAGGTTTCTCCGATCTGAAATATCTGTTTACCTGTTGGGATGGTCACAGAATCCTTGATCTTGCGCGTTAAAGTGCGCCAGAAATCCAGTTGAATGTGTTTAGTGGCATCGTGGCGGAATCCATCCAGATCAAATTCTTTTACCCAGAATAACGCAGAATCTGTCATGGTCTCAACCACTTCCTTTTTAGAAAAATCAAGGGTCGGCATAAAGGTATCGAACCAGGTAGTAAGGCGATACTCATCCCATTTCTCGGTATTCAGAGTACCATCAGGCAGATATAAATTGGTAGCCCAATCCGGATTTTTCTGATACACAGGATGTTCTTCATGCACGTGATTTGCAACGTAATCGAGTATCACACTCATGCCATTTTGATGAGCCACGTCAAGTAGTTTTCTGAATTCATCTTCGGTACCAAACCGGTAATCCAATTTTGAAGAAGATATTGGCCAGTATCCATGGTAGCCTGAAAATTTTGTAGTGACTCCCCCTCGATCCCATAGTCCATATGCTCCTTCAGGATTCAGGGTGATCGGTGATAACCAAAGTGTATTTACCCCAATGCTTTCAAAATAACCATCTTCGATCTTTTGAGTGATCCCGGCAAAATCCCCACCGTAATAGTTTGCTTTAGGGTGAATATCAGGATCATCTACTTTCTTGGTGTTGGATGGATTACCATCTTTAAACCTATCGATCAAAACAAAGTACATGTTCCAGTTGTGATTGTCCTTTCGTGTAAGGTCATTTGTTGACTCAACCACCCACCCACTGCTAAGCGGAATAAGAACATCATTTGATACTCTTCCACCCTTATCAAAGGTCCAGGCTCTGATATGTGAACGGTCCATGATCCTTGCATTTGACGGGATCTCAAAACTTATAATACCATCCTGAAACTTGGTATCAAGCTGATGATTCTCCCAGAATACGATCGTGTTTTCAGCGGCTTCACTTTTTAAATAGACAGAAGGTCCCGAATGATCATAGGTATCCAGGTACAGCTTTTCAGTATCAGGATTGCCTACTGTCAGAACCGAGTTCGTTCCACCCATTCCGTTTGAAACCGTGTTAGGATTATCAGGATCAGGCATTTCTTCCCCATCCACAACAAATACATACTGATAAACACCTTCATTGACGATCATGCTTGTCTCCCAAACATCAACATTTTTTTCAAGGATGGCTGCGTTGGGATTCCAGTTATTCATTTCTCCTTTAAGCTTGACAGACGACACATTATCTCCGGCGGGATCAAAAGTGATAGTAATCGATTTCTTACTCGATGACTTTAGAAGCAGGTCGTAGGTATATCCATCGGCCCAAATCGTAAGTACGTCCAGGGGTTTTTCGATTGAACCGATCAGTGAGATAACAGAATTGTTATTGCTTATTTTCGCCTCCACACCGGTTGGAGCCTGAATTGAATCGATGAGTGAGTGAGATTTAAAATAATCGGCGGTAACAATTTCAGTAGTATCCTGCTGCAGCGTGATCGGAGAAGCCAATCCAATGATCTCTGATTCGCGGGGAACATCAATTGGTGACGTGCAACCCGCAAGAACTAGCGTGACTAAGAGTATATGTGATAGTCTTTTAAATCCTGATGTCATTTTATATCCTGGTTATTTGATCAGCGTCATTTTCTTGGTAAGGACTGCATCTGCTGCCTGTAATCGGTAGATATACATGCCACTGCTTAATGCACTGGCATCAAATGAAATAGTATAAGTACCCGCAGCTTTTCGTTCATTAACCAGCTCTGTAACCTTTCTTCCAAGCATATCAAATACCTCAAGTTTAACATCTGATGCCCGAGCCACATCATAGGTAAATGATGTCGTTGGATTAAAAGGGTTAGGATAGTTTTGACCAAGTCGGAATTTCTGAGGAACACCTTCACCGCTGGGATTCTCATTGGAAACGACAAGTCCCCCATCCGGAGCTACAAATTCCTTGGTGGTATAGATTCTGAATTCACCCGGACGTAAGATTAAGCTTCTCTGAAGATTAGTGACATCTACTGTAGAGGCATCAAAATAATCGTACCAGGTGCCGTTCTGTGTATAATCCAATGTGATATTCGTTTCTTCAATACCAAAGTTACCGGCAATCACCACATCGGTATTTGTATCAGTATGTTCCAGGGTAATTCTTTTTACGGTACTGCTCAGATCATAGGTTGCATCATCGGGAGCGGTAAACGCCGGACTGTGAATGTCTTAAGTGTAGCAGAGCACTCCAGGTTTTGTATAGTTTTCTGCGGTCTGGATCCTCATAATATTCCCAGCGAATAGGTTTCGCGTTCACACGATCTGGATTGAAACAAGGCAGTCTCCATTAGTTCCATTTCCTGGTTTCAGACACTCTTCCGGGCCTCCGCCATACCCCAACTCTCCAAATTGCCAGATCATTTTTGGACCTGGCAAAGTAAAAAAGAAGGCCCCTGCAATCTTTTGTCTGTCTAAAGCAGTAGTTAAATCTCTTATGTTATAATTACCGGATCAGTTTCACAACCACTTCCTCCATCGGAAATTTAACAGGCTCCAAATTAAGATTCTTGAACATCATCCACTCGTTCATCATGACTTTCCATATAACCAACCAAATGGCGTGCCTGAAAACTCACTGATTTCTGAGAGCACATCCATCTAAATTTGAACTATCGTGAATCCCATTGATGCTTCATTATATGCGTCGGTTCATATTACCCCATAGCATAATGCCTTTGCCTTCATTCAGGCGATAATTAGCCCACTCGGCTTCTTCACTCTTCACCTGCCAAGATGTTCAAAGATCACATAGAAATCAGTTTCAGGCCAGCATTATCAACAGCCCATTGGTAATCTGCATATTTCTTCAATACATCAACTCTGTCCTGTTGATAACTGTCCGTACATGCTTCATCCGTTGGCGTACAGTTTTGTGTAAATCCCTTGGTAAGATCCCAGCGAAACCCATCAATGTTATATTCGCCGATCCAGTGCTCGATCATTCTTTTAGTATAATAACGGGTACCAGAATAAGAGTGATCAAAGTCATTAAAAACATTATAAGCATGAGTTGCGGTTGGATTGAAATAAGGATTTAATCCTTAATCATACAGTCTATATAACGAACTTGCCCCGGTTGCATGGTTCATAACCACATCCAAAATAACGGCCATATCCCTTTTATGAGCCTCATCCACAAACCGCTTAAAAGCTTCCGGCGTACCGTAATATTTATCCAGAGCCAGATGGAAACTTGGATTGTATCCCCAGCTTAAGTTCCCGTCAAACTCGCTGACCGGCATCAGCTCAATGGCATTCACTCCAAGATTCTCAAGATAATCCAGGGTATCGGTAAGTGTCTCAAAATTTTGTGCTGCCACAAAATCACGGATCAGCAGTTCATATACTACAAGTTCGGTTTTCTCAGGCCGCTGATAGTTCGTAGCCTCCCAGTTAAATTCAGGGATTCCGGGGCGAACCAAACTAACCCATCCACTGGTTTTATCCTGTGGATAAGGCTTCAGGTTTGGATAGGTGGTCTCAGGTATGTATTGGTCGTTAAATGGATCCAGGATCTGACTGGAATAAGGGTCTGCAATTCGGATCTCGCCATCCACCAAATATTGAAAAGCATATTCTTCACCGGAAGTTAAGCTGATATTTTCTAGCCAAAACCACGAGCTGTCTGCCCCTGCTGTTTCTTTGTTCATCAGATATTCTGAACTTGGAGTCCAGTCATTGAAATCACCGATCACATAGACATACTCTTTGTTTGGAGCAAAAAGTGACAAGCTCACCGCATTGGATGATAGAGTAATACCATCCTCAAGTCCTGAAGGCCTGGCCGCCGTCTCTCCCACATTATCGCGAATCGTGATGAACGCGGAGGCTGTGTCAGCAGCATTTTGCCCGTTGTCAGCGATCAGTGAGAAATTGACATCGTTTTCACCTGTGACCGGAGTAAAGGTATATCGTAGCGTATCTTCAGTGGTACTAGCAATTTCTGTTCCCTCTTTCTGAAGTCTAAGAGACAGGGTACCCTCACTCACGGTACCTATACCTACTATTTCGATGGAATTTCCTTCTTCCAATATCTCAAAATCTTCACTTGGTGATATAAACTGGGCATTTGTTTCAGCACTGTACAGATCTACAAAAATATCAGCATTGCCTGTATCCTTGCCTTCTGCTACTATCGTACCGTTTTCGACCCCTTTAAAAACAATAGCGATCTGTTCTATTTCTTCACTGGGATCTGAAACTCCAAAGAAATCACGGACATTGGGTGAGAAGGTGAACTCCCACTTATTATTTCCGAGTGAAGTTGCTTTAACGGATGCATCATTTACGGTCCAGTCAAACTTTACGTACTTCCAGTCACTGCTGCTTGTACTGTTGTTCGTGATCACTCCGGTATGCAAATATACATCACCCGTGAATCCTTCCAGCCCCCCATTTCCTTCCGTTGCATCATAGGTTATGGTCACCGACTGTGATTCAGAAGGGAATGCAGGGTCAGTAACAATAATCTGAGCAGAAGCCAGAAATGCAATTAAGCTGATTGCAATGGTAAGAATGAACGTTTTAAATTTCTTCATAATGTAATGGGATCAGGCTTTCACTTTACTGCCATTTAAAGCAGTTGAATTGCGTGAAATTAGTTTAGGTGTATAAATTGTTTGTGAAACGGCTTTTGCGGGGTTATTCATGCGGTCTATCAAGTTCTGCGTGGCATAAAATCCCATTTCTCTCATTGGCTGACGTATGGTAGAAAGCCCCATATATTCAGCCAGTTCGATGTCGTCATATCCGATAATAGGTAAATGCTTACCGGCATCCTGCATGGCTTTTAAGGCTCCTACTGCCTGTATATCGGATGAGCAGAAGCAGGCATCCGGCATTGGATCCATCTCGAGGATCTTTTTCATGGCCTCAAATCCGGCACGTTCTGTAAAACCATCCCTGTTGCTTAAATCACCGGTGACGAATAAATCTTCGTCGTATTCAATACCGGCTTCTTCAAGCGCTTTTTTGTATCCCTCAAGTCGGTCCCGGATAGGTTTGGATGTTTCAAGAGCGCCCAACATGGCAATATGTTGGTAGCCACAATCTATCAATGCTTTTACGGCTCTGTATGCCCCCTGACAGTTATCCACACTAACAGAATCAAATCCTTCAAAATACTCATCAACCAAAGTTATGGGCACATTATATTTCTGAAGGCTCTTCCAGTCCTTATCTTTTAAGTGAACCGAAATGAACATATAACCTTCAGCTGAACGACGTTTTAGAACGTGCTCCACTTGTTTTTTCAGGTCTTTGTTAGGTGAGATGTTAAAAATACTGAGTTCATAATTCTTTTCACTCAGCTTATCCTGTATGCCTCCCAATATCTCCATGAAGAAGTAATTGGATATTACGGGGACCACAACCATGATCGTATTATTTTTGCGGCTGGCTAATCCCTGTGCAAAAGCCTGTGGATGATATCCCACTTCGTTGGCAACACTCAGCACTTTATCCCGAGCTTTATCCGATACTTTCCCGCTGTTGTTGAAAACGCGGGATACCGTTGCAATACTTACTCCGGCCTTTTTTGCGATATCGTATATAGTTGCTGCCAAATCTTTTAGTTTTTGATATGAGACAGACCTTTCACAGCCTGAATCAAAATTTTATATCTAAAATTGTTAAAGAAGTATCAATAAGAGACTGCCTGTTTTAGCAGTCTCCATTGATTAATTAGCTTAATTTTGCTCTAAACTGTAAGAGTATGGATAATCACTCAGATCAAGGGTTACTGTATAGTTACCACCTGAAGCTACCTGAATGTTTGTATCACTATTTTCTTCGAGGAAACCATCCCCTTCATCATCACCATAGTTGAGATCCCAGGCATTATTAGCCCTAAATTTGATCTCGCCTGCGGTCAGAGTTAGAGTAATGGTCCATACTTTTTCAACCGGGTCGTAGGTCATATCCTGATCGGAATTCCACTCGTCCGGAGTAGCACTACCTATTAAGCCCCATGTTGTATTTGTTATGGAGTAGGTCAGATCGTTGATATCTACATTCATTTTGTAATATCCTGCGCAGTCTGCTCAGTGTCCATGTTGCTGGACCGCGGGTTCGAGCGTGCCGACTCGTGCCCCATCACGCTCCACTATGTCATACCAGTTGCGTTCTGCCGGTGTAAACTTAAATAGGTTTGAACCGTTGGCCATGTAAACATAACCTTCGTAAACATCATCGCTGTTTGCTGAGAATAATGGAGGAGCATCAGCAGGTGACCAATCGTTGGTGTAACCACTGGCACTTTGATAACTGCCCGGTACGTAGATCTGTGGATAAGAAACATCCACATAATATGGAGTTATCATGATACTCATTGGATCCGAGTACATATCCTCAACATCATCATTGATCACAGCTTTTACTCTCACATCAATGTCGTTTTCAACATTGGATGGAAAGCCTGCAGCAAGCATCTTGTTGTTTAGCTCACCAACGGTCATCGATACCGAGGTAGCATTAGTTTGTACCAGGGTAGCCGGTTCAGCAAAATCAGTACCTGATTCAGCCATTTCAACAGTATAGTTGATCTGTGTTTTTGAACCCTAAACCCGGCTCTATCCATGAAAGCTCAAAGGCTTCTTCTTCAGCATTCTCCTCAGTCAGTACAAAAGCCTGACCTGACAGAGAGCTTGTGAAAGTTGGAGGTTCAATGCTCGTGTTCAACGTCGGTCCGACATTTGCTTCTTCACAAGAAGCAAATGCAATCAGACCAACGATCATTAGTGTAAATAGATTTAATTTTTTCATAATACTATCCTAAATATTGTCGGTTATTAATAACCTGGGTTTTGCGTCAGGTTCGGGTTAGCATTGATATCAGATGATGGGATCGGATAGATCTCATAGATATCACTTACAGCTTGTCCTTCCTGAACACCACCTTTCCAGGCCCATACATAATCGGCTGAGGTGTAGAGTCCAAAGCGGCGCAAGTCTGTTCTGCGGTGTCCTTCCCAGTACAGTTCTCTTGAACGCTCATCTATAAGGAAGTCAAGAGTCAGTTCTCCGGATGTGATATCACCTGATGTGTTACCGTATGCACGGAATCTCAGGTCGTTGACAAGACCAACTGCTTTGTTGAGGTCTCCACCGGCTGCTCCGCGAACGGTTGCTTCAGCGTACATCAGGTATGCATCGGCTAAACGGAACATTGGGAAGTCAGTATCTACGAACGTCAAGTCGCTGCCATCTGCCCCTGTAGAAGTTTTATTGGTCCATTTCTGAATGGCATACCCATTATCGAAACTGGCTGAGATCATCCACTTCAAGTGATCTGACCATCCGTGAAAAACATTTGACCGTCATCAGGGTTCATGTCCAATTCATACAGTGAGTAAGTCAGTGTATTGGTATTCAAATCCATGAAGTGATATACCACCGTTTTCAACCAGAGAAGTTACCGCCGCCGCCTGGCAACAACGTTTCCATTGTCATTACCGTATTGCACTGTCGCAATTACCATTCGGCAGAAGATTTCAAATTCAGCATCCACTGTCAAAATAAAGCGTAACCCTGATAGACACCATCGTTGTTATCAGATACTAAAGTACCTGCTTCAAGTGGTGTCCAATCAGTGGTATAACCACTTGCTGCCTGGTAGCCACCAGGAACGTACATGACATCATCTCCATCCGGATTTGCTGTTTGGAAGCCAGGAGTTTCAACTGCAAATTTATCAACAAACTGAGGAGTCACTCGGTTACCGCCCCATCCGCCATTAAGGCCAAACGCACCAGCGTTCATGTTTCCACCAACCTGTGCATGAGCGATAAAGGTAGTTCCACCATAACTGGTTGTATTTATCCCATCAAAGGTGATCGGGAAAATGATCCCGTCAGCGGTATGATTATCAGCCATGAACAGTTCAGCATAGTTATCATGCAGTTGATAAGCATCTGATACATTTTCAGCATAAGTCAATGCATCGTCATAGCGATCCTGACCAATGTAAACCTCGGCGTTCAGGTACAGCTTGGCAAGTAACATCCAGGCAGCGCCTCTGTCGGCACGGCCGTATTGGTTAGCGCCGGGAGCCGGCAATTCGCCTGCTACTTCAAGCAATTCGCTTTCAATAAATGCAAACAGATCTTCTGCATTGGTTGGCATTGGTGGTTCTGCACCAACAGCATCCTCTTCAGTTACAAAAGGTACGTTTCCACCAAACAGGTCGAGTGCATGCCAGTAACTAAGGGCGCGTAAAAAGCGTGCTTCGGCAACATATGCCTGAATTTCAGCTTCGTCGCGACCTTCAGCATTCCGGATGAACTCGTTTGTCATGGCAATCTCGTAAAAGATACGGCTGTACATGCCCATGATAAAGTCATTGGAAGCAGTCCATGACAACGTATTGAACTGAGGAAGACCTTCATCTCCCCATCCAATTACGATCTCATCAGTTGGATTTTCCTGATGGGTAAAGTATTGACGAACATAGCTTGAAAAGCCTTCATCAATACCCTGAATATCAGCGTTTCCGGCAGGACCTTGTTGTCCTGTGGTTGAGAAACCGGCATAAAGCTTAGCTAATACCTGCTTAAAATCTTCCGGGGTTTCGTAGATCGATTCTGATGTAACAACATCATCATCGATCGGTGTGGTGCTCAAGTCATCGACGCACGACACCATCGTCAAACCCAAGAGTACGGTAAATAATATTATATATGTTTTGTTAAACATGATCTTGGTTATTAAATGGTTTCAATTAAAAGTTCAGGTTCAAGCCCAGAACAAAGGTTCTTGGTCTTGGATAGATATTGTTGTCAATACCACCAAAGACTTCAGGATCCAGTCCACTGTAGTCAGTCAGAACAAATACGTTTTGAACTGTTGCTGATATTCTTAAGCTATTAATAGCGTTAAATGCATCATTAAATGTATAACCAACATTAACGTTATCAAGTCTCAGGAATGACGCATTCTCTACATAATAGTCTGAGAAGAATTGTGAGTTCATAAATCCGGTCTCGAGAATTGATGCAGGAGCATTTCTGAGGTAACCTTCGTACAACATTTCGCTATAGAAAGCATTACCGGAAGCAACGTTGTTATACACATGGTTTCCAAGGGCTGCGTGGCCAGCAAAAGAAGCATCCCAGTTCTTGTATTCCATTCTGGATGAGAAACCGAACTCGTAATCAGCAGCCGGGCTCTCATAACGGTACTTATCGGAATCGTTTACGACACCGTCACCATTTCTATCCACATAAACACCCTCTAAAGGCATTCCATTGGCATCGTAAACCTGCTCATACACAAAGAATGAGTTTCTTGGAAATCCGACACTGTGAATCTGAATGTTGTTACCCACACCACCTGAAATACCACCGGTTTCAACACCGATATAGTTCGGATCATCTACCGTGGTCAATTTTGTGATCTCGTCGGAATTTTTGGCAACGTTCACACCAAGCTCCCAATAGGTATCCTGTGTGTTGACCAATCGTCCGGTGATCTCAAATTCAAGTCCCTGAACTTCAAGATTACCCACATTCGAAAGCACACGATTGGTAAAGTTTGAACCGGCTGCAACAGGAACTACGTTCAGAAGATCCGTTGTTTCCTTGTAGTACCCTTCGATCTTACCAAAGATGCGATCATTCAGGATGCTGTAGTCAATACCTACGTTATAAGTGGTTGTTTCCTCCCACTTCAGGTTGGCATTGTATCCTTCAGGTCTCAGTGTGGTGATAAACTCATTGCCAAACTGATATCTTGCTGTTGACTGACTGTAAGTATATTGTGGCAAGTATGGATAGTCACCCTGCCCGATCTGTTGCTGACCGGTGACACCATAACCGACTCTTAATTTAAGTTCATTCAAGCCATCAAGATCTTCCATAAAGCTTTCTTCGTGGATCTTCCATGCCAGTGCGGCTGATGGAAATAGTCCCCAGCGATTATCTTCAGAAAATCTGGAAGTACCATCCTGACGAAGGGTAGCTGTTAACAGATACTTATCTTTGAAGGTATAGTTCAGACGACCAAAGAATGACACAATGTAGTTCTCTGTGGCATAATCAGTGTCCTCACGAACATCAAGAGTACCTTGTCGGTCGAAATTAGTTACGTAATTTGACCCTTCTGCATAGCGATGCTCCCAGGAATAACCAGCCATAACATCCATTTCACTATCACTGTCTTCAAGTATAGTGTCATAGTTCACGTAAAAATCTAAAAGCTCGTTTTCCTTACGCTGATCATAGTTAGATCTGAGACCTGATGTAGCAATGTTACCTGAATATTCAAATGCAGCTATATCAGGAACTACCACATTACCATCCGTTACGTCCGAATAATCAAAACCGGCATTTACGACAGCGTTTAAGTCCATCAACAAATGGCAGTTCGTAATCCAGCTTCACGTTGGCAATAGCACGATAAACTTTAGACTCATCATCTCTTTGGTTCAACAGTGCCAATGGATTGTTAGGTGCAAGCGGGTTGGGATTACCATTGACGTCTGTCCATGTAAAGTAACCGCCATATTGGTCATAAGGTGCTCCACCAGGTTTCACCGGCTGCGGTAGGGTCAAAAATTACAGCAGACCCAATGGCTCCCTGATTACCAAACTGATTATCTACCTGCATACCTTTAAAGTTTACATCCAGTTTCAAAGCGTCATCAAAGAAAGAAGGATTCAGATGCCACAGAACCGGTCAAACGATCGTTACGGTCTGTTAGGAGGATACCTTCATTCCCGGAAAATCCTAAAGAAACGCGATAAGGAAGTATTTTGTATGCACCTGAAACACTGATGTTGTGATCCTGCCCAACTGCATTTCTATAGATCTGTTCCTGCCAGTCTGTTTCGGCATTACCTAATCGCTGAGTACCGGTGGTACCAAACTGATCTTGTACTACCTGACGGAACTGATCCGGATCAAGCATGTCAACACCATCACTGTAGATCTGATATGATGCTTTAGCAGAATAGTTCACCTGAAGAGCCTGCCCTTCACGGCCTCTCTTCGTATTTATAATGATAACTCCGTTGGATGCACGTGAACCGTAAATGGCAGTTGCTGAGGCATCCTTCAGGATGTTGATAGATTCAATATCATTCGGGTTGATCGTGTTCAACGGGTTTCTCATACCTGAAACACCGGATCCATCCAGAGGTACTCCATCCACAACGAAAAGCGGATCATTGCTTGCAGAAAGTGAAGAACCACCACGAATACGAATAGTTGCACCACTACCCGGAGCTCCATCACCGGATGTTACACTAACACCGGCAGCTTTCCCCTGAAATAATTCCTGTGGAGAGGTAATATTTCCTGGGTTGAAATCGGCAGTACTTATAGAACTGACAGATCCTGTGTTATCCCCCTGCTGCTGAGTACCATAACCAATTACAACCAACTCTTCCCCTGAAATGGTTTGAGTTCTTAATTGTACATTAATTTCTGTTCTTCCGTTGATTGGAACCAGCTGACGCTGAAAACCTAAAAATGAAAAAGCTAGAGTATCCTGTAAACTGGGAACTGCTAATTCATAATATCCGTCAGGGTTGGTTGTAGTACCAATGGTGGTCCCTACAACTATAATATTTACACCCGGAAGGGTTTCTCCGTTTTCGCCATCAATAACAGTACCGGATATAGTGGTTCTGCTTTGTGCTATGGCTTCCGTATTTCCAATCTCCGAAAATAGTAACCCAACCATCAATGGTATAACTGCAAGCATCTTGAATGCATTGAGGTTAAACCAGTCGACAGTAGATCCTAAAATCGGTATCGCTGTTTTTTTCATGTTAAATCTCCAATGTTGATTTTATAATTGGCTGATGTGTTAAAATTTATTATCTCCAATTAAGTTATGTAAGCGCTTACATTTTTTCAAGTATGAATTAACACAATCTTTGCAGCCCTAAATCTAACCCAGATATTAGATTTTGATAGTACTTTGGGATAAGTATCTGTAATTAATTATCAAACGTACTGCAATATTGAGCCAATTAACTTAACTAATTGAATACGAGACTTAATTATACATTAGTTATTAACACCGTAAACAGCTGCAGGCAAATAAATTATGTAAGGGCTTACATGAATAACGGATCACTCAGAAGAAGAGCTTCTGCCGAATTTTTCCTTGATGTAATTATTTAGAATAGTTGTAAATTCTTCCCCAATGTTGTCTCCCCTGAGAGTGACAGAATGTTCCCCATCAATGTAAACCGGTGCTTTTGGTTCCTCAAATGTACCGGGTAGAGATATACCGATATTAGCGTTGCGCGATTCACCGGGACCGTTAACCACACATCCCATCACAGCCACATCCATCTCTTCTACCCCGGGGTACGCCTTTCTCCATATTGGCATGGATTCAACAATATATTCTTGTATATCCTGTGCGAGTTCCTGAAAATAAGTGCTTTTCGTTCTTCCACAACCGGGACATGCTGTTACCTGTGGAATAAAACTTCGGATCTTCAAAGATTGGAGGATCTGTTGTGCTACCTGAACCTCGAGTGCTCGATCGCCTCCCGGTTCCGGTGTAAGTGAAACACGGATAGTGTCGCCAATACCCTGCTGAAGGATCACAGCCAAAGCAGAGGCGCTTGCCACCATACCTTTCATTCCCATTCCCGCTTCTGTGAGCCCAACATGTAAAGGATAATCTACTTCCTCAGCTATTCGCTCATACACTGTAACCACATCCTGCACGCCCGACATCTTACAACTAATGATGATCTTATCTGATGCCAAGCCTACATCTTCTGCCAGTTTGGATGATCGCTTCGCGCTTTCCACCATGGTATCCAACATGACTTCTTTGGCAGATTTTGGTTTTTCCAGATCGTTATTTGCATCCATTCGCTGTGCCAATAGCTGCTGATCCAAAGATCCCCAGTTCACACCGATCCGTACCGGCTTGTCATATTTAATGGCTTGTTCAACAATGGTCACAAAATTTTCGTCACGGGCTTTGGTTCCGGTATTTCCCGGGTTGATACGAAACTTAGCTAAAGCCCTGGCCATGTCAGGATATTTGGTCAACAGCTTATGACCATTGTAATGAAAGTCACCGATCACAGGTACCGGTATTCCTCTCTTGAGTAGCTTTTCTTTTATATAAGGAACCGCCTTGGCAGCCTCATCATTATTTACAGTGATCCGAACCAGTTCAGAGCCGGAACGAAAAAGATGTTCGATCTGATCTGCTGTATCATCAATATCAGCAGTATCAGTATTAGTCATAGATTGCACTACGATCGGAGCACCTCCACCAACCGGAACATCCCCCACCATTACCTGTATTGATTTTCGTCTCTGAATGTCTGCCATTATTGATCCTTCTTGCTCAGTTCAAAAAGTTTTTTCTTTTCCTCTTTGGACAGGGCATCATATCCTTTTTTAGAGATCTTCTCTAATATGGCATCCAGTTCAGTTTGATCCACCTCTTCTACGATCTCAGCATCCTGAACTATGTGCATATTCTTATTTCTACCCTTCTTAGGGCTCTTACCGGTACTTTTGGGCTTTACCCTTCCAAAAAGATATTCAAAATAACGGATGACCATACTCAGATCAGTTCCGTTCTGATGAGCTTTGATCAGAAGATATCCACCCAAAGCACCACCAATGTGAACCAATCGGGCTATACCATCTCCGGCTCCCACAAACAGAATATCGATCGCGATCCAACCTGCCACAAAATAACGAGCCTCAATGGGTGGAAACAGGAATAGCATGATAGGTGCCTTCGGGTACAGCATCGCAAATGCTACCAGCATACCTGTTACAGCACCGGATGCTCCTATCACCAATGCGTTACCGAAGGCTAATGCCAGGGCTGCATCTAGTAAAGCACCTAAAATACCGGCTCCAAAATAGATCACCGTAAAGGTTCGGGGACCAACGGTTTCTTCCACGGCCCGGCCCATCCACCATAGCCAAAGCATATTGAACAGGATATGCAAAAAACCACCATGCAGAAACATGTAGGAAATGAGTCGCCATGGTTGTGTTAAAAAAGTAGGATAGGCAGGATCAAAACCGAGATTATTGACCAGCCAGGTATTCAGCGTTTGGCCTCCAAAAATCTGTACGATAAAGACAATGACATTTGCGAGAATAATAGTACGGATAGCCACCGGCATTCTCATAAAGCCAAACTTCAAGCCTCCCCAGAAGGAATCAAAGGGCATCTGATTTCGCATGTTACCACCGCCACCGCCAAAGTTGAATGAACCTCTTCCTCTATCCATAGTGATCCGGTTTCTTTAGACCCCAAAATTTGATGAGTACAAACCCAACTGCCAATCCGCCTAAGTGAGCAAAATGAGCTATACCACTGTTTGGCATTGAGAGTCCGCTAAAAAGCTCAAACGCTCCGTAGATCATTACAAAATATTTAGCTTTAATAGGTATAGGAGGAATCAATAACATGATATACCTATCAGGGAACATCATTCCAAAGGCTAAAAGGATCCCAAAGACCGCGCCTGATGCGCCCAATGTATAAGTGAAATACCCACCTAAAAACATATGAATTACAGCTGCTCCGATTCCGGTCAGCATATAATAAAGTAGAAATCGCTTAGAGCCCCACAGGTTTTCTATAGCCTGACCAAATATCCAAAGAGCAAACAGATTGAAGAAAAGGTGACCCAGACCTGCATGCAGGAACATATAGGTTACCAACTGCCATGGCATAAAACCTTCGCCCAATGGACTTAGAACAAGATATGGAGCTATAGCTGAGCCAATGGGAGTCCATCCTGTGCCAAATAGTTGCTTGGTGAGTAAAAAAGCCAACCCATTAATGATCAACAGGTTTTTAATAACGGGAGGAAATAGAGTAAAACTGGTGTTGGGTGAAAAATTATCCAAAAATATCTGCTTTAATGGTGATTTTTAAGTATAAACTAAAACAATAAGTTGTAATCCTGAGCGCTTAAATATTTGATCCGAGATCCGAAGTTCAACGCGAAGGATCTCAAAGTATGATCAAAATTTAGCTAAAAATTCTGTTTTGAGACACTTCGCGACATCCGTTTTGCCCTGATCATATTACAGAGCACTCTGTATGACAACCTTATCAAAATTTAAAAGACCACTTATATTCCGTACTTATTATGATTCTTTTTGATGCGTGAATATACGTTGATTCCGCTCAAAGTTACGCCCGGAATTCCCTGTCCGGGAAAGGTCGTATCTCCGCAAAGATACAAACCTTTGAACGGAGTTTCGTTAGGTGTCCAATTTAGCAAGCTTCGTGCCATACTTTGAGGAATCCCGCCCACTCTGCCTTTTTTGCGGTACACCCAGTTTTCCCAGGTTACCGGTGTGGCCGTGTGGATCACATCGATCTGTGCGTTCGAAAATCCGGGCAATTTGTTTCGCAGGGTCGTAACGATAAATTCCTGAACCTGTTGTTTGGCTTCTTCATATTGCCCATTCATTGAATACCAAAATTCAGGTAAGGCATGAGTGGAAACATTCAGGGTCCTCATTCCTTTCTTCGTGCGAATAGTATCGCCGGGCTTAGACATGGATACAAATATAGAATCGGAGTTTGTAAATGGAACCTTTTCTCCCTCATCCAGATGTATCTGATTATGTAGCGGTAGATCTTCTGGATATACATCATCAGTGGCAATGCCTAAAGTGATCGCGCCCCAGGCCTCGTTAAAATTTTTCGCTTCGGATCTGAAATAGTCATGCATCTCATCTTCTGTCATATCCTGCATATTCCACACCGGTACATTTGAGATCACGATCGGACTCTGATAGGTAAAAGTCTCATTCCTTTTGTTCTTGGTGTGAACCGTGAATCCATTTTCATCCCGAATGATCTTTTCAGCTCCTTCTTTGGTATGCAAAGCCCCACCTTTATCCTGAATAAATGCTCGTATGGCATTCACCATTTCCAACAGTCCACCGGGCACATAAAAGTTTGAATAATTGGTATAAGTGATTCCTGCAGCCCCAAATAAGAAAGGTGTTTCATTGGACCCGGCCTGAGCTGTGATCATCAGCTGTTCGTCAACAAATTGTTTGAATTTAGGTGTATCAACCCCGAATTTTTTCATTACGCTTTGAACCGAACGGAAAGCATACTTCAATACCCAGACATCCAAAGGATTATTATTTACGCCCAGTTTTACCCATTCACTTAACTTTTTAGGCGGAAAGAATGGATTCTTCAGAGAGACCTTCCAGACCAGGTCTGCCACATTGAAAGCCTCATTCCAAAATGCTCTTTGGGCATTCTCATTCCCAAACACACGAACGCATTCCTGAATCCACTGCTCACGATCTTTGTATCGGGTGATCTGCTCACCGTCTATCCAAACCGACATGCTGGGGGTGATCTCTTCCCTGGGAATTTGAATTCCGGTTTCATTTTCCAGCTTCCACATGGGCTGATTTTCGTCAAAGCCTATGAGTGTGGTAGCACCGGATTCAAAGACGTGGCCCTTTCTAAAGTAAGACGAGGAACATCCACCCGGTGCATGGGCTTTTTCGAGGATAAGCACCTTATATCCGTCATTGGCGAGCATAGCTCCTGCACTCATCCCACCCATACCCGATCCGATAATAATAGCGTCGTAGTCTTGATTTATTTTCATGTGGTTGTAACATGAATTAATGGCTTAAATGTTCCAATAAAATGGAACACGGATAACACTGATTGACCAGTTGATCGCTGATCAATAATCAGTAGCAATCCGATGCAGAACGTATGAGCGGGAACCCCGAGCCCCGCTTCCAATTATTGACCTCGTTCCGCTGCAGAATGGCAGTAAGAGTAGAAGAAAAAAAAGCCACATCCCTGTGGCTTTAAGATATTATCAAATTGAAAAACTCTTAATCTGAAACAGTGAATGTTTTTAACATGCCTTTATCGGCCGGATCAGGAACTTCAGCGATCCAGGCGTAATCCCCCGGTTCAAGATCTAAATGCATATATCCACTTTGGCCTTCTGTCATTTCCATGACGCCACCAACAAATTTTGCACCGGCTGGTGCTTTTGCTGTCAAACCGAAAGGAGTCGTCCAATTCATCCACTCTCCAACTGATTGTAGCAATGAATCGTCTTCTGCATCTTCCAGCTTTACGAGCTGCACATTATGCCCAAGCAAATGGCCATAGGTTGCCTGATCTGCATAATGAACTTCAACAATCTGCTCACCGGCACTGAAAGGTTCAGTAAACTCTATTCCGTTCTCTGATGAGATAGTTACTGTTTTACCAGCCTGAGGTTCTTCAGCTCCGTTCTGCTCCCCGGTTACCGTCAAATGCTCTAACATTCCGATATATGAATGAAATACCTGTTCCTCATCTTTTACATAGCATTCTACAATATATTCCCCGGGATCAAGGTAAACGGTTGTTGCAGAACTACTCCCTGCTGCTGTAAAACCGGGGCCACCCATAGTCGGTGCTCCGGGATCGAAGTACCATGGACCTTTGACAGAAATCTCTGCAACCAAGCTATCTACAAATTCGCCATACTCAATGTCTCCTTTTATATATGGGTTGAAATTCTCTTGAAATGGAACCGTAAGAGCACCATGCCAATGTTGAACAATAGATTCACCTGCTTCATCTGCAGCCTGAATTGCAGCTTCAGGAACTTTATACAAAAGGAAGAAATGATCCGAGGGAGATGCATTATTAAAATTAAAGGTAACCCAGCCGGCTTTTGTTTTTTTGGTGCTCAGATCAAATAAATGCTGATTGTTTTCAGCATCGTGTGTAGCTGTTACCTTTACGTTTTCTGAAAATGCGTTATCTGAATTTGATTCTCCCTTTTTTTCTGTACAAGAGGTCAGAGAAAAACTTAAAAAAAGTATTACGATTAGAATCTGTGAAAGAATACCCGATAGTTTATAAAATTTCATTGTGCCTGGTCTTAGTTATTTGTTTATGCACCTAAGTAAGCAGCTCCCCTATTAATCCTTTTGTACTTCTTAAATATGAATAATCTGAACCGAAATAATGTATTTTTATGTATAAATCAACTTTTCAGTTGTAGTCTAATGGCACGACTTTGCTCTTTAACCTTTACTCCTATTCAAAATCATCCTAAAAAATTGATTTGAAATAAATCATTTAACCTTTCAGATTAGACAGGTGAAAGTAGTTGAAAAAATCATTTGAATTTACCGCCTCAAGCTTTACGTTAAAACAAGTAAAAAAAGGGCGTTTAAATTAACACAGCACAGGTAACGGGAAATTTAGGACCGATATGAAAACTTCAGTCAACAGCATAATTACCGGCACGGGTAGTTACATACCATCACAACGTATTAAAAACGAAGCGTTCCTGGAAAATGATTTTTTTGATGAAACCGGAAACCGCCTCGAAAAGCCCAATAAAGAGATCATTCAAAAGTTTTACGAGATCACAGAAATTGAAGAACGTCGCTATGTGACTGATGATCTTGTTACTTCTGACATTGCTCACCTTGCTGCCGAAGAAGCCATTAAATCGGCCGGGATTGATAAGGAAGAACTTGGATCATATCATTGTGGCACATAATTTTGGAGATGTAAAGCACGGCAGTAACCGAACCGATATGGTGCCCAGCCTGGCAGCCCGTGTAAAACATAAACTGGAGATTGAAAATCCCTGCACTATTGCCTATGACGTACCTTTCGGATGTCCCGGATGGTTGCAAGGAGTCATTCAGGCCGATTATTACATCAGATCCGGAGATGCTAAAAAAGTGATGGTCATAGGAGCCGAAACGTTATCACGGGTTTGCGATCCGCATGACAGGGACAGTATGATCTATGCCGATGGCGCCGCTGCTACCATTTTTGAAGCCCGGGAAAGTGAAACGCCCACCGGAATTCTGTCACATAATACCCGCTCCGATACCAAAGTATATGCTAAGATGCTATATATGGATAAATCATACAATCCTGCATATAAAGACGAAGGCGATATCTTTCTGAAGATGCACGGACGTAAGCTCTACCAATACGCTCTGACCAATGTACCCCATGCCATAAAAGGCTGTCTCGATAAAAGCGGGCTTTCCATTGAGGACGTGAATCATATTCTGATTCATCAGGCCAATGGAAAAATGGATGATGCCATTGTAAAACGGCTTTACTCCCTTTATGATAAAGATGAGGTGCCTAAGAATGTCATGCCCATGACCATTTCATGGCTGGGTAATTCATCTGTAGCCACCATCCCTACTCTTCTGGACCTTATCTGGAAAGAAAAACTAGAAGGCTATGATATCAATAAAGATAAAGGCAGTAACCTGGTATTTGCTTCCGTTGGGGCAGGAATGAATATCAACGCCCTGGTTTATAAGATTTAGGTGATGGGCGTGAATTCGACCTCGTTCCGTGCTCCGCTCCGGAATGCCTCACTGAATCTTTGCCTCATTTGATAGCTGCTAATAATACTGATATACTCGTTCCCAACGTCCCCGTTAGGCCTGCCGGAACCTCCCGGTACCAGTCAATACCTTTAAACAACCCGCTCCAACGCAAATCGTTAGAGCAGCGAGCCGACATTAACGTAATGCCATCCGCACAGGCTTGATCTGTATACTCGTTCCCAACGTCCCGTTGGGAATGCCTGCCGGAACCTCCCGGTTCCAGTCAAAGATCCTTCTAAAACAACCCGCTCCAACGCAGAGCGTATGGAGCGAGGGCAAGCCAAGCCTGCGCGGCTTTAGTTTGATCCACCCTCCGTGTAATCCTGAACGAAGTGAAGGATCTGCATTTCAATGATGTAATGGAATGGCCTTAAAAAACTCCATCATTCGGCTCAGTATGATCAGGAATTCGGTAGTGGGTTTAGCGAGAGCCGGTGATGGATGTGGGGAGATTTGAATTATACACGTTTGGACCGAGTGGCATTGACAACTAGGGTGTTTGGAACGAGATAAAAGATATCTTAAGTCTTCAGCGAGTTTAAAGGTTCTGAATGTGGCAAAAAGCTTACCAAGCACTTAAGATGGTTTGATTGAGGGGTGAGGTAAAACAGAATTGCCATATATGGAAGTCAGAGACTTCCTGAGCTGTACCTTTCCAGTCTCCGCTTCGCTCAAGACTGAAAAGATCTTGGAGGCACAGTGTACATACTGTATAAGGCCCTTTGTTATTATACTTAGGTTATTGTAGTTTCATTTTTTTAAAACTAATCAAACCATTTGTGAACAAATATATATGCCTCTGTATTTTTTGCTCATTTCTGTTCTCCTGCTCTTCCTCAACAGAAACCCCATATGCCAATAAGCCACTACCTAAAGAATCTTCTTTAGAGCTAACTGAAATTGCACAAGTCAGTAACATCAATGATGAGATCTATTTTTCCGGTTTTAGAAAACTGATGTTGACATCGGAAGGCCATGTAATTCTTAATGACTGGAGACAGCAAGCCCTTTTCTATTTTGATGCCGATGGCAATTTTTTGGAACAGATCGGTAGAGAAGGACGCGGACCCGGTGAGTTTGCTGACTTGCGCTATCTTCTGCTTACTCCGGGCGATACCATCCACACCTTTGACCGTAACAATTCACGACACCAGATTATGGCACAGATTAACGAGGAGTGGCAACAAGTTCGAGAATGGCCCCTCGAACAGAAATTCAGCGAGGAACTTCAAGCTTTTTATCCTGAAAAAGTCTATCCAAGAAGCGAAGGAAAATATTGGGCCCTGTTCAGAAACAATCTTGGTGTCAGAGATACAGCCACAATGTATCACGAGTGGCTGATGCCGGTAGATACCAATCTTGAACCGCTGGACGATGAGAAAGATACTTTCAATCCAGCCGAAGTAACTCTTGTCGCGCGTTACTGACTTTGGTATGACCGCAAGTACCCATCGCCAACGGTTTTAAGGTATTTACTGAATTTGACCCAGAGGAGGAGCTTTTGCACCGGGCATATAACAGCGACGCTACCATTAAGAGTCACAGATTTAGAGGGCAATGAGCAGCACCGCATCCAACTCCCTTTTGTAAATGTTCCCATTGATGAGGAACAGAAACAAGAGTATCTCAATAATCTAAAGAGGAATAACTCATACGATAGTGAAGATGTTTCCAGGGCTGAGGACCTTTACCTGGAGCACCGCGCATATGTTCTTCAATTTGTGTTGGATAACCAAAACCGCTACTGGATTCAAGTGCCCCGGCAGGATGAAACCGCACCGAGATTGGATCGTAGTTGAATAGCGATGGCTCCCTTGCCGGAAGTTTCAGCGTTCAGGATAAGTTTGAAGAACTTCAAAACTTTACCTTAAGCGAAGTGCGGGACAATCGTCTCTACGGATATGCCTACACCGAAAGCAGAGAACCATTTCTTGTTATTTGGGAGGTAGCCGGTTTATAATGATCTTTGTTCTTGCACTCGTTTCCACATCAGGGTTGGGAATACTTGTTTACTCGTTCCCAACGTCCCGTTGGGAATGCCTGCCGGAACCTCCCGGTTCCAGTCAAAAACCCACCACAACCACCCGCTCCAACGCAGAGCGTATGGAGCGAGGGCAAACCAAACTAACTTGCTTAATTCCACTCCACACAAGCGAGACGATTGCGCTAGTTCAGGGCAAGAGGCAAAAACAAACTACAAGATTCCTGCCTTCGCAGGAATGACCATTACCGAGTTATGAGTTAGACCAGACCTACTTCATCACTCCGGCCTTTTCACCGTTCCCCTTTCACTTTGATGCCCCCATCCAACTTCCATCACCCCGTTTCTCACCTATAATATTTACGTAGTCATATCAATGGAAACGAAATGATGGATCAAAGTCAAAAGTCAAACACTCGAATCACTACAGTAGCACTGTTCACCTGACCATATACTTTTGCCTTAATGCGCTTCCAGCCAATTATCTGCTATCCCTGCCTCCACCTTCAGCGGCACATCCAGCTCCACGGCATTTTCCATCAGTTCGGTGATCTTAGCCGGTACTTCATCCATCTCACTTTCATGGATCTCAAATATGAGTTCATCATGCACCTGAAGCAGCATGCGGCTTTTTTTATTTTGGTCGATCAGCCAGTGATGGATCTCGATCATCGCAAGCTTGATGATATCGGCGGCCGTTCCCTGAATAGGCATATTGATGGCCGTTCGCTCGGCAAATCCGCGTACGTTCCAGTTGCTTGCCTTGATGTCCGGAATATATCGCCGGCGACCAAGCATCGTTTTCACATATCCGTGCTCCCTGGCAAATTCCTTGGTCTCGTTGATGTACTTCAGAATATTTGGAAACCGCTCAAAATACTGATCGATCATCTGCTTCCCTTCCTCATTATCAATCCCAAGTCGTGAAGCCAATCCGTAGGCACTCACTCCATAAGGAATCCCAAAATTCACTTCCTTGGCTTTTCTTCTCTGATCGGGAGTCACATCATCTATCGACTCAAGATCGAAAACTTCCTTGGCTGTTCTGGCGTGAATGTCTTCATCGTTTTTAAACGCCTCTATCATGGCTTCATCCTCGGAAATATGAGCGATCACGCGTAATTCCACCTGCGAGTAATCAGCAGACATGAGGTTAAAACCATCTTCAGCCACAAAGGCCTTTCTGATCTCCCGTCCTCTTTTAGTCCTGATCGGAATATTCTGAAGATTGGGATTGGATGAACTGAGTCGACCCGTAGCCGCCACGCTTTGATTGAATTCAGTGTGAATGCGACCGGTTTCTTCAACCACCAGATCAGGCAAGGCATCCACATAGGTAGATTTAAGCTTGGTAAGCTGACGATAATCCAGGATCAGGCTCGGCATCTCATATTTTGGTGCCAGATTGGTCAAAACCGATTCAGCCGTTGAATACTGTCCGGTCTTTGTTTTTTTGCCGGACGGCAGCCCCATTTTCTCAAACAAAATGGTTCCCAGCTGCTGTGGGGAGTTGATATTGAATTCCTCTCCCGCCTTGTCATAGATCTCAGCTTCAAGTTCTTTCAGATCCTTGTCCAGTTCTTCAGAAAAAGCATTAAGCATATCGGTATCCAGCCTGATACCCTTCAACTCCATATCAGCCAGCACTTCCATCAGTGGAAAATCCACTTTATAGGCAATTTCAAGCAGCTCATCATTTTTGAGCCTTTCGTTTAGGATCTCATACAATCGCAGGGTGATGTCCGCATCCTCGCAGGCATAGAGGTACACGTCCTTCACTTTCAGATCAGCCATCGACTTCTGCTTCTTGCCCTTTCCGATCAGGTCTTCAATGGGAACCGGTTTATAATTCAGCAGGCTCTTGGACAGTTCATCCATCTTGAGGCGCTGATTGGCATCGATCAGGTAAGCCGCGATCATGGTATCAAAAGCATTACCTTTGACCTCGAGTCCGGCCCGCTTTAGGATCATGAAATCGAATTTGTAGTTATGAGCGATCTTCAGAATATGGTCATCATCAAACAAAGGTCGTAAGGCTTCTATCACATCCTGTTCATTCAGTCCTCCTTCAACGTTAACAGGAATGTAATACGCCGTACCGGGCGTAGCCGTCAGGGAAACTCCCACCAGTGATGCAGTTACCGGATCAGCACTATCCGTTTCAGTATCAAAACAAAAGTGTTCTTCATCCTTATACTCATCCACCAGTCCTTTTACTTTATCAAGGGTATCAAGCAAAGCATAGTTTACCTTTTCCTCGTCCAGCTCCTGCTTCGGAGCTTCTTCTTTGAAAGATCCAAACAGATCGACCTGATCGCCTTCCTTATTGGCAACGGGACCTTTTTCTCCAAGAAATTTTTTGGTTAAAGTCCGGAATTCCATGCGCTTGAAAAAGAGTCCCAGCTTCTTCTCATCGGGACCTGACCATTCGAGTTCTTCCCACTCTACGGTATCAGGTACATCCGTCTTGATGGTTACCATTTCTTTGGCGTGTAGGGCCTGCTCTCCAAATTCTGTGAGTCCTTCCCTGGCGCGCTTGCCTTTTATATTCGGAGCATCCTCTAAAGCTGCCTCCAGCGATCCATATTTTTTAATGAGCTTTGGAGCTCCCTTCTTTCCAATTCCGGGCACGCCGGGAATGTTATCCGAAGTATCACCGATCATGGCCAGTACATCTATCACCTGATCAGGATATACGCCAAAATAATCCATCACTCCTTCACGATCGATGATATCAAATCCACCGTTATTATTATCAGGTTTCATCATGTGGATGTGGTCGTGCACCAATTGCATAAAATCCTTATCGGGGGTGACCATCATCACGTCCACGTCGTCGGCATTGGCTCCATTTGCTATGGTACCAATGATATCATCCGCTTCGTATCCATCCTGCTCAAGGTTTTGAATTCCCCATGATTCCACCATCTCTTTGATCAGTGGGATTCCAATCTTGAGTTCCTCGGGTTGTGGTGGACGGTGAGCCTTGTAATCTTCATCTTTTTCATGGCGGAAGGTCGGGGCATGCGTATCCCAGGCCACCGCAATGTGTGTAGGCTCTTTTTCATCCAGCATCTTTTGTAGGGTATTGGCAAAACCGAGAACAGGTCCGGTTGGAATTCCCTCAGAGTTCTTAAGCCGGCTGTTGATAAAAGCAAAGTGAGCCCGGTATGCAAGAGCCATACCATCCAATAAATAAAGCAGTTTTTTCGACATGAATTTGGTTAAGTTTAGAGCCTTAATTTTCTGATGGAAACTAATTTTTTTTGACCCGAAATACGAATGTAGATTTGGCGTAAGGAGTTGAATACCCTCCGGAAGTCAGCAACTGTTCTCCCTGCCCCAGAGGACAAGGTTATGGACTTAATCCTTGAAATCGATTTTAAGTTTACCAGTCAAGAACCTACCTTTTCGGGGAGGTAGATTAGCTTGCTGAAATCAAAAAGGACATTAGGCCTACTAGAATTCATTTACTATTCATGAACATAATCCTCCCAAAAATTGAATTACACCTGCATCTCGACTGCTCTCTGAGCTTTGAGGTGGTAAAGCAACTACGACCGGGAACAACACATAAAGATTATAAACGGGATTTTAATGCTCCTGAAAACTGTGCCAGCCTTGAGGAATACCTGAAGTGTGCACAGGCTCCCATTGCCATCATGCAAACAAAAGAGCAGCTTGAAGCCGTTACCCTCGATCTCTTCCAGCAGTTAAAGGCTGATAATGTGATCTATGCTGAGATCCGTTTTGCTCCGCTTCTGCATACCGAACAAGGATTGGATCCTGAAGAAGTTGTCGAGATCGTGAATGAAGCCACAACTAAAGGAATAGAACAATCCGGAATTGAAGCACGGATCATACTGTGTACTCTTCGTCATTTTACTGAAGAACAAAGCATGCAAACCGTGAAGCTGGTTGAGCAGTTTAAGGGAACCAACGTAACCGGTTTCGATATCGCTGCGGATGAAACCCTGCCTATCGATAATCACATCAAAGCTTTTGAATATGCGCGGGAACATAGTATTCCCTGCACGGCACATGCCGGAGAGGCACTAGGGCCTGAAAGCGTGAAGGAAACCCTGGATAATTTTCATCCATCACGAATAGGTCACGGTGTAAGAAGCATTGAAGACCCCAAATTACTTGATGACCTGAAACAGAAGAACATTCACCTGGAGGTATGCCCCACCAGTAATGTTCAGACGGGGATATATGATACTGTGGCTCAGCATCGTATAAACGATATCTACCTGAATGGTAATTCATTGAGTGTAAACACCGACGGGCGAGCTATCTCAAACGTGAGCCTCACCGAAGAATACGAAAACCTGAACCGGCATTTTGACTGGCAGACTGAGCAGTTTCTGAAGGTCAACCAATATGCGATTGATGCGGCTTTTTGTGACGAGGAGACAAAGGAAAAACTGCGTAGAAAATTAAATGACGCGTTTAAAAATACGTAGGGGGTGTATTGCCATACGCCCCTACAGGTATTTTAAACATTGAAACGGAACAACAACACATCCCCGTCTTTCACGACGTATTCTTTCCCTTCCTGACGCATTTTACCGGCATCGCGGGCGGCTTTTTCGGATCCCAATTCTTTATAATCTGAGAATGCGATGGTTTCCGCACGGATAAATCCCTTTTCGAAATCGGTGTGAATAACACCGGCAGCCTGTGGAGCTTTGGTTCCCTCTTTGATGGTCCATGCACGTGATTCTTTGGGGCCGGCCGTGAAATAAGTGATCAAACCAAGTTCTTTGAACGCCCCTTTAATAAGTCTGTCAAGACCGGCACTTTCAACGCCCAGTTCTTCCAGAAACATTTCTTTTTCGTCCTCATCCAGTTCGGCGATCTCTGCCTCTATTTTGGCGCAGAACATCACTACTTCATCATCATGCTTTGAGGCGATCTTCTTCACGGTATCCACATATTCGTTACCTGATTCCAGATCGGATTCCCCTACATTACACGCATAAAGCACTTGTTTTGCGGAAAGCAGAAACAGATCCTTGTAGACTTCTTTTTCTTCTTTGGATACTTCAAAAGTTCGGGCTGAGTTTCCCTCCCCTAAATGATCCGCTAAGCGCTGAACCACATCCAGCTGAGCAACGATCTTTCTGTCACCGCTTTTAGCTTCTTTCTTGAGTTTTTCGACTCTCTTTTCTACGCTTTCAAGGTCCTTCAGGATCAGCTCTTCTTCAATGATCGCAATATCTCTGTCCGGATCCACACTGCCCTCCACGTGAATGATATCGTCGTCATCAAAACAACGCACAACGTGCAGGATCAAGTCTACCTCACGAATGTGAGACAGAAATGCATTTCCCTTTCCCTTTCCTTCAGAGGCACCTTTTACCAGACCGGCAATATCCACGAACTCGATACTGGCAGGCAGGACATTCTTGGACTCGGCCAATTCAGCAAGCTCGTAAAGTCGTGCATCCGGCACCGGGACCATCCCCACGTTGGGATCGATGGTACAGAATGGAAAGTTAGCAGATTCCGCCCCTGCATTACTCAGGGCATTAAACAAGGTTGATTTACCAACGTTGGGCAAGCCAACAATTCCGCATCTTAAGCTCATGTATTAATTCTTTTTAAACGTCTAAACTTTTCTGTTGAAATATCTTTTTATCGGGAAGTAAAATAGCTGTCAGCAATCCAAAACCCGGCCGGTCGTACACACATCCGGTATCGATGCCGATCATGTTATCTTTGATCAACGGCTCTTCAACGGGTGTGTGACCAAATACCACGGTTTTTTCCCATTGATTCTTATCTGTATAAATATGATCTCTTTGCCACAGGAATTGTTCTCTTTCATATTCACTGTCCAGGTTTTCCTGAATGGTCATATCCGGAGAGATACCAGCGTGAACAAAAAAGTAATTCTCAGTTTCCCAATACATCTGAGTTTCATTAAAGAAATCGTAATGGGCTTTTGGAAGCTCAAAATTACGGGGTGTCGAATCGTAATCCTTTAAAGTTGTTTCACCGCCATTGCTCAACCAAAGGTCCCATTTACCCTTTTCGTAGGCATCCAGAAGCATTTGATCGTGATTCCCTCTTAGGAAGATACAATCGTGATATTGGTTGAACTCAAGTAGTTGATCTATCACTTCTTTAGAATCAGAGCCACGGTCGGTATAGTCTCCCAGGAATACGTAGAATACGTGGTTACCAAACTCAGATTCGAGTGTTTCCAGCATTACCTCGTTGGTTTTAGCACATCCGTGAATATCCCCAATGGCAATGATCTTTTTATCTTTTTGCATTTACTGTGAACCCAGCGTTTTTTGAATCAGTCCTCGTCCTTTCTTATTTATACGTCCTGAATCATTAAGGTCGGTCAACGCAGCATCTAAAATTCCGTTTATAAAGCGACCTGATTTTGCCGTCGAATATCGTTTTGAGATCTCGATGGCTTCATTTATGCTTACTTTTGTGGGGATCTCCTCAAAGTACAACAACTCGCAGATCGCCATTTTCAATATGAGCCGATCGATGATCGCGAGCCTTTGAATATCCCAGTTTTTGATATGATCAACTATGACTTCGTCGAGTTCTTCTTCGTGCTCCAGCGTTCTGAAGAAGAGTTTCTCGGCAAATCTTCGCAGCTCTTTATCTTTAGTAAATTCTTGTTTTTTGATGAGCGTGTCCACAATATGCTGTGAGCTATCCTTGCTCAGCTGGTAAGCGTAAATTGCTTTGAGAACAGTTTCTCTAACTTGTCTGCGTTTTATCATGCCAAATAACTAATCTTAATGAGCGCCAAAGATACGGGTTTGTTCAAACAATTGTGTACCGTGAAGTAAAATTTTAACTCTCTACCAAATCGGTGATTCGGTTGCTCGGACCATCGGTGACTCGCAGTTCAGCCTCTTTTGATTAACGATTCACCGAACGACCGATAGATCGATGGACCGATTTGTTCTTTGTGAAGACATTTTTTGGGCGAAGTGAAAAAATCTCGCCTTTGGCGAAGCTCAATGATTAAACATTCTTCCATTCTCCCCACCAACACCAAATCGGTGATTCGGTCATTCGGTCCATCGGTGATTCGCAGTTCAGCCTCTTTTGATTAACGATTCACCGAACAACCGATAGATCGATTTATTTTTTTGTAAGGATTGCCTTTGAAACTGCTCTAACTTTTTAAAACATAACAAAGCCTATTGCTATGAACAAAGCAGACTTAGAAGACCGATTGATTAAATTTTCAGTACTGATCATAAAAATTCTTGATGATATCCCTTCAACCAAAGCCGGTAATCATTTATCCGGGCAATTAATAAGAAGCGGCACCTCTCCTGCCTTGAATTACGGCGAGGCAAGAAGTGCAGAATCTTTGAAGGATTTTATTCACAAGCTTCAGCTTGATTCTCAAAGAGCTTAGGGAATCATATGTTTGTCTAAAAATTATTCAGCTCTCTAATTTATATGAATCTGATAAGTATATCCTAAATGGTTTGAAAGAATGCAATGAGCTCATTTCCATCTTTGTGAAAAGCGTTCAAACCACAAGGAAGAAACTGCATTAAAAACCAAATCGGTGATTCGCAGTTCGGTCTCATTTGATTAACGATTCACCGAACGACCGATAGATCGATGGACCGATTTGTTCTTTGTGAAGACAATTTTTTGGACGAAGTGAAATATCTCGGCTTTGGCGAAACTCAATGATTAAACATTTCCCCCACTCCCCACCAACACCAAATCGGTGATTCGGTCATTCGGTCCATCGGTGATTCGCAGTTCAGCCTCTTTTGATTAACGATTCACCGGTCGATCGATTAGAGATGGACCGATTCACAAATACAGCACGCACAAATAATCCAAAACTTCCGTTGTAATACTCCCGAAAAGGTGCCTATATTTGGAGCCTTGATCTAGAAATAAATGCGTCCTTAGCTCAGTTGGTTAGAGCGTTGCATTGACATTGCAGAGGTCACTGGTTCGAATCCAGTAGGACGCACTTTACCTCTCTTCTCTTTCAGCTTACAGCCTTGGTCAGCTTTGCTTTATCCGGCCCATCAAACTTTTCGTTCGGCTTCTTCTCAAAATTAAACTTAAAGCATGTTCCATCCTTTGAATCAAGATCCCAGGAAGCACCCAGCTGTTTAGCCAGGGTTTTGATCAGCGTCATTCCCATGGAAGTATTTATATCTGCATTCATATCATCCGGCATTCCAACCCCATTATCGCACATCACAAAGAAGATGCTGTCACATTCTTGTCTCAGATTTATACTGATTTCACCTTCACTTATGCCTTCAAATGCATGTTTCATGCTGTTGGTCAGAAGCTCATTCAATATCAATCCGCAGGGAATGGCCTGAATGATAGGCAGCTTGACATCCTCTACGTCCAGAATGATCCTGACATTCTTATCTTTTTGTTTGAGCGTTTGGTATATCACATCACTGAGCTCATCAAAATACTGGCCAAGATCTACTTCAGAAAAATCCTCACTCTTATACAGCTTCTCATGGACCAGGGCTATGGAATTCACCCGCATCTGACTTTCCCTTAGAATGCGCTTGGCAGAATCACTCTCGGCTGAATAGGTTTGTAATTCCAGCAAGCCTGTGATAACGGCCAGATTATTCTTTACGCGATGATGGACCTCAGCCAGCAGCATTTCCTTTTCACGCAGTGACTCATAGATCTTGTTCTCGGCCTGTATTCGGTCTGTGATATCTACATACAACCCATATATCCCAACGATATTCTTTTCCACGATCACAGGAACTACATAAATGATCACATCAATAACAGCACCGTCTTTACGAATTCGCTTTTGAGTGACTTGTTTTACCTTCTCACTCTCACTTAATTTTACGGCTGCCTCATGCTCACTTTCCGGAACTATCAGTTTATCCAGCTCAAGTCCTTTCAATTCATTTTCAGGGTAACCAAAAAGCTGCTCAAAACCATCATTCACCATCTCTACTTCACGATGGGCATTCAATAATGCGATACCGATCGGTGTGGAATTAAATAATTTACTTAGCAGACCTTCCCGCTGTTTGAGGGCTTCTTCAGATGCCTTGCGTTCACTTATATCTCTTTCAATAATAATAAGTACTTCTTCCCCAAAATAGTTACCGGTATTCACCAGAAATTCGGTGGGAAAGATCTCTCCATTGTTCTTTCGTCCCCAGCCCTCATATTTATAGGTTAAGCCTTCTTCTCCTTTATCAATGATCTCTTCAATTCGTTCCTCATCATATTTACCGGGAGCAGCAAGTATCCTGTTATGCTTACCTACCACTTCATTCCGCTTGTAACCAAAGGTCTGTTCAAGACCTTCATTTACTTCGATGATATGGCCTTCCTTGTTCAACAGATAAATGGCATCGCTGATCGAATTAAAAAGGTCCTGATAACTCGTCATACTTCTTTTGGTTTCCAGCAGTGCCTCTTCTCTGTCAGTCACGTTATGTGTCAGTGAATACACAGAAACCAAATTATTATCACTGTCATACAGAATAGAATTATACCACTCACAATAAATAACCTTGCCGCTTTTGGTTACATTTCTGTTGATGACCGTGAATTCCTTGCCTCCCTCATCCAGGGTCCTCTCTATCTGATGCATCACAAAATCAAGATCATCCTCATGAATGAATTCCCTGATCATCCCTTGTACCGAAACCGCTTCCTGCGAAGCGTAACCAAATAACTCTTCGGCCTTTTTTGACCATCGGGTGATATTCATATTTGCATCCCATTCGATCTCAGCCAATGGAAAATTATTAAAACTGATCTGACTCGATAGTAACTCACCCCTTGTGAATTTTTTAGTGATCAGGTCTGTGATATTATGAGCTATGACCAGTTTCGACGGATCGCCTGTATATTTGATCATATGAGCCGAAAGCTGAAAGTATTTCTTCCCTCCATCCTCGCAGCCAAACTCCCAGATATCATTTGAATTCAGCTTTTTTTGGGCTTTACTACCCAGTTTCAAAGTGGAAGGATCCACTTTTGAACCCAGCTTCAGGATCTTTTTACCGACCATATATTTCTTAGAAAAGCCTAAAAGGTCAGTTGCTGCTTTATTTACATCCAAGATCTTCAACGTAGCCTGTTCGCATATGAACATGGGCTGAGCGTCAAAGAAACTTACTTCGGAATTAAATATCATGAAGTTTCTGTGCTACAGTATCTTAGTTATTTGCCGATCGAATATCCCATTTATAGTCTAGCAATACCAATTACAATTTATAAAAAAATATCTCAGGAATAAGGCTGTGTGTGCATTCCATTTTTTTTATCTTACAGGCATTAAGAATTTTGAGAATTTAAATATTGAATGGCTGACCAAAAAATTACTTTAACTTTACCGGACGGAAGCGAACGAGAATATTCATCAGGTATTACAGGTTTGGAAGTAGCACAATCGATTGCTGCGGGCTTAGCTCGTGCCGCGCTCAGTGTTACTGTGAACGGAGAGATCATAGACCTTGACAGGCCTATCACCGAAGATGCTAATATCACTATAAATACCTGGGACAGCGAAGACGGTAAATACACTTTTTGGCATTCATCTGCCCACCTGCTCGCTGAAGCCGTACAGGAATTGTACCCTGAGGCAAAATTTGGTATTGGACCTCCCATCGAAAGCGGATTCTATTACGACATCGATTTTGGGGACAAGCAGATCAACCAGGAAGATCTTCCAAAGATCGAGAAGAAATTCATCGAAATGGCTCGGAAGAAATCTGAATTCGAGCGCAGGGATGTCAGTAAAGATGAAGCCCTCTCCTTCTACAAAGATAGAGGCAATGAATATAAAGTGGACCTGATCGAAGATCTTGAAGACGGAACAATCACTTTTTATGAACAGGGCAATTTCACGGATCTTTGTCGTGGCCCGCACATTCCGTCTACGGGAGACGTAAAAGCTATTAAGCTGACAAGTCTTGCCGGTGCCTACTGGCGCGGCGACTCTGACAGCAAGCAGCTGACCAGAATCTATGGGATCAGCTTTCCAAAACAGAAATTACTGGAAGAGCATCTCAACAGGATTGAAGAAGCTAAAAAGCGTGATCACCGCAAGCTCGGAAAAGAGCTTGGAATCTACATGATCGACAACATGGTGGGCAGTGGCCTGCCTATGTGGTTACCAAACGGAACCGTTCTTCGAAGAACCCTTGAAGCCTTTTTGCGCGATGAGCAGAAGAAACGTGGTTATAAAGAGGTCATCACTCCTCACATCGCCAATATAGAATTGTACAAGACTTCAGGTCACTATCCTTATTATAAGGACTCTCAGTTCAACCCTATGGAGGTGGATGACGAGGAATATATGCTGAAGCCAATGAACTGCCCTCATCATCACAGGATCTATTCCAATGAGATGAGAAGTTACAGGGACCTCCCGCTCAGACTGGCTGAATTCGGGTCTGTTTACCGTTATGAACAATCCGGTGAACTGAGCGGGCTATCACGCGTTCGTGGGTTTACCCAGGATGATGCACATATTTACTGTACGCACGACCAACTGAAGCAAGAAATTAAGAACACCATTGAGCTGACTCAACTGGTATTCAGCACCTTTGGTATGCCGGTCGATATCCGTCTTTCTTATCGTGATGACAACGATAAAAAATATGGCGGCAACTCCGAATATTGGGATCGTGCCCAAACTGAGATCCGTGAAGCTGCAGATGAAATGGGACTCGATTACACCATTGCCCGCGGAGAAGCCAGTTTTTACGGTCCCAAGATCGATTTCATCATTCGTGATGCCATCGGACGTAAATGGCAGCTTGGAACGGTTCAGGTAGATTACGTGATGCCGGAACGTTTTGACCTGACCTATGTCGGATCAGACAATGAAAAACACCGACCGGTTATTATTCACAGGGCTCCTTTCGGCTCTATGGAGCGGTTCACAAGTATCTTGATCGAACACTTTGCCGGTGATTTCCCACTATGGCTCTCACCTGAGCAGGTTAAGATCCTTCCGATCTCCGATGATCAGATCCCATATGCCAAAGAAATTGAAAAAGCCCTACTGAACATAGATGTAAGAGTGTCTATAGATGAGCGCAGTGAGCAGATCGGTGGAAAGATCCGGGATGCTGAAACGAGTAAGACACCATATATGTTAATAGTTGGTACGAAGGAGGTTGAGGATAATACGGTATCTGTACGTCGCCATAAGCATGGAGATATTGGAACTTTCAATTTTTCTGACTTTCTTTCAGACATTAAAGAAGAAATTAACACAAAAGCTTTACCTAAAGACTAACAAAACAACGAGGTTACTATCGCAAGAAGAAATTTTCAGAGACGACCACAAAATGATGATCGTCCCCGAATTAACGACGAAATAAATGCGTCCCAGGTTAGGGTTATTACTCCGGACGAAGAGCATGAGATCACGACAGTTGATCGTGCTATTAAAATAGCCGAATCATTTAATCTGGATTTGGTAGAAGTTGCTCCTAAAGCCAAACCACCTGTTTGTAAGGTGATCGACTTTGGGAAATACATGTACGAGAAAAAGAAAAAAGAAAAAGAAGCCAAAAAGAAGCAGCATACTGTTTCCGTGAAAGAGCTTCGCTTCCGTCCGAACACGGATGATCATGATCTTGAATTCAAAACGCGGCATGCACGCGAATTCCTGGAAAGCGGTGATAAAGTTAAAGCTACCGTACAGTTCCGTGGACGCGATATGCTATATACTGAGAAAGGCGAATTATTGCTTTTACAGCTCGCTAAAGACCTTTCTGACGTTGGCAAGATCGAATCGACGCCCAATATGGAAGGCCGAAGAATGATCATGATGCTAACTCCTTCGAAAAGTTAATTCCTTCATTGCGTAGGGCTATAAATCTCCCTATTTTATAAGTCTTTAAATTTTCACAAAAGTTGGTGGATTTCCATGCCAAAAATGAAAAGTAACAGTGGAGCTAAAAAGCGGTTTAAAGTTACCGGTTCCGGTAAAATTAAACGTAAGAAAGCTTTTAAGCGTCACATTTTGACTAAGAAAAGTAGTAAAACTAAGAGACAGCTTGGTAAAGACACATTGGTTGATAAGGCCGATGAAAAGTCTATTAAAAAGCAGCTCCCTTATAAATTTTAATCATTAAACTAACGACAAAATGCCACGTTCATTAAACCTTGTGGCTTCCCGTCGCCGTCGCAAAAAGATTATAAATCAAGCGAAAGGTTACTGGGGCAAGCGTAAAAACGTTTACACTATTGCTAAGAATGCAGTAGAGAAAGGTCTTCTATACCAATATCGTGATAGGAAGAACCGTAAACGTAATTTCCGTCGATTATGGATTACCCGCATCAATGCGGCTGCACGACTAAACGGTACTACCTATTCCAAGTTCATCCACGCGATGAAACAAAAGGATATGCAGATCAACCGTAAGGTACTTGCAGATTTAGCCGTACACGATGCAGACACGTTTGCTGCTATTGTAAAGGAAGCCACTGCTTAATTGCATAATTTATTATATAAACCGGTAGATCTTTTTCGTAAGGTTTACCGGTTTTTTTATTTTGGGGAATTGGTTAATTATCTCATTATCCTGATTCAGTTATTGGTTCCAACGCAGAGCGTAGGAACCAGTCGGGTTGGTTTTTTGTACCGACACTGAGCATAAATAATAAAGAATTATCTTCTCGTTCCACACGCTCTGCGTTGGAACGAAGGATAGTTATTAACAACACAAAAAGCATCACATGCTTGATGACATAAAAGTATTAGAACAAGATATTCAGCAATTTGAAATTGCAGACGAGGATCAACTTGAAGCTTATCGTTTGGAATTTTTGTCGCGTAACGGCAGAGTTCAATCCATGTTCAAAAATATGGGTAAGGTTCCCAAAGAGGATCGCGCTGAGGTTGGAAAAGCCATGAATCAGGTAAAAACACTGGCAGAGTCCAAATTTGAAGATGCTAAGCTCTCTCTGGAACAAGACCAAAGCAAAGATCTGGGTGCAAAAGACGACATCACTTTAACCCCTCCATCCTATCCTCTGGGATCCCTGCATCCATTGACTCAAACACTTGAGGAAATGAAGTCCATATTTTACCGTCTGGGCTTTACCATTGCAGACGGACCTGAGATCGAAGACGATTTTCATAACTTCACAGCCTTGAATTTCCCTCCTAATCACCCGGCCAGGGATGAACAGGATACCTTTTTTGTTCGGAAGAGTGATGATCCTAATGTTCAGGATCTAGTTCTCAGAACCCATACTTCACCGGTTCAAATAAGATTGATGGAAAACACCAAACCGCCGATCCGTGCCATCATGCCGGGCCGGGTTTACCGGAATGAAGCCGTTTCTCCTAAATCATACTTCCTGTTCCATCAGGTTGAGGCATTATATATCGACGAAAACGTAAGCGTTGCTGACCTTAAAGAAACGCTGATCACTTTTGCCAAGCTGATGTTTGGTTCAGATGTCAAATATCGACTGCGACCCGGATTCTTTCCTTTTACCGAACCAAGCCTGGAAATGGATGTTTGGTGGGGATCTGAAAAAGACGGCAAGTGGCTGGAGATACTGGGTTCAGGCATGGTAGATCCCAACGTATTCGAGCACGCCGGGGTGGATCCTGAAAAATACACCGGATTTGCCTGGGGCATGGGTGTGGAACGTATCGCTATTTTGCGGCACGGAATTGATGACATCCGCACTTTTTATGACAACGACATTCGTTTCTTAGAACAGTTTAACTAAATACCTCCCTTACTTTAATGAAAGTATCTTATAACTGGCTTAAAGAATTTATTGACCTTCCGCTTACGCCGGAGGAAACCGCAGAAAAATTAACGCTTATCGGTCTTGAGGTTGAGGAAACCGAAGAATACGGCAACTCTCTGGAGGGCGTGATCGTAGGTGAGGTTTTAGACGTACGAGCCCATCCCAATGCTGACCGACTTCAAATCTGTGACGTGAACCTTGGTGATACCAAAACACAGATCGTGTGCGGTGCCAAGAATGTGGCGGCCGGACAAAAAGTACCGGTTGCAACCGTAGGCTCTACCCTCCCGATCAAACTGGATGACGGTTCCAACCTGACTATCAAAAAAGCAAAACTTCGTGGTGAAGTTTCAGAAGGAATGATCTGTGCTGAAGATGAACTTGGACTGGGAACCGATCACTCCGGTATCATGGTACTTGATGACAGCTTGAAAATTGGAAAACCAATTTCTGAGATCTTTGACCTATATGAGGACACTGTTATCGATATCGCTATTACTCCTAACCGACCGGATGCTACCTGTCACCTTGGTGTAGCCCGCGACCTTTCTGCGGCTCTGGATCTGGACCTGAAAAAGCCTGAGATCAAATCAGGAAAGACGGTCGAAACTTCTGATGATGTTAAGATAAGCATTGAGAATGCTGAAAAATGTCATCGCTACGTTGGTAAGATGGTTAAAGGCGTTGAGATCAAAGAATCACCAAGCTGGCTTAGAAATAAGCTCAAAGCTATTGGAGTTAGACCTGTAAACAATGTTGTGGACGTGACCAACTTTGTGATGTACGAAATGGGTCAGCCACTGCATGCATTTGACTATTCCACCATTCGGGGCAAAGAGATCGTTGTAAAAGATTTTGAAAAAGAGGTCGAATTTGAAACACTGGATCACGTGAAGCGCAAATGTTCAACCGGCACCCTGTTCATCTGTGATGGTGAAGGTCCGGTAGCGATTGCCGGAGTGATGGGTGGCGTGGATTCTGAAGTTAGCGAGGAAACTACCGATATACTTATCGAAAGTGCCTATTTCGATCCCGGTTCTATCCGTAAAACGGCCAAAGAGCAGTCATTGCAAACCGATGCCTCCTATCGCTTTGAACGCGGCATTGATCCAAACATGCAAGCTTTCGCAGCTGAACGGGCCGCTCAATTGATTGCCGAAGTAGCCGGCGGATCCATTTCAGAGGAAACCATTGATATTCACCCCTCCAAAACTGAAGCTCATCAACTGAGTCTCAGAAAGAGCTACACCAATCGTTTGTTGGGAACTGAATTTGATATTCAAACCATAGCTGAAATACTAGATGGTCTGGAGCTGAACGAAATTTCCAGGGATGAAGATACGATCACCTATGAGATCCCAACATTCCGCCCCGATCTGGAACGTGAAGTAGACCTGATCGAAGAAGTGGGGCGTTTGTTTGATTACAATAAAATCCCATCTCCGGATCACGGTATCTTTGTTTCCTCAGAAGCTATAAACGACTGGGAAAAACTAAATCAAAAGATCAGAGAAACAGCACAACAGCTGGGACTTCGTGAGATCTACTCCAATTCTTTGATAGCTGAAAAAGATGCAGCATTATATGGAGACAAAGATCAAATGATCGATGCACTGAATCCACTTAACAAGGATAACAGTACCCTCCGCCCTTCCCTCCTGCACGGTTTTATGAAATCCGCTTCCTATAACTTCAACCGAAAAGCGTCCGGTGTTCGCTTTTTTGAGCTGGGTCATGTTTTTAACGCAGACAAAGAAGGAACCTACTACGAGGGCATTAAAGAGGATGTGCACGTATTGTTTGGGCTTTCCGGGCTGAAGAATGTAGATTCATGGTCACAGGAAGCACAATCCTATACTGTATTTGACCTTAAAGCTTTGGTAAATGCATTTTTTAATAAATTGGGACTGTCTGATCACCTTAGCTCCAGATCAGTGGATGCTGAGACTCTGGAATATCACTGGAAAGATCAAAAGATCGGAACCCTGTTCATTCCGGCTGATAATCTCAAAAAAGCCTACGATTTTGAACAGGAATCTTTTGTAGCTGAATTATCTGTAACTACCATAGCAGAAGTCTTGGAAGCAGTTCCTGAGAGTTCATTTAGATCAGTACCTAAATATCCATCATTTGAATTCGATTTCGCAGTGATTGTGCCGCAGCAGGTTACCGCCGGTGAGATGATGGACGTCATCAAAAAGAAAGCCGGAGACCAGCTTGAAGACATTAGCATCTTTGATGTATTTGAAGGAGAATCGATCGGAAAAGGGAACAAAAGCCTGGCCTTTAGACTACATTTCCTTGATCGCAACAAGACCTTGAATATCAAAGAAGTAGAACCTATTATTCAGAGAATAGTTAAATCCCTCGAAAAAGATTTTTCTGCAAAACTAAGAGGTTAGATCAAACGTCATTTAAATGAATAAACTTGCACAACAAACCGATAAGTTCAGCCGGCTTTTAGAGGAAGTCGGTTCAGAGGTGGATGACCTCAAAAAAGAGATTCGTGAACTTAAACGTGATAATGCAAGACTTAAGGCAAAGCTTGAGGAAGAGCACGAAAAACAAACAGATATCTTTTCTGCTATCACTGAGAGTGAACGCCTTGCTTTACGACAGCATGTTAAAGGACTAATATCCAAGATCGATCATCATTTGGGAGCTGACTCATGAAATCAATTAAAGTGTCCATATTGGGGAAACAGTACCCATTGAAAGTTGAGGATCATGAAGAAGAAGCCATGTTGCGAATTTGCCGCTTTGTGGATGAGCGATTCAAGACCTATCGCGAACAGCTGGTGAAACAACCCGAGTCTACCGTTATGACTCTGGCTGCCCTAAGCATTGCTGAAGAACTCTTCGAAACACGAAACACGAACAGTGAGATGGAAGATAGCGAAGAAGTGCTCATGGAACGCGTGAATCACAGTCTTGAGCGACTGCTTAAAGAGATAAAAGAAACCTAATTACCGACTAATTTTCAGGAGACTATTTTGGCTGATACCATCAGCATTTTTTTTGTAGGTGATATTGTTGGAGACGCAGGCCTTGAAATGGCCAACACTTTTCTTCCCAGCCTTATTACAAAGTATAACGCCGATTTTGTTATCGCCAACGCCGAAAACTCTCATGAGGGATTTGGCACTAACCGTAAGATCATCAAAAATCTTCTGGAATTAGGAGTGGATGTAGTTACCGGCGGTGATCATTCCTTCGACAAGTGGAAGGTTTTCGATTATATGAGGGAGCACGATCATATCCTCCGCCCTTTCAACTATCCTAAAGGTAATGCCGGACTGGGGTTTAGTATTTTTCCATTAAAGAAAGATGAATCCATCAAAGTTGGCGTGCTGAATATTCAGGGCAGAACTTTCATGAAGGCCATAGACGATCCGTTCTCTGCTGCCGAATGGGCATTAGATAAGATCCGGGAAGAAACTCATATCATATTCGTGGATTTTCACGCTGAAGCCACAGCCGAGAAAGTTTCCATGGGGTGGCACATCGATGGAAAAGCCTCTGTACTTGTAGGCACTCATACCCACGTACCAACTAATGATGCCCGCATTTTACCTGAAGGACTCGGCTACATTTCTGATGCAGGAATGACCGGCTCTTACAACTCATGCATCGGAATGGATAAAAAAGTAGCCATTAAACGATTTATGACCGGAGTGCATCAAAAATATAAACAAGCCAAAGGCGATAATCAGCTATCCGGTGTGTTAGCCAAGGTGGATGTAGAAACCGGGAAATGTGTACATATTGAACCGGTGATCTACCCAGGACTTAATAATTCTACTCAGGGCTGATGGAAGATTCTAAGAAAGTCGTTTTACAGGCTCAAAAATTATACAAAAGTTTTCCCGGTGGTCCGGATAAGGAGGAACTTAGAGTGCTTCAGGGAATGGATATCGAGGTTGAGCAAGGAAGCATCACCTCTATCATTGGTTCAAGCGGTAGCGGTAAAAGTACTTTGCTTCATATTCTTGGTGGACTTGATACACCTGATTCAGGAGATGTATTCTGGAACGGAAAAAATATTACGGAACTGAAATCAGATGACCTGGCTGCATTCCGCAACCGATACATCGGATTTGTGTTTCAATTCCATCACCTCCTTCCTGAATTTTCGGCACTGGAAAATATTGCCATGCCGGCCCTGATAGCAGGCACTTCTACAGCCGAAGCCTATAAACGTGCCCGTGAATTATTAGATATTTTTGGCATCAAAGACCGTGAAGATCACCGCCCTACTCAACTTTCAGGTGGCGAGCAGCAGCGGGTGTCCATGGCGAGAGCCCTTATGAATAACCCAAAGGTGATTCTAGCTGACGAACCTACCGGTAACCTGGATTCAGAAAATACGGAAGTGATTCTGGACCAGCTGTTCGAACTCAGGGATGCCATGGGGGTATCGGTTCTGCTCATTACTCATGAAAAAGAAATTGCCGGACGTTCTGACCGTATCCTACAGCTTAAAAAAGGCATACTTGAGCCATTTTAAAGTTTTGGTAAAAGCTCAAACTGTCCTATTTTTACAATCTTAATAAATCAAAGCAAGTTAATTTAAAAATCATGTCGAAAAGGCTTTCAAAAGAAGAATTAGAATCCGATCCGTTAATTGAAAACTACAATCGTGCGGCCAACTTCTATTTTAAGAACAGAGTTACGGTACTCGCAAGTGCAATTGCATTTATTGTTTTGATCGGTGGTATTATTGGATACAACTATTACTCAGCGGCTCAGGAAAACCAAGCTCAGGAGTTACTTTCCATAGCAGAACGCTATTACTCACAGGGTGACTTTGAAAATGCTCTGTACGGTAACGAATTTGAGTTAACCTATGGCTTCGATCAGATCGCTGATGAATTTCCAAGAACAAATGCCGGTAACATTGCCATTTACTATGCCGCTGTATCCAGCTTTGAGTTAGGCGATGTTGAAAACGCTCTCAATTACATGGAATCCTTTGACGTACCCGATGGCATTATGGGCGTGGGTCCGCTTACTTTCCATGCACGCCTGCTTATGGCCAATGAAAGTTACGAGGCAGCAGCTCAAAAATTCGTTGAGGCAGCCAACTGGAACGAGAATGAGGTAACCACACCATCTAACTTGTTTGAAGCGGCTCAGGCTTATTACAAAGCCGGTAACAAAGAGAGAGCTAACGAACTCGTGACTCAGGTTATCGAAGAATATCCTCAAAGCAGCAAATTTGCTGAATCACAGAAGTTGAAAGGAATGATCGCTGCAAACTGATCCGCACTCAATATCTGATTACGACTATTACAAAGGCCTCTATTTGAGGCCTTTTTTATTGGCCCCAGCCGAGGGTTTAAAACCCTGCACTTTAGTATTTCGAAAAAATCTATTCCCTGTATCTGGGGTGTGTTAGTCGGTTCGAGGATTTAAATATCAAGTGCCTCAAATAGATAAATCGTCCATCGCTAATCGGTCGTTCGGTGAATCGAAAATCAAGAAGAGCTGAACTGCGAATCACCGGTGGACCGAATGACCGAACTGCGATCTGGGTGTTGGAATAAATAATCAGGCAATAGTTCAGTTTTGTGTGTTGCAAAAGACGAGGTGCTTCCCGGTAAGCTGGTGGATCAGGATAACCCTATTGACAGAGATGTCGGGACTTTCAGTCCCACCCCAAACCACTGCACTTTCAGTGCAGAGTGGTTTAGTTCAATACTATTCTACTCAGACGTAAGCTCATTGATAATAGTATTGAATCGCTTGTCAAATTCCTCGTAAAAACTTCCGGTTGCGGGTCCGGTAAAGTAACTGTGTACATATCGGGCATAACCGTCCTTATCTATAAAGACCAGCGTTGGAAATGCCAATATCTCATCCATAAATGAAAATGGTTCTGCAGCTTTGGTTTTTGAAAGCGGACCACCAAGGATCATATCATAGGGAATATTCAAGTGTTTCTTGTAGGCCTGAATACGATGAAGCCCATATTCCACAGAATAGTTGGCTTCGTAATTCACAGCTAAGATCTCGACATTGCTATCAGGATGTTTAGCGAGCCACTCGGTCAGATACCGCGTTTGATCCTGACTGTTGGAGCACCATGTTCCCATTAGCTGAACGATCAATACCTTCCCTTTATACTGCTCCGCCGTGACACTTTGATCAGCCAGAGCTGCAAGTTTATCCAGATCGGGCCTGATATTTCTGTCACTGAGATCTATCACTTCAAATGGATCCCGCAGGTCGGCATTATCATCAGGAGTTGCGATCCAGGGCCGGGCATACCCATCATCCAAAATTAGATCTCCACTCCACCGGTTGTCTGAACGATCATAAGTTCCTTTTAATAAAAATGCATGAACTCCATCAAAAATGGACATCTCAATTTCATTTCCTTCAACCTTACCCTCAAAAAAACGATAATCGCTTACCTCAGTTAGAATGGTACCGGTTACTCTGTTTCCGTTTTGCTCAAATAGACCCACGCCCGGATATTCACCTCTCTTGTCAACATTTACAGTCATATCCCATCGGCTTCCGACCTGCACGGGATTCTCTTCGTCAGATATATCATACCGTAATTTCCCATATTCTGCCCTGATTGGATAAATTCGATCACTATAATGTTTGATCAGCGAACCACTCATTTGTTCTTCACCAAGAGACATTTTTAATGTAATATCGAATGCAAACATAGGAATAATGAGGCTGTCATTCCTCACTGTCGCTTGTAACGGAGCACGGTCCACACCATTGATAAAAGTTAAAACCGGGGCATTCGAATTTTCAGGATAATCGACTTCAAAGGTGAAGGGTACTTCTGCATTGCTGTACATGATACTTCCTTTCCAGGTGCCTGATCTCGGTTCCTGGGAATGGGCAGTTGTTTGAAATAAAAGTATAAGTGAAAAAAGGAGCAAGAATGTTTTCATTTACGCTGTGGAGTATAGATGATTAGTTAGTTAAATAGAATTCAAATATCCATGCAGATCTTCATCTGTTTCAATATTCAATTTCTTTCGGAGTCGCGAGCGACTGATGTAAACACTTGAAGGTTTTATATTAAGAAGATCAGCAATCTCTTTTGAGTCAAAACCAATTTTGATGTAAGCACATAACCTCAGATCATATCTTGTAAGATCGGTGAAGTCTTGCCTTAACGTTTCATAAAATTTCTGATGTAACTGATCTATCTGGATCTCAAATGTATTGTCATCTGAATTGCTGTGAGTATCGATGATCCTTTTCATCTCACTCAATCGTCGTTTAAGTGACTCAGGGTTTTCTTCGATATTTTCCAGCTTTTGATTCAAGGACGACAAGATCTTATTTTTTTCATCATTCTCTTTAGCCTTGGTCGCCAGTTCGATCGTTTTAGCTTTCAGTTGTTCTTTCACCTGTTCTATTTCGGCCTTCAAACGTGCTTTTTCAGCTCTTTTCAGCTGTTGTCTATATTTCTCTTCCTGTTGCTGAAGAGAGCTTCGCTGATCCGTTAATAGATATTTTTTCTGTTTCTTGAGGCTGATATCCTGCCAGTAATAAACCATCGAGACCATCACTACAACCAACATTAGATATAATATATAGGCATACCAGCTTAAGAACCAGGGAGTGCTGATCGAGAAACTTGCAGATCTTTCGGCAACTACCGTATCACCAATAATGGCTCTGACCGTAACCGAATGGTTCCCGTGCGACAAGCCGATCAGATCAATGCTGCTTTCTCCTGTTTGATCTATCCACTCTTCTGAATTTTCGGTTCTGTACTGGTACCTTACATTATTCCCGTTTGGCACTAAAGCCTCTACCCTTACATTGTTGAATTTATAGGAGATGTTTGCACCCGGGTAGGCTCTGATTCGTTCGTTATTATTAAACGCTTCAAAATTTCTAAAAGCGAGCTGATAACTTTCAACAACGTCTTCATTACTTATACTGCGATCTCTCAGTGCAAATCCGTTATAGATGGGATAAAAATCATAATCTGAAGTCAAAGCGCGTGGAAGTGCGTTGTCACGTAACTGATCTTCAAGTCCGGAAGAAGTTTCGTATTTCACTGCCTCTTTAAATGAATTTTCAGAAGGGTCAAAAATGTGTTTGAAATTCGCAGTGTTAACCTGAATACCCTCTTCATTCTTACTAAGGCTATGGTTAGGGCCTTCAAACTCTTCGCTTAAGAATATTTCTCTTTCGATGGGCTCCAGTTCATCTCCAAGAGTTGCCTTTATCACTCCAAACGTTGGGATGTTGATCCATAAAGTATTTTCTCCATCAACAATGATCTGATTGCATGAACCAATAATGAGATCCATTTTTTTCCAAAAGACCCATTGCCCATTTATTTTACGATAGATGGATATCCCGTTATACGTTCCGGCCAGCAAGTAATCTTTATAAGGCTGAATGGTCCAGATCCCCCTTTGATCACCCACCCGGTTTAAACCGCCATTTTCCAGCGTAAATAGTCCACGATCATGCCCAACCCAAACCTTGTCTTCAATAATATCCAGACTCCAAACCTGACCCTCAGAACCGGGAATAAGCCTGAACTTATTGAAATCTGCCTGAGAATCGTTTAGATTTTCCCAGGCCGCTGTGTATAAACCCTGATTGGTTCCCAAATAAAACTGATCATCTCTCAAAACTGCCGTATACCCGGTCCCAAAGTCTCCATGATAGTCATAAAAGAACGTGAACTCATGCATGAGATCCAGGAATGAAATACCATAATCCATCCCCATCCAAAGCTTTCCCCGGGGACTGTAATGTGCACTGAGCACTGTATTATTTTGCAGGCCCTTATTTCTATTAACGTGATGCGTGATATTACCTTCTCCGTCACTTATATAAAGTCCCTGTAGAATAGTACCAAAGGCCAGATTCGTATCTCCAATCTTCTCAAAGCTGAATACATTTGCCTCTCTGAGTATCCGGGATAATTCAGTATTTAAGGGCCTGACTTCTCCAGCCCTATACTCAAATAAACCTGCATTTTGTGAAACAAGTATAAAACTGTCCTGATCTTCATATAAGCCAATTATCTCAGGAACAGGATCATTATTGAAATCTGTTAGCTGCTTAGGTGAAAGATCCTGTAACTCATAAAGTCCGTTGATCTCGTCAACAAAATACAGTCTTCCATTGACCTCGAAACTATTTTGTATCTCATTGGGAGCAGCAATTTTGGTCAGGTTCTTACCTCTGTAAACATAAATATTGCTTGCGGATACAAAAAAGACGTTATCACCAATGCCATGCACATCCCAGAATTCCTCACTGATCTGATTCAGGTCTTCCCCGAACGGGTATAAGGAAGTGTACTCGAATTCCAGATATTTATTCCTTTTCCATACCCCAAAATCCAGATCTGACCCACTATAGACCAATGAATCATTAACTACAAAAACCGAACGAGTTATCCCCTTACTTCCATTATAGCTCCTCCACTGCCTCCCATCGTATTCTAAAAGCCCCCCGTTTGATGCCATATATACCATTCCGTTTGGAGCTGTATCAATATCCCAGATCTTCCCCTTATGGTCGTATTCTGATGGAGCAAAATTCTTTAGAAAAGGGACACCTTTGTCCGGCAGCTCCTGAAAGGCCGGAGGCAGTAAAATGTTTAATAACAAAAGTATGTAGGTTACGATCAGGTGCAAGAACGTATTAAATTTCAGTTTTCAAATGAAGCCGTCTTATCAGAATTCCCATAACTATCGACTTTATTTATAAAATAGCTGCAATGGTTATTTTCATCACTGCATTCCCAATGGAACTTGAATATTAGTCAGACATGTCGGTCCTGAATGTAAGCCATGGAAATTTGAAATGCATATTCTTAACATAAAAAAAGCCGGCCCCAGTTATGGAGCCGGCTTAAGTCATTATTTAAATGTGATCTAATACTTTATTTGATCAGCATCATTTTCTTCACTTGAACAGAGTTACCGGTGGTAAGTCTGTAAGTGTATAATCCGGATGCCAGGTTGGAAGCATCAAATGTTACGTCATATGAACCAGTGCTTTGGAAAGCATCTACCAATGTAGCCACACGCTGTCCCGCAACGTTAAATACTTCCAGAGTCACTTCTGCATTGGCAGGAAGTGTATAAGAAATATTAGTTGTTGGGTTGAACGGATTCGGATAGTTTTGGTCCAAAGTGAAATTATTTGGAAGCTCTTCGGTACCGTCTATGCTTGTGGCAACATCTTTATAGAAATAGATGTTATCAAAATAAACCATGTTAACAGTACCAGCCGTAGTTAAAACAATCTCATAGATATTTTCTCTATCAAGAAGGCCATTTGCAGATTCTGAAGTAAAATCATCTAACGGTACGTCAAATGATACCCATTGGCCAGCTGTAGTAACAGGATTAGTATATCCTATAGCATTAGTTTCACCCGGAGTAGTTGGTAAATCTGCATGGTTAGATAACTTTGGATTAATTACAGCACCTGCACCTACAGATGCATCAGCTATCCAATAATCAAAATGCATATGTGTAAAGTCAGTCAAATTAGTTCCATTATCAAGTCTTATAGCAATAAAGTTTCCTATATCATATAGCTTGATGAAATCTCCACTTACTATCTCAACATCATTTACAAGACTGCCTTGGCTAAAATCGGCTATATAGGTGCTAACACCAGTATTTGTATATGCATCACTATAAATTGATATAACATCTCCTGCATCTCTATTCGGAGGTGTGGGTGCTGCTGCTGTAGGTTCTGCAACTTCCTCTGGAGGTGTGCCATCTCCACCCTGTACCAGAGATACATTATCAATTACAACAATTCCAGTTTCAGCTCCCATATCGAACAGTACTCGGCTATTGGTAGATCCAAAACCAGTTGCAGTAAGTTGAAGCGTAAAGGTTTGCATTTGATCAGTTAAATTAACCGTTTCAGTTGCAGCAGCAAATGATCCTTCATTCAGGCCAATACCAGCTATCATAGTTCGATTATTTCCTGTACTTGTAGAAGCATCAAAAGTAAGTATATAGTTTTCACCTTGAACAATTTCTAGTATCTGACTCAAGTTAACGTCATATGCATTTCCTGCTGAAGCAACATCAGCAAAAAAGTAGCTATTATCACCTTCAGTTCTAATTTCACCTGCAGTATCTGTCCATGAAGCTCTTCCATTTTCAAAATCACCATTAGTTATTAATTCTTCACCAGCACCTCCAGAATTATCATTTGGGGTAACTTTAATATCGTCAATCAGAATCGTTCCTCCAGCATCTTGAACTGCACCTGCCGCTATATTGAACGATAGCTTGACAAAATTTGCATCAGTTGGAATTGCGGGATGATTAAATGTTAACGTGGTATAACCTGTTTCATTAATGTCGCCTGTAGCTGAAGCAATCTCTTGAATGGATCCGCTGATCTCTGTCAATATAGCTAAGTTTGAAGACGTCAGTCCCTCAGACTGAATTGAAACAGAAACAGTTACATCAGTTACTCCTCCAAAATTAACTGCAGAAAATATTTTTTCTACAATATAAGCTCGTCCAGCAGCTGGATCCGAGTTTACTCCACCGAATCTCATTGCACCGGTTGAACTGACTCCTGCGGTTTCAGCCCACTCAAGTGTCACATCACCAGGCCTTGAAGCTGCGTCAGCAGCCGTATTCCATCCGTCAATTGATGTTGCTGCATCAAATGTTTCTGTAAATATTTCCGTACCTGACTGTGCGAAACCTATATTGGAAATCGTCAGCAGGACAAATGTTAGTATCGTCGTTAATATTGTTGTTTTCATTGTTTTATGATTTAGAGAGTTGTTGAGTTGTAGCTATTTGACCTATAGTTCGCGTACTTGTTATTTAGTTACTGTTTAGAGTTGAATATTTAGTGAAGTTTTAAATATTCATTGATTCTCCTGATAGGTAAACGATTGCCTTATCAGCTAGTTTAGGCGTCCTGTCAATATTGAATAAACCCCAGTGCTTCTCGGGTTCCAGAGCTTCAGGAGCACCTTTCCAATATTCATCAAAAGCTTCGAAAAAGAAGGTTAGTATCTTTTCTTTATTTACCCACTCCATCAGATCTTCCATATACTTCTTTTGGAGTTCTTCATTTACAAATGACGGCTCTATACCTTTTCCATTCGACCGGGTCGTCCACCCTGCTTCTGTTATCACGACCGGCTTATGCGGGTACTTTTCAGCCACTGACCGGTAATTATCTTGTGTGTACGCCAAAGCCTCATGTATGGGCTTATACTCCCATACCGGATAGGTGTGAATGGATATGAAATCAACGGCTTCTGCCAGTTCCTCAAGTTTACCCAGCCATGGCACATAGTTCTCACAAAAGGTAACAGGCTGTTCGGCTCCAGCTTTTACCTGATTTACGTATTGCAGTACCTTGTGTTCAGGCACATAATGATCGGTCCAGTCTACACAGGCTTCATTACCAACAGATAGTGAAAAAATGATGTCCGGATAGCCGTTCCCAAATTCGATCAATTGATCGATCTTCTTTTGATTCAGGTTCCGATTCTTTTCCAGCTGAGGAGGCGTATAGATCCCTCCCTGCCACGGGCAGTTGAAATTATTCTCTTCTGCCACAATATAGGCCCCGAGCATGATCTTCAGATCGAACCCCTCCTTTCGAATGACATCAATAACCGTTTGAGCGTGTATATCACAATCAAACAACCTCAGATACTTCCAGTGCTTCTGCAGGAGCATCAGATCTTGCCTGACCTGCTCATAAGATGGCACATCACCGCCGGGATGCTGTCCATCTCTGTAACCGGAATAGCAAATGGCGTTACCCGGTAAAATTCCTATGTCTTTAAAGGTATTCATTCTAATATTTTAATTTTCCCTTATGGTCCCAGATACCCCAATAGGCACCCACTTCACCTTCCCTGCTTTTTTTCCATGACTCGTCAAACGAAGAGAAATAGAATACATCCACATCTTCATCCTGTGCCCAGAGGTTGGTATTGATAAAATATTTCAGGGCATTTTCTTCAGAAGGTACAGCTCCACCAAGTGACTCCCCTTTACTCGGCCAACCGGTCTCAGTTATGATAACCTCTTTTCCTTGTGCAACATTCTTGGTCTGATGATACATTTGTCGCATATGTTGGAAGGAATGCTCAAAACTTGTGCCTTCCCAGAATGGGTAGCAGTTGCATAGTATTACATCACTGTTTTCTACCAAAGCAGGTCGTTGAGTAAATTCGTAGTAGGCATCAACATACCCCACCGGAATATCTGTCAGTTCCCCTTTCACTTCTTTCATGTAATCCAGCAATTCACTTTCCGTCAGGTCATCTCTGTATAGTACTTCATTTCCAACAGCCGCAATATCCACAAAACCCTCTTTGGCCAGCCTGATCAGGTTCCGGATCTCTTCCTTATTTTTTTCCTCATCACTTCCTAACCATGCTCCAACAAGTGTTTTAAGCCCATATTCTTTGGCGAGCTTAGGAATTATTTGATTTCCCTCAGTGCATGAGAACGATCTGATCCATTCGGTATGAGGAGCGAGCACTTCCATCCTTCTGCGTATTTGTGTTTCAGAAATCTCATCACCCGGGGCCTGGCCTTCTTCATAAAGACTAAAGCACAAACCGTGTACTTTATCATTCAATACTTCCCTGAATAGATTCTGAAGATCGACATCAGGTTCGTTGTCTATGTAACTTAATTCTGCTACATCACCTGATCTTTTATATGTAAGGTATTTTTCTTCTCTGAAAGACATTCTAGTTTACTTTTAACTGTTCATTTTTATTCCAAAGACCCCATCTCGCTCCTACATCACCTTCGTGTCGGGCTTTCCAGGATTCGTCAAATGATGAGAAGTAGAAGACCTCAATTTCCTCCTGTTCACTCCACTTTTTTAAGCGGATGAAATACTTCATCATATTTTCAACGGAAGGTTCGGCCTGATCAACGCTTTTCCCATAGGTAGGCCATCCGGTTTCTGCAATGATCACTTTCTTGTCATCAGCAATATTATTTATCACCTCATACATTTTTGCCAAATAGAGGGATGAATGTTCGGCATCGTAGCCTTCCCAAAATGGATAACAATTGGCAAGTATAACATCACAGGCTTTAATCACTTTTGGGCTCTGATGGAGTTGATAGTAGGTATCCACATAACTCACCATTACACCGGGTAACGCCTCTTTTACCTGATTGATATACGCAACGATCTTATCCTCACTCAGTTCATCCCTGAGTAAACATTCGTTACCAACAGTAACGATATCTGCATGGCCGGCTTTAGCAACCTTGATCAAATTTTCTATTTCTGTTTCATTTGCTTCCAGGTTATTATCAATCCAGGCTCCAACTATGGTTTTTAGTCCCATTTCCTTGGCAACTTCGGGGATATATTCATTACCATCGGTACATGAGAAGGAACGCACCCATTTGGTATGTGGGGCTATTACCTTCATTCTTTTCTCTATTTGTTCTCTAGATAGCTGATCGCCCAGATTTTGGCCTTCCTGGTATGGGCTAAAACAAATGCCGTGAATACCGCTGTTCAGCGACTCTTTAAAGCTTTTCTTTAACTTCTTGATACTAAGCTGACCGATCTCCGCTGCAATAACTTTTGCTTTGGAATCGACAGATGTCATAGAGAGCAACCGGTCTTTTTGATAAGAATAAGGGACCGAAACTGCTTCTTTTTCTGCTTTGCGGGCATCTAATATTTCCCGGACCTCATTGGCTTTTTCTTCGTTTACGTCATAATCACGCATTACCCAAAGTGCCACCAATGTTCCAAACATCGGCAAAGCCGAAAAGAAAAACCTTAATCCTGTGATCGCTCCTTCAGGTTGGACGGACAGATTACCATCAAAACCGACTACAGTGAGAATAACCCCACTTAATCCCCCGGCGATCGCAAAACCAAATTTCACCATATACCAGTAGATCGCGCCGAATATCCCCTCTCTCCGTTTTCCGTATTTGAGTTCATCTATATCAATAACATCGGCAGTCATCGACATCATCAATACAAACAAACTCCCGATCCCGAATGAGTGAAATGGTAAGGCCAGCAGGAACATCCATGGTTCTCCGGGAACAAATAAGAACCACAGACTCGCATACCCAAACAGAGCTATCGTTTGAGCGATCATGAATGCTTTTTTCTTGCCAAGTTTTCTTGACATACGAGCTACAGTCGGGATAACCAAAAAGGTAGTCACTAATGCACCGGCACTCCCAAACAGTGGGGTCCAAATGCCTGCTTCGCCGGCGTCTCCGCCAAACAAATACCAGACAATAATGAAGAATGAAAACCCGGCAACGGTGTTAAAGGCATTAAAAATGAAAAACGTTGAAATACAGAGTTTTCTGAATGGGGTTAATGACAATGCCTCCTTGAACCCCCTGATGATTTCTTTGAGGCTCCGCTTAATGTTGTTCAGTGTCAGCGATTCATAATCCTCATTTACCGTAGATTTACTGGGAATGAAAAGACCGGGAATCATTGCGCAGATTGCAAAAGTTATACCCACCCAGATGGCAAGTTCGCGCGTAGCTGCTTCAGCCGTTGGGAACCATGCCGGATCGTACATGATCACCCAGAACCATGGAGCAATGACCCACGCCCATTGACCAATCCACTGTGCAATGGCCATAATTTCTGTTCTCTCGTGAAAATCGTCACTCATTTCATATCCCATAGCCACATAAGGAACACTGAATATGGTTAAGCCGATGTAGAAGGCAAACGACCAGAATAAGAAGTAGCCAAAATTGTAATTGACAGTGTTCTCCGCATAGAGCTGCCACATGATCGTAAAAGTGACAGCCATGATTACCGCACCTGTAATCACATATTGCCTTCTTCGCCCAAACCTTGAGCGGGTATTATCTGATATAAAGCCCACGATGGGATCGGTAATCGCATCAAGAACACGTGGCAGAAAGTATACGATACCCCACATCCAGCCCGGAAATCCAAGATTCTGTACCAGCACTACCATGAAGATTCCCAATGTTGCAGGAAACATCTGATTGGCTAACATACCCATTCCGAATGCTATCTTATGACGATAGGGTACTTTCTTTTTTATGGCTTTAGGCTGTGACATCTTTTAGTCATTTAAGATTATATATCTGATCACTCACGGGCAGGAATTATCACCGTTTGTACCGCTTTACCTTCAATTGAGAAGTCAGCTGACTTACCCTCTAATTCAAGTTTAATTTCTCTGGTGTTCTCATTCATATTCAATAGCACTATCGCTATAGAACCATCCGGGTTTTCAGCGGCTGTTAGCATTAAATTCTCGTCATCAGTGCGCTCAAAGCCTATGCGCTTTGCACCGGGTCTGATATACCGGCTGAAATGGGACATTGTGTAGTACAACGGGGTGAAATACACCTCATCGGTATCAGGATCTACGATAACCGGAGCCACACACCAATTTTGAGCCCAGTTTGGTCCGCCCTGACGATCGAGAACCATATTCCAGTCGATCCAACCATCCACCCAATTATTCAGAGTACCGATCATATCACGAGCATAACGGTATACCGGCACATATTTAGGGTGAAGATGCTTACGGTCTTCAGGTGCCCAGTCGTAACCCCAATCGGTTGCTTCCTTACTCCAGTACCATTCATCGTCTCTCCATGCCGGAACTTCCGCATCAACAGTGGCCTCGGTTTGGATCAGATATTTATTAGGGGCCTTCTCATGCGCATACTGAAGTTCCTCAGCAAAGATCTTGAAGGTACTGGCGTACCAGTGTACAGCTGTACCGTCGTAATATTTGGCGGCTTCTTCATCATCATACATCACATCAACCCACTCAATAAGTTCTTCGTGGCGGTTCTGGTCATACCCAAGAAGTACTACATTTGGCCACTCCTGTTCAAGCTTTGGACCAAGATGATTCTTCACGAATTCATTCATCTCTTCAGGAGTGTAATGCATACTGTCCCAGTTACTGTCGTTACCCAGCGGTTCGTTCTCTACGGTTACTCCCCAAATATCAATACCTTCATCCTGATAGGCTTTCAAATATTTTGAAAAGAATAGCGCCCAGGTATCATAATATTCAGGCAGGAGTTTGCCACCTTTCCAGTCATTGTTGTCTTTCATCCATGGTGGGGCTGTCCACGGTGAGGATATGATCTTAAAACCATCTTCAGATATGGCCATGGCATCCTTGATCATAGGAATGATATCATCCCGATCTTCCTCGATAGAAAAATTCTCTAGCCCGGTGTCACCTTCCACAGGCGCGTATGAATAATTGCCCAGTGAGAAGTCACTTGAATTCATGTGAGTACGGGTCAAAGAATATCGTGCTCCCGATTCCCCGAAATAGGCTTCAAGTATCTTATTCCGGTTCTCATCACTCAGCTCATTCAACAGATAAGCAGATGACTCCGTAAAAGAGCCTCCAAAACCGGTTATCTCCTGAAAGGTTTCGCCTGGCTTCAGAGTAACACTGATTGCGGAATCAGCCGCAGTGAACGCCTCTACTTTTGTAAGTTTATTACCGCTTTCAGAGGTTTCATAAACCTCAATTTCAAGAGTATTCATATCGCTGCAGTTTGCCATGGTAAATACTAAAATTAATAGCACTGTATATGGATATAGTGAAGACATAATTAATTATTCCTCGCTGTTCATTTTATTTAGGTCGGTGTTCACCGGTGGCACTTTTACAGTTGCCATCAGAGAGTCGATGTTTCCGTCAAATGTTTTAGTGATTGGCATCCCGTCTCGGGTCAAACCTTCGAATATGCCGGCATCCACTTCGTCCCAAAGCATATATTTTGCCTCAGATCTTAGATTGATCAGACCAAAGTGGTTCTCGGACCCCAGTTGATTCTGAGCATCCTTCCATTTCTCATCAAAAGCCTCAAAATAGAAGACAGAGACTCCGTTTTCCTCGGACCATTCCCGGATCATATCGTGGTAACGAGCCGACTTGAATTCATCTGTGGCTCTGGAGCCTTCGTTGCCATAAAATTCGTTTGAAACCGTAGCCCACCCTGTTTCGCCAATATGTACTTGTTTTTCCACACCCTGACTTTTCATGTAATCAACTACACTCCGGTACTGAGAAGTGGCATATTCGAGTGATCTCTGCATGGCAGCTTCGATCTTCTCCATGTCACTCAGATCTGTTTCATCCTCACTTATACCCCAAAAATCCGGGTTATAGTGTGTGTCATGCATTGGGTAAGTATGCATGGAAATATAATCCACAGCTTTGATCAACTCGTTAAGGTCATCTTTATGATATTCACTACTGCCTCCTCCCCAGGAAGCAAAGTTATCAGAGCTTGTGATCCAGAGGTCTTCTGGTAATTCACCGGAACGTTTCAGGTCCTGCAGGTGATCCACCCATCTGAGAATGATACCCGGCTCTACATAATATTCTGTCTGCCAATGAACCATTGCTTCATTTCCAACAGCAATCACCTTAACGATGTCAGGATATTCTTTGGCTAAAGCTACCGCCCTGTCAATTTCCTCAGCATTGCGGGGACTGTCTTCGTATCGAATGCGTTCGGGTTTATCCGTCCAGGCATTCTTTGCATCTATCCACGCCCCCATCATGACGTACATCTCGAATTCCGGATCGTTGTCTTTCATCTCCCGTATAGCTTGCAGTAAGCGAGGAACCGCATCAAGGTACACATTATAGGTTCGTACGATCTTGATTCCCATTGCAGATAGGATTTCCATATCCTCTTTCAATTCGGGGATGGTGGGAACACTGTCACGGGTCAGTTCACGATACCCGCTGTATGAAATAGCAGGATATTGGACAGGATCTTGTAGTATGTCTTCTGCTGTCACTTTAGTTTTGTCTTGGTTCATGCCGGATTGATTGGTACAACCAATCGTTAAGAGGGAACCAGACAGGATCATAAAAGCTAATAAACGATGAGTGAGTGAGTATTTCATGATTCCTGCCCGGTTATCTTAACCTTTCTTTATTAAGTGAAACATTGATCTGTTTTACGGTACCTGTTCGTTGAAAAATATTTTGAGTTGTTTCTTCGTCAAGTACCGGCTTTTCAAATTGTTTTGAGGTGCCGTCAGCCATTCTTACTTCCACCTGATCAGTTTCGGCTGCCTGATAAATGACCGGAACCTGGCAGCAGGTAAATACCAATGAATTTTCAGGGATGTGTACCTCGTATCTCTCTTTATCGAGGGATACAAGATCCACAGTTGTGGAGTTTTCAGTGAATTCTTTTTCTTTCAGGAGTACCGGTTCGAAATTTAAGCATCCCTCTTTGACCTCAATTCCCAATTCACCGATCCTGACGAGTATATCCTCTTTCACCTGCCCTGTCATTCCCGGTTGCTGTGCACCGCGATGTTGTGGCGTATGTGAATATGGATCCGTTGGGAATGCTCCATAGACCTCCGGAGATTTATGAATACCGATCCCTTCACCGATCTCATCAAAATGCCTGAACAGTTTGTCCTGGATCTGTTTATCTGTATCCGCTTTGGCTGCATTTTCACAAACTTCTTCAACAGCCAGATAGAGTTTAGAGACCATGTGCCAATAGATAGATCCTAATCCTTCAAAGCCAAAGAAGGTACCTGAACGGCCTGTAAATGACTTATGATCGAATACCTTTTCAAAGATATCCAATACCAGTTCTTTATCCTGCTCGGCAAGATCACTGTATTTAGTAGATCCAAGTTCACTCAGTGCCTTTTTAAGGTCTCTCGCATTCTTGAAATTGCCGTTGAAGTGGTACCCGCCCTCAACATCCTTATTTATGATCTTACGGTCTCCGTCAGCAAGCATTTTCATAAGTAAATCAGACGTTTCGACCAGATCTTCCGGGATGTTATTCTTTTCAAGGAAACCGGGCAGATCTTTATTGGGATATAAAATGTAGCTCTGCTGATCTTCTCTGTATAAAGCACTGTTTCTAAGTGCATCTAGAACTGTCAAAGATTCCTCTGCTGATAAATAATTTGCACTTAATACAGCAACCTGTCCTTCCAGCATCTCATCCAGATACGAGATCACGACTTCATCTCCTTTCAGGCTCATCAGGTTATATGCGTGATAAAGATTGTCATCCCGTTTGTTTGCCTGAATGGAATGCTCAAGATATTTCAGTGTAATTGAGACAAATTCAGCGATATCATTGACAGATACCGGTGTTCTTTCTCCACTAAAGCCGTTATCGTATATCTGCTCCCTGTATTTACTTCCTGCTATACCCAGGCCTTCCGTTATCACCCTTCTTTGTTTATTGCTGATCTTTCCGGTCAGCAGGCTCTTATGCTCACTTAGTACAGTATTGATACCCTCGAACATAGTGTTCAATTCTTCGGAGAGCTTTATCTCAGCTTCAGGAAGCTCTGCCACAACCGGTTCTAAAAACTTTAAGAAACGGTGTAAATAATAGAGTGTGACCATAGATACGCCATTACCCACCAATGCATTGTTGGCGTCATTCCACTCGGGGCGCTGTGTGTTCATCCAGATACCCGCTTCCGGTATAAAATTGGATACTTTAGCTAACACCGTGGCAAGGATCTTCTCCGTAAAGTTCACGTGGTGAATGTCATCTTCGCCACTGTTCAATAAAGCACCATCAGCACCAATTTCGTCCACTTTTTGACGAATAGATGCATCGGATTTCTCATCAAACTCAATGGTATCCTTAGGATCTTTTACTATCTCATCAAAAGGTTTAATGCGGTATGGTACATTTGCATATACAAACAGATCTTTAGTGAACAGATCCTTAAGGGTTTCAGGCTGATGTCGATCAAAGAACTCAAGGAATTTCAGTAAATATATGATCTGATGATCGCCCCAGTATCCGATGTATGACCATGGATCATCGGGTTCTATAGTTTCCCAGTCAAACCCGCCTTTGGTAACCCTGTAAGGGTTGTATCCGTCAAAAGTGGAGGCGTTCAGAAATTTGAATATCATGCCTTCTATGAATCCGGGATAGGAATATGCCAGGGCTTCCCAGTTCTGAAAGATATCCCTCCAGTTACCCTCATAATCGAGGATCTTTGAACCATCTACCTCACTGTGGGTATTGATTGAAAATTGATTCCACGGCCGGCTTGGGTCACCATGACGGCGACTGAATTTCAGAGGCAGATATTCCTTGCCAAGGCGTATCAGATCGGCATCTTCTGAGGCAGCAATTAGGGTATCCAATTCATTTTTGTCAAAATGATCATCCAGCTTACTCAGAAATTCTTCGTTTTTCTGATAAACCTTTTTGCTGGCATTTTGCAGATAACTGGAAAAATCATCTTTTTCGATCCGGTAATTATGATCGAATGTGCCTCCCCTCATGATATTGAATAGCGTATTGGAATAATGACGGGCATCCTGCAGTTCATCACTGCTATGCTGAATACCATCGGCCCCGCCTACCAGTTCCAGTAAATTATTTGTACCCCGAAAAACATCCTGATCGACCTTATTTCTAAGTGTATCCTCAGAATTTATGGCTTTGCACAACTCAATGACTTGAGACTGATTCTGATTTACATTCGCTACAATAGACCATTCACTGCTTGAATTTCCGGATACCTTAATGTTCTGTGTTACGAAATATGCCCCTTTCTCCCCTTTGACATCCGTTTCTTCCGTGAGTGATTCAAAGTTTCTAAATCGATCGAGCTGTAAAGACGAAACCAGGTATTTCGGATCATCTAACCCAAGTGACCATGCGATATTGGCTTTCAACGCCTCACTCGGTTCAGCTTTATCCACAATGATGGCGCTTAAAGCATAAATTCCCAATCCGGACTCTTTTTCCAGCTCATTTCTCTTATAGGCATCCACCAGATTGCTGGATCTCATCTGCAGCTCGCTGCTGACTCCATACGGCATGATGTTTTGAATACCGTCAAGCATTGTAACTTCTTTCGGCTGATCCGTTAGATTAGTCAATTGTGACTTCTTAACGAAGCCATACAGATTGCTTGAATTCCACTGATAGCTGAATTTCAAACCAAGGTCATGATTGATCTCCTCAAACATGATCTTATTTCCAAACCGGTTCTTATACAGGTTTCGGGTTATTTCAAAGCGATCAGAATATCTCTCTGAAAACGGTTCCCAGATAAGCGCTTCACCCTCCAAAGGCACCTGAAAGATCGTTTTACTGCCGGTGGTATGTGCCAGTTCCGTGATCTTGTCATCTGTATAGTATGGAAACAGTGCATACTCGGAATTTTTCCTTCCGGCTGTAAGCCCCCCATTGCTTGAAATGAACATCCAGTGATTGGAATCACTTACGATGCTCATGAAAAAGGGTCTCATCTTGTCAAATTCTGAGATCTTGAACCAGTCTTCTTTGTTAATTTTTTGTAGGGTTATTGACACGATTTATGGAACTGTTTGTTGTTAGATGATTTAATTTGTTGTAACGACTGTAACCGGCTTACTCTTTATAAACTCTTACATAGTCCACAAGCATTGTTTGTGGAAACGGTGTGCTTGAATTTGGTGGTCCCACAAACGAACCGCCAACGGCTACATTCAGTATGATATAAAATGTGTTATCATTGAATACCCATTCACCGGCTACATCTTCAGGAGTGATCTCATTGTAAAGAATATCATCCACGTAATATTTGATGAAGTCAGGTCCCCATTCTATGGCAAACACATGAAATTCAGTATCAAACCTTCCATTGGTCAAGGTATATCTGTCAGTTACGGCATTTCCGCCTGAATAACCGGGTCCATGAACACTTCCATGAACCACCGTGGGCTGCTGCCCCCGATATTCCATGATATCGATCTCACCAATTTGCGGCCAGCTAACAGTACCACCGGAGTCATCGCCCAGCAACCAGAAAGCAGGCCAGATCCCCTGTCCCCATGGCAATTGAATGCGGGCTTCAAATCGTCCATAGGTTGTTTCGAATTTACCTCTGGTCAGAATCTTCGCTGAGGTGTAATTTGAACCGTTGAAGGATTCTCTTCTCGCCGTGATGTGAAGCATACCGTCTTCTACCTTTATGTTCTCGGGACGATCCGTGTAATACTGCAGTTCATTATTTCCCCAGCCTGGCTGACCGAAGATCTCCTCACCGGTACCAATATCGAATGACCACAGTTCAGGATCAGGACTTCCATCCTGATCGAACTCATCCTGCCAGACTATGTTGGTGTAGGTTTCTTCCGGTTCATTATTACTATCACATCCCATACTTAACGATGTCAGTACAGTTAGCATTAATAATAATCGGGTGTATCTTTTCATGGCAACCTGTTCGGATAATTTTTTTTAGTTCTGATCAATGTTATCAAGATAGAACGTACCGGCTGTGGTACCCGGTCCATCCATGAAGAACACGATTCTTCCATACTGATCAGTTGAACTAAACGACCAGGTCAATTCCTCCCAGCCAGTTCCTGTGTGGTTAGCGGTTAGTTCAATATCAGCTACACCACCTACACCGGCCTCGAATTTCAACAGAACCGGAATAGCGGAGTTTGAATACACATCTGCTGTTATCGTTGAGCCGGCAGCGAGATCCACCGAATTCTCGAGATTTAACAGAAGCTCCCTCATATTGGGCTCCAATATTTGTGATGGCTCCCACATTGTTCACTCCAGTATTTGAACCGGACGGATTTGGATTTTCCACTACGTTGAAGGATGCACCATTAAAGACATCAAAGGAATAATCAATATTTGGATCATCAAAAGTCATAGGGGATTGATGGTGCAGGAGGCTTTATAGAGGTAGATATTATCTACATAAATAGTAGCACCTTGTAACGCAGGTCCTTGATCAGAATCCAGTACAATCTGACCTAAGTTAGATTTATTTGTCATACTTGAAATGTCTAGATCAATGCTGATCCACTGACCTGATACCAATGCAGGATTACTTCCAGGAGTAATTGTAGTAGAAACAGAGGTATCATCCCCACCATCAAATGAATCATCTGCACCGAAATCTACAAGATTTACTCTTAACGCAGAACCTGCAGGGACTTCATTTGGCAGGTAAACGTCCATAGTGAAATTTGTCATATTACTTCCATCAATAGGTCGGTACATTCTGATTGAACTCAATACCCACAAAATTGAAATTCTCGTAGTTCAGCACGTTATTTCCATTCACTACAAAGTCGTTTGAGGTGGTTGTTTGAAATGGAGCATAAAATCCATTGTAGAAATCAACCGGTACATTTTCGTAGGCATCACTGAAAATTGATATCACATCTTCAGGAGCTTGAGTCGGTGTCGGAGCCGGTGTAAAATTCCCGATGGATTCAATCGTCAGTGATCCATCAGCCTGAAGTCCGCCAAGAGTGGCTGTAATTTCAGTGGTTCCCTGTCCAACTACGGATACTGTCCCATTTTCATTAACGGTTGCTACGCTTGGATCTGAGGAAGCAAAGCTGAAATAAGCCGGAGCTGCTCCTACGGTGACATCCACCCCATTTGCCTTATTGATAGTAAAAGTAAGACCGGGAACCTGAACGGTTGAACCGATAAAGCTGGTTTGAGTTTCGTCATTTCCATTATTGATGGCAGGACGAGGTTGGGCAAGTGCTGTCAAGGTTTTCATATTTCAATTCATCAACCCAGAAGGAATACCCATCTCCGTCTTCAGGGCCTTCAGCGTACCAAAACATTCCCTGTTCTGATGTCAGGACTGAAGCATCCGGGATCGGAATAATATATTTCTTCCAGTTCGTGGTCAATTTCAATCCATTGTATGCCACTGCATATTCATTACCAAAGAAATCCTGCCCAAAGCCGATCTCATTGATGGTACCGGCTCTTGTTCCTTTGGCATAAAATGTAAGAGCGTTGTAAGAGGTTAGGTTTCTTCCTCCATTATCATCTCTGAATATTGCACCGGCATATGCCCCTTCAGGGTCTCCTACATTGGGTACATCAAAACGCATAGCTGCACCACTGTTGTCATAGGTATCATCAGTTTCAACGCTGAATGCATTTAATTTGGACCCTTCATAAGGGTAGTATTCAAGACCTGAGCTAAAACTATCTATGAATACTTCAGGGTTTGAAGGGAATTCCGGCTCATCTAATCCATCTACCGAGCGTTCGCAACCTGTTGCAATGAACATGAGCAGCAAACTTGCCAGTATCGTACGTTTGGTGTTATTTATGACCATTTTCTTCATGTGTCTTGCCTATTATTTAATTCGTTATATCAATTTGGATGTATGTTCTGAATTCCCACTCGGTACCATTATCAAAACCGGCTGCAGTAGGATCAGGAACAAGTTCACCGCTTGGATCCATTATATAGGTTGGTGCATAGCGCGGGGAGTATTGATCCAGAGATCTCCAGGTTCCTCTCACGCCGATACGCGTGGATGGCAGGTTAAACCAGTCAGGTGTCCCCAGATCAGTTGAGAAATCTGCCATTAACTGTAATGGGAAGGTCAGGTTGAAATCACGGTGATAGTCATATGGTCCCCAGTCATCCACTTTAACGAAATCCGCTGACTTTCATTTTCTTGTATATCATGCGCACATCACCACCATAAGCGGCTGATCAGTCGGGGATCGCTACCATTGGCTTGTGCATCTCCACCGTAAATATTTGCGATAAGACCCAGGTTTCTGTTCACCTTGGATACTATTCTTGCATGGACTTCCCAAAGGTCTTCAGCAGGTGGTGCCCCGGGGAATGGGAAGAATGTCCGGCCATCACGCAAAATACCGATCGCAGCATCACGGGTGGTTGGCAAATGTCTGAAAACAAAGCCTAAATTCATTGCAAACCGGGCGTCTTCGGCCATATCGTTGTTCCATTCGTACATGTAAGTACCCGGAGTAGGGTCATAGGTCAGCAGGAACTCACCGGCTATTTGCTCCCGGTTTCCACCTACAACAAACGGATCATCAAGGATATTTCGAGGCCTGGCTGGAGCATCTACATCAGAAGGTACAGGGCCTTCAATTGGTTTCTGCCATAGGAAATTTGGTGCAACCTGAATGTTGCCAATGTTGTAAGTAAACCCTGAAAGGACGTTATACTGATTACCGCTTCCGCTGTCTTTCAGTCTCCATCCGGTAAAGGTCATGGTTTGATCTACACCACCGCTTGCTACCAAACCCATTACGGCCGACTGTGCATACCAGTTAAAGAGACCCTGTGAGTAAGTAAGCTTTATCTTACCACCCCAATTATCTTCCGGTTTGATCTCGTCCACATATACATTATAACTGCCATCCGGTTGCTCACGCACCAGCTGGAAATCACGTCCGTTCAATGGCTCACCGGCCCATATACCACCCAGTTCCACCCCAAAGTTACCGAAATCACGGCCGGCAGCTAATGTGACACGCCTTGTTTTTGGCTGTGGAATTGCAAAAGAACTACCTGTCAACCCCTGTCGCTCAATATCTTCGTGATAGATACCGGTCAATTCAGTCTGACCTACATTGGTAGAATATTTCAGCAATACGGCCGGGTTAGCACCCCACCATAGCTGTGGACCAAAGGCGAGCTTAAATCCATCAAACATCTTCTTACCTTCAGCTTCAAAACCAAAAGGTGCAATGCCATTGTATATATCAATGTTTTCGCCATAGTTTGCTTCAGGATATAAACCAAAGAAATCACCCTCATAACCCCAATGATAATGACCGGTCCGGTAAAAGCCATCAAGGTTAAAGTATTCCTGATTCCATGAGTAGCTGGCACTGTAGACTTCTACCCTATTCAGAGACTCAGCCATGATATTTCCATTCTGACCAAGTAGTTCTACAGCACGGCCCCTGTTTTCATAGAATATCTCATCAATGGGATTTTCAGCAACGTTACCGAGAATATTTGTTACCACTTCAGCCCTCATATTCGGTGCCGGTTTAGCTTCAACACCTATGAAGTAAGATTGCATGTGGTCGAAGCCTTGCTCATCCGGAAACTGAACGATACGCGGGTCGTTATCTTGCGGGGTTGTGATCAGGCTTCCACCGGTATTAAAGGTTTCAAAGGTAGCTGAAAACCTGCTTAGTGAGATCAGATCAGAACTTCCCTCCGATTGGCCGCCTCCAACATTAGCCCTCAGGTCTGCATCTATCACTGAAATATTTTCAAAATGACGTTCCAGATCTTCCGGTCTGGCCTTTGGCTCGTATGGGTTAAACTGATGTACCTCTTTTAAAACGTAATAGGCTGTGCGGGGGAACAACTTATAGAAGCCGTCAAGATCTGTTGGGCCTTTGGCCATGATCCCGAACCACTCTTCATTCATGTTATTTTCGCCTTCTGCGAAATCAAACTGATACCCGCCATTTGCCCATGAGGCGTTGGTGTCGTGAGTATTAAGCCCTTCAGTTTGTCCAAATTTCCACCATCCATCACTGAACTGAAAGGTAAATCCACCGATCGAGTTATCATTTCCTCCCATACCGGCAGCATTTCTATAGATCTCTTTCCAGTTACTGAATAAATAGTTTGCCTGTGCCGTTTGCGCTTCCTGAAGCGTTCTGGCGTTGAATCTATCAGACCCGAATTCAGTTAGTAATACAGGCTTGCCGTATTCATTTTCAACTCTTTCATACAGATCGGTGAAGGTCATACCGCGATAGGTATTGGTACCGAAGATGTCCATATCAGGAAGCAGTTCGACTATCAGATCCATGAATAGCAGATCACCATTTGCAATAGCAATAGGTCGGCTGTCATCGATCTGTTTCATCTGAACAGCAGCTTCGTTGAATAAGCTCATACATGGCACGAGCGCGAATGGTAGACTGTCTGTCTTCCATTGGGATGTCTTCTGTTTCAGCTCCATCCCAGAAAAGACCATAGTTATTTTCATTTCCCAATAAAAACAGCAGTAAACCCGGTGTATCCTGATATTCTTCTGCAAGCTCGGTGACTTCACTTAGAAGAAGTTCTCTTACTCGTGGATCAGAATATTCCGTATTGGGCATCCATGCTCCATCTACAGTTAAACCATAGCGACCAAAGGAATGATTGAGCATCGTGTAGATCCCGTAATTCTCATATATATAGGTGATCCATCGTTTTGGGATTCCGGTATAAACACGGATGGCATTGACGCCCATATTCTTAAGCAAGGCCATTTCATAATCAAGTGCTTGCTGTATGAATTCAGGAGATTGGTTCCATAAACTATAGGCATAATTTGTACCTCTCGGAAAATAATCCCAGTTCATACCGTTAATTATCTCGGGTTCACCATCAACAAGCAATTGCCAACCCTCTTGGGTTTTTTCGACGGTAACTTGTTCTGATTGACCCATTACTGCAGTGGAAATACCCAGTAATACAAGGAGGAGAAAGATGGGCTTTTTCATATCGAATTTATTTAGTCATGTTCATACATTTGTACTTATGATGAGGTCAACGCTTCTCATATTTGCCTCAGCTCCTGCGACATTACTATCAGAGTCACGGAATATCAATATTTACAATGTATATACAGTTCCGTTGGAACCGCTTTTCTATCCGTAAAAAGCCCTTTTATGGTTTCTAAAGCAATTTATTTGATGTCAATTAGTCTTTATCAAATTGTTAAGAAATTTCGCTGTGTATATATGATTTAAAGGTTGAATAAATGGTTTTTATGGGAACAAAGCTCGTTTTCTCTCAGTAGAATGACCTCATCATATTTGGATCTGTTAGGATGACATTTTTGTGATAAAATCTGAAAATTTTAGTTTTAGATATATAGATCTGAATCAAATGTTGCCGGCATTCACTTCATTGGTTTAGTATTTATAGATCTTCATTTGAGATCAAAACTCTGTATTCGATTGAGTTTATATTATGAGTTATGAAGTCATTTTTTTAATTCCATCAACCTGTATTGATTCACAACAAATACTCGAGTTACAAAAAAAGGGTTTACAAGAAACTGACTGGATCAGTAACTCTGTAAACCCTTTTCAAATATCATTTAATGATCACAACCGTGATCAAATGAGTGATCTTACCTAATAGCAGACAGTACAGCCTGATTGAAAGACTCAGGCTTTTCGATCATCAACATATGTCCGGCATCATCGATCTCGGTAAGTGAGCTTCTTGGAATGAGTTCATCCCCTTTCTCGAAAACAGCGTGGGGAAAGCCGGGATTAAGATATCTGTTAGGAATTAATCCGTCATATTCCCCATAAATGATGGTTGTAGGTTGTGAAATTCTGCCAAGCATTCCTGCAGTCGGTTCGTCAATCATTGCTTTGATAGACTGGATAACCGTATAGGAAAATTCCTTCATTTCATCGGTCTTAGCCATTCGAACCCGCTCCTCTACCATCCATTCAAACTCGGGGTTCCACTTATAGAAGTTTATTGATAGGTTGGCACGAACTTGTGGTTCGGTTGCTTTTGTAATGCCTTCCATATTCAAGGCGTTAGCCAGCCATTCTCCTTCACCGGCATCAAACTTTTCGATACCGGCCGGGGCTGCTAATATTAATTGATCAATTGCTTCAGGGTGATTAATTGCCAGAGTGATCCCTATTTGTCCACCCATTGAATGCCCAACATAAACTACCTGATCAAGCGACATACGATCGATGAATGAAGCAATTTGTTCAGCGTAATAAACCATGCCATACTCATAATCACCTTTATCAGATTTACCGTATCCCGGTAGATCAACCGCGATAACCCGGTGATTCTCAGATAGTGCTTCAATATTATATCGCCAAAAGCCGGCATTACTTGCAAGGCCATGAACCAGGAGTATGGTTTTCTCACCACTGCCCTCATCGATATAGGCTATGGATGGGTCGCCTTCCAGATACTCAACATCATAACCGTAATCTATTTCATTGAAGGGTAACGGTTCTTTGTCAGCATATTTAATGCCTGAGCAGGCATTTATAAATAACGCCAGTAAAACCAAAATTGAACTGATTTGAACTATATTTTTCATGATATATCCTCTATTAAAACATTAGCCAGCTTAGTGATAAAAATGCGACCCAGGGATCTCTTGGATGAAATCCTTGATCAGTAGACAGCGGTGAGTCGTAAAAATCACCGGTAGTCGCGTAAGCTGTACTTAGCCCAAGGGTCAGATAAACCTTAAGGTTGTATTTGAATTCAGCATTAACTTCAGTACCAATGTGATTACCTCCTCCATCCAGGCTGAAATTACTGTAGGCAATAGCTCCTCCGATCTTTCCACTGAATTTATGCGGTATGAAGTCTCTCATTAAGTTTACTGAACCCCCTGTTACTCCCAAACCCATGTTAGACATATCGTGAACCATGGAATAGTACCGACTCACAACCTGCGGATCCGGGAAAAGAAGAAAAGAGCGATGGGCACTGTAAATACCAACCGGCGAGCCCCAAATATTTCCTGTCAGCACGCTGTTAAGAGTACCATCTTCAATTCCATTTCCATCACCTGTCGAACTTACAAGCTCGATCCAGAATTTATCCTGATTGGTCATGCCATATCGATATGAAACAGCAGCATTTGCTGTGGCACCGAACACACTTACATCATCAAGGGTGTTATCTTCAGGAACTATGGTTCCCAAGTTACTGAGCAGATATGCATCAAACTGAAGAGGACCTTGCACAAAGTTTCGATTCCAGTTTATGTTGGTTCCCACCCAGAATAGATCGGCCTTATAACGCTGATTATTTCCGTCAAATCTAATTCGGGTAGCTCCATTATAATCAGCCAGTGCACTTGTAAGTCCTTGTCCAAGAATTGAGACACCACCTGCACCTTTTGCGGTATCACGTAAATACCAGGCGTTAAAACCCCATTCCATTTTCGGGGTTGGCCGGGTCATCAGATCAGCCATAGTAATGTACACATCTTGATCGCGGCTTACCTGATTTTCCCAAAGCTGGAAAAAACCAAGTCGTGCTTTAATAGCCTGATGCGGCCGGGCATACCAGCTTGCTCCTACAGCCTGCGTTCCCCAGAATGATAGCTTATAGCCTGTTTGCTGAAATAGATCCAATGAATTTACATTTGGATCATAAGGGCTGTCAAAAATTCGCTGCATGCCCAACACCAGGTTCCACCAGCCGTCGTTAGGTCTCAGATCTACATTTGCCATCAGTGTTTGGAGGTTCACCTGACCACCACTTAAACCACCACCGCGGTTATTCCCAACACCATAAGATTGGTCACCCCAGGTATAATCAATTTTAAACAGCCCTCTAAAAGTGGCAAATCCATCCAGAATTTTTGGCTGATAAACAAATAGAGGCACAAAGCGCTGTTCGGTGTATATTGCAGTTCTATCTACTGTTTCAGTCGAATTTCTTCCAAACATTCTTCCGATAACCTGCCCCTGCAACACGTCGTTAGTTGGTGTAACGTTAGACGTTGTTGTTCTGAAGAATGAATATCCAATAAACTGCAACTCTCCGGGAATGGGATCACTCAGTCGTTCTTCCTTATCTAAAATTTCTTCGGTGACCTTTTGGTCATCAGATTCGTTCTGTTCTTTATCCTGGGCATAAATTCCGTACCCTGTAAACAGGATCAAAATCAGTGTTAAAATTAATTTTTTCATAATGAGATGATTTATCCATTTTTTGGGCATAGTCTAAAAAATAAACTCAGAGATTCACTCTAAGTGAAATAAAAACACGGGCAGGATATCCAGCCCGTGTAGATAGTTTATTGCTTCGTGTAGTTTTGAACCCAAAGCATGCCTTGAGCTTCACCACCTACAATTGTGCTTCCAAAACCGCCAGCTACTGTAGGAGCTTCGGCACCAATATTTGGTTCTACTTGAATGACTTCATAAGTCATAGAACTTCCATCGATTTGAAAAATACCTTCTGATACCACAGAAGTTGGTTGATTTTGCTGTAGTGAGATAGAACGAATTCCAGAGGCAGTTTCTTCGCCAAGCTCATATGTTCCGGTAAAAGTAACTTCAGAACCTGAACTGTCGGTTGATACAACATTGTAAGAGTTGTCTTCTTCGAAAGTGGCATCGATTCTGGCTGTTTTCGCAATGATTTGCAGTCCTAATGCAACATTACCTTCTCCTTCAGAAACCCAGTCACCCACAATGGCTTCAACTTCGACTTCGTCGTTACCTGATGAGCTTGAGCTACATGCTAAGCCTGTTACGGCCAGTGCTAAAACTAGAATGCTAAATATTAACCTTTTCATGATATTTACCTTTTAATGTTTGTTAGTGGTTATTTTTTGATGGTAATAAAACGGATCTTCCTTCCGCAACAATCTCTCCTTTCTGATTGGAGCATCCGGTGTTGAATGTCACCCTATTACGCTCTTTATTGATTTCCTGTACTTCTACATACGCCGTGACTTCGTCCCCGAAATAGACGGGTTTCAGAAACCGTAATTCCTGCATTTCATAAATGGCACCCGGACCAGGTACTTTCATCCCAAACACGGCAGAAATAAGTCCCGATAACAAAGCACCATGTGCAATTTGTTTCTTAAAGAAGGTGCGCTCGGCGTACTCTTTATCCATATGAATGGGATTCCTATCGCCGGTGATCTCAGAAAAAGCATAAACTTCTTCCTGAGTAATTTTTTTCGTGTGTTCTGCACGCTGATTTATTTCCAGATCGTGTATGGTCATCATTTTCATGATCACACTCCTTCTGTTTCTTTGAGCGCTTTCTTTAAAATTTTGCCGCTATCACTTTTTGGCAGCTCGTCTATGAAGTCATAGTGTTTCGGTACTTTGAATTTGGCAAGTTGCTCTTTTCCCCATTCCTGTAAGTCTTCGGCACTAACCTTCTCTCCCTCTTTAAGCACCACAAAAGCCTTACCGCTTTCACCCCACTTTTCATCTGGCACACCGATCACCGCCAGGTCTCTAATTGCCGGATGCTTGCGGAACACATGTTCCACTTCGGCCGGATACACATTTTCAGCCCCGCTAATGAACATCTCTTTCTTGCGATCTATCACATAGAAATAACCTTCATCATCCACTCGAACAATATCCCCGGTGTGTAACCAATCATCCACAATTGTTTTGGCCGTAGCTTCAGGATTGTTCCAATATTCTTTCATGCAAACCGGTCCTTGCAGTACTAATTCACCCGGTTCACCCTGCGGCACATCCTTTCCGTTGTCATCCACTACCCGTGTGTTGATGTAAAAATTCGGGAACCCTATTGAGCCGATCTTTCGCTTTGAGTCTTCTTGGTTCAGAGAAAATACGTTGGGACCAAATTCAGTAAGTCCGTATCCCTGACGAACCGGAACCCCTTTTTCCTGCCAGGCTTCTATCAGGCTGAGCGCCATTGGTTCACCACCAACAATTGCATATCGAACCGTATTCAGGGAACACTTCTCAAACTGTTCAGAGCGATACATCATATCCATCATAGTAGGAACTCCAAACAGAATACTGATCTCCTCATCATCACATAGTTTTAGAATAGTATCCGCGTCAAATTTTTTCATAAGTAACACCGTAGCCCCTCGATGCAATAAAGGCGTCGTCAATACATTCCAGCCTCCGGTATGAAAAAATGGAGCAAAAGTAATGGATACGTCCTGCTGAACAAGATTTAATCTCAAACTTGTATTTACAGAGTTCCAGAAAAGCATCTTATTCGTGATCAAAGCACCTTTTGGACGTCCGGTTGTACCTGATGTATATAAGATCATACAAGCATCTTCAAACGCGCCTGCGTGGTCAACATCTTCAACTTCTTCATCAGAAAACATCCAGCCAGAGAGGCCTTCATTGCCATCAAAATCAACTGACGCATCAGGTTTATAGTCAACTTTATCCAATATTTGGCTAAAACTATTTTCATACACCAACAGCTTTGCCTCTGTATCTTTCAATTGATATGCTATCTCAGGGGCAGCAAGTCTGTAATTAAGGGGCAGCATGATGGCTCCCAGTTTCTGTATGGCAAAAAAGAGAATTACGTATTCAATACGGTTAATGGACAATACCGCTACCCGGTCTCCTTTGGATACCTTGTAGGTATCACGTAAAAGAAAAGCCGTTCGATTGATACTTTTGTGAAAAGCACGGTAGGTTAGTTCAGTGCCGTCTTCTACACTTTTTAGTGCAATATTTTGCGGTGAATACTGTGCCCACCGTTTGATCCAGTCTGTTTCGATATAATTGATGGAATCTTTCATGATGTCACCTTGACGTGTTTTAAAAATTGTTCCAGAAAGACTTCGGGTTGCTCGATAAATGGAGTATGCCCTGTGTTCTCCATTAACGCTTCCCTGAAACTTCCACTCTCTTTCTCATATTCCTGAAGTACCTTCCGTGTTTGTGATACCATTGGCTGAGCCGGATACTTATCCGTGCCGGGATAGCCTTCAATCAGTCCCATATTCCCTAAAACACCAATATCAAAATGAGATTCATCAGATACTATGTTATCGTGAGTCCCTCTTACCCATAGAATGGGTGGTTTAGGTGAAGATTGTATGATGTTCTCAGCCAATCCGGACAAATATTTCGGTGAAGCTGCGTTTACAGGTCCATAAACACCTGGGGAAAATCCAGGCCAGTTCTTTGATGTCTCTTTATCTCCGGGATACTTTTTTTCTCCTATCTTCTCTTCAAGAACCCCGTCGAGCAACTCTTCTTCATTTGGTGCTCTGAAAGGAGGCTTCCAAAAGTATTTATTCATCACAAGTCTTGGACTCGAATTCTCATCTTCTTCAGATCGATCTTTTGTTTCAATCCTTCGTGCAAATTCAGGATTAACCGTACCGGCTCCTGTACCGGAAAAATCATCCCGGATCGGTTCCCCATTCACTCCTTTAGTACCACCAAAACCGTATGGTGAAACAGGGTTGACAAGCGTTGCACTTAAAATTCTGGTTCCATAATTCACAATTAAGCTATATACAACGCCTCCCCCCATACTGTGTCCGGCAACGTGGAAACGCTCGATACCTAAATGATCCAGCAAGCTTATGACATCTTCAGTCTGATCAGAAAATCCTTGGGTTGCATCTATCAGTAGATCCTCTGTTTTACCGTATCCTCTTAGGTCCGGAGCTATGACGTTATAATCATCCTCGATCCTTTCCATAGTATCCTTCCAAAAGATCGATGAAGAAGCATTACCATGCAGAAACACAATGGTTTCCCGATCGGCAATAATATCGCTTTGCAGCACATGAGTTCTGATTCGATCTGATTGATGATATGTAGACTGAAGCTTCCTCATATCAAATCATCTCTTCTTTTGGAGTTGGAACTTCCTTCACAACTTTGAGTGACTCACCCTCAACTTTCATAATTATCATCACTGTGAGCAGTGAAAAAATGATAGCTACAGCGGCTGCCACACCCGGATTTTCGCCTGTTGATTGAGTGAAAGGGACCGGAAGCTGCGCATAATACATCGTGAAATGGGTTACCACAGCAACAATGGAAGCTGAAAAGACGGCTTTCAGAGATACATTCTTAAAAAACATTCCAAATAAAATGGGTACAAAGGCAGACGAAAAGTATGCGTAAACCCCATTCTGAGCAAAAATTCCGACACTAAGCTTGGGATTTACAATCTGATCCCAGGAAATCAAGACTGTTGCAATGGCCATCACTACAATGACTCCCTTATTGATAAGAACAGAATTTCCTTCTTCACCTTTCATACCTAACTTGTTACCGGCTAGCGGCTGTATAATATCCTTTGTAATACTTGTCGAAAGTGATTGGATCAAACTTTCTAAAGTCGAGAGTCCTGCTGAGATCAAACCCATAACCACTATCAATCCCACAAATACAGGAAATTCACTGACCACATAAGCTGAGACCAATCCGTCCATAGGTATTGTTGAGCCATTGGCTGACAGATCAGGGAAAGTGAGTCGGATGTATAAGCCAACAGATACCACTGAAAAGAAAATAAACTGGGTTATGATCCCTGTGGTAAGGTACTTATTGACATCATCATCACTTTTGAGCAGTAATGATTTCGTCAAGATATGAGGCTGGCAAATGATGGCTATTCCGACAATAAACTGTGCTACAAAAATTTCAAAATAATCCCTGAACAGAAAACTGGAGTTGTTGGTAGTAGATGTTAGTTGCGGATCTATAGCTGCAAGTTTGTCAAGGAAAGCATGTACCCCGTTACTGAAATGTTCATAACCTGAACCCAGTAATATAAAGGCCACAATGAGCATGAGCAGAGCCTGAATGGTATTGGTGTAAACCATTGAATTTGCTCCACCAAACATCATATAACCAAACACAAAGACAACAATTCCAACCAGTGTATAAAACTCTGGAATGTTTAATGTACTGGCCAAAACTTTAGTCAAACCCACACAAATAAGGACAATAAATGTGATCAGAAGCAATGAAAGAAATCCAAAGAAGATCCCGAATTTCTTGCTCTTGTAGCGCGTTTCCATCCACTGAGCCATAGTAAGTGCCTTCACCAGCTTACCGTGTTTACGAAAGCCTTTGGTAAGCAAAATCAGAGATAACAAGGCCGCAATGGGAAGTGCAATTGCCATAGATAAGATCCCACTGATACCGTATAAAGCGACAAAACCTGGGTTAATTATAAAGGTAGCGGCACTTGTAATGGAGGCAGCAAGCGACAACCCTACTGCATAGGGTGAAAACAGTACATTGCCAAGCGCATAATCATCAATATTTTTGATGTTTCGTGCTCCACGAATCACGAAATAGAGGATCACCAATGCATACACACTGATAAGAACCCACCCTGCGGTTACCATTTCTTGTGAAGCTAGTTCCATTTTATCTATCCCGGTTAAATTTTTGTATTACCAACGGAAGGCGTTACACGCGAATGTAAGTCCGCCACCTGAACCCATCATCACGATGATATCGCCTTTAGTGAGTTCTTCTTTCCGTACTGAAATATCCATTGCCATACCTATAGCGGCTGAACCTGTATAACCATAAGTACTCATAATGGTTGTGGCTGTTTCTCTGGGCAAACCTAGGTTATCCATCGTTTCGTGGATCTGATTGATGTTGATCTGAGTCATATAAGCTCGTTTAATCTCACTGACATCAAAACCACCTCGTTCCGCCACGGTACGGATCATTTTAGTCCACATAAGTGGATTCAATTCTTTTGGAAATTTCTTGGCAAAGACCAGCTTGTGCATTCCTGTCTCTATACTTTCTTCATCTACAGGATGAGCTGAACCACCATGATAGATTCCCATGTAATCGTTGTACTCTCCTTTGGTCTGAATGTCGGAAGCCAAGTGATGAGACACTTCATCATCCGTAACCTGTAATACAGCAGCAGATGCTCCGTCAGCAAATAGAGTGACTGTCTTTTTGTCATCCAGATTCAGGAAACGGCTCATTCCGTAAGCTCCAACTACCACAGCATGCTTATATCTTGGATCAGCTTTAATGAAATTCACAGCCGTTTCTGTAGCTGTTACAAAACCGGCACAGGCAGTATTGAGATCAAAACTGGCTGCATTAGTCAGTCCTGCCTCGTAACAAACCAAAGAGGCTGTTGAAGGTGAGATAAACTCCGGAGTGTCAGTAGATATGATCAGCAGATCCACATCTTCTGGGTCAAGCTCAGCCATCGTCAGCGCCTTTTGAGTAGCTTCAACGATGAAATCACTCATCTTCTCGCCTTCACTCATCCAACGACGTTCTTTGATGGTCAGATTTTCCTGAAGCCAGGTATCCACGTCTTCTCCCAGACGTTCATTGAACCAGCTGTTTGGAACCACCTTCTCGGGAACCGACATTCCTGTTCCTATGATGCGTGCATTCCTCATGAAATAATACCTCCGTCAACGCTAAGTACCGTTCCGGTTATAAAAGCAGCCTTATCGGAAGCAAGGAAGGTATAAGCGTTAGCGATGTCTTCCGGCTTACCCATTCTTCCCAATGGCGTTTTGGATACCATATGCTCAATAACCTTCTCCGGCATTTTTTGCACCATTTCAGTAGCAATAAAACCGGGGGCAATTGCATTCACACGGATTCCTTTTCCACCTAACTCCCGGGCCCACGTTTTGGTCATTCCGATCACACCCGATTTGGTAGCCACATAATTAGTCTGACCAAAATTGCCATATAGCCCTACAACTGAACTGGCATTTAGTATCACCCCTGACTCAGCTTCCAGCATATGGTTAACGGCCTGCCGGGTGCAATTGAAAACGCCGGTCAGATTCACATCAATCACCTGCTGCCAGGTTTCAGGATCCATTTTCTTAAGGGTTTTATCTTTGGTGATACCGGCATTATTGATCAATACATCCAGTTTCCCAAATTCATCCATAATCTCCCGAATAGCCTCTCCCACCGCATCGAAGTTAGTTACATCCACTTTTTTGAACAATGACTTCACATCGCCAGATCGAAATCCTTTTACCAATTCATTTCCGGCTTCTTCATTTACATCCCATATCACAACGGTTCCGCCTAATTCAGCAAATGCTTTAGCTGTTGCCTTTCCTATTCCGGCTGCCCCACCTGTAATGAGAATTACTTTGTCTTTAAATTCCATAGCGTTTGTTACGTTTGATAATTTTCAAATAATCTTTATATACCAATATTTCATTAAGCTTTAATGAAGTATTATACCTGAGGTGTTTCTTTTAATTTTGGTTTTACATCCTGTTTCCAGGCACTCAAAAAATTCTTGTTGTACTCATCCATCATCTCATAAAACAATTTCATTTCATCCATACGATTTATGATGTGCTCTGCCTGTTCGTCCTGAATGTCCAATTCACTCGCAAGCTGACTAAATTGCTCACCCAGTTCCATATTCTTTTTCATGGAGGCCGCATAATTGGCAAAAGCCTGACCAAAAATATCCGGTACAGCCCTGTAATAATCTTTACGCTCTCCGGGTATCCACACCTTCTCGATCAAATTGTGATCCTTTAGCTTTCGAGATATTTGTGAGATAGGTCCTTTACTCATTTGCAGTTCTTCTGAGATCTGATCAAGTGATAAAGGCTCTGGAGAAGTCAAAAGCAGAGCTACTACCTTCCCCATAAGTGAACTGTGACCAAGCTTAACATACGCTTCTGAATAGGCGTTAATAAGTTGCTGAATGAGTTCTTGCTTATTCATGATTGGCGCCAGTGCATTTTGTATATTTGATTTATTTCAAATAAAGCAAATTTCTAATCAGTAAGCAAGAAAATTTAGAGGCGCTTCCAACTAGGGCTATAATAGTATCATTGCCCGTAATGAAACCGGGGTAATATGGGCTAATACTTTTGAGTTTCAGTTATGCTAGTGCCTGAAAAAATCCTTAGAACAGAATAAAATTCGTCCATCGTGAATCGGTCATTCGGTCTATTGCAGATCAATCAGAATTTCGATTAACCGATCGGCGATTAGTGATTTCAGAATTACTCTTGATTGAAGACAAGAAATCTGGAACGGCTTCGATGTACAAAGTAGAAAGGGGGTACAATATGTTGCTAATCTTACAATTGCATACCATCTATTCAGGTACACAAGCGAAAGGTTGAAACCCTTCATTAACAATTAACAAACAAAATAATCCTGAATTGGTAAAATTTTATTCTGAAAAGAATGGCATCATTACCGTGTATTGGAAGTCGGAGACTTCCTGAGATGAAACTTTCCAGTCTCCGTTTCACTCAAGACTTGAAAAGATTTTTAGACAAAGATAAGATCGTCCATCGTGAATCGGTCATTCGGTCTATCGCAGATCAATCAGATTTTCGATTAACCGATCGGCGATTAGTGATTAGCGGAATTTCAACTACATATTTCGTCGATACTGCCCACCAACCTCATACAAGGCATGTGAGATCTGACCTAAGTGAAGCTACCTTCACGGTTTCCATCAATTCATCAAACAGATTGCCTTTATTGCGGGCTACTTCTTTAAGTCGGGCGAGCGCCTCTTGAGCATCTTTTTCGTTTCGTTTCCAGAACGCTTCCAGATTATCGATCTGCTGTCTCTTCTCCTCTTCAGTGGAGCGAATTAGATCGACCTCTTTCTCATCCTCTTCGCTCTCCTTGTCATTCAGGAAGGTGTTCACACCAATAATTGGAAGCTCACCGGAGTGCTTCTTGGATTCGTAATAGAGGCTTTCATCCTGGATCTTGCCACGCTGATACATATTCTCCATCGCACCTAACACGCCGCCGCGTTCCGTAATGCGATCGAATTCGGTTAGTATGGCTTCCTCAACCAAGTCAGTCAGTTCTTCAATGAAGTAGGAACCTTGATTGATATTCTCATTCTTGGCCGTTCCCATCTCCTTGTTGATGATCATCTGAATGGCAAGTGCACGTCGAACCGATTCTTCAGTCGGTGTCGTGATCGCCTCATCATAAGCATTGGTGTGCAGTGAGTTACAGTTATCATAGATCGCCAATAAGGCCTGCAGCGTAGTACGGATATCATTGAACTGAATTTCCTGGGCATGCAGGGAGCGACCACTGGTTTGAATATGATACTTCAGTTTCTGAGAACGATCATTCGCCTCATACTTATTCTTCATGGCTACTGCCCAAATTCTACGTGCTACACGGCCAATTACGGCATATTCAGGATCCAGTCCGTTGCTGAAGAAGAAAGAAAGATTATGGGCAAATTCATCCACATCTAACCCGCGTGCCAGATAATATTCCACGAACGTGAATCCGTTAGCCAGTGTAAATGCGGCTTGTGTGATCGGATTTGCTCCTGCTTCAGCAATATGATAACCGGAAATGGAGACCGAATAATAATTTCTGACCTCATGCTCAGTGAAATAGGTCTGAATATCCCCCATCATCTTCAGGGCAAATTCGGTTGAGAAGATACAGGTGTTTTGTGCCTGATCTTCTTTTAGAATATCAGCCTGAACAGTTCCGCGAACAACACTCAACGTATCTTCCTTGATCTTCTCGTACGTATCCTTGTCTACCAGTTGATCTCCGGTAATACCAAGTAAACCAAGACCGAAGCCGTCACTGCCGGCAGGTATTTCAATGCCGTATTCAGGTGGCTTCACACCTCTTTCTTTGAAATACTTTTTGACCTTCTTCTTAGCTTCATCCCACTTGCCGTTCTCCTTCAGGTAGCGTTCTATTTCCTGATCGATAGCTGTGTTCATGTACATGGCAAGGATCATCGGCGCCGGACCGTTGATGGTCATAGATACCGATGTTTTTGGAGAGGTCAACTCGAAGCCGGAGTACAGTTTCTTCATGTCATCCAGCGTACAGATACTCACTCCGGAGTTACCGATCTTTCCATAGATATCCGGTCTGTAACCGGGATCTTCACCGTACAGTGTAACCGAATCAAATGCCGTTGAGAGTCGGGCTGCCGGCATACCTTCGCTTACATAGTGAAAGCGTTTGTTGGTACGCTCAGGAGTTCCCTCACCCGCAAACATTCGCGTTGGATCTTCTCCCTCTCGTTTGAATGGAAATACACCAGCCGTGTAAGGGAAGTAACCCGGCAGGTTTTCTTTCAATGCAAACTTAAGCTGCTCACCTTTATGTTTGGTCTTTGGAAGGGCAACACGCGGAATCATCAATCCACTCAAAGATTCGCGGTATAATTTATTTTTAAATGTCTTATTGCGAATTTTCACATCAAAATCTTCCTGTCGATATTGCTCGAACAGGTCATCCCAGCCATCTATGATTCTCTTGGGGAGCACATCCAGTTTAGCCAGCCAGTGCTCACGCATTTGGGAGAGATTCTCCTTCATGACCACTTTCTCGTCTGGATTCCAGTTTTCAAGCTGATCGATGGTTCCCGATACCTGATCCAGCTTTGAGGCAACATCAACCTGATCTTCCACCCACTCATGGTAATCACGTACTGTTTCAGAGATCTCAGACAGATATCGTACTCGTTTTCCGGGAATGATAGCCTGAGCCTGAATATCTTCAGCCGGAAGTGGATTTGTATAGATCTTGGTTTCCCAACCGATCTCATAACGGTCATTGATGTGATCCACAATGGCCTTGAACAATCGGTTCACGCCTTCATCATTGAATTGTGCAGCAATGGTTGGATATACAGGCATGTCATCCTGTTTGGCGTGCCATCTGCCGGTATTTCGGATCATTTGCTTACGAATATCCCGCAGTGCATCCAGTGAGCCTTTTTTCTCAAATTTGTTAAGTACCACCAGTTCAGCCAGATCCAGCATATTGATCTTCTCGAGCTGTGTCGCAGCTCCATATTCGCTGGTCATTACATAAATTGGAATATCAGTGTATTCCACGATCTCGGTTCCGCTCTGACCAATACCTGAGGTCTCTACAATGATCAGGTCAAAGCCGGCAGCTTTATACAGTTCTATCGCTCCCAACAATCCTTTGCTGGTTGAGCGGTTGGAAGCCCGGGTCGCCATACTTCGCATGTATACTCTTTCAGTATTTATGCTGTTCATGCGGATGCGATCACCAAGCAAGGCACCGCCTGTTTTTACTTTGGAAGGATCTACTGAAATTATTCCTATCGTCAGGTCTTCAAACTCGGTCAGGAATCTTCGTACGAGTTCATCAGTCAGTGAACTCTTACCGGCTCCACCGGTTCCGGTGATACCAACCAACGGTATGGTCTTGTCATTGACCTCAATTTCTTTCTCCTTGCTATCTAATAGCTTACCCTCCTTATAGGTCAGAACATCTGTGTGTTCGTTTTCAATAGCGGTGAGAGCTCTTGCAAGCTGCCCGTTATCCCGCTTCATTACTTTCTTCATATCCGGCTTGTTCACTTCGATCGGGTCAAAGTCACAAGCTTCCAGCATGAAGTTTATCATGCCTTGCAGTCCCATATTGCTGCCATCTTCCACAGAAAAGATGCGGGTAACACCGGCATTTTGCAGATCTTCAATTTCTTCCTGGACGATCACCCCGCCACCGCCGCCAAACACCTTGATGTGACCGGCATTATTCTCTTCCAACAGCTCAATCATATATTTGAAGTATTCAACGTGTCCGCCCTGATAAGAACTGATAGCAATACCTTGTGCATCTTCCTGAATAGCACAGTTCACGATCTCGTGCACTGAGCGATTATGACCCAAGATGGATCACTTCTGCTCCGCTGCTCTGCAAAATACGGCGCATAATATTGATGCTGGCATCATGCCCATCAAACAAACTGGCTGCCGTTACAAAACGCACCTTATTCTTTGATTGATACGGCTGTGGATTCACAACTCCGTTATCTTCAGTTTTTTTCTTATTTGATGACTTAGACTTCGTTTCTACAGACATAAATTATTTTCTAGATGATTGGAAGCGGTTCCAAAATATAACGATTTGTTAAGGGATTTTCGATGCTTGTTTACGTTGTTTTAAACCTTGAAAATTCCTGCTACTTAGAATTCCGGCAACACCAGGAGCGTAATGCAATACCCCCCCACTGTATCAATACTTATTATGGCATCTCTTCTTTAGTCGAATCCGGTTTGGGATTTTTATATACCAACGTTCTGTGTGGAAAAGGAATTTCAACTCCCTCTTTATCAAAACGTTTTTTAATGCTCTCAAGCAGGTCGCAGCCCATAATAAATGCATTCTGTGGATTTTCAGCCCAGCTCCATGCACGTAAATTAACGGAAGATTCTCCCATCATGATCACCCGAATGTATAATATCTCTTCTCCCTCTTCAATTTGCTCTTGTGTTCGGTTATCTACAAACAGGGGGTGATTCAGGACTTCCTCTCTCATTATCTTTTTGGCGAGATCGATATCAGAATCGTAACTGATTCCCACGTCGATCCACTTACAGATCTTGTTGTCTTCGTAGTTTGAATTGACAACTACTTCATTGCTGATTACGGAATTTGGGATGATTATACGCTTATTCTCGAAATTCCGAATGACCGTATGGCGGAGGTTGATGTCTTCCACCACGCCACTCAAATCCATTCTAACCTGGATACGATCTCCAATTTTATACGGTTTAAACATAACGATGAATAAACCACCAATCACATTCGCTAACGCAGCCTGTGAGGCAAACCCGATGGCAATAGCAAACAACCCGGCACCGGCAAGTAATGAGGCTGCGACAACTCTTAACTGTGGGATCATATAGATCGCAAAACTGATACCTGTAAGATAAATAAGCACACTAACGGAGCGTTTGAAAAAGACAAGGTTAGTTACGTCCTCGTTTTCTTCCTCCTCTAACGTTCGTCTGATCATTAAGCTGATGATACGGGTAGTGATCGACGCAATAATAATGGTCAGAAAAATGATAACACCTACAAGAATAGGCAGGTGAAATACCGGATCTACGTATTTTGAAAATAAGTCACTCATATAATTGTCTAATTAAAGGTAATTTGAACTTCTGAGGTAAAACCTACCTGTACGTTAATATTTTGCTGCACATAGTATTTTTCAGGTGAGCGATAGGGAACAACATTTCCCATATTCCATTGCTGATCTCCATTTTCATCCCGAAACAATTTCAGTGTATATCTTACAGGAGGAAGGTCCGTGATCGTGATCTGCTCTCCAAAATTTAGTGATCTTACCACTCTTCCGGAAGGATCCTCCAGACTTACTAGGTGTGTATGGGTAGAATCAGCATCAAGAATTCTGATATCGATATCACCGTATTCTGTTGAATCCCAGATATTCGGTTCAAACAATTGCCTTCTCATGGTAATTGGATTCCATGCCAGAAACTGATAATCGACTCCTTCTATCCACTCTCCCTGTGGACTGATAATAAGGCGATTATTAACGTTTCGAACTTCAGGCCAGTCGTCAAAGTCTATATCCCCTTCTATCACAACCAGGGAATCCACGATCTCCGGGTCAGTGATGGGTGCTGCATATACAATGGTGATAGGATCGTTCAACAAAAGGTCTGTTTCAAGGTCTCTCCCAATGATACGCTGCTTGGTGGTATCCTCCTGAGCCGTTCCTGTAAATTCTACAAAACCGGAATCCAGAGTATTTCCCGCAATATCTGTAACACCCTCTGGGTCTATATTATATGTAATATCTTCAAGTAGCGGCTCTTCACTTTGGGCAAATAGAACAAAAGGATCTTCTTCTGAAATATACAGCGGATATGCAGAGGTGTAGTTATTCTCAAGACTGTCAGTGATGCTGAATGAAGCTTCATTGGTGGTTGAAATATTTTCACTGAACCTGAGTCTCATTCGATTCTGTGAAAAAAGTCCTACCCCCTGCAACACCGGCTTTATGGTATCGGGTTGAGCCGTGTATACCACATCCAAAGTGTCTGAAGCTGATTTTTCAAGCATGATGATCTCATCATAAAACGGATAAGCCGTTTCATTTTCACGGTCCCAGATCTTATTCCGGTTTCTATCATCTACCACAAGTGCTCTGTAATTACCCTCAGCCAGGTAAGTAAAATTGAACGTCCCACCGGTATCGGTTTGAGCCTGATAAGTAGCTCGTTGCGAGAGATCAAATGGTTGACGGTATAAAAGTACTTTTTTATCCGTAGCAGGCTCTCCGGATTCTGCCAGCTTGATCTTTCCTCTGATCTCACCTGAGTCTATCTCATCTCCGGTTGAGACCGCCAGTGTTATGGGTGAAGACATTTTATTATTTCGGGTATCCGTGATCTCAGTACCAAGTTTTATGATCACTGTAGTTGAATCCGGAAAGTCATCCTCAAATTCAATGCTCATCATCTTTCGCTTCCATGATACTTCGTAAGGTATACCCAGATCCGGTTCTACTGTGATCGCATTTCTGGCGTTGTTACGGTTCACAAATTCATCGAAATAGAACTCAAAGGTTCGTCCATCAAAACTAACCGTTCCACTTTCAGGGATCATGTTTTCAACAACGGGGCCTTGCCTATCCTGGGGACCTCCGGTTGGAGCTATTGGCGTTGCACAGGACCATAGTCCAAAAAAAAGCACTAACACCAACATGTGATATAACAATCGGCTATTATTCACGTACATTCATTACAATTAATAACTAAAATTTTTTCTCAGACTTACTTCATCTGCTTTTGATGGCTGCAAAGATAACCATAAATCACGCCCGATTTCATCTAATTTACGTTGGGATACTCATTTTACTTAGCGGATGCCACGCCTACGTTTTGGATGATGCCCAAGCTGACCTCAGGAATTCCTTTACAGCAGGTGAATATGATAACGCATCTGAACTGATCAAGAAATTTGAAAATGACAAGGTTTATCGTTCTAAGGATGCCGTTTTAAAAAACCTTGAAGGTGGTATGATCTACCATTTTGCGGGTAAATACGACAGCTCAAGCACCTACCTTAGCAATGCTGAATACCTCATTGAAGACGCCTACACCAAAAGTGTGAGCCGGGGTATTGGGTCCTTTCTTACCAACGACAATACACTTACTTACGATGGCGAACCATATGAGGATGTATACCTGAATGCCTTTAAAAGCCTGAATTTTATGCATCAGCAGGATTGGGAATCAGCTTTGGTTGAAGCTCGCAGAATGTCGTACAAAATGGAAAGGTTGGATATACGGTTAAAGGGACTGGCTGAAGCCTTTGCCAAAACCGATAGCTCAGGTCAGGAATGGAGTTCCGGAAAAGTAAATGTTCAGAACAGTGCTTTTAGCCACTTCTTATCTTCAGTACTCTTCGCCAAGACCGGTAAATTTGATGATTCCAGGATCGAGTATGAAAAGTTTTCATCAGCCATCAAGGAACAGAATACCTTCGGAACTCTACCAAAATCTGACCCGGCTAATTTAAAACATATTCAGGAACCACAGGCTTACAACGTATTGATCACTGCTTTTTCGGGACAAGCTCCTATGAAAGTGCAGGAAGATTTTCGCCTTTGGCTGGATGATGGAGATGACGAAAGTTTTTACGTCAAGTTTTCACTGCCCGCATTGAAAATGTATAACTCCCGGGTTCATTCCATCCGTATCCGAACTGATTCCCTTTCTGCTCCACTATATCTGGTGGAAGAGATGGACGAAGTATCAGCTGAGATCTATCAGGCCAAAAAACCCATCATTTATACACGGTCACTTTTAAGAGCAACCGTAAAAGCAACCGGTTCAAGCCTGATAAGCTCAAGTGTTAAAAAGAAACATAAGAACTGGGGTTTCCTGCTGGAAGTATTAGGTATGATCGGTCAGGAAACCACTGAAAAGGCCGATCTGCGAGGCTGGCAAACTATGCCGGGAAAAGCCTGGGTGAATGCCGTAAAATTACCCGAAGGGACTCATGACCTTGAAATTGAATATCTGTCAGCCAATAATATTGTTCTTTATTCAGAGACTCATATAATCAATATTTCCGGGCCAAATGATCTTTTGCTTTTAGAATCCATTTTTTCACATTAAATAAAACAAACACAATCACCAATATTATGAAACACGCAATATTAATAACCATGGCTTTTATGATCCTCATCACAGGATGCAGACCAACCGCCAAGGTAACCCGCACAGATCCACAGACAACCACTGATCTCTCAGGCCGCTGGAATGAAACCGATGCTCGCATGGTATCTGAAGAAATGATCAGTGATGCAATGACCAAACCATGGCTGAATCAATACAGCAGGGAGTATCAGAAGCAACCCGTAGTTATTGTTGGCAACGTCAGAAACGAAAGCATGGAACACATCGACACCGAGGTGATTTCAAAGGAAATGGAGCGGGCTTTTGTTAACTCAGGGGCAGTCAGTGTTGTGGCAAGCAGCGATGAGCGAAGAGAAATTCGTCAGGAACGCGCAGAACAACAAACGTATGCTTCCACAGAGACTATGAAAGCCATGGCTCAGGAACTGGGAGCGGATTTCATCCTGATCGGTAACATAAGTTCTATTGTGGATGAAACTCCAAGCGGAAGAACCATGTCGGTTTTCTACACAGTTAACATGGAATTGATCAATGTTGAGACCAACCAAAAAGTTTGGATCGGCAATAAGAAGATCAAGAAAATTGTAGAACGCAGAAATTTCAGGGGTTAAAATCACCAAAACAATATAAATAAGGCTTTCTGTTTTACGGAAAGCCTTTTTATTTTATACCCATGATCTTAAAAAAACCGGCCCTTTACACCGACCTCTACGAACTGACTATGGCACAGGGATATTTTCTCTCGGACCGCCATGAACAACCAGCCACTTTCGATTATTTCTTCCGTCGTCTTCCTTTTGATAGCGGCTATGTGATCTTTGCCGGATTAAGTGATCTTCTTCAGATCGTTAACGATTTTAAATTCCATGAAGATGAAATAGATTATTTAAGGTCTCAGGGTTTCAAAGAGAAATTTCTCACCTATCTCAAAGATTTTGAATTGAAGGTAACCATCCATTCCGTTAAGGAAGGCGAAGTAGTTTTCCCAAATGAGCCTATTCTAAGAGTTGAAGGTCATCTTGTTGATACACAGATACTGGAAACTATTTTACTGAATACACTCAACTTTTCGTCATTGATCGCTACTAAAGCTGCACGCATCAAACAGGCTGCAGGTGACAATCCCGTAGTCGATTTTGGATTGAGACGCTCTCAGGGGTTGGGTGGCTTACAGGCCTCAAAGTCTGCTATGATCGGTGGGTTTCAAGGCACATCCAACGTTCTCGCCGGCATGCAAAACGACATTCCAATAAATGGAACCATGGCTCACTCCTGGATACAATCGTTTGAGGATGAGCTGACTGCTTTCAGAACCTACGCTCAATTTTATCCGGACTCCTCTATTTTGCTGGTTGACACATACAGCACCTTAAAAAATGGAGTACCCAATGCCATCAAGGTTGGAAAAGAACTTGAAAAAAGAGGACATAAGCTGGTGGGTATTCGGCTTGATAGCGGTGACCTTGCCTATTTTGCCCGTAAAAGTCGCGAGATGCTGGACAAAGCCGGACTCGAATACGTGAAGATCGCGGTATCGAATCAATTGGATGAACATCTGATCAAGAGTTTGTTTGATCAGGGTGCTCCTATTGATCTCTTTGGAGTTGGCACTAAAGCTGGTAACCGCCTATGATGACCCAGCATTGGACGGTGTCTACAAGCTGAGTTCTATAAACGGAAACCCAACCCTGAAGATCTCCGAGAATGAGGATAAGATCACATTACCGGGCACTAAGAAGATCACCAGATTTTTTAATCAGGACGGTAGTTTTTACAGTGACGGTATTGCCCTTGCAAACGAGGAAACCCCGGATGTGATCTATCACCCCTATATTTCTCACCGTTCAGCTAATGTTGGTCATCTCAAATCTGAGGAATTACAACATAAAGTTGTGGATAATGGCAAGGTGGTCATTGATAAACCGAACATCACTGAAAGTGCTAATTATGCCAAGTCAAGGCTTAATAAGCTGAACGATGAACATAAGAGATTCGATAACCCGCATGTTTATAAAGTCGGATTAAGCAAACAACTGCGCGAACTGAAAATTGAATTACTCAAAAGAGCATAGATACTTATGAAAGCACTGATCATTGTTGACGTCCAAAATGACTTTTGTCCCGGCGGAGCCCTTGCTGTCCCCGGTGGAGATGAGGTTATAGAACCCATTAATAACATGATGGACTCATTTGATTGTATCGTTCAGACTCAGGATTGGCATCCCTCAGACCATTTATCCTTTGCCTCCAATCATAAAGACAAATCACCTTATGATTCGGTTGAAATGAAATACGGTGAGCAGGTTTTATGGCCCGACCACTGTGTACAGGGAACCAAAGGATCTGTCTTTCACAATGACCTGCGAAATAAACCCTCACAACTGATCATCAGGAAAGGTTTTCGAAAGGAGATCGATTCATACTCAGCATTCTTCGAAAACGATCAGACAACCGTTACCGGTTTACATGGTTACCTTCAGGCGCGGGGAGTGAAAGAGCTATTTATCGCCGGACTTGCCACTGACTTTTGTGTAAAATGGACAGCCCTGGATGGCCGTAAACTTGACTACAACGTAAATCTGGTTACTGATGCAGTGAGAGGAATAGATATTGACGGTTCTGTGGATGCAGCAATGAATGAGATGAAAGAAGCCGAAAGTCGAGATGATTATCATCTTCAGATAGTTAGTTTAGATCTGATCAGAATCCATTTCATTGGGTTTCGAGATGTTTTTAAGCTGACCTTTTTCATCCACCAGAACTGAACTGTAGATCTTCTGCTTATTTAATGCTTCTATTTTTTTGAGGATATATCGCTTTTTTTTGGGAGCTTTCTTTTCAATAAACAAGCTGTACACCTTAAGCCAGGCATTCAGCTCATCTTCCTCATTACCGTTCCAAACTGCTGAATAAAGACGATCAACTTCATCCTTATAGGTTACATACGTATACTTTCTCGCCAGCCACGCCATAGCATAGCTGATTGGCAAAGCCAAGATCAAAGCAATAAATTCGTAAATAGCAAAGCTCGTCATACGGATCTTTTAATTGATCCTCATAACGAGCTTTGTTGTAGTTTAATTCGTATGATCTTGCTTTAATACACTAAAATCTGATCACAAAACCACTCCATGCTGCAGTCGCAGAACCTCCAGAATTTCTGGAATCAGCCACGTTTGATGCCCCAACGGTAAACTCCAGGAAATCGAAATCCAATCCAATTCCTGCAGAGTAGGCTGCAGAAGAATAACCGCCAATGGTGGTACCTGCACGTATTGGAACAAACCCAAACAGGCGATACTGAGCACCTAAATTAAGTACACTCCTTCTGGAGTTGATTCCCTGGTTGTTGAAACCAAATCCATAATCCAAAGCCACCAGCAGTTTACCCATCTCAAGGGAGGCTCCAAAATTATACATGCCCGGCAGTGTATGAGTAATGCCATTGGTCTCTTCTGCGTTGAAATTACCATAAACATCCGTTTTCAGACTGTCACCCAGATTATCGAAATAATCGTTAAAAGAGTCCTCGTTTTGAGCTCCTTCGTAGTTGAATTCACCATCTGCAAATATGCGGGATGGAGACTTTTTATAGCTGATGGAACCCAGGTCTGTTACAGACATTGATACTCTCAGAGTTTTATCCTTACCAACGAATAAAGGTATAGGAAGATTGGAAACGTCCATCTGTAGAGTGGCACCGAGGTCGACCCCAAAACCATTGGCATCCACATCCCCAACGTCGTCACCTTCGAAATCTACGTAATCCTCAATATTAGCATCACTGTCAAGGTTATAGGCTTCTTCAAAAGCCTGCAATTGTTGCGAGAGCTGACCAATGGTATTCAGGCTATAGCTGAAGTCATGATTGACTGTAAATGGTGATCCCTGCCCTCCTCTCGTCATTTGTAATGTAGACTCAAAATCTGCATCGGCAGCATAAATTCCGTAAAGATATTTAGGAGCCACACCGGCAAATAGTTTTACATCTCTGGCAAACAGAAGATTCGGGATCTCAATGATCTTTCTGGCATAACCAAAAGAGATCTCAGCAAAGGCTAAAGTACTGGAACTGAAATCAACCGGAGTTGGATCTGAGAATACATCAGCATCAAGACCATAAGCCATCAGTTCAGCAAGGCCTTTATTAACGGTTACATCTTCGGTGAACCTAAACCTGGTCGCAATACTAAACGCCTGTTTTGACCGCCTGTGCGATACTCCGATCGGAGAAACATTCACGGTTCCGGCCATTTGCCTGGTGTTCGCAGAACTTTCACCAAACCAGTCGGAGAGCATATTCTCTCGGGTTTCACCGGCAATCAGCAATCCTGTGGTTAGATATTCGTTATATACAGACAGATTTGCCAGAGTACCTCCTGCTTTGGCCCCTGTGCCTACGAACCCGATCTGAGTTCTATTTTTGTGGGTATCCAGCATAAGGTTAGCCGGGTTCACAAAGTTAGAATTAAACCCGTCAATATAGGCTGTTCCGCCACCACCCATTCCTGTAGACTGAGCATTGAAATGGCGGGATTGGGCGTGGACATCCGCAAGCAGTGATCCTGCAAATAGGATCATTAAAACAGCTAATTTCTGATATCGATTCATATATCCTGAAGTCTTCATTAGTTTACCTCCGTTTCGATGCTAAGATCTGCACTCACGGAAAGTGTGATCGCGTCTGTGGTTCTGATCTTTACATCATTACCCGATCCGTTGTTGTTTGTATCTGTGGTCAATAACCAGGCGGATATCTCCAGGTATCGTGTTTGGTAAAGTTGTTCAAGCTGATTTTCAGTGAAAGCGATCTGCATCGAACCTGTGGAGGGTGTATCAGCGAATTGAGTACCTGGATCAATCCCTGAAGCCATCAATAGTATCTCATCTCCGGAAATAGGAATGCTGGTTATTGGGTTGTATAACGAATCCATAAAGGTAACTTCAAGATCTACCTGTAAGGGAATACCATTAGTGTAGTCAATGATGATCCTGCCCTCTGTCAACCGGCTGTTGTCACCCTTTTGAGTGGACGGAAGATCGCCCATATCCTGTTCGGTCGTGTCGGTAAAGGTAGCCGCCTGAGTGGTTCTGAAGGCAAGCGGTATATTCACATTTATTGTTGGTTCAAATTCAATTGGTGTTGATACGTTCCCTGCTTCATTACTTTCGTTAACCACAGCCTTACCAATAAATCGTATCTCATCCGGCAAATTATTGAGAAAATCATCCACGTTAGTAGTTTGAGAGTTCATCAAAGAGTAATGGAACCACTTGCCTGTATTCGTATCGATCTCAAATTTAATGAGTTCTGATTGAGTTAAAGCATTACCATTGGCATTCAATCCTGTGATCGGTGTAGTTACTTCATACTCACTTCCTGCATCTCCCGTCAGATAAACCTCCTCATCGTTGGAATTGACACCTAAAAAAGCTCCGTACACGGTAGCACCAACTCCGAGATTGGTGGTATAATCGATCGTAATGGTTGGGTCAGTGAACTCAATACCATCCAGCTTATCTGAGAGGTCAGAAAGTCCGTCGATCTCTATTAGTTCTGACTCCATATCATTGTAGACATCCAGTTCGTTCACACCATTTATTGGATCGTCATCACCCAGCAGATAGCTTCTTTGGATAACGATCACTCCAAATGCTTCCGCGATCTGCAGATTATTGATGGAGACAGTAGCTGTAACGTTATCGGTTTCAGAGATCACGCGGGCTTCAGAACCGCTGCCGGTCTGTGTGTTCTCTGTTAAGGCAGAAATGTTGTATTCAACCTGATTGTCCTTCTGCAAAAATTCGATAACCACTCAGATCAATGCTTCGGGCAGGAGCTGAACCGTTTCTTGTGATCTCAGTAGCACCGTTGTAATTGATAACCAATGAATCGCCGGCTCCATAAGAGGTGCTAGCGAATTGCCGGAAAAGAGATCGACATATTGTTCTACAGTGATATCAATATTGTTAACGATTTCGGATACCTGCAGATCTCCCGATTGTAATTCCACATAATGGTCAGGTGTCGTAAACAGGAATTCAGTATTATCCAAAGTTGTCACATCACTGCTTTCAAAGGTCTGGGCTTCAACAGCCGCTTCAACCTGTGAAGCAATCAGGTTATTACCCTGCAATACTTATCAACAATAAGGCTGCCCGGATTCAGCCTGAGTTACTTGGTTGACCATGTTACGGAAACATCTACATTCAGATCTTGAAGTACAACTTCACTGTGTAAAGGCAAATTGACCAGTAGTCGAACTTCCATGAATTACATTACTGATACGTAGTAGAAGTGATCACAGTACTACCTGATCTCAGGTCGATATCAACCACATCAATATCAAACCCCAGGTTGTTGGTGATCGTAAGATCAACCGAACCGTTTTTTATGGTAGCACTAACAAAATAATCTGAATTTGCACCAACCTGAATGTTTACGGGTGTCGGTGTTTGCCCTGCCGGAATTGTAGTAACTCCTGGTGTTATTAAAGCCGGATTCAATCCCGTAATATCTTCAAAGCTCGCTTCACCCAGATTTCCACCTGAACCGGATGAAAAACTCCCGATCTCGATCTCTCCCACTGAAGTGTTAAAAGAAGTTGGGGTGAACTTCAACTTCAGGAATGGCATCATCCAGATCACCGAAATCAAAATCTTCTTGTTTAGAGATGGTTATAAAGTTATCTCCATCAACTGAAAAGAGAGAATCAAAATCTGATGAGGTAGTATCGATCATTACATTTGGGCCCTGCCCCATAAACTGAAAGGTCTTATTGTACATGACAGGAGCTTCGATTCGATGGGAAGTTCTGAAATTCGGTTCATCAGGCAGTTCACACCCTGATAACAAAAGTCCAAGAACCACCAAATACGGAAAAATTATTTTGCGCATAACGGTGTTTGGTCTGTTAATGATTTTTGATCTTACAAAGATAACCTTATTAGATCTGTGTTTTCGGTAAAACTATCACAAGCATTGATAAAAAAAGTATTAGGAAGCTCTTAATTAGAAACTGTGGAGCATTTCATTCAAACAGAATGACAGATATGAAATTATTAAACTAATTGACCTTTAAACTCACAATTCTCAGCATAATTCGGTATTTTTGGTGCTTATCAAAAACCTGTAAATAAAATCAAAAATATTAGATGTCTGATCAGGAACTAAGTCTTTCCGAACAGGAAGAAATTCGCCGGGAAAAACTTGAACAACTCCATGAATTAGGAGTTAACCCCTACCCTTACTCTTTTGATGTAACCCATACCTCTAAACAAATTTTAGGGAACGAAAAGGAATTGATCCGGGACGAGGAAACCAATCCTGATTCCGACACCGTTGTGATTGCCGGCCGTGTAATGACGAAGCGTATTATGGGGAAAGCAGCTTTTTTCAATCTTCAGGATTCTGAAGGCACCATTCAAGTGTACATCAGGCGGGATGATGTGGCCACTGAAGAACTTGGGAATGACAATTACAATAAGGTATTCAAGAAACTAGTGGACATCGGTGATTATGTGGGCATCAAAGGGTTTGTCTTCAAAACCCGCACCGAAGAGACCACTGTTCATGCAGAAGAATTTAACCTTCTGTCCAAGACCATCCGCCCGATCCCGACTCCCAAAGAAGAAACTACCGAAGATGGTGAAACTATCATTCACGATGCCTTCACGGACAAGGAGCAGCGTTACCGAATGCGTTATGTGGATCTCATCGTAAATCCACAGGTCAGGGAAACATTCCGCCAAAGAACTCAAATGGTTCAGTCCATGCGTAATATCATGAATGAAAAAGGCTACCTGGAAGTAGAGACCCCGATCCTCCAACCCATTTATGGGGGAGCCGCCGCTAAGCCATTTGTAACGCATCACAATGCATTGGATATGGATCTCTATCTGCGTATCGCCAACGAGCTGTACCTCAAACGACTTATTGTCGGTGGTTTTGATGGGGTATATGAATTTTCCAAGGATTTCAGAAATGAGGGATTATCCAGATTCCACAATCCTGAATTTACCCAGGTTGAGCTTTATGTAGCTTACAAGGACTACAACTGGATGATGGAGTTCACTGAAAACATGTTGGAGAAAGTGGCTCTTGAACTTCACGGTTCTACCAAAGTTCAGGTCGGTGAGAACGAGATCGATTTCAAAGCTCCATGGCCGCGACTTCCTTTATTTGAAGCCATCGAAAAAGAAACCGGCCACGATCTATATGGCAAGGATCTTAAAGAACTGAAGAAAGTTGCCAAAGAACTGCATATCGAGATCGATGAGTCATTCGGTGCCGGTAAGATCATCGATGAGATATTTGGTGAATATGTGGAAGGCAAATTGATACAACCTACTTTCATCACTGACTATCCGGTCGAAATGAGTCCATTGACTAAGAAACATCGTTCCAAAGAAGGACTTGTAGAACGCTTTGAAGCGATCTGTAACGGAAAAGAGATCGCCAATGCCTACACTGAGCTCAATGATCCTATCGATCAGCGGGAGCGACTTGAGGAGCAGGCAAATCTACGCGCCGGTGGCGATGAAGAAGCCATGACCATTGATGAAGACTTTATTCGCTCACTGGAATACGGTATGCCTCCAACAGCAGGGATCGGAATCGGAATTGACCGACTGGCAATGATCATGACCAATTCAGACTCCATCCGCGATGTTCTTTTCTTCCCACAAATGAAACCGGAATAGTGGAGTTCGTTAATGGTATATTCGTTATTCTTTAAAACCTGTGATACTAAAATAAACCTGTAGCAAGGACGAATCACATAGACTGATATATCGAATATCCATTAACCAATAACTAATAACGAACACATGAAATTTGAGTGGTATCTCGCACTTCGATATTTCAAGGGGTCCCGTAAAAGTTCAGGGTTCCTTTCCTTTATCAAGTACATGTCCATTGCGGGTATAGCTGTTGGAGCTGCAGGACTTCTTATCGCTCTATCGATTGTTCATGGTTTCAAATCCACGATCAACGGAAAGATCATGGAGTTTGCTCCACACGTGACCATAAACTCCTTTGTGAACCGCCCCATTGAACGCGTTGATACCTTGCTGACACATCTGGACCGCTATCCTGAGATCACCTTCAAACAATCCGTTATTCAGGGTCAGGTGATGATCCAAACCCGGGATGATGTCACCGGAACCACCCTTAAAGGTGTAAATTCTGAAGTCCCGGATCACGGGGTTGCCAATTATCTGTCGGGAGGCTCTTACGATTTAAGTGAGGATGAAACAGGATTACCGGGAATTGTTGTAGGAAGAGAGCTGGCTAATGAACTGCAGGCAGAAATCGGTTCTGTCATCACCGTATATACGATCGAGGGCATACCATCTCTCATTAACTCCCCCGAGATAAAACAATTCAGACTAACAGGCATCTATGAAACCGGTATTGAAATGTTTGACGGAGTTTTCGCTTTGGTGGACAGGCAGCATGCCCGTGCCCTCTTCAAATATTCTGAGACACAGGCCGATGCCGTTGAGATCAGGGTCAATGACGAAACAGATATTTCATCCTTCAAAGAGACTCTTGGGTCAGACTATCATCTTTCCATTTTACATAGAAACTATCTTTAACATTTTCGGAAACATATTTGCCTGGGTAGAGCTTCAGGAAAATATGATCCCTCTGGTGATCAGCGGGATGATCATTGTGGCGGCTTTCAATCTGATCGGGGCTATACTAATGATGGTATTGGAGAGAACCCGTGATATTGGAATCCTGAAGACCATCGGCAGTAAATCGAAAGCCATTCGAAGGATTTTCCTTATTGAGGGACTTGCTTGTTGCCGGAGTTGGTTTAACCATTGGGATCCTCATATCCCTGCTGTTTTATTATTTGCAGGTGAACTATCAGATCATCCCTCTCTCTCAGGAAAATTATTATATGAGCTATGCTCCGGTGGAACCACATCTTAATTGACTTTGTGATCGTAACGATCGTCACCTTCCTCCTATCCGGTTTAGCCTCGTGGTTCCCTGCCCGCATTGCTTCAAATACCGATCCGGTCAAGGTCATTACCTTTGGCAGATAAGCCACAAAAACAAAATCGCAGTTCGATCTTTCGGTCCATCGGTGATTCGAAGTTCAGTTTCCTTTGATTAAGGATTCACCGAACGACCGATTAGCGATGGACCGATTTGTCTCCCTTTCTCTTCTTACTTTTTCTTTTTGAATCGCGTATTTAATGGATTAAAGGATTACGCGGATTTCTTGAAGCCGATCCCGTAGGGATCATATGTTGATAGCCCCGGGTAAGCCCGTTGGGATATTTAAATAGGAGAAAATTGTATGCGGGCGCAACCCGGGGTTAGCAATTCCAATAAAGAAAACCTCCACCCGGATGGTGACCGTGGGAAATTGGTTTTCGGAGGTTGGGCAACGGTGTTTTTATTCATTTAGCTGGAGGCGGAGCCTCGATGGGGCATCACGCCGCAGAGCACCGTGACGAGGATAAAATACGGTTTGATCAAAGGATGATCTGTAACTCCATCATTCGGCTCTGTTTGTTTCGGGAATTCACTGATATTCCAATCAGCCGGGTGATGGAGTGGACCAAGGCCTCTCCTGCTTTATCTAAGTGTATTGCCAGATCAAGCTGCCATCCATCACCCCGTCCTCTTCTTGGCTAATTCATAATAAAAATCAAGCCGGACGAAATGATGGATTAGAAAGCAATACAACCTATAAGTCATTCTGAGGGTACCCCCGAAGAACCTACACAGGGTACCTTAATTTAATCCTTATGATTAATTAAAAACTTACCATTGGCTAAATTCCTAGTCATCATTAGCTCCAGTGATTCGTTAAAGGCAAGATCCTTCACTCCATTCTGGATGACCGGCGTTAGTGATAGGCCATGAGTTCAGTAGCACAAAAAATATATCCCCGCACTCTGCGGTAAATACGATAGCTGAAACATACCAATTGTTGGGAATGAGAAGAAATTTAAACATTTTCATTCAACTTAAGTAATCGGTCAGACAGACTTTAAGCAGTCAGACTGATCTCAATAAAAATCATCAGAAACAAAAAAGCCCGATCATCTCTGATAACCGGGCTTGAATTTATTACTTGAAAGGATGTTTAGTTCAATACAGAATCCACGTCTTCCCAAGCCATGTCAAAGGCTTCGGCCACGTCTTTATAAACGATAGAGCCATCCGCAATATTCAGGCCTTTCAATAATTCAGAATCATCCTTAAGCGCTTGCTTCCAGCCTTTGTTAGCTAGCTGAACCGCATATGGTAGCGTCACATTGGTAAGTCCCATAGTGGATGTGTAAGGAACGGCGCCAGGCATATTGGCCACACAGTAATGAACAATACCGTCCACTTCATATACAGGATCTTTGTGCGTAGTTGGCTTCGAGGTTTCGAAACATCCACCCTGATCGATGGCTACGTCAACGAGGACCGTACCCGGTTTCATGAGTTTTAGCATATCTCTGGTGACCAAATGTGGTGCTTTGGCTCCGTGAATCAAAACCGCACCGATGACCATATCCACCTCTGGTAACATTTTTCTGATATTTGCTTCAGATGAGAACATGGTAGTCACGTTCTTTTCCATCACATCATCAAGGTATCGCAGTTTGGGCATGCTGATATCCATGATCGTCGTCCTGGCCCCCATTCCGGCAGCGATCTTAGCGGCGTTCACACCTACAATACCACCACCCAGTACCAATACATTAGCAGGAGGTACGCCCGGGATCCCTCCCATCAGTACACCACGGCCACCTTTAGGTTTTTCCAGATACACGGCGCCTTCCTGAGCTGCCATTCTTCCGGCCACTTCACTCATCGGAATGAGCAGTGGTAAAGACCGGTCGGCTTTCTCAACCGTTTCGTAAGCAATAGCTATAGATTTGGAATCAATCACGGCCTTTGTGAGAGCTTCTTCCGCTGCAAAATGGAAATAGGTAAATATGATCTGTCCCTCTCTCATTCTTGGATACTCAACGGCAATAGGCTCCTTCACCTTCATGATCATATCAGCCTTTTTCCAGACTTGCTCCACATCATCAATGATCTTGGCTCCGGCATCAAGATATTGTTGATCCGAAAAACCGCTTCCAACTCCGGCACTTTTTTCGATCAGAACATCATGTCCGTTACGTTTTAGCTGTACCACACCGCCCGGCTGAATGGCCACTCGGTTCTCGTGTGTCTTGATCTCTTTAGGGACTCCAATAATCATGATATTAGATTTAGTTAGGCTGTTATTTTTTGGGACGCAAAGGTAGGAATTTTTCAGGAAAACTGGTTAATGAAAGTTTATCCTCCCTTCACTTTCACAGGAATGTTATTTCATGTTAAAGCCTTAATCCTTTTATTAATTACCCCTACTTTATTTTAGGTAAAACTTTAAACCAACTAAAATCTATCATGCCAAGATCTTCCTTAAAACTTCTTTGGGTACTGATGCTGTCATTTGCCTTTGCAACAGCATGTTCGGGTTCCAAGCAAGCTACTTCAAACAACGATACCAACAAACGGGCAGCCTCCTCAGATAATGGAGATAAAGCCTATTCGAGTGTAATAACTAAAGATGCCAAAACCGATGAGGGACTTTTTGACGTCCACTGGGTTGAGGACAAGTTGTATTATGAAATTCCTGATTCGTTGCTGGACCGCGAAATGTTATTGGTGAGCCGAATTGCTGAAGTCCCATCCGATTATTTTGGTTTTTTCTCAGGCGGTTCCAAAACAGCTGAACAGGTCATTACCTTCGAGCGACAGAGAGACAATATTCTCCTTAGAAAGCAATCTTACAATGCGGTAGCCGCTGACAGTCTTCCTATCTACCAGTCAGTGAAAGCCAATAACTTTGCTCCCGTTCTGGCTTCTTTCCCTATTGAAACCATGAATGAAGATTCAACCTCTATAGTGATAGACGTAACGGACTTCTTTACTTCGGACATTGAAGCTATCAGTGGAGCCATTAGTTTTTTGAGACGACAATATCAGGTTCGCCGACTTGATGGTGACCGTACTTATATTGAAAGTGCCAAAAGTTTTCCAGAAAATATCGAAGTTCGGCACGTTCTCACGTACAATGCCGGCAATCCTCCATCTGATGAGCAGACTGCTACCCTCTCCATGCTGATGAGTCAGTCTATGGTGCTGTTACCAAAAGAACCCATGCGACCAAGATATGAAGATTATCGCGTGGGCTGGTTCACAATAGATCAAATCGATTACGGTTCTGATGCACAGAAAGCGGAAGAAAAAAGCTACATTCGTCGCTGGAGACTGGAACCTAAAGATCAAGAGGCTTATGCCCGTGGGGAACTTGTTGAACCGGTTAAACCTATTGTCTACTATCTCGATCCCGCCACGCCAACCAAATATGTATCTTATATAAAACAAGGGGTTGAAGACTGGAATGAGGCTTTTGAAGCAGCCGGCTTTAAGAATGCGGTTATTGCCAAAGAAGCTCCATCTCCTGAGGAAGATCCGGACTGGAGTCCTGAAGATATTCGATATTCCACCGTTCGCTGGGTGGCAAGTACTATCCGTAATGCTGTGGGACCAAGTGTCAGTGATCCACGGACCGGTGAGATCATTGAAAGTGATATCGTTTGGTATCACAACCATATGCGGTCATATAGAAACCGATTGATGATCGAAACGGGAGCAGCCAATCCTGCTGCCAGAAAGTTAAAGCTGGATGATGACCTTATCGGTGAAACCATGCGCCGCGTTATATCCCACGAAGTTGGTCACGCTTTGGGACTGCCACACAACATGCAGTCAAGTTCTGCTTATCCGGTGGATTCACTGCGTTCAGGAACCTTTACCCAGAAATACGGCATTGCCACTACCATCATGGAATATGCCCGACAGAATTACATTGCACAGCCGGGTGATAAAAATATTCGTTTTATTCGTCAGATCGGTCCTTACGACAAATACTCTATAAACTGGGGATATCGTGTAATTCCTGAAGCAGAAACACCTGAGGACGAAAGACCAATTCTGGATAGCTGGATCATGGAAAAAGCGGGAGATCCGGTATATCGTTTTGCATCCTCAACCGGTTACGATCCCTCTTCTCAAACGGAAGACCTTTCGGATGATCCGGTCAAAGCCAGTACATACGGGTTGATGAACCTCAAACGCGTGGTTCCGAATCTGATCGAGTGGACATCCACACCGGGTGAAGGCTATGATGACCTGGAAGAGATCTATGGTGAACTGATCTTCCAGTGGGCACGCTATGCGGGACATGTATCTACCAACATTGGCGGGATGTATCAGAACAGAAAAAGCTCTGATCAGGAAGGGTACGTTTACAATCCTGTTTCAGAAAGTTATCAGGAGCAATCCATGGAATTCCTGAACACTCATGTTTTCAGTACACCAGAGTGGCTTTTGGATGAAGATATTCTGCGCCGAATCGAGCATAATGGCGCACTTGATCGGGTAAGGAACCTGCAATCAAGAATCCTAAATGATGTAATGGCCGCAGATGTCATGATAAGGCTCAACGAAAATTATGCCTTTAATGGTGATGACGCTTATTCACCACTGGAAATGCTATCAGACCTGAGACAGGGTGTTTGGAGTGAGATGTATGATTACGAAACCGTTGATCCGTACAGCAGGAATCTTCAGCGTATGTATATCAACAATATCGCATCTGCTTTCGAAAATGATGAGTCGGGCCGGGTTGATATTGAAACATCTGATATTCGACCATTACTGAGAGTAGAACTGAATACACTCAGCGAAGATCTTGATCAGGCAAGGTCCAGAATTTCAGATGCGTTGACCAAAGCTCATATCGAGGATATTCAAAGTCGCATAAATGATGTATTGGATTCAGAATAGATTCCAATCTTCTTTTAAATCAAAAAGCCTCTTTTTGCAAAGAGGCTTTTATTTTATCCAGCCCCGGATTCAAAACCCTGCACTTATAGTGCAGCACGTTAGTATTTCGAGAAAATCTATTCCCTGTATCTGGGGTATATTGGTTAATTCCAGGATTTAAATATCCAATCCTTCAAATAAATAAATCGGTCCTTCGATCTATCGGTCGTTCGGTGAATCGATAATCAAGAAGAGCTGAACTGCGAATCACCGATGGACCGAATGACCGAACTGCGATCCGGGTGCTGGAATAAATAATCAAGTATGGTTTATTTGCCTTTTAAAGCCTTGTGAATGCCTTTTTCAGTGATCTGAATATGCCCATATAGAAACGGCCCACCAATGGAAGCAATACTAATGAGATCTCGCCCTTCCAGATACTGTAAAAGGTTTTTGAGCTCGGCTCGATCAGATGCCAGTTCCTCAACTACATCTTCAACCGGGATTCTGGCATCCGTATCGTTATCACACAATTCAGACAAGATTGCCAGTAATTGTTTTGCTCTGTTGTTAAAATCTCCACCAATAAGCATAGCTGAATAAATTAGGTTGCCCAAGAATCACCATTTCAGCTAAAGAGAAGGTTAAGCTAATGTTATGCCTTTGTTAACAAGTTGATTTTTACGGTTTCACTCTATCATTACAAATCATTAAAAAAGTGCCTTATTATTTAGTTAAAATGATCTTTATGTATTAATATTAGGCGATTATGCTTAACAATCTCACACTTCGGAAGCGGATCTTTATATTCTCTTCCCTGCTGCTGTTATTGGCTTTTACCCTGATATGGATCTTTGTACGCCCTCAGTACAAGGAAGCCATCATCAATGAACGCACTACCATAGTGTCGCAGCTTCAGGAGTACTCTCTTCAGCGGTCAGATCAGATCATCCGGAACTGGCTGAATGCCTCCAATTATGTGACTGAAGAGATCTCTGAAAATCCGGCTCAGACTCAGGATATCATGTCGAGGACATTGAACCTGACCCCGGGTTTGATGCGCATAACCATCACAGAAGATGGCTCGTCTGAATCAGTTGATATACGACGTTCCATTTATGATGAGATCGACTTTTCAGGATTTACCTACGAATGGCTGCCATCTAAACTGGATCCCGGTATCAACGTAAGTTTTAGCAGCGATCCGGGTTCAGGAAAATATTTTTTGGTTGCCCAGCAAGCTATACAGATCAGTCAGATCATCTATTTTGTAGATATGTATTTTGATGCCACTGCCATTGTAAATGATCTGATACAAATTCCCCTTGGTGGAAATTATTCTGCGAACCTGATCACTGAAGATGGACAATCACTTCTACCCTCAAACAATATATATATACCTGAATCTGCTCTAAACGATACCGGTTATTCCGATCTGAATACTTCAAACATTGATGATAAAGAATGGTTTATTCTCAGTTCCAGATTTGAAACCCTGCCCTATTGGCACACGGTTGCAGTTGAGGATGCATTCATTCTGAAACCGGTGTATGATCTGATCACTTACTCCCTTGTCACCGGTGCCGTAATATTATTGATCCTTTTTTCGTTTAGCTGGTACGTTAGCTTAAGAGTCAATAAACCCGTAGAGCAGATCATCAGTGATGTTGAATACATGAGTACCCTGAATTTTGAACATCCCGTACAACCGGTCACCCTGCCTGAGTTTAGTTTAATGCAGACCACCCTCGAGAACATCAGGCTCACGTTAGAAAGGTATCAGCGAATCAATGTAGAGAAGATCATTCTTGAGGAGTGGAAGAACAGGTATATGATGACCTATTCTGAAGACCTGATTGGAATACTTGATTCTGATAAAAAATTCAGTTTCCTCAATAACAATTTTAAGCAGCTGCTGGAATCCATGCAGCTCGACCCTGATGATACGCACCTTGGAGATATTCTTGTTCATAAGGATGTGACAATGAACAAACTTGAACAGCGGGTACATAATCCGGATCCGTACACGGTCAAGATCAACAACTCAGAACTGGCTCATTATCAGAATGAGAATAAAAGTGATTACTACGATTACCAGTACGTTTCTATCATCGATAAAGATGACAACGAACAGGCGGCTTTGATCATCCTGCACGACAAAACGGAAGACCGGCTAAACGATATCAAGCGAAACGATATGATCAATATCATTGCTCATGAACTGAAAAACCCGATCACAAGTATCATGGGACTTTCTGAGGTACTGCAGGATTCCACGTTTACCAATGAGAAAGAGCGGAATAATCTGATCAATGAAATTTTACTATCCGGCCAGCGCATGAAAACACTCGTGAATCGTTTTCTTGATATCCAGAGAATTGAGTCGGGCCGGGCTAATATTGAATTCAAAGAAATTGACCTTTACGTGATCGCTGAAGAAGTGAAAAGCGTTAACCGACCGTTGCTTGCTCAAAAAGAGGTGGATGCTGAGATCGTACGTGAAGGGCGCGGTTTCAAAGTAAAAGCTGACAGAGACCTGGTCTTTGATGCGATCCAAAACCTACTGAGTAATGCGATCAAATACGGTGAGCCTGGAAGAACGATCGAAATAAAAGTAGCTAACCGGCCAGAATCTGTAAAACTTGGTGTTACTGACTATGGATACGGTATTACCCTTGAGGAACAAAAGAAAATATTTAATAAATTCTATCGGGTTAAATCAAATAAAAAGGCTGCCCGTGAAAACGGGACCGGTCTTGGGTTAGCTTACGTTCGTGAGATCATAAATATTCACAACGGGGAAATAGAACTTGAATCAAATGAAGCGATAGGTTCACGATTTACGTTGATTTTTCCGAAGTAATGGGTAAAATGAAACTGAGTTACACTAAAGTCTTTACTGGCTTTATTACTGCCATACTTATTGGTACAGGGTTTGCTGTGGCTCAGGGTAATTCTGTTTCATTCAAAGCCAACGATTTGCAAAAGATAGCCGAAGAGTATACCGGTAGTACCGTCAACTGGCCGCTTGTAGTTACACTAGCAAGCCATGATACGGATGCAAACGTTTTCAGCATGACCCCTTCTCAGATTCAGGAATTACAAAACTTTTCTCAGATTTACGCTGCCACTACGGCACAAAAGGAAAGAATTGGGGAATTGATCTCAAATGGTGCCACGGTATTTGCCTCAAATGAATACCAAAACGTTCAGCAATTATTGAATGAATATAACAAAGCAGTAAATGACGGAGATATTGAACAGGCTTTTTCAATCGGAAGAAGTATTCCGCCCGCGGTTGACGATATGGAAACAGCCTTAAATGCTAACCGTGTGGTTGATGTTCAGGCTCAGCTATCCCAAAAAAAAGGTCGTGTTGACAAACGAACCGGTTTACTCGGTTCCTGGGCCGATGCCATGAGGGGTGATCTGTTTGCACAATCAGATGGTATCAGAACTTTTACCGAAAGCTATGCCCAGCTTTCTTTTGTAGATGGTAGTGATATTCAGGTTGAACCCAACACCGTGGCTGTGATCAGAAAATCGCGCATAGACCAGCTTAATAATGCGACAGATACAGAGATCACCCTGGAAGATGGCGGACTGCTTGCCAAACTTTCCGCTGCCGGTAAAGATCAGGGGCGTTATGTCCTGAATGCCGGATCATCAGTCTCTGAGCTTCAGACACAGAATTTCTATGCTGAAACGGAAGAGTCGGACTCGTAAAACTGACAAACTATGACGGACAGGCTATCGTTAATTCCAATAACGTGACTATCACCATTCGGGAGAACGAAGGAACGGTTGTAGAACGTGGAAAAGCTCCGTTGGATCCCGTTAAATTACTTCCATCACCCCAGTTAGCCTGGGCTACAACCGATTCGATCATAAATGAGCAGGCTATTGTATTTTCCTACAATGACATACCCGGGGCTCAGTCCTACCGAATACAGTACGGAACCGATCCAAAATTTTCAGATAATACTACTGAAGTGAGAACCAATGATACCTCCCTCGCATTCAACAGTCTGCCAATGGGTATGACCTATGTTCGAGTACAGGCTATTGACGATCTGGGGCTGCGCGGACCATTTTCTAAAACAGCCCGGATCATTCGTACAGAAGATAAAGTCGCCCCTCCTATCTTTATTGATGATATGAACAATGACCTGTTATTTGCAGTGAACAACAGCATCACTATTAATGGAGCTACCGAACCCGAAGCTCGATTCACAATCAATGGTAAAACGGTACCTGTACAATCTACAGGAAGGTTTTCTTACCAAACCGATGTTGCCGATGGTGAAACTGCACTGCAACTTTCATCTACAGACCCTTCAGGTAATACAACTCGCAGACCTTTAAGAGTTGTAAATCTGACCAAAGACAGAGTATTTAACTTTAAATTAAGAAGTGCTTCCGGAAGTGATCTATCTTCTATCCGTTCCGGTTCTACTACATTTTCAGGCAACTTGTATCCGGGCATTGAGGTTATCCTGACGAATAACGCGTTAACCAGAACTGTCAGAACAGATTTTAATGGAAAATGGGCTGTAACCTTGAGTCTGGTATCAGGTGATCTTGAGATTACATTTAAAAACGCAGTAACCGGTGAAACCTATTTTTCGAATTCTTATTCGGTCGAATAACTATATGAGTACATTCCTCTTCAGAATTATATTTCTGCTTTCAGCTTTTATGATTTCAACACAGGCACTGGTTGCTCAGGATCTCTTTGTAGCTGTTTCAGGTAACCAGGACGACCATGCGGTGCAATCCATCGATCTGTGGATCCAACCGGAGGCTGGTGCTTCACAAGGTACACTTCAGATCTTTGACGCCGCTACCGGAAGCAATGTGGATATTCTAAACGGACCTGCTAGCACAGTCACCTCATTCGAACTATATAATTTTAATGATGTATACAGATTGGTCAATGGTCAACCGGTCAAAATGAATAATCAGGGTTCACCTCTTATCTCACTCTCAGTTCAAAATGAAAGTTCCTATAGAAACTCCTGGCATAACATTATAGATATCTCAGAAGATCAGGAAGGATATATACTTCGTGTTAAAGTAGCTTCCGGAAATGATCTCAATAACTTCAAAGTCAGGGTTCTTTCTCCCTCCGGATCCCAAATCATTGGGTGGAACCTATTAAGCATCGATCTTTCCCTTAGTATTCCAGGTCTCACAAATAACCGCGCTCTCCAGATCAAACCATACAATACAACCACTGGAAATACTGATTACATCGTTAATTCAGCAAGTGACTTAAAGATAAATTTACTGGATAGATTCGGGCGATTTTACGAGTTGAATGGATCAAATATACCTGAAAATGCATTTGAGACTCAAAATGAGTGGGTTCTTTCAGTTGGAGGCAATGAGCAGACATCCACCGTTTTGTCAGTAGTTTCTCAGGACCGGCCAAAGATCTGGCTTTTAGAACCCGAAATAACTCCCTTTAAGGATCCGGAGATCACATTACAACAACGCCCCACACAAACATGCTCAGAAAAATCATTTGAACTCACGAGTCCTTATCTAAATGCAGCTAATTTCAGAAACACGCGCTGGCAGGTAAATGGAGAGACAAGGGCAACCGGTGTTAATCCTTCACTTCTTTTTCAGTCCCGCGGTGAGATTGACCTGACCATACGTGTCCCTAATACCATCTTTTCGTTTCCTGAGGAATGGGTCATTTTCAGATCCGTTCAGATCAGTGAACCGCCCATTGCACGTCTGAATGTTCCAAAAACAGATATTGCTTTGAGCGAGGTGCTCACCCTCTCTGCAGCTGAATCCTACGATCTACAGGGGAAACCACTGAATTATTTCTGGTTTGTTAATGGTGAGTTACAGGCAACCTCTCCCTCCTTCAATTTTTCTACGATTCAACCCGGTAATTATATTATCTCAGTCCGCGTAAACAACGGTGGCGACGTTCCGAACTGCAGCAACAGTCAAAGGCAGGTTCGTATTGAGGTCTCAAATAAAACATTTACACCGGATCAGAGTGAAAGATCGGGTCGCCAAATAGTAGCACCTAACATCACCTCAACCGGAAAGGTAAGCCTGACCTACAATAATGGTGATACTCCACTGCCTTCAAACTACTCTTACACCTGGAATATGGGAGATGGAACCATACTGAACGGATTGAATGCTGATCACACCTATCAGGAGCCGGGGACATATGAAGTTACTCTAACTTTAGATGACGGCAGAGGACAGGCTAACAGTGCACAAGTCAGAACCCACACGGTCATTGTCAATCAGTTTCCAGAAGCCGTTTTTGAAGTCCCTGAGATCATCCCCTCTGAAGTCCCTTTCAGACTGGATGGAACAGCAAGTTTTGATGAGGATGGCATTATTACCAGATATGAGTGGTTTTTAGATGGAGATCCCATAGCTGAGGGACCCAATCCTGAAGTTATCATCAACGAATCGGGTGAACATGTAATAACCCTAAAAGTACGCGATAACTCCGGTAATCAGATCGCACAAAGTTTGACAAGCCGAACTGTTTGGGCAAATCATGCCCCGGTCATCAGATGGGATGTACAACCTGAAGCGATAGCTCCCGGTGCAGAGATCACTTTGAATGCTGGGCGGACCTACGATCCTGACGGAGAGATTGAGCGTATTGAATGGACCTTTGAAGATGGAAGTACTTTTTCAGGGACCGGAAGCAAAAGTTAGTTTTCAGGAAAGTGGCGTCCACTACTTCACTATAACAGCCGTGGATAACGAGGGAGTCGCTAATTCTGAGAAGACGGTAGAGGGAACCGTAAACGTAAATCATACCCCATACATCGTTTCTGAGTCGGTTGTCCGGTCGAATTCTTTGGATATTACATTAGATGCCACCTCAACTTACGACGCCGATGATAACCCCCTCAGTTTTGAATGGACACTTCCTGACGGTTCAAAACGAACAGAAACGAGCTTCAGTTGGAAAGCGCCTGAGTTTGGTGTTCATATTTTCAACCTGAAAGTGAATGATGGAACCGGGCTTATAAATAGTCAGGCTGAAAAAACCATCCGCGTTCTTATCAATCGACCCGTACAGGCTGTGGCAGATTCAGTTGTGATCTCATGTGCCGGACAAACCATTCTTTTCAACAGTTCCCAAAGTTATGACCCCGATGGAGATGCCTTTGACGTGCAGTGGGACTTTGGCAATGGAGACGTCTCTGAAAGTGCAAATCCATCTTACGTTTATGACAGCCCGGGTATCTATGATGCCGTATTAAGCATGACCGACGGCATCTCCAATAAAACAACGGTTACCAAAATACCAGTGATCATAGAAGGTTCCCCGGTAGCCAAAATGAATATGAGCGATACAACAGTTTGTGTTGATACCGCACTTGAATTCGATGGTTCAAATAGTGTAGACCCATCCGGTGCCCTGCCCTCTCTGCTGTGGGACTTTGGAGACGGAACCATCGAAACAGGACCTAAGATACGCCATGTATTTACAGAAGCCGGGATATTTCCGGTGACCCTGACTGTTGAAGGATCAGGATCTGTTAACTGCGGTAATACCAATCAGGCACGGGCTGTTGTAAGAGTCATTGAGGGACCAAAAGCGAGATATGAAGTCCCTCAATGGATAGAACCAGGAGAAACGGTGCGGCTTGATGGAACTAACTCATCCGCTGAAGAAGATCTGAATGTTGTTGAATGGAAAATTCAAAAAGAGGACAGCCTTGTAGAAAAAACCGGTTTTGTTACTGATCACCGGTTCAATGAACCCGGTGAGTATTTGGTGACATTGAATCTTCAGACCGGTTCAAATGCAACATGTAATTCTGCCAGTCTGACAAAATCGATCAGGGTAAATGCTCCACCTGTCATTAAATGGGAACTCCCTGAAAAAGTAGCAGCAGGCAGCGACATTGAGTTAAATGCCATGAACTCTTACGATACGGATGGATACATAAAAGAATACAAGTGGTTTCTGGATGGCGAATTGATAAGCAAAAATGCGGCTCAACTGATCAAAGCCATCAAACCTGGTCAGCATACCGTACGACTGGAGATCATGGATAACAGCCCTACATCAAACAACCGAGCTATTGCTGAAAAAACCTTCATAGCTAATAACGCGCCTAAACCAAGGGTCACAACTTCGAGAGTGCGTTATATTGGAGAGCCCATCACCTTGACAGGCAACCCAAACAGAGATGCTGACGGGCAGACAGTAACCAATACCTGGAAAGTTGATGGCAGAACACTCAATGGAAATACATTCACCCCAACCGAACCGCGCAAACACCGGATAACCCTTCTTCAGGATGATGGTCAAAATGCCCCAAATTCAGTCGATTCCGCCGTTGTTGAGATCACTCCAAAAGATATACCTCAGATCTATCCTAAGTACCCAAAAGCCATTATTACCGGCCAAACCCTGACTATTGAGGAAGTGGGTATCAACTCTGACTGGAGCTTTCGGTCCGGAAATGGATTTAGCAGTACCTGGACGACCAATGAGCTCGGTGACGTTCAGATCGAGTTACACTGGTTCTACGACGGTGAGCCTATCTATTACCGAACCTTCCCAATTACCGTTAAGCCTCCATTAGCCTTTGATGAGACACAAAAAACCATACAGCTTGCACATACACCTGCCAATCCCGAGAAGATCATTGATGCCCCCGCAATAAATCGATCAGCAAAAGAAGTACGATTTACCTGGCTCACTGAAGATGGTCAGACATTAGGATATGGGCCGCAAATGGAGTTAACCCTGATTGAAGGTGAAAACAGATTTAAGGTCAGAGCAGAGGATATTGGCACCAAAGGTTCACAACCGGTTGAGACTGAATTGATTATTATCACTAAATAGAACCTATTATGTTGTTATTACTATACCTACATAAATAATAATCATTTTCTTTTGAATGCAAATCATGGTAACATTGAATGCTTTTTAAAATTGAAAAAAATAGCTTTTGAAGATCGTAATAATTGGTGCCGGTGAAATTGGCTATGACCTGGCCAGTGTACTTTCATCAGAAAAACACGATGTGACCGTACTTGACAGGGATAAAGATGCTCTGATGCGAGTGGCTGACTCTCTGGATGTTCTGCAAATAGAAGGCAACGCCACCTCGGTTAAAGACCTTGTTTCTGCCTCAGCCGGTGAAGCAGATATTCTGATCTGCGTTACCAGCATTGACGAGGTGAATATGATCGCCGGCATGATCGGAAGGCGTTTGGGTGCCAAAATGGTCATTGCCCGAATACGAAGCGATGAGTTCTCTGACGACAATGCCCCGCTAACTCCTTCTGATCTTGGCATTGACGTGATGATCCATCCCGAATTAAGTGCGGCACACGAGATCGCGCAGCTGCTTAAACGCTCTTCAGCCAGTGATATAATCAATCTTGCAGATGAAAGGATGCAGATCATTGGTATTCGTCTGGAAAAAGATTCCCCATTGATAAACACCACAATTAACGAATTCGCAGACACGTATCCCGAATTGATATTCCGGGTCGTGGCTATCGGGCGCCGTGGCAGAACCATCATACCATCAGGGTCAGTTAAATTTCAGAATTACGATCAGGTTTTTATTCTCGCTGAAACCAAGACCATAAATGATGTCATAAAAACGACCGGCAAAAAGGAAAAAGAACTTCATTCCGTAATGATAGCCGGTGGTTCTGGTATGGGAGCCATGATCGCTAAGCTTCTTGTTGATGACCCCAAAAAAAACTGGTCTGTGAAGCTTATAGAACCGGATTACGATAAAGCTGAACAGCTTGCTATTGATATGAAAGAGATCATGGTTTTACATGGTAATCCCAACTGATCCGGATCTTCTAGTTACAGAAGGCATCAACGAAATGGATGCCTTTATTGCCGTTACCGATGATGAGGAATCCAATATTATCTCCTGCCTGATGGCCAAACACCTTGAGGTTAATAAAACAGTGGCTCTTGTTTCAAAACCGGACTTCATCCCACTTGCTCAAACTATTGGACTCGATGCGGTCATCAACAAAAAAGTAGCCGCTTCTAATGAGATTCATCGCTACGTAAGGCGCGGAAGAGTGATCTCAGTTACTGAATTACGGGGAATCAAGGCAGAAGTCATTGAACTTCAGGCGACCAAAGATTCTAAGATCACCAAAAAGCCTATAAAAAAACTAAAATTACCGGAAGGATGTGTGATCGGTGGAGTGTTGTGTAACGGTGACGTTGAAATTGCCACTGGCGATACTCAGGTGAACCCGGGCGACCGTGTCATGATCTTCTGTCTGCCATCAGCCGTTGATAAAGTAACTAAGCTATTCCAATAATGGCCTCATTATTCAAAAGCAAGGCCCCTCGTGCCAATATCGATTTCCTGGTGGTCCTGGGAGTACTCGGAGCCTTTATATTTTTTATGGGATTTGCCCTGCTTGCTCCCGCCATTATTGACCTTGTCTATGGTCAGGATACCTGGCATTCATTTCTGATATCCGCAGGAATAGCCTTCACCGTTGGTGGAACGTTATGGTATTTCTTTAAGCGGGATCATGAACTCAGAATACGTGAGGGTTTTCTTATTGTGAGTCTGACCTGGTTTTCACTATCACTGGTTGGTGCCCTACCCTTTGTCATTTCAGGGATCCTTCCCTCCTTCACAGATGCCGTATTTGAAACCATGAGCGGACTTACAACTACCGGGTCCACGATTTTGGGAGGCACCACCTCCAGTGGATTCACCAACCCGCAGATCGAAGATATTCCCAAAAGTTTTTTATTCTGGCGGTCATTGGCTCACTGGCTGGGTGGAATGGGGATCATCGTGCTTTCCCTCGCCATCCTCCCGCTGCTTGGTATTGGTGGGATGCAGCTGTTTCAGGCAGAATCACCCGGACCAACTGCCGATAAACTGACCCCAAGAGTTCAGGAAACCGCCAAGTTGCTGTGGGTTGTGTACGTCGCCTTTACGGCCGCTGAGTTTCTCCTGCTTTGGGTCCACCCTTCCATGGATTGGTTTGAGGCGATCAATCATGCCTTTGCGACCCTTGCCACCGGTGGGTTTTCTACCCAGAACGGGAGTATTGCAGATTTCAATTCGGCCTATGTGGACTGGGTGATCACTTTTTTCATGTTTTTGGCGGGAATCAACTTTGCCATGCATTTTCGCCTGTTCAGGGGGGATACAGAATCCTTTTTCAATAACAGAGAAATTCGATTTTATTCCCTGATCATAGGAATTGGCGTTGTAATGGTCTCAGGATCATTATGGCTGGTTGATAATTACAGCCTGCTTGAAGCCCTTAGAGACGGAGCCTTTCAGGTAGTAGCCATTGTTACCACAACCGGCTTTGGCACCGATGATTATGAGATATGGAACAGCATTGGGGCCTTTTTCTTGTTTCTGCTTTTCTTTACAGGCGGTTGTGCAGGTTCCACCGGTGGTGGTATCAAGATGATCCGCTGGATGATATTGATCCGTAATACCAGTAGAGAGATCAAACAGATCATCCACCCCAAAGCGATCCTTCCTGTCCGGATCGGGGATCAGGCCATTAGTCAACATATTCAGAAGACCGTACTGAGCTTCTTTATCCTCTATATCTTCATATTTGCCACAGGAGCCTTTATCATCAGTCTCTTCGGCTACGACATCATGTCATCGATTGGGGCGAGCATAGCGGCAATTGGGAACATCGGGCCGGGATGGGGTGATTTTGGTCCCACCGATAACTTTGCCGGCCTGCCTTATGCGGCCAAATGGGTGCTTATCATGCTGATGATGGTGGGGCGGCTTGAGATCTTCACGGTGCTGATCATCTTCTCACCTGCATTCTGGAGACAGTAGTTCAGGTATCAGTGAGCAGTAAACAGTGATCAGGTGTTAATTGGAATCTGAGTCATCATTTGAGCCGTCGTAGAACCAGGTTTTTTCTATGAGGACATCACTGGCTGTTTCGGAGCGGATGTATTTTCTGAATTCACCGGAGTTTTTTTGATCTACTTTTAGGTCGGTGCCGGCAGCATCAAAATAGAAAGTATTGCCCCCTGTAACGATCTCGAAATAAACCTCGTATTCATCAACATCGGTACGCTCACTGATGTTTTCCACGGAATATTCCACTTCAACAAAGGAACTGTCACCGCTTTGGGCATTGAACCAGGAATCAACGCGTTGCCCGTAGAACGTTTTCTTCGGCAGGTGGTTCTTCTTCTTCAGGTTCAAGTAAAATATCAGCCTGCGCAGCATTCCAGGCAGTTATAGAAACACTTACCGAGTTGTTTTTAAAACCCGGTTTTCGGGCTTGAACCGTGTAACTACCTAAAGGGACCTGATTTATTCTAAATGTTCCACTATCTCCTGTTATTATAGCTACGGTTGGTGGCGTTGTTGAAATATTTACCCCACTTACTGACTCACCGGTTTCGCTATCAACAATTTTACCTGTAATATGTCCCCATTCATCAATCCCAACATTGTCTTTTGCACATGATACCATTAATAGTACCAGTAAAACCTGAAATAATACTGCCTTCATACTTCGAAAATTACGTCTGTTTAGATGATAATTTATTTAGTTGGTTTCAATTATTAAGTCAAATCCCTGACCAATTTGTTCGATCATTAAACCCATTGAATTAGGTCCTTGAAGCGTAAATGATAACCCGCTACCACTTTGCGTATAGTTATTTTGATATCCATTTGTAAATATTCCGCCTACAAACCTATTATCATTGCCTTCTTGTAGCAGCCCATATTTGTTGTCATCACCTAAGATCTTCAATAAGGCAAAATTATCATTACCATACTGCTCAACACCGGCCTCGTTTCGGTCACCTATAATGGTTACATAGGCTTCGTTCCTATTGCCGGTTTGTGATATGCTGGCAATGTTATCATTCCCAAACTGATTGATCATAGCGATCTGATCGGCCTGCATGATAGAATTAATGAATGAGCTGAGTCCTGAACGATAAATACCCGAAGACACATAATCCTTGCTGAATTTCTTAACCGCATCATTATGGTCTATGGATACCTGTTCAGGGAATACATCAACCTCTCGCTCCACGCCTTGTGCAAAAGCTGAAACTGAAAATAAACCGGCTAAAAGTATAAGGATAAACGCTTGTTTCATGGTCTTAACCTACTATAATTGGTGAAATACTTCAGTTAGAATGTCTTAGTGAATAGGCAACAGCCCTATCAAGGCTGATGCCAGAATTATATCAAATATATTAACTAATGTAATTCATGCACCACTAATTTTGAGTAATAGTAGCTGAATTACCTATTACCTGTAATATGTTGCACAGGCATCTGTTGTTATCACTGAACTGCTGAATTCCGATGTATATGACTAAACCGTTATGGAAAATCCTCCAGCATCATTAAAGCCGCCGCTACCCATAGCTCGGTATTCCATTACCTATTTGTCCTAAAACAATTTCATATTGATGATCCATTAATAGCACCACCTTAATAACGTTAATTAGAGCCTCTCTGAATCGACAACTAATCATTCAATTAACATTCCCACTAAAGGAACCCTGTGCACCGGGTCCAGTACTTCGTGCGTTACGTAATAGTATTACTGACCATTTCCTTCTCCATCTGTCTGTAATTGTATTGTCATTTCCCCAAATCTCGAGGATTCTCGGATTTATTATCCTCCGGTTTGACAGCTGCAGTATATGATTCACATCTCCATCAGTCATTCTCTGCCTTGCTATGTTATCAATGCCAGATTGTTCAAGAGTATGATTCATCATAATCTCCAACTTGCTGAACTGTGAAGCTTCATTACCTACTGAACGTTGCGTGACATTCTACAGTATTGTCGTTACCAGTTTGTTTTAGTCTGGACTCATTTCCTTCACCTTGCTGACTCAAATCACTTACGTTCCGATATCCACTTTGCTCAATATAACGCAAGATTCATTCCAGACCCATATCCCTTAATTGAGAAGATATAAGCCTGATTCATCCGCGCCATCTTGAATAGCTCATAATACGTTAGTTTTAGTTCCTTCAAGAGCAGTAGGTCTAATCTGGTCAACATTAGCGTAAGTTTTAGCTTCCAATTTGCTCTAAATCTATGTATCGAAACATCTGTCAAACCTGAGCAAATGACTTCCTTGGTATATGTTAGCATCATTCATGTAACCTTCCTGATGACACTCGTCCTGGTATTAGTATGTCTGAAGCACATCCAAATTATTCGAATTCCCTGACCGGTTCAATATCTTGTATAGATGATTCCTTCGTCTATACTGTTGTATTACATCCGATGTATTATTGCTTCCCGTTTGTTTAGTAATCACCTCAGAAGAGTTCGCGGTTTGATTCACAATTGAACGATTGTTCTGCGCAAACAACATTCCTGTTAGTAAACAGAATGATTGCGATTAGTGTCGTTAGTTTTTTCATATATACTTGATTTTAATAAGATGTGAGAGGCTACCAAGCGCTCTCTCACATATATTTAATTAGTTAAAGTTAACCGGCTAAGAATGCCAATTAATTTTGATTTGTAGAAGCATAGTTTCCAACACCTGTTTGTGTTATAGTACTATTATTACTTGCACTTACCGCAGTTTGTAAAGCCTCATTTGAGCTGTCCATTACTGAGTAATACTTAGTATGTTACTGTTATCATTGGCATGCCTGTGAAGCGAAGTCATCTATTACTGATTCAATCAGTAATTAAGGAAACTATTACCACTTAACACCCCATGTGCATCAATATTAACACCGTCCGTGATCAGCTTCATCATTATTGTCCTGTGCTTGTATATTTCCATATCGTTTCCTTGAAGGTAACGGTCCTGACTCAGATCCTGAGTGGCAAGGTTTTCATCTCCTGTCTGACTGATTACCATATTGTTTACACCACCTGTAGACTGTTTATTCTGATATGCTTCATTAGAATAACCATTTTAGTAATTCGCATCATGATATACGTTTTACCATATGCATATGGACCATTCCCTGATCATGAGTGGCGATATTCTCAGTTCCATCATTGTTCAGCACGCAATGAGTAACTCTACCACTTCCACCCACTTGGATTGATGTCAGCTTCGTTAGCAGCACCATCTTGAGTGATTATGCCGAAATAATTACGAATTGTTCCGCCATATGTATTGTAGGTCCTGTCAAATGAACCATTTTGACTGATATTAGCATCATTACCATTTCCTCCTTGCTGTGTAATTTCAGCATCACTATTACCTATTTGATTAATCTTTGCATCATTATCTGAAGTTAATTGATCAATAGTTGCAAAGTTACCATTAGCCATGCACCAGCATATCTGATCTAATATCTGCGGTATTATTCGCACACCATTTTGTGCTACCAGTTCCCTCAGTTATCATCACCTGATTTGATCAACTGCTGCTGTATTACTTTGTGCAAATACCATACCTGTCGTAAACAGAATGGCTGCGAGTAGTGTTGTTAGTCGTTTCATAGCTTATCCTATGTTTTGTTTTAGTTGTTAAGTTTACCCCGCATAGGAACCAATACCCTGGAAGGAACCGGCCCAAAAAGCCGCGGGACCTCACTTTGTTTTGTTGTGAGATTCAGTAAGTGATAAGCAAAAACGCAAACATAGTATACGAACCATAAAATTTGTACCTTTTATGAATCGCAACTCGGCGTCGTGGTTTCCCAATTTACCGTTAGGTAAATACCCCCGGCGTCGTTTTGCGTTTTTATCTTATCTTATATTCTTTGTGTTCATCTATTAGTTGTTATTATTAGTTGAAATACGTCCATAATTTTGGTTTAAATACGATCCCGGCCTTTACGCTCCAGAACTGATCGTTATACCCTTCCATTGTCACGCCATCCAGGTCATCTGTCAGCATATATCTGTAGTTGGCCGATAATTTCAATCCCACACTGCGATTGAACCGGTAATCGATGCCCCCTTTAAAGGAGCTGGTGAAATACACCTGTCCATTTAAAAAATCATGCTGTTTATCATAGGCCATGGCACCAACACCGGCAGAAATAAACGGTGAGATCTTATTCTCAGGCAATAAATAGCCATTCAGGAATAACTCTCCCAATGTGATCGGCTCTGAAAAGGCATTATTGGCCCCTACAGCCGTGCGTTCAAAATTAGCCTGTGCGCTCAGTCCTGTCACAATACTTCGTTCTATCATTAGATTAAATCCGGCATATCGGTCAGGATCCGCATAGTTTCCAATGTGACTTGCAATCAATGCGTTGGTATTTAAAAACCAGCCGGCTCTTAAATTTTCCTGCTGAAGCAGTCCGAAGTAGTTTCGGTTCATCTGTTCCTGTCGTTCCTTCTCAAAATTGAAGGTCAGTTTATAATCTTCCAGTTCCTGAGGATCCTTAGGGGTCCAGATGCCCTCTTCGGCTCCTTCTACAATAAGTTGTTTTACAGCTTCATCAATAGCTTCAGTCACAGCCATGACCGGTGGTTCATTGTAGGTGTAACCGGTCTCAGCTTCCAGGATGCGATTGGTATCTACATAGCGGAACACCCCGCTTTCAAGCTGTTGGGAAATAATGGATTTCGTGGTGTGAACCGTCTTCAAAACCCGACCGCTTTGTGTGGATACGGCACGCAGATAAATAGTTACCTGATCTTTTCGGTAATTCGTGGAACCTCCTGTGGCCATGTATCTTACACCTGATCCACCGGTAATAACATTGGTATCATACCCGATCACCCCGCCTTCCAGGATCACCCCGGCAAATAACAGTGGTGGTAGTGGCTCCGGGCCGTTGGGACCGGCATTCTGATTCCGTATGGATTGTATGATCTGCCGTTCATTCAGCAGGTTGGAGATCCCTTCCCTTTCAATGGGAATGAACCAGCCGGATTCTTCCATGGATTTTATCAGAATGGACGTGGCTCCCTGTGTTACCGCCGTCGACCAGCTCGCAATATTCTCCGAAGGCTTGTATTGACCGGTTTGATCCCTGAATCGATAGACGGCAGCTACCACCTTGCTTTCAGGTTCCGGCAGTTGCTTCAGGTCTTCATATGAGCGACTTATGATACCCCGCGATGCCTCATCCGTATGCATGGGCATCATGGTTCCCGTACAATTGGTCACAAATAAACCAATCAAACAGTACAAAGGCGATATGTTTCAGACTATAGCTCATTAACCACCGAAATTTGGTATGGTGATATTGGTTTCGTCGCCTGTCAGAATATTGAATATTCTGATCTGTACCCCATCTGTGCCCGGTGTGACCTCGATCGTAAACTCCCCGAACTCGAATCGTGAATCCTCAGAGAAATCAGAATCCAGGCCTAATTGATTACCCACAATGTTACGTGTGATCTGGGATAATACCTGTCGCTGAAGTGATTGCTCGAAATCAGCAAGTGGATCCCTTTCAAAGGCCGATCTTCCGGACTCAGTGAATTTATTCTGCGTATTGGCCGAGCTATTCAGCCATTGAAAGTTAATAGGATTACCACCAAAAGCAGGATTCTTTGGCGTATAAACAAAATCCTGCGCTTTAATATCACTCAAGCCAAATACCAAGAGTATCAGGAGCGAGCTGAATGAAATATGTAATAAGGTCTTTTTCATAATCGCTTGTCTAATAGATAGTTAAACCTGTATTATTGCGTTGCAAATGACTGTAGGAATATCTTACGGCTGCTTTCCCGGCCTCCTCAATAAGCTCATACCTCGGCTGCAGTCTGGACTGATAGGTATAGGTATCGTTTACCTGAACAGTCACAATGGTACCGAGTGATGGAGCCGGTTTTTCAGAAATGGTTATTGTGTAGTTGTAAGCATCATCAGGTCCTGACCAATACTGATAGAAGACATTATAGAAATCCCTCCCGATCTTACTGATGGTCTCATCCAATACCATTCCATCTACTTCCATTCTGAATGGTTCAAGATCTTTCTTTTCCGCTGCTTTTTCAGCTTCAACTAATTTTTGAAAAGCGGCCCTGAATTCTTCAAGTTTTTTTTCATCATCTTCGGATGAATCTGAAATTTCATTACTACCTAAACTGACCGTTAGCTGATTGGCTTCGATCATTTTCTGAATATCCACACGAATCAGGTACTCATGTTTAACTTTTGAGATGTTCACGACCTCATTTTCACAAAACGGATTACTTAGAATATCTTCAACAGAAGCTGTTGATTGACTAAAATCAGCAATGCGACTAGGTATCTTAATGGCCTGTCCCGGGTAGATAAGATGCGGATTCTCCATATCGTCAGCATTTGCGATATAGATATATTCCCAAAACCGATAATCCCCAAAAGCCTTTGCTATGTTGTAAAGATTGTCTCCTTTTACAACCGTATAAGTTCTGGTTTGGTCACTACATTTATTTGTTACTGTATCAGCGGTTACGGAACTAGAATATACTGCGCAGAAAATTATCAAATACCCTAACTGCCTAACAACGTTTATTGTTTTACCCACGTATCAAATCCCCATTTGATTTAAGTCAACGCTTTATTAAGCACTTCTAATTAACGAAGAAGTTTTGACTTTTGAAAGCGGTTTCAAATAATAAATACCTAGGTGTTTTTACCTACACCCTGTTGTCAATTCCCTGAAATACAGGTGATTAAAGCTATAGGTACAAAATCCGTGTTACATTAATATTTTTTAATAAAACTGCTAACCATTAGACTGATCACCTGAGAAACAGCCTGTGCACACTTGATTCCATCCATGGCAGCAGACACAATTCCACCTGCGTAACCGGCACCCTCCCCACAAGGATATAAGCCTTTAATCTGAACATGTTGCAAGGTTTTCTCATCCCTGGGGATCTTGACAGGACTTGAGGTCCTGCTTTCAGGAGCATGCACTACGGCATCGTTGGTCAGATACCCTTTCATGCTTCTGTCAAATTGCCGAAAGCCATCCTTCAGTGAATTGTAAATAAACTTCGGTAAAACGCTGCGAAGATCTACTGATGTTATTCCGGGAGCATATGAGGTATTTGGAAGTGACTTCGGATATATTACCATCTATGAAATCTTTTAATAACTGGGCAGGTGCCGCTTTGAGTCTTCCCTCCCTCTTCCCAGGCTTTTCATTCAATGGCATGTTGAAATTCCATGGCAGCCAGCGGCCCGTGGTGTTCAAAAGACTTTAAATCACTTGGCTTGAGTTCAACCACGATCCCTGAATTTGCCGTTGAACGGGCACGCCTTGAGGAAGACCATCCATTGGTCACGATCTCACCCGGAGACGTGGCACAGGGCGCTATGACACCTCCCGGACACATGCAGAATGAATAAACACCACGGTCACCCGTTTGCTTTACAATACTGTATGATGCAGGAGGCAAGTATTCACCCCGTGTCTCACAATTATATTGAATAGAATCGATCAGAGACTGAGGGTGCTCAACCCTTACTCCGATTGCCAAAGGTTTCAATTCGATGGCTATTCCCTTTTGATGCAGTAACCTGAAAATATCCCTGGCGCTGTGACCGGTAGCAAGGATCACATGATCGGCATCAAATTGCTCTCCATTCAGGGTTTTAACCCCTGTGATCTTACCCGAATCAATGATTGAGGTCCGTTACCCGGGTATTAAAATGAATTTCACCTCCACATTGAATAATGCATTCTCGCATATTCGCGATGATACCGGGCAGTTTGTTGGTACCAATATGCGGGTGAGAATCAACCAAAATATCCTTAACGGCTCCAAAACCAACCAATCTTTCCAGGACCTTCATCACATTTCCACGTTTTTTAGAGCGTGTGTAAAGCTTTCCGTCCGAATAGGTTCCGGCTCCTCCCTCACCGAAGCAATAGTTGGAATCCTCGTTCACTTCATGCCTGACGTTGATCGCTTTGAGGTCTTTGATCCGGTCTTTTGCATTCTTACCCCTTTCAAGGATAATAGGCTTTAATCCCTTCTCCATAAGCTCCAACGCTGCGAACAATCCTGCCGGACCTGACCCGATAACGATCACCTCTCTTGCACTACTTACATCGGGATAATCGGGTAAGGTTATTTCTTCAGAACTATATTCTTCACCTATGTACAACCTAACCTTGAGGTTATAATACGCCTGCTTAGCCCTGGCATCTATTGAACTTCTTAATATTTCAACATACCGAAGATCTTCGGGGGCCAAACCCTCTTTATCGATAATATATTCTTCTAGTAAATGAGATTGCCCTGCCACTTCAGGCAGCACCCGTATCTGTAGTTCTTTTTGCATAAACCAAAAATACGGAATTGCATGGTTTTAACTAATTCGATCCGGGAATCTTAGTTCTAGCCTCTTCACATGATTCGCAGCTATTTGACGGAGATGTTGAGAAAGAGATTAACCATTCATTATTCTTTGAATTAAGCAAACCAAATAGATATACTAAGTTTTTATTTCTCCCCATCGGATAAATCTAAATCTAGATACTATAAAAGTGTATACAAAAATGATCAAGCGGGATACATTTCTTGATATTCGTTAAAAACTATGGCTGAACAATCCGGATTTAAACGAAATATTGGACTGTTTATGGCCGTGATGATCGGTATCGGTGCCATGATGGGGCCTGGTATATTTGCGCTCCCCAGCGAAGTAGCCCAATCGGCCGGTCCACTTGGTATTTTCGCTTATCTTGCAATGGGACTTCTGACATTATTTACGGCTTTCAGCTATAGTGAGCTTGGAGCCGCCATTCCCATTGCTGGCGGGGGCTATTCATTTACCAGCCGCACGCTACCGCGACCCATCGCTTTTCTGACCGGATGGTTTTTTTGGATTGGGAATACTCTGGCCTGTTCCCTTTATGCTGTAATTTTTGCTCTGACTATTAAAAACTACTTTCTCCAGGATATCAGCGTCATTCTTGTGGTTTTCCTTACAACCCTTGCTTTTACGCTGATTAATCTGCGGGGTCAGGCAGAAGCGTTAAAGTTTATTGCAGTGATGAATATTATCGAACTCATTGTACTGGTTGGAGTTGGGGTGCTTGGCGCCTTCCATATTGAGCCGGCAAATCTTGATCCTATTGCCCCTATGGGATATGGACCTTTAATTCCTACAATGGGTCTAATCTATATTTCTTATGTGGGTTTCGACCTTATTACTGTTGCCGCAGAAGAAATTATAGAACCGGCAAAGAATATACCGCGTGCCATTTTTATCACCCTTGGAATCGGTATTGCCATATATGTACTTCTGCTTTGGGTGATGATGGGTGTCGCAAATTATACTGATCTGGCACAGACGAGCACACCATTCATCTATGTTGCAGATGTTATTTTCGGTCCGTGGGGCCGATGGGCCGGTATCATTGCAACTATTATGGCAAGTTTATCTGCTTTTAGTGTTACATTAGGAGCCAGTTCTCGCGTACTTTTTGCTTTGGGTCGCGACAAACATTTCCCTGAAATTTTTGCACGCCTGCATTCCACATATAAGACTCCTCACATTGCACTTTTTGTTTGTGCAGCATTAGTGGCAATACTTGGGGCATCAGGCATTGTACGGCTTTTGGCATCTGCCAGCAGTTTCGGCTATCTGATTGCCATTGGTATCGTTAATTATGCAGTCATTGCACTTCACCGCCACATGCCCAACCTGCGACGTCCGTTCAAAATTATATTATATCCCGTAATACCCATTCTGGGAATTTTTACCTGCTGGTTTTTTGTACCTACATTAGATCCACAAAGTTTACTGTTGGGCAGTATTTTGACAGCTATCGGCGGGGTACTTTATCTTCTACAACCGGGAAACAGAGATGACCTGCGTGGATTTCCGGAATTTATACAGCGTATTAACATTAAAATTAAAGCTTATTGGAGGCCTCATATGAATGTACTCATTATTGGTGGTGGCAATCAGGGCAGTAATATTGCCGACCGCTTACTTAAACAAGACGAATTCCGGATGGTCTTTCGATCTTCGGAATATCAAATCACTTTTATTGAACAGGACGAGGAAATGTGCAATAAACTGGAACAGAGATTTAATGTACCTATTTTTCAGGGTGATGGAACCAAACAAGAAATCCTCGAACAGGTAGAACCAAATAAGATGGATGTAGCCATTGCCGCTACCAATAACGATCAGCGAAATTCCATCATAGCTCTACAAGTTAAACGTTTAGGTATTAAACAAGTTATTGCTATAGCCCGGGACCCGGCCTACGTTTCGTTGCTTGAAGACAGCGGAGTTGTTTGCATCAGTGCGCCCTATGCCACTGCTGCAATGGTGGAAAATTATCTGGATCGTCCCAGCGTTGCCGACCTTTTTGAAATCGAAAGTGGTGTAGCCAGCCTTATTGATATGGTAGTTCCTGAAAAAGCGGAGGTCGTTGGAAGTATTATTCAGGAAATTAATATTCCGGAACAATGTGTAGTAGCTGCTGTAATTCGAAATGAAGAATTCGTTGTACCCAGAGGACAGACTGAGATAAGAGGCGGTGACCATGTAGTGTTTGTTGGACCGACCGAGTCTATACAAGCTGCCCATAAGATTTTTTCAGCTACAGAGTAAGTTCCGAAGCTTCAACACGTGGCGAACAAATACCCATATTACAAGTCCAGGCGAGACAGCTCAACAGAACATATCTTAAGTCTTTATAGAGTACAAAATTTGCTGATTCAATGAAAAGCCTTACCTAGCAGTGTCTTAAGATTGTATTACTTTTAGCACTAAGTCATTTACCTATATATATTACTCTAATGGCATGGCATTATATATATTGTCCAAAATAACGTCAGTTCGAGATAAAGTCTCTGAAGTTGTCATCCTGAGCGCTTTAAAAAACTATGCTAAACGCATTTGTTGAACGCTAATCCCGAGAATCGGGACAACCTATAAAACAAACATATAATTTGGACTTTGCCCCTAGCTATTCTGGTTCGCGATACGATGCAAACCTGATTATAACTGGTAATCGCTCAGGGTGACATCCAAGAGCTAATTTTGTCCTCGTCACGAAGTTCCAGCTTCGTGATGCAGTCCCGGAAGCTCCGGCTTCCAGTCAAATAATTCTCTGAATTTCAATTAACCCTCTGCCGCCCATATAATCCCTCGCCGATGAATAACGCCAATCTTCGGCCCGATCCACATATCCTCGTTTCACTGGGTTATAATGCACATAATCGATTTTCTGCTTCAATATCGTGTCGGTTGAAATTTGCTTTGGGTGATAGCCTTCCTGCCATACCTGATATGTAGATTCCCGCTTCCCTCGTTTTCGTGAAAAAGCCAATTGCTTTAAATAGAGTTGGTTATTCTTTGATTGCAGGAAGTCCAGTATTTGTTTTGCCGTGTATGATTTAATGCTTTGCATACAAGTTTTCAAATCCTCATGCTCAGAAATAAGATGAAAGTGATTTTCCATAATACACCATGCATGTACCTTGAGGTTATTTTGAGATTGATGGTACTTTAAACTTTCTATTAAAAAATTCGCGATTTCAGGCTTCGCAAATAATGGAAGTCCATGTACAAAACTGCTAGTGAGCAGATAGGGATACCAAGGTTCATGTTGTTTATATCGGCTTCTTCCCATCGTCTTTTTTTTAGTAAGAGCGATGAGAATAAAATTCCTTACAATAATTTTCCTGGCTATGTAGCTCCTGCTTCCAGTGTAGCTTTAATCGGCTGATAAGCTTGCCACGTGAAGCTGGAGCTTCAGGGACTGCGTTGCTAAGCTGGAGCTTAGCAACGAGGACGTTTCTATATTTTTTTTCAATGACAAAGTATTATATGTTATTATCATTGGCCTAAACAATTGAATTGAATAGATGGCATTACGACTCATAAAAATACTGCCCCCTGATGGGTTTGATGATCTTAAAAGCCTGATCAACGAAGATGACATTGTTGATTCCTGGGTCGACAAATCCGAAGGTGGTAAAACGGTCATCAACCTTTTGGCTGATGTAGAACTCACTGAAAAGATCCTTAATGACCTTGAGACCAAATTCACAGGTCGGGATGATTATAGAATAGTTCTTCTTCCTATATCCGCCACCCTTCCATCGCAGGATAATGAGGAGAAGGATGAACCAGAGGCAACAGATGATTCCTCTGAAGAAGAAGTGACGATGAACGGGTCAATCGAATTTCAAGGGAAGAATTATATGAAGAGATAAAAAATAATGTTGATGTTTCCTGGGTTTATCTGGTATTGATTGCCCTGTCGTGCGTGGTAGCAGCAAATGGTTTAATTCGGAATAGTGCAGCAATGGTGATAGGTGCCATGGTGATTGCACCTATATTGGGGCCTAATGTAGGGTTGGCCCTGGCAACTACTCTTGGAGATAAAGCGCTGCTTAAAAGATCTCTTAAATCAATTTTTTATGGTTTTACACTGGGTTTAAGCCTTTCTATTCTAATGGGACTCATAATTGATATTGATCCGGAGGTCTTTCAAATCAGTTCCCGGACCCATGTGGGTTTTGCGGATATTGCATTAGGGCTTTCAGCCGGTGTAGCGGGTTGCTTATCGTTTACGAGGGGAATCTCTGCTGCTGTGATCGGAGTTATGGTAGCGGTTGCATTGCTTCCCCCGATGGTTGCTACCGGATTGCTGTTGGGAGGTGGAATGTACGAATTAGCCTATGGTGCAGGATTACTAACGCTGACCTACATAATCTGTATAAACCTGGCAGGTATACTTACTTTTTTACTTCAGGGAATAAAACCCCATAGTTTTACTGAACAAAGAGAAGGAGAAGAATTAAGTCGTTGGGCTATTTTCATCTGGTTTAGTCTTCTAGTTGCACTTTCTGTTATTATCTATTTTGAGTTTATGTAATGGTGAATACGTTTGGTGTGTTTAAAAACGAATCCAATCTTTATCTTCCAACAGTTGAATCAAAGCAGGCATAAAGGTTATTGAGGTCAATAGAGTCATTCCGATCCCAATAACTGCCATGAGCCCAATGGATTGTAATCCCGGGTGATTTGTAAATAACAAACCGGCAAATCCAAGCATCGTTGTGATCGACCCCATGGTTATGTGCTGTCCCGTACTCGAAAGAACCTGCCACATACTGTTTTTCCCTTCCTCACGATAACGGTGCGCCAGATGGACGCCACTGTCTTCTCCAATACCCAGTATGGCCGGTAACACCACCAGATTATAGAAGTTGAACTCCAGATCAAAGATCATCATGATCCCAAATAGCCATGTCAGACCGACCAGTAATGGTAACATTGCGATGAGAGACCACCGGAACGATCTGAAAGAGTATAACATGAAGAAATAAATAAATATAAATGTAGCTGCCACCATATAAGGGCTTTCAGTTCTCATAAGGTCTAACATGGAAGCTGCTACAATTGACGTGCTCGAAGCATAAAACTCTGCTCCATCTTCAAGGTTTACCACACTTACATCATCTTTAAAGGCAATAGATTGCCGGCCATCTGACAACCCAACTGATGGGTAAACGATCACAAAACGGCCTATTTCGCCATCTTTAGTCACGAATCGTGACTTCAGGTAATTCGGTATCTGATCGATTGTGACCGGTTCAGTTGTCTGTGCTGCCTGTCTCAAACGATCCAGATCTTCATCCTCCTTATCTACCAAGAACGGATCCTGAAGTAACTCTCTTACCCTGGCGATCTTATCCAGTTTTTCTTGTTTCTCTGCTTCACTGGTTGGATATCTTTCCTGCAGAGTCTCTACACTTTGTATTGTGGGAGAAACAGTATCTGACTCTGCCCTTTCTCTAAGGATCTGAGCGATTTCCACAACTTGTTCGGTTGTCTCAGCTACAATATAAGCCGGATTTCTTTTGTCAGAATCCTCTACCTGCCTGGCAAACGATCTGAATTCCTCATATTCAGGAAATTTCGGTTCCAGTTCGCCAAAATCGTACTGAAAACTGAGGTTGCCACTAAAACCTACCACTACAGCAGATGCAACCAGCCCCACTGTCACAATAGTTCTGGCAAATGGAAAACGGTGCGTACCCTGATACATCTCCTTATCCTCTTCACTGATCAGAATCCAGTTCAAACGCTCATCAAGCACTACAAGAATGGCCGGAAGTATGTACAGCATACCAAACAGCGATAACAGAATACCGGTTCCTGAAATAAACCCAAATTCTGAGAAGCCTCTGAAATCCGCAAACATCAATATGAACAGGGCAGCAGCCGTAGTGAAAGCAGATACTAAAATGGCTTCACCTGTCTTCTCATTCGTGGTTTGAATGGCATCATGAACATTATATCCATGATTACGCAGCTCTATATATCTTGCATAAAAGTGTATACCATAATCAATTCCCAATCCAAACAGGATCACAAACAATACGGAAGTCATAGTATTCAGCATACCCAAATAGAAGTACGTGATCCCAAAAGTCCACACTAAACTGATCAGCAACGGGATTCCGATCACCAATACAGGAACCGGCATTCTTATGATATGCGACCAAATGGTGTATTTACCCTGTCCCTGCGTTCCTTTTCTGTAATGCAGGTATTTCTTGATGAAGAAATATAACATCACCAGAAGTATCACACTACTGAAACCGGTTGCAAAACTACCGATCACATCATCCATGATGGAGGTAAGTTCTTCCAGATGACGTTTCAATCGACCGCCAAAACGAACTTCCATTTCGGGATGATAACTTGCCGGATTCAATGAGGCGATCAGGTTATCATATTCCTCAAACATATCCTCCAGATACTGAATATCACTTTTTGACCCTGTTGGAAAGAACTTGACTACCATGATGGTACTATCCTCACTCACCGGATACTCTGATGGAACAAGAGTTTTATAGCTTTCCTCGAAGTCTTCTGCCCGGGTATCCTCTGCTTCCTCATCTTCATCCCCAAGGTCAAAGTAAAACGGGTTTGCTTCCTCTTTTGCCTGCTCTATCTCGTCTTCCAGCCAGCTTATTACATCACTAAGTTCAGACTCACTAGCCAGATATAATGCATTTTTTTTGGTAAATTCAGTCTCTCTTTTGAACTCAGCCCTCTCGAAGTAGTAATCCTCAAATCTTGGGTAATACATTTCAAGCGATCTTTCTATGAGGTCTTCGGCGAATTTTTTATTTGCTTCAAAACTGGGTGAACTTATCACGACCTGCATATCAGTCTCTCCCCCAACGGTTTCATTGAGTTTGTCTAACGCCACTACATTGGGGTGATCCTCAGGCAAGAGATTGGCAATATCCGTATCTACTTTTAACTGGATCGCAAAAAAGCCACTGACAATAGCCAGTAATATCGTCACGACTAATACCAGATATGGATGCGAATAATTGTAGTTTAATAAAGGTTTAAAGAGCTTAAGCAGCTTTGACATTTAATCTATAAGTGAGTCGATAATTTTTGACGGGTTCAATAATTAACAAAAATACGTATTTCTTTGTTCTGTTTTAAGAAATTGTAACAAGTAACAATTCTCTTATTCAGATGGTTAACTTTGTTAATTAAGTATCATTGCGTAGAAATTGTTCAATTTGATCTACTGAGATATGTATCAGGCAGAACCAAGTTTTGTTGAGTGAATTTCAATATCTTTAACACTTAATTTTTAACAAACGATCAAGTGTGGAGTCTTTTAAAAAACATAAGAAGATCCTTCTATGGACCCTGATCCTAAATATTGTTCTTGTTGCTACTCACTTGGGTGAGTTTTGGCCTTTTTCAATATTTCCTATGTTCTCACAGGCCGGAAAGGAATGGTCGCGCGGGGTTGTGGAGCAAGTAAGTGATTCATCCAGAGCCGACCTCTGGGATACCAAACCCATAACAAAAATTGAAGACAGGATCTTACCCCTGAAGGATTATGGGATCCATGAGATCGATTTCGCCAACTTCATCACTAAAACAGAGGTTTGGAATGAAAAACGACTAAACGGTATGCGATCTACCTTCCAGATCGATCAATATCCCGGCGAAATGTGGCTTGCAACCCGGGTAAGAGGTTTTATGAACGGACAAGACAGTGTGGTGATCGAAGCCATTCCTATGTTTCTGTTTACGGCAGATACCACCATCAAGAACCCTCACCTTTTTCCACAACAAAGATGAATATTCTCAATAATCTCTTTCAGTTTGATCAGCCCGATTCTATAGGGACAAAATTGCAGCTGAGAGCTTTCGAATTCTTTGCCGTTATTTATACTCTCATTTACACATGGGAATGGGCCTTTTATATCCCCCGTTTGAGTGATGTGGTTCTACCGCTTGGGTTGGCAAATTATATGGATATCAGCATATTCTTTTCCAACAGCATCTCAATTTATAATGCAGTGCTGATCACTTTATTTACTCTTATCCCCCTACTCTTTAAGCGAGTTCGCTGGTTCTATGCTTTTGCGTTTCTCCTGTTTCACCTGCAACATGTAGCTCGATTTTCTCAGGGTGAGATCCCACACAGCGCAAATTTGGTTGGCTTTAGTTTAATGGGATTAGCACTTGCTGCTATATTCTTCAAGGGAATGAAAAAAGAACTGACTTTTGCCTTTGGTTTTGCGCTTTTCTTTATGGGGCTCGGCTATACTTCTGCAGCTATCAGTAAACTGATTGCCACCGGTATCACCTGGGTTGATGGTTACCACTTATGGCTCTGGATGGGAGAAAAGAGTATTGATATCCTATCACTTCAGGGAGAGTTTCAATATAACTGGCTTCAGGAATTATCTTTCAATAGCCGCTTTCTTGCCACACTTATACTCTCTTTTGGGTTATTAACTGAATTACTTGGTTTTACGGTGTGGTTTAAAAAATTCAGACCATACATCATCATTATGCTCATTGGTATGCATGTGGGAATAGATCTAACCATGAATATATTTTTCAAAACCTTCACCATTCAACTGATCATAATGGGCTTTTTCTGGAATCGCTATATCAACAGAATTCCAGAAGTTGAAAAATGGGAGAAAAATTGGTTTGTAAGAAGGGTATTACTTTACTGATTTACCATATCATCTAATGAAATTATTTAACATACATTTTGATTTAACAGAACGTGAGACGAATATATTATTGTACACCTTGCCGATCATGGAATCGTAGTAATTATTAATGCATTCAAACGTAATATTTAAACGGTATATACATTCTAGTAAGTGTTATGAGTCAACTGTTATTATTTTTAGGACTCACAATTTAAATCATAGATATTAACTTAATGTTTCACAGGCTTTTAACGGTAGTAATTTTATTTTCCGCTACTACATCTTTACTCGCTCAGTCACCAAAAGGCAGCTTCAGAGATACCACTCCCGAAGATTTTGTTGCCAAAAACCTACCCTCCAAGTATTATAATGAGTTGTGGACTTATCATGCTGATCTGAATAATGGAATTCAATTGGTCATAACTTTTTCCATCAATGACTTTGGTTCTTCGTTTAAAGAACGCGTAACCGGTGGTAAGCTAATGGTGGCCTGGAAGGATGGTCAAAATTATGTGGTTAATAAAGAATATTCTCCCTCCGACCTTATCAGTGAAGCTGAAGATTACTATCTTCGACTCCATCCTGAAAGAAATTACTGGGCAAAGGGAAGCCTGGATGATGAGCATCGATTATACTACAAAACCGAAAAAAATGGCGTGAAATATGATGTAGATATCACCTTTTATGACATCGCTCAGGGAAAAGCACATGGAGATGGGGTGTATACCATAGGTTCACATCAATTGGGACTGACCATTCCTATCCCTCACGCAAGTGTTAAAGGTTACGTTGCCATAAATGATGATACGGTGCAGGTAAACGGAACCGGTTACATGGATCACCTCTACCAGGATAATCTAACCACTGACCTCATTGATACCAGTTACAGGGTTAAACAGGGGGATGATACCAACGGATTTTATTTCCATTTCTTGAAAATAAAGAGCGGAAGATCCCGATCTACCATTGGGTACGGTGTAGGGTATAAAAACGGAATGGCCCATCTCCTATCACCTTCAGGGATAGAAGTAAAGCAATCAAGAGACAACCTGGATTCAAAAGTTGTTTATGGCACCTATCAGGATGGTAACCTCAGCGTAACTGTTGAAAATCTGTTGAATGAATATTCACTGATCAACGAGCTTGGATCCGTTCAAAAATTCTTTGTTAAAAAAGTGGTTGGGGGCGAACTTCTGGAAATGCACGGAACTGCCAATATCAATAGAGATAAAGACGGATACTTCTATTATATGGTTGCCAAGTAAACAAATAGCTAACAATTGCTGCTATTTTTAAGCACTTCCATTCTCTCTGAGTTAATCCTATATTTGTGCCTTCTGATCCGTTGAAAAATCTATCCGCAAAATTGATGAGACTACGTTACAATGACTGAGACTTCTTTTGCCCGAAAAGTAGCTTCATCAGTACTATACAGCGGGGCCAGTTCGGTTGTGGCCCGGCTTCTTAATGCGGGAGCATTATTTTATACTTTAAAGATCATATCTGAAGCGGAATTTGGTATTGCCGCACTAGCTATAGCTTTTTTCAACACAGCCAAAGCCCTTACCGAACTTGGATTGGGAGCTGCTATCATCCAAGAACGAAAAATTGGCCGAACTCAGATCGATTCCCTTTTTTGGATCAGTTTTTTAATTTCATCAGTTCTTTACGCAACACTTTATCTGGTTGCACCATGGATCGCTCAATTTTACGAAACAGAGGTCTTGTCACCCATGATCCGCGTTTACATGTTGGGTATCATTGCCTTTAGTTTTTATATGATCTCGAGCCGACTTCTTACCCGAGAACTAGCCTTTAAAAAGATCGCTATCATCGACAACGTTTCACTTGCTGCTTCTGCCGGTTTAATGATCTATCTGGCATCATCAGGCTGGGGTGCATGGTCAATCGTTCTTGCTGAACTGGCTCATAAAGTTGGACAGATGTTCCTGAGTCTCATTTTCAAACCATATTGGCCAAGACTGCAGTTCGAGTATCAAAAGATAAAGCATCTGCTCCGGTTTGGTTTGTATACGGCCGGGTCTCACACTCTTCATAAGCTGTATATGAATGCAGATTACCTCATTATCGGAAAATTCTTTTCTATGGAACTGGTGGGGATCTACGCCTTTGCCTACCGCCTGGTGTTTGATACTGTTCAGGAACTTTCGAGTGTCATCAATCGCGTTGCCTATCCCGCTTTTGCCAAACTACAGGATCAGATAGACCGACTTCGTAGCTACTTTTTTACCATGAGTAAAGCCAGTATGTTTTTAGTTGGAACCGTGATGATTGTCGTAGGCACCTATATCGATTGGTTTCTGCCTATGATTGGATATGAAAAGTGGGTAGATGCCGTGCCATACATGAGAATATTTATTGCTGTCGGATTAATTCAATGCCTGATCACCCTGTTACCTAAATTGATCAGTGCTAAGGGTGAGGCTCGGTTTGTATTTTATTTCACACTTAGTAACGCTATCGTTCTGCCTGTAGGGTTTCTATTTGCCGCTCAGATCAGCATGCTCGCCGTAGCCTATGTCTGGCTTACCCTCTACCCTTTGATCTCAGGAGTGATCTTCTATTTTGGAGCCAGGGTTACTGAAACCAATCCCTGGTATTTCGCATTCAAGAGTTTTTCAGCCTTATACATATTATTACCACTAACAGGTGTGGCCATCGCCACCCGATATGGTATCAACTTTTGGTTTGGGGGCGCAAATGTACCTGGGGTGATACTCGCATCCATCTTTATATTCGCACTATCCATTTTTGTGATCTGGTTCACAGAACGCAAAACCATAAATGCCTTAAGGCGAAATTAAAAGGCGCTTAGAATGTTACTTCAGAATGAAAAGTACGGATCATTCTGCCGGTTTGAGCATGATATCATCATAATCCGCAATAGCTGTACTGTTTGTTTGATCTGCATCGCTCAACAGTAAAATGGCCATTGGTATCTTAGGGGCTTCATCCCCAAACATACGTTCATAATCTTCTTTGATATTTCTCTCAAACCGGATCCACTTTCCCATTTCATCTTCTCCTGACTCAACCACTACGATCTTCTGATTCCCAAAAAACTTAGACATTTCCTTTCCTTTCGGTAAAGTACTGCTCCACGTGTACCGAATACTCTTCGGCACTTTCTTGAACAACGCTACTCTTCCCATGTTATAGGCCACATAAATACTGGCGGCTACGTCATTCGGTTCTTTGTCTTCATTTCCACCTTCAGGTAGTTTGTTAACCCGCCATTTCCATGAAAGAATAGGAGTTTCATGAATATTCACATTTTTTCTCTCCAATAGTGGGAAGTTAAGATGACGGGCATCCGTGTGTTCATAGTGCAGAAACTTATTCCCATTTTCCTGCTCAATGGTATAGTGGTATTTCTTTGCTTCTTTAGGATCATTCGCATTTTGCTTCACATCCCTGTTATACCACCTTGAAGGTAGTTCACCTACTTTTTCCCCTTCAAAATCCTCCACCATTAAGACCCCATTAGATAATTCTTTTAGAGGTTCTTTTAACTTTTCCTTATCGATCTGAGCAAAAGTTGAATTGAAAAATAATAGCGCTAATAATATCGTGCCTGCAAGTCTGTACATGACTGAATTTTTTAGTTTAAAACCAACGTAATCTTTGAAATAAAATGAGATTTACACCTCTGCAATTTTAACGGTATTTTCTTACAAATATTCCTTGCAAAATAAATTACTATTAATGCCCGATTCTATAAACAAAAGCCCTAAGGTCAGCTGCCTCATGGTTACAGCCAACAGGCGCGATCTTGCAAAAAGAGCTGTTCAATGCTTTCAAAACCAAAATTACCAAAATAAAGAGTTGGTCATTGTTGATGACGGGAATGAAGATTATTCCCCAATACTTGAAGATCTGCCGGCTGAGCAAGTAAAATACGTAAAGCTGAAAAAAGAGCCTGATTTTGTGCTTGGTAAATTACGAAATCGAAGTCTTGAGAAATCCAATGGAGAATACCTCATCCAGTGGGATGATGATGACTGGTATCACCCTGACAGAATTAAGATACAAGCTGATATTCTTGATCAGGGTTATGATGCCTGCTGCCTGGCTTCATCTCTCATGCATTTGGATACAGAAGAGTTTATGATGCATCCATATGTTGGAATCTTACCTGACGGTATTCCGGGAAGTATCATGCACCGGAGAAGTGATGACATTCGTTACCCTGAAACCAAACGCTCTGAAGATACCGTGTATTTAGAAGAATGGATGAAATTGCGTTATCATAAACTGGATCATTCCTATAATTACTTATTCCTGCGAGCCTATCACGGTGATAACACCTGGGAGCAGGATCATTTCAAGCGTAGAATAAGAAATTCACCGACTGCTTTGATCCAATATATGTGGCATGCCGTCATAAAGAATGATCTCTTTGGTCACCCCCGTTTCCAGCTCAGTGATAATGCTGCCAATGCCTTTCAGCAATACCTTGAGGAATCCAGGGAACTGAACCTCCTTTAGCCTATGATGAAAAAGATCTTCATAGTAGGTTGCCCCCGCTCAGGAACCACCTTGTTACAGAGTTTCCTTGCATCACACAGCAAGGTTGTGTCTTTTCCTGAGACTCACCTCTATTCAAAAACAATTTCGATCAATCCTATTGTGCGGGCTATGACCCTATACAGATCAAAACATCTTAACATTGTTGAAGAGATCATAACTGATCTAGGTGTATCGACAGAAGAAGATATCCGATCATTTGGCTTTACCTTCAGTACTGTGAAATGGGTACGGTTCCTCAACATTCAGCTTAACAAAATTGGTAAACATTTTAGGGAAGCAGAAGAAAACTATCTGTTGGAAAAAACACCCCGACACTTACATTTCATCGACCTTATACAGAAAACTGACCGTGATGCCATCTTCATTCACCTGATCAGAAACGGTGAGGATGTGGTAGCCAGTATGAGTGAAGCTACGGGTAACAATCCTGAAGAGTGGTCAGGAGATCGATCCGTTGATAAATCCATTTTTTGGTGGAATCGTAGCATCAAAATATCAAAACAACATATTGGACAGGAAAATAACTACCACATCAGGTATGAGAATTTGGTTGAAGATCCAGAAAAAGTACTGAACTTTCTCTTTGAGAAGATCGGATTACCATTCGAAAAGCAGATCTTAAGCAATTACCACAAAACCGCTAATTCACTGATAGGAGAAGATGAGGTCTGGAAGTCTAAAAATACGAAAGAGACTCTGAGTACTTCCAGCAAGTTTGACCAACTGCCTGCCGAAACACAGAAACAGATCAAACACGATCTGGATGATTTTGACTACCAAAAAGTAGATATCAATAACGTTAACTGAGCTTCTTATTTGATCAAATCGTACTCAAGATTGATCCCGGCCCCAATTCTATCACCGTAAAGCTCTCCCAAATCAGCTGTTATATTGATTCCGTACTTTAGTCTTTCATAACCAGGTACAAATGAACTGATACCTAACATGATGGATTGGTTAACCTTTTTCAATTCTTCCAGCGGTCGTAGTTCGGCACATACCCTGCCTCCTGTTCCAGGACATTCTTCACGCGGTAAACGAGTGATGATCTGATCCTGTACTTGCCCATAATTGCGTGAAAAAGTATACAGCATCTTATAGTTTATCATTTTGGATAGTTGACCGGACACTCCAAAATGATGTGCTATCATGATATTATTATATATCGGCCTTTCGATAGTACCATCTGTCAACAGCATTGGATTTCCTATCACTCGTCCCTGATAGGTCCACCCGGTTCGGTAAATTCCGTTATTGTAGTAACTGGCGGTACCCATCGGTTCCCAATCGTAAGAGTCCATTCTTTTTGTGTTGATGTGCTCCCAGATGAAATTCTGAATGAACGTAGAGTTTTTAGGCTTGACTGTAAGCCCCCAAATTCCATCCCACGGACTTCTGAACCTTGTGGATACCTTATCTTCCAGGTAAAACAACCGATAGGCTCTCAGGTCGAAATCATTGAAACTTAACCCCAGGCTGAAATCGTAGGCAGCAACAGAATTTCCAACTGCATTAGATTGCTCACCGCCGGGGGCGTTATCATCACTGGAGCCGGTTGCCGTTATCACTTCCCAGAACGTTTGACCACCCGATGGTAACTGTCCTTGGCTATCACTTACACCACCCCATTGTACATTATGAACGATACCCCCTCTTGCATCAAAGAACGCGTACTTGATACTCAGGTAGAAATACTTTTCGTGCAAATATGCGTCTTTTACATGACGATCATTATCGAACCAACCGTGAGCAAAAAGACCATTATATCTCACAATTCCATTAGTCCCGGGAACGCCCACAAATCCATCTGTTGCAAATGCTACTTTAGGAATGGGAGTTGCGTTTCGGCTATACATAAAGGAACCAGTTGACAGTTCGTCTTCCTTCAGGGCAAGCGGATCGATATACCGGCCACCCATTAACTTAAAATTCGAGATCTTCAGGTCAATGTAAGCCTGATCAAAAAACACCGTAGAGCTCTCAGAAACACGTGAGGTCAAACTGCCGCCAATATTCAGATCGAATAGAGAATCGTCGTATAAATTCGCCTTCCAATCGATATAGTTCAGAGCATTTGCAGAATATTGATCGATCCGCCCATCCTGATTGACATGTGTCCAGTACGGTAGCTCTTCGTTGAATCCATTAAGATTTGAAATAAACCATACACCTGTTTTTAGGTTTATGTTATCTGAATCATAATTGATCAACTGTGCCATTGCAGAGTTGCTGAATAGTAGAAGCAGTGTAAATAAAACCGTTTTCTTAAGCATTTTTATCAAAGTCAATTTCCTCTTTTGATGGTTTGATGTCATCAGTCCCCACATATTTTGAGATCAAATATGATACAACATTCAGGATGCGTTTTAAAATAAGATTGGCTGTCAATATACCAACCAAGGCCTCTTTTGGAACAGAGACTACCCCCGACATTCCGAGCGCAACGTTGACAAACAAGGCATCTGTACTTGGTAAAAATGGTATTCGTGATGCCAGTATTTGAACCGCTGAAAAGGTAAACCAAACCGGAATGGCAATATCAGGTCTGGCTACGTGCCATTGCAGGATCTGAATGACGTTGATAAATATTATCCTGCTTGCATGCAATGAAAATATCTTCATGCTGTCATAACGGTTCAAAGCTAATATAGCTTTTCTGAAGCGGTATATAAGCAGTAAAGCTATTATTACACCGATTGAGATCAGAATCCAGCTCCATACTTTCACATCTCCCAAGAAGTCAGAAATATTTATATAACCCTTAGATATAAAAAATATGAGTAAAAATATCGTAACTATACCCGATGCCAGAGACGACAATACGTTATTGTCTTTGATGAAGATGAATACCGGCTTTGCCGGTTCTTTCAGGTATTTCTTTGCCCACATATACAGAAAAAGTTCACCGGAGTACCCTACCACATCAGTATTTAACACCTTCTTTTGAATAAATATCGGAAAAGCATCACGGAAGGTGATCGGCCATTTAATTTTGTATATGAGGACCTCTGCCAGTGGCAAAGAAAAATAAATAACAAAATAGAGTAAATAAAAAGACGGGATCTGAGGAAGAGACTCAATGATTTTCTGGAATCCGATCTCAAAAAGCTGGTAGATCAGATAACCAATGATCGAAAACTGAATAAGAAGCCTAAGTGACTTCTTAATTAATTTTTTCGAGTCTTCATTAAGCTTCATTGGAAGAGCGATCTTCTAATCCCAATGAAGCTTTGGAAGAATTTTGGTCAGATACCAACTCATCCCATACTCGGTCTGAAAATTCAAAGAATGGTTGTTTTTCGTGGTACCATCCAAAATGCAGGCAATATGGAGTTACCATCATATGGTCTCCCTTACCGGGAATAATGGAAAACGCCTTAATTAAAAGGTTTTTGATCCAATTGGTTTTCAACCCCCTAAAAGAATACACAAAATCGTTGCAGTAGTATTTACACTTTACGTATTCAAAATCATCATCGTGATCGGTAAGGAATGCAATGTAATCAAGTTGTGGACTTGTCTGTCCCTGAAACCATGCATAAACAGGTATATTCAGCTTTGACATCGCCATGGCCAGACTCCACTCACAAGACTCCTCATTTCGACCTTTTTCCATTTTGCGGCTTTGAAAGTGGGTCTCTGCTTTTCTCTTCAACATTTCTTTGGCAAGATCGCAAACGTTTTTGGTAAGGGCCGGGTCTTTGGAATACATAAGACCGGTTTGTGCACGGCTCAGATAAGTAAGACCAAATCGTTTAAGAGTACGCTTTCTTCTTAACAGCAACATGTCTTTAGCAACACCAATACTTTTTGGTGCCCCAAAAAAATTATCAGAAACCAAATTACCTGTAATTGTAAAATTGTACGCATCAAGTGATTGCCAAAGGGTGTCCGGATTTTTACACCAAACTATATCACTGTCCAGAAAAATGTTCTTATCGAAGTAAAGATAATTAAAGAAATTATGTTTGAACCCTACAATAGAAGCATGTTTTTCTGGCAGATCTATCAGATGATCGAACATTTCTTCAAAACCGTATTTTTTGATAAGATCCTGGTGCTTCTTTGTGCAGGCTAAAGCAACAGGCCTTTTTGTATCATACCTTCGAAGAGTGGTTACAGAAGCAACAACATGCTCTAGATACTTTGGATGGCCATAGCTGACATAAATGTAGCCTTCCTTTCCAAGTTTTTTGTTTGTTACAGATTTAAGCACACTGTTTTATTTTTAAGATAAGTTATTTTTTAAAAATAAATTATGCCCGATCTGCTCGTTTTCGCAGGCTGTTCATCAACGAATCAAAACCTTTTTGATTTATGATTCTCTGAAATTGGCGATTATATGATCCGGCTGTGGAAACATCATCAATTTCCATATCGGTAATAACCCACTCACCATCCTTATTTTTCATCTCGTAATTGACAGGAGTTCGGACATCATCAAGTTCAGCAAGTGTTTCAACCCTGGCTTCATCACCATTAGCTGAGATATTAGTATAAGTCACTTTAGCTCGATAAATATCGAGTTTATTCAATGACTGATCTCTAACTATGGTAGAAAAGAGATCCACAAATTCATTTCTTTGCTCTTCTGTGATGGTACTATACGTTTCATCAAGAGCTTCTTTCGCCATCGCCTCAAAATCTATGATCCCGTTAATGATCTGTTTTCAGCTCAGCTCGTTGTTCATCAGTATATTCAGTGCCTTCAGGTCCCATTAGTTCTTTGATCTGATCATCTCTGCTTTCGAGAAGATCTTTAATCTGCTGATCCGCATTTTGAGCGTAAAGGACTGTTAAATCCAAACAGTGTTATAAGTAGAAAAAGTAAGATTCTCATCATTTTCATAATAATATAGAATTCAGTTTGTTATCAGGGTTGTTAACGGAATACCGGCCGATTTATTTAGCTTAGCCAAAGATGAATTGAATTCAAATATGTTTTGCTTCAATTGAAGCTTTAGTTCAAGCTCTTTCTTCATTGCATCAATTAGATCCTTTGTATCACCCATACCAAAATCATAGTCAAGTTGTTCCTGTCTGAGCCATCTTTTTGATGTAACCAAGGCATTGTCGGTTTGTTTGACTTTAACATCTGCCAATGCTGCCTGACGGTAATTATTATTTACTTCCAGCAAAATACCATCCTTGGCAGCATCTTCCGCATAAATGATCTTTCTCAGTTCGATCTGATTCCTATCGATGTTAGCTTTTATAGATAAAAAGTTCAGATTCTGTCGAATAGTAAAGCCGAAGCCACCACTAAATAAGTTGGTATTATTCTGAATGAACGGATTGGATTGACGCGGACGATTAGGGGTATTGGCAAAATTCAGGTAACCGCCTAAAAATAAACCGGGCAGGTTTTGTCGTTTTAATGAAGATAAATAAGTACGAGTCGCTTCTTGTCCGATATCCAGAGCTTTTAATTCCGGTCGGTTACTGAAGGCAGACTGTTGATAAAAGTCGACCGGTTCAATTTCAGCAGAAACCGGATCTAAAAAACGAACCTCAGGTTCATAGATCAGATTCTCATCATTTCTGAGAATATAATTCCAGGTCTCCCGAACAAAATCCAAGTTTTCAGCTACTTCTGCCTTTTGTATCTCAAACTCAGCTTTAAAGATCTCAAATTTAAAGATCTCGGAATCATCAAGGCTTGTATCCCCTTCTTCCTGCATATCCTTAATCTGCCCTTCTATTTGATTGACTTTATCCTGTGCTTCATCTAACAAACGTTCGATCTCCATAGCCAGGATCCTGCTGTAATAAAGTTCAAACAGACGAATTTCAAGGTCCCCCTTCTCAGCTTCAAAACTGTATTGAGCAGCTTCTGCTCCAAGTCTTGCAGCGTCTATAGCTTTATTGATCGCTCCCCAGGTAAAAACCGGTTGTGCAGCAGTCAACTGAAATCTGGTAAAAATAGCCCAGTCCTCCCAGTCATTTCGAAGATTGGGATCTAAATAATATTCATCTTCTGGTAATCCGGGTACATCACTTTTAACGCCGGGAACAAGTCCGTGCTGACTGCTGAAATCTACACTCGGAAGAATACGCTGGGCCTTGGCTTGATCAACTCTGTTTTCTGCCAGTTCAACATCCTGTTTCTCATAATCGATCTGACCGGAATTATTAATGGCTTTAGATAAGAATGTTTGAAAATCAATTCTAAGGGTATCTTGCTGTGCCTGAACAGCTGTTGAGGATACTGCAAATAGAAAGAATAGCAAAAAGGATATTCGTGCTGTCATAATAGTTTTAATGATTTACGCCTTCAACGAATGCATGATGATAATATTTAAAACCAATGGTTCAAAAACAAAAATAGCCCCATAAAGGGGCTATTTTAAAGCGGAGAGCGAGGGATTCGAACCCCCGGAGACCGTGAGGCCTCAATGGTTTTCAAGACCACCGCATTCGACCACTCTGCCAGCTCTCCTGATATTCGTCAGTAAAATTAATTATCACTTAGTGCCTGAGCACCGGAAACAATTTCTGAAATTTCTGTAGTAATAGCACTCTGTCGTGCCTGATTGTATTTCAAGCTGAGCTCTTTTTCTAAATCCTTGGCATTTTCAGTTGCACTGTCCATTGCGGTCATACGTGCACCTTGCTCGGAAGCATTAGACTCGAGCACTGCCCGCCATAGTTGCATGTTCAAATGCAAAGGTAACAACTCGTCTAAGATTGCCTGTGAATTCGGCTCGTAAAGGTAATCAATCGTAGATTCAGATGCATTATCAGATTTCGAATTTCCAATAGTTTCCGGATCAATTGGTAATACCTTTTGTGTTTTTCTATTCTGTGCAATTACAGATTTAAATTCATTGAAGGAAATATATACTTCATCAAAACTGCCATCCACAAACTGCTCAATAGCAGTTTCCATTATATCAGAAGTTTTTTCGTACTGAATGTCATCGAAGAATCCAGGAAACTCTTTGATAACATTATACTTCCTTTTCTTGAAGTAGGCAGTAGCCTTTTTCCCTATGGTAATCAGTGACAGATTTCCACTTTTATGATGAGTTCGAAAATTACTCATGTATGCTGTTTTCAACAGTCTTAAATAAATTATTATTGAAACCGCCACATAAACCTCTGTCAGAGCCTATCACAATAAATAATACATTGTTAATCTCTTCCGGTGTACGCATAACAGGATTCGCAGTCTTACTGTTATTGGCAAGTCTACCGGCTACTTCTTCAATTTTCGAGGCATAAGGACGTGTTCTTATCATCTTATCCTGTGCCTTTCTCAATTTGGCAGCCGCCACCATTTTCATAGCTTTGGTGATCTGCTGCGTATTATTTACAGATGATATCCTGTTTCGTATGTCTCGAAGATTTGCCATTGATTAATCCGGTATTAATTAGTTAGCTGTGACCTGTTCAATTACAGATTTAGCAATTTTGATCAAATCATCACCAAAACTGTCACTAAGAACTCCAGTCTCAGAAAGTGATTTCATTTCATCGTCAAACTTTATGATTGACAGTTTCGAGATATTGTTCTTCGAATTCACTGATTTGCTTCAACGGCAAGTTTATCCAAAAGACCTTCAGAGTTAATCTTAAGCAATGCGATCTGCTGCTCTACCGGCAATGGCTGATATTCACCCTGTTTCAGTAAGTTCAACGGTTCTTTCACCTTTTCTAAGCTGAGCCTGGGTAGACGCATCAAGATCGGAACCAAACTTGGCAAATGCCTCAAGCTCACGATATTGTGCCAGATCAAGCTTCAGAGTACCGGAAAGTTTTTTCATTGATTTAACCTGAGCAGAACCACCCACACGAGATACCGAAGTACCTACATCAATGGCGGGACGAATACCCTGATTAAATAAGTCAGTATCCAGGAAGATCTGTCCATCAGTAATAGAAATTACGTTGGTTGGAATATAAGCAGAAACGTCACCGGCCTGAGTTTCAATTACAGGCAGTGCCGTCAAAGAACCACCGCCTTTAACTTTTGGCTTTAATTCTTCAGGAACGTTGTTCATTTTTTTAGCTACATCATCATCACTAATAATCTTTGCAGCACGCTCAAGAAGACGACTGTGCAGGTAGAATACATCACCGGGATAAGCTTCACGTCCCGGAGGTCGTTTCAGCAATAGTGATAGTTCACGGTAAGCAACAGCCTGCTTAGAAAGATCATCATAAATAACCAAAGCATGTCGGCCGGTATCACGGAAATATTCTCCAATTGCAGCTCCGGCAAATGGTGCAATGTAACGGAGTGGTGCAGATGTACTGGCAGGTGCCGCAACAATGGTAGTGTATTTCATCGCACCATTATCTTCCAGAACCTTACGGATCCTCGCAATGGTTGATCCCTTCTGACCAATCGCAACATAAATACAATAAACGGGCTTATCAGTATTTTGAGTTTCTTTCTGATTGATAATGGTATCAATAGCTACTGCTGTTTTACCAGTTTGACGGTCACCAATAATGAGCTCACGCTGACCTCTACCAATTGGAATTAAGGAATCAATTGCCTTCAAACCAGTTTGAAGGGGTTCTGTTACAGGCTCACGATAAATTACTCCGGGAGCCTTACGCTCAAGAGGTAATTTAATAGTTTCACCGCTGATATTTCCCTTACCATCAATTGGAACACCCAGTGGATTGATAACACGGCCTAAGAGACCTTCTCCAACCTGAATGGAGGCAATATCCTTAGTTCTTTTAACAGTGTGACCTTCCTCAACGGCGTTAGCAGAACCGAATAGTACGATACCTACATTATCTTCCTCGAGGTTAAGTACCATTCCGGTTACTGAGTTGCCGTCATCATCTTTTGATTCAGGCAGCTCAACCAATTCACCAGCTTGTACTTTAGACAAACCGTAAACACGGGCAATACCATCACCCACTTCAAGTACGGTTCCTACATCATAGGTGTCTGCCTCGTTGTCGAAGCCTGAGAGTTGTTTTCTTAAAATGGCTGAAACTTCGTCTGGTCTGACTTGACTCATCGTATATATCTAGTTAAAAATGTTTTATAATTTTATTCCATTGCTGAGCTTAGGAGGACATCCTCAAGCTGCTCTAATTTATACTTCACGGTACCGTCAATCACTGTGTCTGCGATCTTGATGGCCATTCCACCCCTTAGATCTGCATCCACATTTTCGTTGATCTGAACCTTTTTACCTGTAACAGCTGCAATTCTGGATTTAACCTTCTCCAGTTGCTCATCAGTTAATTTCTTAGCTACAGATACTTGTGCTTCAATGATTCCAACATGATCATTATAAATCTCAATAAATGAATTTGCGATCTGATCGATCATGCTCTGTCGGTTTTTTTGGGCTATCAGAGTTATGAACCTATGAACCAATTCACTTACCTCTCCCCCAAAGATTTCTTCCAGTATCGCAACCTTTTTTTCAGGCTTGATGACAGGACTCTTTAATACAACAAGCAGGTCTCTTGATCCATCAATAGTTTCTTTAATAAATAAGACATCCTGAAGAGTTTGCTCGAGAACATCATGTTCTTCCGCAAGCTCTAAAAGTGCTTTTGCATACCTTCCTGAAGCCTTAGATACCAGCATGAATTAAATTAGTTTTTAGATAGATCGGTTAAAAAATTATCTACCAGCTTGTTGTTCTTTTCATTATCAAGCTCAGAGTCAATTATAATAGAAGCTGATTGAACTGCAAGTTTTGCAACCTCGCTTCTCAACTCATCAAGAGCCTGTTTTTTCTCCTGCTCGATAGTAGCCTTGGCTTGCTCAATAAGCTGATCAGCCTCTTCTTTTGCTTTATTGATACGTTCAATACGGATCAATTCAGCTTCGTTGACGGCCTCTTTACGGATTTCCTGAGCTTTAACTTCAGCTTCACGTAGAGCCTTCTCGTTATCTTTAGAAATCTTTTCAGCTTTAGCTATAGCTTTTTCAGCCGCTTCTAAAGATTCCTTGATATTACGCTCACGATCCGTGAGTGCCGTCATAATTGGAGGTACGGCGTACTTTATCATTACCAAAAGAAATACGATCAGGGATACTAAGATCCAGATTGCAAACCCTGTGTTAAATGACAGTAAACCTCCTCCACCTGCTAATAGGAAAGTCATGATAGTTACCTACCTTAAATTATTGACCGATTCCCAGCGCAAGCAAAATACAAATAACGGCACCAAGTAGAGCAACACCCTCAATAAAGGCTGCGGTCAAAATCATTGCACCGCGAATATCACCAGAAGCTTCTGGTTGACGTGCAATACTTTCTGTAGCACTTTTACCGATCATTCCGATTCCGATTCCGGCACCAAGTGCAACGATTCCAGCTCCAATACCAGCTGCTAATAATCCCATAGTTCTGTTTGTTTAGTTTTTATTTATGTTAGATTTGTTGTTAAGCTGAAACTTCTTCAGCAATATGTTCTGTGTGATATCCTTCTTCATCATGATCATGATCTTCGGCTGCCATTCCAATAAATACAGCGGAAAGTAGAGCAAAAATATAGGCCTGCAATAGTGCAACAAACACTTTCAGGGCATATAATACAACTGTTAATGCCACGGAGAATATTCCGACTCCATAAGCTGCGCCTGATCCAAACAGATCGGCAAAAATAAATACAAGACCTAAGTATAGCAATAATCATGATCTTACCCGACAGCATGTTTGCAAATAAACGTACTGGCAAGAGCAAATGGCTTAGTAAATAAACCAAGTATTTCAACCGGAGTAAGAATAAATCGCACCCAGGTAGGCACACCTGGATACCAAAATACGTGTGCCCAGTGATCTTTGGTGCCACTGAATTGAGTAATTAAAAAGGTTACCAAAGCAAGTGTACCTGTCACTGTCAAGTCAGCAGTTGCTGTAACACCCCAGGGTAACAGACCAAAAAGATTCATAAATGAAATACCAACAAACATAGTAAATAAGAAAGGAACATACTTGTCCGCTTTATGGTGATCAATGTTATCTCGGGCAACATCATCACGTATGAATATAAATACTACTTCAAATATGTTTTGCATTGCCCCTTTAGGCTCAACATCACGACCAATTCCTTTTTTATAACGATTCGCTGCTAAAATGGTAAGAACTACCGCCAAACCCATTCCTAACCAAAAATAAATCAGGTGAGATGTAATAGAGAGATCAATCTTAATGCTCCCACCATCTGTAGGTACAATAGCACCTTCTTCATTTTCAATAAACTGGTCCGATTTGACAGCTTTTTTAGTGGAAGAGTATGCACTTAACTGAGTTTTACCTTCAGCGGTTTCCCAGTAAAAAATCCTTGGAAGATATACCTTGCCAAATGGTGTTTTAAAATAATCGTGATCAGCAACGGTTCCCATCACGTCGATGATCGGCTCTTGAGCCCCTTCATCATCGTCGGCTGCGAATGTATTTGATGTGCTTACACTAAGAAATAAAAGAGTTAAGAAAACTCGACGCAGGGTTTGAATCATTGTCTTTAACTGCCGCTCTTTTGTAGTATTTTGTTGATTAAAATCATTTCCGTTACAGATTGACAAAGATAGGAAATTATAAAACTAACTGTAAAGTAGATTTCATCAATTTTTGTTATCCCAATCAAAATTCCGAACAAAATCAAAACCACAATGAAACGAATGGCTATAGAGAAGATATAAACCTTTATAAAAAGTTTGCTATCTAGCGTTTTGAAAGATATCAAGGATCCATCCGCTGCTCACTACAAAGATGGAACTTAGAAGTACACCCGCTACAACAGCTACCCCCTCTGCCACCCCTATCCAAAAAAAAGATCCCGCAATTAATAAAAGCAGTGCGGAGAAATAAACTGAATTCCTGGCAACACCTTTGTTCAGGTCAATCATCATGAATCAAGTTTTCTTGTTATCCGTGACGATCATGAATCCAAACCCTATCATTGCTCCCAAAACACCAATTAGTAAAATAACAGGTGAAGTACCGAAGTATTCATCCAGATAATAACCAACCATGATCGGGACCAAAAGTGAGGCTGCTATTTCAGCTCCCAATCCCAAATATGCAGAATATTTCTTTGGCAGTAGAGTTTTGAGGCAATGAATTGCGGTCCTTTTAACTGCTTGAACTGGATTTTTCAGTTACTTTGGAACTTGTGTAAGATTTAGCATCAGAACCCATTCGGCATGAACCGTTGATCTGTGCTCCTTCTTCAACTATTAAGGTCTTGGTGTAAATATTCCCATCGATGATCGCACTGGCTCTGAGAGTCAACTTACCAGTAACTTTGACCTCGCCGTCTACCTTTCCTGCAATATCGGCATCACCGGAATCAATATTACCTTTGATCTTCCCGTTTCCGGTTACAATGATCTTACCTTTAGAGTTAGCTTCACCTTCAACGGTACCGGCTACACGAATATCAGAATCTGAGATCAGATCCCCTTTCAGCTTGGTTCCTTCACTGATGATATTAACAGTTGGTGATTGTCTTGAATTGTCTGACACGTTATTTGATGATTTCTTAGAGTTGAGCATATTCTTTATTAGTTGATTAAATATAATTCCGGATTTTGAGGAACACCATTTTTCCATACTTCGAGGTGAAGATGTGGACCGGTGCTCAAAACACCGGCATCACCGGTAGCACCTAAAATGTCCCCCTTCAGTACGAGGTCCCCTTCTCTTTTGTTTAGCTTTGCTAAATGCTTGAATGTCGTTACTACGCCATTTCCGTGCTGAACTGAGATCACATACCCGTTGTTGATGGTCCAGCTGCTGTTGAATACCGATCCATCTGCAATATTGATCACCGGCTCATCTATTCCTGTTGCAATGTCAATGCCATAGTGTTCTTCATCCGGCAAATATCCTCTTGTCAATGATCCTTTGACCGGATAACGCCCAGGAAAATCAGGAATGGTCTTTGAGACATTGGAAAACAGAATCTCATTTTGTGAAAGCTTTTCGATAGAACCGAACTGCTCCATTGATACAAAATCACCTTTATTCATACTTTGAGTCTCTGAAAACAATTGATCGAATCTTTGGTCCATAGCAAGTGTGGTATCTACACTGAGCCGTATGATATTCTTCATTTCCTGAAGCTGAGTATCTCTTTTCTTCAGTGAATCCTCAAGAGCAAGAGTTTTGTCAGTAATTTGCATGATCTGATCCCTGATCTCCGCTTCATCAGAATTGTATAACAGCTCTCCCAATGGAGTAACCATAAAAGTAGTAGCTATGACCACCACCATGATCACAAAAATGGTCATAAAGATCCCAAAGATGCTATTGGGATATAACCTATACGAGTTATCCTCACCCGGCTGGGAATCATCCAGTAGCATGACCGTAATTTCTTTGCGGCGCTGTTCAAATAACTTTTTTAACAGATCGATCATAGACCTTTAAGTTAACCAATAGTCGTGTAATTATTGAGATGATAATGTATTGAAAACCTTTGCAAGTTCTTCCGTTAATTTTCTTCGATCAAATTGTTGAGTGTACGATTTGTTAGCAGCTTTCAATTTGTTTTGTCTCCAATCGTGGATCAAAGACAATATGCTGTTTTTAATCGTCTCAATATCATTTGGTTTTGCAATGTATCCGGCTCCATATTTTTTTAGTCCCTCAAACTCTGATCCACTATGAACCAATCCTAAAATCGGTTTTCCTGAACCTATATACTCAAAAAGCTTTCCACTTTTAACTTGTTTGTGAGCAGGACTAAAATTCGAGATCATCCAAAGTACATCTGCTTTCTTTACATTGGCGACTGCTATACTATGAGTCACATAACCATAATCTGTTACAGAATTTCCCAATTTAAGATCATTCACTAATTCCTTAATACGTGGTGATAAACCTCCCTGAAAATGAAAGTGAATATCCTCAATTCTGATCTTCGACTCCTGACCCAATTCTTTCATTGCTTTCAAAAGAATATCAGGCTGATTGGATTCATAAAAAAGTCCGCTGTACAGTAGATTCAACTTACCTGACTTATACTGCAAAGTCGGCTTAACTGTTCCCTTAAAATCTTCAGGATCAAATCCGTGTGGAATAACCTTTATGTTGAGTGCAATTTCAGGGTGAGCCGTTTTCGTCAACTCTTTCATGTTGTTATCTAAAACAATGACCTGATCTGAATTTTTTAAGCATGTACTTTCCATCCTGGTGTGAATCCGCTTTTGCCACTCAAAAAGATCATCCATAAAATGATTGTTCGCCCAGGCATCCCTGTAATCCAACACCAACGGTATATTCAACCTATTCTTTCAATTCTGAGGCAACGAGATGATCACTGAATGGAGGTGCTGTGCTGAAGATCACATCAAAGTCATGAGTCTGAGCCAATTCTGTTGCCTTTTTGACCGCCGGCTCTATCCATCCTTTTTTGTTATCCGGATACATGAACAGCTTGGACAACCGTCGACCAGTCTCTGCGAGCCTTTCTGAAAGAATCAGCTTCCTTTCTTTCAGAAATGGCATATGAAAAGGCGTATTAGCTTTTGTCCTGTGAACTTCAATGGACAAATTCTCCAATTCTTCCAGTAAAGAATCGTCATAGTATGGATAAGCTCCCGGTTCAGGACATATAACAACCGGATTCCACCCAAATTCACGAAGATATTTTATGAATTTAAGTGGCCTTTGCACACCGCTCCCACCTAATGGCGGAAAGTAGTAGACTATAAAAAGCACGTTTTTCATGCCGGACAAGCCGCTTATGAAACCGAGTAGTTAGGCGCTTCTTTTGTGATTTGTACAGAGTGCGGGTGACTTTCCTTATAAGCAGCGGCTGAGATCTGAACAAATTCAGCTTTTTTCATCTGCTCGATGTCTGCTGCTCCCGCATATCCCATGGCAGCTCTCAAACCACCTGTCATTTGATGTACCACTTCACCCAGGTAACCTTTGAACGGTACGCGCCCTTCAATACCTTCAGGTACCAGTTTATTGATGTCGTCCTCAACATCCTGGAAGTAACGATCTTTAGAGCCCTTGTTCATGGCACCGATGCTGCCCATTCCCCGGTATGATTTATATTTTCTGGATTCGTAAATAATAGTCTCGCCAGGACTTTCATCAACACCTGCAAACATGGAACCCATCATAACGGCATCAGCTCCACCTGCAATGGCTTTAGGAATATCTCCTGTTTGCTTGATTCCGCCATCAGCTATCAGTCCAATATCGTTTTCACGTGTAAACTCTGCCACCTCCATCACCGCACTCAGCTGTGGAACTCCCACACCGGTTACCACACGGGTGGTACAAATAGAACCAGGTCCGACTCCAACTTTTACAACATCAGCACCCGCATCAACAAGGGCTTCAGCAGCGGCTCTGGTAGCAATATTACCGCCGATAACATTCAGATCAGGATATACAGATTTAATTTTCTTGATGGTATCCAGCACTCCCTGAGAATGGCCGTGAGCCGTATCCACAGTGATAACATCCACACTGGCTGCAACCAAAGCATCAACACGATCCATGGTGTCAGCTGTAACACCAACTGCTGCACCTACCCTTAACCTGCCCATATCATCTTTACAGGCATTAGGGAAGTTCATTTTCTTTTCAATATCCTTGAAAGTAATAAGCCCAACCAGCTTATTCTTACTGTCAACGATCGGTAATTTTTCAACTTTATGCTGCTGGAGGATCTCCTCTGCTTGTTTAAGATTGGTTCCTTCCTTGGCTGTGATCAGATCCTCGTGCGTCATGATCTCACCCAGCTTTTTATGCATCGCCGATTCAAACCGAAGATCTCTGTTGGTAACAATCCCGATCAAAATACCGGCATCATCAACAATTGGGATACCTCCTATCTTCTGCTTTTTCATCAGAGCACGGGCTTCTCTAACCGTAGCTCCTTTCTTCAGGGTAACCGGATCCACGATCATTCCGCTTTCACTTCTTTTCACCAAGCGGGCATGTTCAGCCTGATCTTCAATACTCATATTCTTATGAAGTATGGCAATGCCACCCTCCCTGGCAAGTGCAATGGCTAAACGGTATTCAGAAACCGTATCCATGGCAGCACTTATGATCGGAACGTTGAGCGTTAGGTTTGGTGTGAGCCTGACTTTGGTTTCAACGTCACGTGGAAGTACATTGGAATAATTGGGTACAAGGAGCACATCATCGTATGTAAGTCCCTGGCGCGTAATGCGTTCAAATGGAGAGGAGTTGTCTGTATTGTGCATTAAGAAAGAATATTTGGCTTGCAGTTTTTCAAAGATAAGTATATCTCTTTGGAAGTTCTGCATCGATTCTTATTTTTTGCACCTTTTATCTCCTTCCTTTGTGTATCCTAATTATCTGATACTTCTACAGTGATTTAACCTTTAAAGCTTTGATGGCTGCTTCCAGACTGCAAATACCATCCTGGTAGCAACTAACCCAGTAGGTTACAGTTTGTCGTCTTCGTTTTACATAAGGATCACAAGATGAGAATCGACCTTTCAACTCTTCTACCATGAATTTGATGTCATCACGGATTTCTACTTTTAAAGAATCCGGAAGGTCTTCCCAGCCCATGAGTTCAAAGGCTTCCTGCATTTCCGTGTAATCTTCCCGGCTTTCGCGTTCGATACGCTTCAGTATTGGAAGTGCGAATAATCTAGTTTTAGACTGGCTGTGTGTGTATGTAGATAAAGCGTTGTTCATAATGATCAGTGAGTTTTATTTTTTGATTTACTCAATGATACACACAGCGGGTGACATCATATTGTCACCCTTATTGAAATAAAATTAATCATACCCGAGATTCATATTTGAAGCCATGGTTCCCTTCAAATTTTGCTTCTCAAATTCGATCGTATAGTGGGTGCCATTATCCGTGTTAAAGTCAACGGTTGCTCTAAGTTGTTTGATGAAAGTGTCAATAAGGGTATGGCCTAAGGAGGAGCTACTTTCCTCTTCAGAAGAAAAACCTACCCCGTTGTCTTTTACCACAAGCTGAACTTTATCGTCAGTCTCACTTAGCTTTATCTGAATTTCACCTTCGCCTCTACCTACAAAAGCATGCTTAAAGGCGTTGTTCAGGATCTCGTTCAGTAAAAGACCGACAGGAAGCGCCTGATTTATGTTGATGAGAACCTCTTCCAAGTCCAGTTTAAGATCAACTGTAGTAGCATTATTACTCTTGTACATCTTGAATCAAGGTCTTGGCCTGACTTTCAATATTTTCCTTTAGAGAAATTCTTACAAAGTTTTTGGATTGATACAGCTGCTCATGTATCAAAGCAATGGACTTAATACGATTTACACTTTTATTGAGCTGTTCTGCTGTTTCTTCGTCTTCAATACAAAACATTTGAAGCTGTATTAAGCCTGAAATGATGGCCAGGTTATTTTTTACCCGGTGATGAATTTCCGCCAATAATGCCCCTCTTTCTTCGTAGGCATCCATCAGTTCATTCTCTGCTGCTTTACGATCAGTAATATCTCTATATACAGCATAACGCATGCTATCACCGTCATCATCTATCAGGTTTGTAAGTACTACTTCAACAGGAACAAGAGAACCATCTTTTTTAAAATGTTCCCATTCAAATTGCAGCCCTTTCTTTCTGAAACTCATCATTTCCCCTAAAGCTTCATTAAATAGCTTTTCAGAACTCCAGCCGCTACTTTGTTTTTCAGGTGATATCTCAAGTATGGTCTTGCCGATCAGTTCATTTTTCTCATTGTATCCCAACAGATCAAGTAAAGCTTGATTACAATCAACTATATAGCCTCCTTTTTCCAGCATACTGGCATCAGACGAATTCTCAAAGAGCTCACGATACTTTCTTTCAGATAATTTCAGGTGCTGTTCGGCTTCCATCCACTCCGTAACATCTATATGTGTCCCTACCATCCGGGTCGGCTTACCGTCTTCATCTTCCTCGAAAATAGCCCCCCTATCCCAAACCCAGACCCAGTGTCCGTCTTTATGCTGCATTCGAACCTTAACATCATACATGGGAATGTCTCCCTTAAAGTATTTATGCAGTTTTTCTTCTGTTTTTTTAAGGTCTTTGGGATGGGTCAGGTTATTCCATGTTTCTATATAGGTTGGTTCCAGATCATCAAGTGTATACCCAAGCATTTGAGCCCAGCGCTCGTTGAAAATGGTCTTGCCGGATTCAATATCCCAATCCCAAGTACCCGCCCTTGTCCCGATCAAGGCATAATTGAGTCTCTCTTTAAGTTCTTCGAGTTCTTCCCTGTATCGCATTTCAGCTGTGATATTACGCCCAACACCCAAATATCCTTCAATTCCGGAATTTGCTCCTTTTAACTGGGTTAACTTGGTTTCGTAATAATTTCTTTTCCCTTCCTCATTTTGGATGTGCCATTTATAGGTAAACTGCCCTTCATCTTTAGCTGCTTGTAAGGCCTCAATGTGGGGTCTGCCGGCTTCCTCACCATAAACTTCAACAGCCGTTTTTCCAAGCATCATGGTTCGAAGTTCCTCGTCTTGGCCCCATTTACCATACAGGTTAGTATGCCGACCTTCTTCATCGAGCGTGAAGACAATATCATCGAACGATTCTACAACTGTCTTGAACTCATTCTGACTTCTTTTTAATGCATGTAAGGTTTCCACCTCATCCGTTACATCCCGGACAGAGCCAATAACCCTTACAACCTTGCCTTTTTTATTTTTTATGGCTTGGCTTTTTGTTCTAACCCATTTTTCTTTTCCTTTAAGGTCGGTGAATCGTGCGGTGTAGTCATACGGTATCCCCTGTTCAACACACTTTCTGAATAACCCATAGATTTTATCCCGATCGGGTTTATTATAACATTTTAGACTCTCCTCAGCCAGATTACCCTTAAAAGGTTTTTCAAACTCATGAATGTTATACAATTCATCTGTCCAAAAATACATGTCATTTCTAAGGTCATATTCCCAGCCACCGGTTTCAGAAATTTCCTGAATATTATTCAATAAACGTTCTCGTCTTTCTGCCTCTTCAATCTGTTCTTTTTCTTCGGTAATATCCTGCTTAATGGCAAGAAAATAGGTTATCTCACCTTTATCATCATAAATTGGATCAATGCTTGCCTTTTCCCAATAATACGATCCGTCTTTCTTGACATTTTTAAATTCTCCTCTCCATGTCTTACCCGATAACAGTGTTTCCCACATGTCACGATAAAATGCCTGAGGTTGTGCATCTGATTTTAGAATACTCGGTTTTTTCCCCTGGGCTTCTTCAGCTGAATAACCGGTAAGTTCGGTAAAATACTTGTTCACATAGACGATTTCAGCATCCGCATTAGTAATTACAACGGAGGCAGGAATTTGCTCCATAGCTGTCCGGAAAATGATGGAATCCAGTAGGTTTTTTACACTTTCCATATTATCTGTGATTATTTTAGTATCAAAGTATAGCCAAACGTTATAAAGTATATATGAAAATACCGTGGAACGAGTGTGTAAAAATTAGTCTATTCAGGATAAATCGATTTTTTGGCAGCCAACAATGTATTTTTCATTAACATAGCTACGGTCATAGGTCCCACCCCGCCCGGCACCGGTGTGATCCAGCTCGCTTTTTTTCGAACCGATTCATAATCAACGTCTCCAACTAACTTGTATCCTTTTTTCGACGTTTCATCCGCTACACGGTTTATTCCAACGTCGATGATAACCGCTCCTTCTTTTATCATCTCTCCTTTAATAAGCTCAGGCTGACCGGCGGCAGCGATCAGGATATCTGCTGATATGGTATGCTGGGTAAGGTCTTTAGTGAATTTGTGACAGATCGTGGTAGTTGCCTTTCCGGAAGAATTCTCGCGAGATAACATAATGGCCATGGGTGAGCCAACAATATTACTTGCCCCAACCACTACTGCATGCTTCGATTTCACCTGAATACTGTAGTGCTTGAATAATTCCATAATACCGGCCGGTGTACAACTTCTGAAACAAGGCTCATCTACCGTTAACCTGCCCACATTCATAGGATGGAACCCATCCACATCCTTTCTGTAGTCAATGGTTTCAATCACATCATGAGAAGAAAGGTGTGAGGGTAAAGGCAATTGAACCAAGATCCCATCAACTGAGTCATCATCGTTATAGGACTGAATAATCGATTTAAGCTCTTTGGCTGAAATCGTATCCTGAAGGATATGAGTGTCGGTTTCGATGCCAACATCTTCACAGGCCTTGGTTTTTGCGCCGGTATAAACCTTAGAGGCAGGATCATCGCCAACCAAAACCACCTGAAGAAATGGAGCCCGGTGCCCTTTTTCTTTCCAGTCGTTTACATCTTCCCTTACCCTGTCTCTTACAAGTTTAGCTACTTTTTTACCGTCAATAATCTCTGCACTCATTCTGCTATCGCTCTATGTTGTATTTATTCATCTTATTATAAATGTGACTGCGCTGAATACCTATCTCTTCAGCCGTCTTGGATATATTCCAATCATTTTTTTCCAGACGTTTGATTAGGAAGATCCTCTCCGCCTGTTCCTTAAATTCCTGAAAATCTGCGACATCATCTGCCAGTTCATCCAGTTTTTCTGTTGACAATGGTTTTGAAGATAGAATACTATTTACCGTATCCTCATCAATTTTATCATTATGAGAAAGAATGCCCAGCCGTTCTACTGCATTTTGCAATTCGCGTACATTACCGGCCCAATCACGGTTTTTTAAGGCTTCTAATCCATCTTCGGTAAATGTAACTTTGGCAAAACTAATGTCCCGGTCTCTCAGGGAGTTTAGACATGCTTTAGCGATCAATGGAATATCTGTTCGCCGGTCCTTAAGGGAAGGGACTTTAATTGGTATCACGTTAATACGATGAAACAGATCTTGCCTGAAATTTCCATCAGCTATCTCTTGCTCAAGGTCTTTATTGGTAGCGGAAAGAATACGTACATCTACATTTATTGCTTTATTCCCACCGACTCGAGTGATCTTGTTTTCCTGAAGAGCCCGTAAAACCTTGGCCTGCGCATCAAGCCCCATATCACCGATCTCATCCAAAAACAGCGTGCCTCCGTCAGCTTGCTCAAATTTACCTATCCTTTGTTGGGTTGCGCCCGTAAAAGCTCCTTTTTCATGCCCAAATAATTCACTTTCAAGCAGATCGGATGGAATAGCTGCACAGTTGACCTCAATCATTGGTCCGTCACCACGGGGACTTTTTTCGTGTATCCACTTGGCCACTAATTCCTTTCCGGTTCCATTATCACCGGCTATAAAAACCCGCGATTTTGTCGGAGCTACTTTATCGATCAGGTTTTTAACCTTTTTAATTCTTTGACTTTCCCCAATGATTGGCTGGATCGTGGGGAGCTTCTTTTTGATCTGCTTGTACCCCTTTTCCAGGTTTTTTTGGGAAAGGGCATTTCTGACGGCGATCAGCAATCGGTTCAGATCAGGTGGTTTTTCCAGGAAATCATAAGCTCCAACCTTGGTTGCCTCCACCGCAATTTCTATGGTCCCGTGACCCGAGATCATGATCACCGGAAACTCGTGCCCCTCTTCCCGAATCTGTTTCAGGGTTTCAATACCATCCATACCCTGCATCTTGATGTCGAGCAGCATTAGATCTACATCTGCATCTTTATCTGAAACAAACTTAAGGGCATCCTTTCCGCTTTCAGCCGTCGAAACCTTATAGTCCTCAAACTCAAGAATATCCTTAAGAGTATTTCGGATCGCCTTCTCATCGTCCGTAACCAATATGTGTGCTTTCTGATCAGGCATTCAGCTGTTTAGGATCAATACTTATTATAAAGGTACATCAGAATTTTTTCATGAACCGAATCAATTGGCCTGACTTTTTCTGAGATGAAGTTGTTAGTTCCAATACTTACGATGATCTGTTTACCGGACCGGGTTTTCATATATCCGCTCAGGGTTCTAACACCGGTCACAAATCCTGATTTTCCTTTGAAGTTGTTATAAAGTGAAGTCCCCTTCATCCTATGAGCCAGGGTGCCGTCAATTCCGGCAACCGACATACTTCTGTAATAAGTATTAAATTCATTGTGCGACTGCATTTCCACCAGTAACTTAGACAGGTTTTCTGTGGTATTGAAGTTCCCGCCTGCCATGCCGGACGCATCGTTCATTTGTACGTATATGGTATCTAGCCCCATTTCAAATAAGAATTCACGGATGTGTAATATACCATCTTCAAAGCTGCCTTTGCCCTCACTCTTTTGAGCTGAAAGGGTTTTGGTCATCATCTCTGTATAAAAATTATCGCTTTCCTTATTCGTCCACTCTATCAGTTCTGAAAAAGGTTTGGATCTGTGTGTGGCAAGGCGTTGAGTACCCGCTGTATCTATTGCTTCGTAAGATACTTTTAGATCACCGGATACATTGATGCTATTTTCACCTAAATAGTTCATAAATGAGTACAAAAAGTAGTTTGGCGGATCATCAACAGAAAGGGATTCGTCTTCGTAATAATTCTGAGGGAGCGTGCTGCCCAGTGTAATAGTATTGCCACCCAATTCCCTTCTGTAATATTCATCATACTCAGTGTTCGGATGCGTGATCACCTGCTTATTGATGAAGGTGACATAATCAGTGCTATCCGGAAACCAAGTGATGCGTGGCGTTTCACCTATTTTTCCATCTGCAAACACCTCAAGGTCAACAGCGTTGTTATTGAAAGAAAGCGGGCTGATCTGTACTCCGTAGTAAAATGAGAAATCGTACCAGTCCCACCCTTTGGGATATACCTGTTGGTCAAACAACGACACATCAGCGATCAGGTCGCCCGTGATCTGTTGAATTCCAGCCTGAGCCAGTTGGTCGCGGAAACGTTCAAATACGTGGTACCGATCATCATCATATAGGTCTCCACTAATGGAGGGATCTCCGCTCCCAACAATGATCAGGTCTCCATTCCAGACCCCATCAGTTAGTTTACCGTCACCGTAAAGCACTGTTTCAAACTGAAAATCAGCTCCGAAATGATCCAGAAGAGCAGCTGTTGTAACCAGTTTCTGATTTGATGCAGGTATGATCACTTTCCTGGAATTAAGCCGCTCGAGAATATATCCCTGCTGATCTCTTACCGTAACAGACCAAAACGCTTCCTGATTTGGAGCCTTATCTATAACAGATTGTAAATTTTGTGCACATGGATATTCCGGGTTTGCAATAAGCAGGATCAGAATTGAAAAACGGAATATGTGCTTCATTTAACTAACAAAATATTTTTCTTCTTCCATTCGAAATGCAGTCAGGATCTCTTCTGAATCATTGCAGGAAAGGATCTTTTCTCTGAATGAGCCGCTGTTCATTAACCGTGAGATACGACTCAACAACTTAATATGCTGACTGTTCTTTGATTCAGGCCCAACCAGCAAAAACACTAGTCTGACAGGTTCATTATCAATGGAATCAAAATCCAGTGGGTCTTTTAGAAGAGCGAAAGCAGCGTGATTCTCGCTTACAGCCTGAGTCTTGGCATGTGGAATAGCTAATCCCTTTCCAACACCGGTCGACATAACCTTTTCCCTTTCAAAGACTGCTTTACGTATATCTTCAAGTTGCTCGCTATTTTCAACTTCTTCCCCAAGGGTATCCACCAAAGCATTTATCAACTCCTTTTTGGAGCCCACTTCAAAATTTGGGAGAACCGTAACTTCATCCAGCAACGAAAATAAATTCATGTAGTATCCTGACAAATATTTTTAAAAAAATTCAGCAACCGAATATAGGTACCGAAGTAATAATCAATCAAAGTTTAATTCTGTGAATTTAAAAAGATAAGATAAAAAAATAAGCCGGCTACTTTGTGATTTACTTAGTGTTTAAGTAACCTTTCCTAAATCTTACTTAACTAAACTGTTCTCATGAGGATAATATTTTCCATTGCGCTCTCATTCTCCCTTTCATTTTTTGGTCTTACATCCGTACTTGCACAAAAAAATGTTCATTTTACCACAAACCCGACTATTTCTCCTAATGGGAAAACCATTGTCTTTTCTTATGAAAGTGACCTTTGGAAAGTACCTGCTGCCGGTGGACAAGCTGTTCGTTTAACCGGAATGGACGGCGAGGAGATTGCACCCAGTATATCACCTGACGGTAGATGGATAGCCTTTACATCAAACCAATATGGGAACAATGATGTGTATGTAATGCCGATCAACGGTGGCGAGATCAAACAACTTACTTTTCATCAGGCCGGGGACCAGGTTGAGTCCTGGAACTGGGATTCTGATGAGATTTTCATAAGATCTGACCGCTATAACCGGGCAAGCGTGTATAGCCTGCAATTAACAGGTGGAACACCAAAACGGTTGTTTAGTCACTATCACAATACGATTCATAACCTGGTAAAATATCCGGATGAGAATACTTACTATTTCAGTGAGTCGTGGGAGAGCTTCATTTTTCCACAAAGAAAGAAGTATCGCGGACCTTATAATCCTGACATAAAATCCTACAATACAGATTCCGAGGTTTTTTACAAACTTACAGATTGGGAAGGAAAAGACCTCTGGCCTACCCTGGACCGCACCGGCACCTTATATTTTGCTTCTGATGAAGCCAACGGAGAGTATAATCTTTATACCCTGAACGGAAATCAGAAGGTTCAGCTCACCGATTTCGATACTTCCATTTTCTACCCTCAGATAAGTGCAAACGGAGAAACTATTGTTTTTGAAAGAGATTACCAGATCTACACTTACGATGTATCCTCCCAGAACAGTAAACGTGTACCAATAAGAATATTAAAGAACAACACGCTGGCAAAAGAACAGAGCTTCAATGTTAAGGGTGAGATCTCCTATTTCGATGTATCACCGGACAAGAATAAACTGGCTTTCACCTCTCGCGGGGAATTGTTTGTGTCAGATATCGAGGGAAAGTTCATCCGTAAAATTGAAACAGATCCGATGGGACGTGTTCTGGAAGCTAAATGGTTGTCAGACAACAAAACGCTGCTGTTCAACCAAACGTTAGGTGGTTATCAAAACTTATTTACGATCTCAGCAGATGGTTCTGGTTCTGAGAGGCAGATCACCAATGACACCGGAAACAACCGTGCCCTTGAAATGAATTCTGACCGAAGCGTGGCAGTATACCTGAGTGGGCGCAATGAACTTCGTTTACTGGATGTTGAAAACCTTGAAAGTGAGACCGTTGTAAATGATGAATTCTGGGGATTTCAGAATCAACAACCACGTTTCTCTCCCAATGACGAATACATATTGTACACCGCTCGCCGGGATTTCGAGCATGATATCTTCACTTATCACATTGATTCCGGAGAGACCATGAACCTGACTGAAACCGGTGTTTCAGAATCCGATCCGTTTTGGTCACCGGATGGCAAATATATCTATTTTTCATCATCCCGTACTCAGGCTTCGTATCCAAGAGGTAGCGGAGAAACAGACATCTACCAAATGGCTCTCAATGTGTATGATGAGCCTTTTAAATCTGATAAATTCGATGAATTATTTGTAGAAAAGGAAGATTCAGGCGACGAAGATGGTGAAGAGAAAACAAAAAAAGAGATCGATATCAGTATAAATCCTCAGGACCTGATGAAGCGCCTGACCATCATTGGTGAACGATTTGGTTCTCAATACTCTCCTTTTGTGGTTAAGGATGGTAATAAGAGTATGGTCTTATATGGCAGTAATCAGGATGAAGGAAATTCGGCTCTTTACTTTACAACTCTTCAACCGTTTGAACAGCCAGAAACGAAGAAATTTGAAGGAGTTAATTATGTAGGAAATATCCGGAACGTGGATGGTAAATTGTATGGAATATCCAGCGGGGACGTATATCAGCTTGATGCTTACTACTGCAAAAGCTACAAAAATCGAAATAGCTTATGAATTCAAACGCAATCTGAGGGATGAATTCAATCAGATGTTTGAGGAGCTGTGGGCGAACTTAGAAGAAAACTTTTACAATGAAACCTTTCATGATACTGACTGGAAGGGCATTCGTGATCGTTACAAAGAGTATCTGCCACATGTAAACAACCGTAACGACCTCAGCCGGTTGATGAACGACATGCTGGGTGAGCTAAATTCTTCTCACATGGGGTTCAGCACTTCAGGGGAAGATGACGAGGAATTCTACTCAACCGTTTCGATCTCAACCGGATTGCTGTTCGATGAGAATGATTCTTACCGTGTAAGTCATGTGGTTAAAAACGGACCCGCAGATATTGCTGACAAAGATATTCGAGTCGGTGATATACTCACTGCAGTTGACGGAAAAGCTGTTGATCCCGAAGTAAATCGTGAAATGTACTTTAACTCCCCTTCCATGCCGGAAGAGATCTCACTAACCTTTAAACGTGGAAACGATACTATCACCGCTAAGATCCATCCGGAGAGTTATTATTCTATTCGCAATGATCTGTATGATGAGTGGGTCGATCAAAAACAAAGTCTAGTGGATAAGGAAAGCGATGAACAGATTGCCTATGTTCACATGAAGAATATGGGCGGTGGTGAACTTGAAAACTTCCTCATTGAGATGACTTCGGAAGCTTATCAAAGGGATGGACTCATACTTGACCTCAGATATAACACAGGTGGCAACGTTCACAACGATGTGCTCCAATTCCTTACTCAGAGACCATACCTGCAGTGGAAGTACCGTAACGGCGACTTTGCCTCGCAACCTAACTTCACCCCTGCTGCAAAACCCATAATCCTCCTGGTCAATGAGCAATCTCTGAGTGATGCCGAGGTGGCAGCTGCCGGATTCAAGGAGCTTGGTCTGGGTACGGTTGTCGGAACCGAAACCTACCGGTGGATCATCTTTACATCCGGAAAAGGATTGGTGGATGGTTCTTTTTACAGACTTCCATCCTGGGGTGTTTACTCTCTGGATGGCAGCGATAACCTGGAACGAACCGGAGTTACACCGGATATCGAAGTAGTCAATACTTTCAAAGACAGGCTACTCGACCGTGATCCACAATTAAGAAGGGCCATTCAGCTGGCTTTGGATCAGTTAGAAAATTAGTTTGATCAGTGAAACGGTGAGGGATATTTAGTCCCTCACTTTCATTTCAATTTATTGCATAACAGATTCATTATTCCTGTTAATAGCCCGCTAAAATCCTTAAACTTGGCCATGAGCTGGATCAGAAGCACGTACACTATATTAATGAAAGACCTGCGTATTGAGTTACGTACCCGGTTTGCATTCAACATGGTTTTGGCTTTTGTAGCCGCAGCCATGCTATTAGTGCTTTTCACACTCCGTGCTGACCAACTGGAACCAGGACCCAAATCAGGTTTGGTTTGGATCATCATTCTTTTTGCAGCTCTTTCTGCCCTCAGCCGAAGTTTTATTTCTGAAACCGACAAAAAGACATTCGACCTTTTGCGAATATACGCCGATGGGACCAACGTATACAGTGGTAAACTGATCTATAATTATCTTTTTACCCTGCTCATAAACATCACAACCTTTGCAGGATATATTTTTCTAATGAACCTCAACATTCAATCCTGGACGGCCTTTTTGATCATGCTTTTGGTGGGTACAGCCGGACTATCGGGAGTGGCAACTATGACGGCCGCTGTAGTCTCACAGGCCGACAGAAAGGGAGCTATTTTTTCCGTACTGAGCATTCCACTCTTTATGCCGTTGGTTCTGCTGCTGGCCGACATCAGTAAAACAGCTTTCATAGATGGTGGTGAGGCATCAATGAATAATATCACAGCATTGGTAGGATTTGCGGGAGTAACCATAACAACCGGTATACTACTGTTTGATTACATTTGGGAGGAATAGGATATATGGAAATTAAATTTGGCAACAAACGCATTATTGGTCAACATAGAGCCAAAGATCAGGTTGAAAGAATTCTGGATTCAGATAGGATAAGCCACGCCTATCTTTTATCAGGTCCAAGCGGTATTGGTAAGACAGCCTTTGCTTTGGCACTTGCTGAGGCCATAAATGGTATCAACAACCTGAGTGATCTGGGAGAACACACAAGTTCTAAGAAATCATCATGGTTCACCCATCCCGATATTCACGTTTTTATTCCAAAACCAACCACGGTAAAAACTGAAGAATTAAGAGATCGCCTGGAAATACTTTCTAAGGATCCTTATGAGATCATCGGTTTTTCACAGCGACCTTCACTGGATGATGAATCTTCAAAAAACCGTCAGGCTTTTTATCCCATCGATTATTTCAGAGAAGATATACGCCCTATTGCAAAACTGAAACCAAACGAAGGTAATCGTATAGTCGTCATCATGACTCAAGTGGAAACCATGCGTAAGGAAACAGCCAATGCTTTCCTTAAAATGCTTGAAGAACCATCTGACCGGCTCATGTTTATACTGACCACCGAGAGCTACGAAAGCCTGCTGCCAACTATCACCTCACGTTGTCAGCACATTCCACTAGGTACACTCAAAGAAAGGGAGATCGAACAGGGACTTATTGAAGTGGATGGATTGAGTCCTGATGATGCAGCTTATCTAGCAAGAGTTTCCGGTGGAAACTATGCCATGACCCGGTTCTTTGATATCAAAAAGCTAAAAGAAAACCGTGAGTCTGTGGTCGAATTCATGCGTATGGCCTTTAGTCAGGATGCCAGCGGACTTTCCACCCTTGTTCAAGATTGGCACAGTTCCAACAATATTGAAGGATTGATCGCGATCACAAATCTCATCGAAATGTATATTCGTGATCTCATGATCTACCGGGAAACTGAAAATAAAAGCTTTATAACCAACATCGATCAGCTTGAGTCTATCCATAAATTTGTAGGTTCACTTGGTGAGGCAAAGCTGGAAGAAATGATAGATCATCTCGACTCTTTCAGATCAGCGATCAGGCAAAATGTAAATCCAAAACTGATCTTCATCGCTGTTTCCCTGCGTTTTTCAATGCTGATGCGTGGTCTTGATCCGGTGATATCAGAAGAAAATAACTGGCAACACATACCGGCTTTCGTGGAGTAACTATGCATAAGATCTCATTTCATAAAATGGAAGGTGCGGGTAACGATTTCGTTGTGATCGATAACCGTAATTACAGTTTTACGCTGGAAGATATCATTGCTTTCACTCCTAAATTATGTGACCGGAAATTTGGTATTGGTGCTGATGGAGTTCTGGTTCTGCAGCCCCCTTTAAGAGATGATGTAGATTACACCATGATCTACAGAAATGCGGATGGAAGTGACGCAGGCATGTGTGGAAACGGAGCACGATGCCTTGCCATGTTTGCTTCTCATTTTGGATTCGGGTCTTCACAGACCTTCAATGTCCACAATAATGTGTATGAAGCAGTGATCTATTCAGATGATTCCGTAAGCATTCATTTCCCGGTTCATGTTGAAATAGATGAAATAAGAGTCGGTGGACTTTCTTTTATAAAAGCTGACGCTGCAACCGAACACCTTATTCATTTTGTGGATAAAGAACAGCTGGAAAAAGAAGACGATCTTGTTGAAACCGGCCGAAGGATCCGTTATCACGAATCTGTAGACCCTCCGGGAACCAACGTTAATTTTGTCCATAGTGACGAAAGCAATCAGATCTCATTACAAACGTACGAACGCGGTGTTGAGAACCTAACCCTTGCCTGTGGTACCGGAGCTCTTGCTTCGGCTATTGCAACCCATCACAAGCAAGGTAAAAATGTGAACTACAGTGAATATGAGGTTCAGGTTAAAGGCGGAAAACTAAAAGCCTCTTTTGACTTTGATCCAAAAGCAACCACTTACCATCAGCTCATTCTATCTGGTCCGGCAAACTTTGTTTTCAGGGGGAGTATCACTGTTTGATCTAAGAACATATTTGAAAAAAGATCAGCCCATTATAGATTTTCTGGGTTCCTTAAAGCTAAGATCAATTTTTAATATTCTGATCCTTGGCTGCCTCACTGCCTGTTCCTCTTCTTTAAATGTTTCAAGCAGATCCGATTCTGGCGATGAAATATCTGTCAATAGCTTGTTTGTTGTACCTAATCAGCTTCCGGCACCGGCATCTTTTAAAAGTATTAAGCTTTATGCCACTAAGGATACTGCTAAACCACCCATCATTGATCTGAATTCTGAAGATCAGCTGATTTTGTCTTTTGATGAACTCACAGACATTAACGGCCAATTCAGAATCACTTTCACTCATCACAACAAGAATTGGGAGTATAGTAACATACCTCAGGATTGGTATCTTCAGGGGATCGGTGAACTTGTTTTGGGAGGTGGGCAAACAAGTAATTCACGTGGTCCTGATTATATTCACTACGAGATCACGATCTCACAGGAAGAGGTCAAATTCATAAGCAGTGGCAACTATCTGCTCCATGTGTCTGATGCAGAATCCGGGCAGGAGTTATTTTCCCTGCCCTTTTTAATCACCGAAAATGTAGGCGAGCTCAGTTCAACCTCACAGACCATATTTAACTCAGGCAACCGTTTCTTTCCGGAGCACCGATTGTTCAGTACTTACCAGTACCCGGATTTTGTGGAATATCCGGAATTCGATCTTAGTTTTGCCTATATACAAAACCGATTTTGGTCAGACACCCGTTTTACCGAATCCTATGATTTTAACTCCCCTGGTGTAGCAAAATTTGATCTCACACAATCGAATGCCTTTCCTGCAAATATTGGACACATTCAGAAAGACTTAAGCCGATTTTCGCAGAATACCTTTGAGATCGTTGAATGGAATCCTGGCTCTACCCCTCCAAAAGTGATCTTAAGAGAAGATGTACTTAACTTTTTGAATTCCGGTTCTGATTCGATTATCAGAACCTATAAACCCGAATCTTCTATCCGATCCGGTTATGCCAATGTTTTATTCAGACTTGATGGTGATGAAAGTCTTTCATCGGAGGATGAGATCCATATTCTTGGAGACTTCAATCAGTGGACTGTCAATAAAAACAGTGAACTATTACTTAACCCAGATTCAGGTTTTTGGGAAAACCAACAGTTGTTAAAGGAAGGAATTTACGGCTATCAGTATATTCGGATAGATGAAAACAGAGAGATCGACCTTACCACTCTTTCAGATAACAGTTCCCCACAAGTGCAGGAATACATAAGCCTTGTTTACTACAACGACCCTGAACGTAAATTTGACAGACTGTTAGCTACTGGAATCTTCTATGCCCGGTAGTTCTAAAAATCAATACCTATACTGAAATAATGTATTGGCTTAGACAGAAAACCACTGCGTTGATACGGCCATCCTACATCGTATCTGAAAGGCAGACCGAATACAATAGTTCGTAAACCGAATCCTGCTCCAACCAGAATATCACCATCAAGATAAGGAGCCTGACCGGTGCCGGCTAACGACCCATCCTGGTTTCTAACCTCGTAATTTCCGATACGTTCCTCAGCAACCTTAAAATCTAACTTTGCATCGTTGATGATGGGATTACTGTCTCCATCGATCAAACCATAGTTGATACGTTCTCCCCAGGCTGAACCGATATCAAGGAAAGCGGCTCCGGTTATGTTATATAACGGCAGAATTGGGATTGCACCGGGTACAATAGCAGCAAATAGCGGGAATCTGAATTCCGCATTGATCAACGAAAAGTTACTTCCATATATACTATTATAGGCATACCCTCTTACAGGTAATGCCGGCACCGTAAAAAAGCTATCAGTGAGTTTATCGTAGGATAAGCCATTTTGATTGAACCGTTGGTTTATCCAGCCAAGGCGACCGCCCATAAAATATGTTTGTTTATCCGGCCCCACTGAAGCTGCACCGGAAGCTCTAACAGCAAAACTATATCTGGAGCCAAGGTTAAAATACTTTCTGTAATCACCCAAAACGGAAACAAACTGAGGTGCATTATCTCCAACACCCGGACTTCCTGATAATCCGATGGAATACCTGTTGCCACCTTGCGGAGTTATGAATCCGGGTAAAGTTTGATCGTTTGTGAATATCACTTCAGGATACATGAAAAGACTGCTTTGGTTGGCATCCTGATTTAGTCCAAAACTACTTCCTGCAAACAAATCACTTACAGAGCTATAATCACGTCTGATACCCATAACGGAGAAACCGGCATCCACCCTCTTAAATTTATTTAATGGGTACTGTGCATTCACCCCACCACCATAGGTTCTGAAACGTATAATCTCCCCAAAAAAGGTCTGATATTTTCTAGATGAATGGAAGTAGCTAAAGAACCAATTGGTTCTGTTCTTCATGTAACCATACTGCAAAGAATAATCACTGTTCCTGAGGTCGGTCACGAAATTTGTTCCCAGTGCAATCTGATGATCTCCAAGCAGGTCACTGATAATAAACTGAGTTAATGCATAGGTACCATAAGTAGATGCAACGATAGATGGATTATATGATATATCTGTTGAAAATCTGAGCCTATACTCTTTTGGTTGGAACCGGCCATCCTCAGTAAGTGTATTTTCGGGCTGGAAGTTTTCAATATCCTCCAGAACAATCGTTGTGTCCTCGATCACCTCAGTGCTAAACACATAATTTCTGAAATCGATCTCATTATTATTTTCCTCTTCTGCTTTCTGCTCAGCATTACCTGTACCTGTTGTATCAGACACTTGCTGTCCTGTTTCTGTATTCTGATCTCTGTTATCGGTAACAGCAGAAACACCCTTACCAACCGGCAATCCGGTTCCCGAAACCGTGAACATTTCACGAGCATATTTGGTAGCGGGGACTCTTTCAGCTTCTGATTCACTTGCTCTTCTTTGAGCCCAGTAATTTGAAGTCAGGTCCTGAGATTTTCGCCTGTCGAATGGAGAACGCAGTAAAAATATGTCGAGATATCCTTCATTGATAGAGTTGAACGCTAGGCGTGAACCGTCTGCGCTTACGGATATCTGTGAAGCTCCCGTTTGTAAATTTGTAAGAGGTGTGGAAGTTCTGGTATTCAAATTGAATTCGTATACATTCGGAATTCCATTTTTATCTGAAATAAACATCATGCGCCCATCCTCTGTAGTTTTGGGTGATTTCTCATTCCAGATTGGCGTATCGGTTAGCTGAACAGCTTTGCGGGAATCAATTTTAACCCGATAAATATCCGTTTGATATAAACTCTCTGTCGCCAATAAATCATAATCAAGAGTATAATTATGAAGATCTACTCTATCACCACGATCAGATACAAAATAAATGTACTCAGAATCAGAACTCCACGCCGGCTGCATATCAGAGAAAAAATCACCGGTTATATTTGTTAGTTTCTGAGTTTTCAGGTTATACACAAATATATCCTGATATGGACCAATATTAGCACCGAATGCTATCTTCTCGCCATCGGGTGACCATGCTACTGAAGCAATAGCATCCAGGTCAGGAAATCGGACTTTGGAAACTTTAGTAGTCTGGTAGTCGATAATGGCAAGTTCATCACGCCCCTTCGATTTGACGGACATAGCGATTTTGCCACCATCCGGTGACCAAGCAATATTTGGATTAAGGATATTCAATTCCTCAAATTCAACATCCTGCTGACCATTGATCAATCTTTTTAATCTTCTACCGTCAATAGCACTGATGGCTATTACATCAAAATATCCGCTTTCGTTAGTAATGAAAGCGATCTTATCTCCCTGTGGAGAAATTGAAGGGCTTGTATTATATGTACCATATTCCCCACGCTCTGTCAAAAGTGTAGAGATCATATCAGCGCGTTCGCGTTCAGCCACTTCAGGATAATAGCGTTCCTGAAGAGCATCTTGCCATACTTTTGAAAGCTCTTCAACATTCAAACCAATTGATTGCTGCAGGCCATATTCAACACTTCTAGATGTCTTAATTCTTTGAAGGATCTCTCCGATTTTTTGTCGACCATACTGTTCAACAATATAATTCCAGACTGCCTGCCCCCCCCGATAGTTATAATATCCGCTGAGATAAGGTATCGGTGGAAGATAGTTATTGATAACAGCATCACGGATATACATATCCGTGTTGGTATCCCATCCGAGGGCCATGTATTCAGAAAGGCCTTCTTCAAACCATAAAGGAAATACCAGTTGTATGTTATTTCTGATGATGGAGTTAATAGTACCACCATAAAACATGTCATTAAACACAGCGTGGACCAGCTCATGATGCAGAGTTCTTCTAAAATCAGCATAATCACCGGCAAATGGAACCGTCATTCGGTTCTTCATTTTATCGGTCACACCACCAATACCCTCTGAATTTGTAGGTAGATTCACAACATTTGTCTGAGAGAAATCATTATGTGAATCATATATGATCAAAGTGATCCGATTTGAAATCTCGTGGTCAAAATCCTCACTCAGTTGTTTGTAGGCCGACTCTATACTTTTTGCCGCAAATTCAGCCAGTTCGTAATTCTTCTCTCCATAATAGTATACGTCAAAGTGAGTGGACTGAATATACCTCCACTCAAATTTTTCGTACTGAACCCTGTTTTTACCAAACGGGTAATACTGAGCAAATACAGACATAGAATCTGCAGCCAGAATCATTATTCCGAGAAATAGTATGGAGAAAATTTTGGCCTTCATAAACGTAATTATATAAAGTTACTGAGCTAAACTAAGGTCGATCTGCCGTTTCTGCAGATCGGTGCTTTTAACACGAACTTTGATATCATCGCCCAGCTGAAACTGCTTCTTGCTTTTACGACCGACAAGCGCGTGTCTTTTTTCATTATACACATAATAATCACCTTTCAGGTCACTGATCCTGATCATTCCTTCACAGTAAATGTCTTTTAGGGTCACAAAAATTCCCCTTTCCATTACACCACTGATCGTGCCTTCAAACTGTTCACCGATTTTATCTTTTAAATACTCTACCTGCTTAAGCTTAACCGAATCACGTTCGGAGTCAACTGCAACTTTTTCACGTTCACTACAGTGCTTGCCATCTTTTATAAGCTGATCGTGGGTATAAACCTTTGCTCCGGAATTATAGCCTTTCAGCAGGCGATGGACTATAACGTCCGGATAACGCCGGATGGGGCTTGTAAAGTGTGCGTAATGTTTAAAGCCTAAACCAAAATGTCCAACATTATTCGGAGAATATTCAGCTTTTGCCATTGCTCTAAGCATGAGGCCATTCACTATATACTCCAAATTTGTGTCTTTTACCTGCTCAAGCAGATTATTGATCTTCTTAGGGTTCATATCATTACCAACTTCAAAATTGATACCAATGGGTTTAACCTGTTCAGCTATGCCGGCAAGTTTTTCACCGTCCGGTTTATCGTGTACTCTATAGAAGAAAGGAAAAAGATCCTTGGAACGTTTCTTTCCTGAGTCTTTACGCTTTTTCTCAACGTGAGCGGCCACCGTTTTATTTGCCATCAGCATACATTCTTCAATCAGCCGATGTGCAAATATTCGCTTCTTGATTATCACTTCCAATGGTTTCCCATTATCATCCAAAACAAACTTTGGTTCAGGATTGTCGAAATCTATGGCTCCTTCTTTAAATCTCTTGTCCAGCAGTATTTGGGCTAGATCTGCTACCATATTCACTTCTTCACTGAACGGGTGCTTTTTCCCATCAACAATCTCCTGAGCCTCTTCATAGGTAAATCGCTGCTTGGAATGGATCACCGTTTCCTCCACAGAATAATCGACGAGTCTCCCCTTTTCGTCAATTTCCATAAAACAGCTGTAGGTCAGTTTATCCTCATTTGGTCGCAAACTGCAAACTCCATTACTAAGTACTTCAGGCAGCATTGGTATCACACGGTCAACCAAATAAACGCTGGTTCCCCTTTTGTGAGCTTCCTGATCCAGGATCGATTTCGGAGTCAGATAGTGCGTAACATCGGCGATGTGCACACCCAGATAATAGTTACCATTATTCAGTCTCTGAATACTTAGCGCGTCATCAAAATCCTTCGCATCGGCGGGATCTATAGTAAATACGTTTTCATCCCTCATATCCCTGCGGCGCCTGCATTCTTCCTCAGGTATTTCCAGAGGAATTTGATGTGCATAATCTTCAACCTCTTTAGGGAATTCAGCTACCATATCATTTTCTGCCAGAATGGAGAGAATGTTAGCATCATTTGAACCGGATTTACCTAATACCGATTTAATGTTAGCTTCAGGTAGTGCTTTCGGATGCACCCAGTTTATCAGCTCAAAAATGACTTTATCACCATCCTGAGCAGTATTCAGGTTCTCAGGTTGTACAAAAAAGTTGGTATGAACCGATTGAGAATCTGATTCGATCACATAATTCCCTTTGGTTACTTCCCTCAGGGTGCCCACATAAAAATCCTTTCCCCGTCTAACAATTTCTAGCAGTTTACCACGTGGCTGACCACTCCTCTTATCTTTGCCTGTTATCTCTACCCTGACAATATCATCGTTCAGTGCCAGGCCAAGATCCCTTGAAGAAACCATGACGTCTTGATCAAGATCATCAACGATCACATAACCGGTTCCCCTGGCGGAAACATCAATTTTCCCCTCGTAGGTTTTAGATCCGGAACTTGATCTCTTTTTTCGTGAATTCTGCTTTTCCGGCAGTAAGACGAAATTGTCTTTGCGGTTCACATGATTCTTACTTGATAATCGATTCAGTGATTTATCGAGTCTGCTTATTTCATTGTTGCTTTCAAGCCGAAGAACGCTGATCATCTGTTCTCTAGTCATCTTATGATCGGGGCTGTTCTTCAGTAGATCTATGATTAGATCTTCAAATTTATTTAGTCTGTCTTTTTTACTCATTCAAATATCATTACGCAGGACCGTCTGTCCCACTATTTTCAGTTACTTCTTGATTGTCGTTATTGTTTCCGATCCCGAACAATTTCCTGAATGGAGAGAATAATCGTTTAAAAAATTCGTCCCAGGAGTTAAAGCTAACCTTAGCTTCAAGACCTACACCATTAATATCCTGAGACTGTTGTGTCTGTTCGGTACTGGTTGGAGTTCCAAAGGTGAGAGACTGACGGTGAAATGCAGTGACTGCAAATGTACGGTTGATCCTGTACGTAGCACCCAAATCACCGATGTTGGATTGTCGTCCTGTTATTTGTCCTTCGCGTCTAAGAATCAGTTTATCGTTGTAGAGCCTCAATGCAACTCCAAGGTCAACCTGATTATAATTATTTAAGTTAAAATCTACATCTAAACTACTCAAATCACTGTTCAATAACGAATTTATCTGACTTGAGAGCAAGGGGTTTATCACCTGACTTGTTAATAGTGGATTCAACACGGCCGCACTGCCAGACAGGTTTTCTCCAAACAAGTTGCTTTGGGCTTGCCCGCCGGACGATACCGGTATAAAATTCCCCATAAGCATGAAGTTGGCTGCCTGAAGCAGTTTCAGGTCTTCATCCCGGTTGATGGAGGCAAGCTGAGTAGATAAGGTTGAACTCTGCTGAGATTCAAATGTGTTGGGAAGCCTGAAAAAGAAATTATTTTCTATACTTGTAATGGTTCCCCCAATATTCAGTACCAGTTCTACCGGCACGCGTTGTGAATTTTCGAGGTCAATGCTGCCGGAAGGACTAAGTGTATTGATATCAGGCCGTGCACTGTAAATAGCATTCAAATTAAGTCTGGCGTTTGCGGGATCCCCTTCCCAAACAATACTCCCACCTGATTCCAGGTCAAACCGGCGGGTAAAAATATCACCACTTACGAGCTGGTATCGCCCACCCTGTATATCAAAACGACCAAACATGGAAACTGTCTCATCTTCCAAAAGTATTCTGATACGTCCTGTTCCTTCTGCAGTCACGATATCACCGGTAACCGGATCAAATATCAGTCGAACGGTCATGGGTTCGTTAGCTACAAATTGAAGATCCATCGTAAAACGTTCAGTAAACGACAGGTCTACCTCTTCTTCAGAATCCTGCCCATTAGCTGATTGACCATTTCTGTTATTAAAGGTGGATTGACTCTGGGCTCCATCATCAAAAGAATCCACAAACCGGATAAAACGGTTGCCTTCGCTTAACTCAGTTTCTTCCAGTAATGGAATGGAAATTTCGGAAAAATCGGTGATCTGAAGCGGCTGTTCAGTTCTGAGGACCGGCTCAAAGTTAGTACCTGTGATGGTCACCGTACCTGAACCGTAGGCATCGCCAAAGAAAGCTACAGTTTGATCAAATTCACTATTCAGAAACTGGAATTCATCCATTTCCAGACGGATGTTCATACTGTCGATCGGGGCAAAATCATTAAAATCATAACCACCGCTGAGAATGGCACTACCTCCTGATGGATCGATCAAATAAATATCTTTAAACGTCAAACCATTGTCTCTGGTGAAGTTGATACCGCCTTGTGCATAATAATAAGTATCAAGAAAACGGGGACGTAAATAAGCTGCATCCCCGGTTCCGACCATAAAATCTGCGTTGAAATCGTAGGTTTCGGTATTACCCCATAATTTACCGGATCCACTTGCAAGACCTGACCCTTCAATAAATACCTTAGGTGCAATAATAGGTAATATCCACAAATCAATATTTCTGAAGTTTACATCAAAATTATAGAGTGAATCTACTTCAGGGAAATCACCTTCTCTTGGTGCAAGAATATACCCGTTGATATTGAATTCCTGTCCCTTGTAACTTGTATTCTCATAATATTGCGGATACTTAGACGAATCTGTGGATACTGTGATGTTGGTATCAAACCTGTCAAGTTCCGAGTTATAATTACTGTTCAGGATCATATCCCCAACCAGCTGTTCCCCAAATTCAAGTGCTTCCACATCCAGATTTCCCTGAACTGTCGGAACGGTTGTTAGCGTACGGGTTGTGAATTCACCATTTAAAATCCCGCCAAATGTCAGCCTTTTCCCGATCAAAGCAGAGATTTCATCAAGATTCAGATCTTCAATACTATATCTGACAGAATCTTCCGGATTTGTACTGTAGGTTCCATTTATCTGCAGAAACTGTTGTTGATTTTCAAACACGAATTCTCTCAGGTCCAGTGCTTCGTTGGAGTTGTATACTATAGTGGGTATCCCCTCATTTTGCCATGTGTAAGAATCGGTACCTAAATTCAGTGTATCGATCTTTAGCTCAAAAGCCTGATCCAAAATTCGTCCTCTTCCCTTAAAATCAAAGGTAGCATTGTCAGACAATCTTGCCATCGAACTGTTTAGATTCAGAGAATCTCTATTCATATTTGCATTGAACACGAATCCTTGTCCTTCAATAAAACCAAGATCCACTCGCCTGGCTGTGGATTGAAGCTGCAAGTTTGAAAAATCTTTTAATTGTGAACCATATCTGAAACCACCGGTCATCTGCAACTCAAGCGTATCGGCATTCATTTCATTAACTGTGATCTCTTGATCACTGATAGAAGTTGTGAATAACAGTTGTTGCGAATTCACGTTAAAAGTGGAATTAAAGCGAGCAGCAGATGTGATCTGGGGTAAACCACTGAAGTAAAAATTTAAAAGACCGGGATTTTTGACACGTCCTTCCATTTCCAGGTTTTGATTACTTATAACAGAAACCATTTCCGTTTCAACAGCCTCATTAAAAAGTATCTCCTGATTTATCTGATTGCTTAGGTATCTGCCCCACTGTTTGGCCAGATTAATAACACTTTCTATGTTGAACTCACCCGCAACAGTTGCATCAAAAGCCGTAGATGTAAAACGCAGTACCCTTTGTTTCTCGGCAGGTGAATTTAAATCAAGATATACCTGATGACGGCCAAGCGTATCTTCGGGAGTTCGTGATTCGAGAATATCCAGCGTAAATTTTCCAAACAGGTTTTGCAGGTCATTTCCGATAACATCAATTTCAAACTCGATATCAGATTCTACCGGACTCATTCTATCCACTTTTACCAGTTCCTTAACAGGAAGGTTATTGGCAATTCCTTTCAAATATATTTCAGGTTCCTCGTTCTGAATATTTATTCTACCGTTGAATCGGGTTCGTGCTCCTCCGAAATTGCCCCGGAATTCAGGTTCAATAATACCATTACTCCAGTTCACAAGAGCATAAAGATCGTTTTGGGTAGGCAGCTCACTTTGAGGTTCAATTGATTCTATAAACAATCCGCCACTAGCTGTAAGCGGGTCAAGCGACGTGCTTCTTAGACGTCCACTGAGAGACAAATTGGTTCGTTGTATTCTCAGATCTAAAAGATTGCCGATATTCAGGGAATCCGTCTCTATACCAAGATCAATTCCTAGCTCTGCTCCATACTTAAGTGTTCCATTCAAACCTATGGAACCCCTGTTACCCTCAGCCAGCAGTTCAGTATTTGTTGAATCCCTGTTCCCCTCAAAAATTCCTTCATATCTGCTATTTATGAGTGCATCAGTCTGTTGTTCTGACAAGTTCTGTGAAATAAGCTGAATTTCGGATTCTGCAAGAATCAACGACTCAAGCTCAATCAAGTAGCTAAGATCCTGAGGTTCAGAAATAGAACTCAATCGCCCGTTAAAGTTCATGTAACTGTTGCCGAATATGAGTTCCCCGTTATTAAAAATCATCTCACTTAGCATACCCTCACCTTGCAAAGAAGCCTGAAGGTAATTCTCAGTCTCCGGCAGTTCCGGATAAAAACGACGAATATCGGGGGGACCAAGCATAAGCTGATCCAGATTCAGGGTCAGTTGTGAGGTTTCAAGCTGATCCATGAATTGTCCACGAAGTGCATTTAGTCCGTCTGCTTCCATGCTAAAACTTAGACTGGAATGCTCAGTCGTGATGTTGAAAGAATTCAATTCAAAGAACTGATCATCATTAAAAATCTGGCCGTAAAATTCCACGGTTGACAGATCCGGCTCATCGGTTCTGAATCGCACTGAATTGAAATCAATAAACCGCTGTTCTTCCGTAAATTCGAAGAACATATCCATTTGCAGATCGGATATCAGCAAGCTGTCAGGTATGTTTTTGTTATTTTGATTAGCTGCCTTATTAAAAACCACGATTCCGTTTGAAAGAATAAAAGATGGTATGATAACCTGAAAATCAGTGGGCTGTAAAGGAACGGCTAAACTGTCTTTGGTCACATCCTGTTCTGCTGTCACACGCTTTCTGAGTGCTTCTGACAAGGTGAAATTTGACCCTTCAATTTGATCTAGAAATACCATGGGTTCATTAACAATCAATTTGTTGATGATTAGCCTGTCCTGTAAAATAGACCAAATATCGATACCGGCAGAGATATTACCGGTTGTGACAACACCGGTGTAGGTTGAATCATTGGGATAGATAGTTACATCCTTAAGATTCATGTTAAAAGGAAGTAAACCATCCACCTTTCCAATGTTTAAAACTCCCTCAAACCTTTGGTTGAATTGTCCTTCAATTTCATCAGCAATACGATTTTGAACCGGACTTAACTGCAGAGCGCCAAAAGCCAAACCAATAAGAATGGATACAGTAAGTACCACAACCCCAACGAAGGTCCAAAATACATTCCATGATTTGTATATCCAGCGTATATAAGCCACTATAAAAATATCTTTAAAGTCTGTTGCCAGCTATCTTCCACGAAATCCGTTTCCGCGACATTGTACAGATATGGTTTCCCCATATCTTTGAGTAAAACTAACCGAAGCGTGCCGTCCTTCACTTTCTTATCGTGCTTCATCAGTTCAACTAATTCCGTGGGATCCTGAGATATATCGTGCAGATCAAAATCGTACAACGAACGGAACTCCAATAAATTTGATAGTTCAATGTTACTTCCCAGTTTATTGGATGCATACGTTGCCCCTATCATACCGGCATATACTGCCTGCCCATGTGAGTAGGTCTTGTAGTTACCAAGGTTTTCGAGAACATGACCATAAGTGTGGCCAAAATTCAGGAAGGCTCGCTTTCCGGCTTCAAGTACATCTTCAGAAACAATATCCACTTTTATCTGTGCGCTTTGCCTGATCAGATCCAGCCAGTTCTCTCCATTCATATCGAATTCATTTCCGGTCAGTTCTTTAAGCTGACTGATGATATCAGGACTGTGAATCATCCCATATTTAAGGATCTCACTCATGCCATTCACCCATTCTTTTTGGGGAAGGGTCTCAAGGTATTTAACATCTGCAAAAACGGCATCCGGTTGATAAAAACTACCGATCAGATTTTTACCGGTCTCGTGATTTACACCTGTCTTTCCACCTATTGAGCTGTCAACCATAGCCAACAGTGTAGTGGGTATGTGCACCAGCGGAACACCTCTCAGAGCAGTCGCAGCTACAAATCCGGCAAGGTCGCCGGTCACACCTCCACCTATTGCAAAAACCGGTGTTCCCCTGCCAACTGAGCTCTCAAGCAGAAAATCCATCACTTTTTGATAGATCCTCATGCTTTTCGCCTGTTCACCCCTTGGGATCTCAAAGATCTTCAGATCAGAAAATTGTTCTTTAAGCGGTGCTTCAAAGTGCTTTCTATGATGTTCCAGAACAAAGGCATCAACCAGGGCAAAGGCTTTATCAGAAGTGTAATTTTTGACAAACTCAGTGAATCCGTTTCTCAGATCATTACCAAAATAAAGATCATAGTTACTGGCTGTAGAGGTTCCAACTTGTAATGTGTCAAACATGCCTTTTAATTTTTTCTATTACCGCCTTTATCATTTCGTCCTTTGACCCAAATTTGGAAGAATCTATTTTAATTTGTGCCTGATCATAGAAATTGAGTCTGTTTGAATATAAGGCTTTCAATTCTGTTTTAAGAGTGCCATCAGATTTAATTTCGCCTTCCTCATCGTATAAAATGGGACGTTCTGAACTGCTTTTTACTCGTTCCACAATTTCGTTAAAGGGAGATTCCACACACAACAACAAGCCATTTACTTTCAAATGATCCACGATCATCTGGTCCTGAAGGGCGCCACCCCCAAGAGAGACTATCCCGTTGAAATTGTGGGTCAGGTCGATCAGGCATTCCCTTTCCTTATCCCTGAAGTAAGACTCCCCATTCTCATCAAACATTACCTGAATGGTTTTGCCTTCTTTTTTCTCGATCTCCTCATCCAGATCTTTATGATCCATACCCAGTTCTTTAGAAAGTGCTTTTGCCAGGGTACTTTTTCCTGAAGCCATAAAACCGGTTATATAAATACTTTGATCAAAGAAATTTAAGCGGTTCCTCATGTTACCTCAGGCTTTCTGGGCTCTACCATTTCAACATCTTCTTTATCCACCAAAACTACTCCCGGTGGTGACCCTTTGATTTTTCTTACATACTTTTTCTTTGTAATGATGACCGGTGCCAGCTTAGTTCCTTTGGCCTTTGAATTATATGCCGCATACGAAGCAGCTTCCAATTGCACATCCTTGGGTGGCATACCCTTATCGTTTCCCATTCTGATGATCAGGTGTGAACCGGCTACTTTACGGGCGTGCATCCATACATCTTCTTTGTGCGCCATTTGCATCAGTTTGTCGTTACTTTTTGCATTCTTTCCTATCCAAATCGGATAACCCTTTATCTCCAGAGTGTGGAAAGGGAGTTGTTCTGTATTAGAATTATTTCCGTCAGTAGTTCTGTATTCCTGAAGCTCATCTTCATGTTCCTTTTCCCAGTCCTGAAATTCCCAGAAATTGTTGATCGACTGAGCCTGTTCCAGTAACCTTTCAGCCTTTTCTTTTTCTTTCTCCATTTTCGGAATACGTTCTACCGCTTCTTTATAAGAACGTTCCGCACTGGCTGATTTCTTGTAATATCGCTGAGCATTCTCTGCAATATCAAGGTCTCGCTTTAATGGGATCTTCACCCTTTCACCTTCGTTATACAGATCTTCAACCTCCAGTTCTTTATTATTTACCGATCCAAGATGGGCGTTCGCCATCAGAATGTGCCCCCACTGCTCATACTTTTCAGACCTTTCCAATCCCTTATCTGCCTGATACAGGTTTTTTAATCCGGAAGTACTGCGTTTGATCTTTGTTTTCAGCCCTTTTACCAGTGATGATTTACGTTGTTTAAGCCGCTGATTTCTAGAATAGTTTTTATATCTGTCAAGGATAAGATGATTAACATCATCAAATACCATTTCAGTTTTAACGGGTAACATTTCTTCAGATAGTAAAGTGGTTTCCCCATTTTCCAATAACCGGAAGCTGGGGCATTGCTCCATTTCTTCAGTCATTTTACGCACGAACGATTCCAGCTCAGGCAGGTCAGCGGAATCCAGATCGTATTCGCTGATCAACTCTTTGAGATTTTGCCGGGGCAGCATCGGATTTAAAGCAACCAGTTTATTCTTTGTACTCTTTTTTGAGACATCCCCATCAATGTGAAAAAGATCGAGTTTTTGAGGAGCGGGAGCTTCATCGCCAACTTCATCATATTCCTTATACACTTCCTTTATGATATTATCCTTAGAGAGGAACACATTGGCCCTATTGCTGAACAGGCGAAATGAAAGTCGAAACCCATTTTCAAAATGAATATAGAACCAGCGATCCGTTGGCGGAATTGATATGTCTTCAATCTTTATACCATAAATATCCTCGAAAAAATTTATGGTGTTGCTTTTCTTTGCGCCCCTATAGGAATCTGTAAACAAAGCGATATTCCCAGGTGCAGAACTATAACAGAGCCTGAATTGGTCAGCTTCACCGTCCACAAAAAACTCAATATAATTCTTATGAGGGCTCACTGCATTTGTTATGACAGCTCCAGTCAACTTGTTTTTGAGGGACTGTTTTAGATATATTAATTCGTAATAGTTCATTTAAAAATGTTGGGAGAAAAAATTTCATGCAATATCCAATCTTTAATTCTATTGTTAACACTGTAGAATCACAATTGGGCAAACGGGGTATCTCAACGAACATATTCAGGACATGGAAAGATAACAAGATCTATGCAACGGGATTGGAATTAAACATCTCTTTGCAAGAAGCTTCAGACTACATCGATTCTCTTTCCATTAACTTTGACTGGGATAGTTTCCGTGAAACATCCATGGCCAAAGGACTAGAAGGTATGGAAAGCCATCCCTTTCTAAAAATTGAACCCTTTACTGAATCTACGGTCATGCCAACCATTGATGTTGAGATGATGTGGTTGTTCAATATTGACACCTGTCAGCGTGAGGATCCTGATAAATCAGGTAACTACAGGATCGATGAAGCAAGTAAATGGATGGAATCAATCAGTAAAGACGTTAACAGTTTGCTTGCCGATGATGACATTATCACCCGCTGGCACGTTGAAATTGATGGAGATGAAAATGGACGTTACCTATCCGCCATAAATCTGATATCATACTTTCAATATCAACTAATTGAGCAGGAAAGCCTGAGCGATGTACAGGAAATTGTAAAAAGAAAACTGAACGACCTGCTGTTAAAAGCCAACAAAGTGATCTTTACATCAAACAAGATCCTGAAGAATTCGCTGGCTGCTTAAATTATTTTCTTTAAAGAAAAAGGGATCAACTTTTGTCGATCCCTTTTTTATTAGTCATATTTGTAAAAGCCTTCGCCGGTCTTGTTACCGAGCTTACCGGCATCAACCATTTTTACTAGCAATGGAGCCGGACGATATTTGGGATCTTTAAATCCTTCATATAGCACACTCAGAATATCGAGGCAAACATCCAGGCCAATGAAATCAGCCAGTCGTAGTGGTCCCATTGGATGAGCCATTCCAAGCTTCATAACCTCATCAATGTTTTTTGCAGTAGCCACGCCCTCTCCCACACAAAAGATAGCTTCGTTGATCATTGGCATCAGTACGCGATTACTTACAAATCCTGGAGCATCATTAACCGGAACGGGAACTTTGTTCAGTTTTTTAGAAATCTCTTCAACGATCTTGTAGGTCTCGTCGTTTGTTTCAAGCCCACGAACAATCTCAACCAGTTTCATGACCGGAACCGGATTAAAGAAATGCATTCCAATGAACTTCTCAGGCCGGCTTGTAATAGCAGCCAGTTTGGTAATTGAAATAGAAGAAGTATTGGATCCAAGAATGGCATGATCAGGAGCAGCCGCATCAACCTGTTCCCAGACAGAGCGTTTGATATCGAGGTTTTCAGGCACAGCTTCCACAACAAGATCAACATCCTTTACGCCTTTACTTACATCAAGAAATACCGTAATGCTGCCGAGCGTATCCTTCTTCTTGTCCTCATCGATCTTTTCCTTCTTGACCATTCGGTCAAGATTTTTCTCGATGGTTGAAACAGCGCGGTCAGCAAACTCCTGTTTGGTTTCGATCAGGTTGACCGGGATCCCACTCATTGCAAAGATATGAGCGATTCCATTTCCCATAGTACCACCGCCAATAACGGCTACTTTTTTAACATCCATTCTTTTTATTTTTTTTGATTAGTAATTTTTGTCAGATTACCCTTTTTGGAAGCGTTTTTCAAGGTAATACGAGCTATTTTTCAAATAATAACTATCCGAAAAAATAACAAAATAGAAAGGTCAGAAATTAAATCTGAGTTTTGCCGCCACACCCTGATATCCCGGCTCATCCACATAGGTTAATCCGGCTTCCGGAAAGTTCTGCAATTTATTTTGAGCTCTTAAATAAGCACTGATCCCACTGGTGATGCGGTTACCAATCATCAGTACCACGAGGGTTGGAAGCTGATTCCGGGTCTTGTCCACTTTTTCGCGGGTATTCTGATATTGAAGTCTGTCCTCAGTACTCTCCCATGTCCATTGATACTCAGGGCTTTCCGGAAAGAGTGCATTCCATCTTCTTGACCGGAGTTGAGCCTCATTGTAATCATTAAGACTGTCGTAGTTACCTAAGGCAATGAGGTAATCTCTGTCTTTATCAGACAGGTTAGCACCAGACCTGCTTTGAGCCAGTGTTCTGAAATCGGTTTCAAGATTATTGGCGCGAACGTTTATTCCTATATAAGAAAGTATCAAAACAGCTTCACCGGCCAGGTGATATTTACCCCTGTTCCAGTTAGTATCATCAACGTATCGATGCCCCCATCCGGGTACCACCATAGATCTGAGAAAAGCACCTCCGGGTGTGATCTTTTTCTGATCCTGCGCCTTGAGTCCCGGTTCAACAATTGCAAGAAGCATGAATATTGAACTGACTGTCAGTATGTATTTAAAGCCGTTCAATAATCTGTGTAGCATTGGGCTAATCCGAATTCTTTTCTTTCTCACGACCCCAATGTCGGAAAATTGAGATGCTAAATCCAATCATCAGTATAAATGTCCCAGCCCAAACCACCGATATAAATGGCTTTTCATCGGCCACAACAAGCACCCATTCCGGTTCATACTCTTCCTCAAGACCTGTAACCGTAAGCTCGATATTATTTTCCTGTGGATTTATCTGTGTAAACTGGAACTCGAGATCGAATTCTGAGGCAAATGCCGGTGGAGAGTAAATGTAACTTTGCCCGTTCTCACTGTAAACCGCAAAGAGTGGATCAAGAGTGATCACTCTGCTGCTTGCCGGGTGAATAAGTTCAACTTCTGCCCTTACACCAATAGTAGTGTTTGGTGGCAATTCCGTACTGTCCGTTTGGATGTAATTCACGAACCGGATGGTATAATTACCGACATCGATCGATTGACCCGGATTCATATTGAAAGATTGTACATTCACAGAATCTTCCCGAGTTCCCAAAGTATCCTGCGATGCGACATTCTGCATCATATCAGCATTCTTTCTTACCCACTTGTTTTGTTGCTCCACATACGAACTTCCGCCTACATACAGATAAATATCACTCGTCAGTCCCGTGCGTACATCCGGATCCACAGACCACTGGATGTTCTCCTGAGTACTGGATGTAAGCATTGGATACACCTCAGGATTCATATAAAATGGTTTGCCGCCATCAATTGGCTCAAAACGGATCTTGTAGGTCTGCTGTCCCCTGCGAACGGAGTTATCCAAATCGTACCCTTCGTAGGTGACCATGTATCGGTTATCGATCAGTACAGGTTCATCCAAATTCAGAAGCAGCATTTCTTCTTTCTGGGTGACTTTGAATCCCTGCTCATCCGTTACCTCACCTCTTTCAACAGCCGTATTGTAGTTCGCAGTTTTCTGATCAACTAAAGGTTCGTTGTAGGCTGAAGAAGCCAGAATTCCCACCAGCAGAAGTCCAAAGCCCACATGAGTTAGTGAACCACCAATAACTTTTGGATTCCTGATGGTCAGCTTGGCCATGATCCATGCGTTACCAATAATGGCAAAGAAGCCACAAAACAGGTAGACCATATAGTATAAGTCCCTGACATCACCAAGTATCACACTCATTATGGTAACCGCACTTGTAACTAAGAGTGGATTAATGAGGGCTGATGCCAGTGATTCTGCATCGTATTTATTCCAGAAAAGATATTGCCCCAAAACGGTCAACAAGGCCATGATCATCACGATCGGCATGCTCCAGGTGTTATAGAAGGAAATCTCAGGCGGGGTTGGGTTTTCAACAAATAAAAGACCTAAAATTGGAGAACTGGTTCCCAAAATGATCACCAAACCGAGGATCAGTAACATCATGGCACCGGTGACGGTCATGAACTCCCGGCTCAATATTTTGGATTCTTTATCTGGTGATGGAAGTTCTCTGTATCGCCAGAAGAACAATCCAAGTCCCACAAGAGTTACAACCAGCATGAACGCCAACAGCTGATTATAAAGCCCCAGATCCACAAAACTGTGAACGGATGAGCTCCCTAAAATTCCGGAGCGGGTCAAAAATGTTTCATATACCACCGCTACATAGGCAAGAATGGCAAATAGTATGGATGATTTCTGGGCAATGGCACTCTTACGCTGAATGATCATGGTATGAATACCGGCCGTTCCGATCAGCCATGGTACCAAGGAAGCATTTTCAACGGGATCCCAGGCCCAATAACCACCGAATGAAAGGGTCACATATGCCCAATAACCACCAAGAAAGATAGCCGTGAGCAACGCCACGTTCGCACTTAATGTCCATGGCAGTGCAGGACCGATCCATTTATGATATTGCTGTTTCCAGAGGGCCGCCATGGCAAAACAGTAAGGGATAGTCATCATAGCAAAACCGATGAAAAGCACCGGAGGGTGGATCATCATCCATGGACTTTTCAGAAGGTCATTAAGTCCGCTTCCATCGTTTGGTACAAAATCAGGATTAGCCTGTAAAAACGGGGCGTTAGGCATTTCCTCTGCAATGGTTCGGAATGGTGATGCACCCAGCTTCAATCCAAAAATATCCCATCCAAGAAGCATGGAGAGCAGAAACACCTGAGTCAAAGTCAGAAAGAAAAGAACAGGTGCTTTATAAGGCGCTCTGGTCCATTTCATAAGTCCAAAACCAAAGAAAGCCGAAAAGAGAATCCAGAGCATGAAGCTTCCCTCCTGACCTCCATAAAATGCTGAGAACAGATAACGGGAAGTCAGATCCAGACTGGTATAGTTGAATACATAATAGTACTGGAACTGATGCTGAAAGATCAGATAAATAAGGATCCCGGAAGCGATCACCAAAAAGGTAGTTTTGGCGGCAAAGAGCCAGTTACCGATCCTCAGGGTGCGGTTTTCATCTTTGTTGGCAGAAATAAAATAGAAAACCATCGCCCCGATCGAAGTAATGAAAGAGGCTGATAATAACAGTTTACCAAGGGTTCCAAGCATGGATGAGTATGATATTTTTTAAGTAAGTAGCTCTTAATGAATTTGATTGAGCAAATACTGACCGTTTATGACGGCCAGATACGGATATTATCCTTCCACGGCTTCAGTGAACTGACCGGGATCTGCATCATTATATTTTGAAGGGCACTTCATTAGCATCTCATTTGCATAAAAAGTATTTCCCCTCATTTCTCCAATTACAACAAGCTGATCGGCCTGTTCGAAGTTATTCGGTTTGGGTTTTGAATAGACCACTTTCCTGGAAACTCCATCCTCATCCTTCATAAAGAACGTGAAGCGTTTGGTTTCCAGAGAAAATTCAGCACCTTTTTCTTCATCCCAGGTTCCGGGAATATGAGCTGTAGAGCGTTCACCGGCTCCCTCAAATGTCGTGTAGGTACTTATACTTTCCCCAAAGTTGTACATCAACAGTGATGTAAAACCAACGATGGCAATAATTCCAATGATCAGCTTTGGTTTCATGATTTTTTACTGGTTTGAATTTCCTGTTCGAGTTTGCTCACTTTCCTATCAACTCTGAAAAGAAAAAAGATGAGCACAAGCCAAATAATGAGGCTGACTCCGAGTACAACAAAAATAAGATCGTTAGAGCTCATAAACTGTATAAATGCGTTTGTTTCTTCACCTGATGCGGCTCCGGCCCACTGATCAGAGTATGCCTCTGTGAGGGTGTCAACGAGAGCTACTGAATCTTCTTGCATAAATTATGGGTTATTTCTGAATCAAATCAATTGATCGATCCACTTTCAATTCTTTGAAATTACGAATTCTCCAGCTCAAGTTTTACCCTGTTATAACGATGAAGAATATCATATATCCAGATACCCAGTGCTATAAATCCGATAAAGGCCGGATACAGAATAAACCTTAATTCATCTGCTGTAATCTCACTGAAAGCAGGGTTACCGTCTGCGCCGGGATGCAAACTTGTCAACTGCCTTGGAACCACATATAACAAAAACGGTATGGTGGTGACCGCAAAGATATTATAAACCGCTGCAAGCTTAGCCCTCTTCTCGCGGTCATCAAAAGCGGAACGCAGCATAAAATAAGCCACGTATATCATCAGTGCGAGTGCGGCCAGATTCATCTTGGGTTCAGCAAAGGTCCACCAGCTACCCCAGGTAAAACGTGCCCACAATGAGCCGGTTAGAAGCCCACAAATCCCAAACGCCACCCCCACCGTTGCCGCTGATGAGGCTTTGATATCAAAATCAGGATCAGGTTCATTCAGGTATTTAATGCTGTACCAGAAGCTGATCAAAAACAGAGTAAACATGGTCATCCACATGGGGACATGAAAGAAGATATTCCGCGCCGTTTGTTCTAAAATTGGGATCTCAGGAATGTAAATCAGAAAACCGGCTGAAATGACGATAGTCATCCAAACGGCTACAACGTATTTCCAGATTTTCAAGAGTGTATGAATTTCATTAACTATAACTACGTTTTAAGCCTAAAATATACAAACTTCGGCCCGATATTCTGAGTATAAAATCCGTAAAATCTGTCATGCTAAACCGAGACCGTCCCATCGTTCTAACTCCTTCCCCGAAAGCTTTTTTCAGGAATTATGCCATCGGAATTCTTCTATCCCCTCTGCTGATCGGCTTATATTTGCTCTGGAAAACTGAAATTAAACGGCGCAGTATCTCATACAGGATCAGTCAAAACATGCTCACCATTGCGGATGGAAAATTTTCCAGAAATATTGACCTGGATAATATCATTGAGACTGAAGTCAGACATGAGTCCTATGGAGTTGGGACAGTTATTGTGAGCACATCTCACCAAAACTATTCTCTGATCGGATTAGAAGAACCTGAAAAGATAGCTCGAGATCATTGAGTAAGCTTGATAGGATCAGATCAATCTTTTATAAGCACCATCTAATACAATCTGGCAGAAGGTTTACAAGTGTTTTACAATAATATGCCGTTTATTTGAAACCTGTAATCAAAATCTTATTCAACCGACTATGAATTCATCAAAATTGACCAAAGGGTTTTTCTTTGCACTGATCCTTACTTTCACCGCTAATATTTCAACCTTTGCTCAAAAGGCAAATTTTGAAGCTGCTGAGCGTTTTACCGGCGATAAAATGGAAAAACTTATCGGTAATACCTCCGTTTATCCACGCTGGATAGAAGACACCAATAATTTTTGGTATCCCTACGAAAACTCTGACGGCAAGAACTGGTATTTCGTAAATGCCGAACGAGCCTCACAGCGACTCCTGTTTGATCAGGAAAATATGGCTTCTCAGCTCACACTTATTTTTGAGCGTCCCTTCAACTCTAAAGACCTTGACCTAAAGGACTTTGAGTACGACACCGACAAAGAACGCTTCACTTTTCATGTAGACAGTATTGAGTTCACCTACAACCTGAATGGAAATGACCTCATCAAAGGTGATTCCCTGAAAGAGGAAGAGGATGAAGATTGGGCTACTTACTCTCCTGACAGTACCTGGATCGCTTTTGCCAAAGATCACAACCTGTATGTAATGCGATCTGATGATAAGGACAGCACTGAGATTCAGCTTTCAAAAGACGGTGAGCGATGGTTCAGTTATCAGGCTGATGAGGGTGACACCACCAGCAATGAGAGACTCAGAACGAATGCACGATTTTTTGATGATGAGACCAAATTATATGTAACCCGATCTGACATGCGTGAGGTAGAGGAACTTTGGGTGATCAATTCACTGGGTGAAAGACCTGAGCTGGAAACTTACAAATACGGTATGCCCGGCGAAGATGAGATCGGCATCGCCCATGTTGAGGTTTTTGATATTGACAGCCGAAATAAGGTTCGCATGGATACTGACAAATGGGAAGATCAGGATCTCAGAGCCAATTATGGTGGTCATCAAACCGGTGATTACAGGCCTAACAGCTCTGATAAGCTCTACATCTACCGAGAAAACAGAACGTCTGATATGCTTGATATCCTGATCGGTGATACCGAGACCGGCAAGACCGAAGTACTCATGAGCGAGACCAGTAAGCCATACTTTAATTGGAGCTATCAGTATCTGGGCATCATGAATGATGGCGATGAATACCTTTGGTGGAGTGAGAGAACCGGATGGGGACAGCTTTACAGATATGACAGCGAAGGCAACCTGATGAATCAGATCACTGATGGTAATTTTGTAGTCGGTGATGTGGTGAAAGTGGATACCGCCGGCAAGAAGATCTTCTTTGAAGCCTTTGGCCGAGACGGTGACAATCCGTACCACAGCAACCTTTACAGCGTCAGATTTGACGGTTCTGACTTTAAACACCTGACGCCTGAGAATGCCAATCACTGGATCTCAGAGTCAGACGAAGACAACTTTTTTGTAGATAACATTTCACGGGTCGACCAACCAACACGTACTGTTCTCCGTGATGAAAACGGGCGCATTCGCCTGACCCTTCAGGAAGTGAGTATGACAGCTGCCGAGCAGATCGGCTGGGAAGCACCAGAAGAGTTCACGGTCAAAGCTGCTGATGGAGTCACAGATATTTACGGAGTGATGTGGAAACCATTTGATTTCGATTCTACCAAGAGCTACCCCATCATTTCATATGTATATCCTGGGCCTCAGACTGAGCCGTTCCCAACCAGCTTTTCCCTTCAAGGGATATACCGGACGAAATCAGGCTCTTGCCCAGTTGGGTTTTGTCGTAGTGGCATTCGGGAACCGTGGCGGTAGCCCAATGCGATCCAGATATTATCACACATACGGCTACGACAATTTAAGAAACTACCCTCTTGCTGATAACAAGTATGGTATCGAGCAACTGGCTGCCCGTCATCCCTTCATCAATATTGACAAAGTCGGGATCTTCGGTCATTCCGGAGGTGGATTCATGAGTACGGCTGCCCTGCTTTACTACCCAGATTTCTATACGGCTGCCGTTTCTTCCGCAGGAAATCATGATAACAACATCTACAATACCTGGTGGGGAGAAACACATCACGGGGTTACGGAAGTGAAAAAGACCGTAAAGGAAATGAGTGAGGACAGCGTTGAGGTAGAGAAAGAAGTGATCACTTTTGAAAGCGAGGTCAAGACCAACGCCGAGCTTGCCGAAAATCTAAAAGGACATTTACTGCTTGTTCATGGTGCCATGGATAATAACGTGCACCCTGCGAATACGATTCGCTTGGCGGATGCCCTGATCAAAGCAGGAAAGCGATTTGATATGATGATCTTACCGGGTCGCCGGCATGGTTTCGGTCCATATCAGCCTTACTTTGAGCGACAGAAATGGTACTACTTTTCGCAGCATCTGTTGGGTGATTACCGAACTAACGTTGATTTTAATCTTCCCGAAGAGGAGTAGAACATTCAATATCGAACATTGAACATTCAACGCCGAAGTAGTTTTCTGCTTCGGCGTTTTTTATGGTAGATCAATTTATATAAGCTCCACAATTATATAATTTTTACAATAAAAACTCTTTACTTCAGTCAACCGATAAATTAATACCCTCTCATGCTTACAAATACTAAAAAAGCTCTCCTCCCCCTCTTAATATTAATATCTGGAGTAAGTTTTACTTCAATGGCTCAACAAGCCAATTTTGAAGCAGCTGAAAGATTTACCGGTGAAAGAATGGAAAAAATGATCGGCAGCACGTCGGTCTATCCGCGCTGGATCGATGATACAGATCAATTCTGGTATACCTTTGAAAATACCGAAGGCAAGAACTGGTACTATGTAGATGCAGCCCGACCTTCTCAACGGCCACTGTTCGATCAGGAAGAAATGGCCTCTAAGCTTGCCCAGATTTTCAATCGACCATTTAATTCCAAAGACCTGGACCTTGAGGATTTTGAATACGACACCGATAAAGAACGCTTTACCTTTCATGTTGACAGTATCGAGTTCACCTACAACCTCAATGGGAATGACCTCATCAAAGGAGATTCCCTGAAAGAGGAAGAGGATGAGAATTGGGCTACCTACTCCCCTGACAGCACATGGATAGCTTTTGCCAAAGACCACGACCTCTACGTGATGCGTGCCGATGATGCTGACAGTACTGAAATTCAGCTTACCAATGATGGCGAACTATGGTTCAGCTATCAGGATGAGGACGGTGATACCACATCCAGCAAGAGACTTGAGGCAAACGTAAACTGGTTTGAAGACTCTGAAAAATTCTGGGTGAAAAGACAGGACAAGCGAAAAGTGGGCGACCTTTGGGTCATTGATTCCTCCGGAGACAGGCCTTCACTTGAAACCTACAAATACTCAATGCCCGGTGAAGAAGACGTCTATGTAGATGAGATCAAGGTCTTTGATCCGGAAGCTGAAACATCTGTCACCCTTGACACTGATAAATGGGAAGACCAGTCTCTTGGTGGAGCATATTTCAATGGCGGCGGCATCTTTGAGACTGACAGATCAGATTACCTTTACATTTTGAGAAGAGACCGGACCTGGAGCAAGATCGATGTGCTAAAAGCCAACACTTCCACAGGCGAGACTCAGGTACTGTTCTCAGAGGAAAGTAAACCGTATTTCAACACCCGATATGCGCAATTGGCTATCATCAATGAAGGGGAAGAATTCATTTGGTGGAGTGAACGCACCGGTTGGGGACAACTTTACCGATATGACAGTGAAGGCAACCTGAAAAATGAGATCACCTCAGGTTATTATACGGTTGGAGATATTGCAAAAATTGATACCACAGCAAAAACCCTCTATTTCTCTGCTTACGGACGTGAAGCCGGACAGAATCCATACTACGAAAATCTGTACTCTGTTCGATTTGATGGTTCAAGATTCAGACACCTCACACCGGAAGATGCCAACCACAGTATAACGGCATCCGAAAAAGAAAATTATTTTGTAGACAACTACTCTAAAGTAGATCAGCCTACAACAACTGTGATCCGCAACGCCTCCGGTGAGGTTACCCTGCAGCTTCAGCAGGTGAATATGAATCCGGCCGAGAACATAGGCTGGCAAGCCCCTGAAGAATTCAAGATCAAGGCCGCAGACGGAGCCACTGATCTGTACGGAGTGATGTGGAAACCCTTTGATTTCGATTCCACCAAGAGCTATCCGATCATTTCATACGTATATCCGGGACCACAAACAGAGCCATTCCCTACCAGCTTTTCCGTAACAGGATCGACGGGCAGGAATCAGTCTTTATCTCAGCTTGGATTTGTCGTGGTTGCCTTTGGTCAGCGCGGAGGAAGCCCGATACGCTCCAAGTATTACCATAACTTCGGATATGGAGATATGAGAGACTATCCACTGGCTGATAACAAGTATGGGATCGAGCAACTGGCCTCCAGACATTCATTTGTGGACCAGAACAGAGTTGGGATCTTTGGGCACTCAGGCGGTGGATTCATGAGTACGGCAGCCCTTTTGACCTATCCTGACTTTTATGATGTGGCTGTTTCATCTGCCGGTAATCATGACAACAATATTTACAATATCTGGTGGAGTGAAGTCCATAACGGTGTGACAGAAAACCGTAAAATGGTCACTGAAATGAATGAGGACAGTGTTGAGGTAGAAAAAGAAGAGATCACTTTTGATGCCCCGATCGAAACCAATGCCGAACTGGCCGAGAATTTAAAAGGCCACCTTCTGCTGGTTCACGGGGATATGGATAATAACGTCCATCCCGCCAACACCATCCGACTTGCCGATGCACTCATTAAAGCCGGAAAACGATTCGATATGATGATCCTGCCTGGTCAGCGTCATGGCTTCGGCCCCTACAATCCTTACTTCCAGCGCATGATGTGGTATTACTTTGCAGAACACCTGCTGGGTGATTACCGGACCAACGTAGATTTTAATTTACCTGAAGAGGAGTAGAACATTCAATATCGAACATTGAACATTCAACGCCGAAGTATTTGCTGCTTTGGCGTTTTTTATGCCTAAGAAAGAGCAACCTTGGAGCGTCTGCCAAGACCTCCAAGCGTTGCGGGTTATGGCGAAAGAAGCTTATTCATACACCGAACGCTCCAAGGTCTTTCAGACGCTTGGAGGTTCTATTTGGCATGTAAAGTTCTGACTTGAATGTT